>CAWJLO010000010.1:0-750000 GCA_963843685.1 uncultured Chloroflexia bacterium
GTCGTGATGCAGACGCGCGCGACCGGATCGATCTTGTTCGAGGTGAGGTGCTGCACGTTGTACAGCTCGGTGAACTTGCGGCCGTCGTCGGGCGTCGTGTACTGCTGGAACTCCTTCAGCGCCTGCCGCCCGAGGTTCGCGCGGTCCACCAGGAACACGACACGTTGCGCGCCGCCGAACTTGATCAGCCGATAGATCGACGTGATAGCCGTGTACGTCTTGCCGCTGCCGGTCGCCATCTGGATGAGCGCGCGCGGCCGATCCTGGCTCAGCGATTCCTCCAGGTTCCGCACGGCCCTGATCTGCGCCGGCCACAGCCCTCGCTCGATGAGCGGCGGCATCGCCTTCAGCCGGTTCCGGAGCGTCGAGATGGCGATGTACGAGCCCTTGTCGTCGGCGACCTTCTTCAGCGCCTGTTCCGGAACGCTGGCGATCGCCGTCGTGTCGAGCCAGCCGGCCAGCGTCTCGGGGCGATGGAAGGCGAAGACGTCGCCGGCTGCGGGGGTCAGGATCGAGGCGGTTCGTGAATCGCGTCTCGATGCCGGTGCTCTCGTAGAGGAACGGCAGCGGCCGCACAACGACGGGGATCTCGTCCGGCACGCCCTCGCTGTACTTCTCGGATTGCCACTCGACGCCCGTGAGCGTCGTGCCCTCCGGCTTCGCCTCAATCGCCCCCACGGCCTTGCCGTCGACGTAGAGCAGGTAGTCCGCGAAGCCATGGCCGCCCTTCAGCGGGAACTCGCGCACCGCCACGCCGCGGCTCGCGGTGAGGTTCGCGGCGTCGCGATCCTGCACCTGCCAGCCGGCCAGCTGGAGGACGGCGTCTATGCGCTCGCGTGCCTCTTGTTCGGGCTTTGGCATCCGCGCTCCCTGCTGTCGTGCCGAATGCGTAATCGGCGAGATTCTAGCAGGGAAGCGGCGCAGACGAGCTAGACGGGTTACACTCTCACGCATCTGAACTTACGGAGGGCAACATCACGTGAAGGCCGACATCCTGAGCCCGAAGGCGCTCTTCCAGAAGGACATCCGGTACGTCATTCCGCTGTTCCAACGTCCCTACGTCTGGAACCAAGAGGAGCAGTGGGAGCCTCTGTGGAACGACGTCCGAAACAAGGCGGAGGACTACCTCGAAGAACTTGACCGTGGCCGGAGCGAGGCGGTGGGAGAGGCTAACGTGGTCGGCCATTTCCTGGGCGCTGTGGTCCTCCAGCAGCAACTGAACGCCACCGGCGAACTCGAAACGCGCCAGGTCATCGATGGCCAACAGCGACTAACCACCATTCAGCTGATCCTCGACGCGGCTCAGGACGTGTTCGAGGCCGATGGCTACGCGAAGGAGGCTCGCCTGCTCCGCAAACTCGTGCTCAACGATGCCGATTATGGCGAGGACGACGCAGACTTGCTGTTCAAGGTCTGGCCCACGTTAGGCGATCAGGACGGGTTCCGTCACGCCATGCACAACGATCTGGAGATCGACGGCTTTGAGGGCCTCGCGATCGTTCAGGCGCACGAGTTCTTCAAACTCCAGGTCCGGCAATGGCTGGAGGTACCCGAGGAAGCACGCCAGCAACTGCGTGCGCATGCGCTCGCGACAGCACTGATGGGCCTTCTCCGCCTCGTGGTAATCGATCTTGAGCCCAAGGACGACGCGAATGTCATCTTCGAGACCCTCAATGCCCGCGGCACGCCGCTACTGGCATCCGACCTCGTCAAGAACTGGATCTTCCATGCGGCGGGGCTGGCCGGCTTGGACAGCGAGGCCATCCATGCACGCTACTGGGCCGGTTTTGAGGCGAACTGGTGGAGAGAGGATTTCCGACAGGGGCGTCTCATCCGTACGCGTCTCGACGCTTACTTGAACTACTGGCTGAACATGAGGACGGCTGAAGAAGTGCAAACCGCGGAAGTGTTTCCGAAGTTCCGGCGATACGCCGACGGTATCGGGAGCGTGCCGGACGTACTCGATGACCTTCAGGAGATTGCGGACTCGTTCAAGACGCTGTATGGCCCGACGGACTCGTCACCTCTCGGGACGTTCCTATATAGGTGGTCCGTGATGGACGTCGGAGTATCGACCCCCGTCATCCTCTGGCTTCTCGCCAACCGCAGCGAGCTGGGTGAAGACGCATTCGAGCAGGCTCTCGCAACCATCGAAAGCTATCTCGTCCGCAGGATGATCTGCAGGCTCACGACCAAGGATTACAATCGCTTGTTCTTGGAGCTGGTCGCCAGAATCACGCAGGCTCCCGTCACAAGCGCGACCGAGGTCATCCGAGACTACCTCCTCGGCCAGACGAGTGAATCGCGAGCCTGGCCAGGAGACTCCCAACTCCTCGAAGCGCTAGCGACACTGCCGCTGTATCAGTTGCTGACGCGAGGGCGGCTTCGCTTGATCCTCGAAGCGCTGGAAGACTCCCTGCGGTCGCAGAAAGCGGAAGAGGACCATGTGAAGCGTGGTCTCTCCATAGAGCATGTGATGCCTCAGGGGTGGCGGCTTCACTGGCAGCCAACCATCCTCTCGGCGGAAGAGGCCGCACGGCGAGATCGAACAGTTCACCTGATCGGCAACCTGACGCTCGTGCGGGATCGATTGAACTCGACGATGTCAAACGAGCCGTGGGCGAAGAAGACCAAGATCCTTGAGGCTCACACGGTGCTGCACCTCAACAGGAGACTGCTACGCGATTACGCCGACGACTGGTCCGAAGCCACGGTCGAGGAACGCAGCAAGGACTTGGCTCAGCGCATCGCGGCAATCTGGCCGCGCGGACGCGAGGGCGTCGAGTAGGGCGCGCGGGTCTCTCCTCGACATCGCGAGGTGACTTTCTTGCGCTCTTTCCGCCTTGGCCTTAGGTCCTGATCCGCTGTGACAGGAGCTTCCGATAGATTTCACCGCATGACTGACGAGATGAAAGGCGATCGGCCTTCGGTCAGCTTTCACCTTATAGAAGATCCATGGTCGATCAGCGCGTCGATGACGCCAGGTGAATCTTCCCCGCCGAGCACGATCTCCCACGCTCGGTCCACGTCGCTGCGCGATAGCGAGCGCAACTCATGAGCCGCGAGATTCCGGATGTCCTTCAGTTCGCTGAACCTTCCCACCCATTCGCCTGAGACATCCGACTGGAGGCGCGCGCTCATGTGTCCGAGCCGCGCGCCTCGTTCCATTCTGAGCACCTTCCGCGCGGTGACCTCAACGGCGAGCGCAATAGAGAAGAGCACGGCGCTCACCGCCTCGGACGCGTTCAACGCGGGGTCATTAGAGATGTAGCGCGCCGCGACTAGCTGATCTTTCGCGCGCTGATCGAGCCGATCCCAGTACCTGATGCAACGACGAAGCTCATGAACGTAATCCTGTCGGCGCTGCCGCGGCATGAGCTGATCCACCTGCCTCATGAGGAAGGCCTCGCGATCAGATGCGACGCCGACGAACTTCGCCCCCAGAGCGCCGATGTCTGTGCGCGTCTGCAGTTGCTCGCGGTGTAGCGGCTCGATTCGCTCTTCGAGCCACTCAACACTGGCGGTAGCATCGATGTCGTTTGGGTTCGGCCGGCGGTGCTGCACAAGTCCGGACCGCGGCACGTCCTCGAGGGGGTGAAGCGACGAGAACGGTGCAGCCTTGCCCTCCAAGATCATCCACGCACGACAGGCCAGGTAGTACTCAAACTCCTGCCACTGCTTCCCGACGCCGAAGGTGATGGCCTGGATCAACGGTAGATCGATCAGATCTCCGAAGGTTCGACTGGGCTTCGTGCCGGACGCGACGCTGCAGTCGACGTACATGTACCTCAGGACCGCGTCCCTCGCGTCGGACATCCAGGTTGGTGCGTCCTCCGCCCGTTCCAGATAACGCAGTCCTTCATGGGCTTCACCTGACAGTGACAGGTACATCCCCAGCGCTAGGTTGCTCTCCGGATGGTCAGGGTAGACCGCGACAACTCTGTGTAGTGCGTCGAGGGGCGTGTCTGACTGACGACGCAGCCGCTCCACGATCGGGGGGAAGAGCAGGCTCATCGTCAGTCTCTAGCGCGCCGACCTCGTCGATGCTGAGATTCAACAGCGCGGCAACTCCCGGTACGTCGACGCTCATCAACGCGCTCCCGGCAGCCCCTCCGAGTCGCCATTCCGCGCGTCGCAGATCGGCCGCAGCGTGGGCCGGGCTGGATCCTACGTAAGGGCTCGCGTCGAGCGCGAACGCAGAGAATCTGTAAACCACCGCACGCAGCAGGGGTGAGAGATCGTTACTTGGGAGCTCGTCTCCATAGGCACCCAGAAGATCCGCTAGCCACACCACGCGCTCGCCATCATCTTCCAAGTCGATCTGATCGAGATCGACGACTTCGATGACGTCATCGATGGAGATCCCGTCTCGCCAGGCGCTCTCCAGCAATGTCCATGCACGAAAGTGATCGCCAAGCCGCTCGTAGCGATTCTTGAGGTAGAAGGTGTCGTATTCGTCCAACTCCTCGGAAATCACTGCCCAAGCGCGAGAGACTCGGTCATCCACGGGTCGTTCCTCCATATAAGTGGGCGCGCGCATTTGGCCGCAACGTGCCCAGTATCTCACTGCGAAGTGGTTGGCGGTGAAGGTCTTTTTATCGTCAACGTGGAGGTTCATGGAGTCGTACCGGGCGAAGGTGCGCGAGTCCCTCGAACGATTGCGTCACGTTGGCTTACGACACTTGCCTGGGTCGCCGCCAACCCGAGCGTAATTACGTCCGCTGCCGCTGCTCAAACGTCGGCACAACGGTGATGCCCCACCGCTTGAGCCTCGGGTCCACCTTCCCTCTTCTGTGTCTTCGACGGCCTCCGTTCCCTTCGGGGTCGCCATCATTCATCCGACCCCCCGCGGGCAGATATTTCAAACATCATGCGCAGCTCGCCGCCCATCGGTCGCGTCCGCTGGTGACGTCCCCCGAGCGCTGGCGCGTGCGCCAGCCACCACCGCCTCGCGCGCATGCCACTGCGACGCGTTCAGATGACGCGATGCGAGCTGCCCGGACACTGGAGTCAATTGCCGATGGCGGGCGCCAGCGGCTGTAGCGGCGTCCCACCCCCGCCGACGCTCGCCGGGCCGTTGTTGTCGACCACGCTGAGCGCCGCGAACAGCTTCATCACGTCGTCCCGCCACGGCCCGCTGGACGCCTCCATCGGCATGCCGTACGCCGCCTGGAACTCGCTATCGACGCCGCTCTGCGCGTCGATAGCGTCCGCATCCCAACTGGTATCGTCCACGACGTACGCCCCGTAGTTCTGCAACGTCCACGCCAGCTTCTTCGCCGGCACGGTCTGCAACCCCAGCGAGTCGAGATCGACGTCCGCTGGGATCGCGAGCAGCGCCCCCATCCGCAGCGCCGGTACCGAGCCCGCGTAATGATTCGGATTCCCGGCGTCGTCGTAGAACGAGTCCGCCGCCACGGCCGGCCATCGATATCCGTTACCGGTGGGCGAGACCGAGGCGTGGGCCCAGAGGTTCACCTTCAACGCGTGCCGGATGGGGGCTGATCCCGTCAACTCACCCAGCCGCAGCGATCCGCCGATGCTCGACAATCCGGATCCACCGTGACCACCGAGCATCCCGTCGCCATAGATGTCCTGGGTCGGCGCTGTCCAGCCCGCCGTAAGGGGCCCGCCCGATGAGCAACGAGAGACCGGGTTCATCTGGTGCAGCGTCCGCCCATCCGGCGCAAGGATTGCGGCCACCGCATTGGGTGTCCACCCCGGTGCGGCGTCCGGCACCACGAAATCCGACGGGAGGTTGAGGTAATACTGAAACACGGACGTGCTACAGCGCCCGCTACCCCAGACACCGTTCGTGTAGAACGGCACGATCGGATCGCTGTCGTTCGCGAACACAAGATACTCGCCATCCACCGTCGTCCATTGCCGCGGCGCGATCTTCGCCGGAACGTAGACAGCGCCGCTGCCGATCGGCATGTTCCAGATGCTCGTGCTCGAGAACGGCCAGAGTGTCTTGTCTCGCGTGCCAGGCAGCGGCGTGGCCGTCGCTGTCGGAGCAGGCAACCGCGTGGCCGTCGATGATGCGGTGGCCGTCGGGCTCGCCGTGGACGTGGGCGTAGGGTTTGGAACGGATGTCGCCGTAGCCGGCGCCGTGGCACTCGCGATCGGCAATGCTGTCGCTGTCGCGGTTGCCGTAGCCGAACTTGTTGCGGTTGCGGTTTGGGTCGCCGTCGCGGTCGCGCTAGGAGGCAGTGGCGAGGCCGTCACCGTTACCGTCCCGTCGGTGAAGCTGCAACCGCCGTCACCGATGGCGTCACCGTCGGTGTGGCCGGCAACACAACCGGCCCAGTAGGCGCCGAGAGTGAGCGCACGTCCATCACGACGACCGCACCCGCCCACGTGTGGTAGTACTCGACCTCCAGCAGGTGCTGACCTGGCGCCAGCGTTACGTCAGAGACGAAGGTCGTCGGCACCTGCATGTACCAGTCGTCCTGGATGAGCGTGTCGTCGATAAAGAGCCGCGCGCCGTCGTCGTGCGTGAACGTGAAACGGAATGTGCCGCCGTCCGTCGTAAGCAATTGCCCCCAGCGCACCGAGAAGTAGTCCGCCGCCACGCCTGGTGCCGGCGAGTCCGGCCAGCGGAAGTTGAGCTGCGTTCCGTCGTCGCGCTTCATCACGTCGGGCGCCGCCAGAGTCGTGTTGTTGAAATAGTCTCCGACCAGTTCGCTGAATTGAAGCGATCCGCTGCCCGCGTCCGGCACGGCTTCGGAGGGAACTGCGGAAGGCGTCGGCGTCTCGACGGGCGTCGGGGTTCTCGTCGGAGTGGCGCTTGCCGCGGGTGCTAGCGTCGGCGTCGCCGTGGGGGCGAGCGTGGGCGCAGTTGTCGGTGTAAACGTCGCCGTTAACGTCGGTGCGGTGGTCGCCGTTTCCGTCGCCGTAAGCGTCGGCGCGAGGGTTGCCGTCGGCGTTGGCGCAATCGTCGGCGTGGAAGGCGGGGCTCCGGCGGAGTTCGTTGCGGTCGGCGTGAGCGTCGGCGGCAGCGGCGACGACGACAGCCGGGTGATCTGCAGTCCTGCAACCGCGCCACCCCAGGTCGTGTAGTACTCGACCGTCAGCATGTGCGGCCCTGGCGCCAGGTCGACGTCGGCCCCGTACGTCGTAGGTACCTGCATGTACCACTGCTCCATGACGAGCGCGCCGTCGACGAGCAGCCGTCCGCCGTCGTCATGCGTCAACGCAAACCGGTACGTGCCGCCATCGAAGTCGTCCGTCATCGTCCAGCGCACCGAGAAGTAGTCGGCGCCAATCTCCGGCGCGGGAGCGTCCGGCCACACGAAGGCCAGTGTCGTCCCGTCGTCGCGCGTGAGTGCCGGCGACCCCGTCAGCGTCGTGTTGTTGAAGTACACGCCGGTCCAGTCGGCCGTTAGCGCGCTATGCTGATCGGCCGCGCGCGCGTCAGTAGCCGACCCGATCGCGGACCAGCACGTCCCGACGAGGCACAGACATCCCACAACGATGAAAGCAATGCGTCGCAACATGAAGTCTGCCGCAGGCTGCCAGAATCATCTCAGCAGCGAGGATCATGCTCCGGGAAGGCATCCAGCCCGAGAGCGGCGAAGAAAACGAGGCGGGGATCGGGGTGCGCCCGGATTATAACCGTGCGTCCACGCTTGTCAAGCGATCTCAGCATCGACTTCGCAATTCGACGCTCTGATGCGCAGCGCGCTCGCGCGAGGTGTAAACAGTGTGTGAAATGTCGCGCGTTGCCGTGCGCAAGAGGTCGATCAGTTACGCGCGTTTCGCCGCGATCTGAGCCGCGAGAGCGGCGAGTCCTTCGGCAAGGGACACGCTTGGCGTGCCAACGTCCCGTTCCTTCGAGCTTCGACACATCGACACACGATCGACGGATCTCGCGTCGTTCGGCCAGGCGTTCCACACCGGACGTGCTGCCGAACGCCTGCAGGATCTCCGCCGCAAGTTTGTTAACGGACGTCGCGGTGCCCGTGCCGACGTTCCACACGCCGCGCATCGATGCATCACTCAGGGACAGCGTGATCGCCCGCACAACGTCCGATACGTGCACGAAGTCGCGCTCTTGCTCGCCGTCGCCGAACACCTGCAACGGCAAGCCGGCCGCGATGCGGTCAGCGAAGATGCTGACGACGCCACCTTCCGCATCCGACCGCTGGCGTTGCCCGTACACGTTCGCGAGCCGTAGCGAGATCGTCGAAATCGGCGCCGCATCGACGATCGCCTCGCCCTCCACCTTGTGACGCCCGTACGGGTTGGCCGGCGCGGGCGGCGTGTCTTCGGACGCCGCGACAGGCGTCTCTCCGTACGCGGCCCCGCCCGACGAGATGAACACGAACCGACCGACGCCGTTTCGTACCGCCGCATCAAGCACGCATCGCAGGCCATCGACGTTGATACGCCGGTCGAGATCAGGGTCCGCGAGGGATCTCATGACGTTTGTCTGGGCCGCGCAGTGCACGACCCCGTCGAATCGCGTCCCCGCAAACACCTTGTCCACTGCGGCGGATGCGATATCCGCGACGTGGATCGGCACGCCGTCCGGCAGGTTTGTGATATTCCCCTTGCTGAGATCGTCGATCACATGCACGTCGTCGCCCGCCGCGAGCAACACATCGACAACGTGCGAGCCGATGAATCCCGCGCCTCCGGTCACCAGGTATCGTCCACTCATGATCGCCCTCCGATCAGCGTCGTCGATCCCGCAGGCACCGCCTCGATGACCGCCCGCGTGTCGTCGCTCAGGCGCGACACAAGGGCAACGTACGCCACGACGAGGAAGAGCACGCCGGCGCCGGCCAGCACCGCCCCTGCCCCGACCACCGCCAGTCCGACACCTGCCGCTGCCGGCCCGACCGCGTGGCCAAGACCGTCAACCGTCATGAACCAGCCGATGACGCCCCCACGCGATCCGTCCGGCCCCGCCAGCCGCATCATCGTCGCTGCGATCCCGGGCATCGCCAGCCCGAAGCCGCCGCCGGCGACCCCCGCGATGGGCAACACGAGCGCCGCATCGCTGTACCGCGCGAGCGCGATTAGACCTGCGCCGGTGGCGGCAAATCCCACTGTCATGACGCGGCGCGCCCCGAACCGGTCTGCGATCGCGCCTCCCGGCACCACCAGCAAGCCCCCGGCAACCGCGGCCGGCATCAGAAGCAGCGCCTGGCGGTACAACGAGACGTTGAGCACGTCACGTCCGTAAGCGCGAAACACCGCCGTCAGCCCGCCGACAGCTGCTGCCTCGGCAAGCACCAGCACCGCGAACGAAGCGCGCTCGCGGGACGTGACGATCGCCCGGAACCTGCCCGGTGCCGGCAGCGCATGAATCGAGGCCTCCACCGTCGCCCCCATGCCGGGCAACAGCGCCAGCGCGAGCATGAATGCCGCCACAACCGCCGCTACCGGCCAGACCATCGCCGCATCGAAGCTCACCTGGGCGTTGAGCACCGCGCCGCCACCCAGTCCAAAGATCAGCGCAGCGCCGGTCGCCAGCGTCAACAGCGACGTGAACCGCCCCATCTCTCCGTCCGGCACGCGCGCGGATCCGGCGGAGTAAATCGCCGGCCACGTGATCGACGACCCGAGCCCCTCGACGGCTCCGGATAGCAAGATCAACCACGGCGCCGAGTGCGCCAGCGGCCAGATCGAGAGATCGGCAGCGAGCAACAGCCCCGTGCCGATGAGCATCGAGCGCCGCGCGCCGAGTCGGTCCGACACGAAACCGCCACCAACCTGCGTCGCCAGCTTCGCGAGTCCGAACGTCGCCAGCGCGTACCCCGCGATCGCGTCGCTCTTGTGCAGCGACTCCGGCAGGTACGACTGCAGCGCGATCAAGAACACGAACAGGAACGCCGCATCGACGAGGAAGCCGATCGCAAGCAGCGGCCACGTCGACCGGATGACCCGCCACGAACCCGACGCCGCGTCGAAGAGCGCCCGCTTGTTCATCGTCCCGCACAGTCCTTCACGGATGTTGGCGCGGGTGCGCTGTCACGGAACGCCGTCACGTCGTACACGGCGAGCCGCTCGCCCGCGGCGCCGTAGGTCTGCTGCGCTAGGCCCTGTGCGATGAGATCGCTGATCATCGCGCTCTCGTTGGTGTGAAACTGTCGTACGTATCCAGCCTCCATCACCACGCGATCGACGTGCTTCGCCGCGAGGTAGCACTGGTAGCGAGCCTCCGTCCAACTCTGACGCGCCTGGCTCTCGCCGACGAGGTCGTTGGCCAGCACGGCATGATGTCGTATCAGGAAGTAGGCCCCTTGCTCCTTCTCCTTCGGACTGAGCACGCGATATACATGATCAGGCCGGAAGTCGGCGGAGTTGAGGTAGCCGGCGTAGTCGTTCTTCGCCGGTGACACCAGCCCCGCGTAGCTTCCCTTCGCGCTCAGCCGGCCGACGATCGGTGCGGCGCCGAGCGCGCCCGCGCTGAGCAGGAGGATCGGCGTACCCGCCAGGGCGAACGCGAACCCCAGCGAACGATAGTGCGTCCTCAGCAGCGGTGCCGCCCACGCCAGCACGAACGGCGCCGCGAGAACGCTCCCGCGCCGCGGCAGCTCTTCGAGCATGGACAGCGCCACCGTCCTCATCGGATCGGCGCCCAACGCCGGCGTGCCTACCGCGAAGTACACGGACGGAGCCAGGAACGGGAGCGCGATGCCTGTCGCGGCACTCAGTAATCCCCGGCGGTCCTCGCGATGGCGCACCGCGTGCCAAGCAACGTACGCCGCGACGGCGAGGCCGCCGTCGATTGGATGCGTCGACACGGTGAACCAGATGACGGCGGCGCTGAGCGGCCATTGGCGTCGCTCTACCGCCCACACCAGCACGAAGAAACCGGCCGCCGACCAGAGGAACGCGTACTGCCCGCTCGCCAGCGCATCGATGTAGAACGGGTTGGCAAGGAACGGCAGCAGCAGCCACGGGTCGCGCATCGACGGTCGCACCAATAGCGCGCCGGCCGCCGCGGCCACGCCGCCCAGCACCAGAAACAACGTCACGGACCAGTCGCCGAGGATCGGATAGACGAGCGCATTCAACAACCAGGGCGTCAGGCCATACGGGAAGGTAAACGCACGCCCGCCGTCCAACTCGGCGAACCGCAGCGGGATGTGGCCGGTGTTGAACAGCCGGTCGCTGATGTACCAGACGTGTGCGTAGTTGTTGATCGAGTCGTTGCCCAGGTAGATCGTGCGCGTCAGCATCCGAAAGACGAACGCAGCCGCCCCCACGAAGAACAGCGGCAACACCCAGTACGCGAACCAGGTCGGCACACCCTTGGGCAGGCGACGCGCGGCGATCACGCGCCACCACGCGCACGGCATCGCCACGAGGTCGATGACTACGTCCTTCAACCGTGTGCGCGAACGGAACACGGGGATGTCCACGAGCGTCGTGTCGTGGATCTCGTAACCCAGCAGTGGCAGGATCACCGCGATCTCCACCGTCTCGCTGTACTTGTAGCCCTTGTAGTACTGAAGCGCGTCCAGCAGCGCGCCTACGCGGAACGCGCGATAGCCGGACTCCACGTCCTGGAACCGCCGTCCACCCCAGATCGAAGCCCACGCCGACATGATCCAGTTCCCCACGCGCTTGTAGAGGGGATACAGGCGAAAGTCGCGTCGCGCGATGACCGCGTCCGCGCCATCGGCGATCGGCTTCAGCAGCAGATCCATGCTCGCCGGGTCGTGCTGCCCATCGGCGTCCACCGTCAGCACCACGTCGTCCGGGCTGATCTTCCCGGCGGCCACCATCCGGCCGAGGTGCAGAAACGCCTCGTAGTACGCAGCCGACATACCGCGGTTCTTGTTGAAGGAGATGAGTTGCGCGTGCGGCTTGTCCGCGAGCCACTCGAACACGGCCTCGCGCGTATTGTCCACGGAGCCGTCATCGACGATCAGCAGCCGGTCGACGAGCGGGTAGAGGTGCTCCAGCACCGCGACGATCGTCGACTCTTCGTTGTACGCTGGCATGACGGCGATCAAGCGTGGCCCACCCCGGCGCTCGGGGACGGTCACGGACGTGGCGCGCGTAGGGCTCTCGATCATGCCCTGTTCAGTACCGGCTGCCCCTGTTCCTCCAGGAACCACGCGACGGTGCGTTCCATCCCGGCGTCGAAGTTCACTTTCGGCGTCCAGCCGATCTCCCGCGCCGCCTTCGTCGACGACACGTGCTTCCCGCCGTAGTCGCCCGCCCGCGCCGGCACGAACTCGACGCCCTTGCCGCCGAGCAGCTTCGTCACCGACTGCGCGATGCGGAGGATCGTCACTTCCTCCGTCCCGTCGAGGTTGTACGTCTGATTCTCCGCTTCCGGAGCAAGCGCCAGCACGTGCGCGTCCGCGAGGTCCTCGACGTAAACGAACTTGCGGTGCTGGCTGCCGTCGCCAGCGACGGTCAGCGCCTCGCCAGCCAGCGCCTTCCGCATGAAGATCGGGATCACCAAGGACGGCCGCATCCTCGGGCCGTACGGGATGCCGTAACGCAGCACGGTGAACGGCACGTTGTACAGCGTGTGGTAGTCGTGGCAGAGCATCTCTGCCGCCAGCTTGCTGCTGGTGTACACGTGCCCTGTCGCCGCCACATCGAACGTCGTGCTCTCGTCGACGCTCTCCTCTCGCGCGGCCCCGTACACCCACACCGTGCTCGCCAGGACGACCCGCCGCAGCTGGTTGCGCCGCGCCGCCTCCAGCACGTTCGCCGTCCCGAGCACGTTCAGAGCCACAGCCCCCGTCGGGTCGGCCGCGACGTTGTTCACGTCGGCGAACGCCGCCAGGTGATAGATCACATCGATGCCCCGCGTCGCGGCATCAAGCGCGCGCTGGTCCATGATGTCCACGCGCACGTGCTCGACATCGTCGCGGTGCGGCGTGCCCGCGCTGTCGAGCACCCGTACCTCCAGGTGCTCGTTCCGCAGCTTGTCCACGACGTGTGAGCCGATGAATCCGCACCCTCCCGTCACCGCCACTCTCATGAGCCGGCCTCCACCGCTACTCGCTCATTGGCCAGCGTCTTGCCCAACGACTCCACGACGTACTCGGCGTCCTCGTCACTCATCACCGCAGAAACGGGCAGGCAGATGTGCCTCGCGCACAGCTCCTCGGCTACGGGCAGCGTGCCCGCCGGCAGCGGCCCGAACACCGGCTGCAGGTGACACGGCGCCTCGTACACCTCGCCGCTCAACCCGACGTCGTACGTCTCGCGCAGCTTCTTCTTCAGCGTCGCCCGGTCGACGCCAGTCGGGGGCATCGCTATGTACTTGTAGTAGTTGCTGCGGGCCGCCTGCGACACGGCGAGCGGCGTCACGCCGATCTCCGGGAGCGCCCGGTCGTAAATTGCCGCGATCCGACGACGAGCCTCGATGAACTCCGGCAACCGCTTGAGCTGCGAGGCGCCAATGATCGCGTGCGGCTCGCTCAGTCGCCAGTTGCTGCCCAACCGTGTGTGGAAGTTGGACGTGAACCCGGCCTTCCCTTGGTCGCGATAGATCCGGGCTTCTTCGTTGATGCGGTCGTCGCTCGTCGCGATCATGCCGCCTTCGCCCGCAGTGATCACCTTTGTGGGGTAGAACGAGAACGCCGCCGCAAGCCCGAAGCTTCCGGCGGCCTTGCCATTCAGAGTGCTCCCGTGCGCGTGCGCGGCATCTTCGACGAGCGCCACGCCCGCCGCGTCGCACATCTGCCGCAATTCGCCGATCCGCGGCGTGATGACGCCGCCGATGTGCACCACGACCACCGCCCTCGTCTTCGGGCCGAGCAGCGTCCGCGCATGGTCAACGTCGATCGCGTACGTCGCCGGGTCGCACTCCGCGAACCGCACCGTGCCGCCCGCATGCATCACCGCCGCCGGCGTTGCGAAGAACGTGTTCGTCGGCACGATCACTTCGCCGCCTGCTACATCGATGCATCGAAAGATGATCTCCAGCGCGCTCGTGCCGCTGCTCACTGCGACGGCGTGCGCCGTCCCGGCGGTCTGAGCGAATGCTTGTTCGAACGCCGCGCCATGCTTGCCCAGCGTGAGCTGTCCCGTCGCCAGGCACTCATCGATCGCGGCCAGGATCTCGCGTCTGTCTTCCTCGGGAACGTGAATCTTAGCGGGGGGTACCCTCATCCAATCACCTCGTGATTGAGCCTATCCCGTATGTGATGAAGGTTTGATGAAGGGCCGCTGAAGAAGCCCTATTGACTACGCCAGCGGCAGTTCCACCCGTACCGCGGTACCAGCCGCGGACGACGTCAGCGCCACGCCGCCCCCGTGCGCTTCCGCGATGTGCCGCACGATGGCGAGGCCGAGGCCACTGCCATCGGCGTGGCTCCGCCGCCCGCGACTGCCGCGGAAGAAGCGTTCGAACGCGTGCCGCACCTCCTCCTCACTCATGCCGGGGCCCCCGTCACGCACTTCGGCCGTCGCAAACCGCCCGCTGCGCCCCCCGCTCAGGCTGATCGGCCTGCCGGCCTCCGAGTAGCGCGCTGCGTTCTCCAGCAAGTTCTCCAGCAGCTGCCGCACGCGCTGCTCGTCAGCTTCGACGCGCAGGGGCTCGTCCGTTATGTCCACGTCGATCTGCCGCGCCGGGAATCGCTGCCGTTCGTGCTCCGCCACGCTGTTCAGCAGCTCGCCGAGGTCGATCGGCCGCACCTGCAGGATCATCCGCGCGTCCACCTGCGAGAGCAGCAGGAGGTCGGACAGGATGCGGCTCATCCTTCGCGACTCCGCCTCAGTCTCCGCGATCACCTGCTCCCGCTCCTCCGCCGGCAGCGCCCCGCTCCCGAGCACCTCCAGGTTCCCCCGCAGGACCGCTAGCGGTCGCCGCAGCTCGTGCGACGAGTCGGCGAGGAATGACTTGTGCGCGCCCAGCGTCGACTCCACCTTCGCGATGAGATCGTTCAGCGTCCGCACGAGTTCGCCCACCTCGCCCGGCTGGTTCTCCCCCGGGATGCGCCGCGAGAAGTCAGCCGTCGCCTCGATCTCTGACGCCGTACCCGCAACCTGCCGCAGCGGTTGCAGCGCCGGTGCCGCGACCACGTACGCGAGCCCGTTGGCGACGATCAGGAAGATCACGCCTCCGCCGATCAGGATCACCCGTATCCGGTCCAGTGCCGCGTCCGTCGGATGAAGCGAGCGCGCCACGAGGATCCGCCCGCCTGCCGGCTCCGCACCCGCCGGCAGCTCCTCGTACAGGACGCGCACCCGTTCGCCGTTGCTCGTCTCGTGCGTCTCGATGACGCTGTCCGTGCCCGCCACGCGTCGCGTCCGCACCGGTAGAGGCTGCGACAGGTTGCTCGATCTCACGTTCGGACTGCCGTCCGCGTTCAGGATCTCGACGTACACACCCGGCGCGGCAATCTCGTCTAGCACTGACTGATCAGGCGGGGTCGCGTCGGCATTGGTGCCCGTCGTGTCCAGGCTCTCCGCGACGACGCGGTCCGCTCGCAGCCGCAATGTGTCGTCCACCGCCGAGTACAGCCGCTTCGAGGTCTGCAAGTAGACGATCGTGCCAAACGCGGCGATCAGAATCGCGAAGAGCAGGCTGTAGACGAGCGTCAGCCGAAGTCGGAGTGACACTTAGCCCTTCTGCAGCGCGTAGCCGAACGCGCGCACCGTCTGGATCAGCCGCGGCCTGCCGCCCGCTTCCAGCTTCTCGCGCAGGTGTCCCATGTGCACGTCGAGGTAGTTCGACTCGCCGCCCTGGTACCCCCACACGTTCAGCAGCACCGCCTCTCGCGCCAGCACCGTCTCCGGGTTGCGCATGAAGTACTCCAGCAGTCGGTACTCGATTGGAGTGAGCGCGATCGCCTCGCCTCCGCGCGTCACAACGTGGCGGCGCACGTCTAGCGCAATGTCCTCATACACCAGGCGCTCTTCCGAGGACATGTCCCGTTCGGCGCGCCGCATCAGCGCCCGAAGCCGCGCCGCCAGCTCCGCGATCTCGAACGGCTTGGTAACGTAGTCGTCTGCCCCCGACTCCAGCCCCAGGATCCGGTCCGGCACCGTGTCCCGCGCCGAGAGCATCAGGATCGGCACCGACTGCGTCTGCCGTAGCCGCCGGCATAGCGACACGCCGTCCAGATCCGGCATCATCACGTCCAACACCACGACGTCCGCCGGACGTGAGCCGAGGTAGTCGAGCGCCTTCTGCGGCTCGGCGAACGTCTCCACCTCGAAGCCGTGGAGCTGTAGCCCGCGCTTGATGACGGCCAGCAGCCGCTCATCGTCGTCGACGACGACCGCGCGAATCACACGCGTTCCGCCGGACGGTCCGCTCGTGCTCGTCGAGACCAACGCGTCCCTCCGTCAGGGCACATCATATCGAAACCGCCGGTCGCCTTGTCCTTCCGTCAGCTCGCACTGACATATCCCGGTACCCCGAGCAGCTTGTCCAGCGTCACCGGCTTCAGCCCCCGCGCCTGTAGCCCGTCGAGGATCAGCGGCAGTGCCTCCAGCACCACGCTGCGGTCGGCGCCAATGTTCCCGTCGATCCCGTCGTGCAGCAGGATGATCGACCCCGCCCGCACCTTCTCCAGCACCCGTCGCGCAACGAGGGCGCCATCGGTCGTCGCCCAGTCGGCGGCCGACACGTCCCACGTCACCATCTTCATGCCCTTTGTTGCCAGCGCATGCGCCATGAACGGCGTGTGCGTCCCGTGCGGCGGCCGATAGAACGTCGGCAGTACGCCGAGATTGCGCATGAACGCGTCGTCGGTGCTGCTCAGTTCAGGGTAGCGCGGGTTCATCCAGCTCACGGCATCGTGGTGATACGAGTGGCTGGCGATGAGCATGCCGTCGGCGAGCAGCGAGCGCGACACGTCGGGCCGCTTGTCCAGCGCCTTTCCGACGGTGAAGAACGTCGCTTTCACGCCTCTCTGGTCCAGGATATCTCGAATGCGCAGCGTGTACGGCGGATTCGGTCCGTCGTCGAACGTGATCGCGACCTCTCCCCTGTCCGTGGGGCCGCGGTAGACGAGCTTGCCGAACCACGTCGCCGTCGGCGTAGTCGCACCGATGTACGCCGCCGCCGCTGCCGCCCCGAGCGCCGCCAACCCGAGCATGCCCGCATCGCGGAGCCGTCGCGACGGCGGCGCCAGCGTGAACGCCGCCGTGCCCGCAACCGCCACCCCTGCCGCTCCCACTGCCATCGTGGCATCTCGGCCCGCAGTGAAGCGCAGCAGCACAAGGAGCGCCGCGAGCGCGACCGGCGGTACGGCTGACTCAGCCGCGGCGCGGCCGCCTCGCTCCGGCATGGTCATGCCCACGCCCAGCCCCAGGATCGGTGCCACGACCCACGACGCGCCCGCATATGACGCCTGCGACAGCAGCCACGCAGAGAGCGCGCAGAGCGCCACCCCTACCGGCACGACCAGGCGTCCCGCTCCCGCGCGCGCTTCGAAGGCTGCAGCGATGGCGCAGATGACGAGCGCCAGCCCGGCCTGCGCCAGGTGCGCGTGCACAGGCGACCCTACGACGGCCAGCGGCGCAAGCGCCACAGCCCCGGTGCCGAGCGACGCCATCCAGTACCGGACGGCTCCGGCGCCCCCCCTGTTATGCTCAGTGCCGTGTGGCATCGACATGCACCTAAAGACTAACCGAAGCGCGGCCGCGATCACCGGATCAGCGCCGCGTGCGGTCGCTTGGCTCCGCGACTCGGGCAACACCGCGCTGGCCGCCGTCGCCGCCGCCTGGGCCGTCCTCCTCGCCCTGATCCTGACTCATCCGGTCTTCGTCACCAACGACTCGCTGAGCAACTACATCCACGTCTGGTACGTCGCCGGCCGTCTCTGGCACGGCCACGGCGTCCCCCTGTACATGCCCTCGCTCGGCCACGGCGACGCCTTCGCCTTCCCCTACGCGTTCATCCCGTGGCTCACCGCCGCGCTCCTCCGGCCGCTGTTCGGCGATTGGATCGTCACGTTGTGGATCGTCGTTGGACTGCTCGGCCTCGTTGCCGCGCAGTGGTGGGCGTTCCCGGAGCTGCGGGCGGGCTGGTGGTCCGCCCTGCTGCTGCTCGACCCCATGCTGGTCGAAGGCCCGCTGCTCGGTCAGCTGCCGTTCCTCTGGGCCACCGCCATGCTCTTCGCCGCAATCGCCCTCTGGCGCAGCGAGCGCCGTCTGCTCGCCGCCTTGGCGCTCGGTGCCGCACAGGCAACGCACCCGGCCGTACTCCTGCCCATCGCCGGTGTCCTCGTCCTTGCGCGCCTGTGGTGGGAGCCGAATCGACGCGCGCTCCTCGCCGCCTACGCGCTCTCGCTGCTCATCGCCGCTCCGGCCACGTGGATCGTGCTCGCCTCGCCCTCCGTCCAGGACGCATCGACGCGGACGCTGCTCGGCAACTTCTTCGGCACGGTTTCATTGCGCGCGATCGTCGCAGGAGCGCCGTTCATCGGCCTCGTCCTCCTACGCACGCCGTTCGCCCGCGTGCCCGCCCTGCTCTTCGCCGCACTCGTCGCGGCAAACGCGGTACTCGTGCCGGTCCGACACGACCAATTCGCCTGGGCCGCCCTGGTTCGCACGCCCGACCACTCCCTCAATGCCTTCATCGACTCGCCCGCCTTCCAGCCCGGCGCCACCTATCGCATCCTGCGCGTGGGCGATGGCAAGGTCGGCATGTACGACCTCGTCCGGGCCGGCGCCTCACTCGACTCCGAACCCTTCCCGGAGAGCATCGACCGCCGCAGTTGGGCGACACAGGACTCGTATCTCGCGTTCCTCCGCGGTCGCCGCGTCGACTACGTCATCATCTACGATGCGTACGACGACCGTTACCACACGAACGAACACCATCTCCTCGCCGAGATGGCCGACGGCGCCGCTGCAGCGTCCTGCGCACAGGTGGCGGCTCGCGGCGACGGATATGACGTGTACCACCTCCAACTCGATCACTGCTAGGCGACCGTAGAGTGCAAGCGTTGGCCGGCCGCGCGCCTTACGCATAGAATCCCGCGAGAAGGAGCGCCAAGATGGCCACGTTCGATGCCAGCGCCGCGCAGCGAGTCCGCGATGCCGCCCGCGAGATGCTCGATGTCCACCACCTCCCCGGCATCAGCATCGGTCTCGTCGAACGCGGCGATCTCGTCTTCTCGGAGGCCTTCGGCTGCGCCGACATCGAGAGTCGTACGCCGATGGATCCCGCGCGTCGTCAACGCATCGCTTCGATCACCAAGACGATGGTCGGTCTTTGCATCATGGCGATCGTTGACGAAGGCCGCCTAACGCTCGACGATCGCATCGCAACCCTGCTGCCCGAGCTGCAATTCGACGGTCCCGGCGACGCGATCACCATCCGCCACCTCCTCACGCACACCTCCGGCATCGGTGAGGCGGCTACGCCCGACGCACTCGCCGAGACGGTGAACCCGGATCGGCGCGCCGTGCGCCAGCCCGGCGAATTCGCCGAGATGTTCCCGCGCGGCATCACGGTCGAGTCGCAACCGGGCGAGAAGTGGGCGTACTGCAATCTCGGGTACGCCTTGCTCGGTGAGGTATTGGTCCGCACGGAGGGACAGCCGCTCCACGCCACTCTCCAGCGTCGCATCTTCGGCCCGCTCGGGATGACCGACAGTGACGCACTTGACGAGCCGCACCCAGGCCTCACAACGGGCTACCACCGCCCGCCGACGGATGACCAGCGCGAGCTGCTCGAGCGGGCCGGAATCAAGGTGAACGAAGAGCCGGCGGTGGACGGTCACAACATCCGCGGCGAGTATCGGGCCGAGTTCAACAGGGCGATGATCGCCGCCGGTGGCGTCCAGTCCACCGTCCCCGACATGGCGCGATACGCCGCGGCGCTGCTCGCGCGCGGCGGCGGCATCGTCCGTCCGGAGACATTCGAGTCCATGATCGGGCCACAATTCTGCCCGGATCCGCGCCTGGAGAGCTGGGGGCTGTCGTTCGAGCGCGCGCCGCTGTACGGCCGAGCGTCGTTCAGCCACGGCGGCGCATACTTCGGCGGCTGGAACTCGAACCTCACCGTCTTCCCGGATGACGGCCTCGCCATCATCCAGCACATGAACGTCATGCTCGACCGCCCATCGCCAGTCTTCTCGCGCATTCGCCGCGCGGCCCTCGGCGCGCCCGTCGCGGCCCGACCGCACGCACCACTCGATCCGTCCGTCGCCGCGAGCGTCGCTGGCGTCTTCGAGTGCGCGCCCGGCCGCCTGACCAACTTCCGCCCCAGCCTCCGCGTCGGGCGCGCCCAGTTGAGCGTCCGTGATGGCGACCTCTGGCTGCACACCAGGCGCGGCGTCTGGAAGGATGGCGTGCGCTTGCTCCCCGCGGACCCCGCGGATCCGTGCTTCTTCATCGTGGACAGAGACGGCGATGAGCCCTCGTACGTCGTGCTGACCCGCCCCCACGACGGCGCCGTCGATGGCTTCCGTTGCGACGAGCTGATCCGGATGATCCGTACCGAAACCGTCGCGCCCTGGGTCTAAGAGCAGAGACTACCGGGGCAGCCGCCCATGGTACCGGCGGCAGCGCCGGCCGCGGCCCGTGCGGTTCGCGCTGGTACCAGTACGCGGTACTGGAGTAGTCGTTCGACAGGTCGTTCGCGTGGCCGTGCTCGATCGTCACCCGGATCGACTCGCGGAAGTGGATCGGATCTTCGATGTGCCAGCGGTACATCGAGTTCTTCCCCGACCACGGCCACTCCTCCGTCCCCGAGTACACGGGCAGGCCGTGGTACGGCCCGCTGAACGGCGTCACGGGGCTGAACGCGGTGTTGAAGTAGTCCTCCGTGCCCGTCCCGCGGATCGCCAGCTCCCCGTCGATCCAGATCATGTCATCGCCTTCGCCGTACCAGTCGTTCTGCTGTCGCTCGAAGACGTCGATGTTCAAATTGCAGCCGACGTAATGCCCGCGCCCCTCCGCTTCCAGGATCACGTAGTTGCCCGCTCCGTCCAGGTTCGGCGTCCTCCAGGCCTCGGCCGTCTCCTCCGGCGCCAGCGGTTTCCCCGTCCGTCCCCAGCCGTCTGTCGGATTCTCGCGACGCCACTGGGCGTGGAAACACGCCGCATCTTGCAGCGGCTGGTCGAACGTCTCGTAGTCGACGTAGAAGTAGCACATCAACCGCCGGTCGCCATCGTTCGTGATCTCGATGCGCGCCTGCTCCGCGTATGGCATCGGGAAGAAGCAATTGAAACCGCGCCCGTCACGCGGGCTCATCGTCAGCGGGAGAGACGTGAAGTCCGTCAGCATCCCGTGGCCGACGCCGAAGAAGTCGCCCGTCGGCACTTCGACGCACGGTGTCCGCGCCCCGTCCCAGTACATGCGCAGCACGCTCCGACGCGGGTACGCCTCCTCACGCGACGCGAGCGTCATCCAGATGTGCCGAACACAGCCGGGCCCGCGCAGGTCGGCGAGGGTGCGCGTCTCGCCCGCGCCGATCAGCCAGAAGTCGGCGTTGCCACCGCTCGTGTCCCACGACGACGAGCGTCCGCGTCGCGCCTCGCGAAGCCGGTACAGGTCGCCGAGTCCCCCGAAGATCGCCATCGAATGTCCTGACTCGCGTCGAGAGGTCCGCCCACTCGTCCTTAGCTCGGTGCCGCCGCCCGCGCCTCCTGCTCGATCACCGCCTCGTAGAGCTTCACCGCTGGCGGCCCCGTCAGCACGCCCATCAGCGATCCGCCCTGCCGGTGGCCCGCAACGAACGCCTCGCTCTGCGTCCACGCAGTGAACGCGTCGCGGCTCGCCCACGTGCTGTGGCTGATGTAGTCGCCCTCCGCGTCGCCTCGCAGCAGCGCGAACCGCACGAACCCGGGCACGCCCTGCAGGTACGTTTCCCTCGTCTTCCAGATCCCCTCGAACTCGGCTTCCTTCCCCGGAACGACCTTGAAGTTATTCATCGCGATAAACACGGCGGCGTTGCCTCCCCGTAAATGTCGATCTCTGTCTGCGTCGCATCCTAGCAGGATCTGCGCGGGCGCGGCGAACACAAAGACGGACCGCTGGCGGCGGCCCGTCTTGTCCTCAGCCTGTCTCGTGCGCGTCTACCCTCCGGGAAAGCCGTTCATGATCGTGATGATCGCCGGCCCGAGGATGACGATGAACAGTGTCGGAAAGATGCACAGCACCAGCGGGAACAGCATCTTCACCGGCGCCTTGTAGGCCTGCTCCTCCGCCCGCTGCCGTCGCCGCACCCGGAGCTGCTCCGCCTGCACACGCAGCACTGTGCCGACTGACGATCCCATCGCCTCGGCCTGGATCACGGCGTTCGTGAACTGGATCAGGTCCGGGACGCCCGTCCTGTCGCCCAGCTCCTTCAGCGAGTCCCGGCGCGACTTGCCCAGCGCTACGTCGCGAAGCGCCCGCTTCAGTTCGTCGGCGAACGGACCCTGCACCTTCTCCGCCACTCGCGCGAGCGCGGCGTCCAGGCCCAGCCCCGCCTCCACGCACGTCGTGATCAGGTCGAACGCGTCCGCCAGACTCTTGATGATCGCGTTCTGTCGTTGCTTCGCGCGTGAGCGGACCATGTAGAACGGCAGGAAGAACCCCAGGAACGCCATGAATCCGACGATGCCGATCTGCATCAGCCCGAAGGAGCCGCCCGACACGAAGATCAGCAGCACTCCCAGCGACGTCGACGCCGCCGTGGCCACCAGCACCATCGTCAGGAAGCCGCTCATCGTCATCGGCTCGCCCGCGATCAGCAGCGACTTCTCGACGCCACTTAGCATCGCGCGTGGCAGCAGCTTGCCCAGCCCGGTCGTCGCGCCGTGCAGCAGCGGCCGCAGCACGCGCTCGCCGAACGGTGCGTCCGGCGGCGGCCCTTCCGGTAGGTCCTGAGCGCCGCGCTTGAACGCCTCCAGCCGCTGCTTCGCGGCCGAGTTGCTGACGCTCGACGGCGCGAGCCCCAGTATCAGGAAGAACACCGTGACGAACACGAACAGTGCGGTGATAGCGCCGAGCTCCATCGCCTACACCTCGATCTTTAGAATGCGCTGGATGATCATGATACCGACGACCTCGAGCGTCACGGCCACGCCGAGCATCATCTTGCCCGTCAGCGTCGTGAACAGCGGCTTGATGTACTCGGGACTCATCACCTGGAACATCAGCCCCACACCGACGGGCAGCAGGCCGATCACGATACCCGTCAACTTCTGCTGCGCCGTCAACGTCTGGATCTCGCCGCGGATCCGGATGCGTTCGCGCATCGTGTCCGCCACTGTGTCCAGGATCTCACCGAGGTTTCCGCCGACGGTGCGCTGCACCAGGATGGCCGTCACCACGATGTCGAGGTCGTAGCTCCCGGCGCGCTCGCTCAACGCAAGCAGCGCGACTTCTGCGCTCGAGCCGATGTTCATCTCGTGGATCGTCCGCGACAGCTCAGTGGAGATCGGGTGGCTCAGCTGCTCCGACGCCACATTGAGCGCTTGTAGCAGGCCGAACCCCGCCTTCAGCGAGTTCGAGATCATGGTCAACGCTTCCGGGAGCTGCGCGTTCAGCTTGGCGACACGGGACGACCGCCGATGGTTGAGGTAGAACTTCGGCAGGTTGTACGCCACCACAGCCGCCACCAGCCCGATGATGACGCCAACGATGCCGCTGATCACGAGCAGGGGCACGATCAGGCCGATGAACGCCAGCACGAGTCTCAGCGCGACGAACTCGCCGGGACTGATCGTCAGGTCCGCGTGTTCGAGTTCTCTACCCAGCTTCTCCGTCAGTCCGCCACTCGTAAGGTGGGCGAAGATGCTGCCTTCCCGTGCCGTGCGCAGCGCGACCGGGTCCGAGCCTTCCACCACCGACGTGCCCGACATCAACCCCTCGAGCCGGCGGACTGCCTGCTGGGACGGCACCGTCGACCCCACAAACGCAAGCATCGTGAGGATCACGGTGGCCATCAACGAAATCGCGGTTACCGCGACCAGTGGATCGAGTGCGCTCATCTAGAACCCCGCAACAGCAAAGAGGTCCCCCGGCAGGTGAATGCCGGACACCTCGAACTTCTCGACGAATCGCGGCCGGATGCCGGTCGTCCGCAGCTCGCCCAGGACGCGGCCGTCCGTGTCCACGCCGCTCTGCTCGAACCGGAACAGGTCCTGCATCGTCACGATCTGGCCTTCCATGCCGGAGACCTCCGCCACGGCCACGACCTTGCGCGTACCGTCCGGGAACCGCGCGATCTGGATCACCAGGTGGATGGCGGACTGCATCTGCTCCCGGATCGCCTTCACCGGCAGCTCGAACCCCGCCATCATCACCATGTTCTCGATGCGGGCGAGCGCGTCCCGCGGCGTGTTCGCGTGCACCGTGCCCAGCGAGCCCTCGTGGCCCGTGTTCATCGCCTGGAGCATGTCGAA
This sequence comes from uncultured Chloroflexia bacterium, assembly GCA_963843685.1. Classification (GTDB taxonomy): domain Bacteria; phylum Chloroflexota; class Dehalococcoidia; order DSTF01; family JACRBR01; genus DASQHL01. The sequence continues at coordinate 24,282 of CAWJLO010000010.1, forward strand.
CGCCTCAGGTCCGCGGACCTCACCGACGATGATGCGGTCCGGCCTCATACGCAACGAGTTGCGCACGAGGTCGCGCTGCGTCACCTCGCCGCGTCCCTCCAGGGACGGCGGCCGCGCCTCCAGCGTCACGACGTGGCCCTGCTGGAGCTGAAGCTCCGTCGGGTCCTCGATCGTCACGATACGCTCCGTGTCGGGGATGAACGACGACAGCGCGTTGAGCATCGTCGTCTTACCGGAGCCCGTACCGCCGGAGATCAGGATGTTGAGCTTTGCCTGCACGCAGGCGCGGAAGAACTCCGCCAGATCGTTGCTCAGCGCCCCGGTGGCGACCAGGTCGTTGATCGTCATCTTGTCCGTGCGGAACTTTCGGATGGTGACCGTCGGGCTCTTCGGCGCCACCGGCGGGATGATGATGTTGACACGGGACCCGTCCGGAAGACGCGCATCGACCATCGGCGATGACTCGTCTACGCGCCGGCCAAGAGGCGCCACGATGCGCTCCACAATGCGCATGATGTGCTGGTCGTCGCGGAAGCGGACGGAGCTGAGGTACAGCCGTCCTTCCTTCTCGTAGAAGACCGTGTCCGGGTGGTTCACCATCACTTCGGAGATGCTCGCGTCACGCAGCAGCGGCTCCAGCGGCCCGAAGCCCAGCACTTCGTCCGCCACCGCCGACACCAGCTCGTCGCGAGTCGTCCCGACGATGCCCGGCATCTCCTGCGCCACCAGCGTGCGCGCCGCCTGCTCGACAGCCTCGCGCGCCTTCTCCTTGCCCAGACCCTCCAGCTTGTTAGGGTCTAGTTCTTCGATCAGGCGCTGGTGCAGCGTGAACTTCAGTTCGTTGAGGGCGACGACGTTCTGCGAGATCTGCCCCGGCCGGTTGAAACCCGCCGCACCACCCGCGCCGCCGGCCTTGCGTGACTGCCACTGGAATGAGCTCATCGTACAGTCCTCCAGGACCGGGCGTTACGCGGACCTGCCCAGGAATCGGTCCAGGAACCCGCGCTTCTCCTGACGTGTGCCTGTCAGCGCGTGCCCCAGGTCGATGATCGACCGTGAGACGCGCGCGTATGGCTTCGCGATGACAATCGGCTGCCCCAGCTGTGTGCTGCTGGACACGCTGAGGTCGTGCGGGATCCTCCAGAACACCTCGTACTCCAGCACCCGCGAAACATCCTCTTCGCGCAGGCTGTTCGCCGCCGTCGAGTGGTTGATCGTCAACTTCACCTTGTCTTCGGACACCGCAGCCGCCCGCAACATCTCGAGCGCAAGCGCCGTGTCCTTGATGCTCGCGATGTCCATGCTCGTCACGAGCAGGATCAGGTTCGCCATCTCCAGTGCCGCCGCGATCAATTCGTTGAACGTGCCCGGCGTGTCGATGACTACGTAGTCGTGCGTCTGCGCCAGCAGCTCCACGATCTTCTCGATGTGCTGCGGCGTCATGTTCCGCCACTCGGTCGGGTGCAGCGGCGCCGGCAGGATCGAGACGCCGCTGTGGTGTTTCACGAGGTAGTCGCGGATCTTGTCCCGATCCAGCTCGTCGATGTGGCGCGCGACGTCGGCGATGCTCGCCTCCACCGCGATGTCCATCATGATCGCGACGTCACCGAAGCGCGTGTCCATGTCCAGCAGACACACGCTCGCCCCCGTCAGCTTTGCCAGCGTCGTCGCCAGGTTCGTGGAGATCGTCGTCTTACCGATGCCGCCCTTGGCGCCGAACACGGTGATCACTGTGCCGCGCGCGGCCGCCTCGGCGGTCGTGCCGTCCGCCCGGAGTCGCTTCCGCTCCTCCTGCTCCAGCACCCCGTACACCGCCCGGCTCAGGTCTTCCGGCTTCAGCGGCTTGACGATGTAGTCGCGCGCACCGGAGACCATCGCCCGGCGCACCGAGTTCGCGTCCGCGAGCGACGAGTAGACGATCGTCGGCGCGTTCGGCGCCGCATCCGCCAGCGACTCGATCGTCTGCAGCGCCAGCGCCACGGGCTCCTCGAACGCTACAAGGAACGCGTCCGGCGTGTGCTCCTTCGCCACCGTGACGGCTTCGACGCCGTAGCCGGCCTCGCCCACCACCGTGAAGTGCGCGATCTGCACGGCACGCTTCGTCTCGGCTCGGCTCCCAAGGTCCGGGTCAACGATGACGATTTCAGGATTTCGCGCCACTGTCTACGTCTCCTACGTCGGCATTCGTCCGATCGGTCCCGCCCCGGGCGGGACGTTCACTGGGTCCGCTTACGGAGTCTTGAGGAAGTCTGGCTTCAGGGCGTCGGGCAGCCCGTTCAGGTCTTCCTGCGAAACGATGTTCGGCGTGAAGAGCGTGACACCTGAGTCCGGCGTGTCCTGGTCGCCGATGCCGCGCAGGCTGGCCCTGAACGACCCCGACGCTTCCGCCAGGAACACGAGCTGCGCCTCTTGCGGCGTCAGCAGCAGTGTCAGCGTCACCGCGTCCGGCGCGGCCGTCCCGGTGGTGTTCGCCGGCGCGGGAGCGTCCCCCGTCGCGGCGCCACTGCCGGTCGTCGACGCGGGATTCACCGGCCCCGAGTCCACAATATTCTGAGCCACCGCCGCGACCTGAACGTTGCGCAGCAGCGTCTTGGAGATCACCGGCTGCCCGTCCGCGCAGCAAATCCAGATCATGTCCACGTAATCGCCAGGCAAGATCAGCCCGCCGGCAGCGAAGACCTGCGATGCCTTCACGGACATCGCGCGCTTGCCCGTCGGGACGACCAGGGCCAGCTCAGCGCCGGCGGCTGGCTTCGTCAGATCCACGACCGACGAGGCGACTACCTGCTGGTTCACCTCGATGGGGAACTTCGTCACCTTGCCGACGGCGTCCCCGATGTTCGTGTATGCGCCGCCGATCACCGCGCTCGATGAGATGCTCTTCACCTCGAGCATGTCCAGCGTGATCGTCGTACGCTGCTGGATCGGCACCTTCGCCACGACGACGGACACGTCGCCGGCGACCGCCTGGTCGCTGGTGCTCGAGCTGCCGCCCCTCGCCGTAACGGCATAGAAGAGCGCCGCGGTCACGGCGCCGAAGAGGAGCGCGACGATCAGGAACTTTCGGTTCGTCCTGCCCGGCGTGGCGCCGGCAACGGTGCGTGCCATGGTCATTCTCCCATGTCGGAATCAGCCCCCGCGGGCCGCTCAAGCTGTATAGGTATCGGCGGCGCGCAGCGCCGCTTTACGACCAAACGTGACCAATGGGTGCCTGAGACCCCTCTCTCACACCCTTTTCAGGAATTCCCCGATCCGGCCGCCACGCTCCCATTCACCCCCGCCGAGCGCTCCGCCGGTCGTCAAACCGCAGGGTCCATGAGCTTCATCTGCTTGCGGAGCGCGTTCAGCGCCCGGTGCTGGATCACCCGGATCGCGGCAACGCTCTTACCGATAATCTCGGCGACTTCGCGGTAATCTAAATCCTCGATGAAGCGCAGGATGATCACCTGGCGCTGCTCTTCCCGCAGCCGCATGATCGCCTCGCGCACCATCTCCTCCTCCGCCGTCTGCTGGTACGACCACTCCGGGTCTCGCCGCAGCTTCTCGTCCACGATCCCGTCGTGAAGCTGCGAGGACTCCCGCTTCGAACGCAGGTAGCTCACACCCAGGTTGTGGGCAATGCGCAGCAGCCACGACACGAACGGCGCCCCACGCACCTGGTACCGGTCCACCGCCTCCCACGCGCGGAGGAACGTTTGCGCCGTCAGGTCTTCCGCCTCGGCCGCGTTTCCCACCATGTAGTAGATGTGGCGATACACACGCACGGCGTGCCTGTCATACAGCTCGCCGAACGCCTCCTGGTCCTTCTGGATCGCCCGGAGCACCAGTTCCGTGTCGTCGTTCGCGCGCGGTACCGGGTTGACGCTGACCATACCCCTGCCTTGCTCCTCTGTCCGTCGGACGGTCGTGCCTCGCCGGGGGCGCATCCCCCAACTGGGAGCCGCGCGCACCCTTAGGGGATCTCCCGATGCCCCAATGAGGATCGGCACGATGGGTAGGTCGCTTGAGGGGTTGGCCGGCGCCAGTGGATATCCCCGCGGAGCCAACGCGGGCCGCGGGGGTGGAGGAGGCTAGTCGCTCCGGGGCATCAAGTCGGTGAAGGCCGACGGTCGCTGCGGCTGCGTAGGTGGCGCGGGCGGCGGCGCAAGGGGCGCCGCAGGGGCCGGACGCTCCCGCAGGATGTTTGGCACCTCCCCGCCCGCCGCCGGCCGCCCCTCGGCCGGCAGCAGCCGGAACTCAAAGCGATGTTGGCCGACATCGAACGTATCGCCCGGCTCAAGGATCACCCAGCCACCGGAGGCGCCTTCGTTGACCATCGCCGTCAGCTTCGTCATCCGGTGCACCATCAGGTGCCCGTTACGCACCCAGATGCGCGCTTCCTCCGCCCCCATCTCGGCGTCGTATATCCGCACGCCGCATCGCGTGCCCGATCCGACGCTGACGGGCGTCCCGCCGACGGCGTACTCGCTCCCCAGGTCCGGTCCTGCTCGCGACACGAGCATCCCCAGGGGTTTCCCTATACTCTCCGGCTCGGGCACCTCGTCCTGCACCGGCTCCGGCGTCTTGATCGAAGGCACCGACGTCGCCCACGGCAGCATGCGCGCCGCGCTCTCCGCGTCCTGTGAGCCCAACGATCGCAGGCGCATCACTGCGACGACCGCGAGCGCCAGCACGATGAGCCCGACCGCTCCCGCCGCGATCGGCAACAGCGGCAAACCACCACCCCCGCCGCCGCCCGTCATCTGTGCTGGCAACACCGACTGGAACGACAGCGAAGTCTCTGCCGCGTGCGAGCCGTCGGCGTCGCTCACGACGACCCGTAGCGTGTGCGACCCGCCCGCGAGCTTGGCCGGGTCAAGGTCATAGGTGTACGGGGGCTCCGTCACCTCCGACACGTCCGTGCCGTCGAGATAGAACGTCGCCCTCGCGTTCGCCCGCGAACCGACATCGGCCGTCACGCTGCGCGCCGACGACAACGATTCGCCCTCGGTCACACCCGCCAAGGTCACACCTTCCGGCGCGAAGCCGGCGGGCAGGCTGAACGCGGCGCTCGTCGAAGCCGTCTGCCCCGCCGCCGTCAGTTGCAGTGTCAGCGTCGAGCCGTCGTGCGCGTTCGTGGCGTCGAACGTCACCACGTACTGGCTCCGCAGCAGCTGCCCGATCCCGGCGTAGAGGTCGCTGAGCCCGCTCGGATCCGGTGCCTCCAGGTACTGCCCGTTCGTCGCGTCGGCGAGCGATTGCAGATACGTCCGGTCGATGCCGTTGCCCTCGCCGACGGCGAAGAACGGCGTGCCTCCGCTTGCCGCGGAAGCGATCGCGTCCTGGGGGGAAATCGTCAACGGCACGCCGTCCTGCGCGCCGTCGCTCAGCAAAATCACCACGCGGCGGCTCTGACTCGAGGCCTCGGCCTTGCGCGCGGCCTCATCTGTCGCGCGATACAGCGCCGTGTTCCCCGCGGCGGTCAATCCGTTGATCGCCGCGATCGCCTGCGCATGATCATCTGTATAGTCCTGGACCAATCGCACTTCGTCGGAAAACGCCAGCACCGAGACACGGTCGCCCGGCGCGAGGCCGTTGACGAACGCCGCGGCCGCTTCCTTGGCGTGCGCCAGTGGCGCGCCCTGCATGCTGCCGCTGACGTCCATCACGAACAGGACGTCCAGCGGAATGTTCTGGCTCGACGCAAGGTCAGCCGCCGTCACGTTCGCCGGCTGCCCGTCGACCGTCGCGCTGAAGTCCTGCGCGCCGACAGCCTGCGTCGTGCCCTCGATGTTCACGACCGCGCGCGCGTAGGGGTAATCACCAGCAGTCACGCTGACGATCGTCGCCCCCACGTTTGACGGCTGCTGTGCGCGCGCCACGCCCGCCGCGAGGTACGCGATCGCGAGCGCCAGCGCACACACGCGGGCAGGCCGGGACATCGCGCGCCAGAGTAGGTTGGTCAAGGTATCGTCTCCACCACGCGCGCGTAGATGTGCCGCCGCCAGCCAAGAAAGTCGCCACCCCGACCCCTTGACAGCCATACATGCCGATGGCAAGATCGACCCACCCTGCCGGTGGCGCCATGAAGGCGCCTGGTGGAGCCGCAGGGCGCAGTCGCTTCTCAGGTTAGTATCGACCGACACGCGCGCCGCGTTGAGCGGCGCAAGCGCGCCAGGGCAAGGACGCGAAGGCACGCAGACTCGCTGGTAGACATCCGCGCGCCCGTCCGGGCGCCGATGCGATTGCTTCCGCCTCGCGGAAGCGCCAACGTAGGGGCTACGGGCCCAGGGGATGCGCGTTCAGGAGGCGGGGCCTGGCGAGCGTCCCCTGGCCCCAACCCGTCTCAGTCCACTTCCGAGTCAAAGGAAACACCCCACGTGCCCTCAGTCCCTTCGAGGAGCGGCGCCTCGCATGTGGCGCTTTAGCTTTGCCCACTCGCGCCGATACTGGAAACGAGGACATGGGGGAGCTGCCGCTTCGCCGTTCCCGCACGACTATCGTCGGGTGAGGAGTGCGCCGTCTTGACTGCTTGTCACCGCGTCCCCCGGAGCGCCACGTGACGCTTGACACCGGGGGCCACCGCAGCCCGGCCGCCAGTGGTCTGATGATCGTGCCGCACGGCGCCAACGGCAGCCGCTCCGACGCAGAGTCCGCCGCGCCTTTCGTCTCGCAGCCCCAGACCATCGAAGAGACCGGCCTCGACTTCTCGATGATCCTCGATCTCGTCGTCAAGGCTATCTACTTCGCCGGGCGCCCCGCCGCCCGCCAGATTGCCGCCCAGCTTGCGCTCAGCTTCCCCGTCATCGACGAGGTCCTCGCCTTCCTCAAACGTGAACAGCTCGCCGAGGTCGTCGGAAGCTCCGGCATGGGCGAGCAGCTCTACCAGTACTCGCTCTCCAACAAGGGCCTCGAGAAGGCCGAGGAAGCGCTCGCGCGGAATCAGTACATCGGCCCGGCGCCCGTCCCGTTCGAGGTCTACCTAGACGTCCTCACGCGTCAGTCCATCCGCGCCGTCCGCGTTTCCCCTGACGCCGTCGACCAGGCGCTGTCGCACCTCGTCCTCGACGAGCAGGTCGCGATGGCGCTCGGCCCGGCCATCAATTCCGGGCGCTCGATGCTGCTGTACGGCGGCTCCGGCAACGGCAAGAGCACGATCACCAACGCCATCGGCCGCATGCTTCCCGGCGAGGTTCTCATCCCCTACGCCATCGATCTCAACGGCATCATCGTGAAGGTCTTCGACCCGCGCGTGCACCAGGAGATCCCGGCCGAAAAGCAGCTCGAACGCCGCGCCTCCGAAGCCACGCCCGGCGCCGCCGAACGCCGGCGAGACAGGCGCTGGGTCGTCGCCCGCCGGCCGATGATCACCGCCGGCGGCGAACTCACGCTCAAGGAGCTGGAGCTTCGCTACTCCCCACAGTCGCAGTTCTACATCGCGCCGCTGCAGTGGAAGGCCAACAGCGGCATCCTCATCGTCGACGACTTCGGCCGCCAGATGATCCAGCCGAAGGAGCTCCTCAACCGCTGGATCGTCCCCATGGAAGAGCGCGTCGACCACCTCTCGCTGCACACCGGTGACACCGTGGAGGTGCCCTTCGACGTCCTGCTCATCTTCTCCACGAACCTGAACCCGTCCGAACTGGGCGATGAGGCCTTCTTCCGCCGCATCCGCCACAAGATCGAGATCCCGGACCCGACCCGTGAGCAGTTCCTCGAGATCCTCGCCCGCGTGTGCCAGCAGCGCGAGATCCCTCTTGAAGCGGACGCCGCCATGCACCTCGTCGAGCACTACTACGACCGCACGGGCCGCGGCTTCAAGGGCTGCCATCCCCGCGACATCGTCGACCTCGTGCTCGACATCGCCGCCTACTACGGTGAGCCGGCAGCGTTCTCGCTACGCCACCTGGACGCCGCCGCTCACTCGTATTTCGTATCGATGCTCGACCCCGGCGTCACCAACAACGTCTCTCGCTTCGGCGGCCTCGCCGCCTGACCTTCGCCCTTGCTCGGCCGCGCAACAAGACACACTCCCCTCCAGGGAGTGGAGGGAGTGACCGTTGTGCCACTCTGGGGTTTCAGGTTCGATGCGCTCAGGGCGGGCCGGTGAAGATGATCGTGAAGTACTTCATCCCTGACCCGTCGATCACCAGCGCGATGCCCATGTCGGTGTAGTTGGGGTTGAGGATGTTCTCCCGGTGCGGCGGGCTGTTCCACAACGCGGTGTCCGCCACGGAAACCGTCTGGTCGTCCGGGTAGTTGTTCTTCGCCAGGTTCTCCCCCGCCCAGCCGTACGGCACGCCGTGCTTGTCCATCAGCGTGAACGCCGTATCGCCCGTGATCGGGCTGACGTGCGCGAAGTAGTCGTGGTCTGCCATGTCCTGCGACCGGATGCGGGCGATCCCGATGAGCCAGCCGTTCGCCCGCAGCGGCGCGAGCCCGCTCGCCACCCGCCGCCCGTTCGTGTCGTCGAAGAGCTCTTGCGAATACGCGTCCATCGGCGACGTATCGAGACCCCAAGGCCCCTTCGGCGAGGGCGTCGCTGTCGGAGGGGCGGGTGGCGGCGCTTGCTGCTCGACCGTCGGCCGTGGTGGGGCGGTCGGCTGAGGCCGTGGCTTTGCCGTCGCCGTCGGACTCGGCGGCACCTGTGTCGCCGTCGCAGTCGGCAGCGGCGTTCGCGTCGCCGTCGGGCTTGGTCGGGCGCCCTCGATGAAGCGCGCGACCGCCGTCGCCGCCGTGACGTCCCCCGGTGCCCAGTCGACCTGAAGTCCGGGCCCGGCCGTGGCGGTGGCTTCCGCCGCGTGGGCCGACGTCCCGCCGGGGGTCAGCGCGTAGCCTACGACGGCCGCAAGCAGACACGCCGCGACCGTGGCACCTGACCACAGCTTCGCGCGCTGGCGCGCCGCGGCGAGGATCGAGGGAAGAAGGGACGGGCGGAGTTCGTCCGGCATGAGTGAGCCCCCGCGCACTTACCCGTAAGGGTTTGTGATGCCAACCACAGATATGGTCGGCACCCTTAGGGGTGCGCTTGAGCCCCGCCGAATCTGTCACAGCCTATGATTGGCGCTCTCGAAGGCGTGGGCCCTACTCCCTGACAGGGCCTTAAGGGGGTTCGGGAGGAAAAGGGGCCGGCTGGCCGATCATCGACGAGCGACGTCGCGCAGAGCCGTACTCTACGACCCTACGCGACAGCCTCCGGCAACTTTGAGTTCGCTTGACCTCGGCCTCACGCCGCGTGTCTCGCCGGCCGCGGGGTGGCTTCGACCTGCGCGCGAGCCTCGCCGAGCAGGCTGGCCATCCGGCGTTCGTCGTCACCGGCGCCCAGGCGGACGACGACGTGCGCGTGGGCGGGCAGCGCCGCGGGGCCGGCGTTGATCTGCTCGACGCTCGGCAGCGCGAACATCGCCGTGCCGAACCCACCGAGATCGAACCCGATGACGCCGGCGGCGACGGCAATCTCGCCCGCCACTCCGCCGGCGTCGGCGCCCGCGAGTTGCGCGATGCCGACGCCGATCATGGCCAGCACCTCAGCGATGGCGACGCCGAGGACGGCGCCGACGCTGAAGCGCCGGAATAGCCGCGCGAACACGGTGTGATCCCACGGCTCGTTGCCTTCGGGCTCCACCGGCTCGCCGACGGGCGCGTGCTCGACGGTGATGTCCTCGGCTTCGACGCCGAGCGCCTCGATGCGGGCTCTCGCCTTGTCGGCGAGCGCGTCCGTAGGGAACTCCAGGTCCATCGTGGTGGCTGTGCTGTGTTGACCAAGGGCACTCATCGCAGGCCTCCTTTCGAGGTGGAAGTGCACTCTCAGTGTAGAGCGGTGAGATTGAGCGCCGATTTGTGCGGACGGACTGAAAAACGAGGGCCGAACGGCCCGGTGATCGCCCCGTCGCGCGGCGAATTGCCCGGGGTTGGGCCCGATGCTAGAGTGCGCCGGGCCCTCCGCGGCCCATCTCTTATGTCTTCGCGCGGCGCCCGTCAGGGCCGTCGCCAGAGAAAGAGCCTTCCGTGCCACAAGGCAGCTTCGCCGCCCTCGACTACATGTTCCACCCGGCCTCGGTCGCCGTCGTCGGCGCCTCCACGCAGGAGGGGCCGGGCTCGTTCGTCGCCGCGATCAAGGAGATGGGCTTCACGGGGTCGCTCTACCCCGTCAACCCGAAGGCGGAGGAGATCAACGGCCTCAAGTGCTACCCGCGCCTGACGGAGATCCCCGGAGACGTCGACCACGTGATCTCCAGCGTGCCGCTGCGCTTCGTCGAGCAGCTCGTGGAGGACTGCGTGACGAAGCACGTGAAGGTGCTGCACTTCTTCACGGCAGGCTTCAGCGAGACGGGGGACGAGGACGCGACGGCGCTGGAGCGGCGCGTGCTGGACCGGGCGACGGCGGCGGGCATCCGCGTCATCGGCCCGAACTGCATGGGGCTGTACGTGCCGGCGAGCGGACTCTCGTTCATGCCGTTCCTGCCGCCCGAGCCGGGACGCGTGGCGCTGCTGTCGCAGAGCGGCGCCAACGCGGGCGAGTTCTGCCGCACCGGCGGCGTGCGCGGGCTGCGGTACAGCAAGGTCGTGAGCTACGGCAACGGCTCCGACGTCCGCGAGTCGGAGCTGCTGGAGTACGTGGCCGAGGACCCGGAGACGGACGTCGTCGCCTGCTACATCGAGGGCATCCGCGACGGCGCGCACTTCATGCGCGCGCTGCGCAAGGCGTCGGCGGCGAAGCCGGTGGCAATCCTGAAGGGCGGGCGCACGGAGGCGGGGTCGCGCGCGGCGAACTCGCACACGGGCAGCCTCGCGGGCTCGCTGCAGATCTTCGACGCGGCGGTGCGGCAGGCGGGCGCGGTGCGCGTCGACCGGATGGAGGAGCTGGTCGACATGACGGTGGCGTTCCGCTTCCTGGCGGGGCTGCGCGGGCCGCGCGCGGGCATCGTCGGCGGCGGAGGCGGCTACAGCGTGCTCGCGTCGGACGAGGTAGGCGCGTCAGGGCTGGAGATGCCGCCGCTGCCGGCGGAGATCCAGCAGAAACTGCACGACTTCACGCCGACCGCCGGCACGAGCGTGCGCAACCCGGTGGACACGAGCGTGGGCTGGGGGCCGGACGGGCTGAAGCCGATGCTGGACACGATCCGCATCGTCGCCGAGGCGCCGAACATCGACTACATCCTGTACCACACGAGCTGGGGCTGGGGGCCGCGCAGCGGCCCGGACATCACCGAGCACGCCAAGACGCAGGGCGAGAAACTGGGCGAGCTGGCGGGCGAGATCGGCAAGCCGATCGTCTGCGTCGCGCGGACGCCGACGAGCTCGCAGGGGATGGAGGCGACGCTGACGTTCCAGGAGGTCTGCGCGGGCTTCGGGCTGCCGGTGTTCGCGAGCGTGCAGGCGGCGTCGCTATCGCTGCGGCGGCTGCTGGCGTGGCGTGCGGCGCGCGGCGACTTCGACCCCGTGCCGGCGAAGTAGCGCTCCTCTTTCGATCAGGTCCGGCGGAACTGGCGGGCGATAGCGTCCGCCGTCAGGTGCACCATCGTCGGCCGGCCGTGGGGGCAGGTGCGCGGCGACTCCGCCGCCTCCAGCAGCCTCAACAGCTCGCGCTGCTCCGCCTCCGTCATCGTCTTCCCCGCGCGGACGGCGGCGTGACACGCAAGTGACGCCGCAACACGATGCGATGCCTCGCCGTCCGCGAGGTCGTCGCGGCCCATGCGTTCGAGCAACTCCACTAGGTGCGCAGCCACGTCGTCGCCGGCCAGCTCGGCGGGCACGGCGCGCACGACGTACGCCGCGTCGCCGAAGTGCTCGATCGTCGAACCCGAGACGGGCGAACGCCTCGCGGTGCTCGTTGAGCATCGCCCGCTGCGGCGCGGCGAGCTCGACCGTCAGCGGCTCGAGCAGCGGCTGTACGTCCGGCGTCGATGAGCGCGCGGCGGCCAGGAAGCGCTCGTAGAGCACGCGCTCGTGCGCCGCGTGCTGGTCGATCAGGTACATCCCCTCCGGCCCCTCGGCGACGACGTAGGTGTTGCCCACCTGCCCGACCGGCCGCAGCATCGGCAGCCGTTCGATCATCGTCGCCTGCGCCACGGGCGCGGATACATCGAGTGCCTGCTCGAAGCGTCCGCGCGGCAGCGGGGGTTGAACCGGCTGCGCGCTCAGCGATAGGTGCGGCGGAACGACGGCCTTCGGTTGGCCCCAGACGCTGGGCGTCGCCGCGGGAACGGTCCCACCGGCGGAGAGCGCCCGCCGCACCGCCCGCTGCAGCGCGCCGAACACCTCCCGCTCGCGACGAAGCCGCACCTCCGCCTTCGTCGGGTGCACGTTGACGTCCACCTCGTCCGTCGGCATCGAAAGATCCAACACGGCGATCGGCCTCCTGCCGACCGGCAGCATCCCCTGGTACGCCTCCTCGACGGCGAACGTCAGCGCCCGGTTCCGTACCCAGCGCCGGTTCACGTACAGGCTGATGTAGTTCCGCGACGACCGGTGCATCCGCGGGTCGACGACCACGCCCCGTACGCCCGTCTCGCCCTCGTTCGCCGGCGACGCGTCCACCTCGATCGCCGCCGCAGCCACCTCTGGCCCGTAAACGGCCGCGATCGCGTCGGTGAGCCGCCCGTTTCCCGGCGTCTGCAGCGTCGACCGCCCGTCGACCGTCAGTTCGAAGCGCACCTCCGGGTATGCCATCGCGTAGTGCACCACCACAGACGAGACCTGCGTCGCTTCGCTGCCCGGCGCCCGCACGAACTTCAGCCGCGCCGGCTGCGCCCCGAAGAGCCGCCGCACCGTGAACGTCGTCCCCGGCGCCGTCGCCCCCGCCCCCTCTTCGACAACCTCACCGTCGCGCAGCTTCACCCGTGCGCCAACGTCGTTCGCGTCAGTCCGCGTGATGAGATCCACCTCGCCCGCCGCCGCGATACTCGGCAGCGCTTCGCCCCGGAACCCTAGTGTCGCCACGCGCCACAGGTCCTCTTCCGACGCCACTTTGCTCGTCGCGTGACGCTCGAACGCCAGCCGCAGCTCGCCCGGCTCGATGCCGCAGCCATCGTCGGCGACGCGGATCAGCGCCAGGCCGCCCTCGCGGATCTCGACGGCGATGCGACGCGCGCCGGCGTCGAGCGAGTTCTCGATCAGCTCTTTGACGACGGAGGCCGGACGCTCGATGACTTCGCCCGCTGCGATCTTCGCCGCCTCATGCGGTGCCAGGATGCGGATCGCCACCGGTGGACCTCCGGTTCGATTCTAGCACGTGCGTTCGACGGGGCGGCTACGGGTCGCCATCGACGCCCCCGCGCGCGCGGTCGCGCAGCTCGTACAGCGCCGTCAGCGCCTCCAACGGCGACATGCTGTCGACGTCGATCCCGGCCAGCTCGCGCCGTAGCCCGTCGTCCGGCGGCGTCGACGCGAACAACGACAGCTGCGGTGGCGCCGCAGTGGGCCGCCCCGCGCGCTCCCCCTCCTCCAGCTCCCGCAACACCTCGCGCGCCCGCTGCACCACGGCCTTCGGCAACCCGGCCAGCTCCGCCACGTGTACGCCATAGCTCCGGTCCGCCCCGCCCGGCACGATGCGACGCAGAAAGACGATCCGTCCGTGCTCCTCCGCCACCGCGACGTTGTAGTTGCGCACGCGCGGCAGGTGGCCGGCAAGCTCCGTTAGCTCGTGGTAGTGCGTGGCGAACAGCGTCTTCGCCTGCAGCCCGGGGCGGTTGTGCAGGTACTCTACGACGGAGCGGGCGATCGCCATACCGTCGTACGTGCTCGTCCCGCGCCCGATCTCGTCCAGGATCAGCAGCGAGCGCGCCGTCGCATTGTGGAGGATCGCGCTCGTCTCGATCATCTCTACCATGAACGTCGATTGACCCGACGTCAGGTCATCCCCCGCCCCCACGCGCGTGAAGACGCGGTCGACGGCGCCGATCCGCGCCGCGCTCGCCGGCACGAAGCTCCCGCACTGCGCCATCAGCGCGATGATGGCCACCTGCCGCAGGTACGTCGATTTCCCGGCCATGTTCGGCCCCGTCAGCACGACGATCTGCGCATCGGACGAGGACAGCTCCGTGTCGTTCGGCACGAACGCCCCCGCCGCCAGCGCCCGCTCGACCATCGGGTGCCGCCCGTCCCGGATCTCGATCGCGTCACCCTCGTCGACGACCGGCCGCGCGTAGCCGTAGCGCGCCGCCGCCTCCGCCAGTGCGTTCGCTACGTCCAGCTCCGCCACCGCCGTCGCCGTCGCGAGGATCTGCGCCGAAGCCGCGGCCACCTGCTGGCACACGTTGCCGAAGATCGCCGTCTCCAGCTCCTCCGCCCGCTCTTTCGCATGCAGGATCTGCGACTCGTACTCGCGCAGCTGCGGCGTCGCGTATCGCTCCCCGTTCACCAGCGACTGCCTCCGCTCGTAGTGCTCCGGCACCATCGAGACGTTGGGCTTGCTCACTTCCAGGTAGTATCCGAACACCCGGTTGTAGCCGATCTTGAGCGACCTGATCCCCGTCCGCTCGCGCTCCCCCGCCTCCAGCTCCGCCAGGAATCGCCGCACATCCCGTGTGATCAGCCGCAGCGAGTCCAACTCCTCCGAGAACCCGGGCCGCACGACCCCACCCGCCTCCAGCGTGGCCCCCGGCTCGTCGTCGATCGCCAGTGCCACCGCCGACACCACGTCGTCGCACGGCCGCAGGCTCGCACCGACGGCCGCTATGCGCGCGTCCGCCGCGTCATCCAGCTCGCTCCTCAGCTCCGGGATGACCGCCAGCCCTCTCCGCAGCGCCACCAGCTCCCGCGGCTGCGCCGACCCCGCGACGATCCGCGCTGTCAACCGCTCCAGGTCGGGCATCGACTTCAACAATCCCGCGATCCGACCCCGCCGCGCCGCGCTCTCGTGGCAGTACGCCACCTCATCCAGCCGTCGTTCGATCGCCGGGATCTCCGTGAGCGGTTGCCCGAGACGGCGTCGCAGCAGCCGCGACCCCATCGACGTCGACGTCAGGTCCAGTGTCGCCAGCAGCGACCCCTCGCGCCGCACGTCGCGCCCGGCGCCGAACAGCTCCAGGTTGCGCATCGTGTGCGCGTCCAGCCCCACGTACTCGGCGAGTCGCAGCACGCGCAACGACGTCACCAACCCCAGGCTCGCGCCCTGGTTCTCGCGCAGGTACATGAGCGTCGCCCCGCACGCAGGTACCGCGGCCGACGCCCGGTCGATCCCGAACGCCTCCACCGACGCCACGCGGAAATGCTCCTGCACAGTCACCGTCGCCAGGTCCGAGTCGAACCACAGCGCCTCAACCGGCGTCACGTGGAGCGATGCCTCGAGCCACGAGGGCCGCGACACGCCATCAGGCAGCAGCACCTCTGCGGCGCCCAGCCGCGCCAGCTCCGTCGCCACCCGCTCACCGCTGATCGAAGCCGCAACGAACTCGCCCGTGCTGATGTCGACGTACGCCAGCCCTATCTCGCCCTGCCACGCGTCGTCGTCTCCGCGTGCGCGCCTGCCTGGCGCCAGGCAGGCGAGGTAGTTGTTCGCCCGCTCGTCCAGCAAGGTGCCTTCGATCAGAGTGCCGGGCGTCACGACGCGCGTCACGCGCCGCTCGACGAGCCCCTTCGACGTCGCCGCGTCGCCTATCTGCTCGCACAGCGCCACCTTGTAGCCCTTGGCGATCAGCTTCGCGACGTAGCCATCGACGGCGTGGTACGGGATGCCGGCCAGCGGCACGCGCAGCCCTTTGCCCATCGGCTTTGACGTCAGTGTTATGTCCAGCTCGCGCGAGCAAAGCTCCGCGTCGTCGTCGAACGTCTCGTAGAAGTCGCCCAGCCGGAAGAAAACGATGGCGTGCGGATACCGCCGCTTCACGTCCAGATACTGCCGCCGGATAGGTGTCAGTCCGTCCACGCGGCGATTGTATACCAGCGTCGCGGCGAAGCTACCCGGCGGGTGCCGATGCCGTTGGCAGCGCGCCGAACAGCTCCATGTCGCCCGCCGCCATCTTCGTCGTCATCTCGTACATCGGCATTGCCGCCGCGTCCCGCTGCTGCTGGTAGGACGCGCCCGCCTCGGCCCACGACTTCCGCCCGGCCAGCGCGTCATCCAGCGCAACCGCCAGCAGCTCAGCGTCACGGAACGCATCCGTGATCCCGAACCCCGTGATCGGGTCCTTCATGTAACCCGCATCGCCTACGAGCGCCCATCCGGGGCCCCACGGCTTGCGGAAGAAGTTCGGCACGTCAGCCGTGCCCTGGTACCGCTCTTCCCGTTTCCCCGCCCGCACCTTCTTCGCGAACTCCGGCGATCCGTCGAGGATCCGCATGTACACGCCTTCGATGTCGGCCTTGAACTCGTCAAAGATCTCGATCGGCCCGCCCGCCCCGATGCAGATCATCCCATCGTTCGTCGGGAACACCAGCGCCCCACCCTGCTCTCCGATGTGGATCTCCGCGCCGTCCATCGGCACGCCGCTCCAGTACGTGTAGTACGCGCACGTCAGCGGCGGCTTGTCGTGGTACTTCTCGGCGCCCACCGCGTCGGCGACCGTCGAGTGGTGCCCTTCGGCTCCGACGACGAACTTCGCCTCTTCGCGCACCCGCTCGCCACCGCGCGCGTGCCCGACGATCCCCCTCGCCACGCCGTCCTCGACGATCACTTCGTCGACAGTGAAACCCTCACGCATCTCGACACCTGACGCCACCGCCGCGTCGACCAGGATCTTGTCGAGCAGATGCCGCCGCGGGCACAGCGCGATGGCGTCCATCGGCGGCTGCATCAACACCGCATCGCCGTTGAACAGCGTGAACTTCCTGATCGGGGGGCAGTTCGTCGCCAGCACCTGCTCCAGCAGCCCCCACTTCTCCAGCTGCTGCACACCCGGCGGGTGGATGTAGTGTGTCGACAGCTTGTCGCTCGGGAACGTCGACCTGTCCACCAGCAGCACCTTCCGCCCCTGCCGCGCCAGCAGCATCGCCGTCGGCGAACCGGCGCAGCGCGCGCCTACCACGATGACGTCGTACATAAGGACCTCCCGCAATCCGCTCGAAGCGCAATCATCCCCCAACCTGCCCCCAACGGGCAATGGGCGCCTGTCTGCATTTTGCGTAACCAGGCACCACCCGTGCCGGACGCGGCGCTCAAGCCTCAGCAACCCGAAACCGATGCTATAATTCAGCGCTTCAAACGTCATTATTGGGCTGTTCTTCTCTGTCGGAAACCGCGCGCCTCGCCGTACAACGTGCATAAGAGACGAGCAGGCGCTGCCCCATCCCGGGCCAGGAGTCACCATGTCGAAGAAGTACGTCTACCTGTTCCACGAGGGCGACAAGGACCAGAAGGGCCTCCTCGGCGGCAAGGGTGCCAACCTCGCCGAGATGACCAACCTCGGCCTCCCCGTCCCGCCCGGCTTCACCATCACCACCGAGGCGTGCAACGAATACACCAAGCTCGGCATGCGCCCGCCCGACGGCCTGATGGACGAGGTACGACGCGCTCTCTCCATGACCGAGATCGCCGCCGGCAAGCGTCTCGGCGACGCGACCGCGCCGCTCCTCGTATCGGTCCGCAGCGGCGCCAAGTTCTCCATGCCGGGCATGATGGACACCGTCCTCAACCTCGGTCTCAACGAGACCACGCTCCGCGGCCTCGTCGCCGCCACCGGCGACGAGCGCTTCGCCTACGATGCCTACCGGCGTTTCATCATGATGTTCTCGGACATCGTCCTCGACCTCGAGCGCCGCAAGTTCGACCAAATCTTCGACCAGGCGAAGGCCACCGCAGGCGTTGAGGAGGACTGGCAACTCTCGCCTGACGCCCTCAAGGACGTCGTCCGTCGCTTCAAGGAGCACGTCAAGGCCGAGACCGGCGTCGACTTCCCCGACGCGCCGATGCAGCAGCTCGAGCTCGCCATCCGCGCCGTCTTCAACTCATGGAACAACGAGCGCGCCTTCCGCTACCGCGAGATCGAGAAGATCCCCCACGACCTCGGCACCGCCGTCAACGTCCAGACCATGGTCTTCGGCAACATGGGCGCGGACTCCGGCACCGGCGTCGCCTTCACGCGCGATCCCGGCAGCGGCGAGAACGTCATCTGGGGCGAATATCTCGTCAACGCCCAGGGCGAGGACGTCGTCGCCGGCATCCGCACGCCCACCCCCATCGCCGCCCTCAAGCAGGAGAACGCCGCGCTCTACCAGCAGTTCGAGCAGATCTGCCACACCCTCGAGAACCACTTCCGCGACACCATGGACGTCGAGTTCACCTTCGAAAAGGGCCGGCTCTACTTCCTCCAGTGCCGCGTTGGCAAACGCACCACCCGCGCCGCCGTGAAGATCGCCGTCGACATGGTCCGCGAGGGCCTCATCGACCGCTCCGAGGCGCTCCGCCGCGTCGTGCCCCAGCGCCTCGATGACCTCCTCCACCCTCACGTCGATCCGCGCGTGCGCACCATCGCGTTGTCAGAAGCCGGCCACGCCGTCGCCGATGCGGTCGCCAACACGCCCGACGTCATCTACGTCGACGGCGGCAACACCGTAGCCACGATGTCCGCCGAGCAGTGGCGCGCGCTGCCGGACGCAGAGCGCGATGCGTTGCTCGGTCACGCCCGCTTTCTGGATATCGCTCACGGCCTCCCTGCATCACCCGGTGCCGCCGTCGGCAAGGCCGTCTTCGATCCCGACACGGCTGCCGCTCGCGGCATCGGCCACGGCGGTGAGGACATTATCCTCGTGCGCGAGGAGACCTCCCCGGACGACATCCACGGAATGACCGCCTCGCAGGGCATCCTGACCGAGCGCGGCGGCATGTCCAGCCACGCCGCCCTCGTTGCGCGCGGCTTCGGCAAGCCCTGCGTCAGCGGCTGCGAGGCGATTACCGTCGACGAGGAGGCGCGCAGCTTCTCGATCAACGGCGTCACCATCCGTGAGGGCCAGGTCCTCACCATCGACGGTTCATCCGGCACCGTCCTCCTCGGCATGATCCCCGCCGCTGAGGCCGAGCTCTTCCCGGAGATGAGCGAGTTCCTCCGTTGGGCCGACGAGGCGCGCCGTCTCAAGGTGCGCGCCAACGCCGACACCCCGGCGGACGCGGCCAAGGCGGTCGAATTCGGCGCCGAGGGCATCGGCCTCTGCCGTACGGAGCACATGTTCCTCGCCAAGGACCGCCTGCCCGTCGTACGCGAGATGCTGCTCGCCGCATCCGACGCCAAGACGCTCGACGCCGAAGCACAGGGCCTGCGCCATGAGCTGGACGGTGCCACCGGCGACAAGAAGCACCGCGTCGAGGAGCACCTCAACGAAGTGCTGGGCCGCATGGAAGGCCCTATGGGCCACTACCGCGGCGCCCTCGAGAAGATCCTCCCCATGCAGCAGGGTGACTTCGAGAAGATCTTCACCGTCATGGCCGGCAAGCCCGTCACCATACGCCTCATCGACCCGCCCATGCACGAGTTCCTCCCCGACCACGACGCCCTGCTCGAAGAGGTCACTCGCCTCCGCATCACCTCGCCCGATTCACCGGAGCTGCGCGAACAGGAAGCGATGCTTTCCGCCGTCAACGCCACCCGCGAGCAGAACCCCATGCTCGGGCTGCGCGGCTGCCGCCTCGGCATCCTCTACCCGGAAATCAACGTCATGCAGGTCCAGGCCATCTTCCGCGCGGCGCTCAAGCTCGCCGCCGAGGGCATCGACGTCGAGCCCGAGGTCATGATCCCGCTCGTCGGCTTCGACACCGAGCTCGCCCACCTCCGCGACCTTCTCGAGACGACCGCGCGCAAGGAGATGGAGGCCGCCGGCCGCCAGATCAAGTACCAGTTCGGCACGATGATCGAGCTGCCCCGCGCGGCCCTCACCGCCGGTGAGATCGCGAAGAACGCGGAATTCTTCTCCTTCGGCACCAACGATCTCACGCAGACGACGCTCGGCTTCAGCCGCGACGACGCCGAGGGCAAATTCCTCGCCAAGTACCTCCAGATGGGCATCCTCAAGGACAACCCGTTCGAGACCATCGACCAGGCCGGCGTCGGCGGCCTGATCAAGCAGGCGATCGCCGCCGGCCGCGAGACACGCCCGACGATCAAGCTCGGCATCTGCGGCGAGCACGGCGGCGAGCCGAAGTCCGTCGAGTTCTTCCACCGCGTCGGCCTCGACTACGTGAGCTGCTCGCCCTTCCGCGTGCCGATCGCCCGCCTCGCCGCCGCCCAGGCCGCACTCGAGGACACGGACGACGAACGCGACCGCTGACGGGCGCTTCGGTCAACCGAAAGAGCGGCCCCGCTTCGCCGCCTTTTCGATTCGCCGCTCGGGATCCGGGCGGCTATCGGCATCCTTCCAGCGCCGTCCACGTCGCCGCGTCCGCTGGCACCCAGTCGTGCCACGACAGCTCCTGCCAGATGTCCGCCGCGTGCATCGTGCACTCGAACCGCAGCAACTCGTCCGGTGTCAACCGCCATCGTATCCGGTAGTGCATCCGCATCGTGTGCGGCACCGGCTCCGCTTGCTCCCAAAGCCCCAGCATGCGCCGGATGTACGCCGGGTCGCCTTCGAGAAACCGCCTCAGCGCCTCCGCGAGGAACGGCGTCGGCCGCTCGAGGTTGATCGCCCACCGCGAATCTCCCTTCGCGATCCCCAGCATGAAGCGCGTGCTTTCGTCCCAGTTCTCCATCCGGTCCGCGAACGCCGCGTCGCTCGCCCGCGCCAGGAAGTTCCAGTGCTCCTTGTCCGGGAGCCGCAACGCCGCGTCCATCCCCACAACGCTCCGAAACGTGCGGTTGGCGCAGATCACGTCCGAGGCCTGGTTCGTGACGAACACCGGCCATGCGTACTGCTCAACCTCGTTTGATAGCCACTCCGCGTCGCGGGGCTCGTAGCGCTCGTTGAGGATCTCTTGCCAGTCGATGGCGTAACCCGCGCCCGCCCTGATCGGGTTCGCGTCCTCTACCGTCATCCCCAGCGCCACAATGATCGCCGACAGCGTCTCCGGGCTCGGATGCCGGTCTCCGTTCTCGTACGCTTTGACAGCCGAAACGGAGAGCCCCGCCCGCCGCGCCACCTCCGGCTGCGAGAGCCCGCGCTTCTTCCGGTACTCGCGCAGCGCGCGGCGCCAGTCGAACGCCTCGCGGAAATCGTTCATTCGGAATCGAATCCTCGAAAACAGCCACAAACCGTGGCTCGCTCGTCCACGAATTGTGGCCGATTTCGCGTTGCGCCGCTCCCGTCCGTCAAGCGAGACTCGCACCCAACAACCAACCACCACCCCGGATCGGAGCACCCATGTCTCACGTCACACACCCCCGGCCGGCGCCGCGCGCTTCGTACGCCCTGCCGCTCGCCCTCACGCTGGTCTTGGCGATCACCCTCGCCGCTGCCGCCATCCTCCGCTCGGCCACCGCCTCCGCCGACGCCCCCGTCGGCGCGCTCGACTTCAACGACTCCACCGACACCATCCTGGTCGATGGCCAGACGGTCCTCGGTACCGACGCTACGTACGAGGCGCAGGTCTACTTCCCGTCCGGCACCGGCGCCGGCGGCACGATCTTCAATGAGTGGACGAACTTCCAGGAGGACAAGTACTTCTACGCCAGCCCGACACAGATGCAGGGATACAACTTTGCGACCAGCGGCGACATCCTCAACACGAGCGCGAGCCTCGCCACCGACGCCTGGCACCACATCGCCTTCGTGCAAGACTCCTCCGACAGCCAGGAGCGTATCTACGCCGACGGTGTCCTGCTCGCCTCGCAGACTGCTTCCGGCGACATCAACGACGCCGCGGGCAACCCCTTCATCGGCGGCATCTTCCGCGACTCCGCAATCCGCTCCAGCTTCCGCGGCTACATGGACTCGATCCGCATCTCCGACATCGCCCGCTACACCGGCGACAGCTTCACGCCGCCCACGGGGGACCTCTCGGCCGACGAACACACGCAGCTTCTGTACAACTTCGACCAGGGCGACTTCTTCGAGGACAACGGCCTGATCAAGGTCAACGACCTCAGCGGCAACGGCAACGTCGGCACGCTCGGCGCCGGCTTCGTCGGCGCCACGTCGCCATCCGTGCCGCCCGGCGTCCTGCCGACCGCCACGCCGTCCAGCACCTCTGTGCCCCCGACGGCGACCGACACCCCCATACCGACTGATACGGCGCTCCCCGCCACCGCCAGCACAAGCACATCCACCGCCACACCTACCAACACTCCTGTGCCCCCCACAGCGACGCCCACGCCCACGAAGACTGCCGCGCCCTCAACCGCAACGAGCTCGCCCACGTCGACCGACACTGTGGTCCCGGCTGCGACCCACACCCCGACGCCGACGCACACTGCCGCGCCCTCAACCGCAACGAGCACGCCGACGTCGACCAGGACTACCGTCCCGAGTGTCACCCACACCGCAGTCGCTACCCACACGGCCGCCGTCACGCGCACAGTTGCACCGCCGACAGCCACCCGCACGCCCCACGTCACTCCCACCCGCGCCCCTCGCACGACGCCGACCCACACCCCCACCCACACCCCGCGCGCAACGCCGACGCACGTCGCCGACCGCTGCGCCGACGTCGACGGCAACGGCCGCGTCACGCTTGTCGACGTCTGGCTGATCGTCATCCACACGCGCGGCCACTACGTCGCCCGCTACGACGTCAACGCCGATCGCAGCGTCGACTGGCGCGACGCCCTCATCGCTTGGCGTCAGCTCGGCCGCCGCTGCCACGACTGAACCGTGCGCGTAGGGGCGGCCCGAGCCGGCCGCCCCTACTGGATTCCACACTCTGTCAGCGCGTCTACGCGGCCACGATCGCCCCGGTCGATCCTGTGACACCTCCCGCCTCGGCCCCATCTCCCCGCGGCGCCTCCTGCCACAGCCTCCAGCCGAACCACGCGATCAGCGGCAGCAGCGCCACCGCAACCCCGAGCGCCTCACCCGGATGACGCACCTGCCAGGGCTGCACCACGTCCCCGCCCACGACGTACCTGCGCATGATGTCGTTGAGCGCCGCCGCCCCCGATCCCAGGAATCCCAGCGTCGCCACCGCCAGTCCCACGAGGTTGTACGTCCGCGACACCAGCTGCTCTCCGCGCACTTTCCGCCGCCGCAGCACCGCCGCGCCGAACGCGTGCACGCCGAACAGCACACCGCCCGCGAACGCCAGTGAGATGCCGGATGCCACGTCGTCTCGGATCGCGCTGTCAGACGGGTCAACCATCGTCGACGTCTGGCTCGACCCCGGGGTTGGATACGCCTGGTACACCGCCTGCGGTTGTACGTCGTAACTGAAGTCGCGCGAGCCGGCCTGCGCGAACCCCGCCTTCAACAGCATCGCCGAGCCGGCCGCCACCATGAAGACGCCCACCAGCATCGCCGTTGCCGCGTACGCGAGCACCACGCTCAGGAAGTCGACGCTCCACCCCTCTGACCCCCGCCGCACCAGCAGCACGATGCCGCCGACGATCAGCGCCAGCACGATCAACGTAGGAAGCAGCGCGTAGAACACCCACATGGCATCCTCCCTTCACCACTCCAAACCTACGCCTTCCGCCTCGCTTCAGTGAGGGGCATTCGTACTATGCCCGATAGGCACTCCGCACCATCTGTCAGCCTCAAGCGTGCTACCCTGATCGCGCACCCAAACCAACGTACTCAGGAGACGCAAGCAACATTCCCACGCGCACGCACAGCACCGCACCCGAAGCCGAACGCGCTTACCTCGTCGGCGTCCAGCGCAGCGGCGGCCGCGAGCCCCGGGGCGAGTCTTCACTCCAGGAGCTCGCTCTCCTCGCGTCCACCGCAGGCGCCGAGGTCGTCGGCATGACGCTCCAGCGCCTCGATTCGCCGAACCCCGCCACCTACGTCGGCAAGGGCAAGCTCGAGGAAATCCGCTCGCGGGCCGGCGGCGCGGACGGCTACGGCCTCGTCATCTTCGACGACGAGCTCACCCCATCGCAGCAGGCCAACGTCGAGGACGCACTCAAGGTGAAAGTGCTCGACCGCACGGCGCTGATCCTCGACATCTTCGCCATGCGTGCCCGCACACGTGAAGGCCGCCTCCAGGTTGCCCTCGCCCAATCCGAATACCTCCTCCCCCGCCTCAAGGGGCAGTGGAGCCACCTCGAACGCCTCGGCGGACGCAGCGGCCAGCCCGGCGCCATCGGCGTCCGTGGTCCTGGCGAGACCCAGATCGAGACCGACCGCCGCCTCGTCCGCAAGAAGATCCAGAAGCTCAAGGAAGAGATCGAGCAGGTCCGCCAGCAGCGCTCGCACTACCGCCGCCAGCGACAGCGCGCGGGCCAGAAGATCATCGCCCTCGTGGGCTACACCAACGCAGGCAAGAGCACCCTCATGCGTGCGCTCACCCGCGACTCAGAGGTCTTCGTCCAAAATCAACTGTTCGCCACGCTCGACCCCCTCACACGCCGCATCTACCTCGACCAGGCGCACCCTGTACTGCTCACCGACACTGTGGGCTTCATCCAGAAGCTCCCCACCCAGCTCGTCGCCGCCTTCCGCGCCACGCTCGAAGAGCTGACCGACGCTTCGGTTCTCCTCCACGTCGTCGACATCACCCACCCGGACGCTGCCCACCAGAGCCAGACCGTCGAAGAGACGCTCCGCGTCCTCGGCCTCGCCGACAAGCCGCGCATCACCGCCCTCAACAAGGTCGATCAGCTCCCCGACGCCGAGGGCCACCCGGTCCGCTCGCTCGAGGAGTTGGCGTCATTCCAGAACGCCCTCACCGCCAACATCCCCGAAGCCATCCTGGTCTCTGCCGAAAAGCGCTGGGGTCTCGACCTCCTCAAGCAACGCCTCGCGGAAACCCTCGACCGCGAACCCGCCCCCGTCTGACGGACGCACCACCCCGCGCTTTCCGCCGCGTACGCAGACGCCCGCACGGAGCATGGGCGCCCTATGGCCTCGGGTGACGATGGATCGCGGGCGTACCCGCTCACGCTCGCCAACTCCAGTCACTGACACCAAACGCTAGGAGATCGCGCCCCACTCGTGGTCAACTACTCCATTGCCCACACGAGCATCGCATCGTGCCGCGGCTGACAGGGCCATACGCAGGCAGGCTGACCAGCTCAAACACCAAAGTGCCAAACGAATTTAATCGGTCAACTACAGCTTCGAGTCGCCAATAACGCCGTCAACTAAACGGCGGCCATGACCAGCCAGACCGACGGGATCGATCGACCGAACGGCTAACCAGGTGAACTGCTGACAGGCTAATAGCTGAAGTGCCGAGGTGCTGAAATACTGACCAGCGCGCCGCAGGCGCTAGTCCCCGAGCAGCGTCTTATACCCCAGCGTTACGATCTCTTCCACGTACTCGCTGCGCCAGCCCGCGTTCGGGATGCGCACCGCGTGGTCGCGGTACCAGCGGTGATAGCTGAGATACTCCTCCTCCAGCTTCTGCCGCCACGCGTCCTCCTCCGCGAAGATGTCCGGCTCGATCTCCTCCAGCCGCGCGTCCATTTCGCTCGGGTCGACGTCCAGGTCCTCCTGCCAGTAGTCGGCCAGGTAGTCCAGGCAGTCTTCCAGGTCCTTCCGGCAGTCGTTGACCAGCAGGCTCATCATGCCCTCCTGGTCCACCGGGTTCGCCCGGAGCCGCAGCTCCCGCGCACAGTTCTCGCACACCACCACCAGGCGGCGCGCGTCACACTCTTCCTTGTTCTTGCAGTTGTGAGTCCGCGGCGAATACTCCGCCGCCGCCGGCGAGCGCGTGTACCCCGCCACCAGCGTCTGGCTCAGAGAGCCGCATCGCAGGCACGAGAGCTTGTCGGCGAAGATGTCATCGATCGTCTTGTCCCAATCGATCTGCACCATCTCCCTCCTCTCAAGGTCATCGTGCGTCCACGTCAATGGTATCGGAGTCCCCGAACGGGTACAACGGCCGATCCCGGCGCTCACGACTCGCACAAACCTTACGGGCACCCCGTACGGGCCGCCCACCCCCGGCCGATACTACTGGGAGGGAAGGGGGTCACGGTCTGTGACTTCACGACGGATTCGCCAGATCCGCCTCGTGCGGGATTCCGAGCACGAGGAACGCATCATCACGGCGCACGGGCGTCCGCCTGAGGCGCGCAAGCCCATCTCCTGGATGGCCGTGATGTTCCGCATGCTCGCCCTCGTCTGGGGCGCCGCCATCGTCGCCTCGCTACTCGATGAATTCGGCATCGTCGCCCACCTCCCGTTCCTCATGGCGATGGGCATGACGGGCCTCTTCGTCGGCGTCAGCTTCATCCTCACCCGCGACCAGATAGCTGAGCCGGAAGGCCCGGTCTCCGAGGCTGGTGACGACGTGGACGCCTCGGAGGACCTGCTCACCCAGTTGCCCGGGTTCAACACCTTCGCCCGCCGCCTCGGCGATGAGTTCGCACGCGCCCGCCGGATGGGCCGCTCCATCGCCATCGTCCTGATCGACGTGAACAACCTCAGCGCCGTCAACAAGGAGTACGGCGTCCGTGCCGGCGACGAGGTCCTCCGCCACGTCGCCGGCGCCATCGAGACCACCCGCCGCTTCAACGACGTCGCCGCCCGCCTCGGGGACGACGAGTTCGGCGTCCTGCTGCTCGACACCGGCGAGGAAGGCATCCGCGCCTTCATCGACCGCCTGGAGGACCGCCTCTCCCGCGACTCCGCCGTCGCCGAGGTTAACGGCCGCAGCGTGTCGCTCTGGGCCGGCGTCTGCTCAGGCAGCGCCGTGATGCTGCCGGGCATGACCCAGGCCGAGACGGTTCTCGAGGAGGCGATGGCGAGCCTCAACACCGCCAAGCAGGAGCGCGAGCGCCGCCGCCGGATGTGGCTCTCCGCCTGACCCGTCCCGAATCAACAGGAGGCGCCGGTGCTTTGGACCCGACGCCTATTCGCGCTTCAGATAGGCTCAACCCGAGGCGGACCTACGCCGCGCGCTCGATGCCCAGCCGACGCGCCGCCTCATTGACGTCAATCTCCTCGTTCCGCGTCAGGAGCTGCACCAGCACGCCAATGCGCAGGATCTCGGCTAGCAGTGTGCTGGCGGCGGACCCTCCCAGCAGCCGGCCGTCAATGCCCGGCCTCGTAGCCTGCCCGCAGCAGCTGGCGCAGTTCGGCGTCATGGGACGCCTCAGCCCATATTTCCAGCAACACCCGCCCGATAGCCGCCGCCGGGAGCGCCAGCTGCCCCTCCGCCGCCTGAAAGGGTGGCAGCAACGCGCCCGAGGCCGTCAGCCGCTCGACGACGCCGGCCAGGATGGCCTGCTTGCTGGGGAAGTGGTGGTACAGACCGCCCTTGGAGCAACCCGCAGCCATGCACACGTCGTCCATCGACGCGGCGGCGTAGCCCTTGAGGGCAAACACCGTGAGCGCCGCCTGCGTGATCTGGTCACGCGCGGACTGCGAGCGTTGGGCCTGGCGGTTCGGCTTGGCTTCCATTCGACTCCTATCGGAAGCATCGACCGAAACCCCGCCGTTCGACATGGCCCCGAAGGGCCAATCGTCCCTGATTTCACAGGAATGCTTGTCAAGGGGGGCGAAGAGGGTTGACAGCACTGGGCTGGCGGGCGTATAAACATACCGACGAGTCGGTATTGGCACGGAGGCGGCGGGAGTCGCCAAGGGCCGAGAGAGCAGGAGGAGTCTGGAAATGTTCCGCATCAACTGGTAACCCCGACTGGATAACCTGCACAATGCAGCATCAAGGGCTCCCGATTCTGGGAGCCCTTGACGTTGCCTTTCGCGTTCAGCGCCCCGTGCGAGCCTATGCGGCGTATCGCGGAGCCGCCGCAGCGTGGTGCTCAGTCTCCTCGTCGTGGTCCGTGAAGCGGATCTCGACGATCTTGTCCCACGCCAGCAGGAAGGCCTGGACGCATCGAGGGTCGAACTGCGTCCCGCTACAGCGGATGATCTCTTCCCGGGAGGCTTCCACGGACAGCGCCTTCCGGTACGGGCGATCGGACGTCATCGCGTCGAATGTATCCGCGAGCACGAAGATTCGTGCTCCTATCGGGACCTCGTCGGCCGCCAGCCCGCGCGGGTATCCCTTCCCGTCGAACCTCTCGTGGTGCGCAAGCACGATCTTCGCGGCGCCGGCGAGGAAGCTGATGTCCTTCAGCATGTCAAAGCCGATCTTGGGGTGGCGGCGCATGTCCACCCACTCCTCCTCGGTCAGCTTGTCGGGCTTGTGGAGAATGGTGTCGGAGACGCCGATCTTGCCGATGTCGTGCAGCAGGCCGCCTCGCTGCATATCGACCCATTCCTCGGTGCCGGGCTGCACCCCCATGTGGAAGGCGATCTCCATCATGTACTTCGCCACCCGCAGCGAGTGTCCCTTGGTCTCCCGGTCCCGCGCGTCCAGCGCCGAGACGAGGGCCTCGAGCGTGCCATCGTACGTCTGCCGAAGCTGCTCCGCCATGCCCAGAATGTCGTGGTTGGCCTTCTGCAGCTCACGGTTGCGCTTGTTGAGTTCTTCCACATTCTGCGCCGTCTTATCCACGTATTGCTTGATTGTGAACCGCAGCATCAGCGGCGGCGCCACGAACGCAAGCAGCCCGAAGTAGCCCATGCCGTGGTACGCCACGGCCAGCGCGAGCCCAAGCAGGCCGAAGACGGCGTAATGGGGCAGGAGCCACTCGAACTTCTCACGCCATACGTCGATCAGCGGTGTCCGCGTGGCCAGACTGACGGCGACCGTCACGGAACTGGCGTTCAGCGCGTAGTACGCGACGGCGGCGACCACCACGATCGGGATCGCCCATGCGTCCGCGCGGAACTCCCATCCCATCAACCCCCACGCGATCGACGCGATGGCTACGTTGACGAGGATGTCCGAGCCCACGTTGAAGAGCCGCTTGTACCAGGCGCCCCCACTGTTCGTCGAGAGCGTGACGAGAGGACTCGTGAGCACCGCACCGGCCGGGCCGAACAGCAGCGCGATCGCCACGTCGGTGACCGCCGCTATCGAGACGCTCGTCTCGCCGTAGATTGGGATGCGCGTCCGTCCGAAGGCGATCGCCAGGAGTGCCAGTACCACGAAGCCGCCGATGTCGCTCGTGTCCAGCTGCGGCCCGAAGTACGCCACCGCGAGCAGGCCGAGGACGAACACACCAACGACGTATGCGAGCGCAGCCCGCGGCAGGCGCTCGTCGGAATCCGGGGAGGACTCAGGGTGCAACGGCACCACGTTGGTCGTCGGCGGCCCGTCTGCGGAGACGGACTGCCTCTCGATCGGCTCACTCAGCATGAAAACCTGCCAAAGCTCAAGCCGGCCCCTGACCTGAGAGACCTACACAAATATCGGCGGCGAAGCTGCCGGCCCGTAGCTCAGGCGGCTTCGAGCTGGGTGGCGATCTGGCGCCTGAGCGACGACAGGATCCGTTTGTGAAGCTGGCAAACGCGAGATTCGGACAGCCCCATCATCTTGCCAATCTCATGAAACGGCTTGGATTCGGCGTAGCGGAGCCTCAGAATCGCGCGATCGCGCGCACTTACGTGTTTCAGCGCCAGATCCAGCATCGCAAGCGATGCATTGTGGTCCGCGGCCTTCGCCGGGTCGGTCGTCTCGTCGTCGTCGACCGGATCGAAGGCTGGCGTGCTGTCGCCCCCGCGGTCCTGGAGCGCGTGCTCCAGGGAGACGAAGCGTGACCCCGAGTGCCGCATGATGCCATCGAGCTGGTCGAGGCCCATCCCGAGCCGGAACGCGATCTCCTTCGGTGAAGGCCATCGCCCCAGGCTCGCTGCAAGCTCCTGTGAGGCCTGCTCCACCTCTCGAGTGCTCTTGCGAAGCGACCGCGGCAGCGGGTCCATGCGCCGGATCGCGTCCAGGATGGAGCCACGGATGCGGCGCACCGCGAAGCTCGCGAAGCTGGTGCCCCGGGTCTCGTCGAAGGCGTCAACCGCCTGGATCAGTCCTTCGATCCCGTACGCAAGCGCGTCTTCCCGGTCCAGCCCGAGCGTCTTCTGGTTGTCCGTCGACATGCGGCCAACGACGAATGCCACCAGCGGCATGTGCTTCATGATCATCTCTTGTCGGGATCGTGTGCGGGTCGTCATCGCTCCCCCTATCCAGCCACCAAAGCGAAAAGGCCGCCCGCCCAGAGGTGGGCGGGCGGCGCATTCACGCGTGAACTCGGGACCGGCGGGGTCCGAAGTCTTCGGCGGCCCGGCTATCCGCCCCGTCGGCGGACCCGTAGCTTTGCGTCCTCGCCTCTCGGCGAGTTTGCCCGTTCGATACCTCTGCGCGAGATGAACCTGTCGATCCGCATCCTGCGCCCTCTCGCGGTCAGCTCCCTCTGACGGCTCGATCACTCCAACGCAGCAAGGGCCCGTTTGTTACAATCGCGCGGGCATCTTTTTTCGACCCGGACCACGCTAAGTCTCCAGACTTAACACTCGCCGTTGCCAAATTTGGCTCGGTTAGTGCATACTCCCTGGTTGAACTGGGGCCGATTCCTGCCGACGATATCGAGAGGGCCATGGCCAGGACGACAATTGACCGGTTCGAGCAGCGGAAGCTCACTCGCGCGAAGCTCATCGACGCCGCACTGCGGCTTTTTTCGACGAGCGGGTATGAGCACGCCACCGTCGACGACATCGCCCAGGCCGCCGGCTACTCGAAGGGCGCGTACTACTTCCACTTCTCGACCAAGGACGACATTCTCGTCGAGCTGATGCGCATCTGGACCGAGGATCGGAACCGCGTCCTTGCCGCCGAGCGCGGGACCGATGAGGACACCCACGACGGGTTGCGCGCCGTTCTCGCCGCATTCTTCTCTTATCAGGACGAGCCGCGGTGGTACGCCCTGCTGCTCGAGTTCTGGGCGCAGGCCGTCCGGAACCCCGAAGTCAGCTCCCGCCTGAGCCAGGCGTACGCGGGCTGGCGCCGCCAGCTCACCGAAGTGTTCGCCGCTGCCGCTAACGGCGGCGCCCTGCGTAGTCGACTCTCCGGAAGACGCCGCGTCGGTCGCGCTGGCAGCGCACGACGGATTCGCCGTGCAGGTGGCCATCGGCTCCCCGGGTGGGCGGGCGATGACGCCCGTCGAACTGGCGGAATCGCTCCTGGCTCCGCTGGAGGCCGCTCCCGAAGACGAGAAGCGCCGGGCCGCTCGCTAGCTCCTCCGGTCACTCCGCGCGTGATATCGTGCCGTCCGTGCGCGCCCTCATCCTCGCCCCGTTCTCCTCGCGGCATCTCGATCGCCTCCGCCGACGCGTAGACGTCATCTACGAGAGTTGGCTCGACACGGACCGTCTGCAGGATCCCGAGGAGCTCGGGGCACGCCTCTCGTCTGAACGGATTGACGTCGTCATCGTCGAGGCCGACTTCCTCTTCGAGGAAGTGTTTGATGCCGCGCCTGCGCTGAAGCTGGCCGGGGTGTGCCGGAACGCGCTCAACCAGGTGGATCTCGCCAGCGCATCGAGACACGGCATCCCCGTCGTGCACGCTCCAGGGCGCAACACGAACGCGGTGGCGGAGATGGTGTTAGCCTTGATGCTCTCGCTCGCCAGACGCCTTCCGCAGGCCAATACGCTCGTCTCCGGTGGCGGCTGGCGCGACGCGGCGATGGGATACCGGACGCTGCGAGGACAGGAGATCGCCGGGGCCCGCGTGGGCATCGCCGGGCTTCGGCCAGATCGGCCGGGAACTTACGCGCAAGAGCCTGGCGCTCGGTGCCCGCGTGATGGTGCACGATCCATACGTTCCAGAGCGGCAGATCCAGGCGCTCGGCGCCGCGCCTGCCACGCTCGACCGCCTCGCGGCGACGAGCGACTTCGTATCGCTGCATCTGCCGGAGAGCGACGCTACGCACCACCTTGTCGGCGCGAAATTTCTGCGTCGGATGCAGCCCGGTGCCTTCCTGATCAACACCGGGAGCGGGAGCAGCGTTGATCCCGACGCGCTGGCGCGGGCGCTCAGCGCCCATGCCATCGCCGGCGCCGCGCTGGACGTCTTCGAATCACAGCCGCTGCCCGTATCGAGCCCGCTGCTCTCGGCGCCGAACGTCATCCTCACCCCGCACATCGCCGGAGCCACCGCCGAAACGGTGGATCGCCACTCGCGCATGATGGCCAACGAGATCGAACGCGTGCTGGACGGCAAGCCGCCGCGTCACGTCGCCAACCCGGACTACCTGGCTTCTCGTGCGTCCTGACAGCGTCCTCGTCGTCGATGTCGGCACGAGCGCCATGCGCGCCGTACTCGTCCGCGCCGATGGCGCCGTGACGCCGCTCGCCGCCGAGGCCTATCACGTGCTCACACCGCCGGATGCGTCGCCCTTTGGCCGCGAGTTCGACCCGGCGGAGCTGCACGCCGCGCTCGTTCGGCTCCTGGACACCGGCGCGGTTCATCGGTCGCGGCTCGCGGCCATCGCGTTCACCGGCCAGCGCGAGGCGGTCGTCTTCGCGGACGACGCCGGACGAGCGCTGTTCGCTTCTCCAAACCAGGATGCGCGCGCCGCCGGCCATGGCATGGCCATCGACGCGGCACGCGCCGACGAGGTCTACGCCGTCACCGGCCATCTGCCGTCTCTGCTACAGATACCTGCGAAGCTGGCGTGGCTGCGCTCAGAGCGCGCCGCCGTGGCGTCCCGCGTACGCTGGGTCTTGCCCCTCGTCGATTGGTGCGCGAGCACGATCGCGGGTTCAGTGGCGTGCAGCCGCACCCTAGCCGCGGAGAACGGCCTCCTCGACGTCACCGCGCTGTCGCGCCCCGACGCGTACCTGCGTGACGTAGGCCTCGAGCCATCGCTCGTGCCGCCGATCGCCGAGGACGGCACGCCAATCGGGCTGGCGACCTGCGAGGCGTTGGCCGGCGTGCCTGTGATCCTCGCCGGCGCGGACACGCAATGCGCGCTCGTCGGGCTCGGCGCAACTACGCCCGGCGCCGTCGGCGTCGCCGCGGGCTGGAGCGCCCCCCTCCAAATGGTGACCTCCGCGCCAATCCTCGACACTGAACGTCGCACGTGGACGAGCGTGCACGTCGTTCCCGGAACGTGGATACTCGAGTCCAACGCGGGCGAGACTGGCGGCGTATGGGATTGGATGTGCGGCATGATGGGCGTCTCAGCCGATGAAGCCGGGATGCTTGCCGGCGCTGCGCCCGCTGGTTCCCACGACGTGTCGCTGCTCGCGGGCGCCCGCCGCATGCGGGCATCGGAGCTGAACGCCAGCATGGGCGCTATGACGTTCCCGCTGCCGTTGGCCGTCTCGGATGCCGGCCGC
This sequence comes from uncultured Chloroflexia bacterium, assembly GCA_963843685.1. GTDB lineage: Bacteria > Chloroflexota > Dehalococcoidia > DSTF01 > JACRBR01 > DASQHL01. Next base: position 57,411 of record CAWJLO010000010.1, read on the forward strand.
GGCGACGTGCTGCGAGCGACGCTTGAGGGGATCGCCTGTGCAGTCCGCGCGAATCTCGAGCAGCTAGAGGAGGTGTCGGGCCTGCAAGCTCGACAGCTTGAGTTAGGCGGAGGCATGTCGCGCGACCCGATCTTCGCGAGGATTGTGGCCGATGTGATCGACCGTCCGGTGCGCGTGGCCGCACATCACGAGACATCCGCCATCGGCGCCGCGGCGCTGGCGGCCGTGACGGCCGGGCTCCACGCGTCCCTGGACGATGCGGTGGCCGCGATGTGCGGACCCGGCGCGACCGTCACCCCGGTCCTCGCCACGTCCGCCGCCTACGAGGACGTCTACGCACGCTGGTGCGCTCTGGCCGACGGAGTCGAGCGGATGGCCGGAGAGGGCGCCTAGATGGATCAGTTCTGGGCTGAACGAGAGGAAGTGCTGGCAGCTGTGGAGCGCATCGTCGGCGCCGGCCTTGTCGCCGGTTCCAGCGGCAACGTCAGCCGTCGCATCCCGCGCGACGACGGCGACCTCTTCGCCGTGACGGCGAGCCGCGTGCCGTACCATCGATTCACCATCGATGACGTACTCGTCGTCGATGCTGAGATCGACCCGGTCGTCGGTGACGGCATTCCGTCGAGCGAGTCGCTGCTCCACATGGCGCTGTACCGCGCGAGACCCGACGTCAGCGCCGTCGTCCACACGCACTCGGTGCATGCGAGCGCGTTCGCCGTGGCCGGGAAGGAGGTCCCCCCGATCCTCGACGAGCAGGTGATCGCGCTCGGGGGCGCGGTGCCGGTCGCCGCGTACGGCACATCGGCCAGCGACGAGCTGGCGGATCACGCTGTCACGGCGCTGGGAGACCGGGCGGCGGTCTTGCTGCGCAACCACGGGGTCGTTGGCGTTGGCGCCGACCTGGAGGAGGCCGTGGCCGTCGTCGAGTTGGTCGAACGTGTTGCGCAGGTCACCCTGTTGAGCCTACAACTTGGCGGCGGCGGACTCGACCAGCAGATCGTGGCGTCGGAGGAGAAGCTGTACCGGATGATGAAGGGCTTCAGGGAGGCGTAGATGCAGGTTCCCGGTTTCCTCTTGCGACGGCTGTACGTGAAGGGCAGCCTGCGCAACGCCAACGGCGGGTTTGAGTTCGACCTGAAGAACACGCTGGGCTCCGGCAACGCGGAGCAGGTGCTGCCCCTCACCCTGGACAGCGAAGCCCTGCCCGTCAACGCTACGAACTTCATCGTCGACGGCGTCGCCACGCCGTTTGATCAGGTCTCGGCCGCCAATCCGATGACGCTCGGCATGAACAAGACGGTGACCATCGCGTGTTCCGGACGCGCGCTCTCGCCCGGGAAGCACAAACTCGGCATTGGCTTCGTCGTCCCGGGCATGGGGAGGCTCGAGTTCGACGTCACGGACGCGATCGAGGGAACGGAGGAGGCCGGCGACGTCCACTGAAGCCCGCATCCCTCCTCCACCGCCGACCATCGACTACGCCGCTCGCTGGACGGCCTTGGTCGAGCGCCGGCGCATCCAGATGGATGCCGCGTTCGCCGCGTCAGGGCAGTCGAGCGGCGACTACTGGAGCAAGCGCGCGAAGGCGTTCCGGGAGGCCGTGCACGCGCACTCGGAGGAAGATCCGTTCTATCTCGCGGCGCGCCGCGCGACGAGCGCCAGCAGCAGCGTACTGGACGTAGGCGCGGGCACCGGACGCCACACGCTCGCGCTGGCGCCTCACGTGCGCACCATCACCGCGATCGACCCGTCGCCCGCGATGCTCGGCTTGCTCCGCGAGGATCTCGAGACCCTGGGCCTCCGCAACGTCACGACCGTCGAATCAGAATGGATGCTCGCGGTGACCGAGCCGGCCGACGTCGTCCTCTGCTCCCACGTGCTGTACCCGATCGCTGACGTCGTGCCGTTCGTGCGCAAGCTTGAGCAGGCGGCACACGAGCGCGTGATGATCTACCTCCGGGCCGATCCGCTCTCGACTGACATGAACCTCTGGTCGGAGTTCCACGGCGTTCCGCTGCAGCAACAACCCGTGCACATGGACTTAATCAACGTCCTCGCGCAGATCGACGTCTTCGCGGACGTGGAAATCGTGGAGCATCGATTCACACTCACCTACCCTTCGCTCGACGACGCGGTGAGCCAGGTGCGCTACGGGCTCTGCCTGCGCGAGGGCGACGCCGCGGCCGACGAAAAGCTGCGCGGTCTCCTGGCGGAACGGCTCGTCAGCTGGCCGGATGGACGCCTCGGCCCCCCGGTCTCTTCGGCGCGCACTGCCATCCTCTCGTGGACCCCGCGGCGTTAGGCGCGGCGAGCCAGCCACTCGAGCACGATTTCCGCCAGCGCTTCTGGCCGATCCGTGGGTACGGAGTGCCCGGAGTCCGCCACCTCGGCCAGTTCAGCATCAGGGATCGCTGACACCATGCGCGCGGCGACCTCTTCCGGCAGCACCAGCGTCTTCCCGCCCCGAACCAACAGCGTCGGCGCCACGATCGACGGGAGTCCATCCCGGAGATCAGACGGCTCCCACCGTGCGGGAGCTCGCGGATCGTACTTCAACACCAGCCGTCCGTCATCGAGTGTGTTCAAGTTCCACTTCGTGCGGTAGCGGAGGTTCTCTTCCGGCGCCGTCGGGTTGCCCGCCCGCGCGGCCTCCACTGCCTGCTCGAACCCGTCTATCGGTCGATGGCCCGTCTCCGCAAGCCGCGAGATCACATCCCAGTTCGGCGCGCGGGTTCGGTCCATGTTTGGTGGGATGTCCACGACGATCAGCCGCGACACGCGCTCCGGGTGCGCCGCGGCGTACGCCATGGCGTTATGCCCACCCATCGAAAGCCCCATCAGCGCAAACCGATCGATTCCCCAGACACGCGTCAGCGCCTCCAGATCGCTGACAAAGTCCTCCGTGGCGTAGCTCTCGGCGTGGCCGGTGTCTCCGTGGCCGCGCTGATCAGGCGCGAGAACGTGGTACTGCGCCGCCAGCGCCGGCGCCATGTGGTCCCACGTGTGCGCGTGCCCCGTGAGACCGTGGAGCAGCACCAGCGGTGGTGACCCGTGGTCTCCCCACTCGAGGTAGTGAAAGTCGATGCCCCGCACGCGGGAGTGGTGGTCAGTTCCGGCAACAGCGGCGGTCATGCCCGATCCTCCATCGTTCGAGCATGGACGAGCGCCCCCGCACTGTCAACGCCCCGTGCTCGCCACCTCGTGCTTCACGCAGCGCCGACCGGCGCCTACAATCACCTCTGTAGGACAGTCTCAGCGCGGGAGATGCCATGCTCACCCCCCTCGACGACTATCTGGTCCATCAGACTCCGGACACCGTGGACCGCGTGTTCAGCAGCGACCGCAACTTCTACGACCGCTACTACTTCAACGCTCACACCCTCGACGGAAGCACCTTCATCGTCGTCGCGATGGGACTCTACCCCAACATCGGCGTGATCGATGCCTTCGCCACGGTCATGTTCGACGGTAAGGTCCAGCACATCCTCCGGGCATCCCGCGCCCTCGGCTCGGACCGCGGCGCGACGAAGGTCGGCCCGATCGGCGTCGACGTAATCGAGGGCCTGCGCAAATTCCGCGTGTACGCCGACGACAACGAGCACGGTGTGGCCTTCGACATGACATTCGAGGCCGCCGCGCCACCGTACGAGGAGCCGCACTTCTTCCGCCGAGCCGGCGCCCGCGTCCTCATGGACTACACACGCCTGACGCAGTGCGGTCGCTGGTCGGGGACGCTGACGGCCGGCGGTCGGACGCTCGCGCTCGAACCGACGACCTGGTGGGGCGCCCGCGATCACTCGTGGGGGATCCGTCCCGTCGGCGGCGGCGAACCGCAGTCAGCACCAGCTCCCGGCGCCGGGCCGCCCGGGTTCTTCTGGCTCTGGACGCCGATTCAGTTCGAAGGCGCGGCGATGCTCATCACCTGCAGCGAGGATTTCGACGGCAGCCGCTGGCACGCCGCCGCCGAACTGCTGTGGCCCGAATCGACCGGCAAGCCGCCAGAACCGCTCACCTTCGTCTCGCACGAGATCGAGATGCTGCCCGGCAGCCGGACGTTCGCACGCGGCTCCGTGACGCTGGCACGGCCGGACGGCACGAGCGTCACCGTGCGCATGACGCCAAGATCGACGCTCTACATGGCGGCCGTCGGATACGCCTACATGGGCGGCTGGCGTCACGGTCAGTATCACGGCCCGCTCGCTGTCGAGGGCGAGGTGTGGGATCTCGGCGACCAGAGCCTCCTCGCGCGAATCGGCGGCCAGACCGAGACCGTGTGCGACTATCACGTCGACGGCCTCGACCTCGGCGTGGGCCATGGCATCACGGAATTCCTCCTCCTCGGCACGTACACACCGTACGGCTTCAACCAGTGGAGCGACGTCGCGCCCGCGAAATAGCCCGGAGGGACGCCCTTGAAGGCGATGCTCCTTCACCGCACCGCTCTCGCCGAGTCGCGGCCGCTCGAGATGAGCGAAGCGCCGGACGCCGAAGTAGGCGCGGGACAGGTATTGATCGAAGTGGAAGCGTGCGGCGTCTGTCGCACGGATCTCCACATCATCGAAGGCGAAGTCAAGGCCGCGCTTCCGATCGTCCCGGGCCATCAGGCCGTCGGTCGGGTGATCGCCCTCGGCCCGGGCGTGACAGAGTTCCATACCGGCGACGTTGTTGGCGTCGGTTGGCTGGCGTCGACGTGCGGCATCTGCACCTTCTGCACCAGCGGACGCGAGAACCTCTGCACAGACGCGACATTCACCGGACGCGACGTCAACGGCGGATACGGGGAGCGAATGTCCGCCGACGCGCGGTATGTCTTCCCGATCCCGGCGGGCCTCTCGGCACTGGCCGCGGCTCCCCTGCTCTGCGCCGGCATCATCGGGTATCGCTCTCTGCGGCTGTCCGAAATCAAACCGGGCGGCCGCCTCGGGTTGATCGGATTCGGTGCCTCAGCCCACTTGGCGATCCAGGTCGCGCGGCACTGGGGCTGCGAAGTCTACGCCTTTACCCGCGAAGAGCACCACCGGCGGTTGGCAATCGAACTCGGCGCCGCATGGGCCGGCGAGGCAACCGACGATCCTGGCGTCGCGCTCGACGCCGCCGTGACCTTCGCACCCGCGGGTGAACTCGTCCCGCAGGCGCTCGCTCGCATCGGGCGGGGAGGTACGCTCGCCATCAACGCCATCCACATGTCGCCGATACCGTCGTTCTCGTACGACCTCATCTACCACGAACGGAGCGTGCGCAGCGTCGCCAACTTCACGCGTCGCGATGCCGTCGAGTTCCTCGCCCTCGCGGCTCAGATCCCGATACGCGCCGACGTCGAAGAGTACGCGCTGGCGGAGGCGAACGACGTGCTGTTGCGGATCAAGCGCGGCGAGGTGCACGGCGCCGCCGTACTTCGAATCGCCTGAATCTGCAGCGCTTCGTGCAAGGGAGAGGAGTGGTGCCGAGGGGCAGAGTTGAACTGCCGACACCACGATTTTCAGTCGTGTGCTCTACCAGCTGAGCTACCTCGGCCCGTGCGAGAGTGTAGCGATGCAGTATGGACGCGGCAAGTGACGACGCGCATCGTGGCCGCGGTGCGGCGCTGCCGCTAGCGGGCGCCGCTGCTATACTGCCGCGATTTCGAGGGACTGACTACAGCATGTCGATCAACGTCATCGCATCGTCGGAGCCACGCGTCGGCCGCAGTCTGGTCGCCGCCGCGATCGCCTACCGCGCGGGTCGCGCAGGCGGCACGGTCACGCTTGTCCGGCTGAGCGGAGACGACAGCGCAAACGCCGACGCGTCGGCGTTTGCGGCGCTCGACGGGATCGTGACGCCCGGCCGGCCCGTCGCCGTCAAGGACATCCGCTCCCTGTCCGCTGACATCGTCATCGAAGCACCGTCCGGCTCGGTTCAGAAGCTGGCAACGGAGCTCGGGGCACGCGTCGTCGAAGTCGCGACACCCACATCCGGCTCAACAGATGTATCGCCGGACGCCCTCGCGGGGCGCGTCTTCGTACGCGTTCCCATCACCGAAGTCGACATGTTCGGCCGCCAGCCGTCCGCGCTGGCCGTTCTCGCCGAGGATCGCATCCTCGCCGCCCCAGGAGTGGCCGACATCGCCGCGGCCATCGACGCACAATGGCTGGCGGGACAGGGAACGGACGGCTCCGTCGCCACCGTGATGATCGGCACCGTAGCGTCGGACGCCGCCGAACCCTACTTCGGCAACCGCGCCCGCACCTGCGTCGTCACAAGGTTCGACAAGACAGACGTGCAGCTCGCCGCGCTCCAGACGGACCTTGCATGCCTCGTCCTCACCGGCGGCGGCGAGCCAAGCCCTTACCTCCTCGACCGCGTGACGAGCAGTCGGGAAGAGATCTCCGTCCTCACGGCTCCCGGATCGACCGTGGACACCATCCGCGCGATGGAACCGCTCTTCGGCTCAAGCCGTTTCGAAGGGAACGTAAAGCTCGCGCGGGCGGTCGACCTGCTCGACGCTGCGGGCTTGCCCGAACAGCTCTGAATCACGCGCTCAGTTCTTCGCCGCCGTCGATCCCGATGACGTTGCCCGTCATCCAGTGCAGCCGCTCGTCCGCGAGCACCGCGATCGCCTTAGCCACATCCTCCGGCGTCGTCGACCGGCCGCTCGGATTCCGCTCCATCGCCCGCTGATGCAGTTCCGGTCCGCCGGGGATGCGCCGCAGCGCCGGCGTGTCGGTGACGCCCGCGCGGATGGCGTTCGCAGCCACGCCCAGCGGCGCCAGCTCGAACGCCAGCTGACGAATGTGCGACTCCAGCGCGGCCTTTGCCGCGGACACAGCCCCGTACGCCGCGATCACCCGGGTCGACCCCGAGCTCGTCATCGCGAAGATGCGGCTGTTCCGCCCCAGCAGCCCGCGCGCCGCCATGTCCTGAGTCCAGTACACGAGGCTATGCGCCATCACGTCCAGCGTCATGTCCATCTGCTTCTGACTGATGCGCTCCTTCGGATTCTCGGCGATGAACGGCAGGAGCGACCCGAACGCGAGCGAGTGGAGCAATACGTGGACATAGCCGGATGCGCCGAGATGCGCCCGCACGGCGTCAAGTGTTGCCGCGCGCTTCTCCGCATCCGCCGCGTTCACGTTGAAGAAGACCGCTTCCTGCCCCGCCGCCTTCACTTCGTCCTGCACGCGCACAGCATTCGGCAGCGTCGATCGCAGGTCGAAATGCACCCCGAACACGCCGTACCCCGTTCGCGCCAGCTCGATGGATGTGGCTGCGCCGAACCCACTCGACGCGCCAAGCACGAGCGCCCATTTCGATGACACGGCAACCTCCTCAAACTTGGGAGCAGAGCCAGCCGGCGTCCGCCCGGAGAGCATGGCGGGCAGCATCGTCGAGATCAAGTTGGCGAGCGGTACCTCTCAGAGCCGGCCGTTCGACGCTTGCGCCCGCGTCACGTCGGCATCACCCTTCGTTCTCAACCTCCAGGATCCCGTCGTGCTCGAAGAGCGCGCGCCGGTAAGCGGCCACCTTCTCGTCGTCACCGGACAGCTGCGCGACCACGGCCGCGAACAGAGTATGCGCGGGCGCGACGCAGTAGCGCATGGTCTCCGATGCCGCGCGCAACGCGTCGCTCACCTCCTGCGGACGGTCCTGCGGACGCGTGGATCGCTCCCCGTTGACGATGAGTACCCCGCGCACTGCCGTGCCTCGCTCTTCGATCACACGCTCGATGCGCTGCCGAAGCCGGTAGTGCGGCGCCAGGTCAATCGCCCGGTCGGACGATTCGATCTCCAGCAGCAGCAAGTCGCCGTCAGCTCGCAGCTCGATCGCCGACGGATCGCGATCGTACACCTTGAAGCCGATCGCGCGAAGCGCCTCGAGCACGATCTCATCCAGCCCCAGGCGTCCTTCCTGCCACAGGAGCCGCCGGAATCGCGCAAGCTCCTCGTATCGCGCCTGGGCCGCCTTGAGCGCCTGCTCCGCCTCCTCCGACGCGGCTCGCGCCGCCGTCAGCTCTTCTGCGCGCGCGGCCAGCCCCGGTATGTCGAACCCCGCCGCCCACGCCGGCTCGCGGCCCTCCCCGGTCACGCCCAGAAGCCGCCGAATGCCGGCCTGGAGCGCGTCCGACATCGTGTAGCGCGCCTCCCCGGACGGCACTGCGGCCAGCGCCGGAAGCATGACCACGCGCCCTGACTCCACGGGCAGTTCGATTGCCACGGCGGCGCCGCCTCGGCTGCTGGCGATCAGGTGCGCCTCGGCGATGACGGAGAGGTCGAACCGCGCACGATACGCCATGTTCGCCGCCTGTCCCGCGATGAACGACGCCAGCGGGTGCTCATAATCCACGACGTACACGTCCGTCCCGTCAGCCGGCTGCAACGCGGGCGCCAGACACGCGGCCGCGGCGGAGTCCGGCAGCCAGTAGTAGTCGTCGAGCCGGCCCGCACCACCAACTCCCTCGTGTGTCCTGGCAGGTCTGGCGAAGCAAACCACCGCGCCGCCGCTCGCAAGCAGCATCGCCACCTCATTCCGACGGCGCTCCAGCAGCTCGCCGAGCGACGCCTGATCCGATCCCGCGGCTTCGTTTCGCACACGGTCGCCGTTGAATGCTCGATGCTCTTCCGATCCGGCGACAACCTCCTCGATGAGCTGTCCCAGCGCCGACGGATCGACGACCACGGCGTCGTAGTCGAAGAAGGATGGCGCGCTCAGGAAGGTGTAGTTATCGACGCGCACGCCGGGCAGGGGAAATCCCAGCGAAAGGATGCGCCCGATCGGCCGCCTGCCGCGCATCTAGTCGAGCGAGAGGGCGCGGAGGAAGTCGCGAAGGCCCGGCCCGACGTCGGCGCGGCGGAGGCCAAGCTCAATCCCCGCGATGAGCATGCCCAGCGGCCGCCCCGTGTCGTACCGATGGCCCTGAAACTGGTACGCAAACACCGGCTGCTGCTCCATGAGCGTTGCCAGCGCATCGGTGATCTGCACCTCCCGGCCCTTCCCCGGTGGCGTTCGCTCGATGATCTCGAAGATCTCCGGGGTCAGGACGTACCGGCCAACGATGCCCAGCCGCGACGGCGCATCCTGGAGGCTCGGCTTCTCGACGAGCTTGTCCAGACGCACGACGCCGCCGCCGACGTCCTGGCCGCCGACGATCCCGTAGCTCTCGACCTCCTCGTCCGGCACCTGCTGCACGGCAATGACCGAACCGCCGCGCTCTTCGAACACGTCGATCATCTGCTTCGTCACCGGCACGTCCGCGACCAGCACGTCATCCGGGAACAGCAGCGCGAACGGCTCGTTCCCGACAACGTCCTTCGCCTGCAGGACGGCGTGGCCGATCCCCTTCTGCTCCTTCTGGCGCACGTAGACGATGTCGGCGAGGTCGGAGATCCGCTGGATCTCCGCGAGCCGCGTGAGGTCGCCCTTCTCCCGCAGCGTCATTTCGAGTTCGAGCGACCGGTCAAAGTGGTCTTCGACCGCCCGTTTGCTCGCCGCAGTCACGATACAGACCTGCGTCAGCCCTGACTCCGCGGCTTCCTCTACGGTGTATTGAATGAGGGGCTTGTCGACGAGGGGGAGAGACTCCTTCGGCTGCGCTTTGGTTGCCGGCAGCAACCGCGTCCCGTATCCGGCTGCCAGCACCACGGCCTTGCGTACGCGCACAATCCCCTCCTCCATATCGGCCCGAAGGAGATTGTACGGGCGCGCGGAGTGAGGCGGCAATTCGTGCTGACCCGCGTCGGTTGCTCGCGCCACCGCGTCGAGCCGGCCACGCGGGGACTCCTCCTCCACCTGACAGTCCTGACTTCCCGTGTCAGCAGCGCCCCTTCAGCCCAAGTGGCGCTTGCTATCCTGCAGGGACGACTCTCGCGCCCCTCTGTCAGGAGCACCATGCCCGAGTTCAAGATCACGTCGGACTTCCGGCCAACCGGTGACCAGCCCGCCGCTATCGAGCAACTCGTAAGCGGGCTCCAGCGCGGCGACCGCTCGCAAACGCTCATGGGCGTGACGGGAAGCGGCAAGACGTTCACCATGGCCAACGTCGTGGAGCAGTACCAGCGCCCGACGCTCGTCCTCGCGCCGAACCGCACGCTCGCCGCGCAACTCTGCTCCGAGTTCAAGGAGTTCTTCCCGGAGAACGCCGTCGAGTACTTCGTCTCGTACTACGACTACTATCAGCCCGAGGCCTACATCCCGCGGACCGACACGTACATCGCCAAAGACGCCGACATCAACGACGAGATCGACAAGCTGCGCCATGCCGCCACCCGCGCCCTGTTCGAACGGCGCGACGTGCTCATCGTCGCCTCCGTCTCCTGTATCTACGGCTTGGGCGAGCCGGAGGAGTACCAGAGCTTCGTGGTCAACGTGCGCAAGGGCGAGCGTTTCGACCGCAGCCGCATCATGCGCCGCCTCGTGGACATGCAGTACGAGCGCAACGACATGAACCTTGTCCGCGGCAAGTTCCGCATGCGCGGCGACAGCATCACTATTCAGCCCTCCTACGAAGAGCTGGCCGTGCGCATCGACTTCTTCGGCGATGAGGTGGAGCGCATCGTCGAGATCGATCCGCTGACGGGCGAGTTGCTCGCCGAACGCGACGGCGTCGACATCTACCCCGCGAAGCACTTCGTGACGTCGCACGACAAGCTCCAGGACGCCATCGACGACATCACCATCGAGCTGAACGAGCGCCTGCAGGAGTTGCGGTCTCAGGGCAAGATCCTCGAAGCCGCGCGCCTCGAAGAGCGGACTAATTACGACATCGAAACCCTGCGCGAGGCCGGCTACTGCTCCGGCATCGAGAACTACAGCAGGCACCTCGCCCGCCGTGCGCCGGGCAGCACGCCGTGGACGCTGCTCGACTACTTCCCGGACGACTTCCTGATGTTCATCGACGAGTCGCACATCGCCGTGCCGCAGGTCCGCGGCATGTACCACGGCGACGCCTCGCGAAAGCAGACGCTGGTCGAGTTCGGCTTCCGTCTCCCCTCCGCGCTCGACAACCGGCCGCTGAACTTCGAGGAGTTCGAGCGTCACCTGAACCAGGTGGTCTTCGTCTCCGCCACCCCCGGCCCGCACGAGCTGTCGGTCAGCTCGCAGGTCGTCGAGCAGGTCATCCGTCCGACCGGCCTGCTCGACCCCGTGATTGATGTGCGGCCGACGCGCGGGCAGATCGACGACCTCCTCGATGAGGTGAAGCAACGGGTGGCGCTCGGCCAACGCGCTCTCGTGACGACACTGACGAAGCGCATGGCGGAGGACCTCGCCGACTACCTGCAGGAGATGGGCGTCCGCACGCACTACCTCCACAGTGAGATCGACACCCTGGAGCGCGTCGAGATCCTGCGCGACCTGCGCCTCGGCGTCTACGACGTCGTCGTCGGCATCAACCTGCTGCGCGAAGGCCTCGACCTTCCGGAGGTGAGCCTCGTCTGCATCCTGGACGCCGACAAGGAAGGCTACTTGCGGTCGGGCGGATCGCTCGTCCAGACGGTCGGCCGCGCCGCGCGTCACGTCGAAGGCCGCGTGATCATGTACGCCGACCAGGTCACAGACTCGATGCGCTTCGCCATCAGCGAGACGGAGCGCCGCCGCGCGATCCAGCGCTCGTACAACGAGGAGCACGGCATCTCACCTGAGGGCATCACCAAGGCCATCCGCGACATCACGGACCAGATCAAGAAGGTCGCGGAGGAGAAGGCGGAGTACAACGTCAGGACGCTGCCGAAGGACGAGATGGCGCGCCTCGTGAAGGACCTTGAAGCCCAGATGAAGACCGCCGCAAAGTCGCTGGAGTTCGAGAAGGCCGCCCTGCTCCGCGACCAGGTGATCGAGCTGCGCAAGGCCATGATCGACGACCAGTCCGCGCTCCACGAGTTTGCCCAGACGTCGTACGGCTCCCTCGGCTCGAAGCCGCGCGCAAAGCCCGGCCGCTACCAGCGCCGCGCCCCCGTGCGCGGGCGGCGCTAGCCGTCATCTCGTCGTCAGTCGCGTGTCCATCCGTTCCACCACTCCCGTACCACCAGAACGAGCGCCACTACCAGAACCGCGAAGACGACTGCTGACGACAGAATCCACGCCAATCGAGCGACATCGCGCGGCCTCAGACCGGCGGCAGCGGGAACTCCCCGCGCACCATCTCGTACGCACGGGCGGCACGCAGCGCGGCCGCTTCGTCCCAGCGGCGCGCGGCGAACATGATGCTCGCCGGCATGCCGTTGGACGCGAGCCCGCACGGCACCGCGATCGCCGGCTGGCCGCTCAGGTCGAAGATCAGCGTGAACGTGGACATCCGCGCGGCGGCATCATGCTTGCGCGTGTCCTCGATCGTCGGGGCCACGACCGGCATCGTCGGCACGGCCAGCACGTCCACACCATCCAGAACGGCGTCAGCGGCGTCGCGGCGTTGCTCCTCCAGGAAGCGCTGGGCCTGGACGAGCTGTACCCCGGTGATCGTCAACCCCACGTCGAGCCTCGCCGCCACGTCCGCTCCGTAGTCGTCGCGGCGCGACGGGAAGTTGGGCGCGTGGTACGCCGAGGCCTCCGCGAACATGACGGGGACGAACGCAGCGCCGTACTGAGCGAGTTGCGGCCAGTCGATTTCACGCACGGACGCACCCGCCGATTCGAGATCGGCGATCGCCTTGCGGACGAGGCGCTCGACATCCGGATCCGGGTTGTCCCAGAAGTACTGCTTCGGCACGCCGATGCGCAGGCCCCTGGCGCCGCGTTCGATGCCGTCGAGCCAGTCCGGCACCGGCACATCCTCGGTCGCCGGGTCGAGCGGATCGCGGCCGCTGATCGCCCCCATGACGATAGCGGCGTCGCGCACGGTGCGCGTCAGGGGGCCCGCGTGGTCCAGCGTCCACGACAGCGGCACCGCGCCATGCAGGCTCGCGCGCCCGTACGTCGGCATGAAGCCGACGCAGCCGCACGCGGCCGCCGGCATGCGGATGCTGCCGCCGGTGTCGCTTCCGAGCGTCGCGTACGCGAGGCCCGCCGCCGTCGCCGAGCCGGATCCGCCGGACGAGCCGCCGGGCACGTGGTCGAGGTTCCAGGGGTTGCGGATGGCGCCGAAGTGCACGTTGTCAGACGTCGTGCCGTATGCGAACTCGTGCATCCCGAGCTTGCCGAGGCTCACCGCGCCGGCGTCGTTCAGCTTCGCCACGACCGTCGCATCGAAGTCCGGCACCCAGTCGGCGAGGATCTTCGATCCGGCGGTCGTGCGCACGCCCTTGGTCGCGTAGAGATCCTTGACGGCGACAGGCACGCCGTGCAGGGTGCCGCGATACTTGCCGGCGGCGATCTCGCGCTCAGCGGCGCGCGCCTGCTCCAGCGCTCGGTCGGCTGTAACGGTGATGAAGGCGTTGAGCTTTGGGTTGAGCCGCTCGATGCGCGTGAGCACCGCCTCCGTCAGTTCGACAGGCGACACGTCCTTCGCGGCGATGCGCGCGGCGACGTCTTCCAGTGGCAGAAGGCAGAGTTCGTCAGTCATGGTCACGTTCTCTCCTCGCCCGCCCGCTGGCGCTCGACCGCCTTCACGAGCAGCGGCAGGATCTCACCCGCGGGCGCGCGCAGGACGGCCGCGGCGTAGCGCGTGAACGGCGTCGCGTCCGTGTTCACCTCGACGACCGAGCCGCCGCGCTCGAGCACCAGCTCCGGGAAGTACGCGGCCGGATAGACCGTGGCGGAAGTTCCTGCGATCAGCACGCAGTCGGCGCGGCCCGCCTGCTCGTGGCACTCCGCGAGCGCGGCCTGCGGGATCGGCTCGCCGAACATGACGGTGTCGCCCTTGACGATGCCGTGGCACTCCGGGCACGCCGGCGGGATCTCGGTGATCGCGAACTCCACGAACGGCCAGCGCGCGCCGCAGTCGATGCAGCGCAGCTTCGTGCGGTTCCCGTGGATCTCCGTCACCGCGACGCTGCCCGCGACGAAGTGCAGGTTGTCGATGTTCTGGCTGATCGTGTGGCGCAACACGCCCATCGACTCAAGCCGCGCCAGCGCCCGGTGGGCGGCGTTAGGCTTGGCGTCGCGGATGGCGTGCGAGAACTCGTCGTCAGCGTCGCGGCGCGCCAGCATCCCCTCCCAGTAGCCGCGGAGGTCCTCCATCGCGCGCTGGTAGCCGTCCATCGGCGGCTCGCCGTGCTTCGTCCAGAGGCCGCCCTTGCCCCGAAACGGCGGGATGCCGCTCTCGACCGAGATGCCGGCGCCGACGAGCGCGATCGCGTAACGGGCGTCGATCAGCGCCTGCGCGGCACGTTCGATCTCGTCGTCCAGCTCTGCCATGTCGAAGATCCTACGCCAGCGCCGGCAGCGCAGCGATACGGCGCAGCCCCTCGTCAACGCGGTCGTCCGGCAGCGTCAACGAGAGCCGCACGTAGCCCTCGCCGTGCGGGCCGTAGCCGTTGCCGGGCGTGACGATGACGGCAGCCTCGTCGAGCAGGCGCTCCGCGAACGCCGGCGGACGTCATGCCGTCGGGCACCTTCGCCCATACGTAGAGGCTGGCCTTCGGCGGCGTCACGCGCAGCCCCAGCTTGCGCAGCGCGTCGACGACGCGGTCGCGGCGGCGCTGATAGATCGCGTTGTGGTCCTCGATGCAGTCCTGCGGGCCGTTCAGCGCGGCGATCGCCATCCGCTGGATGGCCTGCGACGCGCCCGGAGTCGAGGTTCGACTTCACCCGCATCAGCGCGTCGATGATGCGCGGGTTGCCGACGGCCATGCCGATGCGCCAGCCCGTCATGTTGTAGCTCTTCGAGAGGGAGTGGAACTCGATGCCGACGTCCATCGCGCCCTTCGCCTGCAGGAAGCTGACGGGCACGTACTCGTCATAGGACACCTCGCTGTACGGGCCGTCGTGGCAGATGGCGAGGTCGTACTTCTTCGCGAAGACGACGGCGCGCTCGAAGAAATCGACGTCCGCAACGGCGCCCGGTCGGGTTGTTGGGGTAGTTGAGCCACAGCACCTTCGCGCGGTGCGCGACGTCCGGCGGGACGGCGTCCAGGTCGGGCAGGAAGCCGTGGTCCTCCGTCAGCGGCAGCTCGTACGCCTCGCCGCCGGCGAACATCGTGCCGATGGCGTACACGGGGTAGGCGGGGTCCGGCACGAGCGCGACGTCGCCCGGGTCGATGAAGCAGAGCGCGATGTGGCCGATGCCCTCCTTCGAGCCGATGAGCGACATCACTTCCTTGTCCGCGTCGAGCTTCACGCCGAAGCGGCGCTCGTACCACTCGGCGACGGCGCGGCGGAATTCCGGCAGGCCCTCCGTCTCCGGGTAGCGGTGGTTCGCGGGCTCTCGCGCGGCCTCCTCGAGCGCGGCCAGGATGTGCGGCGGCGTCGGCAGGTCGGGGTCGCCGATGCCGAAGGAGATGACGTCGATGCCCTCCGCCTTCTTCGCGGCCACCTTCTTGCTGATCTGGGCGAAGAGGTACGGCGGCAGCTTCTCGATACGGTCAGCGAATCTCATTGAGCCACTCTATCTGCAACGTTCCCGGGCTGGACACTGATTGTGGCGCACCGCTTGCGCAGCGGCCAGAAAACCGATCTCGCAACGTCATTTAACGCCTTGGTTAGGATGCCTGGGAACGTCGAGTTATGTCGCATTGCGTTTCCTGGACGGTCCGCTGACCGCCCTCCGACAGTCAGTCCGTGCGAATCGTATGACGGCGGGCGGGCGAACTCCAAGCACCTGGCGTCACTCCGCCGGCTTCACAGGCGCCAAGTGCGAAGGCCATCGCAGGCGCCGGTGACGTACATCTCGGCCGGGAGTCCGGTGCGGTCGCGGTACGGCGCGATGACGTCGCGCTCGAACGCGTCGACGGCATCGGCGCGCACAAGGTTCACCGTGCAGCCGCCGAAGCCAGCGCCCGTGAGCCGCGCGCCGACGACGTAGTCCTGCGCCGTCGCCAGGCCGACGAGCAGGTCCAGCTCCGGCGAGCTGACCTCGTAGTCGTCGCGGAGGCTCAGGTGCGACTCCTGCATCAACGCGCCGAGCGCCGCGAAGTCGTCGCTCCGGAGCGCATCCACGGCCGCGCCCACGCGCGCGATCTCAGAGACGACGTGGCGGGCGCGGCGCATCGGCACGCCGTCGATCTCGATGCCGTCGAGGTCGGACGGCGTCACGTCGCGCAGGGACGCGAGCCCCGGCCGGCCGAGACGCTCGCGCAGCTCCACAACCGCCTGCTCGCACTCGCGACGGCGCTGGTTGTACGCGCTGCCCGCCAGCTCACGGCTGGCGCCGCTGTTGGCGATCACCACCGATAGTCCGGCCTCGGCGAGACGCAGCGGCACCGCTTCGTACGCCAGCGAGCGGCAGTCGATGAGGAGCGCATGGTCTCGTTGCGAGAGCGCCGACGCAAACTGGTCCATGATGCCGCATTGCACTCCGACGTACTCGTTCTCCGCGCGCTGGCACAGCTTCGCAAGCCGTACGGCGTCGAGATCGAGCGCGAATGCCTCGCGGAAGGCACCCGCAACTGCCACCTCCATCGCCGCCGACGACGACAGTCCCGAGCCCTGCGGCACGTCCCCCGCCACCGCGAGATCCATGCCACCCGGCGCGTAGCCTTCGTCGCGCAGGGCAGCCAGTACGCCGCCGACGTATGCCGCCCAGCCGCTGGCGGCGTCGTGGTCCGATACGGTCACCTGTTCGCCGTAATCGATCGAGTGCGCGCGCACCACGTCGTCATCGCGCCGCGCGAACGCGCACATCACGCTGCGGTTGATGGCGAACGGCAGCACGAGGCCGTCGTTGTAGTCGACGTGCTCGCCGATGAGGTTGACGCGGCCGGGCGCCTCGGCGATGCCTTCCGGCGCGCGGCCGAACTCGCGCCGGAACGCCGCAACGAGCGCCTCGACGCGCTGCTCGTGCGGCACTGCTACGTCCGTGGCTCGGCCTCGCGCAGCTCGCGCGCCTTCTCTTCCGGCGCGGTGTCGTTGATGAACGTGCCGGCGCCCGTCTCGACGCCGGCCAGGTACTTGAGCTTGTCCTTCGTCCGGTACGGCGGCATGAACTCGACGTGCAGGTGCTCGCCGGCGCGCGCGACGCCGTCCGCCGCGCGCTGGTGCATCGACATCGTGTACGGCATCGGGAAGCCCCAGAGGTTGTCGAACTTCCGCTGGACGGTGCGGAGGAGGCGCGCGAATCGCTGGCGCTGGCCCCCGCTGAGCAGCACGAGGGACGGCCGGTGCATGACGGGCGCGACGTGCACCTCGTACGGCATGCGCGCCGCGAACGGCACGTAGGCGACGAACCCTTCCTCCTGCGCGACGACGCGGGCGCCGCTCGCCAGCTCTGCCTGCGTGATATCGCACATGAGGCAGCGGCCCGTGCGGGCGTGGTGCTCCGCGGCGGCGCGGTACTCCTGCTCGACGCGCGGCGGTACGAACGGAAACGCGTAGATCTGGCCGTGCGGGTGCGTGAGCGTGACGCCGATCTCCTTGCCGCGATTCTCGAAGATGAAGACGTAGTCGACATCGGGGCGCGCCGCCAGTTCGGTGTACCGATCGGCCCAGACGTCGACGAGCCGCTGCACGCCGGCGTCGCCGAGATCCGCCAGCGAGCCTTCGTGCCGCGGCGAGTAGACGACGACCTCGCAGACGCCGGCAGCGCGCGTCCGCGTCGCAAGCTCCGATTCGTCGGCCACGTCGGGCGCATCGGGCCGAAACGAAGGGAATCGATTCTCGAAGACGGCGATCTCGAAGTCGCGAGCCGGGATCTCCGTGGCGAACTTCGCGGGATCGGTAGGGCAGAGCGGGCAGTGGTCCTCCGGCGGCAGGAACGTGCGGCCCTGGCGCCCGGTCGAGACGATGACCTGCTCGTCGAGCAGCGCGCTGCGACGCAGCTCGATCTGATCGTGGCCGCGCGGTGGCGTGTCGACTTCCAGGAGATCCGGGGGTGGTGCATCGAACGAGTAGAAGAGGAGGTAGCGGCCGTCGGCGCGATCGTGGCGCGTCTTTCTCACGCGCGCATCATACCGGCGTGACGGCTCCGTTCACACATAAGGGGCTATCGACAAGCATCGATAACAGACGCGTCGTTATGCTGAAACTTCAATGTCATTGTCGACGTAACGCCATTGACAGCCTGGGAGGCTGATGATATCGTAACTCTTGTCCCGAGTAGCTGAAACGCAGCCCGGTGGACGAACCCGGAGGTACGAGCAGGCGACGGGCGAAAGCCCTAACCCGCACGGAAGACCGGGGGAGGTTGAGACCGGGGTGCGGCGAGGTTACTCGGGGCATTTTCTTGCCCTCGAACTGGCGCATCAGCCGCCACGGACGCGCTCGAACCCCTCTTTCACCCAGCGCCAGTGCATCCTGCCGTGGTCGGCGTTCACCGCCAGCACCCCGCCGATCGTGCCGTCGGCCCACGGCGCGCCGGGGAGCTTCTCGGCGAGCTGCGCGTCCGTCAGCTCCGCAAGCAGCGCCAGCGTCTCCGCGCGAGCCTGCTGGCCGAGCGCGACGACCTCCGAGAGCGGCTTGCCGGCGGCTTGCTCCACCCAATCCTCGTTCATCCGATGCACGCCGGCCATGATCTCCTCGCGCGTGCGAGGCGAGCCGTCGTCGTTGCGGGCGAGGCCAACCGGATTGGCGTCGCCGGCCACGTGGCGACGAATCATTCGGACGAAATTGCGCTCGATGCCGGCGAGGTGGGCGAGGTGGTCCTTCGGGCTCCACATGGTCGACGGGTCGTGCTCGCTGGGCGTGACGCCGCGCACGAGGTCGTCGTGCGGAAGCGCGGCGTAGGTGTCGAGCAGCCAGGCGCGGTCGCGGTTGAGCTTCGCCTCGATCTCGATGCGGTCCAACTGGCTCAGGACTGCCAGAGCGCCGACGACGCCTTCATGAAGCGCAGCATCATCAGCATCGACGCGACGTCCTTGCCGCCCGGTTCGCGCAGCGTGGTCTCGTACCAGAAGTACTCCGTCTTCGGCGTCTGGCCGATGGCGAGGATCGTGCCCGCGACCTCGTAGTCGTGCTCGGCGAAGACCGGGCCGGCGAGATGGTTGATCTCGATGGCGCCGTAGAGGCCGACAGCCCCGAGCCGCAGCCTCATGCGCGCCTGGGCCTGCACCATGAGGTGGACGACGAGGCCGGGGTTGGCGATGGGGCCGCCCCACGGTGACGCGCCGCTGTACCAGTCGAGCGGCTCCGTGATCACCTCCAGGCGGCGGCGCGAGTCCTTGTCGGTCAGCCGTACCTGTACCGGCTCGTCGAGGTCGCCGAGCTTGAGCTCCGCGAGGATGCGCTGCTCGCCCGCCTCGCGCGGCTCCGCGAGCTTGCGGCGCAGGATCGACGGCTCGGACGGGTGGCCGACGGAGGCCGTGCCCTCGAGGACCTGCGTGCCGTCGTCGCGCTCCATCCACACGTTGATCTGCGCGTCGGCCGCGCCGGCCGGGGGGATCTGGGCGAGCGGGCGCACCGGCTCGCCGTCCGTCGTAGCGTTGCGAAAGTAGCAGGACAGGCCGCCGGTCTCGAACCAGCGCTCGCCGAACGCGCGCATCAGGATCGGCGGGAACTGCTCCATGTGGATGGAGCCGGCGACGGTGCCGCCGCGGAAGCCGAGCTTCTTCGCCGTGGCGTCGTCGTGGATGCTGCCGCGCTGCGTGGCGGCGAGGTTGCGTGGAGCGCGGTACGGGCCGACCAGCACGCCGTTCTGCTCGACGATGTCGGTGGTCGTCTGAGTGGTCATCTGGTTCACCTCCGGTCGTTCCATCGTACTACGGTCCGTCAACGGTCACCGTGAGGAGGCGTCTGCGCTGGATAGCAGGAACCGCGAGAGGGGGAGCCAGCTCGCGGTTCTTACTGCGTTATCGCCATGTTCTCTGGAGGTCACGGGTATCGTAGCGTCGAAGTGTTTGGTGCCTTGGAGGAAGTTGTTAAAAGAGTGTTCGAGCCGTCCGCCCGGGGCGCGTCTGCCGTCGCCGCCAATTACTGGCGGAAGTCATAACTGACGTTGCGCACGGGGCGGAAGCGGATGTACACGCGCTTGCCGTAGCTGATGAGCGTCTTTGCGTAGTCCGTCGCGCCCTCGGGCGTGCCGACGTACGGGGCGAACATCGAGGCGATGCCGGTGACATCGTCCTCAGGACCTTCAATCGTGGCCGTGCCCCAATAGTGGACGGCGTAGTACGGCCAATCGCGTGAGTCGATGAGCAGTGAGCAGTTAGGGTCGCGGCGTATGTTCTTGACGGGCGCCGAGTCCTCGAACGTGTTGAGGACGATTGAGCCGTCGGGGTCGGCGCGGAACCAGATGGGAGTGATGCGAATGTCACCCTTCCTGGAAGCGGTGGCGAGCTTGGCGACGATGGGCTGGGACAGGAGCTCCTTGAGGCTGGCGGCGTCGAGCGGCTTGAGTTTCACGTTGATTCTCCTTGCGTCATCGCGCAGCACGACTCTAGTGTAGCGAAAACCAGTACTGCGGCGACGAGTGCCGGGCCGGCCGGCGCGCAGGGCTTCCTCGATTTGCGCGAGGTGGCCCTCTTCGTGGGCGAGCTGGTGGCGGACGTACGGCTCCAGTAGGACGCGGCCGAGGGTCTCGTGGCGACCGGTGCGGGACCACGCTGCGTCCGGCAGCGAGCGGAGGAGGCGCACCGTCTCCGCGCGGTCGCCCGCCATCTGCTCGATCAGGCTCTCGACGTCAGCGGCCGTGTCGGGGCTGTCGGCGACCCAGCGATCCTCGTCGTAGTCCGGGAGGAAGGGGTCGTCCTCCAGGATCATGTACTTGAAGCGCAGTCCGTAGACCTGCACGACGTCGCGCAGGTGCTTGCACGTGTCGATGGCCGACCAGCCGTCCTGCTTGCGGGCGAGCTGCCCGGCCGAGGCGCCGGCGACGGCTTCGCGGACGCGCGCGGGGGTGCGGGCGAGCTCGTCGATGAGCTGGCCGCGCGTGAGGTCGCGGTCGAGTTTGTAGAGTTCGAACGGCGGCGTGGTCATGGTGGGTTGTACCACACGGCGCTGCGACGCGCCGAACGCGTTCGTCCGCTGACGCGGAGGCATGTACCATGGCCTGCTGCGCCGGACAGCGCCACGGGTGCAACGATGCTGATCCCCCTCCCCACGCAGCCGGCGGACGTGCCGTGGCCAACGCAGGCCTGGCCGGAGGGCGACCCTGCCCCCGGCGTCGACACGGAGGCGCTGCGGGCGGTCTTCGACGAGACGTTCGCGACGCCGCAGCCGGCGACGACCGAGCGGACGGACGCGCTGCTCGTCGTGCACCGCGGGCGCATCGTCACGGAGCGCTACCGCGACGGGCTCGGCGCGGCGGACACGCAGCCGTCGTGGTCGATGGCGAAGAGCATCCTCCACGCGGCCGTCGGCGTGTTGGTCCGCGACGGGCGCATCGACGTGGCGGAGCCGCCGGGCGTGCCGGAGTGGCCTGCGGGCGACCCGCGCGCCGCGATCACGCTGGACTCGCTGCTGCACATGACGCCGGGCCTGCGGTTCTGCGAGGACTACGTCGACGGGGACGTGTCCGACGTGATCAAGATGCTGTTCCGCCCGGGCACGGAGGACACAGGGGCGTTCGCGGCGTCGTTTCCGCTGGACCATGCGCCTGACACCGCCTTCAACTACTCGAGCGGCACGAGCAACATCATCTCGGCGGCGGTCAAACGGCGGGTCGGGGCCGGGGACGCGTACGTGGCGTTCCTGCGCCGGGAGCTGTTCGACCGTATCGGCATGACGAGCGCGCAGCCGCGGCTCGACGCGTCCGGCACGTGGATCGCGTCGTCGTACTGCTTCTGCACGCCGAGGGACTTCGCGCGGTTCGGGCTGTTGTACCTGCGCGACGGCACGTGGGACGGCGAACGGCTGCTGCCGCGGGTTGGGTCGACTACGCGCGCACGCCCGGGCCCGCTCAGCCAGTCGAGGACGACGGGCGCGGCTACGGCGCGCACTGGTGGCTGGCAAACGACGACCTGGGGACGTTCTACGCCGCCGGGTACGTCGGGCAGTACATCATGCTGTCGCCGGCGCTGGACCTGATCATCGTGCGCAACGGCGAGACACCGGTGGAGCGGCGGCCACACGTGATGGCGACGTTCCGCCGCATCATGGACGCGTTCCGGGGAGCGTGATCTGCGCATCGCGCCCTCGGCCCGCTCGACCTCTACGTGACGGACTGAGACACTGAGACGTTGACGCACTGAGACACTGAAGGATTCGAACATGACTGACATACGCGACCTGTCGGAGCGGCTGTGGAACGGCACGCTGGAGTCGGCTGAGGCGCACCCCGTGCACGCGCGCTACCCGGAGGGCGACGAGATCCTGCCGGGCGTGCTGTTCTACAAGGGGCTGGCGTCGGCGAACACAATCGACACCGGCGACGGGCTGGTGATGCTCGACACCGGCGCGATCAACGACGCGGGGCCGCTGTTCGACGCGGTGCGGAAGTGGCGGCCGGACGCCCCCCTGCACGCGGCGGTGTTCTCGCACCACCACGTCGACCACATCTTCGGCGTCGGAAAGTTCGAGGAGGAGGCGGAGGGGCGGCACTGGCCGCGGCCTGTCGTGTACGGGCACGCGGGGCTGGGGCCGAACTTCGACCGCTACAAGAAGACGCGCGGCTGGAACGGCGCGATCAACGTGCGCCAGTTCGCGCTGCCGGTCGAGCGGTTTCGCTGGTTCGCGGAGTACCGCTACCCGGACGTGACGTACGACGAGCGGCTGACGTTCACGCGCGGCGAGCTGACGTTCGAGCTGCACCACGGACGCGGCGAGACGGACGACGCGACGTGGACGTGGATCCCGGAGCGGAAGATCGTGGCGCCGGGTGACCTCTTCATCTGGGCGTCGCCGAACGCCGGCAACCCGCAGAAGGTGCAGCGGTACTGCGGCGAGTGGGCCGCGGCGCTGCGGCAGATGGCGGGTCTCGGGCCGGAGACGCTGATCCCGGGGCACGGCATGCCGATCTTCGGGGCGGACCGCGTCGCGCAGGCGCTGAACGACACGGCGGAGCTGCTGGAGTCGCTGGAGGCGCAGACGCTGGAGCTGATGAACCGCGGCGTGACGCTCGACCGGGTGCTGCACGAGGTGACGCCGCCGGCGCACCTGCTGGAGAAGCCGTACCTGCGGCCGGTGTACGACCACCCGCAGTTCATCGTGCGCAACATCTGGCGGCTGTACGGCGGCTGGCACGACGGCGAGCCCGACAACCTGCTGCCGGCGCCGCGGGCGGAGCAGGCGCGCGAGTGGGTGGCGCTGGCGGGGGGCGTCGGCAAGGTGCTGGAGCGCGTGCGGGCGCTGCAATCGGCCGGGAACCTGCGGCTGGCGTGCCACCTGGTCGAGTACGCCGTGCTCGTGGAGCCGGAGTCCTCGCGAGGTGCATGCGCTGCGGGCGGAGGTCTACGGGGCGCGGTCGAAGGGCGAGGAGTCGTCGATGTCGCGAAACATCCTCAACCACGCGGCGCTGGCGAGTGCGCAGGGGAAGCGGGACCTGGCGGGGGAATACTGAACCTGCGGGGCCATATCGCCCGGCCGTGTCGTGGTGCCGAACCAGCGGCGGGCGCCGAACAGGCGGCGAGCGACCTTGTGCCCGCCAAATGAGCGGCAACATTAACCTAAGCGCCACTCCAGCCACGCCTCGCATATGCCGAAACACCCCTAGGGGAAGCGCGCAATACTCGGCGTGCGCCGCCGCCGACTGGCGGAGCCCCGGCGGAGGGCGGCATGAGACTGACGCGCACGCGAATCATCCTGGGGGTCGTCGCCGCGGCCGCACTGCTCGCCGGATGCGGCGGGTCGGAGAAGGCGCCGCCGCGGTCGACGCCGACGCCGAGGCCCGTCGAATCGAGCATCGACCTCACGTACGACCAGATGGCGATCCTCACGCTGACCCTGCAGGATTACGGGCCGCGCTACAGCGGCTTCGAGCTGAGCCCCGCCAGCGGGAATCTCTCCCTGACCGGCCGAGCCCAGGAGGCGTGCCAGCCGCTCAACGAGGCCGGCGCGTTGAGCAAGTACGGCTGGTCCCGCGGCTACGTGCGTGAGTACGTACCGGCGGACCCCACGGGCGCCGACACGCAGAGCGTCGCCAGCTACATCGACGTGTACGGGAGCAGCGAGAGCGCGTCGGCCATACTGACGTACGACGTGCAGTCGCGCCGCGAGGACACACGGGTGGCCAACGGGTGCTTCGGCGTGACGATCGAGGGCGTGGACAACATCGTCGTGTCCGGCGTAGGCGACCAGGTGATTGGCACGCGCGAGCGGTTCAGCGCGTTCGGCATCCGTGGCTCGATCAGCACGGTGTCGTGGCGCCGCGGGAAGGTCGTCGCATCGGTGGTGCTGGGGCGGCTGACGTCGGAGGACTCGACGGACGAGCTGATCGCGCTCGCCAAGAAGCTGGACGAGCGGCTGGCGCCCGTCGTGAGCGCGCCGCTGACGTAGCGCTCCGATCCTCTGTCACGAGTGAGCAATCGGCGCGCTTCGGTGCGCCGCTTCTGCGTTAGCTGACGACGTAGGCGGCGATCACGGCGAAATGAAGCAGCGTGGCCGTGACCACGAGGGCGTGGAACACCTCGTGGAAGCCGAAGACGCGCGGGAATGGGTTTGGCGTGCGCCGGGCGTACACGATGGCGCCGACCGAATAGAGCGCGCCTCCCGTGATGAGCAGCGTGAGCGCGGCGGGCGGCAGGTTCGACACGACGGGATACGCCGCGATGACGCCGATCCAGCCGAGCGCCAGGTAGAGGCTGACGCCGAGCCAGCGCGGCGCCCGCGGCCAGGCGATCTTCAGCAGCGCGCCCAGTCCCGCAAACGTCCAGACTACGGAGAGCATCGGGATACCCCACGACCAGCCGAGCGTGACGAGGCAGAACGGCGTGTACGTCCCCGCGATGAGCACGAAGATCGAGGCGTGGTCGGCGCGCATGAGGACCGAACGGGCGCGCCGCGACCATGCACCGACGTGGTACGAAGCGCTCGTCGTGTAGAGCAGGATCAGCGTCGTGGCGAAGATGCTCGCGCCGACGTAGCGCGCCGGCGAGTCGGCGATGATGAGCAGCCAGACGAGGCCGACCGGGGCGAAGACCGCGGCAACGAGGTGGGAGACGCCGCGCAACGCGGGGATCTGCTCCTCGCCGGGCGTGGATCGGACTCGCTCCGCGGCTGCGCGTGCGACGTCGTTCACTCGGCCGTGGCCTCCGGCGCGCCGTCGCTCGCGGGGCGCTGGGCAGGCCGCTCCGGCGGCCGCATGAACGCCTGGATGAGCGTGTCGGGGCGGAGGCTCATCAGCGCCTCTGACCACTCGACGTAGCGCCGGAAGGTGTCGGTGCCACTGCGCATCATGTCGACCTGGTAGCGCATGGACTCGGCGCGCGCAGCGAGGAACTCGCCGAGGGCGAGCATGCCGCGGCTCTCCGCCTCCCATACCTTCTGGTACTTCTCCACGAAGGCGATCATGTCGTCGCCGGCGTCGAGCAGATCCCCGACGCGCGGGATGAGGCGCGGCGGCGAGCGGCGTGGCCGCGGTGACGGACGTTCGGAAGCTTCCGGCATGATCTCCCCGGCGATAGTCAACGTTCGGACACCCTCATCCTACCGCGATTCGGAGGGGGCCTGCTGCTGGAGGACGTCGCTCCGGACCGTGGCGACGAAGGGAAGGTTGCGGAAGCGCTGGTGGTAGTCGAGGCCGTAGCCCACGACGAACTCGTCGGGGACCTCGAAGCCAACGTAGTCGAGCGGCACGTCAACGAGACGGCGGGCGCGCTTGTCGAGCAGGGCGCAGACGCGGAGGCTTGCGGGCTCGCGCGCCTGGAGCTGCTTCATCAGGTGGTTGAGCGTCATGCCGGTGTCGACGATGTCCTCGACGATGAGCACGTCGCGGTCCTGGATGTTCTCCGTGAGGTCCTGCACGATGCGGACGGCGCCGGTGCGGTCGCCCTCGTACGACGAGATGGTCATGAAGTCGATGCTGACCGGCAGCGGGACGTGGCGCATGAGGTCGGCCATGAAGCACGTCACGCCCTTGAGGACGCCGACGAACAACGGCTCCTTGCCGGCGTAGTCATGGGCGATTTGCTGGCCAAGCTCGTTCAGGCGCCGCTCGATCTGCGAGGGGCTGATGAGCACCTCGCTGACGGCCATGCTATCGAGCTCGTTCATTCCGCCTGTGCCCACGGCACCGATACCGTACTTCGCCAGCAGCGTCAGGTAGTCGCGCTTGTAGAGCAGCTTGACCTGCACGTCAGGATACAGCTCGCCCATGCGGCGCAGCTTCCGGTGCTTATCCGTGACGAGGCCCTGTTTGAGCGTCGTCAGCTCGATGTAGAGGTCGAGGTCGACCAGATAGAAGTCGGGCGAGAAGGCTTCGATGATGCGTCCGTCGTCAGCCTGGCGGAGGGGGAAGGTGCGCGGCTCGTACTGCCAGCGCACGCCGTAGAAATCAAGGATGCGGGCGAACTCCTCCTCGCTCTCGTGGGCAAAGCGCGCGTCCTCGATGGTGGAGGGAGGGGGCGACTTTGCCTCGAGCGGGTGGATGTTCATGGCGTCAGGTGATCCCCCGCACGATCTGCTGCATGGCCGTGCGGACGTGCTCGATCAGCGCCGGGGGCGGGTCGGGGTCGTCGGAGCGGCAGGATGCGGGCGACATCAGGTAGTCGGCGAAGGCGCCGAGCACCGTGACCACGCTCTGCTTCGCCAGCTCCTCGGCGGACTCGATGTGAATCTCGTCGCGCGAGGCGTAGATGCGGAAGATGCGGGCGCAGGCCCTCTCCCAGCGCGCGACCAGCATGGCGTACTCCTCCGTCGCCACCGGATCGTCGGCCATGGCCTCCAGCATCAGCACCTTCATGAGGTCGCGGTTCTGGTAGATGAAGGCAAGCGCGCTCGAACCAAGCTCGGGCAGCGCCTCCGACGGCGGGATCGCGACCTCGACCGTCTCGAGCGACTCGAGCGCGGCGGTGAAGCCGCGTTCCTCGATCAGCGCCTCGAAGAGGTCGCGCTTGGAGGCGAAGTGGTAGTAGATGGCCGCGTCGGTGATACCCGCAGCCTGGGCGATGTCGCGCACGCTGGTGCGGGCGAAGCCCTTCTCGGAGAACAGATGGAGGGCGGCGTCGAGGATCTGCTTGCGGGTAAGGGGGCCGCGGCGAAGCTTGCGTTCACGCGCGCGAGGGGCGCCCGGTGCGGTTACGGCTACAGCAGGCCGTGCGGTCAAGCGGCGCGTACCTCCGTGCTGCGGTTTTCGAAAGGGTTCGCGTACAGCCTATGGCAGGTTTTGGGCGGTGTCAATCGATATGGCGAAGGGGAGTGAGCGGATCACCTCACCCCCGGCCCCTCTCCATCGTTATGGAGAGGGGAGCTCGCGCGCGAGGCTCAGCGGCAAGAAGATGCTCCATCGACTATCACGGAGATATGATCGCGCCGCGCGACGGTGAGTGATGATGAAATGAGGACGTTATGTCGGGACTACCGGTGAAGGTTGGGGACAAGGCGACGTTGACGCGGACGGTGACGGAGGACGACGTCGTCTCGTTCGCGCGGGTGACGGGCGACAACCAGCCGCTGCATCTTGACGACGCGTGGGCGTCGAAGACGCGGTTCAAGAAGCGGATCGCGCACGGGATGCTGTCGGCGGGCTTCATCTCCGCCGTGCTGGGCACGAAGCTCGCCCCGCAGGCCGTCGTCGTCTACCTGAGCCAGCAGATGCGCTTCCGGCTGCCGGTCGCCATCGGCGACACGATCACGGCCGAGGCGGAGGTGACGGCGCTCGACGAGGAGAAGCGCATCGCGACCGTGCGCACCGACTGCCTGAACCAGAACGGGGAGGCGGTGGTGAAGGGGGAGGCGACGGTGCTGCTGGATCCGTTGCCGGCGTAGAGGTATCAGGTCTCGGACGTCGCCAGCGTGAAGGTCGACATATAGACTGTGTGCGGCATGGCGCGCGTACCTTCGACGAACACTGGCTCAGAGCGATCACGGCAAGCCGGCAGTAGCGTGGGCCGGGAACGCTGATCCGACGCGAGACGGACGTCGTTGCGTGCGCTAGCCCTGTTCAGCGACTTGCAGCGGCACTGGCGAGCTCGGGCCGACGGCAGTCGCTCGCGTCGGGTCGCCGAGCACGACGGAACTCACCGTCCTCGGAGCGATCGTTCTCGAGGCATGCCTTCACCGCTCTGGCAGCCCGACCGAAGCGTCATGGCGCAGATGCGCTGGAGTCGTGCGACTGCGACCTCGCTCGACGAAGTGACACGTCCTCGGCGACGCGCAGCTCGCATCGCCTGATCGGGCCGAGGCGACCGACTCACGTCAACGCGTCCCGGCGAGGCTGAGAGCTGAGCAGCCGACGCTCGTGCCATCTGCGACGAGCTAGTGCACTGGATCATAGCGCAGGCCTGCGTACACCGCGTGGCTCTGGCATGGCACGTGTCGCTTCAATCGCCGCGGGATGCTCGACGCCGCGAGGTCAGGACGCCGACAGCGCACGGCGATGACTTCGCTGACGATCAGGAGCCAAGGCGTCTGCGTCACGACCGTCGTCGCAAGGTGCAGCGCCTTCGTCGATCTGGACCAGCGAGGTCGTCAGTGCTCTCGAGCAAGTGACGTCGTTGTACGCAGACTGGACGAGCGCGCGCCGCGACGACAGACGGCTCTCGCGCATCGAGTGATCGCTCTCGCCAGCATGACCTGCGACGATCGACACGTCCGACGATGACCGTGCCTGTCGTCGACAGACGGAGGTCGCCATGGACTCCAGCCGTCATCGCGAACAGCTCGCGAGTCAACAGAGCGGCTCGTGCGATCTGTCTTCGAGCCATCGCGACATCCCGTTCACGTATGTGCACGTCGTCTCCGAGACGTCACGCACCGGCGCGAGTCTCATCGTCGACGCTCGGCTCGCTGACGAGGTCTCGCACGAAGCAGGAGTCACGATGAGCGCATTCGCCGCCTGATTGGCGGGCTCGCCCGAAGCCTACGAGGCTGTGCGACAGCACGAGCTTGCATGCAGCAACGAGCCGACGCTGCGACGAGCGGCTCGCCGCGCTCTGCGGACCTCGCAGCCGATGCATGAATCCGCATCACTCCGCGCGACGCGACTGTCGAAGTGCAGTGGCTGACAGCTCGGAATTCGGACGCACTCAGAGGCCTTCGAGAGCAAGCTGCGCCTCGACGGCGCCGATCACCAGATTCGGCTGGAAGATTGCGGCTATGATGGACGCAAGCTTGCGGCCGAGATGGCGCATCACGGCCACGCGCCGCCGTGAGCTCTGCGAGCAAGATCGGAACTCAACTGGTTAGCGCGCAAGCATTACTGAGTCGACGAGCCGAGGCCACGCGGTAGTTGCGCGTCTGAGATCCGTCGCGATGACGCGGCGGGAACACGAAGGGAGGACGACGATGGGGACGCATGACGGGAAGGTGGCGCTGATCACGGGCGGGGGGTCCGGGATCGGGCGGGGGACGGCGGTGCGGCTGGCGCGGGACGGGGCGAACGTCTGCGTCGTGGACATCGACGAGGCGGGCGCGGAAGAGACGGCGTCGATGGTGCGGGAGTTCGGCCGCGACGCCATCGTCGCGAAGGCGAACGTCGCGTCGAAGGCGCAGGTGCAGGACGCGGCGGAGCGCTGCGTGACGGAGCTGGGCGGCATCGACGTCGCGGTGGCGAACGCGGGCATCGGCCGCGGCGGCTCGGTGCTCGAGATGGATCTGAAGGACTGGCAGGACCAGGTCGACATCAACCTGACGGGCGTGTTCCTGACGGTGCAGGCGGCGGCGCAGCGGATGGTGAAGCAGGGCCGCGGCGGCCGCATCGTCTGCATGTCGTCGCTGGCGGCGCTGAACGTCGGGCCGATGCTGTGGGGCTACTCGGCGACGAAGGCCGGCGTGGCGATGATGGTGCGCGGCTGGGCGCAGGAGCTGGGCCAGTACGGGATCACCGTCAACGCGATCGGGCCGGGCGTGATCGACACGCCGCTGGGGCACGGGCTCGCCGGCGACGAGGGCGGGCCGATCCGCGCCGACCTGGAGCGCCGCACACCCGTCGGCCGCTCCGGTGTGCCGGGCGACATCGCGGGGCTGATCGCCTTCCTGACGGGGCCGGACGGCGGCTTCATGACGGGGTCCTACGTGCTGATGGACGGCGGGCTGCGCGACGCGCGCGGCATGGTCAACGAAGACCCGTCGACGCCGGTCAACCAGGAGCGCATCAAGCACTTCACCGAGGCGGCGCAGCGGCGCGCCCGGCTGCAGCCGCTCATCGACCAGCGCTAGCGCGCGTTAGCTCGTCTCTTCGCTCACGATTCGACGAACTGCGGCTCCGGCTCCAGGTGCGCGCTCGGCGCAGGGCCCTCCACGTGCAGCCGCGGCAGCCAGTGCAGCCACGACGGCAGGTACCAGTTCCAGTCGCCCAGCAGCTCCATGCTCGCGGGCACCAGGATCGAGCGGATGATGGTCGCATCGAGGATCACGGCGACGGCGAGGCCGAAGCCGACCTGCTGCAGCGACACCTGGTCGCCCAGCGCGAAGCCGGTAAACACCGCGACCATGATCATCGCCGCACCCGTGATCATGCCCGCGGTGGAGCGCAGGCCAAAGGCGACGGACTCGGCATTGTTGTGCGTCTGGTCGAAGTGCTCGCGGATGCGGCTGAGCAGGAAGACGTGGTAGTCCATCGACAGGCCGAAGAGCACCGAGAAGAGGAACAGCGGCAGCCACGCCTCGATGCTCTCCGTCTGCTGGAAGCCGAACAGGTCGTGGCCGACGCCCTTCTGGAAGACGAGCACGAGCAGCCCGTACGCCGCGCCGACGCTGAGCAGGTTCATGATCAGCGCCTTCGCCGGCACGACGATCGAGCGGAAGACGACCATCAGCAGGATGAAGCTGAGGCCCAGCACGAAGGCGAACACATACGGCGCGTAGGTGCGAATGACGGCGTAGAAGTCCTCGTTGCCGGCCGTCTGGCCTGTGACGAGCACGTTGGCGTCGACGCCGTTGAAGGCGTTCGGGATGAGGTCGTTGCGTAGGTGTCGCACAGCGGCGTGGGCGGCGTCGCCGTCGGGGTCACCGTCCCACGGCACGCTCAGCAGCAACAGGTCGCCCTGCTGGTTCGTCTCGACCTTCGGCGTGCCGTACTTGCCGCCCGGCTCGGCCGCCAGTTCGTCCTGGAGTTTCGACACCGCCTGCTGCACCGGCGCGGCCGTGACGTCGCCCGCATCCACGACGATCTCCACCGGCGCGACGCGGCCGCCGGAGAAGTCCTGTTGGAGGATCTCGAACGCCTGGCGCGTCTTGTCGCCCTTGCGGCAGCGATGTCACTCCGGAGAGGCCGAGGTGGAGCGACATCGCCGGGACGGCGAGCGCGATCAGCAGCCCGGCCGAGAGGGCGACGCTGATCCACGGGTGGCCCATGACGATCGAGGCCACCCGGCCCCAGAAGCCGGAGGTGACATCGGCGTCGCGCCGCACGACGCCCTTGATGAAGGGGAGCCGCAGCGCGTTCACCTTGTCGCCGAGGAGGCTGAGCACGGCGGGCAGCAACGTCAGCGCGCAGATCACGGCCACCGCCGTCACCACGCTCGTGCCGATGGCGATGCTCTTGTACACCGGCGTCGGCACGATGGTCATCCCGAGCAGGCCGACGACGACCGTGCTACCCGAGAAGAGCACGGTGCGGCTTGCGGTGGCGCCGGCCATGCCGATGGCGTCCATCTTCTCCAGGCCGTGCGCGCGCTCCTCGCGGAAGCGCTGGACGATGAGCAGCGTGTAATCGATGCCGACGGCCAGACCGATCATCGGCACGATATTGGTGAGCAGGAACGAAAGCTCGTACCCGCGGCCGATCACGGCGGCGATACCGAAGGCGACAACGATCGACGCGATCGCCATCAGCAACGGGATGCCGGCGGCCACCGCGGCGCCGAAGACGAGCAGCAAGATGAGGAGAGCCACGGGGATGCCTATGCGCTCACCCGTCTCCGCGTCCTTCGACGATCCTGTGTTGAACGCGTTGGAGATGCTCCCCTCGCCGGCTGTGAGTACCTGGAAGCCGTCCTGCCCGTCGGCGTTATCCACGACCTTCAGCAGCGGCTTGACGTTGTCCGCGGCCTCGTTATAGTCGCCGAGGATGTCGACCGGGACGAGCAGCGTGTGCTGGTCCGACGACACCAGGCCGGGCGCGTTCGTCTCGTAGTAGCTGGTGGCGTCCTTCACGGTGCCCGTGAGCCCGCGGAGGTCGCTGATGACGCCCTCGGCTTCGGACCTGAAGGCCGCGTCGTTGACCGTCAGCGACGGGTTCGAGATCAGGACTGACTCCGTCGCCTGCCTGGGACCGCGCAGCTTCGCTTCGAGCAGGTCGTTCGCCCGCTGGGATTCAGGCTTCGAGCTGAGGCTGAACGACTGCGTCAGCACGTCGCCGATGCCGGAAGCCAGATAGCCGCCGGCGAGCAGCAGCAGAATCCAGACGCCAATCACCAGCCAGGGCCGCCGCGCGCTCGCCCGCGCGAGGCGTTCCGTCGAAAGGAACTTCATCGCAAATCCTCCGGGTCTCCAACACTCGCGATCATTCTGACAAGCGCTCGCCGCGTGGCGCCACGGCGCTCAGATTGCAGCAATCGCAGCGCGCGAAGCTTTAACACGCACTCCTGCCATGCCCTGTCAGTTGAGATGGGTCAACCGGCGATGCCGACGCCCCCGTCGATGACGACGGTCTGGCCGGTAACCAGATCGGCGCCCTCTATCAGACTGAGGATGAGCTGCGACACGTCTTCCGGCTGGCAGACGGCCTTCAGCGGCGAACGGCGGATCTCGTTCGCCTTGCCCGCCTCGTAGATCTGGTCGCCCAGGCCGTTCTTGAGCCAGCGCGTCTCGATGAAGCCGGGCGCGACGGCGTTGACGCGGATCTCCGGCCCGAGCACCCGGGCCAGCGCCACCGTCATGTTGATCAGCGCTGCCTTCGAGGCGGCGTACGCGATCGAGCTGCCGATCGCGCGCACGCCCGCGACCGATGCGACGTTCACGATGGCGCCGCCGCCGCTCTCACGCATGGCCGCCGCGGCGGCGCGGCTGCAGAAGAAGGCGCCCTTCACGTTCACCGCGAAGATGTCGTCCCAGTACTCCTCTTTCATGCCGTCGAGGTCCGGGAAGCCGACGAAGTGCGTCGTCGCGGCGTTATTGACGAGCACATGCAGGCCGCCGAACGCCGCGACGGTCTTCGCCACCATCTCGCGCACCTCCGCCTCCTTCGAGACGTCGGCCCTGACGAGCAGCGCCTTCGCACCGGCGGCTTCGACCAGCTTCACCGCCTCCTTCGCGTCGTCCTCCGAGCGCGAGTAGTTGACGACGACGTTCGCGCCCCGCTTCGCGAGGTCGAGCGCCGTCGCCCGGCCGACGCCCACGGCGGAACCGGTCACGATCGCTGTCTTGCCCCGGACGTCCATGCTTGACCTCCTCGCGCTGCGCATCACCCGCGCCATCTTGACAGCGGATCCACGCAGAAGCCAGCTTCGACGAAGCGCCCACCGGCACCGTGTTAGACTTCCGCGCGATGGGACGATCGCTCAAGGGGCTCGTGATCAGCGGCGGCAAAGGCAGCCGGCTGCGGCCGCTCACCTACACCGGCGCCAAGCAGCTCGTGCCCATCGCCAACAAGCCCATCCTCTTCTACGCGATCGAGAACCTCGTCGAGGCGGGAGTGCGCGAGATCACCGTCGTCGTCTCGCCCGAGAACGGCGATCAGATCCGCGGCGCCGTGGGCGACGGCGACCGGTTCGCCGCCCAGATCGCTTATGTCGAACAACCCAAGCCCGGCGGCATCGCCCAGGCGATCGGCGTGGCGCAGGACACCCTCGCAGGTGCGCCGTTCGTCGCCTTTCTCGGCGACAACTTCCTGACGCACGGCATCGTCGAGTACGCGCGTTCGTTCGCGGCATCTGACGACGACGCGGCCATCTTGCTCAAGCACGTGGAAGACGCGCGCGACTTCGGCGTAGCGGAGTTCGACGGCGAGCGCCTGGCGCGCGTCGTCGAGAAGCCGCAGGACCCGCCCAGCGACCTGGCCGTGATCGGCATCTACATGTTCACGGAGCGCGTGTTCGAGGCGATCGGCGCGATCAAGCCGTCGGCGCGCGGCGAGCTGGAGATCACGGACACGATCCAGTGGCTGCTCGACCACGGGCGCAGCGTGCGCGCCCACGTCGTCGAAGGCCACTGGATCGACACGGGGAAGCACGACGACCTGCTGGCGGCGAACCGGCTGGTGCTGGAGCGGCTCGCGGACGACACGAGCGGCGGCAGCATCGACGAGGCGTCGAAGGTGCACGGGCGCGTCGTACTGCAGCGGGACTGCGAAATCGTCAACAGCGTGATCAGCGGTCCCGCCATCATCGGCGAGCGCACGCGGGTTGAGAACTCGTACGTCGGGCCGTTCACGTCGATCGGACCCGACTGCCGCATCGTCGAGAGCGAGATCGCGGCGAGCGTCGTGATGGAGAACACATCGATCCATGGGCTGGGCCAACGCATCGAGCACAGCCTGATCGGGCGCAACGTCGAGCTGGCCGCCGACGACAGCAAGCCTCGCGGCTACCGGCTGGTGCTGGGCGACTACAGCCGAGCGCGGGTGCCCTAGTGCGCCGCTTGTTCGTCGCCGGCGGCGCGGGCTTCATCGGCAGCAACTTCATCCGTCACGTGCTCCGCGAGCGGCCGGACGTCTCCGTGGTCAACTTCGATGCGCTGACGTATGCGGGTAACCCGGAAAACCTGCGTGAGCTGGCCGGCGACCCACGCTACAGCTTCGTACACGGCAACGTCGCCGATGCCGCGGCGGTAGCGGAGGCGATGCGCGGCTGCGACGCCGCGATCAATTTCGCAGCGGAGTCGCACGTCGATCGATCGATCGAGGACGCGTCCGACTTCATCGAGACGAACGTCCGCGGGGTGTACAACGTGCTTGCGGGCGCGCGGGACGCGGGGGTCGAGCGGCTGCTGCACGTCTCGACGGACGAGGTCTATGGCCCGGCGACGCGCGATGACCCGCGCCGGGAAGACGACGCCTTCCGCCCCCGCAGCCCGTACGCGGTGAGCAAGGCCGCCGGCGACATGATGTGCCGCGCCTTCGCGGAGACGTACGGTCTCCAGGCGGTGGTGGCACGGCCGGCGAACAACGTCGGGCCGTACCAGTACCCCGAAAAAGCGGTGCCGCTCTTCGTCACGAGCGCGCTGGACGACGAGCCGCTGCCTGTCTACGGCGAGGGGCTCCAGGAGCGCGACCGGCTGTACGTCGAGGACTGCGTGCGCGCGCTGCTGCTGTTGCTGGAGCGCGGCGAGAAGGGCGAAGCGTACAACATCCAGGCCGACAACCACCGGCCGAACATCGACGTTGCGCGGGCGATCCTGGACCTGCTGGACAAGCCGTACGACCTCATCCGTTACGTCGATGACCGTGAGGGGCACGACGCCTGCTACTGGATGGACTCCTCGAAACTGCGCGCCCTCGGCTGGCAACCACGACTCGGATTCGATCAAGCGATCGAGCGCACCGTGCGGTGGTACGCGGACAACCGCTGGTGGTGGGAGCCGATCAAGGCGGGCGACTTCCGCGCGTTTTATGAGCGCCAGTACGGCGAGCGCCTGGCGAACGCGCGTCCATACGCCTGACAAGCGTTACAATCCGCCTGGGGAGAGCGAGATGAAGGTGCTCGTGACCGGAGCTCACGGCCAGCTTGGCCGTGCCTTGCAGCCTGCGTTGCGGAAGCACAACGTGATCGCGTTCTCGCACGCCACCCTCGACATCACCGACGGCCCCAACGTGGACGGCGCGATCACCGGCCACGCACCCGACGTGGTCATCCACTGCGCGGCGCTCACCGACACGACGCGCTGCGAGCGCGACCCCGAGCGGGCGATGGCCGTCAACGCGCAGGGCACCGACAAGGTGGCACGCGCGTGCGCCCGGGCGGGAGCGCGGCTGGTGGCCGTCAGCACCAACGAAGTGTTCGACGGCGAAGCGCGTGCCCCATACGCCGAGGATGCACCGCCGCACGCCATCAACGCGTACGGCGCGTCGAAGCTGGAGGGCGAGCGTCTGGCGGCCGCCGCGTGCGAGGATACGATCATCGTCCGGACGTCGTGGCTGTACGGCGAAGGCGGCAACAACTTCGTGGAGAAAGTGATTGCGGCGGCGCACGCGGCCAAGCCCCTTAGCTTCGTGACGGACGAGGTCTCCACGCCGACCTGCACGTACGACCTTGCGAACGCCGTCGTCGCCCTGGTCGAAAAGCGAGCGCCGGCCGGCGCGTACCACCTCGTGAACGAGGGCGAGGCGTCGCGGTACGACTGGGCCGTCGAGGCGCTGCGGCTCGCCGCGATGGCCTCGCTCGCCGTCAGCGCGATCACGACGGATGAGCTGCGTGCCGGCGGCTACGACGGGCCCCGGAAGCCGCCGTACTCCGTGCTGGCCAACATGCGGGCGAAGAAGCTCGGCGTGGCGCTGCGACCGTGGCGCGAGGCGCTCGCGGCGTATTTCGCGCACAGGACGAGCAGATGATGGACGCCGCGGCAACCGTCGGCGTGATCGTCGTGAACTACAACAGCGCCCCGTTCATCGACGAGTTCTGCGCGACCCTGAAGCAGGTGGCGCACCCGCGCTGGCACTTGATCGTCGTCGACTCCGCTTCCACCGATGGCTCGATGGAGACGATCGACGGTGCCTTCCCCGACGCGACGCGCATCCGCTGCGACGAGAACGTCGGGTTCGCGGCCGGCGCGAACATCGGCATCCGGCGCGTACTGGAACACGGCGACGACTACGCGCTGTTCCTCAACAACGACGTGGCGCTCACGCCCGACTTCCTCACCCGGCTCATTGAGGCCGCCGACGCGCGGACGATGGTCGTGCCGAAAATCCTCTACTACTACGACCACCGCCTGATCAGCACGCACGCCGGCGGCTTCGACTGGCGGCTCGGCCTGTTCAAGGACACCTACGGAGGACGGCCCGATGGGCCGGAGACCAACCGCCGCCGCGACGGGCTGGCTACGGCGAGCTTCTGCTGCGCGCTCGTGCCGGCGCAGGCGTTCCGCGACGCCGGCGTGTTGGACGAACGCTTCTTCATGTACTACGAGGAGACGGACTTCATCCGGCGGGCGCAGGACGCGGGCTATCGCGTGCGCTACGAGCCCTCCTCGGTGATCTACCACCGCGAGAGCGGCGCGAGCGGCGGCGGCTGGATGACGCCGTTCAAGCAGTACTACGCCACGCGCAACCGGCATCTTCCTCGTGCGCAAACACACGACGTCGCCGGTATCGTACGCCTGGTTCACGGCGTATTTCTGGGCCACCCGCATCGGCGCCGCGGGGCGGCTGGCGGCGCGACGGCAGTGGCGGCTGCTCCGCGCGATGGCGCTGGGAATGCGCGACTACTACCTCGGCCGGATGGGGCGGACGATGCAGGTGCGCGACCTGTGAGGATCGCCATCGACGCCACGTCCGTGCCACCCCGGCCGGCTGGCGCCGGCGTGTACGCGATCGAGCTGGTGCGGGCGATGGCCGAGCGCGATCGCCACGACGGCTATGCGCTGTTCGCGCGCGGCGCCTGGTTCGAGTCGGCCATCGGCGGCAGGCGCAACTGGCGCGTCGAGCGCGTCGGCGCGCGCTCGCGGGCAAGCCGCCTGGCCTGGGAACAACTCCGCCTGCCCGGAGCGCTGGCGCGACTCGGCATCGACGTGCTCCACTCGACGCACCACACGCTGCCGCTGACGCGCGTTCGCTGCAAGCGCGTCGTGACGGTGCACGACGTGACGTTCCTGCGCATACCGGAGCGCTACCCGCGCGCCCGACGGCTCTACATGCAGACGCTGACGCGCCTCGCGGTCCGCGTCGCCGACAAAGTCATCGTGCCGTCCTGCGCGGTGCGCGACGACGTGATGCGGCTGCTCCAGGTGCCGTCGTCGAAGCTTGCCGTCGTGTACGAGGCGGCGGCGGCGGAGTTCGCGCCGATGGACCGGCAGGCGGCGGCACACGTCGCCGGCGGTTACGGGATCGACGGGCCGTACGTGCTGAGCGTCGGCAGCCTGGAGCCGGGGAAGAACCGCGCGCGTCTGTTCCGCGCCATGCGCCAGCTCCGCGACGACGGCATCGACACACGGCTGGTCGTCGTCGGGCCAGCGGGCGTGGTCGTACGAGGGCGAGCTCGCGTTGATCGACGAGCTGGGGATGCGCGACCGCGTCGTCCTGCCGGGCTACGTGCGCCAGGAGGACCTGCCCGCGCTGTACAACGCGGCGACGGCGTTCGTCTTCCCGTCCTTGTACGAGGGGTTCGGCCTCCCGCTGATCGAGGCGATGGCTTGCGGTGTCCCCGCGCTGACATCCAGTATTTCGGCGACAGCGGAAGTGGCCGGCGACGCGGCGCTGCTGGTCGATCCGGAGTCGGTGGACGATATCCGCGAAGGACTGCGCCGCCTGCTGACCGACGCGCAGCTCCGCGAGGATCTCTCGCGGCGCGGGCGCGCGCGGGCGGCCGAGTTCAGCTGGCGGCGCGCGGCCGACGAGACGCACGCGGTCTACGAGCGCGCCCTCTCGGGCGAGGCGGAGCCCTCATGAGCGAGATCTCGGCCGTCATCGTCACGTACAACTCGATCGCGCACGTGGGCGCGTGCCTCGACTCGCTGCGCGCACACTGCCCGGACGTAGAGGTTGTCGTGGTCGACAACGCCTCTTCCGACGGGACGGCGGGAATGGTCGAGCGCGAGTACCCGTGGGTCCGGCTCATCGCGCGGAAGACGAACGCCGGGCTCTCCGCGGGCATCGATGAAGGCGTGGCGGCCACGTCGGGCACCTACGTCGCGGCGCTGAACCCGGACCTGCACTTCGATAGCGACCCCCTGGCGCCGCTGGCCTCCTACCTCCGCGAGCACCCGGACGCCGGCATCGTCGCGCCGAAACTGCTGGACGACGACGGCACCCTGCAGCTCAGCTGCCGCGCCTTCCCCGGCTACAGCACGGCGCTGTTCAACCGCTACTCGGTCCTCACGCGGCTCTTCCCAAAGAACCGCGCGTCGAGCCAGTACCTCATGTCCGACTTCGATCACAACACGACGCGCGACGTCGACTGGGTGAGCGGCGCCGCGATGATGTTCCCGCGCCAGGTGTTCGACCGGCTGGGCGGCTGGGACCCCGGGTTCTTCTTCTTCAACGAGGACGTGGACTTCTGCCGTCGCGTGCACGACGCCGGCCTTCGCGTCGTCTACGACCCTGAGGTGAGCGTGTATCACCGCATCGGCATCAGCAAGAGCGCCGCACCGCACGTCATCATCGTCCGGCACCGGAGCATGTGGCGGTACTACCGGAAGCACCTGCGGTCGAACGTCGCGCTGGACGCCCTCACCGGCGCAGGCATCGCGGCGCGCTGCGGCGTGCTGCTCGCGGCCGCCGGCGCACGAAGACTCGTCCGTAAGCGCGCCTAGTCCTGTGTTGGCGGCCGCCCGTCGACCGGCGCGAAGATGCGCTGCCGCAGCCAGACGATGCTGCGGCTGTTCCACAGCGTGACGATGTAGCCCAGCCGCACGAGCGTCGCCGCAACGACGAGCGATCAGCGCGCCGAAGACCGCCGCCTGGAATCACGTGTTGGCGATGTAGTGGATGACGATGGCCCCTGACGGAGAAGAGCATCGCCAGCCCGTACGATCGACGACGAGGAGGCCCCGCGGCCCCAGGCCGATCTCCTCCAAGCGGTGGTGGATGTGATCCTCGTCGCCGATCATCGGATGGCGATGCTGCAACGAGCGGCGCACCGCCGCGAGCGTGAGGTCGAGGATCGGGTAGCCGAGCGCGATCAGCGGTACGGCGACGAAGATCTGGTCGGACGGACCGGTGGCGGCGCGGATCGAGAGCGTGCCCGAGGATGAAGCCGAGCACGTACGCGCCGGAGTCGCCGATGAACGGCGAGACGCGGGTGGCAGGTTGAACGGCAGGAAGCCGAGGCCGGCGCCGGCGAGCGCCACGAGCAGCAGCGCCACCGTCGGGTGCGAGGAGTGAGCGCCGATCTGCGCCATGGTGACGCAGGCGAAAATCGCCACGCCGAGGGCGACGCCATCGCGGCCGTCGATGAGAGTTGAAGGCGTTGGTCGCCAGTGACGATCCAGAGCACCGTCACGACAAGGCCGACGGGCCCGAGGTCGAGCGACGGCCCCCACGGCAGGCCGATGTCGTCGATCCGGTAGCCGGCCGCGTAGACCGCGAAGCGGCCGCCGTGAACACCGCCAGCCGCAGCGTCGGGCTCGTCAAGCGTGACGTCGTCGAGGAATCCGACGAGGAAGACGAGCGGCGACGGCGGCGAGCAGCCCCAGCAGGCTGCCGGACTTCGGCGAGAGGAAGGTCGCTCGCGTGACTGGAGATGATCGACGCGAAGAATGGCGTGAGCGCGAATGTCACGAGGAAGACGACGCCGCCCCAGCGCGGCTTCTCCTCGATTCGCCGCGGATGTGGAAGAGCGCGAAGAATCGCTCGGTACGCGAGAGGGCGAGCAACACCAGCGTCGTCACGATCGCGATGCCGATGCGAGAGAGCGAGCGTAAGGAGATAGATGTCGAGCATGTGCTCCGGCTTGCTCGTGAGTTGGCTCCAGACTACCACAGCTGTGCAACGCAACTCGCGTTCGGCCGTGCCACGGTTTACTGTCATGAAGCTGCCTCCCGTGCCGTCCGTGGTACGACGCCGCCCCCGCCGCTACCCTGCGGGCGATGCCGCACGCCTTCATCGCCGCGGTCGATCTTGGCGCTTCGAACATGCGCGTCGTCATCGCCAACGAGGACGGCGAGATCGAGGCGCGCCGCCACGGCCCCCTGCCGCCCGGCACGCCCGAGGAGGTGCTGACGCGCGTCGGCCGGACGATCGACGAACTGGTACGCGGCGTGTGGGTGGGGGCGGCGGTCGCCGGCATCGGCATCGTGCTGCCCGGCATGGTCGATCCGTCGGCGGGTACCGTTGCCTCCGTCGCCAACCTGCCTGGTTGGGACGACGTGCCCATCGCCGAGATCCTCGGCAGGCCGCGCGGCGTCCCGGTGGCGATCGAAAACGACGCGAACGCCGCCGCCGTCGGCGAGGGGTGGCTGGGCGCCGCGAAGGGGCTGCGTGACTTCGTCTTCGTTGCCCTCGGCACCGGTATCGGCGCCGGCATCGTGCTGGACGGGCGCCTGCACCGAGGCGCGCACTTCCTCGCCGGGGAAGTTGCCTTCTTCCCGATGACGCCCGAGCAGCTCCGTGCCGGCGACTGGGAGCACTGCCTCGAATCGACGGTCGGCGGCCGGGCGATGACGCGCCGCGCGTCGGAGCTGCTGGGCGACCGTGCGAAGACCTCGGACCTCTTCGACGCGGCGAAGTCGGGCGATCCGGCGGCGACGGCATGGCTCACCGAGACCCAGGAGTACATATCGATGGCCCTCGCCGACATGGCGGCCCTGCTCGACCCCGAGGCCATCGTGTTCGGCGGCGGCGTTGCGATGGCGCAGGGGGAATGGTTTCTGGCGCCGGTGCGCGAGATGGCGCTGCGTTGTGTGCCCGGGAAGCCGCGGATCATACTGTCCGCGTTGGGCGAGGATGCCCAGATCGTCGGCGCCGTGCGGCTGGCGCTCGACCGGGTGCGCGCAGGATGAGCGAACGGGCACGACGACGTCTTCCGACGACACGAGCATGGCTGATGGCCGCGATCGCGCTCACGACTCTCTCGACGCTGGCGTTCGGGCCGTGCGCGTCCGGCAAGCGCGCGGCGCCGCCGACGGGACGAGCGCTGGCGGAGGGCGAATCGATCGGGAAGATCGATCTGACCGCGCCGGTCACGGGCGTCGCGGGGCGAGTGCTCACGCTGCTGACGGTGGAGTGCGTGGACGGTCAGCTCAACGTCCGCACCACGGTGGAGAACGTGAGCGCGAAGATGGACTGCAACGACCTCCAGCCCTCCCAGGCCTTCGTGCCGTTCTACGGTCAACAGGTCTCGATCACGAACAGCGGCGGCACCGTCGTGATCGCCAACAGCACCCAGGGATCGATCGCGATGAAGGCGACCGATCCGCACGTCATCGAAGTCGTCACGACCGATGCCACGCCCTGACCCCGACGCCTACTTCATGGGGATCGCCCTGGCCGTGCGTGCGCGCGCGAACTGCACCGGCCGCCGCGTCGGCGCCGTGATCGTGCGCGAGAACCGCATCCTCAGCTCCGGCTACAACGGCACGCCGTCGAAGATGGCCAACTGCGAGGATGGCGGCTGTCACCGCTGCGCGCATCCCCAGGACTACGCCCCGGGCGAGGGCTACGACCTCTGCATCTGCGTCCACGCCGAGCAGAACGCCCTCCTCGCGGCCGCCCGCTTCGGCGTCGCGATCGAGGGCTGCTCGCTGTACTCGACGCTGCAGCCGTGCTTCGGCTGCCTGAAGGAGATGCTGCAGGCGGAAGTGCGCGAGGTCTGCTACCTCGTGCCGTGGGAGTCGCGCTTCGCCGAGCAGTACGCCGCCCTCGTCGACCGCCTCGGCCGCGATCGCTTCCGGCAGGTGCCCATCGACGACCCGGACGCGCAATGGGCGCTGGGCCGCGCGGGCGGAGCGCTGGAGCGAGCCCTCGGCCACGAGATGCTCGGCGACTGACATCCGGCCGCTTGTCCGCAACCCTCGCCGAACGTAGTATCGCCTCGATGTATGTCCGCGACGAGACCCACCAGCGATGACACTGCGCGCCGGCGCCGCTGAGGTCGTGACGACGCCGCCCGTCGGCACGCCGCTCGATGGCTACGGCGGCCGAGTCGGCGGCGCGGTCGGCGTGCACGACGACCTCCACGCCCGGGCGCTCGCGCTTGACGACGGCACGACGCAGGCGGCCATCGTCAGCGTCGACCTCGTCGGCATCGACCGCCGGCTCGTCGCCACGCATCCGCGAGCGCGCGGAGAAGGCCACCGGCATCCCCGCCGCGCACATCATGATCGCGGCCACGCACACGCACGCGGGGCCGGCGGGACTGCGCCGCGACCTCGACGAACCGCTGACGGAGATGATGGCGCGCACGGTCGCCGGCGCGATCGAGGCGGCGCACCGCTCGCTGCGGCCGGCGGTGCTGAAAGCGGGGCGCGGCAGCGTCGACAGCGTCAGCCAGAACCGTCGCGACCCCGCCGGGCCGTTCGACGACGCGATG
Organism: uncultured Chloroflexia bacterium; assembly: GCA_963843685.1. GTDB lineage: Bacteria > Chloroflexota > Dehalococcoidia > DSTF01 > JACRBR01 > DASQHL01. The sequence continues at coordinate 100,502 of CAWJLO010000010.1, forward strand.
CGCGTGCTCCTCTTCGATTCACCCGACCCGCGCGACGGCGCGATCGCATCGGTCGTGAACTTCGCCTGCCACCCGACTGTGCTCTTCGGCACGAACATGCTGATCTCGGCCGACTACCCCGGCCACGCCATCCGCACCGTCCAGGGCGTGCTCGGCGCCGCGCCGGTGCTCTTCCTTAACGGCGCTTGCGGCGACGTCAATCCGGCCTGGATCGAGCAGCGCCACGACGAGGCGCACCGCGTCGGCACGATCGTCGGCTCGGAGGCGGCGCGACGGCTGCAGGAGCTGCGCCCGCTCGGCAACCAGCACAAGGTGTGGACGATCCGCTGGGACGAGCTGTCCGACAAGCCGGTGACCTCCGGCGAGCTGGTCGAGCCCCGGATCCGCGTGCTGAGCCGCAACGTCGCGGTGCCGCTGCGCCGGCTGGAACCGCCCGAGTGGTACGACGCCCGCATGTCGGCGTTGGAGCGTCAGCGAGAGTCAACGGACGAGGGCGACGCCGAGGCGATGCGGCGCGTGATGGAGCAGATCGTGCGCTTCCGGACGGAGCGCGGCGTCGCCGAGCGGATCCAGACCGGCGGCGAACAGCGATTCGCCCACCCCGAGGTCCAGGCCATCGGCCTCGGCCGGGGCTGCGTGGTCCTCGGCCTGCCCGGCGAGTTCTTCGTCGAGACAGGGCGCGCGATCCAGGAGGCGGCGGCGATGCCGCACCTGCTCGTCGCGTGTTATGCAAACCACTACGTCGGCTACCTCGTGCCAAAGCACTCCTTCGACGAAGGCGGCTACGAGCCGGGCGTGGCGATGCTGGGCGAAAGCGCGGAAGAGACGCTGCGGCTCGCCGCCATCGACGTTCTTCGTGAGATCGGCGCCTGATTCGCTTTCCGAACCCGCGCCAGCCCGTAGAATGGCCCCATGAAGCGCGTCCTGGTCTGTGAAGCGCACGGCGACGACATGGAGTTCTTCGCCGGCGGCACCATCGCGAAGTTCTGCGGCCTCGGCCACGAGGTGACGCTCGTCGCCGCGACGGACAACGACAAGGGCTCGTTCGAGCTGACCGCCGAGCAGATGCGGGCCGTGCGTGACAAGGAGCTGAACGGCGCCGCGCGCGTGCTCGGCGTCAAGAACGTGATCGCGCTCGGTTACTCGGACGGCGATCTCGCCTACGACCCGACGCCGGACAAGCTCCGCGGCCAGTTCATGCGCATCATCCGCGAGGTGAAGCCGGACATCGTGATGACGTGGGACCCCTTCACGCCCTACGAGGGTCACCCGGACCATCGCGCCGTCGCCGTGGCGGCGAGCGAGGCGGCCAGCTTCTCGCACCTTCCGCTCTACTACCCGGAGCAGATCGAGGAGGGCCTCCAGCCGCACTACGTCGGCGAGTCCTGGTTCTTCGCGAAGTCGCCCCGCGACCAGAACAAGTATGTCAACATCGACGACTGGATCGAGAAGAAGATCGAGGCGCTCTGGCAGCACGAGGCGCAGATGGTGCTGACGATCGCCGACATGCAGCACCACCTCAAGGCGTCCGGCCTCAGCGTGCCGTGGCTCGCGGAGCTGGACCCGCACGACTACCATGAGACGATCGCGCGCCGCATGAGGACCGCAGCACACGCCGTCGCCGACCGTTCCGGGCTGGGTTGCACCTTCGCTGAAGGGTTCCGGCGCACGCGGTTCGGCGGCATCGAGTCGCTGGCGAAGGGCCAAACCATTCCGGAGGACGTCTAGGTGAAGCTCGGCTGCAGCTCCTGGTCGTATCACACGGCGTTTCGAGCCGGACGGATCGACCTCCGCGAGTTCCTGCGTATCTGCGCCGAAGACCTGGAGGTGGACGGCGTCGAACTGGTCGACCTCCACTTCCCGACGACCGACCCGGTCTACCTGCGCGACATCAAGAAGCTCTGCACGGACCTGGGGCTCACCATCAGCGGCGTCGCCGTCAGCAATGACTTCGGGCCCGACGAGCGCCGCGAGCGTGAGACCCAGAAGGTGCAGCAGTGGTGCGACATCGCCGCGTACCTGGGCGCGCCGATCGTGCGCGTCTTCGCCGGATGGCTGCCGTCGCAGCCCGCGCCGCCGGAAGTCGAGCAGGGGCGGATCCTCGGCGCGCTGCGTCGCGTCTTCAAGCAGCGGCCCCCTGACGGGCGTCGCGTGTGGTCCGACGTGACGTGGTCGCTCCGTCAGTGCGCCGACCACGCGGCCGAGCGCGGCGTCGTGCTGGCGCTGCAGAACAACCGCCACGACGGCCTCGTCGGCACGGCCCCGCAGATCCGTCAGTGCCTCCACGACGTCGGGTCACCGTGGCTGCGGGCGTGCCTCGACCCGGGCGACCTGGTCGACCGCATCGGGTTGGACGAGACGCTCGGCCGTGTCGTGCAGGTGCACGCGCGAATGCGCGACGTGGCCGAAGACGGCGGCGAGCGGCAGGCGCGCTGGCCCGAGATCCTGCGGATGTTGCACCTTGCCCGCTACCGCGGCTTCGTCCACATCGACTACGAAGGCGTAGAGGAGCCCGAGACGGCCGTGCCCCGCGCGGCGCGCTACATGCGCGAATTGATCCTGCTCACGCAGCGGCAGCAGTTCCTCCCCCCGCCAACGCCGGACGTTGAGCGTGCGGGCAACGGCTCGTGGGTCGATCGTGAGACGCCCCGTCGACACAGAGGCGTCCGTCGCGCGGTGACCATACGGGCCGTCATCTTCGACCTCGGGCACACCATCTGGGACATCGGCCCGCAACGCGGCGCGCTCGAACTGGCGTACGCACATATGCGCGCCACCCTCGTCGAGCGGCTGGGGCGCGACGACCTGCCCGCCGCGGCGGCGTTGCAGATCGCCGTGCGTGACGTCCTCCGCGACGCCTCCGAGACCTACTTCACCAACGGCGACCACGTCGACCAGCCACCGTCATGGACCTGGATCGACCAGGGCTGCCGCGCACTCGGGCTCGAACTCGACCGGGCGCTGCTCCTGGAGGTCACTCCGCCGCTCTTCGCGACGGAGATCGACAGCCTGATCTGCGCCGAGGGCACGCGCGACGCGCTCGTGGACCTGAGCGCGACCTACCGGCTCGGCTGCGTGACCAACACGCTCGCCGATACGCCGGCGATCCGCACGATGCTTCGCAACCACGGGATGGAAGAGCTGATGGGCAGCGTCGTCGTCTCCGCCGACGAGGGATGGCGCAAGCCGCACCCGTCGTTGTTCGAGAAAGCCATGCGCGAACTGGGCGCCACGCCCGCGGAGTCCGTCTTCGTCGGCGACAGCCCGCTGCACGACATCGCCGGCGCGAAGGCGGTGGGGATGCGGGCCGTGCTGACGCGGCAGTACGTGCAGCGCCCGCTCGACGGTTCGACGCCCGCGCCCGACGCCGTCATCGACCACGTGCGCGAACTGCGCGACGTCGTGCGTCGCCTGGACGAGGGGCGCGCGCCGGATTCAGAGTCTTAGCCGCGAATGCGCTCGTTCGCGGGGCGAGCGAGCGGGTTGACGGCGCGCGGACCGGCCTTGGCCATGTCCTCGCGTTCCCGTTTCGCGCTTTCCAGGTCGGCGTCGGCGCTCTCGAGCAGATCACGCGCTGACGTGCCGTCTTCGGGGAAACAGACGATGGCGACGGAGGCCTTCAGCGGCTCGGGCGAGCCGTCGCCCCCGAATACCGACACCTGCGACAGGCTGGCGAGCAGCCGCGTCGTCACGGAGACGGCGGCCGCGCGATTCGTCTCCGGGAGCAGCACCGCGAACTCGTCGTCGCCGAGCCGTGCGACGATCTCCGGCGGTGAGACCGCCTCAGCCAGGCTGACGGCGGCGCTGCGCAGAAGGCGGTCGCCCATCGACTGCCCGTAGCGCGCGTTGAACGCGCCGAAATCGTCGAGGTCGATGACGACGACGGACAGCGTCTTGGCGTAGCGGCCGCAGCGCACGAGTTCCGACTCGATCGCCTCGCCGATGTAGCGCCTGTTGTAGACCCAGGTAACGGGATCGATGTCGTTGAAGCGCGCGGTGTCTTCCTGCGTGGCGATGTCCCGCATCGCCAGCGTGAAGTGCCCGACGAGCAGCTCGACGATCTCCGCATCGATGTCCGTCTTCGGGAAGCCGAACACCACCATGCCGTACGGCTCGCCCTCGACCAGCATCGGGACGAGCGCCACCTTCTTGATCCCGAGCTTCTCCTCGGCCGCGGCCACCGTCTCGGGTGGGAGCGTGTCGCCCCAGAAGTCGCTCATGGAGTCGCGGATCACGACCTCGCCACCATCGATGACGAGGCGGCGGAAGTGATTCATCGGCATGTCAAACTCAAGCGCCGTGAGGTCCTCCTGGAAGGCCTCCATCGCCTTCTCCAGGTTTGGTTCGACGATCCCCTCGAGCGGCGACGCGGAGAGCACGTCGCGCTTCTTGTCCAGCACGAGCGGGTAGACGAAGACGGCCTCCGTGACCGCGGGCGACTGTTCGATGAAGGCGCCGACGATCTCGTGCCCGCTGCCGGCGCTGTGGAGAAAGAGCGACAGGATGACGAGGTCGAACAGACGCCCCTCACGCCCCGCGGGCCGCGACGTGTCCAGCGACTCGATCGCCACGAAGGGCTCCGGCGCCCTCTTCATCTTCTCTTCCTTCTTCGGCGATAGCCAGCGCATATACGGCTGCTACTCCTCCGCCAGTTTCACGACCATCGTGGTCTCGTTGTGAACCTCCACCTTCGCCTCGCGCGACATCGCGCGCGCGACGGCTGTACGCAGCAACTCCGGGTCCAGCTCGTGCACCATCTCGATCGAGATGATGGCGACGCCGTTGCTGTAACTCAGCAGCGACATGTCGCGCACGCCGTCCATGCCAAGCAGGGCGCGGTGCAGCGGCACCAGGTCGACGCCCCGGCGCTTGTCCTCGACGGTGACGCGGTACGTCCTCGGCAGCAGGTCGAATCCCCGCTTCGGCGGCGCCTCACCGGCGTCCGGCGCGGCTGCATCCTCAACGTCTTCGACGAGGTGCTCCGCCGTCGCCGTCATCGGCGTGGGGTTGCGAAATACGGGGCGCGGCGGCTGGCCCAGAGGCAGACGCGGCAGCCGCGGCGAGTCGTCCCAGTCCTCTTCGTCCTGCGGCGCCTCTCGGCGGGCTGGCGCCGACGCGCTGGCGATGGCGTACGCGGCATCGACGCGCGCCTGCAGTTCGCGCAGCATCCCCTGCATCGCCGCCACCTCCTGCTGCAGCGCGTGCACCTCGGCGGTCCAGCGCCCGTCAGCGGAAGGCTCGGCCGGTGCCGGCTCCGGCTCGGGCGCGTGGATCGGCCGCGGCACGACGACAGGCGCAACGGCTTCCTCGGCCGGCATCTCGATCTCGGGAACGTCAGCCTCTTCGCCGTGAGACGCCTCGGCCTCCTTTGCGGCGCGGGCCTCGGCGACGCGGCGGATCGTGGCCTCGATGAGATCCTCGTCGACGGCCGGCGCGGCGTGGCCCTCGCTGGGCCCCGGCCAGGCGTCCACAGCGGCGACGGCCGGATCCTCAGCTTGCGGCGTCTCTGGCTCGGCGGGATCCGCCCCGTCCGGCTCGACGACCGCACCGGCTTCGTCTGTGGCTTCGCGCGCGGCCTTGGCCTCGGCCACGCGGCGGATTGTCGCTTCGATCAGGTCTTCTTCAGGTTCATTGCTCATGCGCGCACTCCCCAAGGCGGCCCCCGGCCACCACCCTCAACTAGTTCTCGGCAGATCGCGTAGGGAACTACACGTACAGGCAGCCTCATTCCCGCCTCATCAGCCGATTCCGGCCGCGGCGGCGCCGGACCCGCCCCACACCGGGAAAGCCCACGCTACAATGGCGGGCGATGCGCCTTCTGCTGATCAACGGCCCGAATCTGAACACGCTGGGCACGCGCGAGCCCCACATCTACGGCACGACCACGCTCCCCGAGATCGAGCGGATGGTGTCTGAGCGCGCTGCGGGCATGGGGGCTGAGGTCCGCGCGTTCCAATCGAACGCCGTCGGGGCCATCATCGACTGGCTCCAGAACGAGCAATCTGGCGCCGACGGCCTGATCATCAACGCCGGGTCGCTGACCCACGAGAGCATCGCCCTCAGGGACGCCGTCGCGGGCTCCGGGCTGCCGGCGATCGAGGTGCACATCTCCAACGTCTGGAAGCGGGAGGAGTTCCGCCACCATTCGCTGCTGTCCCCCGTCGTCAATGGCGCGATCGTCGGTCTCGGGGTCCAGGGCTACGGGCTGGCCGTCGAAGCGCTCGTCACCATCCTCAAAGGCGTCGAGTAGCAAAGGGATCGACGAATGAAGGACCGCGTCACGCGACTGCGCCGCGCGCTCGAGAAGCACGAGCTGGACGGCGCGCTGATCTCCAACGCGCAGAACCGCCGCTACCTCAGCGGCTTCACCGGCTCGGCCGGCTACCTGCTCGTGACCCCGGACGACGCCATCATCGCGACGGACTTCCGCTACTACGAGCAGAGCGCGACGCAGGCGCCGGACTTCCGCCTGCACAAGGTGGCGGGAGGCTTCGACGTCTGGGCGCCGGCGCTCTTCGCCGGCCTCGGCGGTAAGAAGGTGGCGTTCGAGGCGAACGACATGACCTTCGCCACCCACCAGCAGTTCAAGAAGACGATCGCGGCGCTGCCGGAGCCCGAACGGCCGGCGCTCGTGCCGACGCCGAACCTCGTTGAGTCGCTGCGGCTGTTCAAGGAGCCCGAGGAGGTCGTCGCGCTGCAGAAGGCCGTCGACCTGGGCGACGCCGCCTGCACGTACGTGATGGAGCGCGTCGAACCGGGCTGGACCGAGAAGCAGGTGGCTTGGGAGATCGAGAAGTACATCCGTGAGCACGGGGGCGACGGCCTGTCGTTCGACACGATCGTCGCCGGCGGGCCGTGGGGCGCCATGCCGCACGCCTACCCGCGCGACCGCAAGCTGGAGAAGGGCGAGGGCGTCGTCATCGACATGGGCTGCGACGTCGACGGCTACATGTCCGACCTGACGCGCACCATCTTCCTCGGCAAGCCGGACGACCAGTTCCGCAAGATCTACGACATCGTCCTCACGGCGCAGCTCACGGCCGAGGAGATGGTGAAGCCCGGCATGACGGGCGAAGAGTGCCACATGATCGCCCACAACGTGATCGACGCGGCCGGCTACGGCGAGACCTTCGGCCACGGCCTCGGCCACGGCATCGGCCTGCAGGTGCACGAGGCGCCGCGGGTCGCGCGCACGTCGACGGACGAGTTGAAGGACAACATGGTCTTCACCATCGAGCCCGGGATCTACGTCACCGGCTGGGGCGGCGTGCGCATCGAGGACATGGTGGTGCTGGAGAACGGCAAGCCCCGCGTGATGAGTAAGGCGCCGAAGCTGCAGTTCGCCGGCTAAGCCGCGTCTGGAACGAACCCCGCGCATTCGTTAGGTTGTTGGAAGCCACACAGCACAAGAGGACGGTCTCTGCATGATTTCGACGGGTGAGATGAAGCGCGGCGCGACCATCGAGCTGGATGGGCGCGTGTACCAGGTGATGGAGTTCAACCACATCAAGATGGGCCGCGGCTCTGCGCAGATGCGCATGAAGCTGCGCGACGTCCGCCGCGGCGACCTCATCGAGCGCACGTTCCAGGCCGGCGAGAAGTGGCCGCGCGTGCGCGTCGAGCGCGTCGCCATGCAGCTCTCCTACACCGAAGACGACATCATGTACTTCATGAACACGGAGACCTTCGACCAGGTGCCCCTGACGAAGGACCAGGTGGGCGACGCGAAGAGCTTCATCGCCGAGAACGGCACCTGCGACGTCCTCTTCCTCGGCGACGAGCCCATCGGCATCGAGCTGCCGGCATCCGTCGTGCTCAAGATCACGAAGTGCGACCCGGGCCTCAAGGGCGACACGGCGACCGGCGCCACGAAGCCGGCGGTGCTGGAGACCGGCCTCGTCGTCAACGTCCCCCTCTTCGTCAACGAGGGCGACAGCATCAAGGTCAACACCAGCACCGGCGAGTACCAGGAGCGCGCGTAGCGCCGCGGAGCGCTAGCGCCAGATAGTGCGATCAGCGCGCTCGCCGACGACGATCACGGCCTACGATGAGCCGGAACCTCCGCCATCGGACTTCAGCTGCACTCGCGACTACCTCGTGATCGCGCATCGGTACGATCGCGAACGGCGACCTTCGTCGTTGCTTCGTCCAATGTCCTGGGCACTGCGCCGCGCCTGAAGGTCGGCGAGGAAGCCGTCTCGATCGAGGACATCAATCGCGACGCTCCGCTCCGACGGCCTTCCACTTGCAAGCCGCTTCTCGAGAAACCGGAGCCGGATCTTTGTTCCATCAGGCACAGCACTCACGAGCGCGCTGAAGGGAATCTTGATTGCGTTGCGACCGTAGTTCACAAGGAGCGAGTCGACGCCCAGCGTTGCACCGGCCCGACGGGCCGGAGCCGATAGCTCCAGCGAGAGGAACGCCACCCCGCCGCCCACTGCACCAAACACAAACGAGGTCGACGACGGGCCGCCCAGTACGCTAACACCCGCGGCGACCACCACACCGAACAGCAGTCGGCTTACCGGCGACGACGGCCAGATCCGTATCCGATAACGTCTCTCGGGCACCGCATCCTCCCTGGGAATCGGATACTCCGCATTGCGCTGATTCGCGCATATGTTCGACAATGCCCGCATGCACGTCTACGCCGTCCGCGAGGTCACCACGTACCTCCGCGAGCTGTTCGAGTCGAACCCGCACCTGGGCGACATCTGGATCGCCGGCGAGTGCTCGAACGTCAGCCGCCCTTCCTCGGGCCACGTCTACTTCACGCTGAAGGACGGCGAGTCGCAGCTCCGCGCCGCCTTCTTCCAGCGGCGCAACTACCCCTCGAACACGACGTCCAAGCTCGTCGAGAACGGCTCCGCCATCGTCGCCCACGGCCGCATCTCCCTGTACGAGCAGCGGGGCGAGCTGCAGCTCTACGTCGACTTCGTCCAGCCGGAGGGCGTCGGCGCGCTCCAGGCGGAGTACGAGCGGCTGCGCGCGCGGCTCGAGCAGGAGGGCCTGTTCGAGCAGTCCCGCAAGCGGTCGCTTCCCCGCTTCCCGCGCAAGATCGGCGTCGTCACGTCGGAGTCCGGCGCCGTCTTCCACGACATCTGCCACGTGCTGGAGCGGCGCTGGCCGCTCGCGGAGGTCGTCCTGTCGCCGACGCCCGTGCAGGGACCGGAGGCCGTCGCCGGCATCATCGGCGGCATCGAGCAGCTCAACCGCCGCGGTGACGTCGACGTCATCATCGCCGGCCGTGGCGGCGGCTCGATCGAGGAGCTGTGGGCGTTCAACGACGAGCTCGTCGCGCGCGCCATCTTCGCCAGCGCCGTGCCCGTCGTCTCGGCCGTCGGCCACGAGACCGACTACACGATCGCCGACTTCGTCGCCGACGTGCGCGCCCCGACGCCATCGGCGGCGGCCGAGATCGTCGCACCCGACCGCTTGGAGGTGCGCGTGCGGCTGGGCATCGCCGCCGGGACGATGGAGTCAGTGCTGCGTGAGCGGTTGAGCACGGACCGAGCCTCGGTGGACCAGCGCGCCCGGCTCATCGACCGCGCCGCGCCGGACGTGAACCGCGAGCGGCAGCGCGTCGACGAGATGGCGCGACGGGCCGTCGGCGCAACGGAGCAGGCACAGCGCGTGGCGGTGCAGGGCGTCGGCGGCTGCGTGTGGCGGCTGAAGGCCCTCGACCCGTTCGCGACGCTGGAGCGCGGCTATGCGATCGTGCAGAAGGGGAAGAGCGTCGTCAGCAGCGTCGCGCAGGCGCGGCCAGGCGATTCGCTCGACGTGCGCGTGCGCGACGGGACGTTCGGCGCGCAGGTCGGGGGAGGCGCGCCGCGGCCTCGTCGGCCGAAGCGCAGCGTGCCGGACGCACAGGCGCCGTTGTTCACGATGCCCGAAGAGCGCGCGTAGGAGAGAGGCACGCATGCCGAAAGAAGCGAAGCGCGACACGTTCGAACAGCTCTACGCGCGGCTCGAGCAGCAGGTTGGCAAGCTGGAACAGGGCGGCATGTCGCTCGAGGAGGCGATCGCGGCGTACGAGGAGGGGATGACGCTCGCGCGCGCCTGCCAGGAGCGGCTTGACGAAGCGGAGCTGAAGATCACGAAGCTGCGCGAGTCGTTCGCGACGCTCCCCGCGCGCCCCAACGGCGCGTCAAGCGAAGGCGAACCCGAAGACTACGAATACGTCAGCGATGACGAGCCCGTCGACGAGGACGAACCCTTTACGTAGCAGCCCGCGGCCCCGTTGCGGCGTCCGGCTTCGAGGGCTACCGTGGAGACGCGGGGGAAGCGAGGGCAACGTGCTGCGCATCGGTTGGTTCGCGACGGGACGCGGCGAAACGTCGCCCAAGCTGCTGCGCGCGGCGGTGGACGCGATCGGCGACGGCCGCCTCGACGCCGAGATCGCCTTCGTCTTCTCCAACCGCGAGCGCGGCCAGTTCGAGATCACCGACCGCTTCTTCGACCAGGTCGAGTCCCAGGGCATCCCGCTCGTGACGCTGTCCGACCAGCGTTTCCGCCGCGAGGCCGGCGGCGACGCGGCGCGCGCCGGTCAGCCGTTGCCGGCCTGGCGCACGGAGTACGACCGCGCGGTCGTCGAGCTGCTCAGGCCGTACGCCTGGGACATCGGCATGCTCGCCGGCTACATGCTCATCACGACGGCGCCCCTGCTCGAAGACCACACGCTGCTCAACCTGCATCCCGCCGCCCCCGGCCAGCCCGCCGGCACGTGGCAGGAGGTGATCTGGAAACTCATGGAGCAACGCGTCGACCACGGCGGCGTGCGCATCCATCTCGTGACGCCGGAGCTCGACGAGGGTCCGATCGTCACCTACTGCACGTACCCCTTGCGCGGCGCGACTATCGATCTGCTGTGGCGCGCCGTGGAGTCCCGAAACGTCGCGGACATCCGCGGCACCGACGGCGAGGCGAATCCCCTGTTCCAGGAGATCCACCGCCGCGGCGTCGCGCGCGAGCTCCCGCTCGTGATCGAGACGCTGCGCGCCTTCGCCGACGGGCGCCTCCGCCTCGACGACGGCCGCATCATGGCCGGCTCGACGAAGATCGTCGGCGGCTTCGACCTCACGCCCGAGATCGAAGGCACGCTGGCGAAAGCGACCGTTGTGTGACGTTACGGTTTCCGCAATTCGACCTGGCCGCAAGTCAATTGACGCGTTACAGGGCAGGCGCTACGATATCGCGGCCATGAGCGTTTCCGTTTGCCACGCATGCCAGTTTGAGCTTGACCAAAGCGACAACTTCTGCCGCCGCTGCGGCATCGCCGTTCGTGAGGCGCAGCTGCCGGCCGTCCGCGGCATTCAGACGCCGACCGTCTGGCAGCCCCAGGTGTCGCCGGTGGTGAAGGGCGCCGCCGTCATGGCCGCCGGGACGATCGGCCAGTTCGTCTTCCGTCGCGTCGTCAGCAACGTCCTCAGCGGCGGCAAGCGCAAGAACCGCGATCTGCGCATCGCCCGCCGGGACGACCGTGACGGCCTCGTCGACGAGGCGCAGATCATCACGGAGACCGTGATGATGCGTCGGGTCCGCATCCGCCGCCAGGTCTGACACCGCCTGTTCAGACGATACGTTAGCCGACGCCACGACCGCCCCCGCGGGCAGCATGCCGGGATCCGCCAGCCATGCGCGCCGTGCGCCGCCCAATCGGACTGCTCGCCATCATCTGCGCCACCGCCGGCGCGATCCTCGCGACGCCACATCGCGCGAACGCATTCGACTACGTGCGGAACGGCGGATTCGAAGACGGCGCGGGCGGCTGGGCCGCCGTCGGCGCGACCATCGATGCCGTCGGCGCCGGCGTCGTCGCACCGGCGGACGGCGCCGCGAGTGGCCGCGTGACCGTGCAGTCGGCGAACTTCATCGTGCGTCCGCAGATCGAGACCGACGCGCCGCCAGGGCACTACACCTTCAGCGCGCAGGTCCGCGCGTCCACGGCGCTCGATGTCTACGTCGAGGTGCGTTCGAGCGCGGGCGGCGACAGCGTCCGCGCAACGGGCTCCGCTGGGACGTCCGGGCATGGAGCACCATATCCGGCGAGTTCGACCTGCCGGGCGGAGCCGAGCTGACGCTCTCGATCGGCGCACCGCTCGCCACGGCGGGCGACGTCCTCTACATCGACAATGTCCGCGTCGAAGGTGCGGCGCCCGCCACACGTACGCCGACCGCCACCCCCACTCCGACGATCACGATCACACCGACGGCGACACGGACCGGCACCCGCACGCCGACGCCCACGAAGACGCCGACCAACACGCCGGTGCCGCTGCTCGTCACCGACGCGCTTCAAAACGCGGGATTCGAAGACACCGATGCCGACGGTGCGCCCGCCGTCTGGCAGAAATACGGCGGCACCCTCGAATCGACCTCCTCGCCCGTCCGCTCGGGGCAGCACGCCGCGCGCTTCAGCAGCGACAGCGACTCGACGAAGTGGGCGTACGAGACGGTGCTCGTCGATCCCGGCTCGACCTACGCGTTCGGCGCCTGGGTGCTCGACGACGACGGCGCGGTCCAGACGGCATCGTTACGCATCTCGTGGTACGCCAGCGGCGACGGCGGCGGCAGCGCGCTCGGTTCAGCGGATTCCACCGACGAGCTCACGGAGCCGTCGGCGGACTACCGATGGCTGACGACAGGCGGCGTAACGGCCCCTCCCGAGGCGCACTCGGCCCACGTGCGCGTGTTGCTCGCGCCGCGATCAGGTGCGCACGCCACCATCTACATCGACGACGCCTCGTTCGGGCCCGCGCCGCCGGACCCGACACCGGTCGACGAGCCTCAGCCGGTCGGGGGCACATCCACCCGGGCTCAGTCGTCAACGCCGGCTCGCGCCGTGCTCGGGACCACGAAGAAGCCCGCGCGCGGCCAGTCCTCCCCCGCCGCGACAGTCTCGTCGGGGGCTTCGCGCGTCGTCATCAACGAGGTGCTGTACGACGCCATAGGCAGCGCGCCCGACGCCGACGGCGAGTGGGTGGAGCTGTACAACGCGGGCGATTCGGAGGTCGATCTGGCCGGCTGGCGGCTCTCCGACGACGCCTCGATCGAAGTGTTGGAGTCGACGACGCTGACCGCGGGCGGATTCGTCGTTCTTACCGCTTCGAATAGCTTCGTCGGGCCCACCCCGAAGCCTACGACCGCCACGCCACATCCCCGCATCGGCAACTCCCTCGGCAACAACGGCGATCACCTCCTGCTCACCGATCCCGCCGGCAACATTGTGGACGCCGTCTCCTGGGGCAACGACACGTACGCCTTCGATCCGTCGGTGCCGGACGTGCCCGCCGGCCACTCGATCGAGCGGCGGCAACCGGGCCTCGACACCGACTCCGCCGCCGATTGGGTCGACAACGATTCGCCGTCGCCTGGCAGCGCAACAGACTCGAGCGCAGGCAAACCAGTGCGCGAAATCGGCAACGCGATCCAGGTCCTCCCCGGCCATGCGAGCGGCTCGCACGCGTGGCTCATCTGGCCGATCGTGGCCTTCGCCGCCGCGGCCGCGGTTGGAGCGACCGCCTGGCGAATCGGCCCCGCGGCGCTGCAACGCGTCCGCTCGCGCAGCTCATGAAAGAGCGTCTGCAGAAGATCCTCGCGCGCGCGGGTCACGGCTCTCGGCGCGGCGCCGAGGCCCTCATCGTCGCCGGGCGCGTGTCCGTCAACGGCACCGTCGTCTCGGCCCTCGGCGCGCAGGCCGATCCGGACGTCGACCGTATCGAGCTCGACGGCCAGCCACTGACGATCGAGCAGTCGCACGTCTATCTCGTCATGAACAAGCCCGCGGGCGTGCTCACCACCGTCAGCGATCCGCAGGGACGGCGCACAGTGATGGACCTGCTGCCGCCATCGCTGCCGCCGCACGTCTTCCCCGTCGGCCGCCTCGACCGCGATACGCAGGGCCTGCTGATCTTCACAGACGACGGCGAGTTGGCCCACCGGCTCGCCCACCCGCGCTACGAGACCGAGAAGGAGTACTGCGCACTCGTCATGGGCGCGCCCTCCCCGCAAGCGCTGGCGACCCTGCGTCGCGGCGTCGACATCGGCGGCCGGAAGACCGCACCGGCGACGGTGGAGACAACGCAGCCGCCCCACGGCCACACCGCGCGCGACGGCTGCACCTGGCTGCGGCTCGTCATCCACGAAGGGCGCAAGCGCCAGGTCCGCCTCATGTGCGCGGCCGTCGGCCACCCGGTCCGCGTCCTCGTCCGCACGCGAGTCGGCGAGGTGCTGCTCGCCCGCCTCCCCGCCGGCAAGACGCGTCCGCTCTCCAAGCGCGAGCTCGAATCCCTGCGCCAACTCGTTGGCCTCGACTCCGCACCCGCGCGGACCGACGACTGACGCCTGCGGGCCGCCTGCTATACTCCCCCGATTTCCCGGAGGCACACACCGTCAGCACCACAGACCACCACCCTGCGTCCGTCATCGCCATCGACGGGCCGGCGGCGTCCGGCAAGAGCGCCGTCGGCGTCGGCGTCGCGTCCGCGCTCGGCTATCGCTTCGTCGACACGGGCGCGATGTACCGGGCGATGACGTGGCTCGCCCTCCGCCGCGGCATCGACCCCAACGATGCGTCCGCGCTCGCGACGCTTGCGCACGCCGTGACCATCGACGTAGGCGAGGCGCGTGGCGGTGCGATCGAGCCGACTCCCGTCCTGCTCGACGGCGAAGACGCCACACCCCACCTGCGCGACGAGGACGTCGAAGCGAACGTATCCCTCGTGTCGCGCGTGCCGGAAGTCCGGACAGCGCTCGTCCTGGTGCAGCGGCGGCTGGCCGGGCAGGGAAGGATCGTGATGGCCGGCCGCGACATCGGCAGCGTCGTGCTCCCCGACGCCGACGTGAAGGTGTACCTCGACGCCTCCCGCGAGGTGCGCGCGCGCCGCCGCGAGCAGCAAATGCGCGAGGCCGGGCTGAATCCTGACTTTGACGCACTGCTCAACGAGTTGGAGCGCCGTGACGGGCTCGATTCCAGCCGCGAGACGTCGCCGTTGACCGCCGCGCCCGGGGCTGTGATCATCCATACGGACGACCTGAGTCTGACGGAGGTGGTGCAACGCATCCTCAATCTGGCCGAATGATCTGGCGCGTCGTGCCGGTCTCCTACTGGGCCGTGGTGTACTTCATCCGTCTCTGCACGTTCCTGTATGTGAAGGGCCCATACGTCGAGGGCCGCGAGAACGTCCCGAAGACAGGCGGCGCGATCCTCGTGTCGAACCACCTCAACAACGCCGACCCCTGCATCATCCCCGGCGCGCTGAACCGCCGCATCATCACCATGGCCAAGAAAGAGATGTTCAAGTGGCCGGTGATCAGCCTGCTGTTCCGCTTCATCGGCGCCTTCCCCGTCGACCGCACCGGCGCCGACATCGCCGCGCTGCGAGAGGCGCAGCACGTCGTCGATGACGGTCTCCTGCTGCTGATGTTCCCGGAGGGCACGCGCTCCCGCGACCGCCAGCTCCACAAGGGCTTCCCCGGCACCGCCCTCGTCGCCTACCGCACCGGCGCGCCCATGATCCCGATCGCCATCACCGGCACCGAGCACGTGCCGTGGCCCTGGGTCTTCTTCCGGCCCTTCATCGGCCCACGCGTGACCATCACCTTCGGCAAGCCCTTCTACCCGCCGCACGCCGAGCGCATCAACTCGCAGGCCGCCCGCACGGCGACCGACGACATCATGCTCCACATCGCCGAGTTGCTGCCGGAGTCCTACCAGGGCGAGTTCCGCGAGACCGTGGCGGCGCACCGAACAGTCCGCCGGGCGAGATCAGGGAAGCGAAGCCGGTGTGAGTCAGCGGGCGCATAGCCCCGCTCCACCCACCTCCGCCCTCCCGGTTATACTGACGTCGCACGAGATGGCCTCGACGTGATCTTATGTCGCGTGCAGGCCAGCCTCAGATTCGGAGAGAGATGCAGGTCATCAAGGCCAAAGAGCTGGGCTTCTGCATGGGCGTCCGCCGCGCCGTCGACATGATGGAGGAGGCGTCCGGCGAACTCGGCCCCCTCACCAGCCTCGGCTCGACCGTCCACAACCCGCAGGTCGTCGACCGCCTCCGCTCTCGCGGCGTCGAAGTGATCGCGACGCTCGACGCCGTCGACACGCGCCCCGTCGCCATCACGGCCCACGGCGTCGGTCCCGATGTCGTGCGCGAGCTGGAGCAGCGCGGCGCCACCGTCGTCGATACGACCTGTCCCATCGTCACGCGCGCGCAGCAATGGGCGAAGAAGCTGACCGACGAGGGATTCGGCGTCATCGTCTTCGGCGACCCCGACCACAAGGAGGTGCGCGGCATCCTCGGCTGGGCCAACGGCAAGGTCGTGACGATGCGCTCCGCCGACGAGCTGGACGCGCCCCTGCCCGACTGGATGCCGTCGCGCGTCGGCGTGCTCTCCCAGACGACGGAGACCGAGGGCCACTTCGCACAGTTCGTCCAGAAGCTCCTCTCGGTGCACATGGACCGCATCAGCGAGCTGCGCGTCATCAACACGCTCTGCAACGCCACGACGAGCCAGCAGGCCGCCACGCAGGATCTGGCGCAGCAGGTCGACCTGATGATCGTCGTCGGCGGCCGCGAGAGCTCCAACACTCGCCACCTCGCGGAAGTCGCGCGCGAACAGGGCGTCGAGACCTACCACGTCGAGTCCGCCGCCGAGATCGACGCCGCCTGGCTTCCCGGCCGCGAGCGCGTCGGCGTCGCCGCCGGCGCCTCCACCCCGGATGCCGTCATCGACGACGTCGTTGCCCGCCTCGAAGAGCTGGCGCCCGCGTGACGTCCTCCGTGCTCGAAGCACGCGACGCCGCCCTGGCACGGGGCGATGCGCTGTGGCAGCGGTTACAGCACGCGCTCGACGCTCGGCCCGACCGGCCACTCGGCCCCGACACCGCCTGGACCGGCCACGACGTCTACGCCCACTTCGCCCGCTGGCAGGCGCATGCGGCCGAGTCGATCCGCTGCATGCTCGAGGGCCGGCCCGTACCCCCGGTCGACGGCGACGAAAACGAAGTGAACGAGCGGTGGCGCACAGAGGATCGCGCCCTCCCGACGGTCGACGTCCGCGCACGATGCCTCAGCACGCGCGACGATCTTCGCGCGCTGCTCGCTGGCCTCGACGAAGCGCAGTGGCGCCGCGTGGAGCGACATCTCGCCGCGCAGGACGTCACCGGCGAGCACTATCAGCACCACCTCGACGTCTGCGCCGCGGAGCTGCTGGCATGACCGAAGTCCGCCGCACGTCCCAGTACCGCAAGCCGAATGCTGGCGGCGTCATCGACGCCATCCGCCCGGGCAGCCTCGCCGACGAGATCGGCCTGCTCCCGGGCGACCGCGTCGTCGCCATCGACGGCAAGACGCTGCAGGACGCCGTCGACTTCCAGTTCCACGCCGCCGAGGAGTCGATCGCGCTCGAGGTCGTGCGCGGCGAGCAGCCCTACGTCTTCGAGATAGAGAAGCACCCCGACGAGGATCTCGGCATCGACTTCCAGGACGCGGCGTTCGACGGCGTCCGCATCTGCAACAACGCCTGCTTCTTCTGCTTCCTGAAGGGCAACCCGAAGGGCATGCGGAAGACGCTCTACGTGAAGGACGACGACTACCGCCTCAGCTTCTTTCACGGCAACTTCGTCACGCTCACCAACCTCGAGGAAGATGACTGGACCCGCCTCGCCGAGCAGCGCCTCTCGCCGATCAACGTCTCCGTGCACGCGACGGAGCCGGAGCTGCGGCGATACATGCTCGGCAACAAGACAGCGCCCGACATCTGCGACCAGATTCGCCGGCTCGGCGACATCGGCATCCAGGCCAACACGCAGGTCGTGCTCTGCCCCGGCGTCAACGACGGCGCCGCGCTGGACCGCACGATCGCCGATCTCGCGGCGCTCTACCCGACCGTGCAGACGATCTCCGATCGTGCCTGTCGGCGCCACCACGTTCGCGGAGGAGCGCATCGAGCGAGGCGCCCACGCGGCCGAGGTCGAGGGCTGCACGCCGGAGCACGCGCGCGCCGTCGCCGCGCAGGTCGCCCCATATCAGCGCCGCTTCCGCAAACAGCACGGCCGCACGCTCGTCTACCTGGCCGACGAGTACTACCTGATCGCCGGCGACGAGCCACCCGGCGCGGCCCACTACGACGGATTCGCCCAGTTCGAGAACGGCATCGGCATGACCCGCTCGCTGATCGAGGGCTGGAAGCGCGCCCGCCGTCAGCGAACCGGCGCGAGGGCCTCCTCGCCCGCGAACATCCGCCACATGAGCTGGATCTGCGCCACCCTCATCGCGCCAACGCTCGAGCGCATCGCCGCTGAGTTCACTGGAGTGACCGGCGTAGACGTGACCGTGCACGGCCTCGAAAACGGCTTCTTCGGCCCGAGAGTCAACGTCTCCGGCCTGCTCGTCGCACAGGACATCGAACGCCAATTGCGCGGCCGCGATCTCGGCGACCTCGCCGTGCTCCCACGCTACGCGCTCGACTACACCGGCGGCCGCTTCCTCGACGACGGGACGCCCGAAGAACTGCAGCGCGCGCTTGGCGTGCCACTCGCCTTCGCGTCGACCCCACGCGAGGTCTTGCAAATTCTCGATGGGCCGCTACAATCCCCCGTGACCGGCGCCGCCGTCGCCGCCACGACGAACGGCAAGGCGTGGGTCGATTACGACGAGCTGAAAGGAGGTGCGCCCGTAGCGGCGAGGCAGGGGTAACGAAGAAAGCGCCAGGCGTCGCGGCAGCGCGACGTGACGAGGAAGAGGTCGATCGAAACACTCGGCGGATGGCCTCTCGGCTGCACGGTCGATATGGGCGGTACAAAACGCGGTGCGTGAGCACCCGACAGAAGCCGGCCCAACGTGCGTCCGCCACACGTGGCGGATTACACCCCACCCTCACCGCAGACCCACATCAACCCCGCACGAGACGAGCCATCTCGTCTCGAATGATCGCGCGCACTGACGGCGCGCAGGGAGTCTGCATGTCGATCGAACGGAATCGAAACCACGGCCGCGCGCGCCTCTCGATGGAGGTGCGCTGATGTGCGGCATCATCGGCTACGCCGGAGAGCGTGACGCCGCGCCCCTCCTGCTCGACGGGCTGCAGCGGCTCGAGTACCGCGGCTACGACAGCGCCGGCATCGCCGTCCTGGACGACGGCGTCATCAACGTCACGAAGGGCGCCGGCAAGCTCTCGGCGCTCCGCCGCGGGCTCGAGGGCGCCTACCCGCTCGGCGTCACCGGCATCGGCCACACCCGCTGGGCGACGCACGGAAAGCCCACGGAGATCAACGCGCACCCGCACCGCGACTGCACCGGCGACGTCGTCCTCATTCACAACGGCATCGTCGAGAACTACCTGGAGCTGCGCGCGGAGCTGAAGGCGCGCGGCCATCAGCTCCGCTCCGACACCGACACGGAGGTCATGCCCCACCTCGTCGAGCAGTGCATGGACGAGGGCGACGACCTCTTGACCGCGCTTCGCCGCACCATCGCCCGGCTGAAGGGCGCCCACGCCATCGTGGCGATGTCCGTGCGCGAGCCGGGCGTCATCGTCGCCGCACGCGTCGGCAACGCCGGCGGCGTCGTCATCGGCTACGGACGAGGCGAGATGTTCCTGGCCAGCGACCTCGCCGCGCTGCTGCCCGAAACGCAGGACGTGGCCTTCCTCGCGGACGGCGAGATCGCGCGAGTGACGGCCGACGGCGTCGCGTACGTCGACTTCGACGGAGCCGCGCTGACGAAGGCACGTCAGACCGTGCCCTTCGACCCCGTCTCCGCCGCGAAGGGCGCGTACAAGCACTTCATGCTCAAGGAGATCATGGAGCAGCCCGAATGCGTCATGGACACGTTCCGCGGCCGCGCCATCTTTGACCCGCCGGCCGTCGAGCTGGAGTCGCTCGGCCTCGACGACGCCGCGCTGCGGGCCGTCGAGCGCGTCGTGCTCGTCGGCATGGGCACCAGCATGCACGCCGCACACGTCGGGCGCGCGTACTTCGAGCGCATCGCCGGCATCCCGGCGGAGCTCGATAACTCGTCGGAGTTCCGCTACCGCGACGCCCTCATCGGGCCGAGCACACTCGTTGATCTCCGTCGCGCAATCCGGCGAGACCGTAGACACGCTGGAGGCGATGGCCGACGCCAAACGCCACGGCGCGCCGCAGATCACCATCTGCAACACCCCCGGCGCCCAGACGACGCGCGTCGCCGAGGGCAACGTCCTCACCCGCTGCGGGCCGGAGGTCGCCGTCGCCAGCACGAAGACGCTGACGGCGTCGATCACGGCGCTCTACCTGCTGGCCTGCCGCATCGCCGTCGCGCGCGGAGTGATCGACCAGGCGCGCCTCGGCGCCATGCTCGACGACCTCGCCCGCATCCCGCAGCTCATGGGGCGCGTGCTCAAGCTCGACCCGCAGATCCAGCGCATCGCGAAGAAGGTCGCCGGAAGCCAGAACTTCCTCTTCCTCGCGCGCGGCCTGCAGTACCCCATGGCGCTGGAGGGCGCGCTGAAGCTCAAGGAGGTCAGCTACATCCACGCCGAGGGCTACCCGGCCGGCGAGATGAAGCACGGCCCGATCGCCCTCATCGATAAGAACATGCCCGTCGTCGCCATCGCCCTGGACGACGGCACGCGCGACAAGATGCTCTCGAACATCGAGCAGGTGCGTGCCCGCGACGGCATCGTCATCGGCATCATCACCGAGGGCGACACCGAGATCGCCGCCAAGTGCGAGCAGGTGATCGAGCTGCCCCGCACGACCCCCTTGCTCTACCCGCTGCTCAGCGCCATCCCGATGCAGCTCCTCTCGTACCACATCGCCGTCCGCCGCGGCTGCGACGTCGACCAGCCCCGCAACCTGGCCAAAACCGTGACGGTGGAGTAGCGAGACAACCGCCCGAATCCCCCGAGGGGCGGCCCCACGTGGCCGCCCCTCCCCATCCCCGCCATCCTCTCGAATCTGGCCTGCTTCCCGCCCCGGACTTCCGGCTCCGACCTCCTGCCTCCAGCTTCCTGCTCCAAACCGTACAAAACCCCCGCCACGGTGCCGATGAATCTAGAGAGGAGGCGCGTCACAGCATGCACCGGTTCGCGTCTGAGCGCGGCGAGAGCATACTCGGGCTCCTGGCCTGGATCGTCGGGTCGGTGGCGTTGCTGTCGATCGCCGGCTACGCCGTCCTCTGGGCCCGCGAGGACCGCAGCGTGCACCTGACGCCGGAGCAGCAGGCGTACGTGCAGGCCGTCGCCACGCAGCGGGCCGATGCCTACGTCCGCGCCGTCGCGACGATGCAGGCCGAGCACCCCGCCCCGGCGCCCACGCCCGTCCCGCCCGTCTCCAAGCCGCCAGCAGCACCCGTCGAGCAGCCGGTACAGCAGCAGCCCGTGCAGCAGGCGCCCGCGCCCCAGCAGCCCGCGCCGCCGCCGCCGGCTCCCGTCCCGACGAGCACGCCGATCCCGTACATCCCGCCGCCGGCGCCCGTGCCGACGACACCGCCCGCACCGCCCCCGCCTCCGCCGCTCGCGAAGCCGCCGATGGCCACCTGCGTCGGCTACATGGTCGGCCTGACGTCGACGGGCATCGACGCCTGCAACCAGGTCACGCAGGACACGACGTGGGATCCGCGCGTGCGCAACTGCGTCTACGACATCATCGTCGGCAACGGCAACAGCGGCGCCGGCCAGGCCGACTGTCTCGGCGCGTCGCAGGCCGCCGGCGACCCCAACCTCAGCGACTGCTTCCTGGGGCTATCCGGCCAGTCGTTGTTCGGCCGCACGTCCTGCCGCCAGTACTACGGCAGCCAGTAGTCCGCCCACGGCCTCACGCGCTCGCCGCCATCCGGTCGAGGTAGAGCCGCGCCCCGTGCTGCCCGTACAGCCCGCGCGCCCGGCGCAGATACGCGTCCATCTCGTCACGTCTCGAAGCGCTTCGCCGCGATCCGCGCGAGCCCCTCGAGGCACCGCGCCGCATCGACCGGGCAGCGCTCCCGCTCGGCCAGCGCCAGCCCTTCGCTGAACTGCGCCGCGCGCATCGTCGACCCGCCCCAGCCGCAGCGCGATCGCCCCGCGAGCGTAGCCGGTGCAGCGGCCCTGCAGCGTCGCGTACGCCAGCCGTGACGGCGGCTCCTTCGCGAACGCCTCGTCGACCTCCCGCACCAGCTCGTCGCTGCCTGCTTCGACGATGCAATCGGCCACTGCGGCCGCCTCCTCGCCGAAACTGTTGTACTGCCGAGCCACCTCCGCCCACGCCTCCAGCTCGCGCCGCGCCGGCTCCATCCGCCCGGCGTGATGCAGCACACCCGCGCTCGACGCGTGGATCTGCGACACCGCCGTCGGAGCGCCGCCACCCCGCGCCGGGTCGATCAGCATCGCCAGCGCGCCCGCCACGTCGCCCGACTGCTCCGTCATCCACATGTTGAACGCGTCCGCCCGGAAGTCCGTCCCGCCCAGCGCCGGCCGGATGACGTCCGCGCACCCCGTGAAGTCGCAGCGCGCGAACAGCGCCCCCGCCACGTCCATCGCCGCCAGCTCCTCCTGGAACCGCAGGTGCACGCCCCGCGCGTACGCCGTCGCCTCCTCCGCCAGCCGCTGCCCTTCGTCGATGCGGCCCGCCGCCAGCACGTTGAACCCCGCCCCGCGCAACGTGCCCGCCGCCGCGTGCAGGATGCGGTGTTCGGCGTAGACCACGTGCGCCTCGCGCATCGCCGCCACGCCGTCGTCGATACGGCCCTCGTTCAGCGCCTGCCACCCGGCGCGCTCCGTCCGCACCGCCTGCAGATCGCGGAAGCCGTGCTCGTCCGCGATCCGCATCGCCTCGTCCATGCGATCGAGCCGGATGAGCAGCAGAGCCCGCATCCGGAGGTCCTGCTCGCCGAGCGCCTCCAGCGCCTCCTCGGCCATCGCCCGCTGCTTCTCCGGCGGCCCCCAGATGCGCCCGATCTCGATCGTCGCCCGCGCCAGCCCGACGCCGTCGCCACGATCCTGGTACATCGACATCGCCCGCCGCAGCGTCCGCCACGACGCCCGCACGTCGGACATGTTCCAGTAGCACCGCCCGAGCGCCGTCAGCAGCGCCGCCTCGTCCGCCGCGTCCCCGCCCGCGAGCAGCGTCAGCGCCTCTTCGTACAGCCGCGCCGCGTCCGCCCACAGCGTCGCCTGCTCCGCCTCTTCCGCGGCCCGAATCGAATCGGCCAGCTCCGTCATGAGCACCTCGCACGCTGAATCGAACAACGATCTGCCGGGACTCCCACGCTACGCGGCGCCGGACTCGCCCGTCAAGCGCGCCGGCGCGCGGCCGATGCTCTGGACACTTGCAATCCGTCGCGACAGGCGTAAGCTGCTCGTATGGCTTGGCTCGTGCGGCCCCTGCGGCGCTTCTATCTCGGACTCGCCACGTTCCTGCTGCTCACGCTCCCGCTGTTCGCCGGGCTCCGCTACATGGTGCATCAACTGCCTCCGGGCAGGGTTGATGACCCCCGTCTGCATTGCCTCCCCGGCGATGCATGCATCCGGATCCCACATGACGGCGCCTTCTACGCCGTCTGGCAGGGCGGATTTCCGCCGTCCGACTACTGGCCGCTCGGCGTCGCCCTCCTGGGCCTCGTAGCGGCAGCCGAACTGGTGCTCCTGCTCCGCGCGCGCCATCTTCGAAACCTCTGACGAAGCGCCGCAGCCCATTGACCCGACCTCTCGCCTGAGTTAGTGTATGTATGACACTAACTCCCCACCAGCGGCCGGAGGCCCACATGAATCAGCGCTTCGACTTCGTCATCGTCGGCTCAGGCATCGCCGGACTCTACGCCGCACTCCTCGCCCGCGGGCACGGCACCGTCTGCGTGCTCACCAAGGGTGGCATCGACGAGTGCAACACGAAGTACGCGCAGGGCGGCATCGCGGCCGCCGTCGGCGCTGACGACGACCCGGAGCTGCACCTTCGCGACACGATCGAGGCCGGCGCCGGCCTCGTCGACGAAGAGGCCGCCCGCATCCTCGTCGAGGCCGCCCCCGACCGCATCCACGACCTCGTCGACTTCGGCGTCCCGTTCGACAGCACCGACGGCGAGGTCGCCCTCGGCCGCGAGGCCGCGCACAGCCGCAACCGCATCCTCCACGCCGGCGGCGACTCCACCGGCGCCCACATCGAGATCTCGCTCAGCAACGTCGCCCGCCTCTCCCGCATCACCATCAAGGAGCACGTGCAGGCGGAGGACGTCGTCGTGGAGGACGGACGCGCCGTTGGCGTCACCGCGCTCGACACCCGCACCAACAGCACCTACCGCATCGACGCCGGCAGCGTCATCCTCGCCACCGGCGGCTGCGGCCAGCTCTTCCGCGTCAGCACGAACCCGGACGTCGCCACGGCCGACGGTGTTGGCCTGGCCTACCGCGCCGGCGCGGAAGTGACGGACATGGAGTTCATCCAGTTCCACCCGACGGCGCTCCGCCTCCCCGGCGTGCCCATCTTCCTCATCTCCGAGGCGGTGCGCGGCGAGGGTGGCCTCCTCCGCAACGAGGCCGGCGAGCGCTTCATGCCCGGCTACCACGAGAAGGCGGAGCTGGCGCCGCGCGACATCGTTGCCCGCGCCATCCTCAGCGAGATGAAGCGCACGGACACGACCCGCGTCTACCTCGACGTCACGCACCTGCCCGCCGCCCGCATCACGGCGCGCTTCCCGCAGATCTACCGATACTGCCTCGACCACGGCGTCGACATGACGACGCAGCCGATCCCCGTCTCGCCGGCCGCGCACTACATGATGGGCGGCGTCCGCACCGACACGTGGGGCGAGACCACGATCCGCAACCTCTACGCCTGTGGCGAGGCCGCCTGCACCGGCGTCCACGGCGCCAACCGCCTCGCCAGCAACTCGCTGCTCGAGACCGTCGTCTTTGCCAAGCGGATCGTCAAGCGCGTGACGGAGGGCAACGGCCACCCCGCAGCCGAGACCACGGACGCGCGCGAACTGCCCGCCCCGCGCAACGAGGCAGCCGGCGCGCCCGACCGCGCGTCGCTGCAGAGCCTCATGTGGGATAAGGTGGGGATCGTCCGTGACGGCGACGGGCTCTCGCAGGCCACGCGCCAGATCGCCGCGTGGAGCGCCGCGATGCCGGCGCCGGCCGACCGCGCGTCGCACGAGCTGGCGAACATGCTGCTCGCCAGCCGCATGATGGCGGAGGCGGCCCTCATCCGCGAAGAGAGCCGCGGCGCCCACTATCGCACCGACCATCCGCAGCCGCGCGACGAGTGGCGGCGGCACATCACGTTCCGGCAGGGCGCCGGATAGCAAGAAGCGGACTCCGATGCCTGAAATGACAGTCACTCCCCCGCCGCCGCACGTCATCGACCGGGCGGTGCGCGCGGCGCTGGAGGAAGACGGCGCGGCCGACGACGTCACGACACGCGCCGTCGTGCAGCCGCAGCAGTGGGGACGCGGCGTCTTCGTCGCCAAGGACGCCGGCGTCGTCGCCGGGCTGCCCGTCGCCGCCGCGGCGATGTGTGCCCTCGACGATACGGTGTCCTTCGACACGATGGTGGAAGACGGCGAGCGCGTCTCCGCGGGGGAGGAGCTGGCCGAGGTCGAGGGGCCGATGACGTCGCTGCTCGCCGCCGAGCGCGTCGCCCTCAACTTCCTCCAGCGGCTCTCCGGCATCGCCACCGCCACTCGTGAGTACGTCGACATCGTCACCGGCACCCGCGCCCGCATCCTGGATACCCGCAAGACGACGCCTGGTCTCCGCGCGCTGGAGCGCTACGCCGTACGGGCGGGCGGCGGCTTCAACCACCGTTTCAACCTGTCGTCGGGCGTGCTGATCAAGGACAACCACATAGCGGCAGCGAAGGCCCGCGGCCTGACGGACGTCGGCGACGTCGTGACGCTCGCCCGCGCCACTGTCCCGCACACGATGCGCGTCGAAGTGGAGGTGACCAACGTCGAGCAGCTCAACGAGGCACTGCAGGGTGGAGCCGACATCGTCCTGCTCGACAACATGGGCGTCGAGGAGATACGCCAGTGCGTGGCCATCGTCGCCGGCCGCGCGCAGATCGAGGTGTCCGGCGGCGTCTCGCTCGGCAACGTGCGCCAGATCGCGGAGACAGGCGTCGACTTCATCTCCGTCGGCCGCCTCACGCACTCGGCGCTCGCACTGGACATCAGCCTGGACGTCGGCGGCGCCTGATGTCGCAGATCGTCATCGTGAGCGGACCCTCGGGCGCCGGCAAGAGCAGCGTCTGCGAAGCCCTCTGTGAGCGCTACGACCGCACCGTGCACCTTGAGACCGACCACTTCTTCTTCGAGGCGATCCGCATGGGCCGCATCAACCCGATGCACCCGGAGTCCGGCGCGCAGAACCGCATGATCACGCGCGCCGCTGCGCGGGCGGCGACGGCGTTCGCGCAGGATCTGTTCGCCGTCTTCATCGACGGCGTCATCGGACCCCACCTGCTGCCGATCTATCTCGAGGAGCTGAAGCCGGCCGGCGTCCCCGTCCAGTTCGTGCTGCTCATGCCATCGCTGGAGACCACGCTCGCTCGCGTCGCCCCGCGCCCGTCCGACCGCCAGATGGCGGAGCACGAGCACCGCGAGCTGCACCGCCAGTTCACCGAGCACGGCCCCTTCGCCGGCTGCACGATCGACAACAGCAACCTGACCGCGCAACAGACGGCCGATCTCGTCATGGAGGCGTGCGGCCGCGGCGACTGCCTCATCTGGTCGCCGGAGCGCTAGCCCCGCCTCGGCCGCTCCAGCTCGTCGCTGTCGACGACCACCGTCACCGGCCCGTCGTTCACCAGGTCGACCTGCATCATCGCACCGAAGCGCCCCGTCTCCACGGGGATCCCGAGGCCGCGCAGTTCGTCGGCGAAGGCGTCGCACAGTGGCGCGGCGATCTCCGGCGCGGCCGCGGCGACGAAGCTCGGCCGGCGCCCCTTCCGCACGTCCGCCAGCAGCGTGAACTGCGACACCACCAGCGCCGCCCCGCCCGTGTCCAGCAGCGAGCGATCGAAGCGCCCCTCCGCGTCCGGAAACAGCCTCATTTCGGCGCACTTGCGGGCAAGGCGCCGAGCCGTGGCCGCATCGTCGCCCTCGGCGACCCCCGCGAGCAGCAAGAGACCCGGGCCGATTGCGCCGACCGTCTCGCCATCGACGGTCACGCTCGCCCGGGTCACGCGCTGGATGACAACCCGCACCGCCTAGCCGGCGGCGGCCGTCTCGGTCGACGTTGTGGTCGTCTTCTTGTCGTCGGCCTTGGGAGCAGCAGCTTCCGTGCCGTGGGTGTGGCCGTCGGGGCCGTGGCTGTGTCCGCCGTCGGCTGCGGGCGTTGTCGCCGTCGCTGGCGCGGCCGGGGTCGATGCGCCGCTGTCGCTGCCTCGATTGTCCGTCTTGTAGAACCCGCTGCCCTTGAACACGACCGGTGGCGCGAACAGCATGCGCTGCGCCTTCGTCTTGCCGCAGAACTGGCACTTCTGGCGCGCCGGCGCGTCGAAGCCCTCGCGCTTCTCGTAGCGCTTGCCGCAGCTCTCACATGCGTATTCGTACGTTGGCACTTCGCGGGACCTCCGGCCTGTCGTGGGATTCTCTTAAAGTCTAGCTGTCCGGTCAGGAATGCGGCAAGCGCTTCGACAACGGTGCGCCGGGCCTCAACTCTTCGCGCGCCGTATAGTGAGACGATGGCGCTCGAACCCGGCACTCCGTCCGCGCCGCCTCCGATCCCACCACCCCGGCGATCACTGATCGAGCAACCGCTCGTCCGCCTCGCTCTCGCCGCCCTGCTGCTCGGCGTACTCGGCGGCGTCGCGCTCGCCGTCCGATCGTCCCGCGGCGGCGACCAGAGCCCGGCCGCCGTCGTCACCGGCACGCCGCCGTCCGACGCTGGCCTCGGCCCGATAGGGGGCGACAAGCCGGTCCTTCAACAGCCGGCGCCCGACTTCGCCCTCCGCGACGCCGACGGCCAGGTCGTCAAGCTCAGCGACTACCGCGGCAAGGTCGTCTGGGTGAACTTCTGGGCGACCTGGTGCATCCCCTGCCGCAAGGAGCTCCCCGACATCCAGACCCTGAGCGACGAGTTGAGCGCAAAGGGGCTGGTCGTGCTGACCGTGAACTACAAGGAGGGCGTCGCTGACGCGAAGGACTTCTTCGCCGCAGCACGACGTCAGCCTGCCTCTGCTGCTGGACACGAGCGGCTCCGTCTACGACGAATACAAGCTCACCGGCCTGCCGGACAGCTTCTTCGTCGACCGCGACGGCATCCTCCGCGCGCAGCAATACGGCTCGTTCACGCCGGAAACCATGCGCCAGCGTCTCGCCGCCGCCGGCCTCCAGTAGGCTGCTAGCCCAGCGCATCCTTCACGACACGCCCGCGCTGCACCACCAGCCGCACGTTGCCCGCATCGACGAGCACGCCGATGTCCGCCAGCGGGTCGCCGGCGACGAGCACCAGGTCCGCATCCTTCCCCGTCTCGAGCGTGCCGATGCGGTCCTCCATGTTGAAGAGCTGCGCGTTCGTGCGCGTCGCGCTCACGATCGCTTCCATCGGACCGAACTGCTTCGCCTTTTCGACCAGCTCCGCCGCCCGGCGCCGCTGCCGTGGGCCGAGCAGGTCGGATCCGGAGCCGATGCGGACGCCGGCCGCCCGTGCTGTCTCGACACTGCCCCGCATCTCGCCGCGCACCAGCTCCATCTTGCGTCGGCTGAACTCCGGTATCGCCTCGACCCGCGAGAGCAGCTCCAGGATCACGAGCGTCGGCACCAGGTAGGCCTCCTGCCGCGCCATGCGCTTCGCCAGCGTCTCGTTGAGGATGCTGCCGTGCTCGATTGACCGCACGCCTGCATCGAGCGCGTTCGCGATCGCGCCCGGCGTGTGGCAGTGCGCCAGCACGTACGTCCCGAACGCGCGCGCCTCGTGCACCGCTGCCGCCATCTCGTCGACGGTGAACTGCAGGCTCTCCAGCGGGTCGTTCGGCGACATCACGCCGCCCGACGCCATCAGTTTCACCTGCGTCGCGCCGCGCCGGATCTGCGTCCGCGCCGCTCGGCGTACCTCGTCCGGCCCGTCGCAGATCTCCGTGTGCGCCACCAGCCCCGGGATCGACGGCACGGCGACGTCGCTCCATCGGCTGCGGTGGTCGCCGTGCCCGCCCGTCTGCGACAGGAACGAGCCCGACGGCAGGATCCGCGGCCCGGGGATCTGGCCCTCCGCGACCGCCAGCGCGTACGCGGGATCGAGGCCGCCGGCGTCCCGCACCGTCGTGAACCCCTCGTCCAACGCGATGCGGATGTTCTCGACGACCTTCAGCACGTAGCTCACGTGGCTCTCGGGCTGCTCGTTGTCGCCCATCGCCGTCAGCCCGAAGTGCACGTGCGCGTCGGTGAGCCCCGGCATCAGCGTCATGCCCCCGCAATCGATCGTGCGCGCTCCGTCCGGCGCCGCGATCTCGCCCGCGCCCGCGATCCGCGTGACGCGCCCCTCCTCCGCCAGCACGCTGACGTGCGGCCGCGGGCCCGCACCCGTACCATCGATCAGCGTCGCGTCGTTCAGCAGCAGCGATGTCATGCGCGGCCTTTCAGTACGTGCCGGGCGAATCGACGCCCTCGTAGAGCTTGAACGCGTTCTGGTCGATGCCGATCTGGAACGAATACGTCTTGAACTCCGGGAAGTCGAACCGCCGCGTGTACAAGACCTTCCCCGATGCGTCCGTCACGGTGAAGTCCTGCGGAAACTGCCCCGGTTTCACGAGCAACGTCTGCTGGGCGCCCGGAGCGAAGTCCGTCACGCGCCCGTCGTCGAGCTTGAGGACCATCGTCTGTTGCGTGAGATTCTGGAACGCCAGTCCGCGCTCCTTGCCCGCCTGACCGCCGAAGATCAGCCACCCGACGAGCGCCGCCATCGCCAGCGCGAAGATCACCATGCCGGCGACGAGGCCGGTGCCTGCCGGCAGCTTACGCACGCTCGATCGCCTTCAGCCGCTGCTCGTCCAGCTCAACCCCCAGCCCCGGCTTGTCCGGCACGTGCAGGTAGCCGTCTTTGTCGATCTTGAAGGGCTCGGTCAGCATGAAGTCCCGATACTCCGGCAACCAGTTCGGTGGATCGTACGGGAACTCGATGAACGGACAATTGGAGACGGACGCCGCCACCTGCAGGTTCGCCGCGAGCCCCAGCCCGTTGGTCCACGTGTGCGGCGCGAAGAGCGCGCCCGCCGCCTCCGCCATGCCCGCAACCTTCTTCGCCACCGTCACGCCGCCGGCGAACGTGCAGTCCGGCTGGTACACGTCGAAGCACTTCTTGTCGAAGTAGACCTGGAACTCGTGCAGCCCCGCGTTCAGCTCACCGCCGGCGATGCGCACCGTCGTGTTCTCCCGCAATTCCGCGAAGCCATCATAGTCGTACGCGTACAGCGGCTCCTCGATCCAGAAGACGTCGTAGCGCTCCAGCTCGCGGACGACGGTCCGCGCCGTCTTCAGGTCCCACGCGCCCTCGCGGCGGTCGCCCGGCAGGTACCACCCCCAATTCCCGTCGACCATGATCGTCATCGTGTCGCCGACCGCCTTCCGCACCGCGTCCAGCGTCCTCAGATCGACACGCCAGTCCGGGTTGTGGAAGCGCAGCTTCACCGCCTTGAACCCCTCATCGCGGATCTTCAGCACGTCCTCGACCCGCTGCTCCAGCCCGTGGATCTCGCCCGTCGAGCAGTACGCCAGCAGCTTGTCGTTCTTCCCGCCCAGCAGCTTCGAAAGCGGCACCCCCGCCTTCTTCGCCGCGATGTCCCACAGCGCCACCTCGATCGGCCACGGCCGGCCCATGAAGTGCGCGATGCCCCGCAGCAGGTGCCAGTGCTCCTCGATCGCCAGCGGGTCCTTGCCGATGAACAGCCCGGCCGCCGTGTTCAGCCGCGTCAGCACCCCGCCGGCGCCGATGCCCGTGATCCCCTCGTCCGTGTGGATCTCGACCACCGTCACGTCCTGCGTCCGCTCCGGGAAGGGCCGCCACGTCGGGTGGAAGGGGTGGTCCGTCTGGTCGAGCACGAAGCGGCGGGTGCGGACGTCGGTGATCTTCACGGGGTCTCCCTTGCGAATCTGTGAGAGCGGCGCACGGGAGCTTACCGCGAGCCGCCGCCGGGATCGAAGCCCTGCCCCGCGGACGCTCCCGCACCGATCCCTGCCACCGGAATTGCGAGCATCCGCCCTTCAGGATGAGCGCGACGCGCGCCGATACTCCCCCAAGGCCGTCTCGCACGGACGGAGATGCATCGGATGGGCGCTATGCACGACCCGCTGGATCCGGAGAGCGCGCAGCTTCAGGCGACGGTCGCCGCGCTGCAGCAGGCGATGAGCGTCTGGGACCCGCACAACTACCAGCACTGCGTCCGCACCGCGGAGTACGCCGCCGCGCTCTGTGAGGAGCTGGACATCCTCGGCGACGAGGCCGAGGAGGTCCGCGTCGGCGCCCTGTTCCACGACGTCGGCAAGATGGTCGTCGACCTGGCCATCCTCCGCAAGCCGGAGAGCTTCGACGACGACGAGTGGCGCCACATCAAGGTCCACCCCGCGGCCGGCGCCGAGATGCTGGCCCGCATACTGCCCCAGACCGTCGTCGACTGCGCCGAGTACCACCACGAGCAGCCCGACGGCCGCGGCTACCCCCACCAGCTCACCGAAGATCGGATCCCCGTGGCTGCGCTCATCTGCCGCGTCGCAGACGTGCTGGACTCGCTGACCACCGACCAGAGCTTCCGCCCGGCGATGTCGCTCGAAGAGGCCCTGCATGAACTCCGGGACGGCGCCGGCACCCGCTACTCAGAGCGCGTCGTCGTCGCCCTCTTCGCCCAGGTCGAGCGCCGCCACTTCCGCCCCGCCGCCTGATACCTTCGCCTCCGGATTCCTCGCGTCGCTTGGAGTAGGGGTGCGCGCCACGACTTCGGTATACGCTCGTTCGCGAGCCAGGCTAGGCGACGGATATCACTGGTGCGAGGAGACTACGGTGCGGTCAGATGAAGCGTTCAGCGCTTCTCGGCCTCGTGGGTCAGCGATCAGTCTCAGCGCGCGATCGCTTTTTCAGTCGTGAGTGGCGGTTCCCTACGCACGCGGCTCCGGACGATCCCGGCGCGGCGACGTTCACCGCCAGCGCTCCGGCCGGCTCGGTCGGCATCGGCGACTCAGCTGAAGTCTCCATCAACCACACCAGCTTCACGCCCGGCACGTTGGCCACGTGGGCCGGATATGTTCGACATCCTCTACGACGGCTCTGTGAGACCGCCACTGCCGACGTGATCGGAGTGAGCAACCCCTGCGACGCCTCGGGCGAATATAGAGTTGGTACCGCAAGTGGTCTCCGGCTGCGCCTACCAGGCGAGCGCCGCCTCCAACGTCACACTCGAGACAATCACCTTCAAGTGCGTCGCCGACGGTTCGAGTCTGATCCACTTCATGGCACGGTCCGAGAACGGCGCGTTCGGAACCGGAACCGCGCTCTTCGACGCCTACGCCCTCGACTCCACGACAACGCTCGTCGATGGTCTCCTCACCTGTGGTGCGGGTGGACCACCAGCCCCGATCAACACGCCGGCGCCCACCTATACGCCGACGTCGACGAGGACGCCGTTCACACCACGTCGAACGCCCACGACAACGAGAACGCCGGAGGCCACGCGTCCGCCGACAGACCAGCGTACGCCGACCCCCACACAGACGCAGACGGCCAGCACGTCCCGCCTGACACCGACTAACACGCCCAAGTGCTCAACTGCCCGAACCGCCTGCGACCACGTCACGCCAGCGGCACGCCTACTGGTACGCCGACCGCGACGCCAACGCGGGACGTGACCGCGTGCGTGAGCTTTTCGACGATTGAGGGACACCAGCGCCGACGCGACACCTGCGCGACCCCAGTCACCGCTCCTGCCGGTCCAACAATAGCGGTGGGCACAGCTACGTTCGACAGTAGCGCCGCCGAGCTCACCGTGCCGATTTCGACATGGATCCGATCGAGAATGCGTACTCAGCATTCCAGGTCCATCTTCGTTGGGACCCGAAGCTGTCGACTTCGTGGCGGCAACCGCAACGGGCGGGCTCTCGATCCGGGCACGACACGCAGACCTCTGTCGGCCACCGCAGGTCGATAACGACGGCGGTGGAGTGACGGTGTCCTGCGGCGGCCTCCTCTTCTGCGTGGGCAACCTGTGCTTCGTGAGCCCGGTCCTCACGAAGTCCGGTCTGCTGGCGACGGTCGTGCTGAAGGCACGCCGCAGTGGCTGCTCCACGCTACATCTGGTCACTTATGGTGAACTAGACTACGCCAACGAGCATGGTGGGACGTTGACGTGGAGCGCCTCCCTGCCGATCACCCCCGAGGAGAACGGCTATGTCGACGGACTTGGCGTCGCCCGCGTTCGTGGGGGAGCTATCCATGCCGGGTGCGCTAGCCGTTACGCCCGCGAACCGCGCCGGCGGCGACCGTATCGCCGGTTCTAGCGAGTGAGTAGGCCTCTCGGCCAGCGGAGACTGAGGTGGTTGGGCGCGTGTGAAGCGATGTTGACACGTTCCGAGCGGGCGAGTTGCCTTCTCGGCGCAATTTTATGGCGCGGTTAACGGGCGTTTAACACCGGCCCTCTATATTGCCTGTGTAGAGAACGTGCTCGCTTGACCTCCTGCACGGGGACTCACACAAAGGCCGGGGCGCTCACAAACTCCGCACAATAGAATCAGCGCCCCGGCCTTGACCACCAAGACAGCCTGTATGAACTCGCGAGGGCCCCGCCCTCGCGATTCCTTTTCCCCCGACCCGCCGCCTAGAATCAACGCATGCCCTTCGCCCCGGTCAACGGCATCGACCTCTACTACGAGTCGCACGGCGACGGCCCCGCCGTCGTCTTCGCCCACGGCGCCGGCGGCAACCACCTCTCCTGGTGGCAGCAAATCCCCTTCTTCTCGAAACGCTTCCGCTGCATCACCTTCGACCACCGCGCCTTCGGCCGCTCCGTCGATGCCGACGGCGAGGCCGCCCTCGGACGCCGCGGCTTCCACGACGACCTTCTCGGCCTGCTCGACCATCTAGGCATCGACGACGTCCGCATCGTCGCCCAGTCGATGGGCGGCCGCACCGCCGTCGGCTTCTCGCTCCGCAACCCCGGCAGGTGCAAGGCGATGGTGCTCGCCGGCACCACCGGCGGCGCCATCGACGACGACGTGCGCGAGGCGCAGGAAGCGCATCGCGAGAGCGACCTCGGCCGGCTGCCGCTGCTCAAGCGCGCCGTCTCGCCGGCGTTACGCGAGCGCGCCGCCGACCTCGACTTCCTCTACCGGTCGATCTCGAAGCTCAACCCGCCGCGCCCCCGCGACTTCCTCGCGCCCGTCCCCGGCTACCGCGGCAGCTCCGCCGAGCGCCTCGCCGGGGCCGGCTTCCCCATCCTCTTCCTCGTCGGCGACCATGACGCCATCACCCCGCCCCACATCATCGAGGGCTGCCACAAGGCCGTGCCCGGCTCCCAGCTCGCCGTGATCAAGGACAGCGGCCACTCCAGCTACTTCGAGCAGCCCCACGCCTTCAACGAAACCGTCATGCGCTTCCTGGAGTCCACGCTGTAGCGCGCCTCACGCCGGCCCGAGCAGATCCCATTTGTTACCCGCGATGTCTCTGAAGACGACCACGCGGCCGTACGCCTCCGTCCGCGGCGCTGACGTGAACTCGACGCCCGCCGCCACCATCCGCTCGTACGCCGCGTCGAAATCGTCGACGCGCAGAAAGAAGCCCACACGGCCCGCCGTCTGGTTCCCGACGGCCGCACGCTGCACGTCGCCGTCTGCCTGCGCGAGGAGAATGCCCGTCTGCGCGCCCGGCGGCCGCACGACGACCCAGCGCTTCGGCCTGCCGTCGTTCGTCAGCGACGGCGAGTCCTCCACCAGCTCAAAGCCAAGGAGATCGACGAAGAACGCGATCGCGGCGTCGTACTCATCGACGACGATCGCGATCAGCTCAAGATGTGACAATGTGTGATCCGGCGTCGGCCTACCCGACGGCCAGCAGCTCCACGTCGAACACCAACTCCGCGTTGGGCGGGATGTCGCGGCCCGCGCCGCGCGCCCCGTACCCCAGCTCCGACGGGATGATCAGCTGACGCTTGCCGCCGACCTTCATCGTCGCCACGCCCTCGTCCCACCCCTTGATCACCTGTCCGACGCCGATCACGAACTCGAACGGCTGCCCGCGGTCGACGGAGCTGTCGAATTTCTTCCCGTCCGTCAGCCGCCCGGTGTAGTGCACCCGCACCTTCTTGCCCTTCGTCGGACTGTCGCCGCTCCCGACGACCTCATCGACGTACTTCAGTCCGCTGGGCGTCGTCGTCGCGTCCGCCATGTCGATCTCCTTCCGCTTGTCCCTGCGCCCAAATCCAAACGGCATCGCTAGTTGATGCTCAGCAGCTCGACGTCGAAGATCAGCGTCGCACCGCCCGGGATCGACGGCGGATACCCTGCAGCTCCGTCCGCAAGCGCAGGTTTGCCGGGATGATAAGTCGCCGCTTGCCGCCGACCTTCATCGATTCGATGCCTTCCGTCAATCCCGCGATCACTTCAGCGAGTGGAAGGATATTAGGGTGGCCGCGGTCCACGGAAGTGTCGAACTTGGTACCGTCCGCGAGCCAGTGGGTATAGTTCACCGTGACGGTGTCGGTCGGCTCCGGCGTCGCGCCATCCCCCACCGTCTCGTCGATGTAGCGCAGCCCGCTCGCCGTCGTCACGATGTGCCCGTGCACCTCAGGGATGCCGGGCGCGTTCCCGTCGGATGTGGCTTGCGCGCTCGTAGCAGTCGGCGCGCTCGCTGCCTGCGTCGCGGCAACCGTTGGCGCGCTCGCCGCCTGCGTCGCCGTAGCGGTCGCCGCGCCGATCGTCGCAACCGCCGTCGACGCGACGCCGGCCGCTGCCGTCGCGGTCCTGTCCGATGAAGTCGTGCCACCACCGCACGCCGTCAGCGTCTGCGCAGCGGCGAGCGTTGCTACGATCAATGCGCCCTTCATTTCCCCCGCGCCCCGCCCATGCTCTCGCCCATCATCTCTATGACTAGTTGATGCTCAGCAGTTCGACGTCGAAGATCAGCGTCGCGCCGCCGGGGATCGTCGGCGGGCGGCCCTGCGCTCCATACGCCAGCTCCGCCGGGATGATCAGTCGCCGCTTGCCGCCCACCTTCATCGACCCGACCCCTTCCGTCCATCCCGGGATCACACCGTTCAGCGGGAAGCTCGCCGGCTGGCAGCGGTCGACGGAGCTGTCGAACTTCGTGCCGTCCGTCAGCCATCCGGTGTAGTTCACCGTCACGGTGTCCGTCGGCTGCGGCGACGCGCCCGTCCCGACGGTCTCGTCGATGTAGCGCAGTCCGCTCGGGGTCGTCTGGATGTCGCCCTGCAGCGGGGGGATGCCGGGGGCGTTGCCGTCCGAGAGCGCGCCCGGCGGCAGTGCGGTCGGCGCGATCGCCGGTGGCGGCACGGCCGTCGGCGAAGGGCACACGGTCGGTACCGCTGCCGGGACGGTCGGCTGGACGGCCACCCCTGCCGCGGCGGTCGCCGTCTTGTCCGATGAGCTCGTGCCACCGCACGCCGCCAGCCCCAACACGCCGGCGAGCATCGCGATGATCAGGATTGGTTTCATTCCTGCCTCCTCCAAATCCGCGTCATTGTGCGTGCTGACAACTGCCGGCGCAATCAGCCGCGAATCTGCACCCGGTGCCCCTTGGCGAGGCCCAACATTTCCGTAACGAAGGCTCCGCTGCCCGTCCCGCGCCACCGTTCCCGGCCGATACTGAATCAATCAGGGGGGTGATGGTCGAACGCATGCTGATGCCCGAACATGCCGCCACGGAGCGCGACGTCCCGCTCTTCTCCGCCCACGTCGAGGCCAAGGCCATGGAGGCCCTCAACGTGGTCATTATGGTGCACGGCGCCGACCGGCAGCCTTTCAAGTACGACCAGCTCGCCCAGCTACAAGCCTGCCTCACACACCTCGTCGACGCGCTCTTCCCTGTCGTCGGCAACACCGTCGACTTCTCGGGCTCCGACTCCCTTGACGGCAACGAGTACACCCATCCAATCAAGGTCGCCGAGCTCGCCATCGTCATCGGCAGAGAGCTGGGCAAGCCGCGGTCCGCGCTCATCGATCTCGCCATGGCGGCGGCGCTGATGAACATCGGCAATCTCGCGCTCCGCGGCTCTATCATCGAAGAGCCGCGACACCTGCTCGAGGGCGAGTGGGAGCAGCACGAGCATACGCACCCGGCGCAGGGCGTCGCGCTGCTGGAGAACAGCGGCATCTCCGACGCCGCGATCGCCGCCGTCGGACAACACCACGAACGCTGGGACGGATCCGGTTACCCGGATGGACGGCGAGCCGAGGAGATCATCCGCAACGCCCGCGTGCTCGGCGTCGCCGACACGTTCGTCTCGCTGCGTTCGCTTCGTCCCTATCGCGCTGCCGTGCCCTTCGACGACGCCCTGCGTCGCGTGACGGACGAGAGCGGAAAGCTGTTCGACCCCGAGATCGTCGACGCCTTCCAGCGGATCATCGCCCGCTACGCCGGGATCGCCGTCTCACCGCGGGCAAGGTCCGCGGCGGCGTTTGAAGCGACGCTGACCGCGAGCGGCGGCCCGACGTCGCCAGCGCGCCGCGCCATCGAACGCAGCGACGAGCAAGCCGCAACATACCGTCCCCGGTTTGACGACGAAGATGAGCCCGAACGACGTTCCGCGCCCCGAACGGCCGCGCGTCGCCGTCGTGCAGCGCGTCAACCCCATTGTTGAGCCCGCGCGAAGTGTCGCGCCGCGGCCCATAGCGACCCGGGCGCCGGCGCTCGCGCTCGCCCCGTCAACCGTCGCCGTCACGCGTGCGACCGCCTCCGGAGTCCGCGCGAGGCCCACGCGCCGCCGCCCCAGACGCTCGCTCTTCTCCGCAAGCTTCTACGTCGACGCCGCCGTGCGCGGCGCCTGGAGCTGATCACCACCAACTGCGAGTGGCCCGCGAGCAGGTTCCTCAACCCCTATACGCTTCGCTGCCTCGGGTGTACGATAGCGCCGAGCAATCGCGCTTGCGAGGAACGGGACTTACAAAACAGCCACGTCCACTGTCCGCGCGATGGCGGGCATTCCCGCAACATGCCACGGCGAGCAGCCGCTAGCTGCTGAGGTAGTTGTGAACGCCAAACGAACGACCGCGGCCACACTCGCTGCCATCCTCATCGCTGCCTGCCTCGCGGCACAGAGCGACAGCGCGCGCGCCTCCGGTGGGGCGCTGCTCAACACACTGGACACGCCAAACCCGCAATACCTTTCCGGCTTCGGTTCCGCAGTCGCGGCGGGAGACGTGAACGGCGACGCGCGGGCTGACATCGTCGTCGGCGCGCCGCTCGAGAACGTTGGCCCATCCGGCGGCGACCAGGGGCGCACCTACGTCTTCTCCGACGGTGGCTCGCTGCTCTACACGCTGGACACGCCCGACTCACAGCAGGACGCCGCATTCGGTACGTCGGTGGCAACCGGAGACGTCAACGGCGACGGCAAGGCGGACGTCGTTGTCGGTGCAAGCCATGAAACAGTTGACGGCGACTTCTGGCAGGGGCGAGCGTACGCCTTCTCCGGTCAGGACGGATCGCTGCTCTACGCGCTGGACACGCCAAATCCGCAAGAGGATGCCGAATTCGGTTCGGCGATCGCGGCGGGAGACGTCAACGGCGACGGCAAAGCTGACATCGCTGTCGGCGCGAAGGCCGAGACCGTCGGTGGTAACGACGGCCAGGGACGCGCCTACGTCTTCTCTGGCGCGGACGGCGCGCTCCTGTACACCTTCACCACCGCCAACCCGCAGCCCAACGCCTTCTTCGGCTCGTCGGCGGCAGCCGGCGACATAGATGGCGACGGCGCAGCCGACTTCATCGTTGGCGCCTACGGCGAGACCGTGAACGGCGTTGCCGGCCAAGGGCGCGCATACACCTTTTCCGGCGCGGACGGCTCCTTGCTGCACACGCTCGCGCCTCCGCAAGGCGCAGGTGGCCGTTTCGGGAGCGCGGTGGCAGCGGGCGACGTGAACGGCGACGCGAAGGCCGACGTTGTCGTAGGGTCTCCGTATGGGGATGCGGGGGGACATGTCCTCATCTTCTCCGGCGCCGACGGTTCGTTGCTTCGCACGCTGGGCGAGCCGAAGCCGTCTACCTTCGTCAATTTCGGCAATTCGGTGGCCGCGGGCGACGTAAACGGCGACGGCACTATCGACATCATCGCCGGATCCAGCGATGCCCGCGTCGCCGGTCACATCGACCAGGGACGAGCCTACGCATTCTCCGGGACGGACGGCTCTCTGCTTCTCGCACTTACCACCCCGAGCCAGCAACCGGGTGTCCACTTCGGTTCCGCGGTGGCGGCCGGGCCCATCGCGGCTGATGGTAAGACGGACCTCGTCGTCGCGGCGATCAGGGAGAACGTCGGCGGCACGACCTGGCAGGGCCGTGTCTACGTGTTCTCGGGCGCCGTCGCCGCGGACACCGACGGTGATGGATGCACCGACGCCTGGGAATCACTGCAGGTCCCGGCCACCGATCCCGCCGATCCGTGGGACTTCTACAGCGTCCCGGTGCCCGCGCTCTTCGCCGCGCCAGATCCGACCGTCGTGTTCAAAGACGATGTCGTCGGCGCCGGCGACGCCGAAGCCATCTTCGCCTACTTCAAGAAAGGAGCAAGGACGGGTACGACGGAGTACGAGCAGGATCTGAACTTCAACGGGGTTAAGGACGGGATCGAGTACGACCGCAGCGTCCTCGGCCCGGGCCAGAGCGGGCCACCGGACGGCGCCGTGACGGCGTCCGACGCGCAACTCGCGTTCGCCCAGTTCAAGCTCGGCTACAAGTGCAAGTTCTGACGCCCGGCGCCCTTGCGTTGAACCGGACTGCCGCCATCCCCGCGCCTTGCCGCCAATTCGACGACGGGAGGCACTGTGCGAGTGCCGCGCCCGCCGGTGTAGGCCGGTGACTCCGCGGATGAGGTGGATGACCATGCGGAAGATCATCATCGCTCAGACCTTCTTGGCGATCGTCCTCGCCACCGCAGGCCTCGCGGCGCAGCGCGATAACGCGAGCGCCGCCGACGGCTGCCTCGTCTACTCACTGAAGACGCCCGGTTCCGCGCCCGACTTCCTCTTTGGATCGGCGGTGGCGACCGGCGACGTGGACGGCGACGGCAACGCCGACATCATCGTCGGAGCACCCGGTCAGAACAACGTGCACGTCTTCTCCGGCACGGATGGCGCTCTCCTCTACTCCCTCTCCATGCCAGACCCGATGACCGGCGCCGGGTTCGGCAGGGCGCTCACAACCGCGGACATCGACTCCGACGGCAAGGCCGACATCATCGTCTCGGCCCCTTCCGAGACCGTCGGCTCCAACAGCGACCAGGGTCGCGTCTACGTCTTCTCCGGCGACGGCGGCGCGCTGCTCTACACGCTCGACACGCCAAACCCGGGGCCGTCGGGCCTCTTCGGCTCCTCCCTCGCCGCTGGTGACGAGGACGGCGACGGCAAGCCCGACGTCATCGTCGCGGCCCCTTTCGAGACCATCGCCCCCAACAGCAATACGGGTCGGGTCTACGTCTTCTCCGGGGCGGACGGTTCGCTGCTCCGCGCGTACAGCTCGCCGTACTCGGACCAGTTTGGCGAATTCGGAATGGCCGTCGCGGCAGCCGACGTGGACGACGATGGTAGGGCCGACACCGTCATCGGAGCCTGGCTCGGCGACTTCTTCGGCGAAAGTCCATTCATACAGTCGTACGCCTACATCTTCGCGGGCACTGACGGCTCACTGCTCCGGACGTTGTCGCGGCCGCAATACGCTCGAGATGCGGAATTTGGCTCGACGCTGGCGGCCGGCGACGTGAACGGCGACGGCAACGCCGATGTCATGGTCGGGGATCCCCCGGGCATGGTCTACGTGTTTGACGGCGCCGATGGCTCCCTGCTCTACACGCTGCTACAGCCGGATCCGATTCCGACCGAATCTCCGACCTTCGGCGCCGCGCTGGCTGCCGGAGACGTGAACGGCGACGGCGACGCCGACGTCATCGTTGGGACGCTGCCCGACAACTTCGCTGATCCCGATGTGGGACGGGTCTACGTATTCTCCGGCGCCGACGGCTCGCTCGTGAACACGCTGGATACGCCAAACCCGACCCTCTGGTCCAGCGCGTTCTTCGGCGCGGCGGTCGCGACGGGCGACATCAACGGCGACGGCAATGCCGATGTCATCGTCGGCGCCCCCGACCGCTCCTTCTTCGATCAGGGGTGGGCCTACGTGTTCTTACATGAGTCGGACGACGACGGCTGTGCCGACGCCAAGGAACTTCTGCTGGTCCCACCCACCGATCCACTCGATCCCTGGGACTTCTTCAGCGTGCCTGTGCCTGCGCTCTTCGCCGCGCAGTACCCCACCACCGTCTTCCGCGACGGCACAGTTTCGACTGCGGATGCCGAGGCGGTGTTCGCATACTTCAAGAAGGGCGCCAAGACCGGCACGACCGAGTACGAGCAGGATCTCAACCTCAACGGCATCAGGGACGGGCTCGAATACGACCGCAGCGTCCTCGGTCCGGGACACAGTGGGCCGCCAGACGGCGTTGTGAGCGCCACCGACGCGCAGCTGGCGTTCGCGCAGTTCAAGATGGGATACAAATGCTGACCGCACCCCCGCAGCACGCCTCACGGCAATCAAGCAGAGCAGCGCGAGTGTCGGCGGAACGAGCGCAAGAAGTGCCAGCGGGCCTGTAAGCCGAATTCTGTAATCCGCCATTGGCGGACGGTGGCCATCTATCTGGGCCGGCGGTTGCCCACCGGCTCGAGCGGCTGACCCGGGACTCTCGGACGGGCCGCCCTTATCCGCCGAAGCGGAACGGTCCCCTATGTAGCCTTGCTCCGGGTGGGGTTTGCCCGGCCGTCGTGTCTCCACGACGCCGGTGCGCTCTTACCGCACCATTTCACCCTTACTGGATCGGCCGGCCCCGCGCCGCGATCGTCCCCCTGCGTTTCCGAGGGACCGCGGCCCGCCGCCGGCCGATCCAGCGGTATGTCTCTGTGGCACTTTCCGTCGCCTCGCGACGCCCGGCCGTTAGCCGGCACCCTGCCCTGTGGAGTTCGGACTTTCCTCCCCCCGCCGAAACGAGGAGCGGCCACCCGGCCCGCTGGCAGCCGCAGTATACGCGCCTACACCACCCGCTGCGTCGTCTTGAAGTGCACCTTCGCCACCTCGTCCAGCACCCCCGCCCCCCCGGACGACACGAGCGCCCGCGCCGCCGCCTCCACCGCCGCCGACGCGCCCTTCGGCAGCCGCACGCCCACGCGCCTGCCGATCTGGTCCAGCCGCCGCAAGAACTCCGCCCGCGCCAGGATCGACGCCGCCGCCACGGCCGGGTCGCGCTCGGCCCGTGGCATCTGCACCAGCCGGAGCTCCCGTCCCTTCTTGAACAGCGCGTCGCGGATCAACGACTCATCGCCGAACTGGTCCGCCACCGCCGCCACCGCGCGCGGCTCAAGCGCCGCCACGTTCTCGATCGCCCGCGCGTGCGCCCACGCCAGCACGCGATTCACGTTGCCCATCTTCGTCCACAGCTCGTTGTAGCGCGGCGGCATGATCGCGATCACCTCGTGCGGAAACGCCGCCTTGATCTCGGCGGCAAGCGACGTGGCACGCGCGTCGGTGAGATTCTTGCTGTCCTGGACGCCCAACTCGTCCAGCACGCGCCAGTTGTCGGAGGTCAGCGCGACCGCCGCGACCACGAGCGGGCCGAAGTAATCGCCCTTGCCGCTCTCGTCGCTGCCGATCCAGCACGCGGCGTCCGCCAGCACCGGCCCGACCGCGCTGCCGGCGCTCTTCCCCGCCTTCACCGCGGACGGCCGGCTCGAAAGCAGCGCGGCGATCTCGTCGGCGACGTCGCTCTCCGGCTGATCGAACACCAGCTTGCAGCCGCCGCCCTTCGACGGATAGACGTTGACACCCGCAACGCCGGACGCCATCCGCAGCCGCACGCGCGTGCCGTTCTGCAGCGGCGCCCGCTCAATCGTGGCGCCTTGCTGCACGGCGTAGCGGTCCAGCGCCGCGAGCGCCGCGTCAGCACCGGCGTCCACGGTGACGCTCTTGGCCGCCAAGTCAGGCCCGGAGGGAGATCTTGATAACGTCGTCGCTCACGGTGATGCGGCTGATCGCGTCGCGCAGCCCGCTGTAGCGCTCACTGAACGGCAGATCCTGCCAGTCGTCGAGCAGCCGCGCGACGTCCCGCTCTCGCACCCGCTTACGCTCCGTCGCGTCCACGTGCTCGCTGATGCGACGGTCCACAGCCTCCAGCGAGTCCTCCACCGCCAGCCGGTCGCCCGCGGCGGCGACGCTGAGCTTGCGCATCTTCTCCGTGCTCAACCGGCCCTTGGCCGCGGAGTCCACGTAGCCTTCCAGCCGCCGGTCGATGGAACGCAGACGCGATCGCAGCCGCTCGCGCTCCTGCTCCTGCTCCGCCAGCACGGCCCCTTCGTCACCCGCCTGCGGGAACGTGGTGCCCGCGGCAAACGTGTCCGACAGGACCTCC
Organism: uncultured Chloroflexia bacterium; assembly: GCA_963843685.1. Lineage (GTDB taxonomy): Bacteria > Chloroflexota > Dehalococcoidia > DSTF01 > JACRBR01 > DASQHL01. The sequence goes on from CAWJLO010000010.1 coordinate 144,060, forward strand.
CGCACCTGCGTCTCCAGGTCGTCAGCGCGCCGCGTGTGGTAGCCGCACACGCTCTGGTTCGTCCGAGACTCGCACTGGTAGTACCGGTAAGAGTTGGAGACCTGCTCGCCGCTCCGGCGCTTCCACGCCTGCTTCCGGCTCACGCCGATCAGTTTGTTGCCGCACTGTCCGCAGTGCGCGAGGCCCGAGAGGAGAAACTGCGACGACACCCGCGGCGACTGGCTCGTGCGCCGGGCGCTCAGCCGGTCCTGCACCAGCCGGAAGTCTTCAGACGAAACGAGCGGCGTGTGACTCCCCGGCACCTTCACGCCGAAACGCGAGTACGTGCCGAGGTACACCCGGTTGCGCAGGATGTCGCGGATGCTGACCATGCTCCAGTTGCCGCCGCGCCGCGTCTTCAGCCCCTCCTCGTTCAGCCGGCGCGCGATCAGCCGGATGCCCATGTTCTCGTTGAGGTAGAGGCGGAAGATGTAGCGGACGACGACCGCCTCCTCCGGGATCAACTCCAGGCGCCGCCGGTTCCCCACCTTATATCCGTACGGCGGCCTGCCCAGCACCTCTCCCTTGACCGCCTTGCGGCGCATCGCCGCGCGCACGCGGTCGCTGAGGTTGCTCCCCGCCTCCTGCGCGTTCCACGCCGTCATCAGCTCCGACGTTGCGTCGGCCGCCCCCTGCATCGCCGCCACCTGCGCGCCCAGGCCTTCGAGCTGGAAGTAGCGGAGCGCCGCATCCCGCACGTCGTTGCCCAGCGATTCGATGCGCGGCACCACGACCACCACGAACCCCTTGTCGCGCTCGCGCAGGTACGAGAGAAGTTGGCGGAATCCAGGCGCGTGGCCGTTGCTGCTGGGGCTATCCACGAAGGTGCCGGCGACCTCGTAGCCCTCGCGCTCGCAGAACTCCAGGAACGCCTTGTTCTGCTGCGCGAGCGTCTCCTCGCGCGCGGTGGACTCACGGAAGTAACCGATAGCCCTCATATCATTATGTCGTCATGCGACGAGGATGCGCTCGCAGTTGGGGCACTGCACGAGCGTATTGCCTCCCCGCGCGCGGTTGACGATCGCCGTCGGAAGCGAGATGCGGCAGCCCAGGCAGAGGTTGCGGTCGAGCTTTGCCACGCCGCGGCCCTGGTGCGCCTTCCGCAGCCGGTCGTACGTCAGCAGGAGCGCCTTGTCGACGCCGGCCGCCATCTCGTCCCGCTCAAGCTCGTATGCCGCGATCTCTTCGCGGAGCTGCCCGCCGCGCGCCGTCAGCTCGGCCTGTTCTTCACGCCACGCCGCCTCCATCACGGCCAGCTCGGCCTCCGCCGCGCGCGATTCCGCCTCCGCCGCCTCGACCGCGGAGAGGGCCTCCAGGTCGCGGTCTTCCACCGTCGACAGGTGCCGCTTGAGCTGGTCGATGTCGGCCTGGAGATCCTTCAACTCTTTGGGATTCTTGATCGCGCCGCTGTAGAGCTTCGCCTCCTGCGGCGCGATCTTCGCCTTCAGATCGTCAGCCTCGATCTCGACGTCTTTCTGTGCGGTCTGCGCACCTCGCAACTCTTCGCGCAGCTCTTCCGCGCGCGCGCGTACCGCGATCAACTCTTCCGTCTCACCCAGCCGCGACTCGGCATCATCCAGCGACCCACGGCGCGCGTCGAGCGCGGAGTCGATCTCCTGGAGCTTCCACAGATCGGAGAACTGCGTCATGGAAACGATCGCCACCGTCATTGGCCCTTCCACAGCGGCGTCCGTCGCGGTGCGGCGGGCGCCGCACCTCCGCGCGCGGGGAGGTGGTTTGTCTCTTCGCCTCGGTCAGGACGTCGAGCGATTATAGGCTCATGGCCGCCGTCTCGTACAAGCGCCAATCCGATTGACGCCCCCGCGGCCCGCTCGTTACGCTGGATCTGCCCCCGAGGTGGGTCTCCCATGCAGTTCAACGCCTCCTCCCTCCTCCAGGAAACGACCGGCGCGATCCGCGAGTACGATATCGACGACGACGTACGGATCGATGGCGAGCCGCATCATTTCACGGGACACGTGCGCTTCGACCGCACGCCGAAAGGCATCCTCGTCCGCGCGCGCATGTCCGGCACTTCCTCGGACGTCTGCAGCCGCTGCCTCAAGCCGTCGATCTTCGACGTGCGCGTCGATTTCGACGAGATGTACTACCCGTCGATCGACGTGCACACCGGCGCGCACGTAGACCTCGAAGAAGGCATCGAGGACGTCTACCGGATCGACGAGCGCCACATGATCGATCTCTCGGAGCCGGTGCGGCAGTACTGGTCGATGGCACTCCCCATGGCGCCGCTCTGCGACGAAAACTGCGCCGGCTTGTGTCCCGAGTGCGGCGAAGAGCTGCGTGACGACGCGCACGCCTGCACCCGCCAGCAGGTCGACGCGCGCTGGTCCCGGCTCGGGGAGCTCAAGCTGGGCTGAGCGCCGCCGTTCGTGTTTCGCCGGGCCGTCTGTTAGACTGGCGCGCGAAATCTGAGAGGAGCCCAACGCCGTTGCCACCACTGCCAAAGCGCAAGTATCCGAAGGCCCGCCAGGGCAAGCGCCGCAGCCACCTGGCTCTCAAGCCGGCCAGCCTCGCCCGCTGCCCGCAATGTCACAGTGCGCGCCTCCCCCACACCGCCTGCCCGAGCTGCGGCTTCTACAAGGGCGTCGCCGCCGTCGAAGTGAAGGGCCCGAAGGCCTCCGAGTAGTGACCCCCATCCCGACTCCCGCAATGTTCCATGCCGGGCGTGCTCGTGGCTGACGCGTCTGTAGCATGGGTGTTTCCGGGCCAGGGCTCGCAGGAGTCCGGCATGGGCCGCGACCTCTACGACGCCTGGCCCGTGGCCCGTGACCTCTTCGACCGCGCCGATTCGGTGCTCGGCCGCCCCATCAGCGCGCTCTGCTTCGAGGGGTCCGACGCCGAGCTGGGCAAGACGTTCAACTCGCAGCCCGCGATCTACGTGACGAGCCTCGCCTGCCTCGCCGTCGCCCGCGAGGCAGGCGCACTGACAGAGAGTCCGGCGTTCGTCGCCGGCCACAGCCTGGGCGAGTACACGGCGCTGACCGCCGCCGGCGCGCTGAACTTCGACGACGGCCTGCGCCTCGTCGAAGTGCGCGGCCGTCTCACGCAGGAGGCCGCCGACGCCAACCCGGGCGGCATGGCAGCCGTGCTCGGCCTCGACGAGAGCGCGATGGCGGCCATCTGCGCGGAGACCGGCGCCGAACTGTGCAACATCAACTCTCCCGCGCAGCTCGTCATCGGCGGCACGAAGGACGCCGTTACGAAGGCCTGCGCCCTCGCTTCCGAGCGCGGCGCCCGGCGCGCGATCCCGCTCGACGTCGGCGGCGCGTTTCACACCTCGCTCATGCAGTCCGCCGTCATCGGCATGACGAAGGCGATGGACGGCACGGAGATCGCCGCTCCGTCGATACCCGTCGTCGCGAACGACAGCGGCCGTCCGATGAGCGATCCGGCGGCCATCCGCAACGAGCTGCTCTTCCAGCTGACGCACCCCGTCCGCTGGGTGCAGTGCGTCGAGTACATGGCCTCGCAGGGCGCGAAGACGTTCGTCGAAATCGGACCCGGCCGCGTGCTCAGCGGCCTCATCAAGCGCATCGCATCCGGCGTCGAAACACGCAACGTCAACGGCGTGGCGTCGCTCACCTCATGAATCGCCTGTTTGACCTCACCGGCAAGTGCGCGCTCGTCACCGGCGGCTCCCGCGGCATCGGCCGCGCCATCGCGATGGCGCTCGCCGCTCACGGCGCCCGCGTCGCCGTCAACTACGCCTCGAACGCCGCCGCCGCGGACGAGGCCGTCAAGCTCATCGGCGAGGGCGCCGTCGCGCTCCCCGGCGACGTCTCCGATCCGGCCGCCGCGGCCGCGCTCGTCGAAGGCACGATCGGCGCCTTCGGTCGGCTTGATATCCTTGTCAACAACGCCGGCGTCACCGCCGACGATCTCATCCTCCGCATGTCGGAGGAAGAGTGGGACAGGGTGATCGATACGAACCTCAAGGGCACCTTCCACGTGACGAAAGCCGCCGTCCGTCCGATGGTGCGCCAGCGCTACGGCCGCATCATCTCCGTCAGCAGCGTCGCCGGCATGGTCGGCAACGCCGGCCAGGCCAACTACGCCGCCGCCAAGGCCGGCATCATCGGCTTCACGAAATCGATCGCCAAGGAGATCGCCTCCCGCAACATCACCGCCAACGTCATCGCGCCGGGATTCATCGACACCGAGATGACGTCCGGCCTTACGCAACAGCAACGTGACGAAATCATGCACATGGTCGCGCTCGGCCGCACCGGCAAGCCCGAGGACGTCGCGCCCGCCGCCGTCTTCCTCGCCTCCGACGAGGCGGCGTACGTCACCGGCCACGTGCTGACCGTCGACGGCGGACTGGTGATGTACTGATGGCCGCCAACCCCCGCCGCAAAGCCCGCGTCGCCGCCCTCCAGGCGCTGTACGAGGGCGACGTCTCCGGTCACGACACGCTCACGTCCGTCGTACGCCTCTGCGCCGAGGCCAACCTGTCCGAGGCACAGAGCAGCTTCGCCCTGGAGCTCGTCGAAGGCGTGTTGGAGCAGCGCGAAGAGATCGACGACATCATCCGCCGCGCCGCGCCGCAGTGGCCTGTCGACCAGCTCAGCGCCGTCGACCGTAACGTCCTTCGTCTTGCCATCCGGGAGATCCTGATGAATAATGGGGCGCCCATCCGGGCGGCCATAAACGAAGCCGTAGAACTCGCCAAGAGTTTCGGCAGCGACAACTCGGCGAAGTTCGTTAACGGGGTTCTGGGCTCGGTCAGCCTGTCACTCGCACGGTAAACGCGATCAACCCGGCGGCGCGGCCGCACAGAGGAGTACGTTCCAGTGGCTACTGTCTTCGAACGGGTGCGCAAGATCATCGTCGACCAGCTCGGCGTCGAAGAGGATCAGGTCGTCCCCAGCGCCTCCTTCGTGGAGGACCTCAACGCCGACTCCCTCGACCTCGTCGAGCTGATCATGTCCATGGAGGAGGAGTTCTCCAAGGACGGCAAGACGCTGGAGATCTCCGACGAGGACGCCGAGAAGATCGCCACCGTCCAGGACGCCGTCGACTACCTCAAGGACCTCGGCGTCGACGACGAGTAGCCACACCCGAATCCGGACTCATCAGACGCCGCCTTCACCTCGAAGGCGGCGTCTTCATGCCTGCGTAGCGCGCCCTCGCTGATTGGGTTCCAATCCGCCCCGGCGTACAATTCATGCTGGTATGAACTTCTTCGGCGTCGGCCCCGCGGAACTGCTCGTCATTCTCGTCGTTGCCCTCATCTTCGTGGGCCCCGAGCGGCTGCCCAAGCTCGCCGCCGACATCGCCCGCACCATCCGCGAGATCCGCAAGTACACCGGTGCCATCGCCGCCGAGTTCAACGACGTCATCCAGGACTTCGAGAAGGAGACCGCCGGCGAGCGCAGCGAGTGGAAAGAGATCGGCCAGGGCCTGACGGACGCCAGCAAGTCGATCACAGACGCCGTCCGCGGCGCCCAATCCGACGCCTCCGCCGCCCTGACGCTGCCCCCGTCCACCCCCGCCGCCTCGACATCCCCCGGCGGCCCTGCGCCAAACACCGCGCCTCAGCCCGCACCCGAATGGCGCGACATCGCCGACCCGCCGTCACCCGCCGACCCGGTCGCGCCCTTCCGGTCGGCTGATCCGCCCTCGAACGGCGCCGCCCCGTCGCCCGAGCCCGCGCAGGATCCCCGATGACGGCCACCGCCGGCGCAGCCAACGACCGCTCCGACGAGAAGGTCCTCACCATCATCGAGCACCTCCAGGAGCTGCGGACGCGCGTCATGATCAGCGCCGCCGCCCTCATCGTCGGCGTGCTCGTCTCCATCTGGCCGCTGACGAAGTACACCATCCACTTCCTCGTCAAGCCCGGCCAGGACCAGGTCCCCGGCTTCAAGCTCCACCAGTTCCAGCTCCTCGACTACTGGAGCACCTACTTCCGCGTCTCGCTCCTCCTCGGCGTCGCCATCGCCATGCCCGTCATCATGTACGAGATCCTCGCCTTCGTCGCGCCCGGCCTCACGAAGCAGGAGCGCCGCTGGCTCTACCCCATCGTCATCGGCGCCAGCTTCATGTTCCTGCTCGGCATGGCCTTCGGCTACTACCTCGAGCTGCCGCCGGCCCTCCGCTTCCTGCTCAAGCCCAACACCAGCGACGTCGAGCCGACCATCGGCGTGCAGACCTACATCGACACCGTCACGCGCCTGCTGTTGATCACCGGCCTCGTCTTTGAGATGCCCTTCGTCATCATGGGCCTCGCCAAGATCGGCATCGTCACGTCGAAGAAGCTCTTGGGCTGGACCCGCTACGCCATCGTCGCCGCCGCCGTCCTCGCCGCCGTCGTCACGCCCTCGATCGACCCGATCACGATGATCGTCGTGATGATTCCGATCGTCGTCCTCTACTTCCTCGGCATCCTGCTGGCGAAACTCGTCGAGGCCAACTCGTTCCTCGGCGCCCGGCGTTAGCCCGACCGACGCGCCGCCACCCGTAGCCGCGCCGCCAGCTCGCTGTGCCCCTGCTCCCGCGCGACGTCCACCGGCGTCTTCCCCTCGTCGTTCTTCGCCGACGCATCCGCCCCGTGCGCCAGGAACAGCTCCGCCATCGCCAGCCCGCCGTGATGCGCCGGCGTGTGCAGCACCGAGAACCCCCCGTGCTGTTTCGCGTTCACGTCCGCCCCTGCCCGCACCAGCACTTCGCACGTCTCGAGCGCCGGCCCCCGCCCCGCCGCCGCCGCGTGCAGCGGCATGTTGCTGAGGAAGTTCTTCGTCACCGCCTCGACGTCCGCCCCCCGCTCGACCAGCAGCGCCACCGTCTCCGGGCTGCCGTAGTACGCCGCGAAGTGCAGCGCCGTGAACCCGTCCGGCGAGTACGCGCGCGCCAGCCCGGGATCCGCGTCCAGCAGCTCCCCCACCCGCGCCGTCCGCCCCAGCTGCGCCGCCTCGAACACGTCCAGCGCCGGCCCCGCCTCGATCAGCGCCTCCAGCACCGCCCCCCGCCCCAGGTACCGCGCCAGTTGCGCCGCCGTGATCCCGTCCTCCCCCTTCGCCCGCGCCAGCCCCGCATCCCCACCCAGGATGCGCCCTCACCCGCCCGACATCATCCTCCACCACCGCCTCGAACAGCTCATCCAGGGTCGCCATCGGACCACCTCCCGCGTCTCGCTTCCCGCGTCCCGCTTCCTGTATAATTAGTTGCAGCAGCTAACTTACTCGCGCGAAGGAGCCCCGTCAAGTGCCCGACACCACATCGCCAGACGTCGACGACCTCGCCATCCGCCTCCACTCCGCCGCCCTCCACCTCATGCGCCGCATCCGCCGCGAGGACGACGCCACCGGCGTCTCCGCCCCCCAGCTCTCCGCGCTCTCCTGCGTCGCCTTCGGCACCCCGCACACCCTCGGCGAGCTCGCCCACATGGAGCAGGTCTCCCCGCCCACCATGACCCGCATCGTCGCCGCGCTCGAGCAGCAGAAGCTCGTCACGCGCACCAGCCCCGCCGCCGACAGGCGCGTCTCCAGCATCATCGCCACGCCAAAGGGCCGCCGCATGATCGAGCAGGGCCGCGACCGCCGCGCCGCATTCCTCGCCCGCCACCTCGCCGCGCTCCCCGCCGCCGACCGCCGCGCCCTCTCCCGCGCCGCCGACCTCATGCTCAAGATCTACGAGGAGTCACGATAGCGACTTGCGCGGTGGTGCGAGGTACGCTGACCGCATGAACCCCCTCCGCTGGCTCGCGAAGCGCCTCATCGGCCCGGACGACGACCCGCCGCCCGACCCCGAACGCCTCGTGACGATCGCCGAGGGCCCCGACGGCGTTACCGGTCTCTGGCAGAGCACACTGGAGAGCGAGGGCATCCCCTCCGCCCTGAAACGGACGAGCATCGTCATGTACGCCCCGCCCAACTACGAGCTGCAGGTCCGCTACAAGGACTTCGTCCGCGCCCGCGCCATCCTCGGCCTCGACGACGAGATCAATGTGGGTTGAGCCGAGCACGCACTCGTGGGGTGGCGCCTCTCGTCGAGACCCACCAGCGCTCGTTGCCAGCAAGCTTGTCACGGCCTATGATCTGCCGCGATGCGAGGGTCTAACCTTTCTCTGGATCGATTCCTCTTCGTTATCGTCATCTCGGTCACGATCCTCGGGAGCGCGTGTTCTGGCTCCTCGAAGAGCTCACCAACCGCGACTGAGATCATCGCTACATCGACGCCTGTCGCAACCCCCACGCCAACCTGCACCGACGAGACAGCCTTCGCGCTCGTAGGACCGTCGGTTGCGCGCGTTGCGGCAGGCGGTACGGTCGCGTCTGGCGTGGTCGTGGGCAACGACTTGGTCTTTACGAGCGCGATTCCAGTTCAAGAGGGCGACCCGGTAACTGTGGGGCTCAACGGCCAAGCAACTGATGGTCACGTCGTCGCGGTCTCTCTAGGGATCTTCGCATTGATAGAGACTCCGACCCTGGGAGCACCGGCCGTCAATTGGGGTTATGTGAGCGCACTCACTCCAGGACGCCGCCTGCTTGCACTTGGATTCGGCCCGGACACACCGGGCGAGCCCGCCAGCTCCGCTGGCATCTTCTCGGCCATTCGGCAGGAAGGGGCACTGAGGGTGCTCGAAACAGATATTAGGTTTCCCGCCGGGACGTCAGGCGGCCCGGTCTTTACGCAGTGCGGTCAGGTCGTCGGCCTAGCGATCCGGCCCGATGTGACGCAGGACGGCCGCGCGATTCCGGCTGACTCCGCGCAGGACTTCCTGCGCGACCTGGAGCGGCTCGCTCGGCGCCCCCTTCGGCCAGCGTCCCAGCAAGTCCAACTCAGCCTCTCCCCGGAGCATCCGCGCCGGTTGCAGACGTCTGCGGGAATGGCGCATCTGTATCCCTCGCCGGTGCCTCTCCCATTGGCCGCACCTATCACTCCGGCGAGGTTATTACCCTGCGGTTCTCGTACGTCGGGCCGGGCTGCAAGAGTTCGGCCGTGACTCTGTCGGGGTTCCACGCGGGGAGCAGCCCCATGTACCAGTACTGGTGCGTCGCGCCGGCACCAGAGCAGAACACGGTCGCCAGATGCAGCGGTGGTCGCCTGATCGATAGTGGGCGGTCTCTGAGCAGGTCCCTCTTGAAGGAGCCGCCGTAGACGTCACCATCCCATCATCTGACATACATCCGCCTCCCCCCGCTACAGTCGATCGAATGGAAGGATTCACCGTCTGCGAGATCACGGTCGAGTTGAACGAAGCGCGCTTTCCCGGCCATATCTTCCAGCAGACGTTCGGAGGACCATGCCTATGACCGCTTCATGAGGCCCCCGTAAGAGCAGCGCTCCACCTTATGTCACCCCACCCACATTCCGATCACCCGCTCGATCACCTGCACCACCTCGCTCCCGACATATGATATGCTCCCCCCAACGGTGGCGAGGTTACGACAGCCGGGAGCGCGCGCGCTCCACTCGGCCCTCACGGGCGTTGCGGGTGGGTCGTTCAGCGGTCTCACGGGCGTGGGTGGCGGCGCCATCATGGTGCCCCTCCTCACGGGTCGGCTCCATCTGAGCCAGCACCGCGCCCACGGCACGTCCCTCGCCATCATTACGTTCGTCGCGGCTTCCGGCGTCGCCGGCTACTGGCACGCCGGAAACATCGACTGGCGGCTCGTGCTCGCCCTCGCACCGGGCGCCGTGGTCGGCGTCTACGTGGGGGCGCGGACGATGGTGAGGGTGCCCGCGCTGCAGCTCAGGCTGCTCTTCGGGACATTCCTCCTCTTCGTCGCGTTCCGCCAGCTCGTCTGGCACGTCTCGGCCGGCACGCCGCAGGGAGGCGCGGCGGGCCTGCTGATCGCCACCGCGTTCGGCCTCGCCGGCGGCGTGCTCGCCGGCATGCTGGGCGTCGGCGGCGGCGCGATCTTCGTGCCGGCGATCGTGATCTTCGGGCTGGCCCACGTCGCCGCCAACGAGGATCCGCAGAAGGTCGCGCAGGGCGTGTCGCTGACGGTCATCGTGTGCACCGGCCTCTTCGGGACGGTCACGAACCTGCGGCAGGAGACGGTCGATATCGAAACGGTGATCTGGGTCGTGCCACTGGCCGTCGTCGCGGCGTTCAGCGCCTCGCTGCTCGCCAACGGGCTCGATTCGGGCGCGCTGAAGGCGATCTACGGGTTCACCGCCCTCGCCCTCTCCGCCCAGATCTTCTACACCACCCTCAGGGCGCTCCGTCAGCGCCCCATAATGGAGAGAGCATGAGCATGGATGCCACCGAGAAGCGCCGCGCCCTCGCCCTGATCGCGAAGCAGGTCTCGTCCTGCACCGACTGCGGCCTCTGCCGCGGCCGCACCCACGCCGTCCCCGGCGAGGGCAACGCCGACGCCGACATCATGTTCATCGGCGAGGGCCCCGGCTTCTACGAGGATCAGCAGGCCCGCCCCTTCGTCGGCGCCTCCGGCAAGTTCCTCGACGAGCTCCTCCGCTCGATCAACCTCGACCGCAAGTCCGTCTTCATCGGCAACGTCGTGAAGTGCCGCCCGCCGAACAACCGCGATCCCCAGGCGGACGAGATCGCCGCCTGCAAGAAGTACCTCGACGCGCAGGTGGAAGCGATCGCGCCGAAAGTCATCGTCACGCTCGGCCGCCACTCCATGCAGCGCTACTTCCCCGGCGAGTCGATCAGCCGCGTCCACGGCCAGCCGCGCCGCAAGGGCGACCAGGTCGTCGTGCCGATGTATCACCCCGCCGCCGCCCTGCACCAGGGCAGCCTGCGCGCCGTCATCGAGGCCGATTTCAAGCGCCTGCCCGACTTCCTCGCGAAGACGCTCGCCGGAGCCGCGGTCGCAGCCGCGCAGTCGGCGCCCGCGTCTGACGCGAAGACCGAGCGCGTGCCCGCACACCTCTCAACAAAGCCGGCGCCGGCGGCCAAACCGGCCGAACAACCGCAAGGCGAGCCGCAGCAGATGCGGCTCCTGTAAAGGAAGCTATGGCAGATACCCCGCTCCGCGTTATCCCACTCGGTGGCCTCGGCGAGATCGGCAAGAACATGATGCTCTTCGAGTACGGCGACGACGTCATCGCCGTCGACTGCGGACTCATGTTCCCTTCGGAGGAGATGCTCGGCGTCGACCTCGTCATCCCCAACGTCAGCTACCTCCTCGAGAACAAGAAGAACCTGCGCGCCATCTTCATCACCCACGGCCACGAGGACCACACCGGCGCCCTCCCCTACATCCTGCGCCAGATCAACGCTCCCGTGTACGCCACGCCGTTGGCGCACGGACTGATCACCGTAAAGCTCAAGGAGGCACGCCTCCTCGGTTCGACCGACCTCCGCGAGATCCGCCCCGGCGACTCCGTGCAGGAAGGACCATTCACCGTCGAGCCGTTCCAGGTCGCCCACAGCATCCCCGACTCCGTCGGCTACGCCATCCACACGCCACTCGGCACCTGCGTCCACACCGGCGACTTCAAGCTCGACCACACGCCCGTCATGGGCCAGTCGACCGACCTCGCCCGTCTCGCCCAGCTCGGCGATGACGGCGTCCTCCTCCTCTGCGGCGACTCCACCTACGCCGAGGTCCCCGGCTACACCCCGTCCGAGCAGATCGTCGGCGACTCGCTGTTCCAGTTCATGGCCAAGGCCGACGGGCGCGTCATCGTCACGACGTTCGCCTCGCTCATCGCCCGCGTGCAGCAGGTCTTCGACGCCGCCGAGCGCTGCCAGCGCCGCGTCTTCATCACCGGCCGCAGCATGATCGACAACGTCAACATGGCCATCGAGCGCGGCTACCTGCGCGCCCCGGAGGGCATGCTCGTCAACCTGCGCGAACTCCCGAGCGTCCCGCTCGAGCAGCTCACCATCATCACCACCGGCAGCCAGGGCGAGCCGACCTCCGCCCTCACCCGCATGGCCAACCAGGACCACCAGCACGTGAAGATCGTCGAGGGCGACACCGTCATCCTCTCCGCCTCCGCCGTCCCCGGCAACGAGGCCCTCGTCCACCGCACCGTCGACAACCTCTTCAAGCTCGGCGCGCGCGTCCTCTACAACCGCATCGCCGACGTGCACGTCCGCGGCCACGCGGCGCAGGAAGAGCTGAAGATCGTCCACGCGCTCGTCCGCCCGCGCTACTTCGTCCCCGTCCACGGCGAGTACCGCCACATGGTGCTGCACGCGCAGGTCGCCGAATCGCTCAACCAGGGCACCGACACGTTCATCATGACCGACGGCGACGTGCTCGAGCTCACGGACGCCGGCGCCAACTTCGGCGAGCGCGTCGACGCCGACTACGTCTACGTCGACGGCCTCGGCGTCGGCGACATCGACCACGTCGTCCTCCGCGACCGCAAGCACCTCGCCTCCGACGGCATGGTCGTCGTCATCGTCGCCATGGATAAGCAGACCGGCCGCATCGCCGGCCGCCCGGAGGTCGTCTCACGCGGCTTTGTCGACATGGACGAGAGCGAAGACCTGATCGAGCGCGCCCGCGAGCAGGTCGTGAAGTCGCTGCAGGGCGCCGACCACATCGTCGAGTGGGGCGCCGTCCACACGCAGGTGAAGGACGGCCTCGCGAAGTTCCTGTACGATGAAACGAGGCGGCGCCCCATGGTGCTGCCCGTCGCCATGGAGGTCTGATCGGTGGCCGCAAGGACGCGCCCGAAGCCGGCACGTAGCCGCGCCAAAGCCCCCGTCAAAGCCGTCGGCAAGCGCCGCAGCGGCCAGTCCGCCTACGCCACCGTCCACGACCTCCTCATCCGCCGCGAGAGCATCGGCGTCGGCCTCATCCTCCTCGCCCTGCTCGCCATCCCCTGGCTCGTACCGTTCACCTCCGGCCTCGCCGACACCCGCAACCGCTTCGTCGAGACCTTCGGCCTGCTCATCTTCGCCTGGATCGGCCTCCTCCTCTACGCCGGCTGGCTCGTCATCCGCGACGAGCAGGCGAAGCTCTGGGCCGATTGGAAGCCCTGGGCCATCGGCCTCCTCTCCGGCCTCTTCCTCGTCGGCTTCTTCGGCTTCTTCCACCCCGCGTGGTCCCTCGGCGACGTCTCCCTCGCCGGCCACACCGCCGGCGGCGATCTCGGTCACCAGATCGTCCGCAACCCGATCGGCGTGCTCGTCTGGCTCCTCATCGGCGTCGCCGCCTTCGCCGTCACGTGGCCTGAAGGCGCCGCAACCATCGCCCGCAACGCACCCGAGGCCACCCGCACCGCGTGGAGCTGGCACATCCCGACGCGCGTCGCCACCGCCACCCGCTCCGCCTTCGAGTTCGTCTTCCCTACGCGCCCCCAGCCGCAGGGCTCGCCCAGAATGCCCATCGATTCGACCATGTGGGCCCGCACCCGCGGCGCCACCCTCGACGTCGATGAGGAAGACGGCGCAGAGCCCGCAGCCGAGCCCGTGCAGGCCGAAATGTTCCCCGAACCCGACGCCGAGGACGAAGACGACACCACCGGCGGCGTCACGATGGACGATCGCGGCAACCGCCGTTCCCGCGACGGCTGGCAGCTCCCCGCCATGGACATCCTCGCCGACAAGGCCCCCCAGGCCGACGGCGCCGTCGACAACGCCCAGCGCGCGTCCCTCATCGAGGAGACCCTCGCCAGCTTCGGCGTCGATGCAAAGGTCGTCCAGATCAACGAGGGCCCCACCGTCACCCAGTTCGGCATCGAGCCCGGCTGGGAGATCAAGACCCGCACCCTCATCGAGCGCGACAAGGACGGCAAGCCCGTCATCGATAAGGACGGCGTGCAGAAGACCCGCACCGAGGAGGTCTCCCGCACCCGCGTCCGCGTCCAGCAGATCACCTCGCTCGCCAACGACATGGCCCTCGCCCTCGCCGCCCCCTCCATCCGCATCGAGGCGCCCGTCCCCGGCAAGCCCGTCCTCGGCATCGAGGTCCCCAACGCGTCGAAGTCGCTCGTCACGCTCCGCAGCGTCGTCCAGAGCCCCGCGTTCCAGCGTCAGGCCTCCAAGTCGAAGCTCACCGTCGCCCTCGGTCAGTCCGTCGCCGGCGAGGCCATCGTCGCCGACCTCGCCAAGATGCCCCACCTGCTGATCGCCGGCTCCACCGGCTCCGGCAAGTCCGTCTGCATGAACTCCATCATCTCCTGCATCCTCATGCACGCCTCCCCCGCCGAGGTCCGCATGGTGATGATCGACCCCAAGCGCGTCGAGCTCTCGTCCTTCGCCCCCATCCCCCACCTCGCCTTCTCCAACATCGTCGTCGAGATGGACAAGGTCGTCGGCACGCTCCAGGCCGTCATCCACGAGATGGAGTCCCGCTACCGAAAGTTCGCCGCCATCGCCGTCCGCAACATCGATGGCTACAACCGCAGCCCCCGCGCCAACGACAAGCTCCCGTACTGGATCGTCATCATCGACGAGCTCGCCGACCTGATGATGGCCGCCCCCTTCGAGGTCGAGCGCCAGATCTGCCGCCTCGCCCAGCTCGCGCGCGCCACCGGCATCCACCTCGTCGTCGCCACCCAGCGCCCCTCCGTCGACGTCATCACCGGCCTCATCAAGGCCAACTTCCCGACGCGCATCGCCTTCGCCGTCAGCTCCCAGATCGACTCACGCACCATCCTCGACATGGGCGGCGCCGAGAAGCTCCTCGGCCGCGGCGACATGCTCTACATGGCCCCCGACGCCGCAAAGCCCCGCCGCCTCCAGGGCGTCTTCGTCTCCGACGAGGAGATCGAGCGCCTCGTCGACTTCTGGACCAGCGAGCGCTTCTCCGACATCGAGCGCCCCGTCTTCGACAACCTCTACGAGGAGGCCAAGCTCGAGCTCGAGCAGGAGGGCGCCTCCGACGACATGCTCGAGAAGGCGAAGGAGCTGGCGTACGAGCACAACCGCATCAGCACGTCGCTCCTCCAGCGCCGCCTCCGCATCGGCTACCCCCGCGCCGCCCGCCTCGTCGACCTGCTCGAAGAGCAGGGCGTCGTCGGCCCCGCCGAGGGCGGCGGCTCCCGCGAGGTCTACCCCCCCGAAGACCGCGACCCCTACCCCCACGACCCCGAAGAGCTCCGGTTCTAAACCGACCGCTGCGCCTGCTAATCAAACCCGGACTCTCGACGCTCGAAGCAGGCGGCGCGCCTCTCCCGCTCCGCGGCTTCAGACTGCATCTGATGCAGCGCGCAGCTCACCCCCCATTTCCTGCACCGACGATGCGCAAGTGCGCGCCGTAGGCCTGTCCTTTCTCCTCACCGCGGTTGGAACCATGGTCGCGGTCAGAGTGGCATACCCCCAAGCCAACCTCTTCCCGCTCGACCAACGTACGCAGTTCTTAATAGATGAAGCTTGGCCCGCATTTGCGTTTGCGCTCCTAATCGCCACATCCATGGTCTTCAATGTCTATGTACTGCTGATTCTCATCAGCGACCTCCGAGGACGCGGCCTAGTGTCGTCGCTCGCCGAACGGGCTGCGGGTTCCCACGTGAACGACTGGCTCGACTTCATCAATCCTCCTGAAGTTCAAACGGGCTTCAGCCTTGCCCTACGAGTGGGCCAACAAGAAAAGGAGGTGGCCGAGGGAACCTACCACCCGTTCGTAACCGCCGAGCCCGTTGACACGGACGGCCGAGCCCTCCAATCGCGACGAGAAGACCTCGCCGCGGCGTCGTGGCGGCATTCATGGAGACGCTCCCGGGTTCGAGTTGCGGCAACTCGATGAACACGTCGATACGCATTGGTGGATCGCGTCTGCAGCGAGATCAGCTCGGTAATACATAAGTGGCTCACCACTCCCGGACAGCGAGCCAGCCCGAGGCGCCTGTTCGCGCTCCTCACGGCTCAGTGGGACGACACCTTCGAAGTCGCAACGCACAGCGGATCTCAGGCACAGCTACAAGCGATGGTCCGCACTCTGGAAGGAATGGCCATCGACGCTCTGGAGCGTCCGGACCACGGCTACGCGGTCCTACTCGCCGAGGAGCTCGCGCCCTGGGCTCGTCGGATCGACGCCTCTGAGCACCTGCCAGCGTGAGCGACATCTTGGCCATCTACCGAATTGGAAAGGCAGGGTTCGAACTGGGAGACCTGCATACGTTCGAGCAGACCTTCCTCGACGTAGCTCGAATTGCAGAGATGATTGGCCAGCGTTACGAAAGCCAGCGCGGACTGCATTTGCTCGAGCGAAATGTCGCTACCGCTCGAGAGGAAAGCCCCTCGGACGCGCTGGTCAACACGGCGTTCTGGATGGTCGAGCTCTTTACTGACCACAAACGCCATCTACGGGCATACGCGCTGTTAGTCTCTGACGCACTGTATGTCTGTGCCCGCTCGTTCTTGGAGGCAGTCGGATTTGACGAGCGCGCCGCCGAAATCGCGCGCTCGTTCTTTGAGGAACTCGGAGATCTCGCGCTCACCGCAGTGAGGTCTCTCGATGGCGACTCATTATGGAAGACGACCGACGACATGGAGCAACTCGCGCTGCTTCCACAATTCCAACGCACCGTCATCCTTCGCCGCGTCCTCGCTTCAGCGGCGTTTCATGTGGGGATAGCCACCGAACAAAGTCACGCCAGCTGAAGGACGAGCGGTGGAAGCCGTTCCACGAAGATCCCAGTGACCGCCTCGCAGACAAGCGACGCCGCTGGCAGGAAGAGCTGAGCGGTGGTGCCGAGTCTTTACTTCCGCGGAGCACCTCGGCGAACCTGATCGATGAACCAACGGGCATTGTCGAACGAGTGGAAGCGCAGAGCGGCTGGTCCTCAACCGCGATTGACTCCCTCGCCCCGGGCCCAATCACCTAACACCCCTCGCGCGCTCTGTGTCGCGCCCGTCACCCGCCGCATCACCTCCACCCCCGCCTCCCCGTGCTCCTCCCGCAGCAAGTGCACCAGCCGCACCCGCGCCCCGTAGCAGCACTCCATCGACCGCTGGCGTCCCGGCTGCCAGCACGTCAGAAAGGCTGCCCGCCGCCCCGCCGGTCACTAGCATGATCAAGCGCGCCCGCGCTGGCCATCCGGGAACTGCGCAGACATGGATCAAACGTCATGCCGCTCTATCGCTCGAATCGGCGTCGCCCTTATCTCCCAGCGAGTCAGGGACGTGCTCACCGACTTCGAGCGGTATCACGAGTGGAACCCCCAGATCCCCAGCATCTCAGGACGCGTCGAATTGGGCGAGAACGTGCGACTCAAGCTGCAGCTGCCCGGCAGGCCCGCGATGAACCTCGTCGCGCAACTGAGCACGGTCGAACCGAACAGGCTGCTGAAGTGGCACGGGCACGTCCTGGCTCCGTGATTCTTCCGGGGCGAACGCATCTTCTCGATCGAGCCGTCGGACGCCGGGAAAGGTCCTCGTCACGCACGCCGAGGACGTGCGAGGCCTCATGTCGCCGGTCTTCGCGTTGGCGATGGGCGGCCGCAGACGGCCAGTCACAAGGCTCTCAACGAAGCGCTCCGCGCACGTTGTGAGACCAACGACTAACGACCCAACCCCAGCGCCCCCCGCACCCGCCCCATCACCTCCACCCCCGCCTCCCCGTGCTCCTCCCGCAGCAGGTGCGCCAGCCGCACCCCCGCCCCGTGGCAGTACTCCATCGATCCGCCCGCCGCGATCGCCATCCGCAGCACCGCGTCCACCGCCCGCGCCATCCGCGCCTGCGCCTCATCGCCCGTCGCGACCAGCACCAGCGAGAACAGCCCCGCGTGCACCCACAGCCCCGTCTCCACCACGTCCACGCCCTGCTCCGCGCACGTCGCCAGCGCCCGCGTCCGGTACTCCAGCACCGCCGACACCGGCAGCGAGACGTGCACGTAGTCGAAGCATCGCCCTGCTACCGGCCACGGTTGCCCGCCATCTGCCCGCGCCGTCGCTCCGCGAACCGTTCCGCGGCACGGGCCGCTCCGACCAGAACGCCTCCACCTCGTCCTGCTCGATCGCCGTCCCCCCGCCCGCCGCGCAGATCGCCGAAGCCCGCGACGTCAGCGCCGCCACCTCCTCGCGCAGCCCCAGGAACCCGAGGTACAGCGTCGGCTCCTGCGCCTCCCAAGCCCGAGCCACCGCCGTCGCCACCTTCAGGCGGGGACGGCCGCTGCGGCGAAGTCAGCACCGCCGGATCCAGCCCGATGCGCCTGCAACCGCCACATCGCCTCGATCCAGCTTCGAACGACCCAAACCGAAACCCGAAACGCACGCTGACTCCGGGATCGGGAACGCCCGCACCGCCGCCGCCGTGATCACGCCCACACTCCCCTCGGCCCGATGAACAGGTGGTTAGTCGATCCCGTCGAGTGCGGTTGCGCCGGCCGCGTCCGCAGCACCGTCCGTCCACACCCTCGCCTTCCCGTGCTCCTCCCGCAGTAGGTGCGGCCGCGACAGCACCGCGTCCATCCCCCCGCGACATCCGCGGCTGCTCGCCCGCTTTGGCCACACTGGTCGAGAAACGAGTTGCCCCACCGCCCCGCCCGTCACTAGCATGAGTCCTCAAGCGCGCCCCGTCGCCGCGCCATCCCGGGCAACTGCGCGTAGACAGGATCAAACGACATGCCGCTCTATCGCTCTGAATTCGCCGTCGCCGCTCCACCCGAGCGAGTCTGGGACGTGCTCACCGACTTCGAGCGGTATCACGAGTGGAATCCCCAGATCCCCAGCAT
Organism: uncultured Chloroflexia bacterium; assembly: GCA_963843685.1. Classification (GTDB taxonomy): domain Bacteria; phylum Chloroflexota; class Dehalococcoidia; order DSTF01; family JACRBR01; genus DASQHL01. The sequence goes on from CAWJLO010000010.1 coordinate 162,675, forward strand.
CACTGGACGCGTCGAATTGGGCGAGAACGTCCGACTCAAGCTGCAGCTGCCCGGCAGGCCCGCGATGAACCTCGTCGCGCAACTGAGCACGGTCGAACCGAACAGGCTGCTGAAGTGGCACGGGCACGTCCTGGCTCCCTGGTTCTTCCGGGGCGAACGCATCTTCTCGATCGAGCCGTCGGACGCGGGCAAGGTCATCGTCACGCACGCCGAGGACGTGCGAGGCCTCATGTCGCCGGTCTTCGCGTTGGCGATGGGCGGCCCGCAGACAGCCAGTCACAAGGCTCTCAACGAAGCCCTCCGCGAACGTTGTGAGACCAACGACTAACGACCCAACCCCAGCGCCCCCCGCACCCGCCCCATCACCTCCACCCCCGCCTCCCCGTGCTCCTCCCGCAGCAGGTGCGCCAGCCGCACCCCCGCCCCGTGGCAGTACTCCATCGATCCGCCCGCCGCGATCGCCATCCGCAGCACCGCGTCCACCGCCCGCGCCATCCGCGCCTGCGCCTCCTCGCCCGTCGCCACCAGCACCAGCGAGAACAGCCCCGCGTGCACCCACAGCCCCGTCTCCACCACGTCCACGCCCTGCTCCGCGCACGTCGCCAGCGCCCGCGTCCGGTACTCCAGCACCGCCGACACCGGCAGCGACACGTGCACGTAGTCGAAGCATCGCCCCGCCCCCGGCCACGCGTTCCCCGCCATCTGCCCGCGCCGTCGCTCCGCGAACCGGTCCGCCGGCACGTGCCGCTCCGACCAGAACTCCTCCACCTCGTCCTGCTCGATCGCCGTCCCCCCGCCCGCCACGCAGATCGCCGAAGCCCGCGACGTCAGCGCCGCCACCTCCTCGCGCAGCCCCAGGAACCCGAGGTACAGCGTCGGCTCCTGCGCCTCCCACCAGCCGAGCCACCGCCGTCGCCACCTTCAGGCGGGGACGGCCGCTCGCCGAAGTCGAGCACCGCCGGCTCCAGCCCGATGCGCCGCATCGCCAGCAGCGCCTCGAATCCAGCTTCGAACGACCCAAACCGAAACCCGAAACGCACGCTCGACTCCGGGATCGGGAACGCCCGCACCGCCGCCGCCGTGATCACGCCCACGCTCCCCTCGGCGCCGATAAAGAGGTGGTTCAGGTCGATCCCCGTCGAGTGCGGCTGCGCCGGCCGCGTCCGCAGCACCGTCCCGTCCCACAGCACCGCCTCGACCGCCAGCACCTGCTGCCCCATGCTCCCGTACTTCCCGCCCAGGAACCCCAGCCCGTTCGTCGAGATCGTCCCGCCGATCGTCGCGATCCCCACCGTCCACGGGTCGTGCCCCAGCGTCAGCCCGAGCGGCGCCAGCTCCTCGTTCACGTCCGAAAGCACCGCCCCCGCTTCCGCCCAGACCCAACCCGAAACCGCGTCGATCTCCCGCACCCGCTTCATCGACCGCAAGTCCAGCACGATCCCCGCCGACGTCGACCGCGCCCCGCCCATCAGCCCCGTCCCGCCCCCGCGCGCCACGATCGCCACCCCGCGCTCCCCCGCCACCCGCACCGCCGCCGCCACCTCCTCCGTCGTCGTCGCCCGCACCACCGCGATCGGCATCACCCCCGGCGCCACAGCATCATCAAACCCCCGAGACCCCCCGAGCGCGTCGAACATCACGTCCTCGCGCACCTCCTCATCCACGATCACCACCCCCGCCGGCAACACCCCCCGCAGCGCCTCAACGACGTCACCATCACTCATCGCATCCCTCCACGCCGCTCGACGTAGGGGCGGCCCTGCGTGGCCGCCCTCCCCGACGCTCACCCGGCAGCATCGTCATCATGCACATGCCCGGCACGATCTCCCCTCTCCACACACCTGTGGAGAGGGGCCGGGGGTGAGGAGCGCACCCCGCCCTGCGTCATCGGCGGATGAGCGAACTCATTCTGTGTCTCCGTGGATTGTCCGCCCCTGCTCCGCGCACACATCACATCGGCGTCCATCGGCGACATCGGCGGACAACCCAACCAACCCTTCCTGTGTCCTCTGTGGATCGTCCGCCCCTGCTCCGCGCACACATCACATCGGCGTCCATCGGCGACATCGGCGGACAACCCAACCAACCCTTCTGTGTCCTCTGTGGATCGTCCGCCCCTAACGACCAACCACCCTACCGACCACCCGCGTGAACCCCAGCACCCGTCCCCCGTCCACCCGCAGCATCTCCGTCTCCCGTCGTCCCTGCTCCGCGCGAGGCCCCGCCGGCTGCTCGTCGCGGAACGCGTTCCACGCCAGCCACGACCTCCCAGCCGCCCGGCGCCATGTCCGCCACCTCCACCGTCACCGCCCCGCTCTCCTCCCAGTGCCGCCGCCACCACGCCGGCGAGTGGAACGACGAGAACTCCGCCTCCCAGTACGGCCGCAGGTGCTCCGGCACGCCCTCCGTCAGCTCCGACCGCACCCCCGGCACCACGATCCCCATCTGCCCGCCCGGCCGCACGAACCGCGCCGCGTACGCAAGGTACAGGTCGTCCGTCCCGAAATAGTGGTACGCGTCCAGGCTCACCATCGCGTCGAAGAAACCGTGCGCGTACGGCAGCGCGTGCGCCTCCGCGTACACCGGCAACACGCGCGCCTCCTCCCCCGCCTCGACGACGCGCTTCCAGTTCTCCGACGGCCGGATCCACAGGTCCGTCGCGAACACCGTCACGCCGAACTCGCGCGCCAGGAAGATGCTGCTCGCCGCCATCCCGCAGCCCAGGTCCAGCACCCGCATCCCCGGCCGCAGCTCCATCACCTCGCACAGCGACTCCGCCAGCCACAGCACGTTCGGCCCCATCGCCGTCGCCAGCATCCACTCCGGCGCGTACCCCGCCGACCGCGGATACCGCGCCGGCGTCGCCAGCTCCCCCCGCACCTCGGCCCCCTCGCGCTTCCCGAACATGCCGCAACTATAGCCGCCCGAACCAACACCGCCGGCGGCCGGTGCTCACACCAAACACTTGGAGATCACGATGCCGCTGTCGTACCATCGCACCATCGTGAGCTGGCCGAGGCTCGGCGCGTCCACACCGCCCGCCCCGCCGCAAAGCGAATCTGACTTGACGATAACGCCAGCATCGAACGGATCCTAACCGAACCACTAAGGAGGCCCGCGATCAATAAAACAGCCGCCGAACCAACCACCGCCATCGAGATCAGCGTCACGGAGGAGCTCTTCCCCCGCTACGACCCCCTCCACGGCACCCCGGACCCCATGGTGCGCCGCTTGCTCACGCTGTGGCTCCCGGACGGCTCCGCCCGCTTCGAACAGACCGACTACGGCCACCCGGGCAGATTCAACCCGTGGGAGCCCCGCGGCATCGATCCCGCGTTGCAGCTGCGCCTGAACACCCTCCAGGCGGTCTGCGATGCACTGACGCCGCTGTTGGTCTGAGGCTACGCCGCTGGCCCGTCCGTCCGCGCGACGGCGTCCGCCGGCACCTCGCGCTGCTGCAGCAGCCACAGCCGGAAGTACCGCCCGCGCAGCGCCAGCAGCTCGTCGTGCGAGCCCTGCTCCACGATCTCGCCGTGGTGCATGACGATGATCCGGTCGGCCCCCCGCACCGTCGCCAGCCGGTGCGCGATGATGATGCTCGTCCGGCGCGCCGTCAGCCGCTCCAGGCTGTCCTGGATCAGCGCCTCCGTCTCGGAATCGATGTTCGCCGTCGCCTCGTCCAGCACTAGCATCACCTCCGGGTCAAAGGCGACCGAGCGCGCGAACGCGAGCAGTTGCTTCTGTCCCGTGCTGAGGTTCGCGCCCCGCTCGACCAGCTTGTGCTGGTACCCGTCCGGCAGCTCGTCGATGAACCGATCCGCGCCGACGAGACGCGCCGCGTTGCGCACCTGCGCCGTGGAGATTGTCTCGTCGCGCAGCCGGATGTTCTCCTCGATCGTGCCGCTGAAGATGAACGGATCCTGCAGCACAAGGCCGATGTGACGGCGCACCTGCTTCTGCTGCGCCTTGGCGATGTCCACGCCATCGAGCAGGATGCGGCCCTGCTGGATGTCGTAGAAGCGGAGCAGCAGGTTGATCAGGCTGGTCTTGCCGGCACCCGTCGCGCCTACGAACGCGATCCGCTGACCCGGTTCGATGCGGAAGCTGACGTCCTTGAGGACCCACGTACCGGGCGTGTAGGCGAACCACACGCGCTCGAACTCGACGGCACCTTCGATCTTTGCCGGCAGCGACAGCGCCGAATCGTCGTCTTGCACGCCCTCAGGCTCGTCGAGCAGCGTAAAGATGCGCTCCAGCGAGGCCATCGCCTGCTGCAGGATGTTGAACCGGTCCGCGATCTCCCGCACGGGGTTGTAGTACATCGTGACCAGTTGCAGGAACGCAACGAGCTCGCCGATGGAGAGCGACTCGTGCAGAACGAACTGCCCACCGACGACGATGACGATGCCCGTCGTGATCGCGCTCACCATCGCCACTACCGGCTCAAACAGTCCGAACGAGTGAACAATCTCCAGATTCGCGTCGAGCAGGCGGGCGTTGTGCTCGCGGAACTCCTCATTATCGCGCTTCTGCCTGCCGAACAGCTGGACGAGCAGCATGCCACTGAGGTGCTCCGCCGTGAACGCGTTCAGGCGCGCGACGTGGAAGCGCTGCTTGCGGAACGCATTGCGCATGACGACCGCGAACCACCGCATGATGACGGCGAGGACAGGCATGATGGCGAGCGTAATCAGCGCCAGCTTCCAGCTGTAATAGAACAGTGCGCCGGCCACACCGAAAACGAGGAACAGGTCGGCGATAATCGTGATCGCGCCAGCGGTGAGCAGTTGGTCGAGTGAATAGATGTCGTTCGTCAGCCGTGTGACGAGGCGCCCGACCGGGTTCGCGTCGAAGAACGCGATGGACATCCGTTGCAGATGGCGGAACATGCGCAGGCGCAGGTCGTTCATCACCTTCTGCGACACCGTCACCATGATGAGCGACTGCGCGTAGCGGAAGGCGAAGACGAGCGTGAGGACCAGCAGGTAGAGGACGACAATCAACCACAGGCCGCTGGTCGAACGTTTCGCTATGTCGCGGTCGATCGCCTGCTGCACCAAGACGGGCTGCGAGAGCATGAGGCCGGTTGTGGCGAGTAGAAGCAGGAGCGCCAGCACCACGCGCCACGCATACGGGCGCATGTACGGGAGAAACCGCCCCATCAGGCGGGAATCGTACGCCTTGCCGATCGCGTCGTCCTCTTCGTTGTAGCCCGAAATGGTCATGTCACACCGTCCGTGACGTCGTCCTCGCCAAGCTCTTGCTCGAGCCGCTGGCGCCGGTCGAGCTGGGCGTACGGGCCGTCGCGCGCTACCAGTTCGGCGTGCGTGCCCCGTTCGACGATGCGACCGTCTTCGAGCACGACAATCTGGTCGGCCCAGCGCACGGCGGACACCCGGTGAGCGATGATCACGGCTGTTCGGCCGGCAATGTAGCCCCGCAGCCCTGCCAGGATGCGCTCCTCCGTATAGGCGTCCACGTGCGAGAGCGCGTCATCGAGGATGACGATGGGTGCTTCGCGGGCCAGGGCACGCGCGATCGCGGCGCGTTGTTTCTGCCCGCCGGACAGCGATACCCCACGCTCGCCAACCATGGTCTGCATGCCCATTGGGAGCTGAGGGAGATCGTTCGAGAGTTGCGCGAGCTCCACCGCCTGCTTGAGGTGTTCGGCGTCGACCTCACCCCCCCAGGTGACGTTCTCCTCCAGCGTGGCAGAGAAGAGGAACGACTCTTGCGGCACGAACGCCACGGACCGATGCAACTGCTGCAGCGGAATGTCGCGCACGTCTACGCCGTCGATGGTCACACGACCGCTACGCACGTCATAGACGCGCGCGATCAGGTTGACCAGGGTCGTCTTGCCCGAACCCGTCGGGCCGACGATGGCCAGCGTGGATCCAGCGGGTACGTCGAGCGCGACGTCGTGGAGCACCGGTCGATTGAAGTAGCCAAAACTCACCCGCTCGAACGTGATGCTGCCGCGCACCTGCGACAACGGTTTCACGCCCGGCGCATCGACGACGACCGGCTTGCGTGACAGCACTTCCTCTACGCGTTGCATAGAAGCCGCTGCCTGCTGGTACATGTTCAGCGTCCAGCCGAGCGTTACCATCGGCATCGAGAGCAGCACGATGTACGCGTTGAATTTGACGAAGTCACCGAGCGTGATCGCGCCGGACTTCACCTCCAATGCGCCGACGTAGATCACCACCACGGTACTAATACCGATCAGCACCGAGAGCATTGGCCAGAGCGCCATAGAGAGTCGGGCCCACGAGACGTTCGCCTCTTCGAACGCCTTCGTCTCGCGCTCGAACGCCGTGGCTTCGTTGCCTTCCTGCACGTACGCCTTGACGACTCGTGCCCCGGAGAAGTTCTCCTGTACGAACGTAGACAGGTTCCCGAACTGTGTTTGTACCGCGTGATAGCGCTTCTCGATCACGCTGCCCACCCACACGAAGATCAGCGTAATGAAAGGCAACGGAAGGGCAGCGAGCAGCGCCAGCTTGACATCGATGGTCAGCATGATGGCGAGGCCGGCAAGGAAGAGCATGATCGAACGGCTCAGGTCCATGAGGCCGGGGCCGAGGATTTCGCGGATGAGCGTGACGTCGTTCGAAACGCGCGCCATCAGGTCGCCGGTCTGGCTGTCCTGGAAGAACTTCTGATCGAGAGACTGGATGTGCGCGTACACATCGTTGCGCAGATCGTTCTCGATCTCGCGCGACGAGCCGCTGACAAAGATGCGCGTGATGTAGCGGAGACCACTGTCCGCCGCCTGGATGCCGATTGTCAGGCCCGCGAAGAACCACAGCTTTCGCACCGTGACCCCGCTCCTGAGGCTGTCCACGGCAGCGCCCAGCACGTACGGCGCCATGATGCTCGCCGCGCACGCCAGCGCAAGCGCCAGCAGGCCAATCGACATCCGGAGGCGATACCGCAGAAGGTAGGGCCAGAGCCGCGTGAGGAAGCGCACGCCGAGCCTTTGACAAGTGTTACAAGCCGTCCATTGTAGGTGTCCGCCGGGCGGCGCGGTAGAGTACAATCGTTGCGTGGACACCCGAAGCGGGAATCGTGAGGAGCGCTTCAGGTATCTCTTGACACAACCGGGGTGATTGGGCAATTGTAGTGCCACTCGTCGAATCAGAGGGGACGCTTCTCTTGAAGGGAGACACGAGAAATGGCCGGTAGCTACTGGGATAAGGTTGCTTCGCAGCGAGTGTCGCGACGGCGCGTGCTCCAGAGCGCAGGCGTCGCGGGCACGGCTGCCGGCGCCGTTTGGCTCGTGGGCTGCGGTGGCGGTTCGTCCACCGACAAGACGCCCGGCTCAGGCGCTACGGCGGCGGCGACACCCGGGGGTAACAGCGAAGTGCTGAATCCCGGCACAGCGCCGAAGGCCGGCGGCACCTACAACGTCGGGACGTCTGTCGACTTCGACACGTTCGACCCGCACATCTCGATCGCCGGAGGTGTCGCGTACTTTCCAAAGCTCTACAACGCCGTCATTAACCGCTCCCCTCGCGACAACGCGTTCCGATTCAATGACCTCGCAGAGAGCCTCGAGCAGCCGGACGACGTCACCTACGTGTTCACGCTTCGCGACAACGTCATGATCGGGCCAAACCAATTGGGGGTGCCCGAGCGTGCAATGGACGGCAACGACATCAAGGCCTCGTTCGACCGCATCAAGAACCTGCCCCAGTCGAACGCGTACGCCTTCGTCGGAGAGTGGATCGACTCCGTCGACGTGTCGGCCGACGGAAAAACGGTCACCATCAAGACCCCCAAGCCCTACGGGTACTTCTTCCTCCGCATCGGCGGCGCGATCAACCTGATCGTCCCGAAGGAACTCATTGACCAGGCTGACAAGATGAAGTCGGCGTCGGCCGGCGGCGGGCCGTACGTGCTGAACCCGGGGCAGTACACGGAGGGTCAGAACGCGACCCTGACGCGCAACACGTCGTACTACCGCAAGGACGAAGCCAACAACAACGCGCAGCTCCCGTACATCGACAACATCACCGTCAAGATCATTGCGGATCGATCCGCTCAGCAGACAGCATTCCGCTCCCAGCAGATCGACCAGTACACGCCACAGAACGTCGACGAGACGAACTCTCTGAACTCCGGCAACCAGTACCCAGTCAACAAGGACTCCACCAACACGTTCATCGCCTTCACGATGAATCCCACGAAGGACCCCTGGAAGGACGACCGTGTCCGCATGGCTGCGATGTACGCCATTAACCGACAGGACTACGTCGACCGCGTGTACAAGGGAGAGGCGCAGGGGGACGGGCTCGTGCACTGGTCGCTCGGCGACTACGCGTTGCCGCCGGATGAACTCGAGAAGCTGCAGGGATGGGACCCGCAGAAGTCGAAGGACATGATCAAGGCAGCCACAGGCAAGGACACGCTCGACATCAACGTCATGTGGCCGGCGGACTCGATCATTGAGGAGCACAACCAGCACCTGCCGATCTGGCTCCAGCAGATGGCCGACGCCGGGTTCAACGTTGGCAAGGACCCGCAAGCGTTTGGCACCTGGCTCGACAATTACACAAACCTCAAGTACGACGCGAGTCTCGCGCTCAACCAGGTGTACGAGTACGCCGAGTTCGAGATGGACTTCGAGCACTCCGAAGGGCCGGCGCGCAACCACATCTATACGATCGGGGTCGGAGCGCTGTACCCAGAGATCGATCAGGCCATCGACGACTCCAAGGCGGTCACGGACACGGTCCAGCAGGCGGCCAAGGTCCAGGACGTCCAGCGGCAGATCTACGCGAAGGGACCGATGTTCCTCCCGATCGTTACGCCCTACTCGTTCACCCTGTACCAGCCGTACGTGAAGTCGATCCCGGTGCAGATCGGTGCGTCCTCGCTGTTCATCACGACGACGTATCTGGACAAGGCGTAGCGACGAGGTAAGGGACCCAGGGCACCGCGAATGCAGACGTTCATCCTCCGCAGGCTCTTGATCGGGGTTGTCATCCTCTTCATCCTGTCGGTGCTCGTGTTCACGCTGCTCAGCGTCGTCCCGGGCAACCCGGCGATCCAACGCTGTGGCTTGGGATGCAAACCAGAGCAGATCAAAGCCATCGAGCATGAGCTCGGGATCGACAAACCGCTGTTCCCGCTGGAGTTGGCGCCGCTTCCCGAGATACACAACCACAGTCAGTACGGCGACTGGTTGGCTAACCTCGTCAAAGGCGACCTGGGAGAGTCGAGCTACTACAACGTGGCGGTCACGACCTCAATCCGGCACCGACTGCCCGTAACGTTCGAGTTGATGCTTCTGACGATGATCTTCACGATCGGCATCGGCATCCCGTTCGGCGTCGTCTCAGCTCTCTTCCGCAACTCGCCTCTCGACTACTCCGTCCGCCTGACGGCCATTTTTGGCCTCTCGGTGCCAAGTTTTTGGGTCGCGACCATGGTCCTCCTCGTGCCACTAGCAATTTGGGGATACTCTCCCCCGATTGGACGGACAGTCGCGTTCTCCGCAGATCCGTGGGGCAACTTCAAGCAGTTCGCCCCGGCCGCCGCATGCCTCGCGCTCGGCTCGGCCGCTGGCATCATGCGCCTCGCGCGATCGTCACTCCTGGAGGTACTCCGGCAAGACTACATGCGGACAGCGCGCGCCAAGGGGTTGCGCGACCGCGTGGTGATCCTCCGGCACGCGATGAAGAACTCATTGATCCCGGTCGTCACCGTGCTGGGGTTGCAGATGGCCGGCCTTCTCGGTGGCGCTGTGATCATCGAGCAGATCTTTACGCTGCCAGGTTTGGGCCAATACATCTTCGTGGAGCTGTTCAACAAGGATTTCCAGGTCGTACAAACCATGACCATGTACGTGGGTATTGTCGTGATCTTGCTCAACCTGGCGGTGGACGTAAGCTACGCGTGGTTTGACCCACGCATTCGGTACTCGTAGGGAGAGATCCGTGGCCAAGGACGTCATCGTCGGAACGCCAAGCATCTCTGCGGGGATGTTCGACGAGGCTGAGCGCGGCGTTCTGATGCGCACGCTGCGCCAATCATGGGTGTTGACACGCCGCAACCCGCTTGGCTTCCTCGGCCTCGTCATCATCGTGGCCTTCGCGCTCATCGCGGTCTTTGCGCCCTGGCTTGCGCCCTACGGGTTGAACGACTTCAGAGCGGGGCAGCCCAACGAGAGCATGTCGATACATCATTGGTTTGGCACTGACGGCATCGGGCGGGACACGCTGAGCCGCGACATATACGGGGCGCGAATCTCGCTCTCGGTGGCGTTCGTCTCTGTCCTCGGCGGAGCCGCACTTGGCACGCTGTTCGGCATCATCTCCGGCTACAGCGGGGGCCTCATCGACTCGCTCACGCAACGCGTCGTCGACACAGCGATCGCCTTCCCGGGGTTGCTGCTGCTCCTGATCATCGTCCAGACGTTCGGACCGTCGTTCTGGACGGTGGTCTTTGCCATCATGATCGGCATCGTTCCGGGGGTCACCCGGGTCGTACGTGGCGCCGCACTGTCGGAGAAGAACAACCAGTATGTGGAATCCGCACGCGCCATCGGAGCGTCGACGCCGCGCGTGCTGCTGCGCCACATCCTCCCGAACGTGCTCGCCCTCGCGATCGTCATCATGACGACACTTCTGGGCGCGGCGATCCTGGCGGAAGCTTCGCTCTCTTTCCTCGGGCTCGGCATCCCCGCGCCGGCGGCGTCCTGGGGACGCGACCTCAGCGAGGCGCGCAACAACTTCCCCATCCGGATCCCTCAGGCGTTCTTCCCCGGTGCTGCGATTACACTCACGGTGCTGGGATTCAACATCCTCGGCGACGCGATCCGAGACATCGCCGACCCACGGCTCCGCGGCAGTCAGTCCTGATCTGACGCTCATTTCTCACGGCGCAACCCGAGCCTTCCACGAGCCCTTCGCGTTCGTCTCTTCTCCCGCGCACGTGAAGCTGGATTCCCGATCTGGCTGTCATCCTTGACCGCGCGTCGGCGGTCGCGTAGTTTCCCAGTTGCCAGGTTGGAAGAAGGGGAATCAATTGCAGGACGAGCCCGTCTCTCGATACTACTGGTCCCAACGGCTCCGACTTCATTACGCGGTCTGGGGAGATGAGGCGAATCCACCCCTGTTCCTGATCCACGGTAACCGCGACCATGCGCGCACGTGGGACCACGTCGCGAGGCGGCTCAAGGATCGGTACTGCGTGTACGCTCCCGACTTGCGGGGGCACGGTGACAGCGCCTGGGCGGTGGGCGGCCAGTACAGCCTGCCCGAGTTTGTGCTGGACATCGCGATGCTGGGCGAGGAAGTGAACCGCTATCCGCTGACCATCGTGGGGCACTCGCTCGGGGGAGCCGTGACGCTGGAGTACGCCGGGGTGTTCCCCCAGCATGTGCAGAAGATCGCGGCCATCGAGGGATTAGGGCCGCGGGTCGCCGAGCCGACGCCGGCATCCCGCCGCATGCGTGACTGGATCGGCCACATGCGGGACTTCGATAAACGTACGCCTCGCCGCTACTCTTCGTTTGAGGACGCCGTCCGCCGCATGCGAGAGGAGAACCCACACCTCACGGCGGAGATGGCTCACCACCTCACGAAACACGGGATGCGGAGGCACGAGGACGGGTCGCTGACATGGAAGTTCGACAACTACGTGCGACTCCACTCCCCGTACGAGTTCAACATCGCCGAGGCGCGCGAGATCTGGAATCAGATCCGCTGCCCGGTCCTGCTGGTGCGGGGATCCGAAAGCTGGGCAACCGATCCTGAAGCTGACGGCAAGGCATCGGCGTTCCACAATTACACACCTGTGCTCGTGAAAGACGCCGGCCACTGGGTCCACCACGACCAGCTCGACACGTTCTTGGGGATTCTGGACGACTTTCTCGCCAGATAGTCAGCCAATAACGGAGAGGATCGCCCGCATGGCGTCTACCTCAACAGACGTCGCGCTCGCGTCGTCGAGCGCGTGCAGCATCACGTCCGCATCCTCCGTGGGGTAGGGAGCGACGGTACGGTGGTCCGATGCATCGCCCCAGTCCTCGCGTATGTGGATATGGCCACTGTCGGTGTGGAGCTGGATGAGGAAGACGGCTCCCTTCGCGCGAAGGCGCACTTCCCGTGTAGGGACGCCGCCAGGATCGGCCGATACAGAAACCGAGATGCCGCGTGTCCCGTCGTAGAGCGTGGCGCTGAATCCATCGGCACGCTCCGTGACGTCCGCCGGCGACAACCCGAGCCGAGAGACGAACCAGCCGGCGAGCAGCAGGGCCTCCGTCGACGGCCTCGTCGCACCGCCCACGATCTCGATCGACTGGAGCGTCAAGAGCTGATGCTGGGCCTCAGGATTGTCGAAGAACTGTGCGACCGTCGCCCGCCAACCCGCCAGCCGGTGCCAGGCGAGATCGGTGACGACGATCGCCCGATCATCGCGGATAGCCAGGGCGTCTTCGTACGCCATCAGCGGTTTTTCCGTTCGCGCGCTGTCCACGAAGACGCGGTCGGCGGCCTCGAGCAGTTCCTCGGTCAGATCCCCTGTCAGATCGCAGCTCTCCACGAGCCAGATCTCGACCGACACCTCCGGCACGAGCAAGGCGAGCACCGCCGACGCCAGGGCGCGCCCGTGATCAGGATCGCCGCGAAGCACCACTTCCTCAGAACAGACGTGCCGCCGCCCGTTGCCAATACGCCAGCAGTGGGCGGAAAGCGACGCAGTGACCTCGGACGCGGCGGCATCGAGAGAAGCGAGAATCCCCCGGCATGGATACCGCTGCGGCATCACCTCCATGACGCGCTCAAAGGCCTGCTCTGAAGCTGCACCCGCACCAACAGCCACGAGATTGAACAGTCGCAGGCGGACCGACGACGCGTCGTACCGGTCATCAGAGGCATCCTGCCAGATGCTGTCGAATGCGCGCTCGATCTCGGTAGGCTCGATGCCGACAGGACGCGCGGCGATTCGCTCAATTGCTGCTACATTCGATGCCATTCGCGTCCGTCACGTTCTATGAGCTGGCGCGCGCCACCGGGCCCCCAGCTACCGGCCTCGTAGGTTTCTAGTGGTGATTCGGCGCCCCTCCACGCCTCCAGCACGGGCGTGAGCAACTCCCAGGCCAACTCGACGCCGTCCCATCGCGTGAAGAGCGTCGAGTCGCCGAGCATTGCGTCGAGAAGCAACCGCTCGTAGGCCTCCGGCGCCTCGACGCCAAACGAGGATCCGTAGCGGAAGTCCATATTCACGGGACGGACGTCAGAGCGTGTCCCCGGCACCTTCGCGCCGAAACGCAGCGATATGCCTTCGTCCGGCTGGATCCGGAGCACGAGCAGATTCGGAGCAGGGTTATCGCCCCCCATCTCGCGGAACAGGTGAAGCGGCGCGGTCTTGAACGTGATCGCGACTTCGGTCGCGCGCTTCGGCAACCGCTTGCCGACGCGGAGGTAGAAGGGGACGCCTGCCCAACGCCAGTTCTCGACTTCAAGCTTAAGTGCCGCGAAGGTTTCGGTGGTGGAGTCGGGCGCCACACCGTCTTCGTTCCTGTACGCCGGCACGTCCTGGCCCAGGATCGCGCCGGCGGCGTACTGCGCACGCACGGTGTCCGTTGCGGGGTGCTCAATGGGCACGATCGCCTGGAACACCTTCGCCTTTTCGTCGCGGACGGCGTCACCGTGGAATGACGCGACGGGCTCCATCGCGACGAGCGAGAGCACCTGCAAGAGGTGATTCTGCACCATGTCGCGCAAAGCCCCGGCGCCCTCGTAGTAGGACCCGCGGCCCTCTACACCCACCGTCTCAGCGACGGACACCTGCACATTCTCCACGTACCGTCGGTTCCACACGGGCTCGAAGATGCCGTTGCCAAAACGGAAGACGAGAATGTTCTGGACGGTCTCCTTGCCCAAATAGTGGTCGATGCGGTAAATCTGGCGCTCCCGGAAGACAACGCCCAGATCCTGATTGAGCTGCCGCGCCGATGCGAGGTCTCGGCCGAACGGCTTTTCAACAACGAGCCGCGTCCAGCCCCCCTCAGCACTACCGCGGACGAGACCTGCTTCGCCGAGACGCGCGGCGATCGTCGCGTAGACAGGTGGCGGGGTGGCGAGGTAGAACAGCCGGTTCCCCGAAGCGCCATGACTATGATCCTGTTTGGCGAGCCGCTCGGCTAGGCGTGTGTAGCCGGCGGCATCGGAGAAATCGGCGCTCACGTAGTGCAGTTCACGGGCGAACGTCGCCCAGATGTCTTCCTGCAGAGGTTCACGGGAGAACTTTGCGACGGCCTCCTTCATCGCCGAACGGAACTGCTCGTCGGACCAGTCGCGGCGCGAGAACCCCACAACTGAGAACCCACCCGGTAGCAGACGCTCGCGCGCCAGATTGTAGAGCGCCGGCATGAGCTTCCGGGCGGTCAGGTCACCCGATGCGCCGAACACCACGACGGCGCATGCCTCGGGCGCGCGTGCCAGGCGCAGGCCGGTACGGAACGGATTGGTCGCGGGCGCGGTGCCGGTCGTCACGACGCCCCGTCCGCAGGCTTGACGGCGTGGCCCCCGAATTCGTTTCGCAGCGCGGCCTGCACCTTCGCGCTGAACGACGACGGTTGCCGGGAGGCGAAGCGCCGCATCAACGAGAGCGTGATGACAGGCAGCGGGATGTCCTGGTCGATGGCTTCGAGCACGGTCCACCGCCCCTCGCCGGAGTCATCGACGTAGCCCTCGATCGATTCGAGGCGTGCGTCGCGCGCGAACGCCTGCTGAGCGAGCTCCAGGAGCCACGACCGCACGACGGATCCCTGGTTCCAGAGCAAGGCCACCTGCGCCAAATCGACGTTGAAGTCGGACCCCGCGAGCAGCTCGAAGCCCTCGCCATATGCGGCCATCAGCCCGTACTCGATGCCGTTGTGCACCATTTTCACGAAATGTCCGGCGCCACTCGGGCCGACATGCGCGTAGCCGTTAGGCGGCGCGAGCGTCGCCAGCGCTGGCTCGATGTATTTGACGGCGCCGTCGGTACCGCCGACCATCAAGCAGAACCCTTCCTTCAGTCCCCAAATGCCGCCGCTGGTGCCGGCATCGATGTATTCGATCCCGCGCTCGCGCAGGGCTTCCGCGCGGCGCATCGAGTCATGGTAGTTGGAGTTGCCGCCATCGATGATGATGTCGCCGGACGAAAGGAGCGGCGCGAGCGAATCGATCGTCCCCTGTACGGGCGCACCGGCCGGCACCATCATCCAGATGGCGCGCCGAGGCGCGAGTTCGCCGACAAGCGCGTCCAGTGACCCTGCCCCGACGGCGCCGATCGCCTCGCTGGCGTTAATCGCGTCCGGGTTCAGATCTGTGACGACGACGCGGTGGCCCCCCTCGATGAGCCGCTGCGTCATGTTCGCGCCCATCCGCCCGAGACCGACCATCCCGATGTCCATGCGGCCTTCCTCCTTCCGTCATCGCGTGGCGGCTTCGACTGCGGCCCGGAGGGCAGCCAGACCGCCGGATACATCCTTGCCGAGATGCACACGCAGCACAGCTCGTCCGTGCTCTGCGAGCGATTCCAGGTCGCCGATGGCCTGCGCGCGCTTGAGCTGACCGAAGGTGTACGGCGCGCCAGGGATCGGAAGATCGGTCGGATCGGTCTCCGTGACCTGCAGGAACACCCCGCCGGGTGGACCACCTTTGTGGAGCTGCCCGGTGGAGTGCAGGAACCGTGGACCGTAGCCGAGGGTGGTCGCGACGCCACGCGAGGCCCGCACGGCAGCGCGAATGGCCCGGAAAGTCACATCAGAGTCCGCCGTCTGCCGGATGTATGCGGTGATGGCGAAGTAGCCGCCGTCGGTCGTTGCGGCGAGCAACTCCGCTATCGCCTGCGCGAGCGATCCCTTGACCGCGCGATCGGGCGCGATCATGGCGACCACGCCCCTGGCGGAGTCGATACCGTCGAGGTCCAGCTTGTGGGAGTCTGCGAACTCTCCGAGGACGCGATTCGTGTTGTCCTTCGACTCCTGCACGTTCGGCTCGTCGAACGGGTTGATCTCGAGCACACGCCCGACCACGGCCACGGCGAACTCCCACCGGAAGAACTCGCGACCCAGGTCGTACACATCGGCCAGATCGACTGAGATGACGGGATGACCGGCAGCCTCGAGTGCTGCGAGCGCGGTCGCTTGATCTGCGTCATCGTCTCCGGAGCGCTGGACGTGGACGAAGACGCGATCGGCCGCGTAGTCGCGCGCGGAGCCGAGTGGTTCCTCAGCGACTGGCAGGATGCCGCGTCCCAGCTTGCCGGTGCTTTCCGCAATCAGCTGCTCTACCCAGAGTCCGAAGGAGGAAACAGAGGGTGACACGATGAAGGTCGCCTTGTCGCGGCCCTGTCGCGCCAACTCGCCGAGCGCCGCACCGAGGCGCAGCGCCTCGCTGTCGGACGCGCGGGCCGCCGCTTCAGCCGCGATGCCGCGGTCGAGCAGTTTCCCGACGTCGACGCCAGACACGACGGCCGGGACCAACCCGAAGAGCGAGAGTGCCGAGTAGCGGCCGCCGATATCCGGCGGGTTCGTGAAGATATGCCGGAAGTGGTGCTCTCGAGCGAGGGTTTCGAGAGGGGTGGCGGGGTCGGTGACGGCGACAAAGTTACGCGCGCTACGGTTAGGCATTATCTGCTGGACAACGTTATGGAAATAAGCGAAGAGCGACAGCGGCTCGAGCGTGGTGCCGGACTTGGAGGAGACGATGAACAGGGTGTGCGCGGGGTCGATCTGCCGCTCGACGGCAGCGATCGTCGCGGGATCAGTGGTGTCGAGGACGTGAAGCGTGGGCCATCCCGGCGAGGGGCCCATGCTGCGCCGCAGGACCTCGGGAGCGAGCGAGCTGCCGCCCATGCCGAGGACAACGGCGTCTTTGAAGCCGTCGTCGCGAACCTGCGCGGCGAAACTCCGGAGTTCGTCCACGCGCGCGCGCATCTGCGAGGCGACGTCGAGCCAGCCGAGGCGGTTCGCGACCGACGCCTGCCGCGCGGCATCGCCACCCCAGAACGTCGCATCGCGCTGCCAGATACGCTCCGGTGCGCCATCAGCCGACAGCTCATCGAGCCGCCGCCGGACGGCGTCCTCGTAGCGCCCGAGCGCGAACTTCACGCGGCGCTCACCTTCTTCCTGATCTGATCCGCCTTTGCCGCGATCGTCGCCTGTATCTCGTCGAAGGAGCGGGTGAACGCATCGACGCCCTCCTTCTGGAGCGTGTCCGTGATCTCGACGATCGAAATGCCGGCGTCGGCCAGCGCCGCGAAGTGCCGGCGAGCTTCAGCGAGGCCGTCATCGACCGTGCGCCGCACAACGCCGTGGTCACGGAACGCGTCGATCGTCTTCGGCGGCATCGTGTTGACGGTGTCGGGCCCGATCAGCTCCTGGACGTACATGATGTCGCTGTACGCGGCGTTCTTCGTGCCGGTGCTGGCCCAGAGCGGCCGCTGCACCTTCGCGCCGCGGGCCTTCAGGTCCTGGAAGCGCTTCTGCCCGAAGACCTCGAGGAAGCGCGCGTAAGCAATCTTCGCGTTCGCGACGGCGATCTTGCCGAGGAGACCCTGCAGCCGCGCACGCTCGGCCTCACTGCCGGCACCGGCGATCTTCGCCTCCAGTCGCTTGTCGGCGGCGGTATCGACGCGGCTGACGAAGAAGCTGGCGACCGAGTTGACGGGGGCGAGGTCCTCGTTCGCGGCGGCGCGGCGCTCCAGCGCTCGCAGGTACGCCTCCATCACTCGCTCGTAGAACTCGATCGCGAAGATGAGGGTGATATTGATGCTCACCCCCGCCGCAAGGCACTCTTCGATCGCGGGCAAGCCCTGTTCGGTCGCCGGTATCTTGACGAGCAGGTTCGGCCGATCGATGAGCTTCCACCAGCGCTTCGCCTCATCGATCGTGGCCTGGGTCTCGAACGCCTTCGCGGGCGATACCTCGATGCTGACGAAGCCGTCGGCGCCGCCGGAACTATCGAACACGGGACGCAGCGTGTCACAGGCGTGGCGGATGTCCTGCGCAGCGATCGGCTCGAAGAGATCGCCGACGTCAACGCCCTGACGCAGCAGCTCCTCGATCTGCTTGTCGTAGTCGTCGCCGGCTCCTATCGCCTGGGCGAAGATGGTGGGGTTGGCGGTAACGCCGCGGATGCCGTCCTGCTCCACGTATCGCCGGAGCCCGCCGTCGGCCAGCATGTTGCGGCGAATGAAGTCCAGCCACGGGGACTGACCCTGCTTCGCGAAGAGCTCGACCAGTGAGTTAGCCATCGATCTTCTCCTTTCCGGCGACGGACGCGGCCTCGATAGCCAGCACCTTGTTCAGGCGCCGGCGGTGTCGCTCCTCGCCTGAGAAGCGCGCGCCAGTGAACGCGCGCACGACTTCGATCGCGAGTTCGGGCCCGATCACCCTCGCACCGAGCGCGAGCACGTTCAAGTCGTCGTGCTCAACACCCTGGTGGCCGGAGTACGTGTCGTGGCAGACGGCGGCACGCACACCGGGAACCTTGTTCGCGGCGACGGAGGCCCCGACGCCGCTGCCGCAGAGGATGATGCCGCGCTCGACTTCGCCTGAGGCGACACTTCTCGCGACCGCCTCGGCGTAGTCGGGATAGTCGACGGGCGCCGTGTCGAAGGTGCCCTTGTCGACGACCTCGTGCCCAAGACGCTGCAGCTCCGCCACGACCTCGGCCTTGATCGGGAATCCCGCGTGGTCCGTGCCGACCGCGACCCGCATCCGTTACGTCCTCACCGCGCTCAGTCGCCCCGTAAGCGCCATCGCGCGCTCCACAACGTGCTCCGCCGTGATTCCCAGGTGCTGCTGGACGGTACCGGCAGGCGCCGAAGCGCCGAACCGGCCATCTATGCCGATAGAATCACCGTCGTCACCCACCCAGCGTGCTCCAGCCGAGCGTTACGCCGGCCTCCACGGAGAGGCGGGCGCGCACCGACGGGGGAAGAATCTCGTCTCGATACGCGGCGTCTTGCTGCTCGAAGACGTCCCACGCCGGCATGCTGACGACGCGCGCGCGCACCCCGCGTTCGAGGAGCGTCCGCTGCGCCTCGACAGCGATCGCGACCTCTGAGCCGGTCGCGATGATAATGGCATCGGGACGCCCGCCTTCGGCCTCGCTGACCACGTAGGCGCCGCGCATCAAGCCTCGAGCGGCACCGCCGGTCGTGCCGGCGAGGTGCGGGAGCGCCTGGCGAGAGAGGGCAAGCAGCGTCGGATGGTCGCGATGCTCGATTGCGTATTCCCAGGCGGCCGAAGTCTCGTTTCCGTCGGCCGGGCGGATGAGCGTGAGCTCCGGGATGGCGCGCAGGGCCATCAGGTGCTCGATCGGCTGGTGCGTGGGGCCGTCCTCACCGAGGCCGATGCTGTCGTGCGTGAAGACGAACACACTGCCGAGCTTGCTGAGAGCCGCGAGCCTGATGGACGGCCGGCAGTAGTCCGAGAACACGAGGAAGGTGGCACCGAAGGGGATGACGCCGCCGTGGGCGGCCATGCCGTTCACCGCGGCGGCCATGGCGTGCTCTCGGACGCCAAAGTAGATATTGCGTCCTGCCGGGTGCCTCCGCGGACATGACCCCCTGCTCGTGCATCTCGGTGTTGTTCGACTCACCGAGGTCGGCCGAGCCGCCGATCAGCGTCGTCACGGCGGGAGCGAGGGCGTTGAGCGCCTGCCCGGATGCGGCTCGCGTGGCGATGGGCTTGTCATCCGGCGTGTATGACGGCAGCGACTTCTGCCAGCCGTCGGGCAATCCGCCGTTGAGCGCGGCGCGAAGCGCAGCGGCCTCCTCCGGGTGTGCGGTCGTGTAGGAGGCGAGGCGCTGTTCCCATTCGCGCTGCCATGCGGCCCCACGTTCGAGCGCCCGGCGCATGTGGCCGAGCGCCTCGTCGGGCACGTAGAACGTCTTGTCCTCGGGCCAGCCATAGGCGCGCTTCGTGAGGACGACCTCGTCGGCGCCGAGGGGCGAGCCGTGCGCCTTGCTGGAGTCCTGCTTGTGCGGGCTCCCGAAGCCGATGTGCGTGTGCGCAACGATAAGGGATGGGCGTTCGGTGTCCTCACGGGCGACGTTGATGGCAGACTCGACCTGGGCGGTGTCCATGCCGTCGATTCGCTGCACCTGCCAGCCGTAGGCCTCGAAACGCGTACCGACGTCTTCCGTGAACGCGAGGGACGTGGGCCCGTCGAGCGACACCTGGTTCGCGTCATAGATGCAGATCAGCTTGCTCAGCCGTTGGTGGCCGGCGAACGAGGCGGCCTCGTGCGAGATGCCCTCCATCATGTCACCGTCGCTGGCGAGCACGTAGGTGTAGTGGTCGATCACGGCGTGGCCGGGCCGGTTGAAGGTGGCGGCGAGATAGCGCTCGGCCGTGGCGAGGCCTACCGAGTTCGCGAAGCCCTGCCCGAGCGGGCCCGTCGTCACCTCGATGCCCGGAATCGCGCCGCGCTCCGGGTGTCCGGCAGCCGGGCTGCCCCACTGACGGAACGCCTTGATGTCGTCGAGCGAGATGCCGACGTGGCCCGTCAGAAAGAGCATGCTGTACAGCAGCATGGAGGCGTGGCCGGCGGAGAGGACGAAGCGATCGCGGTCCGGCCAGGCCGGGTCAGCGGGGTTGTGGCGGAGGAATCGATCCCAGAGGACGTACGTGAGGGGAGCCGCGCCCATCGGCATGCCGGGGTGGCCGGAGTTCGCCTGCTGAACGGCGTCGATGGAGAGCGTGCGGATCGTGTTGATGCACAGTTCGTCGAGCCGGGTATCGGTCATTCAGCTCTCTTTCGAAATGGGCCGGCCGTGTGAGGCGGACTTGAGCACAGGGGAGCGAGTGAGGAGATCGGCCAGCATGACGTCGTTCCCGTCTCGCATCCTGAGACTCGTGCCGACTGCAACATTATAGCGGCCGTCTCGGTGACCGCCGGACCTTATGTAGTCTCAAAGAGAGCGATTCCGGCCGGACGGAAGAGGGAGTCCGGTGATCAACCGAAAAAGCGTTGGAGCCCGTTCGACAGGAAGATCAGCACGAAGATGGCGACGAGCGGGGAGAGGTCGAACATGCCCATGCGGGGCATGATGCGACGGATGGGTTCCAGGATGGGTTCGGTGACGGCATCAAGCGTCTGGATGACGGGGTTCCGCGGATCCATGTTGACCCAGCTCAGCAGCGCGCGAATGATGATCGCGAAGATGAGGACGTTGCACACCAGGCAGATGATCTGGGACGCGAGCGTGGAGCCGACGCAACCCGAGCCGCCAAAGATCATCTATCCCCCAAGCTCTTTCGCACGTGCGTACGCAGCTTCGACCGCCTCGACGATGGCGGCGCGGACTCCGGCCTGCTCGAGCACCAGCAGGCCCGCCGCCGTCGTGCCGGCAGGCGACGTGACTTCGTTGCGGAGCTGGGCGGCGTGCTTGCCGGTCGCGGCGGCGTAGCGCGCCGAGCCGAGGAACGTCTGCAGCGACAGCTGCTCCGCGACATCGCGGCGGAAGCCGATCTGCACGCCGGCATCGATAAAGGCCTCGATCAGCAAGTAGACGAATCCGGGGCCGCTGCTCGAAAGCGCGGTCGCCATATCGATGTATTTCTCGTCCGTCACGCTCACTTCTTCGCCGAGCGCGGCGAGCAGCGCGCGCACCTGGTCCTTGCCGGCGCCGGTCACTTCGGGTGTCGCCATCCAGGCGCTCATACCCTCGCCGATCGCGGCCGGCGTGTTTGGCATCACGCGGACCACGGCGTCATGTCCGGTGGCGCGGACGATGGTCGCGATGCGGACGCCCGCCATGATGGACACAATGGTCTGTCCCGCGCGCATCTGGCCGCGTACCGGCGCGGCCGCGGCCTCGAATTCCTGCGGCTTCACGGCGAAGACGATGAGATCAGCATCGGATGCCGCCTCGCCCGGATCGCTCGTCGGGACGATGCCCAGCGCCCGCTCGACGGCGGCGCGCCGTTCGGCGCTGGCTTCGGCGATGCGCACATCGGCGGCAGACGCGACGGCCTTGTCGAGGGCGGCGCGCAGCACCGCCTCGCCCATGAACCCGCAGCCGATCAGTCCCAGTTTCACGTCTGTGCCCTGGCCGCCGGCCATATGCCGACGCTCATCCCGCGCGGGGTCCGAATACGGCGCGCCCGACGCGCACCAGGGTCGAGCCCTCCTCGATGGCGACTTCGAAGTCGTCGGTCATGCCCATCGATAGCTCTCGCAGCCGCAGAGCGTCGCCCAGCTGGCGGAGCTGACGGAAGACGGGCCTGACATCCTCAGGATCATCGACGTGCGGCGCGACGGTCATCAGCCCGCGCACGTCGATATCGGGGAGTTGGCGCAGATTCCGCACAAGGTCGGGCGCGGCCTCCGGAGCGACGCCGAACTTGGTGGATTCGCCTGCGACGTTCACTTCAACGAGCACAGGAACAGGCCCGCTGGCATGGTTGGCGATGGTCCGGGCGAGGCGTATGGAGTCAACGCTGTGGAGTATATCAAAGAGATTGAGGGCGACCTTGACCTTGTTCGTCTGCAGGTGGCCGACCAGATGCCAGCGTGGCACGCACCCCTCGGCGCGAAGCGTCTCGATCTTGGCGGCCGCTTCCTGCACGCGGTTCTCCGCGAAGTCGCGCAGGCCCGCTTCGTAGGCCCTGCGTATCGCCTCCACAGGATGTGTCTTCGACACGGCGATGAGCGTTATGTCGCCCGGATCGCGCCCGACGCGCCGGGCCGCGGCGTCCATCCGCGACCGAACGCGCGAAACGTTCGCCGCGATGTCAGTCACAGCCGGCGTCATCGCGCCCCGCCCGTCATGCGCGAGCCACGCCGCCGCCTGCAGGCACCTCGCCGCCGTGCGACGGCGCGAGCGGCAGCCGCATCGTCACGCTGGTGCCAACGCCCTGCTGGCTCTCGATCTTCAGCGACCCGCCGAGCGCATCGACGATCTCACGAGCGATGGAGAGGCCCAGGCCGGCACCGCCAACCGCCCGCGAGCGAGCCTTGTCGACGCGGTAGAAGCGGTCGAACACGCGATCGAGCTCCCCCGGGGGGACGCCGATGCCCGTGTCGGTGACGGTGACAACGGCGTCACCGTCCTCGGCGCGCGCGAAGATGCGGATCATCCCACCGTCTCCCGTGTACTTCACGGCGTTGTCGAGCAGGATGAGCATCACCTCGCGACAGCGCTCGGGGTCACCATCGACCATCAGCGGCCCGGTGATGTCGGTTGACAGGCGCTTCCCTCCCGCCTCGGCCAGAGGGGCGGCGGCGTGACCCGCGCGCTCCGCGATCGGGGCCAGATCGATCAGCTCAACACGGAGGTCGACGCCCTCACGGTCGCTGCTGGCCAGCAGCAGAAGGTCGTCGAGGAGGCGGGTCATGTAGCTGGCTTCGGCGGCGATGTCCTGGACCGCCTCCGAGCCGTCCGCGTGGATCGCGGCAGTCTCGGCGTTGACGCGGATCACGGCAAGGGGCGTGCGCAGTTCGTGGGAGGCGTCGGCGATGAATTCGCGCTGGCGTTCGTAGCTGCGTTTCACGGGACGGATGGCGATGCCTGCCACGAACAGGCCACCGACGGCGGCGAGCACCAAACCGGTTACGCCGCCTCCGGCCATGACGATGGTGAGGGTACGCAGCGAGGCGTCGCGCGCTTCGACGGACTTCCCCGCCTGCACGAAGCCGATCATCTGGCCGTCGGGCGCATGGACGACGAAGGTGCTCAGGCGCAGATCACGGCCGCCCACCTCGTACGTGCGCGAGTCCTGACCGGCCTGGCGGGCGCGCTGCACGGATTCGGCATCGGGCAGTCCATCGAGAGGGATGTTGCTTGGATTTGTGGCGACGGTCCCGTCTGGATTGAGCAGCAGGACAAAGACGTCGGCTGAGCCGCTCAGGCTGGCATCGGCGAGCACGGAACGCACGTCAGCATCAGCGTCGACGATCTGGTTGTGGCGTTCCGCCTGCGCGACGGAGTCCGCACTGACCCTGGCGATGGCGCGATCCACCTCGCCGGAGAAGCGGCGGTTGGCCCACACGAAGACGACGAGGCCGACGACGACGAAGACGGTGCAGAAGACCAGGACGTACCAGGCCGTGAGCCGCCATCGGAGGGCCTCAAACATTTCGCCTCACGGCTTCAGTGTATAGCCGACGCCCCTGATGGTGTGAATGAGCTGGTGCTTGAAGCCCTTGTCGATCTTGTTGCGCAAGTAGTGGATGTAGATATCGACGACGTTGCTGGCGAAGTCGCGGTCGTACTGCCAGACGTGATCGAGGATCTGGGCGCGGGTCAACACCTGGCCCTGGTGGCGCAGGAGCAGCTCGAGGAGCTGGAACTCCTTGACGGTGAGTTCGATCTCGCGGTCGCCGCGCACGGCGCTGTGGCGCGAGACGTCGAGCGTGAGATCGCCGGCGCGGAGGCGGTCATGGCCGTTGGCACGGGCTCCGCGGCGGCCGAGGGCGCGGACGCGGGCCATAAGCTCGGCGACGGCGAAGGGCTTGACGAGGTAGTCGTCGGCGCCGGAATCGAGGCCCTTGACGCGATCCTGCACTTCGGTGCGGGCGGTGAGCATCAGGACGGGGGTGTGGACGCCGCCGGTACGCATGCGCTTGCAGACTTCGAAGCCGTCCATCTCGGGGAGCATGACGTCGAGCACGAGGACGTCGAAGGCCTCGTGGGAGGCTTTGTCGAGGGCCAGGGCGCCGTCGCCCACGATGTCGACGGAGTTGGATTCTTCCTCGAACACGCGGCGGACGGCGCGAGCGAGGCGCAGGTCGTCTTCGGCTAGCAGGATTCTCATGTGATCACCTCATGGGCATCATATGGCGGGAACATGGGATTTTGATTGGAATTGTGTTGCGGGGGTGTCAGCGGGAGGGTTGGAACGCGATGAGGGGGCGGGAGTGTTCATCCCAGGAGGTGAAGCCGTCGGGGCCGAGGGCGACGATTTCGGCGCGGCAGCGGTCCGTGGCGGCGATGAGGGCGGCGACGTCGACGCCGAGGGAGGTAGGGGCGAACGGCTGGAGCTTGTCGAGGGAGGCGTCGAGGAGCTTGATGATGCCGGGGTACTCGCCGCGGACGAGGTGGACGAAGGCGGCGGCGAGCTGGATCACGGCCTGGAAGAACTGCCGCTCGGGGAGCGGGGTGACCATCCAGAGGTCTTCGAGGGTCTCGTGGGACTCGAAGTAGTAGCCGTCGTTGAATTCTTCGAGGGCCTTGTAGAACTCGCCGAGGCGCGAGGTGAGTTGTTCGGGCGTGAGCAACGGTTCGTTCGGGATCGGCGGGCCTCCATGCGGCGTGCTCCGCACGCGCGATTGTCCCAGCGGGAACCTGCGGCTATTGTATCGGCCGACCAACCGGACGCCGCACTGAAGAGGAGCCTCCATGAAAGCCGTGCGCCTTCACCAGCCGGGCAGCGCCGAGGGGTACGTGTACGAGGACGCGCCGGAGCCGGTCGCCGCGCCCGGCGAAGCGCTGGTCCGCGTGCGGGCTGTCGCGCTGAACCACCTCGAGGCGTGGGCGGCGAAGATGCCGGGGGCGGCGTACGCCCAGCCGAGGATCCTCGGGTCGGACGTCGCCGGCGTGGTCGAGGCGCTGGGTGAGGGCGTGCGCTCCGTCGGCGTCGGCGATGAGGTGATGCTGCATCCCGGCGTCAGCTGCGGCGTGTGCGAAGCGTGCCTCGGCGGGACGGACAACGTCTGTCCGCGCTACCACCTGCTGGGCCAGGGCCGGGACGGCGGCATGGCGGAGCTGGTGACGGTACCGGCGGCGAACGTGTTCGCGAAGCCGGCGAACCTCTCGTTCGAGGACGCGGCTTCGATCCCGCTGGTCTTCACGACGGCGCTGCACATGATCCTGACGCGCGCGCAGCTGCAGTACGGCGAGACGGTGCTGGTGAACGCGGCCGGCAGCGGCGTCGGCGTGGCGGCGATCCAGATCGCGAAGCTGCACGGCGCGCGCGTGATCGCCAGCGCCGGATCGGACGCCAAGCTCGCGAAGGCGCGCGAGCTGGGCGCGGACGAGGTGATCAACTACTCGACGCAGGACCTGGCGGAGGCGGCGCGGGCGCTGACCGGCGGGCGCGGCGTCGACATGGTCGTGGAGAACGTCGGCGCCGAGATCATGGAGAAGAGCATCAGGGCGCTGGCGCGCAACGGCCGCGTCGTCACGTGCGGCGCGACCGCGGGCCAGGACGCGACGGTCAACGTCACGCGATTCTTCCTCGCGCAGCAGACGCTCTACGGGTCGTTCATGGGGACGAAGGCGGAGCTGCTCCACGCGATGCCCCAGTTCGCCGACGGGCGGCTGAGGCCGGTGGTGGACGCGGTGTTCCGTTTCAGCGAGGCATCACGCGCCGTCGAGCGGATGCTGCACCGCGAGCAGTTCGGGAAGATCGTGCTGGTGCCGTAGGCAAGGTCGGCTACGGCCACGCGCTAGGGCGCGAGTCCGACGAAGCCTCGAGTGCGAGCGTTATGTTAACGAACACTAAGTGTGCTTAGTGCTGGCCGATAGACGCCGCCTTGAGAGTGCGCTCCACGCACGTTCAGCCCCGACTCGCGACCTTCCGCCGAAGTTCACCGAGTCCACTGCGAGCGCGCAGAGTGCTCTAGTACGGGGAGGTTGGACACCAACTTGGACACCATTGCCTCGTCCACGATGCGTTCTACATCCGAGCGTCTCCGGGCGCCGAAACCGCAGCTTGGGTCTGGGGTCAGCTCATCGCGGCAACCCCCTTTGACGTTCACCTCGCTGTCTCGTGCGGGATCGCGACGCGCGTTGCTACGGCCGGGACTTCGTCCCGAAGGCCGATACGATCGGCATTCAGACGCTCCTCTCCCCTATTCACGCGTCCAAGGCCAACGCCATAGCCGCACGTCTCGTTGGAACGCTTCGCGGAGAATGTCTCGACCACCTGATCGTCCTCGACGAGTGGCACCTGCGGCGCGTGCTCACCGAATACGTCTCGCACTACAACAGGCCGGCAACCGCACCGCTCCCTCAGTTGGACGCGCCGAATGGGCCAATCGACCGCGCCGCGCCGCCCGAGCATGGCGCATCGTCGCCCGTAGCGTGCTCGGCGGCCTCCATCATGAATATGATTGGCTCGCCGCATGAACCCACCCAACGGCGGGCGAGTTCTGCCGCCCTGCAGGATCACCAGTCCCAACAGCACATCTCAAGTGTCATCCTTCCGGGGGAAGAATCTACTCTCCTCCGGTTCACGAGGTCCTCTTCGGCCCAGCCAGACGTAGGTCATGAACACGCCAGACGCGATGACGGCTTGTATCACGGCGAACAGGATGATCCCCAGCGCACGGTGAGGTCCGGGTCCAGTGGAGATTACGACCGTGCCATACACCAACAGGACGAAATAGGTGATGGCAATCGACAAAGCGACGGCCCTCGTGCGACTTCGCCACCGGTCGCCCATCAGCAACTCCCAAGACCGGCGATCGCTGTATTCGTCAATGTCCGATATTAAAGCTAGCGTTTCCCCAAGATCTTGGCGAAAACCCACGCAAATCCAACGCCTACCGCTCCAAACGCCAGGCTTAGGCCTAGGGCAGCGACTACATTCGCGCCCAAGGCAACAGCGACGATGACGGACGTCAACACTGCGCTGACCAATATCGTCTGCTGGGCTTGGTTGAGCTTCATCGCCGCGGTCGGTCCGTTCTGTTCAGCAGGCGGAGTAAACCATGTATACGCCAAGGCCGGCCGGCCCACCAACTGTCGCACCGCTCATGACCCCGCTGACGCCCAAGAGATGGAAACCCGTGGCCGATCCGAGGATGAGACCATTTGCTTCGAGCTCCTCTTCGAAGACCACAGACGCGCCCCCCGTCTCTCCGGCTAGCCAGATCTGTAGTCCGAGATGCGCTCCACCGATCAAGATGAGTCCGCCCCCCGTGCCAAGTTTGGCCCAGTCACATGCCGCCAGAAAGTCAGCGGCGCTCACCGCAGCATCCTTGGCCTGCGAAACAGCGCGTTTCCCTTCGTTCACGGCCGCGGTCGTTACGTCGCAGATCAACTGCGCAACTCCACAACCGCTACCACCGCTACCTGGTGCCGGAGGTGGGCAATTCTGTCCGTACATGCTGCATTCGGGCGGAGGATCGTTCTGGCTCCGGTTAGCACAGACTGGATCCTCCCACGGGACGCATTGATCCGGCGGCGTCGACGTTGACGGATCACTACCACACACGGCAGTATCGCCAGCACCAGATCCGTGGCAGTAGGCGTATATCGCGCGCAGTTGACACGCCAAGTCGCATGTGTAAGTCGGCGGCGGCTGGCCAGTGCCGCCGACGGTCCCCGAACCATCGTTCTCACAATTCGGTCGCTGTGGCGGGCAGTACGTGCCATCGTCGTTGGCGAAGCCATGGCCGCTCGGATCATTAGCGTCATCGGATTCCCGCGGACATAGCCAAAACGGTTGAGCCCGTCCCCGGCACTCGTATCGGCGCTCACGAATCGCCCCGTGGGCGTGCTGTAGAACCGCGCCTTGTAGTTGTACAGCCCGAGCGCGCTGTCGCCGAAGTCTCGCCGGGCTCCTGCCGCTGGCCCGTGTAACAGTCTGTCGGTCTGCGTGATGGCGTCCTGCCGGAGCGCAGCTGCGCCGTACGGCCAGTACTAGTCTTGGCTGGCCACGACGTTGCCGCTCGTGTCGAGCAAGACCGAGGTGCTGCCGAGGTGGTCGGACAGGACGTAGTCCACCGTACCCGCGCTGCGTGCCCGGGTCGGCCGGGCGCCTTGTCGCACCGCAACCGTGCCGCCGTCATCACCAGTGACCCCAAACGCTTGGAGATCGCCCGCGGCCCGTCCTACCATCGCCTCATGTTCCACCACCGCGCTCCTCTCACCTCTCACCTGTCACCTATGACGTCCAGACTCCCGCTCGCCATAACGGCAACTTCCAGACACACCCTGATCAAAGCGATAAGTGGTTTTTTCTCGCGCGAGAACATTGCATCAGCCTCGCCGCAGGCGCCGCGACCGCTGACACACTGGCACGCAGGGACACTGAGACACTGCGAAGGCAGGCTGTCCGTGTCCAGCTGCCCCTCCCGCGGCTCGGCGCTCGGCCGCGTGTCGATCACCGCCTACCCCTCACGTGCACGTCAGGGTATGCTTTCGCGCGATCCGGCAATCAGCCCGCGAGTGAGGACCTCATGGCCGACTACGCCAAGCCGCTCCCGTACCCGAGCCCGGAGTCACAGCCGTTCTGGGACGGGTGCAAGCGACACGAACTGACGCTGCCCTACTGCACGAAGTGCGAGGCGTTCTTCTTCTACCCGCGGCAGTTCTGCCCGACGTGCTTCTCGTGGGAGATCGAATGGCGGAAGTGCAGCGGGCGGGGCACGCTGTACACCTTCGCGATCCAGTACCGGATGCAGATGCCGGGATTCACGCCGCCGTACGTCACGGCCATCGTGCAACTGGACGAGGGGCCGCGGATGATGACGAACCTCGTCGGCGTCGAGCCGTCGCCGGAGAACATCCGCTGCGACATGCCGGTGGAGGTGTCCTGGGAGGACGCGAGCGACGAGATCACGCTGCCGATGTTCAAGCCGGCATCGGCGTAGGCGGGGGAATCGGATGAGCCTGAAGAACAAGGTCGCCATCGTCGGCGCGGACGAGACGGACTCGATCGGCATCGTGCCGAACATGACGCCGATCATGATGCACGCGCAGGCGGCGCGAAACGCGCTGCGCGACGCCGGCATCGACAAGTCCGAAGTGGACGCGGTGTTCACCTGCGGCATCGGCGGCATGGCGAGCGTGCAGCTCAGCGAGTACCTGGGCATCGTGCCGAAGTACACGGACAGCACCATGGTCGGCGGATCATCGTTCGAGTTGCACGTGGAGCACGCGGCCGCGGCGATCAACGCGGGTATCTGCAACGTCGCGCTGATCACGCACGGCGAGACGGGGCACTCGGGCCGGATGCGGCGCGGGCCGCGCGGCGGCGGGTTCATGATGGACACGTCGCTGCCTTCGGCGCAGTTCGAGATGCCGTACGGTGCGGGCGGACCGCCGAGCGTGTACTCGATGGCGGCGATGCGCCACATGCACGAGTACGGCACGACGAGCGAGCACCTGGCGGAGATCGCGGTGGCGACGCGCAAGTGGGCGCAGCTCAACCCGCGGGCGATGATGCGGGACCCGCTGACGATCGAGGACGTGCTGTCGTCGCGATGGATCGCGTACCCGTTCCACATCTACGACTGCTGCCTGGTGACGGACGCGGGCGGGGCGGTGGTGGTCGTCGGGGCGGACCGGGCGCGCGACTTCAAGAAGAAGCCGGTGTGGGTGCTGGGGACGGGCGAGGCGAGCACGCACCAGTCGCTGCTGGGCATGGCCGACATGACGCAGACGCCGGCGCGGCATTCCGGCAAGGCGGCGTTCGAGATGGCGGGCGTGACGCACAAGGACATCGACGTCGTCGAGGTGTACGACTCGTTCACGTACACGGCGCTGGTGACGATCGAGGAGCTGGGGTTCTGCGGGAAGGGCGAGGGCGGGCCGTTCCTGGCGAACCAGCGGACGGCGCCGGGCGGGGACTTCCCGATGAACACGAACGGCGGCGGACTCTCCTACACGCACCCGGGGATGTACGGGATGTTCATCCTGATCGAGGCGGTGCGGCAGCTGCGGGGCGAGTGCGGACCGCGACAGGTGGCGAACGCGAAACTGGCGTGCGTCAACGGGACGGGCGGGCTGCTGAGCGCGACGGGCACGCTGATCCTCGGCGGCGACTGAGGCAGCATCGCCGAAACGGCGGTGTGGCCCGCTGACTCGCGTCAATCACAGCGTCGACCGTGAGTTCCACCTGAACAACCGTTCGCTATACTGACCGGACGTGTCCACCGCAAAGGAACAGCCCACTTGCTGATTGATCTGCACACACACACGCGCCCGCTTTCGTGGGACTCCTATCTCGCGCCTGACGACCTGGTGGAACGGTCGAAGGCGGCGGGGCTGGACGGGATCTGCCTGAGCGAGCACGACTACCTCTGGGACCCCGAGGAGGTGCTGGCGCTGGGGAAGCGGCACAACTTCCTGGTGCTGCCGGCGATCGAGATCAACACGGACGACGGCCACATCCTGGTCTACGGCATCGACAAGTACGTGTACGGGATGCACCGATCGCACGAGCTGGCGCGCCACGTGCAGGAGGCGAAGGGGGCGATGGTGGCGGCGCATCCGTACCGACGGCAGATGCCGTGGTACATGGAGGACGACCGGGACTACCAGGAGGCGCTGGCGCGCGCCTCGCGCAACCCGGCGTACCAGTACTGCGCGGCGCTGGAGCGGCTGAACGGGCGCGGCACGGTGAAGGAGAACCAGTTCTCTTCGGCGCTGTGCGACTACATGAAGATGCCGGGGACAGCGGGGACGGACTCGCACTCGCGCAGCGACATCGGGCGGGTGGCCACAGACTTCGAGCGCGACATCCACAGCGTCGAGGATTTGATCGAGGAACTGGGCGCAGGGCGGTTCACGGCGGTGGACCTGACGGGCACGCCGCACCGGCTGGACCTGACAGCCCTGTCGTCGGAGGGACATAGCGCTGCCGGCTAGGCACCGCCAGCGCTCGATGGCGCGTCAGGGGCTCGGCTCGGGCTGGGGCGTCACGTCGGCGGGCACGGCGGCTGTCGGTGCGATGAGGAACGACTGAACGCGGTCGGGCGTGGTGAGATCGCCGCCGGGCAAGCACGCCGTCTCGACCCACACCACGCGCCCGCCGCGGATATGGAACGCGACATCGCGCGACGTACCATCGTCACCGTCGACCCGAATCACAGCGACGTATTGCTCGGCCAGACCTGCCTCGAACGATGACCTCGGCGGGCTTGGAACGTACTCTGCCTTCAGTCCGGCGCTGCGGCCCGCGAGCGCGGCCTGATACGCGTCGACGGCCCCGACGGGCTGCACCCAATCGCCGTCGCAGGCGGTGACGGGCAGGGCCTCGACGACGGTGCCGTCTGCCTGATCAGGGTCGCACTTGGGAGGGTCGCCCACCTTCGGCGGCGCGGGCGGATGCGTGCTGCAAGCCAAGTGAGAGTAGCCGGTCAGCTCGGCGAGCTTGATCGTGTCGCCACGCACGGCTGCCTCGGCGATCTGGTCGACATCGCCGACTCCGCTCAAGGGCACGGCGACCGTCGCCGGGGCGACGGTACGAACAACGATGTTGCCGCCACCTCCGCACGCGACGATCGATGCGGTGCCGGCAAGGAGCACCGCCGCGATGGCGAAGCCCGGACAGGCGCGAAAACCGTGCTTAGAGAGGGTTGTGTCGACGAAGCGCGCGAAGAGA
Organism: uncultured Chloroflexia bacterium; assembly: GCA_963843685.1. Classification (GTDB taxonomy): domain Bacteria; phylum Chloroflexota; class Dehalococcoidia; order DSTF01; family JACRBR01; genus DASQHL01. The sequence continues at coordinate 194,971 of CAWJLO010000010.1, forward strand.
TGGTGCATCTGATCGCCGGATGCAGCCTGAGCGCCCGGCGGACGGCGGCGTTTCAGGCAGAAGCCTCCGCAAGCTCTTTCGCCTCTTCGGCGCCTTCCTCGTCGGGCCAGGCGCGCTTCTTGAGCATTTCGCGCGGGGGGTCGATGTAGATCGCGCCCCACCCACAGGCGTCTTCGCAGAGGCGACAGCCCGTACAACGCTTCTCGTTCAGCACAGCGATGCCGAAGAAGTCGCCAACGGTTCGTTCGGGCTCGCCGAGGGACAGCGCTTCGAAGGGGCAGATCTGGATACAGAGCTCGCAGCCGCTGCCGATGCAGTTGTCTTCGACGACGATCGCCTTCGGCCACTCCTTGCGGGCGAAGGTGCGGCAGACATCGCCGAGGTCGTCGAGGATGGCCTCGGGCGGGCAGACGACGCCACAAGCGCCGCAGTCGATGCAGAGTGTGGGGTCGATGACGTGGACCACGTTGCGGGTGCCGGTGATGGCGTTTGTGGGACAGCGCTTGGTGCAGGCGGTGCAGCCGATGCAGGTGTCTACGATGGTGTAGGCCACGATCTCCCTCCGGCAGCGATGATGGGCGTCCCGCGGCGATTTCGCAAGCCCGTAGCTTGTGAAGTCGCGCACATTGATCAGTATAGGGGCGGGTGTCGAGGCCGGGCAAGACTGCCACTCAGCCCCTAGGGGTTCACCCGAGCCTGCGCCACGCCACCATGATTCGGCCTCGGGAGTCTCCGAGTCGCCCGCGCCGGGGTCGATACCCCTCGTGGAGGTGGACCGCATGACGATGCCAGAACGGCGACGGGCGCCCATATCGGAACTGCCGCGGCCGAGAGCGCTGCGCACCTCGTGGGAGGACGCGCGCTGGTTCATGGAGCGCGCCGCGGGGCAGATCGGACTGGACGCCGATATCGTGAAGCTGCTGCGATCGCCATTCCGGGAGATGCATGTCGAGGTTCCGGTGCGGATGGACGACGGCCGGATCGAGGTGTTCTCGGGCTACCGGGTGCAGCACAACGGCGCGCGCGGGCCGTACAAGGGCGGCGTCCGATTCCATCCGGAGGTCGACCTCGACGAGGTGCGCGCGCTGGCGGCGCTGATGACGTGGAAGTGCGCGCTGGTGGACGTGCCGTTCGGAGGCGCCAAGGGAGGCGTGCAGTGCGACCCGAACTCGATGAGTGAAGGCGAACTCAATCGGCTAGCGCGGCGCTACATGCAGAACATCTCGCACATCCTTGGCGTCGCCCGCGACATTCCCGCGCCCGACATGGGGACAAACGCGAAGATGATGGCCTGGATGATGGACGCGTACGGTCATCGAACGGATACACGCCAGGGATCGTCACCGGGAAACCTGTCGAACTCGGCGGCTCGTACGGGCGCGAGGCTGCAACGGGGCGAGGCGTGGTGACGGTGCTGGCTGAACTGTGCCGGGACCGGGGGGCTGAGCCGAGTGAGATGTCGGTGATCGTGCAGGGGTTCGGGAACGTGGGATCCTGGGCAGCGCGGATCGCGCACGAGGCGGGTTTTCGCGTCGTCGGCGCGGGCGACCTGCGAGGAGCGGTGCACAACGCGGATGGCATCGACGTCCCGGCGTTTGCCGCATGGCTGACGGACCGGGGCTCTGCCGCTGGCTTTCCGGAGGCGAACCAGGTCGACGCCGACGACCTGCTGACACTGGAGTGCGACGTGCTCGTCCCGGCAGCTACGGGTGAGGTGATCGACGGGGCGAATGTAGCGGACGTCCGCGCCAGGGTCATCGTCGAAGCGGCGAACCACCCCGTCACGGCGGAAGCGGACGCCGCGCTCGATCGCGCCGGTGTGACGGTCGTGCCGGACATCCTGGCCAACGCCGGGGGAGTGGTGGTTTCCTACTTCGAGTGGACGCAGAACATTCAGCAGTTCCGCTGGCCAGAGTCACGCGTGAACGAAGAGTTGCGCGACAAGATGGTTTCGGCCTATCGAAACGTGCGGGACGTCGCGAGCGAACGAGGCTCATCGCTGCGCGAGGCGGCGTTCGCGATCTCCGTGGAGCGGGTTGCGCAGGCGATCCGGCTGCGCGGGTTCGTCTAGAGGACTGCGCCGGGGCGGATCGAGATGGAGCAAACGCAGAGGCCGCGCCTTCGGGCGCGGCCTCTCGCGATCTGGGCTACTCGTCTTAGTCGAGATCCTGGGGAGCGCCGCAGGTGCCGTCCGGGTTGGCCGGAATGATGTCGTCGCCGTGACCCATGTGACCCTGGCCGTTCTTGTTGCCGGTGGAGGCGTCGTCGTCGACCGTGATGATCACGTAGCTGCCGCCGTGCGCGGGCACGTAATGGCAGAGCGTGACGGGCGTGTGGCTGTTATCGGACGCGGCGCTGGCGGTGGCGGCGACGCCGATGGCCCCGGCGAGCGTAGCGGCGATGGCGAAGAACCTGAGAACACGTGAGTGCATTGGGTGGGCTTGCCTTTCGACTTGAGGCCGTGCCTGGCGGCCGGTCTGAGAATGACTTCTGTGATCAACAACGCTGCGTCGCCGGGGAAATTACAATCAGCGGCGACCGTCCGACATCCCGTGGCGGGACGGCGTCGGCGGCGTGGGTCATCCGAGGGGCAGGGGCTGGCTCGCACGCTCGGCGGCGGCGGCGCGCACGGAGTCGTCGTGGTCCCAATGGGTGAACGGCAGGAGGGCGGCAGTTGAGCCCGCGCCCTGATCGACGGCGTGGGCAACCTCGTGCATGAGCGAGATGCGGCGAGCAGGATCCATCTTCGTCGTCACACAGGCGTAGGCGGCGAAGAGCCTGTCGCGGGACTGACGGACGACGCGGTCGCGCCGGGCGGCCCACTCCACGAAGGCGGGCGATCCCGGGTAGGCGGCGCCGAAGAGGAGGCACTGGTCGAAGGCGAGAAGTTCCAGCTCCGCGAGTGGAAGAGCAGGCCACAATTCGGAGGCGTTCATTCGATTCATCAAGACGTGCGGCGCTTCCGCACGCCAGCGATCGTACAGGCCGCCGGACTGCGTCGGCGTTGCGCCGGTGGCGGCGATGCGGCTGTTGGCCATCGCGGCTCGCTCCTTCGTTGACTCGTTGCAACAAGAAGAACGCCGCCAAGGCGCGGTGTGTCGCGCTCCGGACCACGCGGCACGGCCCGTGTCAAGCTCGGAAGCTAGGCGGAGTGCGTCATGGCGCGGAGCCCGCCGGCGCGAGCGCCAAAAGGGCGGCCACGAACTCCTCACGCGCGGGGCCGGCGGGAGGGTCTGGTGGGCGGGTGTCGCGTGCCTGCCAGTAAGCCAGCACACGCTTCATCAGCTCCTGGTTCGAGAGCAGAGCGTCCGGTGGGTCGAGCAGGTTCATCGTGCGGAAGAGGGCCCGGGCGACATCAGCGTCGATTCGGGAGAGCGGCAGGAGGCCGTCCATCAGAATCGACGGCGTGAGGCCGCCGGCTGCGGGCGCAGCGCCGGCCAGGCTGCCGAGGCGCGCCTGGCGCGAGGCATCGTCCTGGGCGACGCTGGCGCGGTACCAGGGGACGATATCGCGCTCAACACTCGCGTGATACTGGAGCGCCATCGCCTCGCGGTCGGCCGGGTGGTCGTGAAGAGCTCGGGCGAGGAGGCCGGCGCCGACGCCACCCAGCGAGCAGCCGCGTCCGTAGAGCGGGTTCGTGCAGACCAGGGCGTCGCCGACGGCAAGCAGGCCGAGGACGGAGGGGCGGCCATCTACAACGAGCTGGCGATGGCGATTGATGAGGCTGGCCATCACGTGGACGTCGGCGATGGGTTCGGAGACCTGCGGATCGACCCACGGGGCAGCGGCGGGCAGGAGGGGCGCGGCGTCGTCGAAGCGTGAGCGGTGGAGTAGCCGGAGCATCTCCGGATCGTCGGTGCCGACGGCGAGCGTGATGGAGAATGTGCGATTGTCGCCGCGGAACACGCCGTAGCCGAGATAGCCGAGGTTGCCTCCGTTGAACGGCGCCTTGTCTGGTTCCTGGGCACCCGGACGCAGCCGGTAGAACCGCGACAGATAGATCATATCCGTGTTGTGCTTTTCCTCGGGGACCACAACGCCGATGTCGGAGAGAAGGGTGCGCAGGGGGGAGTGGCGGCCACCCGCATCGACGACGAGATCGGCCTCGATGACGCCGGCCGGGGTGAGCACGCCCGTCACGAGCGGCGCGAGTGAGTGCGGCGCGGCGACGAGGCCCGTGACGCGCACACCGTCGCGGAGCTGAACGCGCTCGGTGCGGAGGGCGGCGCAGCGGAGAGCCCACTCGAAGGTCGTGCGGCGGCAGGCGAGGAGGGCGAGGTCATCGTCGCCGGGGCGCGGGGAGCGGTCGGCCAGCGTGTCGGGCGCCATCTCCCGCCAGCCGACATCGGTCGCGCCGGCGGCGAGGAGGTCGGCGAGCACTTCCGGGAGCTCATCGCGCAGCAGGTTGCGGAGGCGGGCGAGGAACGCGTGCGGATGGCGAACCTGGGGGGCGCCGCGGCGATCCCAGGTGAACGCCTCTTCGGGGCCTGATGGGAGCGGCGTGGCGTCGCGCTCCAGAATGATGACGTCGTGCCCGTCCCGGGCGAGGAAGAGCGCGGAGATGAGACCGGCGACGCCGGCACCGGTGATGGCTACGCGCATGTCTCGCTGTCCCCTGGCTCTCGCATCGCGCCACATCTAGACAGTAGCGCCGGAAGTCAGTTATAACTGACTTATGCCGACAGGGTCAACACACATGGACGTTGCGCCCGCCGCGCGACAGCGCCGACTATCGGCGACGCAGCGGCGCGAGCAGCTGCTCGACGTCGCGCAAATGGCGTTCGCGCGATCGGGCTATCGCGGCACGACGACGCTGGAGATCGGGCGCGAGGCAGGGGTCTCCGAGAAGCTCGTGCTCAAGCACTTCGGCAACAAGGAGGCACTGTTCCGGGCCGCGGTCGTCGATCCGCTGATCGATCTCCTGACGGAGGGGAACCGCGAGGCGCGAGCGCGGATGGCCGGAGAGGCCACGGACTCGCCGGAGCAGGCGTTCCACCGTGTGCACCAGTTCCTGTCGACGTGGGCGGCGCTGGTGCGGCAGCGGGCGCCGTTGCTGCTCGCCTTCATCGCCGAGCTGCGCGAGTTTCCGGACGTCGCGCAGAGGGTGGCCGAACTCTTCAACCGGCAGGTCGATGAAGCGACGGAGATCCTGGCGCTGGCGGCGAGAGACCCGGCATTCCGGCGGTTCGATCCGCGCGTAGCGTTCCTGGCATCGTTGGGCGCGGCGACCGTCGCCGGCCTCTCGAGCGACGATGCCGGCCCCTTCCTCGACGAGTATCTGAAGCTGACCTTGTTCGGTGTCCTTTCCGACGAGGGTCGAGCCGCCGCGATCGCCGCTGACCCCGGCAGCCACGGATCAAGGACACCAACGGCGGCGAAAGGCGCGCGGGTCCGCACCGGAGCCTCAAGGGGCGCAAAGCGCGGGGTTGCCCGAGTCGGGCGCAGGACTTAAGACTCGACGGCACGGGTTGTGCGCGGCTGGCCGAACAGCGGGTCGCGCGTGGACGCAGACGGGAGAGGTGAGATGAAGAGAGTGAAGTTCGGAACGTTCCTGGCGCCGCACCATCCCGCGGGCGAGCACCCAACACTGCAGTTTCAGCGCGACCTGGACCTGGCAGAGCATCTGGACCGGCTGGGGCTCGACGAGTTCTGGTGTGGCGAGCACCACTCCTCGGGCTGGGAGATGATCGCTTCGCCGGAGATGTTCCTGGCGGCGGCGGGCCAGCGGACGCACCGGATCATGCTCGGGACCGGTGTGGTGTCGCTGCCGTATCACCACCCGTTCAACGTAGCGCAACGCATCGTGCAGCTGGACCACATGACGAAGGGGAGGGCGATGTTCGGCTCGGGCCCCGGCGCGCTGCCTTCGGACGCGCATACGCTCGGGATCAACCCGATGTTGCAGCGGGACAGGCAGGACGAGGCGCTGGGCGTGATCATCCGGCTGCTGCGGGGCGAGGAGCGCTTCAGCTATGAGTGCGACTGGTTTGCGCTGCACGACGCGCAACTGCAGATCCTGCCACTGCAGGAGGACATACCGATGGCGGCGGCATCGTCGATCAGCCCTTCCGGCATGAAGATCGCCGGGAAGCACGGGATCGGCGCGCTGTCGATCGCGTCCACGTCGTCGGAGGGACTGCAGGCGCTGCCGACACAGTGGTCGTTCGCGGAGGAGGCGGCCACGCAGCACGGGAAGACCGTCGACCGAAAGAATTGGCGCGTGCTGATGAGCTGGCACCTGGCGGAGTCGCGCAAGGACGCCGAGCGCGAGGCGAAAGAGGGACTGCAGCGCTGGCACAACGAGTACAACGTGCACGTGCTGGGCCGGCCGGGGGCGACCCGCGTCGAGAGCGCCGACCAACTGCTCGCTCAGACGACAGGACGCGGCGCGGAGGGCGCGGGCGCGGCCGTGATCGGCACGCCGGATGAACTGGTGACGGCGATCCGAAACCTGCAGGAGGTGACGGGCGGATTCGGCGTGGTGCTGGGCTTCGCGCACGACTGGGCGAGCCGCGAGGCGACGTTCCGCTCGTGGGAGCTGTTCGCGCGGTACGTCGTGCCGGAGATCAACGGCTATGCGCGCAACCAGCAGGCCTCGGCGGCGTACCTGCACGAGAACCAGAAGGAGCTGATGGCGGGCGCCGCTGCGGCGGTGATGGCGAAGATCCAGGGCGATCCGAAGGCGGCCGCGGCGATGGCGGTCACGATCAAACAGGCACAGGAGCAGGCGCAGGGCGGCGGCTGGCGGCCCGGCGCAGGCACGCCTTCCGAGGACGCACCCGCGAAGTCGTAGCACCTCGACAACCCGATATCTGAGCGAAGGAGTCATCGATGCGGGCGGCAGTGATGCGGTCTAAGGAGCTGTTCGTGGAGGACGTGCCGGAACCCGTCGCGGGGCCGGGGCAGCTGCTCGTCGAGACGATCGCCTGCGGGATCTGCGGGTCGGACCTGCACACATTGAAGTACCCGGAGCAGATGGCCGCATCGGCGGCCGCGAGCGGAGCACCCTTCATCTTCGACATGGACAGCAACATGGTGATGGGACACGAGTTCTCGGCGCGCGTCGTCGGGCTGGGGCCGGGCGTCACCGGCTTCGCGGAGGGCGACGTTGTCGTTTCGATGCCGGTGCTGATCACGAATGAGGGCATCGTCGGCATCGGATATTCGAACCAGTGGCCCGGTGGCTACTCGGAGCGGATGGTGCTGAGCGCCATGCTTTGCGTGAAGGTGCCGGCGGGGCTCGACCCGCGGCATGCGGCGCTGACGGAGCCGATGGCCGTCGGGTTGCACGCGGTGGCGAAGTCGGGCGTGAAGGCGGGCGAGGGCGCGCTGGTGTACGGGTGCGGGCCGGTGGGGCTGGCGGTGATCGCGGCGCTGCGGATCGCGGGGATCAACCCGATCGTCGCGGCCGACTTCTCACCGGCGCGGCGCGAGCTGGCGAAGACGATGGGCGCGCACGAAGTCGTCGATCCGAAGACGGAGCAGGGGATCGCGGCATGGACGCGCGTCGATGGCAAGCAGCCGCTGGTGTTGTTCGAGGCGGTGGGCGTGCGGGGGATGCTCGACCAAGCGATGCGGGACGCACCGCGCGGGTCGCGGATCCTCGTCGTGGGCGTGTGCATGGAGCAGGACAGCATCTGGCCGATGGTGGGCATCGGTAAGGAGCTGAACGTGCAGTTTGCGCTGGGCTACGACCCGCTGGAGTTCAACCGGACGCTCGGCATGATCGCCGACGGGCAGATCAACGTGGCGCCGCTGATCACCGGCGAAGTGGGGATCGCCGGCGTGCCGGAGGCGTTCCGGACGCTCGCGCAGCCGGACGCGCACGCGAAGATCCTGGTGGAGCCGTCGCTGGGGTAGCTAGTACACGTCCCGAATCTCGAATCGGGGGCCGTCCTTGCAGACGAGCTTCATGGCGCGACCGCCGCGGACGCGCACCTCGACAGCACACCCGTAACAGATGCCAGTACCGCACCCCATGCGCTCTTCGAGCAGCGCCTGGACGGAGCGGCGTGTCTTCGACTTGCGTGCGACGTCGGCGAGAGCGCGGAACATGGGCGTGGGGCCGCAGGCGAAGGCCTGATCGCACCACTCCAGCAACTCGGCGAAGGGCTCTGTGACCAGGCCCTTACGGCCGGACGAGCCATCGTCCGTCGTCACGACGACTTCTACCTGCGGGTGGAGCAGGCGGGCCGGGAACACGTGCTCGGCGTCACGGGCGCCGACGATCATCGTGACGCTGAGGCCGCGGGCGACGGCGTCGTCGGCGAGCCAGACAAGCGGCGCGACGCCGATGCCACCGGCGACGAGAAGAAGGTTGCGGGACGTGCGGCCAACCTTGTAGCCGTTGCCGAGGGGGCCCCAGCAGTAGACGCGGTCGCCGGGGCGGCGACGGGAGAGCCAGGCGGTGCCGCGGCCGACAACGTCGTAGAGGATGGCCCACTCCGGACCTTCGGCGCCGTCGCGTACGCGGAAGTAGCTCATGGGCCGGGGAAGTAAGGGATCGTCCGCCGCCAGGGCCGAAGGCTGGAGGCTGGAGGCTGGATTGAACGACACGGCGTCGTCGCAGCGGAGCATGAGGAACTGGCCGGGCTGTGCGCCGTTGCCGATCTCGGGCGAGCGGAACCACGTCACGTAGGTGTCCGCGTACAGGCGCTCGTTCTCGATGACCTCGGCGTAGGCGACCTTCACGCTCGGAGCACCTCTCGTTGATTCACGTGAACTGGAAGACGGCGATGCCGCTCACGCCGGCGAGTGCGAGCGCCGGCAGCGGGCCGTAGCGCCAGGCGATCGCGAGTCCGACGATGGCGATCGCGGCAGTCCAACCGCCGGTGATCGCGCTGCGGCCGAGCTCGGCCGAGACGGCGGCGATGGAACCGACGACTGCCGGGCTCACGCCCTTGAGGAACGCCGAGGCCATCTTCCACGAACGGATGCGCTGGAGGAAGTTGCTGGTGATGATGGCGAAGAAGAAGGACGGAGAGAAGGCGGCGACGGTGGCAACGATCGCGCCCGGGAAGCCCGCGGCCGCGTACCCAACGAAGGTGGCCGTGATGACGATCGGGCCGGGCGTGGACTGGCCGAGGGCGACGCCATCGAGGAATTGCTTCTGCGTGAGCCATCCGTGCTGCTTCGTGACGCTGTCCTGGATCAGCGGGATGAGGACGTAGCCACCGCCGAAGAGCAGGCCGCCGGCGCGGAGGAAGACGAGCGCCAGGTCGCGGAGCTCGCCGGGGTGCCACGAGGCGAAGGCGGCGAGCAGTGGCCACGGCGCGAGGGCGAGCACGGGCAGCTTCGGGTAGTCACGCGGAGCGAGGTAGAAGGCGATGCCGAGCACGCCGGCACCAATCAGGATGACGGGCTCCCAGGCGGTGAAGGCGTAGGCGAGCGCGCCGGCTGTCGCCATGATGGCGAGCTGTGGGACGTCCTTCACCGACGACTTGAACAATCGCCAGAGCGTGACGGTGAGGACGGCGATCACGGCAGGCTTGATGCCGAGAAAGAGGTCGCTGACGGCGGCAACGTCGTTCCAGCGGAAGTAGGCCCAACTCAGCGCGAGCATCATCACGAAGGCGGGCGCGATGAACGAGACGCCGGCGACCAGCGCGCCAGCGGTTTGGGCGCGCCGGTGGCCGATGTGGATCGCCATCTCGGTGGAGTTCGGACCGGGGATGATGTTCGTGGCGGCGAGCGCCTCGACCAGCTCGTCGCGTGAGAGCCAAGCGCGGCGCGTGACGACCTCGTCGTCCATGAGGGCGATGTGGGCCGTCGGCCCGCCGAAGCCGACGACTCCGAGCTTCCCGAACAGCCCGAAGAGCTCAAGGAGGCGAGACGGGCCGGGAGGGCCTGCTACGCTCACACCTTCGACCCGTCGCGGTACTCGGCGAAAGGCCGGACCTGGTAGGCGGGAGTGCCGTCGCTGCTCACGGCGGCGACCGACGCCGCGACGAACGCGTCGACGGCGGCGCGCGCCGTGTCGATGCTGGTGAAGCAGGGGATGCGGCGCTCGGTGGCGGCTCGGCGGATGTGGAAGCCGTCGCGAAGCGTGCCGGTGTAGCGGCCCTCCGGCGTGTTGATGACGCAGGCGACGGAGCCGTCGTTGATGACGTCGAGGACGTTGGGGTGGCCCTCATTCAGCCGCTTCGTTACCTGCTCGACAGGCAGTCCCAGCGCGTCGATCATGCCGGCGGTGCCCTCCGTGGCATAGAGGCGGAAGCCGGCATCGTGAAGCTGGTGGATGACGGGGAGCATCTCCGTCTTGTGCTTGTCGGCGATGCTGAGGAGCACGCCGCCTCCAGGGGGGAGGGCGAGATCGGCGGAGAGCAGCGCTTTGGCGAGGGCAGCGCGGAAGTTCGCATCGATGCCCATCACCTCGCCGGTAGACTTCATCTCCGGGCCAAGGTAGGTGTCGACGCCGATCAGCTTGGACATCGAGAACACAGGCGCCTTCACGGCGACGAGGTTCTGCCGGGGCCAGAGGCCGGGCTCGTACCCCTGCTCGCGCAGCGACACACCGAGCATGATGTTGACGGCGATCTGCACCATCGGGACGCCGGTTACCTTCGAGAGGAAGGGGACGGTGCGGGAGCCGCGAGGGTTCACCTCGAGCACGTAAACGTCGGACTCGCCGGGCCGCGCGGGATCATCGGACGGCATGATGACGTACTGCACGTTGACCAGGCCGCGTGCGTCGAGCGCGATGCCGATGCGGGTCGTGTAGTCGACGATGGCGTCGACTTCGGCGTCGGTGAGGTGGATGCCGGGATATACGGCCATCGAGTCACCGGAGTGGACGCCTGCGCGCTCGATGTGCTCCATGATGCCGGGGATGAGGACGGCTTCGCCGTCGCAGATCGCGTCTACTTCGACCTCTTTGCCCTCGAGGTACTTGTCGATGAGGATCGGCTTGCCCTCCGCGACATCCGCGGCCTGCTGGACGAAGCGCGCGAGCTCGGTGGGGTTCTGGACGATCTCCATGGCGCGGCCGCCGAGCACGTAGCTGGGGCGGACGAGCACGGGGTAGCCGAGCAGTTCGGCGGTCTGAATTGCGTCTTCGACGAGCAGGACGGCGGCGCCGGGAGGCTGCGGGATGCCGAGGCCGGAGAGGAACTCTTCGAAGCGGCGGCGGTCCTCGGCGAGGTCGATCGTTTCGAAGGACGAGCCGATGATGGGCGCGGCGGCGGTATGCAGCGGGCCGGCGAGGTTGATGGCTGTCTGGCCGCCGAACTGGACGATCGCGGGCGGCATCTCTCCACCCCCCTCGGCACCACCGCCGGCCTCGTTCTCGAGGATGTCGCGGACGGACTCCTCGTCCAGCGGCTCGAAGTAGAGGCGGTCGCTGGTGTCGAAGTCGGTGGAGACGGTCTCCGGGTTGGAGTTCGCCATGATCGACTTGTAGCCGGCACGCTCCAGCGCCCACGAAGCGTGGACGGAGCAGTAGTCGAACTCGATGCCCTGACCGATTCGGATTGGCCCGGAGCCGATTACGAGTGCTTTCTTACCGGGCTGGGCGATCGCCTCGTTCTCCTGCTCGTACGTCGAGTAGAAGTACGGCGTGGCGGCATCGAACTCGGCGGCGCAGGTGTCGACCATCTTGTACACGGGTCGAATGTCCCACTGATCGCGGAGGGCGCGCACCTGATCCGGGAGGCGATCGCCCAGGCGGGCGATCTGCTTGTCGGAGAAGGACATGCGCTTCGCGGCGCGCAGCAGGTCGGGCGTCAGAGGCTCGGCGAGGAGGCGCTTCTCCATTTCGACGATATTGGTGAGTTTGTGGAGGAACCACTGGTCGACACCGGTCTTGCGCGAGATCTCGAGGAGGTCCGCACCCTGGCGGAGCGCGGACATGATCGTCCAGAGACGCTCGTCGGTGGCGTGCATGGGGCGCTCCGCGTAATTGCCCTGCCAGCCGGGGTCATCCCACTGGAGCGTGCGGCCGCCGACCTCGAGCGAGCGCACTGCCTTCTGGAGCGCGCCCTCGAACGTGCGGTCGATGGCCATCACCTCGCCCGTCGCCTTCATCTGTGTGCCGAGCGAGCGGTCACCGAAGGGGAACTTATCGAACGGCCAGCGGGGGATCTTGACGACGACGTAGTCGAGCGCAGGCTCGAAGGCGGCGGTGGTCTTCGCCGTGACGGCGTTGGGGATCTGATCGAGCGTCTTGCCGATGGCGATCTTCGAAGCGACTCGCGCGATGGGGTAGCCGGTCGCCTTGCTGGCGAGCGCCGAGCTGCGCGAGACGCGGGGATTCACCTCGATGACGTAGTACGGGGGAAGGGCGTCGCCCGACGGGACGGCCCAGGGCGTCGTCTCGGGATGCGGGGCGAGCGCGAGCTGAACGTTGCAGCCGCCCTCGATGCCGAGCGCGGTGATGATCTTGAGCGACGCCGTGCGGAGCATCTGGTACTCCTTGTCGGACAGCGTCTGGCTGGGGGCGACGACGATGCTGTCGCCAGTGTGCACGCCCATGGGATCGAAGTTCTCCATGTTGCACACGGTGATGACGTTGCCGGCGCCGTCGCGCATGACCTCGTACTCGACCTCTTTCCAGCCGAGGAGCGATTGCTCGACAAGGACCTGGTCGATGGGGCTGGCGGCGATGCCGCCGGCGACGATGCGCCGGTACTCCTCAACGGTGTGCGCGATGCCGCCGCCGGTGCCGCCGAGCGTGTACGCCGGGCGGATGACGGCGGGCAGGCCGATCTCGTCGAGCGCGCGCCGCGCCTGGGCTTCGTTGGTCACGATGATCGACTTCGGCGTGGGCTCACCGATCTCGTCGAGCATCCGGCGGAAAAGATCACGATCCTCGGCTTTGCGCACCGCTTCGAGGGGCGTGCCGAGCAGGCGGACATTGAACTTCTCGAGGACGCCGGCGTCGTGAAGCGCGACGGCCATGTTGAGGCCGGTTTGGCCGCCGAGCGTTGGAAGGAGGCCGTCGGGGCGCTCGCGTTCGATGATGCGGGAGATGACGTCGACCGTAATGGGTTCGATATAGACGATGTCGGCGACGCCCTCGTCGGTCATGATGGTCGCCGGGTTGGAGTTGACGAGGACCGAGACCACGCCTTCCTCTCGCATCGCCTTGCAGGCCTGCGTGCCGGCGTAGTCGAATTCGGCGGCTTGCCCAATCACGATGGGGCCGGAGCCGATGATGAGGACCTTCGAAGGCTTGTTCACGCGATTCGGATGTCCAGTGTGGGTGGCTTGACGGTGGTGTTCATCGGCGCCTCGCGAGTGCGCGCTGGGCGTTGCGCTCTTCCATCTGGCGAACGAGGACGCGCGAACCGCCGAGACGATTCGCCACAAGGGCACCGGCGACAAAGGCGGCGGCGATGGTCGCGGCAAAGGAGACATATACGGGAACTGGTGTCGAAGTGAGCAGCAGCGCCAGCACGGCGTTCGCCACGCCGGCGATGCCAAATCCGACGGCATAGCCATACCACTCGGTGATCCAGTCGCCGTTCCACCGCCAAGCCGCGAAGCCGAGTCCGAGGCCGGTCGCCGTCACGGCCGCGGCCAGCGCCCAACCCAGGAGCATCGCCAACATGGCGCGGAGGTGCTCGTCGTCCCAGTGGTAGTACGGCCAGATGCAGGCCACGATCAGCAGCAGCGGGCCGGCGATGATGGCCATCGCGGCGACGCACTGCGCGCCAAACGCGAGGCGGCCGTAGACATCGATGCTGCGCATCACCTGCTCGAACCGCACTTCTGAGCTCATGGACCTCTCTCGCTAGACGAGCGGAAGCTCGAACCGGGCTTCCGGGTTGTAGATGGGGACGAGGGCGCCGATGCTGCTGAGAAACGAGAGCGCGATCTCGTTGTCCTGCGGCAGCCGGCCGCGGATGCGCTTGTAGCCCTTGTCGCGGGCGAACCCCAGCGCGTACTCGGCGATCGCGGTACCGATGCCGCGGCGGCGCGCAATCGGGATCATCCAGACACCGAGGATGACGGTATCGGGCTCAAGGGTGTTGTAGTCGAGGGCGCAGAAGCCGACGACCTCGCCCTCGATGATGGCGAGGAAGGCGCCGCCCTCACCGCCCAAGCGGCTGAGCCACGTGCGGACCTCGTCGGCCGTCATCGGGCGCTCAAAGCCGACGGGGTTCGGTTCCTTGAACACGACCTCGATGACGTGGGCGATCGCGGCCGCGTCGTTGATGGTCGCCTGGCGGTAAGTTGGTTCGGCCTGGACGTTGGTGTCGCTCATGACGGCCTCCCTGCTGCTATCCCGCGTTCGTCGTTGCGGGCGCACCCTTCACCATCTGGAGGAAGCGCTCAAAGAGATACATGTTGTCGAGCGGTCCCGGCGAGGCCTCCGAGTGGTACTGGATGGTCATCACCGGCTCGCGCTTGTGCGTCAGTCCTTCCACCGTGCCATCGTTCACGTTGCGATGGCTGACGACGACGTCCGGGTTCAGCCCCGCGTCGTCAACGGCGTATCCGTGGTTCTGAGCGGTTATGTAAACTCTTCCCGTCTCCTCGTCCCGCACCGGGTGGTTCGCGCCGCGATGGCCGAACTTGAGCTTGAACGTCGACGCGCCGAACACGCGGCCGAGCACCTGGTGCCCGAGACAGATACCCATGATGGGCACCTTACCCACGAGGGCTGCAGCTGCATCGGCCGCGTAGTCAAGCTGCGCGGGGTCACCTGGGCCGGGCGAGAGCAGGACGCCGTCGGGTTGCATGTCGAGGATCTCTTCCGCCGTCGTATGACATGGCACAGCCACGGGGGCGCAGCCGAGGCGATGCAGGACGCGGAGGATATTGTACTTCACCCCGAGATCGAGAACGACGATCCGCGGGCCCACGGGCGGCGCCCCGACGCCATCTGGCGGATACTCGATACGGCCGACGCGTGCTGACCCACGGCACGATGTCCGTCGAGCCGTAGCGGGGAAGCTCACGCAGACGGGCGAGGGCCTGCTCCGCGGTCTCGTCGTGGGTGACAGTGCCCATCAGGACGCCACCGCTGCGGAGCTTTCGCGTGAGCGCACGCGTGTCGACGCCGGCTATGCCCGGGACGCCGTTCTCCTCGAGATAGGCGTGGAGGGTGCGCTTCGCGCGCCAGTGGCTGGGCACGGCGCAGTCCTCGCGCACGACGAAAGCGCGCACCTGGATGCGGCGGGACTCGACGTCGTACTCGTTCACTCCGTAGTTCCCCTGCAGCGGGTACGTCATGACGAGCACCTGCTCGGCGAAGGAAGGGTCGGTGAGGGCCTCCTGGTAACCGGTCATGGCGGTGCAGAAGACAACCTCGCCGTGGGAGCGGACGGGCGCGCCGATGGCGGCGCCCGTGAACGTGGTACCGTCTTCGAGCACGAGGAGCGCCTTCGTCATACCGGCACCCCCGTCTCATCGTGGACGATGACGCCGGCGGCGATGGTCATGACCGCGCGGCCCTTGAGCGTGACGCCGGCGAGCGGCGTGTTCTTCCCCTTCGAGGCGAAGCGCTCCGGTTCGACGATCCACTCCGCGTCCGGATCCAACAGGACGACATCAGCGGGCGCGCCGGGCGCGAGCGAGCCGATGCCGGGGGCGTGGCGGTCGAGGCCGAGTGCGCGCACTGGACCGATGGTCATGCGCTCGATGAGCGTCTCAAGCGAGATCTTGTTCTCGTGCACGAGCCGCAGGCAGAGGGCGAAGGCTGTCTCGAGGCCACTGATGCCGAATGCGGCCTCGTCGAACTCGCAGAGCTTCTCGACCACGGCGTGCGGCGCGTGATCCGTAGCAACGCAGTCGATCGTGCCATCGGCGAGCGCTTCGACGCAGGCGTCAACATCGCCCTGGGAACGCAGCGGCGGGTTGACCTTGGCGTTGGTGTCGTAGAGGAGCTCATCGGTACCGCGACAACCGAACGCAATAACTTCATCGGTGAGCGTGAGGTGATGCGCGGTCACTTCCGCGGTCACGCGGACGCCGCGTGCCTTCGCGCGGCGAACCTCGTCGACGGCGCCACGCGTGCTGACGTGGGCGATGTGAACGTGGGCGCCAGTGGCCTCCGCGAGTGCGAGGTCACGGGCGACAGCGGCGATTTCTGCGGCTGCGGGAGCCGCGCGCAAGCCGAGGCGCGTCGAGACCCAGCCCTCGTTCATGACGGCGTCATGCACAAGCGACGGATCCTCGCAGTGATCGATAATCGGCAACCCGAAGGTGCTCGCGTATTCGAGTGCGCGTCGCATCAGGGTCGTGGCGGCCACTGGCGCGCCGTCGTCGCTGAACGCGACGCAGCCGGCCGCGGCGAGGTCGCCGAATTCGGCCAGCTCCGCTCCGGCGCGTCCCTTGCTGACCGCGCCGATGGGCAGGACGCGGACGCAGGCACGCGCCGCAGCCTCCCGGAGCACGTACTCGACGACGGAGCGCGTGTCCATCGCGGGCTCGGTGTTGGGCATGGCGCAGACGGTGGTGAAGCCACCACGGGCGGCGGCGCGCGTTCCGGACTCGATGTCCTCCTTGTATTCGAGGCCGGGGTCGCGAAGGTGCGTGTGGATGTCGACGAAGCCGGGTGCGACGATGAGACCCTGCGCAGCGATCTCGCGACCAGCGCCTGTTGCAGGCACGGCGACAGAGACTATGTGACCGTCCTCGATCACGACATCTCCAGTGATATCGACGCTCGTAGCCGGGTCGATGACGCGGCCGCCGCGGATGATGACGCGCTCGGTCACGTGCCCGCCTTTGCGGCGTTACGGGCCGCGCGCGTGTTGTTGCGCGTGATGAGCCAGAGCACGGCCATGCGCACGGCGACGCCGTTCTGCACCTGTTCCTCGACGTGGGACTGGAGGCCGTGGGCGACCTCGTGGCTGATCTCCACGCCCTCGTTCATCGGACCGGGGTGCATGACGAGCGCACCGGCGTTCGCGCGCGCGAGGCGGCTGCCATTCACCTGGTAGAGGCGCGAGTACTCACGCGGGCCGGGGACGAAGCCGCCGTGCATGCGCTCCAGCTGCATGCGGAGCGCCATCACGGCATCGGCGCCTTCGATGGCGCGATCGAGGTCGTGCTCAACACGGACGGGCGGGAGCCCATTCTCCACGCCGCGGCCCAGTCCCGCCGGCAGCAGGGTCGGCGGCGCGCACACCACTACCTCCGCGCCGAGCGTGGTCAGGGACCACATGTTGGAGCGAGCGACGCGGCTGTGGAGGACGTCACCGACGATGACGACGCGCTTGCCGCGTACGTCGCCGAGCGACGAGCGCATGGTGTAGAGGTCGAGCAGGGCCTGCGTGGGATGGGCGTGGAGGCCGTCCCCGGCATTCACGACGCTGCATTCAGCCTGGCGGGCGGCTAAGTACGGCGCGCCGGAGCGGCTGTGCCGCATCACGAGGACATCGGCGCCGACAGCCTGGAGCGTCTTCACGGTGTCGACGAGCGACTCCCCCTTGGTCACGCTGCTCGACGAGGCGGCGACGTTGATGACGTCAGCGCCCAGCACCTTGCCCGCGAGCTCGAACGACGCGCGGGTGCGGGTGCTGTTCTCGTAGAAGAGGGTGACGATCGTCGTGCCGCGCAGCGCGGGGACGCGCGGGACCTCGCGTTGGAGCACCTCCCGCATGGCGTCCGCCGTACCCATGACGAGGTCAAGCTCGTCAGCCGTGAAATCGTCGAGATCGAGCAGGTGGCGACGGCGCCAGGCGCCTTCAGGCGTCGCCGGCGTCGAGAGTGGCGCCGGAGTCTCCACCGGGCGTGACTCAGGCGGTCTGACGGTGGTCATGAAAGCACACTCGCTTCCTCCGTGGCGGCGACGCGGACGTACTCTTCGGCGTCTGTCTCCTCGAGCCGGACCTGGACGTCGTCAGCTCGCGAGGTGGGGATGTTCTTGCCGACAAAATCGGCGCGGATGGGGAGCTCGCGGTGGCCGCGGTCGACGAGGACGGCGAGCTGGATGCGCTCGGGGCGGCCGTAGTCGATGAGGGCATCGAGGGCGGCGCGGACGGTGCGGCCGGTGTACAGCACGTCGTCGACGAGCACGACGCGCTTGCCTGCGACATCCGGTACGTCGCTGGGCTGGATGTTGACGGCGGGGCCGCGCTCGGTCAGGTCATCGCGATAGAGGCCGATGTCCAGCGTGCCGACGGGCACCTGTTCACGCTCGAACTCGGCGATGGCGCGGGCGATGCGGTGGGCGAGGGGGACGCCACGGGTGAGCATGCCGATGAAGACGAGGGCGTGCGTCCCACGGTTGTTCTCCACGATTTCGTGGGCGATGCGCGTGACGGCGCGGCGGATGTCGTCGGGAGACATGACGGTGGCGTCGCGCATCAAAAAGCCTCCTGCCGAACGACCGGCTGGGAGGCTGTACGAGGATATGCGGAGGCGCGTGGCGCCGTATTGTGGCAGTTCATCGTGGTTCCTTTCCGGCCTCACGGGACCGGATTAAAGGGTCAGGACGTTAGCGGGATGATAGATCGCCGAGACCCGCCCCACAAGGCGCCGGGCCGACGACTTCAAGCACGCGCTCGGCGTTGCCAGACGGCGGCGCCGAGCGCGAGGACGACGACGGCCGAGATGATGCGGTGGGCGAGCACGGCGACCTGCGCGCGGTCGAACATGAGGTCCGCGGGGACGATCGCCAGCAATGCCGCTCGCAACCCCAGGCGGAACGGGAGGACGAGCTCCGGGAACTGCCACGCGGTAAAGGCCGCCAGCACGACGCCGGCCGAGGCACCTGCCCAGAGCGCGGCGGCCGGAACGAATCGCAGCCACTGCAGCTTCTTTGGAAGGATCAGCGACGGGATGCCGTCCGGAGCGAATGCGCCGATGACGGAGATCGCGGTGAGCGAGAGCGCACCCTGGTAGACGAAGAAGTTGTCCTCCCAGAAACTGGGTGCGAACTTCTTCTTGAAGTGATTGAGCGATCGGAAGCTGTAGACAAAGTTGAACTTCGTGCAGAGCGCCCGGAAGAGCCAGCTCAGGCGCCTGAACGATCCTAAGGGTTGACGTGTGGCGCCCTGGAGCGGCGCCGTACCCAGGCTGAGTAACGCGATGCCCTCCTCCTTCGCCGCACGGCGGGCCTCTTCGATGAGCAACTCGCTGGTCCCGTAGGGGGCATCGGGCCGCCGCAGCTGCTCCTCAACGTACAGGAGGTTGCGCGCCGGGGCAGAAGCGCAAGTGAGCACGGCGACCGTACGGCCTTCGTGCGTGGCGATGAAGATGCGCTTGCGTTCGCGTTCGGCCAGCGGGCGAGAGCGGAGCAGGAATCCCATCGGCGGGGCGTTGCGGCCCTCGAGCCATTCGCGGGAGATCTCGCCGATCTCCGTGTCGATGGCGGGCGAGGGCGTCCGGTACTCCTCGACGGTAACGCCGGTGCGACGCGCGAGGTTGATGGCGGAGCGGGCCTTCTTCGCCGTTTTCCCGGTGAGGCTGTAGCTGTTGAGGTCGAAGAAGGGCTCCTCGCCGATTTTCACGGCGTTGAGCCCCGTTTCGGCGGCAATCTTGCCGACGCGGGCGCTGGCGCCGACGAAGGCGAAGCCGCCATCGGTGATCCGCGCAGTAGCGCGCGAACAGAGACAGAAGCGCCGGCAGGTCCGTCTCAGCGCAAACGGGATCGCCGCAGGCCACGGCAGTGCCGCGATGAAGCTCGAAAGCCACGAAGCCGTCGACGCCGGGAGGCTCGAAGTAGCGCCAACCGTCGTAGAGGGTCAGGAGGGCGAGCCCGTTGTAGGCGTGCGTATCCACGAGCCGGCGGCGGCGTTCCGCAGATGATTCGACTCTGGTCATTCGGCCCCGAACTCCTCCAACGCGCCGCCATTCAGTTTAGGTGATCGGGCGTTTGCGGACGGGCCGGACGGGCTGAAGATCGGGTGAAGGTTCAATGAGGAACGGCGGACCGTTGACACACGCACCGCCGCAGGTCGTCGACGCTGTAAGCTATTCACCGGGCATCATTGGCGGAGTCCGATCGAACAACGGAGACGCGAGATGAGGCACCCCGCGCGGTGGCTGGCTTCGGTCGTCTGTCGCTGGCCCGCGGCACTGGCGACGATCGCGATGTTCGCGGCGTTGGCGCTGGCCTTCGGGATTCCGCGCCTGAAGTTCGAGACGGGGCAGGATACGCTCCTCGACCCGACTTCGAAGATTGCCGTAGACAACATCCGCTACCAGAACCAGTTCGGCGGCGACCCGATGCTGATCATGTTCTCGACCCCAACCGACGGGCCGAGCATCGAGCAGCTCTTCACGCCCGAGAACCGGGACGAACTTCAGCGACTCGAACGCGACATGAACGCGAACGGCGACTATCAGAGCATCCTGTCGCCACTGACGATCCTGGAGTTCGCGCAGACCCAGATCCAGCAGCGGATGATCTCGCAACCGCAGCAACTGGCGCGGGACGAGGCGAAGGCGGAGGCGGACGCCCGGGCGGCGGCGGCGGCCGAAGGCGAGACGCCAGCGCAGCAGGACGCCGCCGCTGAGGCCGCTCGCCAGCAGGTGGACGACGCGTTCAACGCCGAGTTCGGTGCGGACGCACGCCGCTTCGTCGACGTTGGGGAACAGAGCCTCGACAATCCGAAGTTCCTCGAGTTCGTGATGTACGGCGCCGACGGGAAGCTCCGACCGGAGTTCGCCGGCGTCTTTCCCGACGACCACCACGCGCTCATGGTGGCGCGGATCAAGGGGAATCTCTCAATCGATGAGACGTCGCGCGCGGCCGCGGACGCGCGGAGCCGCGCAAGCGACTATCACTTCGACGGAGTGACGGCACTGGCATCAGGTCCGCCGCTTCTGGTGAAAGAGATCAACGACAAGATGCGGAGCGCGCTGTTGATCATGGCGGGGCTCGCGGTAGCGCTGATGGTGGCGGTGCTGTTCGGCATCTTCCGCGCGCGGTGGCGGCTGCTTTCGCTGCCGGCGGTGCTCGTCGGCTGCGTCTCGGCGTTCGGACTGATGGGGTTCGTCGGCATTCCGTTGACGATGGTGACGATCTCCGGGGTGCCGATCCTGATGGGCCTGGGCGTCGATTTTGCGATCCAGCTGCACAGCCGGATCGAGGAGGAGACGTTCGCCGCCGGATCGGCGGAGGTCGGAGTCGAGCGCACGTTCGCGAGGCTCGGCGGTCCGCTGGCGCTGGCCGCGCTGGCAGCGTGCATCGGATTCATGGTGCTGCACATCTCACGCGTGCCGATGGTACGCGACTTCGGATCCATGCTCGCGGTGGGCACCGTGATCGTCTTCATGACGAGCGTTGTGCTGGTGACGAGCGTGCTGTACCTGCGTGAGCGCACGCGGATCGGGCCGCGTCCGCAGCCACGCGCGAGGATCGAGGTGGAGCGGTTCGTGGGCGGCCTGACGGCACGGACGGTCGGACGGCTGGCGCCGATCGCGCTGGTGGCGGCGGTGGTCGCGCTGGGCGGACTCTATGTCAGCCGGCGGATCCCCACAGAGACCGATCCCGAGAAGTTCGTACCTTCTGACAGTGCCGTGCTGAAGGACCTGCATCGCGTCAGCGCGGTCGCGGGGACGACGAGCGAACTGGACCTGCTGGTCGAGACGAGCGGCGGGAAGCACGTGACGGACCAGGACGTGCTCGACTGGATGCTGGCGTTTGAGCAGCGGCAGAAGCAGCAGCACAGCGAGCTGCTGGAGTCGAACAGCGTGGCGTCGTTCACGCAGCAGGTCACCGGCGAGCCGCCGACGACGGCGTCTGCGGAGCAGACGCTGGCCATCGCGCCGCAGCCGCTGGTGGACATCGCCGTCAACGGCGACCGGACCATGGCGGCGATCACGTTCGCGATCAGCGACTCTGCGTCGCTGGACCAGCGCCGGGCGATCACAGACGCGATCGAGCGCGACGCCCAGCCTCCAGCCGGTGTCACGGTGGCGCCCGCCGGCATCGCCGTGGTGGGGACGGCTGCGGTCGATGCAATCTCGAGCAACCGCGACCTGATGTCGTTCATCGCGGTCGGAGCGCTGCTGGTGCTCTTGCTGATCGTGTTCCGGAACCCGGCCAAGGCCGTGGCACCGCTGCTGCCGGTCGTGCTGGCACTCGGAGCGTCGGCGATGTTGCTGTACTTCATGGGGATCTCTTACAGCCCGCTGACATCGATCTCCGGGCCGCTGATCATCGCGATGGGCACGGAGTTCAACATCCTGCTGATGACGCGGTACTTCGAGGAGCGGGCGCACGGGCTGGAGCCGCGGGAGGCGATGTCGCGCGCGTCACTGAGAATCGGACGGGCGATCACGGCGTCAGGCCTTACGGTGATGGGGGGATTCGCGGTGCTGGCGCTGAGCGACTTCCCGCTGCTGGACAACTTCGGCAAGGTCACGGCGCTGAACATCGGGCTGAGCCTGCTGAGCACGCTGATCCTGCTGCCGCCGCTGCTGGTCTGGGCCGACGAGGAGCACCGGCTGGCGGCGGCGCCTGATGCGATCGCCGGCTAGCAGCCGGACCGTCGTTCCCGAAAAACGCGATCGGCCGGGTCTACGCCGGCAGCGAGAAGCGGAAGGTGACGCCGCCACCGGGCTCGTTGGCGGCTTCGATCGTCCCGCCGTTGAGTTCGACCAGCTGACGCGTAATGGCGAGCCCGAGGCCGGAGCCGGAGGCGGATCGGCGGGCGCGGTCGCCGCGGAAGAACCGGTCGAAGATGCGGGGCAGGTCGTCGGGCGCGATGCCTTCACCGGAGTTGGT
Source organism: uncultured Chloroflexia bacterium (assembly GCA_963843685.1). Taxonomy (GTDB): domain Bacteria; phylum Chloroflexota; class Dehalococcoidia; order DSTF01; family JACRBR01; genus DASQHL01. Next base: position 217,595 of record CAWJLO010000010.1, read on the forward strand.
GACGGAGCAGATCAAGCGGGGGGAGCAGCACCGTTCACGCGCCAGCCGCGCACGGTGATCTCTCCGCCCTGCGGCGTGAACTTCGCGGCGTTGTCGAGCACGTTCGTGAAGGCGCGTTCCAGCTTGTCTGGATCGACGTCACGCATGGTCGTGTCAGACGGGAGATCGACGGTTACGTCGATATCCTTCGCGCGCGTACGCGGCTCAATGCGGCGGACGCAGCGAGAGACGAGCGGCTCCAGCGCGGCGTCCTCGCGGTGCGCGACCACCTGGCCGGCATCGATTTCCCCGAGGTAGAGCAGATCGGCGAGCAGCGCGTTGACGTGATCGGCCTCTTCGGTGATTACTTCCGCGATGTGCGCGACGTCGTCGGACCCGGCGGTACCGTCCTTCAGCGCCTGCGCGTAGCCGGAGATCGACGTCATCGGCGTCTTGAGATCGTGCGACACGTTCGCGAGGAGCGCACGCATCTGTGATTCGCGCTCGCCAACATGCTCCGCCATGACGGAGAAGGAACGGGCCAAGCGGCCGACTTCGTCGTCGCGGCTCACCTCTACACGTTGGTCAAAGTCGCCGCGTGCCATCGCCTCGGACGCGGCGGTGAGCTTGCGCACCGGCTGGGCGACCTGGCGGGCGAGCAACAGGGCGGCGATGAGAGCGAGCGGCAGCGCGATCAGCGACGCCAACCCTAAACCGGGCAGAACGCCGACCCAAGCGCTGGCCAGCGTGTCGGTCTTTACGGCGAGGATAATGCTAAACGGCAGCGGGCGTCCGTTCCCGGTGACGATCCGGCCCGAAGCAGCGACAAAGGTCAGGTCATGCTCAGGGAACGATTCCGAGGCGGCTGGCTCCCAGGCGACGAAGCCGCGCGCATCGTCGCTACCGTTCGATCTCGGGACAGTGATGACGGCGCCGTTCAGCGTCCCGCCCGTGTCGTGAAACACGATGCTGTTGTTGTCGACGACGATGATGCGGACGTCCTGCTGCTTCGCAAGCTCATCGAGGGCGTCAGAGAACGACTGCTCGTTCTCCTGCTGTTGGACCAAGGCGTAGAAGGCTCGCTGATAGATGGCGGGGGACGCCGCCGCGACGCGATCCAGGGCCTGCTGACGTCGCTCGTGACGCGTGCGTGCCACGAACACGGCTCCCGCCACCAGGATCGCCAGCACGAGGACACCCATCATCGCCATGACGAGCTTGGTCTGGAAACTGAAGAGGAACGAGCGCACGCGCGGCTTCACGCCGGTATGGCCTCCACGAGCCGATAGCCGCTGCCCCAAACAGTCTCGATCTTCAGGCCGGACCCTTCCAGCTTGTTGCGCAGGCGGACGATGTGCACATCGACCGTCCGCATACCGTAGAACGACGTGCCCCAGACGAGATCCAGGAGCTTCTCGCGGTCGAGCGTGACGTTGGCGAACCGCGCGAACGTGGCGAGCAGATCGAACTCCTTCGGTGTCAGCGTGACGGGGTCGTCCTTAATCGTCGCGGTGCGGTTGCGCACGTCCATGCGGAGCTCGCCGATGGCGATGCGTTCGCCGGCCGGCTCGCCGCTGGCGCGGCTACGGCGCAGAACCGACTGGACGCGCGCGACGAGCTCGGCCGGGTTGAACGGCTTCGTGACGTAATCGTCCGCGCCGAACTGCAGCCCCGCCACCTTGTCGACGTCCGAGGAGCGGGCGGTGAGGAAGATGACGGGCATCTCGCTGCGCTTGCGCAAGCTGCGCACGATCTGGAGGCCGTCGGGTCCCGGCATCATGATGTCGACAACGGCGAGATCAAACGGCTGCTCACGCAGCAGGCGCTGCGTCTCGTGGCCATCGCGCGCGATCGGTGACATCGTAGCCCGTCTTCGCCAAGTACATGCGCACGAGATCGGCGATATGGCGGTCATCATCGGCGACGAGGATGCGTTGCTTGACGTCGGGGTGTTCGTTCATAGATGTTACGCCTCCGTGCTAAGAGAAACGGCAGGAGCGAACGCCCCTGCCGTTTCCGTTCTCGCTTAGCTCTGCGGCTGCGGCGTCGTGGAGTTGTCCGGCGATGCCGGCGGATTCCCGTGGCGGCCCCGTCCCGGGAAGCCACCAAAGTCTCCCTTGTGGCCGAAGAACGAGCTGTCGACGATCTGGTCCAGGTGGCTGTTCAGCATCGAGAGCGCGGCGTCCTCTTGCTTTTGGGTGATCTTCTGGTCGGCCACGGCCTGATCGAGCTTGGTCTTGGCCTCGCCAGTGATGAAGGTCTTGACCTGGTCGCGAGTCTTGTTGTGTGCCTGCGCGACGGTCGCGAGCGTCGCGCCATCAGCGGAGAGTTCCGTCTTCAGCTGATCCAGAGGGATGCCGAGGAAGTCGGCGAACTTCTGACCCTCGTCGGCGAGGTTGAAGCCGAAGCCAAAGCCGAACGCGAAGCCCCTGCCGCCCATCCCGGGGCCACGACCGAAGCCGAAGTTCCCTTTATCGACCTGATTGTTGAGTCCCTGCTGCATCTTGTCAGCGCGCTGCTGCGTCAGGTCGCCGTTGGCTACCTCCTGGTTCAGCTGGTCCGAGCCCGCGTCCTTGATAGCCTGCTGGAGCTTTGGGGTATCGATGCCCAGCTTCTGGGCGACGCGATCGAGGAACGTCGAGCCGGGTGTGGTCGTGCCGGGCGTCTGCGCCAGGACGGCGCCGGCGCCGGCGAGGACGAGAACGAGGCCTGCTGCCGCTGCGATCCAGATCTTCCGGGTCCGAGTCATTGCCGTGTCTCCAAGTCAACTGGTGGACGTAGTTGTGCCTTCGATCATAGTAACGACCGGAACGGGAAAAGAGGTGTTTCGAACCGGTTATTGGAGCGGTACAAGACGGCGTCAAGGAACGCAGGGCAGCGGTCGATTCAAGGCGCACGCGGCCTGAGAATTTGGGTGTTCGAAAGGCAACAGATCGGTTGGAGGCGGTCGATTCCTTGCTTAGACAATTGAAGATCGCTCCGACAAAGGCAAACCCGTCGAAAGACGGCGACGCAAAGCCACGGGCCTACGTCCGACCACGGATATGGCCGCCGAGCCGCCGAAGGCACATCCGTGGGTCGGAGTCTGCAGCCCTCATTCGCTGCGGATGAGGGTTTCGTATTGTCCCTTCCGGCCCCCGGCGGAGAGATCGAACCGTGGCCGGAACCACTATCGACGTGCGTGCGAGACTACTGGCGCGGGTGCAAATCGTGCGCCGCGTGATCTCCGAGCACGCATACCCGACCGAGCCCGCTCTCCCCGCATCACACAGCGCTTCCACCGGCGAAGTCAGCCGGAGTCACACAACCCCAACCCCTGACCCTGACCCCTGTGACTCCGGACCACGTTCTGCGTGCGGACTACGTCTGAGTGAAGTGGCGCCGCACTCCGATGCCGGCCGGCTGACCCCCGTCCGGCGCTGCGGCGTCGCCGGGTCGAGCTGAGGGCCTGCACTCCTCAGCGCCGCCGCGACACCCCGTCGGCGGCGCAGTCCGCTTCGGCGGACACCCCTCGGCTCGACCCGGCCACACCAATACAGCATCGGCCCTGCCGCCCACATCTTGAACCCGAGTCCATTCAAGGCCCCGGCGGCGCGCCCGAGCCTGAGCGCGATGATATGCTTGCAGCCAACTTATGGCCGCCTATTACACCTCGCAGGCGTATGACGCGCCGTCGTCGCTGATCTGGTCGATCCTGACCGACTTTTCATCGTGGCCCCACTGGTTTCCGCACGTGTCCGAGGTGGCGGTGGAACCTTCGGGTATCGCGGGGCCGGGCGCGACGCTGCTCGCCACCGGCGAATCACTCGACGCCTGGACCCGCTGGCAGATCGCGGATTGGGCCGCGCCGCAGCGACTAGTCTGCGAACACCTGGAGTCGAACCTCTCGGTTGCGCCGGGGGTTTCGGCGGCCCGTCTCCGGTTCGAGCTCAGGGAAGAACCGGAGGGCTGCACGCTGGAGGTCGAGATCGGCGCGGACGGCTACGGTGTGGTCGGCGACTTCTTCGTCGGCATGACGCTGGGGCCCGGGGCGCGACGGCTGCTGCCTGAGCTGATCGACGCGTTTACGGCCTACGTGATTGACCGCGTGGCGGGGCAGGCGATGACGCTTCGGCCCGGGAAGCTGCCTGCGGCGATGCTGGCGGAGTTGTTGGGGACGATCCGTCACGCCGACCCGCGCGTACTGTTAGGGCCGGGGATCGGTCGGGACGCAGCCGTGATCGACATCGGGCACGGGCGCGTGCTCGTGGCAAAGACCGACCCGGTGACGTTCGCCACTGATGAGATCGGCTGGTACGCGGTGCACGTGAACGCGAACGACATCGCGTGCATGGGAGCGCGGCCCGCATGGTTCATGGCCACGGCGCTCTTGCCTCCAAACGTCGACGACAATCTCCCGGGCAAGATCTTCGCTCAGCTCACGACCACCTGTGCCGAGCTGGGCATCGAACTGGTGGGCGGTCACACGGAAGTCACAATCGGCCTCGACAGGCCAATTGTTGTGGGTGCGATGCTGGGGGAGGCGAGGCGCGATGAGATCGTGATGGGCGATATGGTGGCGCCGGGCGACCGCATCCTGCTGACGAAAGGGATCGCGATCGAGGGCACGGCGCTGCTTGCGCGCGAGTCTGCCGCGGATCTCGTGCGGGCGGGCGTTAAGGAATCGGATGTGGCGAGAGCGGCCGCGATGCTGCGCGAGCCCGGGATCAGCGTCGTGAGCGATGCCATCGGCGTCTGCGAAGCCGTGCGGCCAACGATGATGCATGACCCAACAGAGGGTGGACTGTCGACCGCGTTGTACGAACTGGCAGGAGCTGCCGACGCTACGCTTCGCATTGACCCCGAGGCGATCCACGTGTTTGACGAAACGCGCATCGTCTGCGGTGCGCTTGGACTCGATGCGATGGGGTTGCTGGCTTCGGGAGCGCTGCTCTGCGTGGTCGCTCGAGGCGAGGCGGAAGGCGCGATCAGTGCGCTGGAAGGCGTGAAGATCGCGAGTCGCGTCATCGGAACGGTCGAACGGGGGCCTGCGAGGGTTATAATAGGAGCCGAGGATTCCACGACCCCGCTCGCCCGGTTCGCGCGCGACGAGATCGCGCGATACTACGAGACTGTGCGGGCGTGAAACGAGCGGACTGAACACAACCGGAAGGATCGTGTTGCATGACGTCGGAAGGCAAACCGCGGACGCTTGGTGAGTTGAAGCGCTCGGGCTACAAGGTCTCGTCCGTCAAGGAAGAGCTGCGCCGAAACCTGATCGCCCGCATTCGAGAAGGGAAGCCGCTCTTCGACGGCATCTTCGGCTACGAGGAGTCCGTCGTGCCGCAGCTGGAGAACGCAATTCTCTCTGGCCAAGACATCATCTTCCTGGGCGAGCGCGGACAGGCGAAGTCGCGGATGATCCGCGGGCTGACCGGCCTGCTGGACGAGACGATCCCTGTCATCGCGGGTAGCGAGCTGAACGAAGACCCGTTCGAGCCGATCACGCACGCCAGCCGGTTGCGCCTGGAGCAAGAGGGCGACGACGTCGAGATCGAGTGGATCGGACGCGACCGCCGCTATGGCGAGAAGCTGGCGACGCCGGATATCACGATCGCCGACCTGATCGGCGAAGTCGACCCGATCAAGGTGGCCGAGGGGCGCTACCTGTCGGACGAACTGACGATCCACTACGGGCTGATCCCGAGGACGAACCGGGGGATCTTCTGTATCAACGAGCTGCCTGACCTGGCTGAGCGGATCCAGGTCGGCCTGCTGAACATCATGGAAGAGCGCGACGTGCAGATCCGCGGGTACCGCATCCGGATGCCTCTGGACGTGCTCGTCGTCGCGTCGGCGAACCCGGAGGACTACACCAACCGCGGGCGGATCATCACGCCGCTGAAGGACCGCTACGGCGCACAGATCCGCACGCACTACCCGCGGAACGTCGAGCACGAGATCGACATCATGGAGCAGGAGCGGTCCGTCTTCGACGACACGGACTACAAGGTGACGGTGCCGTTCTACATGAAGGAGATCGTCGCCGAGGTGACGCGGCTGGCGCGACGGAGCCCGGACGTGAATCAGCGATCCGGCGTGTCCGTGCGGGCGTCGATCGCTGACTACGAGAGCCTGCTGGCTAACGCTCTGCGGCGGGCGATCCGGCTACGCGAGACGGACGTCGTGCCGCGCGTGAGCGACCTGCCGTACGTCATCCCGACGATCAGCGGGAAGGTTGAGTTCGAGACGGTCGAAGACGGCAAAGAAGAGCAGATCATCGAGAAGCTCATCCAGAACGCGGTCGTGGCCGTCTTCAACCGCTACTTCAATGTCGTCGACCTCGAAGACGTCGTCACTCGCTTCAAGGCAGGCCTCTCTACCGAGGTCAGCGACCAGATGCCGTCGGAGTCGTACGTCAAGCTCATGAAGTCGATCGAGGGCATGAGCCGCTCGGTCGCGAAGCTCGACACCGGCGAGAATCCGGCGCTGATCGCGAGCGCAATGGAGTTCATCTTCGAGGGGCTCCACCTGAACAAGCGGCTGAACAAGGACCGCGTCGGCGGCCGCGTGCAGTATCGTGGGTAGAGCCAACAACGGCCGCGGAAGCGGCGTCGACTGCTGAATCCAGTATTGAGGCCGCACCTCGTGTGCGGCCTCGCCTTCGGGCGAAGGATGCAACATGGTCGCGTTCAGATATAGCGAATGGGACGGCACGCAGGAGATTCCGCCGCTCGACGCCGACGAGGTGCTCGAGGCGCTGACGGACGACCTCATGAACTTCGGCGATCTCCAGCACGCCATGCGCAACCTGTTGCAGCGCGGCATGCGCGGCAACCAAGGGAACCGGCTCCAAGGCCTGCGCGACCTGTTGCAGCAGCTCCGCCAGCAACGACGCAGCACGCTCGACAAGTACAACCTGTCGTCCGTGATGGACGACATCAAGAACCGGCTCGACGAAGTCCTAGAGATGGAGCGCGGCACGATCGACCGGCGGCTCGACGAGGCGCTGGGCGGGCAGCAGCCGCCAGCCGAAGACGGGCAGCCGTCATCGGGCGGGGAGCAGTCCGGGCAGCCGCAAGGTGGTCAGCAGCCGGGCGGCCAGCCTCAGGGCGGCGCACCGTCGATGTCGGGAGCGCCACAGGCGGGCGGTCACCAGCAGTCGGGGGACGGCGGACAGCAGGGTGGCGAGCAGCAGGCGGGCCAAGGCGGCGAGCAGGACCAGTTCACCCAGATGCTGCAGAACATCGCCAACCGCAAGAAGCAGTTCCTGGACGGGTTGCCGCAGGACGTCGCCGGATCGGTGAAGGAGCTGCAGAACTACGAGTTCATGGACCCGGAGGCGCAGCACAAGTTCACTGAACTGATGGAGATGCTGAAGAAGGCGATGACGGAGACCTTCTTCAAGGACATGTACGACCAGATCGCCAACATGTCTCCGGAAGACATGGCCCGCATGAAGCAGATGGTGAAGGATCTGAACCAGATGCTCAGCGACCGGCTGGCCGGGGGCGAGCCGGACTTCGACAAGTTCATGCAGCAGTACGGCGACCTGTTCGGTCCCAACCCGCCGCAGACGCTCGACGAGCTGGTCGAGCGGATGCAAGGCCAGATGGCGCAGATGCAGAACCTGCTGGACAGCCTGCCGGGCGACATGCGGCAGCAGCTTCAGGACCTGCTCGCGGACAAGGTGGGCGACCCGGACCTTCAGGCCGAGCTGCAGGAGCTCCAGATGAACCTGGAGTTCCTCTCGCCGATGCGGGACATGCGCAACCAGTACCCGTTCCGCGGCGACGAGGAGATCGACCTCAACGAAGCGATGGGGTTGATGGACCAGATGCAGGACATGGACGACCTGGAGCGCCAGCTCGAGAAGACGCAGTACGGCGGCGACATCGACGACATCGACGAAGAGAAGCTGCGCGAGCTGCTCGGCGACGAGGCCGCCGAGACGCTGGACCAGCTCAAGAAGTTCCTGGAGGTTCTGGAGGAGCAGGGGTACATCCGGCGCAAGGGGAACAACTACGAGCTGACGCCGCGAGGCACGCGCAAGATCGGCCAGAAGGCGCTGGGCGAGATCTACTCGCAGCTCAAGAACGACTCCTTCGGCAAGCACGCCGTGCGCGACAACGGACGCGGCGGCGAGCGCGGCGACGACACGAAGAAGTACGAGTTCGGCGATCCGTTCCACCTGGCGCTCGACAAGACGATCATGAACTCGCTGCAGCGCGAGGGGCCGTCGCTGCCGGTGCGGCTGGACAAGGACGATTTTGAGGTCTACCGGTCGGAGCAGCTGACGCAAACGGCGACCGTGATGATGGTCGACCTTTCATGGTCGATGGCGCTGCGGGGGTCGTTCCAGGCGGCGAAGAAGGTGGCGCTCGCGCTGAACAACCTGATCCGCAGCCAGTTCAGCCGCGACAGCCTCTACATCATCGGGTTCTCGGCATACGCGCGCGAGTTGAAGGCGGAGCAGCTGCCGTATGTGCGCTGGGACGAGTCAGTGCTGGGCACGAACATGCACCACGCGCTGATGCTCGCGCAGAACCTGCTGGCGAAGCACAAGAACGGCACGCGCCAGATCATCATGATCTCGGACGGCGAGCCGACAGCGCATCTGGAGCGCGGCCGGTCGTACTTCGCGTACCCGCCGAGCCCGATCACGATCCGCGAGACGCTGAAGGAAGTGAAACGGGCGACGCAGAAGGACATCACGATCAACACCTTCATGTTGGACCGCAACTACTACCTGAAGGAGTTCGTGAACCAGGTCGCAAAGATCAACAAGGGGCGGGTGTTCTACACGACACCCGACAAGCTGGGACAGTACATCCTGGTCGACTACGTGCAGAACAAGCGGAAGAACGTGAAGGGCCAGTAGACGGAGCGCGTGGAACGACCCTAAGCGCAGCGCAAACTCTCAAAATGGGCGCCGTACATGTGGCGGCGCACCGCCTCGTGAGCCGTAGCGCGACGGGCACGTCAGGGTGCGCGGAGAATTCTGGTAGACTGCGTTCAAGCGCAGCCAGGAAGATTCAGAGGGGCATCAGAGGACGTTAGCCGCAGCCGGAGAGCAACGCGCACGCAACATTCGCCTCTCGCGCCGACCTGCCGGATCAACTCCACATCCCCAACCCGTAAGTTCCCCGCCAGCGCGCGGACTAGTCGCGTAGCGCCTACGATCGCGCCCGCGGGGAGATCATCTCTTGTCGAAACTCACCAAAGCAGTCAGCTATCCCTTCACCGGCAGTCAAGCGCCGCTCACGCGGTCCAGCCACCGCACCATCCCCAGCCCCGACGATGTGATCGCCTTCTTCCGCACACACGAGCGTGTGAGTTGGAGTCTGCGCGAGTTCCTCGACACACCGTGGAGCGACATCGACGTCGACCTCCTGACGCCTGCCGACGTGTATGTCGTTGAGACCACCATGCTGGTCGAGAGCAACAACCCCGACTACGTGGCGAACCTGATCGAGTACTTCAAGGCCGACCAGGACGTTTGCGACTTCATCATGATGTGGGGGATCGAGGAGTGGAAGCACTACTACGCGCTCCGCGACTACCTCACCAAGGTGAAGGTCGCGCTGGAGGCTCGATCCAGCGGCGCCGCCAGGGACGCGGACGCCGCGCGCATCACCGAGATCTCGACCTCCGTGCATCACGCGTTGGCCGACGACGTGGACGCCATGCGCGAGGCGAGCCTCGAGAACTGGGGCATCCCGATGCACTACCTGCCGGCGCAAGTGGTCGCGAACACCACGGTGCAGGAGTTCATCACGGCGGAGTTCTACCGGCACCATTCGCTCCACACGAATGAACCCGTCTTAGCGAAGCTGGAGATGCTGCTGGCGAAGGACGAGACGCGTCACGAGATGTTCTACGAGAAGAAGATCAACGACTGCCTGCAGGCGGAGCCGGAGCTGATGCCGCTGGTGATCGAATCTCTCAAGGAGTTCGGGATGCCGGGGGCGTACCTGATGGACGACTACGGGCCCCGGCGCGAAGCGATGGAGCACGCGGCGTTCCCGACCCTGGCCGAGAAGAAGGGCGCGTTCGTGCGGCTGTTCTCCAAGATGGAGCGGATCGTCGGGCACGACAACGCGATGCGCGTGTTCACCGAGGGCAATTACCTGTCGGACGGCGTGGACGACCCCTCGAAGAAGAAGATGAAGCCGGAGATGATCACGCGGCTTTTGACGCGCCGGCTGGGCTAACCTAAAGCGCTTTCCGCATGACGGCGAACCGACCGGCGTCCCGTATGCGCTCGAAGCCCGCCGCCTCGTACATGCCCAGCCTGCCGTGATAAGAACTGGTCGCTGTGCCGGGGCTCAGCGGAGGATACGCCTCCAGCGAGCGCATGCCGCCGTCTCTCATCGCGTCGCAAGCGCCGTCTAGCAGCTTCCGCGCCAATCCTTGGCCCCGGTACTGCGGGCCGATCACGAAGCAGACGATCGCCGCGGTGCGCTCGCGATCCTCCCCGTCGAAGGCGAACTCCGGCGTGTGATCCAACAACGGTAGCCGGTCGCGCGGGGCGGCGTGACACCAGCCGACGACGCGGCCGCCTGCGTAGGCGAGGACGCCGCTGGCCTCACCACGTTCAATCATGGCGGCGCGTTCGGCCCGGTTCCGTGCGGCGGGGCGGTCGTCGTAGTTTTCGCGTGGGGGCGTGACCACGCAATAGGCGAGGCAGTAGCAGGCCGCCCAGACGGGATTATCGGGAAAGGCGTCGGCATCGAAGAAGGTAAGGTAGTCGCCCTTCAATTCGGGTGTCAGCGGCCGTATTTCGATGTCGGCGGGAAGACGGGCGCGCTCGCCATCCCAACCGCCGGTGCGACGTATGGCGTCAGCCATCGCTTCGCGCCGGACATCTGACACCGTGATCTGAGGGTGCTCGCCATCGGTGTGGGCGAAGAAAGCGCTGACGAGCGCGTCCGCATCGGGAGCCTCGATCGCCTTGCCGCAGAGGCAGTTGACGATGGGCATCAATCAGGATCCGCTGCCGCCGCCTGCAATCGACGCCATCGCCATTTCGCCTTCCTGCACGTGCGGGCGGTGGGGCGCCACGCCGGCGAGCGCTCGCATGGCGTTCTCGAGCGCGGTCGTGGCTTCGGGCACCGACCCCATGCCCACGAGCGATACGGGTGCCCCGATCCGGGCGCTCACCGCCGCCGGCCGCGGCTCGCGCTGGCCCTTGGGCATGACGTTGCGCAGGCCCTCGATGTACACCGGGATCACGGGTACACCCGCCTGCATCGCCATGATGGCGGGGCCGTGCTTGAACTTCTGCACCTGCCCGGACTTGGACCGGCCTCCCTCGGGGTAGATGAGGATCGACCAGCCGCGCTTGAGCAGCGAAAGCGGGTATTCCAGTTGCTTGGTACCGCCACCCCGATGCACCGGAAAGGTGTTGTGGAACAGCGAGTACCACCACGTGCGGCTGCGGCGCGAAGCGTAGAACTTGTCGGCTGCCGCGGCAATTGCTGTCTTCGAGCGGATGCGACCCGGGAGCGAGCTCAGCACGACTGGCGTGTCGAAGTGGGAACTGTGGTTGGCGATGATGATGGCGCCGCCGCTGAACCGGTCGAGGAGCTCGCGACCTTCGACCTCAAACGGCTGGCAGTAGCGGCGGACGTGGCGTTCCATCACCCAGTAGCGCCCGACACGGCGGGCGGCTCGCGCCCAGAGGCTCGTCTGCCAGCGATGCGGTTCCGTGCGATACGGCTCGAGCTTCAGGAGCTGTGTGAACTTCGGCATTCCGATGGCGGGCAGGACAATGCTGCGGGTCGTTCCGAGGCTGCTGATCTCGGTCTTGATGCGTTCCATATCGGCGTTATCGCCGGCTTCGATCACGCTCATGAAGTCGTGCTTGCCGAGCGTGGCGTACTGAGTCTTGATCCTCGCGCCGAGCCGCTCGACCTGCCTGGACATTTCGCGGATACGCGTCGGGTCCGCGCGGAGTCGCTTGCGCCCTTCGGGAGTCAGTGACGTGAAGACGACGTATTCGCCCATACTCGCCTACTTCTTGAGCATCTGCGTGAATGCCTCGACGGTGAGGGCCGGGAGCGTTGTCAGCGAGACAGTCCCGCGCGAGCCGAGCTCGACACTGATACGGGCGATCGTCTCGTTGTCGGGCGCCTCGAGGATGTTGATGAAGTCGTAGCCGCCGAGGACGGCGTACTGCTGCGTGACGCGAGCACCCATCGCCTCGATCTCACGGTTCACTTCCTGGAGGCGCTCGGGACGTTCCTTGAGCGTCTTACGACCCTCGTCGGTAAGGGTGCTGAGCATGATGTAGGTGGCCATCGAGGATCTCCCTTCCGAGGCAGCTTGGGAGACGATTGTACTCCAGGCTGTCAATGGAGGGGGAGCCGTTGGGTGAAACGACGGAGGCGCACGCAGCCCGTTTCGCGGCAGCTAGATGAGCGTGAGGAAGAGGCGGACGAGCTCCGCGTCCAATTGGGTGCCGGCGGCGCCGAGCAGGATCTGGCGGGCATCTTTGCGCGAGACAGCGCCACGGTGCGGCCGCTCGGACGTGAGGGCGGCGAAGACGTCAGCAACGGCGAGGATGCGGGATTCGAGCGGGATGTCGTCGCCGCTCAGAAGCTCCGGATACCCCTTCCCGTCCGGTCGCTCGTGGTGACGCGCGATCCAGATGGCGATCTCCTCGAAGCCGTTCAGCTCCTCGAGGATCATCTCGGAGCTGGCGGGGTGCTGGCGCATGACCTGCATCTCCGAGACGGAGAGGATGTCCGGCTTGCTCATGACGCGCGCCGGCACGCCAAGCTGTCCGATGTCCTGGAGGAGCGCCGCGATGCGAATCATCTCCACGTGGCCGGGATCGAGCGCCAGCGCCTGGGCGAGCTGTTCGGCGCCGTCGGCGGTGCGGCGCGCCTGTCCGACCGTGCGGCCGCGCTTGGCGTCGGAGAGGTCGGCAAAGACCTCGGCGAAGCGCGTGACGCGCTTGCGGCTCTTGCGTGACTCGGCGGCGCCCCGCATGCCCGTCAGCGTTTCGACGAGATTCTCCGAATACAGCCCGAGCCAGAATTCGTCGGATCGCGCCAGCGCCAGGAGCGCGCGCACGAGGTCCGGGTCGTGCTGGCGGCCCGCCGACTCGCTCAAAGAGAACATGAAGTTGCGGCGCGCGGCGAGCGAGCTCGGCTGCTCTGCGATCAGCACCTCAGCGTAGTCGGCGATGGCGACGATGCGACCCTCGGTCGGGGTTGCGCCGCCCGACAACGCGTCCGGGAAGCCTTCGCCATCCCAACGCTCGTGATGAGAGCGAACCGCGGTGGCAGCTTCGTCCGGCAAGTCCAAGCGCGCGCACCGTCTCTTCGCCAAGCAGGGCGTGCTGGTAGACGGCGTCAAGAACAGCGCTCCTGTCGGCAAAGCCGAAGTCGCCGCGCTGTTCAGGGATCTGGCGCACCGGCGCGGGTCCGAAGATCACGTCCTCATCGACTCCGGCGTAGCGGCAGAGGTCGGATGCCGCGAGCGTGACGCCGATGTCATGAAGGAGCGCACCGAAATAGACGCCAGCGCGGCGGGCGGGATCGAGCTCAAGCGCATCCGCGAGCGACGTGGCGATGTAACAGACCCGCTGGGCGTGGCCGACGAGTTTGCCCTCCGCAAGGTCGAGGCCCTGGCTAAAGGCGATGCTCAGATCGGAGGCGGTGAGGGCGTGCAGCCGCTCGGGTCGCCTGGTGAGCGGCCGGGCGAGATCATCTAGCGTGAGGACGGGGCGGCGCGGGGGCATGTTCTCGCTGACCACAGGCGCTCCCTTTGGACTGAACCCTCTGGCAATCGCTGTCTGGAGGAATCATCGGCAGGGTTTCCCCTTACCTTCGGGTGTGAACCCCCGATGGGAGTCGGGGTCTCAGATTCGAGCATCGGGACGGGAGATGGCCCCCGCCGGAGCTATGCGAGGGCTACCGTCGAGCTCGTTGCCGCCGGACGCTGGCGCTTCGCCCCGGATCGGGCGTGTCTTGATCGCTTCTCGGGCGTTGCTATGATGGCCACGCTCTCAGGCAAGGTTCACGCGCACGCCGGCCCATGGAGGCGCGTCCTCACGATGCAGATCCTGGCAGAAGGCAACGCACCGTTCCTGGCCGTCGATCCGGACGGGTTTCGCGCGTACGTGCGCGACCACAAACAGCGGGCGCTCAGGCCAAAGGTGATGAGCGCGCGCGAGGCGGTATCGCGGTTCGTGGCGGACGGCGACTACTTCGTCTTCGACTGCAACTACTTCCAGCGCGGGCCGTCTACGCTGATCCGGGAAGTCATCCGGCAGCAGAAGAAAGACCTGTGGCTGTGCGGAAAGTTCTCGTACGTGGACGTGGGGCTGCTGGTCGGGGCCGGGTGCGTGTCGCAGGTGGATTGCGGATTCTTCTGGCCGGGCGCAACGATCGATATGGCGATCGCGGACGGCCGTGTCCGGGTGTACGAATACAGCAACATCGTCATGACCCTTCGGCTGCAGGCGGGGGCGATGGGGCTGCCGTTTCTGCCGGTGCGCTCGTTCGGGGGGACCGACGGGTTCGAACACTCTGGCGCGAAGCTGGTGAGCGATCCGTTTACGGGTCAGCCGATCACAATCGTTCCGGCGCTGAACCCCGATGTCGCAGTGATTCACGCGCAACAGGCGGATCAGTTCGGCAACGCGCGCGTGTTCGGGACGGGGATCGCGCACCAGGAATCGGCGCTCGCGTCGAAGAAGGTGATCGTATCGGCGGAGGAGATTGTGGACACGGAGGAGATTCGCCGCGATCCGGGGCGCACAAGCATTCCGTACTACGCGGTTGATGCCGTCGTTCACGCGCCGTTCGGGTCGTGGCCGGGAAACTGCGGAGGTTACTACGGCTCCGATACGCCCGGCGTGATCGAGACGTTCGGCGCGATCTCGCGCGACGCGGTGGGCGATTACGTCGCCAAGTACGTGACGCCGTTCGAGGATGACGGGGCGATGTTCGAGAAGCTCGTAGGCTCGGAGCGGCTGGCGAAACTGCGGGCGGCAGAAGCCATCAGCGAGGGATACCGGGCGTGAGTACCGACCTCGGCATGACACCAGCGCCCGGCACGCCCGCAACGTCGTTTAACGAGCGGGAAATGCAGATCTGCACCGTTGCGCGGATGGTGGAGGACGGGAAGACATACTGGGTGGCGGGCGGAGGCGGGCCGATGTACGCGGTGCTGTTGGCGATCCGGCTCTACGCGCCGAACGCGCAGTACATCACCGAGGACGGCGTGATCGCGCCGGAGCCGATGTTGCCGTTCGAACCGGTGATGACGATGGTGAGCTCGCGCGCGGGCTATCGAGCGCTTGCCTGGGGGACGATGAACACGGCCGGCAACCACGCGCAGTTGGGGCTGATGGACTACGGGCTGCTGAACACCTTACAGGTGGACCAGCACGGCAACATCAACTCAACGGCGATCGGTGCGTACGGCGAGCGGGCGCGGCGGTTCGGCGGGCCGGGTGGCGCGGACTCGATCGCGGCGCTGTGCTGGCGGACGATCTTGATGACGGATCAGGAGAAGCGCAAGTTCGTCGAGCGGGTGGACTTCATCTCCTCGCCGGGGTTCCTGGACGGCACGGCAGGGGCGCGGGAGCGGGCGGGGCTTCCGACCGGCACTGGCCCGTTCCGGGTCGTGACTCCCTGGGCAATGTACGACTACACCCCGGAACGAAAATTGCGGCTCGTTGCGCGCGCGCCATGGGTAACCGTGGAGGAGATCCTGGCAGAGTGCGAGTACCCTCCCGTCGTCGCGGACGAGGTCGGTATGCTCGCGGGGCCGACGGAGGAGGAGCTGCAGATCCTGCGCTCCGATCTCGACCCGCGTGGCCAGAACACGGCCGAGCGCAGCACCTGGATCGTGTTCGACGGCGAGTCGTACGCCCGCGCTGGATAGGGCCGCGGCCTGACTCCGGACGCGGGACGAATATGCCGGCGGCGAATGAGCGACATGCCCGCGAAGGGGCAGCCGCCGTCGTTTTGGTATCCTGACACGAAGTGGCCGCCGGGCGATTCGGCGGCCTCATGCGTGAATCAAGGGCGGCGGCCGATAACCATATCGGCTACGAGCCGCAGCAACGCCGGAGGTAGGAATGTCCACGAGAGCCAAAGTCGCGATTCTGCGCACGAAGCCGGAAACGGCGATCGACGACTACGAGCGACTGATGCACCTGGCCGAGGTCGAGCAGCACCTCGACAGGTCGGCAACGACGATCCTCAAGGACAACATCTCCTGGCACTTCCCGTTTCCGTCGGCCAACACCACGCCATGGCAGCTCGAGGGCTCGATCGTGGGGCTGCGGAAGGCCGGATACAACGACCTCGTCTGCGTCCAGAACAAGACGGTGGTGACGAACGCCTTCAAGGGCGAGGATTTGAACCACTACGTGCCGGTCTTCCGCCACCACGGCATCCCCGTGAAGTTCAACTTTCGCGAGGAGGACATGCACTGGGAGGTGTACCGGCCCAAGCGCCGGATGCTGGTGCTGGACAAGATCTTCCCGGGCGGGATTATGATCCCGGACTACTTCCACGGGAAGAACATCGTCCATCTGCCAACGATGAAGTGCCACATCTACACGACGACGACCGGGGCGATGAAGAACGCGTTCGGCGGGCTGCTGAACACGCACCGACACTACACCCACAGCCACATCCACGAGACGCTCGTCGACCTGCTAGCGATCCAGAAGGAGATCCACACGGGTCTCTTCGCGATGATGGACGGATCGACCGCCGGCAACGGCCCCGGACCGCGCATCATGCACCCGACCACGAAGAACGTGATCGTGGCGTCGGGCGACCAGGTTGCCATCGACGCTATTTCGGCGAAGATCATGGGCTTCGACCCGATGAGCATCCAGTACATCCGGCTGGCGCACGAGGAGGGGCTCGGTGTGGGCGACCCACGCGAGATTGAGATCGTGGGCGACGCGGAGATCGCGCAGGAGGATTGGCAGTTCAAGGTGGGCAGCCACCTGCACAGCTTCCTCGGCTACCTGGCGTGGTTCGGACCGACGAAGGTACTTCAGAAGGTGATCGTCCGGCCGCCGCTGGTGGCGGGACCGATCATGTTCAGCGAAGTATTCCACGACTACTACCACTGGCCGCTGAAGGAGAAGAAGGTGTACCAGCGGTGGCGGGAGGAGTCGCCCTGGGGGCACCTGTTCGCAAAGTACGACGCGGAGGGAGCGCAGGCTCCGTCCACGGCGCCCGTGGCGACAGGCTAGGCACCGAACTCAAGGACACCAGGTCGAAAGGTCACCCCGGCCGGCTAGCCGTGACGGAGCTGGCCAGCGCCGTCAACGTGCGCGCCCTCCTGCTCCTCTGCCACGGCGAACTGCCGCACCAAACGCGAGAATGCGGCATCCACGCGGCGGTTGTGGCCGAGCACCTCGTCGAAGGGCACGGGCACAATCGCGCTCCCTTGGGCCCCCGCCATGACTCCGAAGCGACCCTCATGCACCCAGTCGACCGCCTGGGCGCCGAGGCGCGTCGCGAGAACGCGGTCGAACATCGACGGCGAGCCGCCCCGCTGCACGTGGCCAAGCACCGTAACGCGCGCCTCGACGCCGAGCCGCTCCTCGATGGCTTCCGCCAAACGCGTGCCGATGCCTCGAACCGAAAGCCGGTGATGGCCGAATTGGTCCGTTTCGACGCTCTCCGCGGCAGACGTGATCCCGGGGACCGTGGCGCCCTCGGCGACGACGACGATGCTGAAGCGGCGCAGGTCCATCCGGTGCTGGACATGGTGGATCACAGCGTCGAACGGTTGCGGATCCTCGGGGATAAGGATGAGGTCGGCGCCGCCCGCCACACCACCGACCATCGCGAGCCAGCCGGCGTCACGGCCCATCACCTCAACCACCATCACGCGCCGGTGTGACTCCGCGGTCGTGTGCAAACGGTCGAGCGCTTCGCCGACGATCTGAACGGCGGAGTCGAATCCGATGCAATAGTCCGTCCCGGGGACGTCGTTGTCGATCGTCTTCGGCACTCCGACAACGGCCAGGCCGCGGGCCGAGAGCTTGGCGGAGACGCTGAGCGTGTCGTCGCCACCGATCGTGACGAGCGCCTGGATGTCGCGACGGCGGAGGTTCTCCTCCACCTGCTGCATCTCGTCTTCTTTGCGGGCGGGGTTTGTGCGTGACGAGCCGAGGATGGTGCCGCCGAGATGCAGGATCCCGCCGACGTCATCGGCTGTCAGGACGTAGCTGTTGCCTTCACCCAGGAGGCCCGCCCAGCCTTCGCGGAACCCGACCACCTCATCACCGAGCATCCACGCACGATGAGTGATCGACCTGATGGCCGCATTGAGACCAGGACAGTCACCGCCGCCTGTGAGCACACCGAGTCGCATCTGCCACCTCGCATTCTGTCCGCGCTCAGGATAAGGCATATCGCACGGCGCCCGCGTGAGCGAACACGTGAGATCAAGTCACGGATTCAGCTCAAGCAGTCGCGTGAGACGAACGATCGAGCGCTCAGTGAGGGCGGCCCGGCTCCGGCCCGCAGCTTGCGCCGCCGCGTACAGGCGCGCGTCTGCGCCCGGCGGTGCGTCCGGAGACTGCAGGCGGGTGCGTTCCCAGTGCGCGACCGACGGATACCGCGTGATGAGCAGGGACTTCGCGAGCGGGCCGGGCTCCGTGCTCCGCCAAAGGCCTATGATGCGACAGCCGTCGGACTCGAAGTACGGCCAGACACCCTCCTCGGAGAGCGTGATGAACTCGGGCCAGTCCTGCGGCTGAAGCCAGAACCAACGGTGCGCGTAGACCTCATCGCGAGCCGCGGGCGCAATCGGCGCGGCGTCGAGCGGGCGCACGGTCGGCGCGAGACGCTCGCTTGTGGACTCGATCAGGCCAGCGGCGCCACCGACGATGTGCGCGGCGTGAGCGGTCAGCGCTTCAGCGTCGGGCCAGGCGCTCAGGATCACACCCTCGTCGGATGCGAAGCCGACCAGGCCCGTGAAGAGACCGACCATCGAGCCGCCCCGCGCCACTATCGACGGGGCGATCTCGTCGCGGACCGAGCGGGCCAGGACGGGCCAGCCGCCGCGGGCGATACGGATCGTGCGGTACTCGTAGAGGTCTGTCATGTCACACCGGAATACAGGAGGCGCAGGCCTAGCGCCACAAGCGCCACGGCGAGGAAGCGGACGATAGCCGGGCCGCCGAAGCGCTGGGCAAGGCGCGCGCCGACCTGCGCGCCCGGGATCACGCCCGCAGCGAGGAGCAGCGCGCGCACGAGGTCGCTGCCGCCGAGGTCGCCGTTGCCCAGATGCACGATGGTGCCGGAGGCGGAGGTGAACACGAGGATGAAGTGCGACGTGGCGACGGCGACATGCACCGGGAAGCGCAGGAACGTGATCATGACGGGGACGTGAATCACGCCGCCGCCGATGCCGAGCAGGGTCGACAGGAAGCCGACGAGCGTGCTGTAGCCGATCCCCAGCCACAGGTTGTAGGAGTACTGGAACGTCTCGCCGGGAGATTCGCCGGGGAGGACGCGCGTGATGACGCCCCGTCCGCGGACGGGCGCACGGATGACCTCGCGACGGCCGGCGCTCCAGACCGTGTACCCGGCGAGGCCGAGCAGGAGCAGGGCGAAGATGACGTCGAACGTGCGACGGGGAACGTAGCCGACGAGGAAGGCTCCGGCTATGGCTCCGGGAAGTGACGCGGCGGCGAACATGACGCCGGTGAGATAATCGATGCGCTTCAGCCGGGCGTAGGCGGCCGAGCCCGAGAGCGCGTTGAAGAAGACGACCATCAGCGAGATGGACGTGATGGCCACAGGCTTGTCGTCGGGGTAGATGAGGAGCAGGACTGGGACGAGGACGAACCCGCCGCCGGCGCCAACGAGCGTGCCGTAGGCGCCAACGACGAAGCCGAGGAGGATGAGCAGGAGCTCAGGCCATGACACGCAGTTGGGGCCTCTCCAGGTTCAGGCAACGTTTCGCGGCATCGTAGGTGAGCGAGGGCGCTGGCGGAATGCAGAGTGAGGTGATGGGAGTTCTGGGACGCCTGCGGCGTGGCAGTGCGAGGCATGAGGCAG
Organism: uncultured Chloroflexia bacterium; assembly: GCA_963843685.1. GTDB lineage: Bacteria > Chloroflexota > Dehalococcoidia > DSTF01 > JACRBR01 > DASQHL01. The sequence continues at coordinate 237,613 of CAWJLO010000010.1, forward strand.
GGTTCTCTCGGGCCGCGGATTGAGCTACCGCAGCCGCTGACGCAGACTTCGCCCATGAGTGTGGATTGGGCGTCCGTCCGAGCACAGTTTCCGGTCGTGGAACGGTGCGTGTACCTGAACACGGGGTGGTCGGGGCCGTCGTCGCGCGAGGTCGTGCGGGCGATGGAGGCGCGGCTGGAGCGGGAGGCGTTCGAGGGGCCGACGTCGCCGGACGTGCGCCACGAGAAGGCGCTGCTGGTGCAGCGGGCGCGGCGCGCGTTCGCCTCCGTCATCGGCGCGGACGAGGACGAGGTGGCACTCGTCTACACGACGACGGAGGGCGTGAACACGGCGCTGCGGGGACTGGGGCTGGGTGCGGGCGACGAGGTGATCACGTGCAACCTGGAGCACAACTCCGTGATGGTGCCGTCGTACGTGTCGCGGCTGCGCGACGGCGTCGACGTGAAGGTCGTGCGGTTCGCATCGACGGAGACGGCGGCGGAAATGGTGGCCGCGTTCGAATCGGCGATGACGCCACGGACGCGGCTGCTCGTGCTGAGCCAGATCTCGTTCAACCGTGGCACTCGGCTTGCCCATGCGCGAGATCTGCGCGATGGCGCACGCGCGCGGGGCGCTGGTGTGCGTCGACGCCGCGCAGTCGGCCGGCCAGATCGCCATCGACGTGCACGAGATGGACTGCGACGTGATGGCGCTGCCCGGGCACAAGTGGCTGCTCGGCCCGGACGGGGCGGCGGCGCTGTACGTGCGGCGTGACCTGATCGAGCGGATGTGGCCGCTGGCGGTCGTCCACGGCGCGAACCGGCACTACGACTACGAGGGACACTTCGAGTACGCGTCCGACACGATCCACAAGTTTGAGCTGACGACGCACAGCGGCCCAGTGCTGGCGGGCCTGTGCGAGTCGATCGACATGCTGCGGGGCATCGGCATGGACGCGGTGGAGGCGCGCTGCCGCGAACTGGCGGACCGCTTCGTCGCGGGAGCGCAGGCGATCGACGGCGTGCGACTGACGTCTCCGCTCGACGACTCGGTGCGGAGCGGGATCGTGACGTTCACGGTGCGCGACTTCTCACCGCACTCCACTGTCGACGCGCTGTGGCGACTGGACCGCATCGTGGCGCGGGTGTGCAACGACCGGCGGGCCCGCGTGTGCTTCCACGTCTTCAACGACGAATCGGACGTGGACCGCGCGCTCGCCGCGATCGAGCACGTGGCGTCGCGAGGGCTGCCGGCGGGCGTGCAGACGGAGGCGGAGTACAAGGCGTGGCAGATGGACGGAGACGACTGACGTACTGTCGTCGGTCGCTGGTGGCGATCAGCGGATCATCGGGTTGTGGGTGATGATGGTGGACATGGGGAAGTCGACGAGCTTCTTCGTGTCGCCGTCGCAGAAGAAGTGGGGGTGGGTGTCGGGTGTGCCGCCGAGGATGTGGAGGGAGACCCCCGTCTCGTCGCCGGCGGCGCGGACACGGTGGAAGCCCTCGCGCGGGGGTCGCAGGTAGGTGATGGTGCCGGGCGGCGAGTAGATCTTGTCGACCGGGCGCAGCTCGCAGCCCTGGCCGATGGCGATGTCGTCGGGGGACTCGTCGCGGGCGTACTTCGTCTCCTCGTCGGTGCCGGCGAGGATGCCGATGACGCCCCAGGCGCCGTGGTAGTGGACGCCGCTGCTGGTGCCCTGCGGGAAGACGACAGAGATGATGAAATATTCGCCCTGCGGGTCGGTGTAGAGCAGGTGGCCGCAGGCGCGGCCGTCGCACGGCTGCGTGTACTGCTCGGGAAGCGGGCTCGGCTCCTCCATCCAGCGGCGCAGGTACGGCGTGATCGCGTCGCAGCGGGCGTCTGGATCGGGCTCGGCGCGGACGACGCGGGTGACGTCGTCGACGAGGGCCTGCAGGTCGTAGCTCATCTGTTGGCCCAGGCGATGCGCTCGTCGATGCGGCGTCGCATGCCGTGCTCGACGGGGCGGAAGCCGCTGCTCTGCCAGAACTTCGCGCCCGGCAGGTTGGCGGAGGCGAAGTGGAGCGCCACGTGTTCGTAGCCCTGCTCGCGCGCCCACTCGACGCCCTTCGAGAGGATGGCGGTGCCGACGCCGCCGGCGCGCGCGTCCTGCGTGACGATGCCCTGGAAGAGATAGATCGTCTTGTCGGGAACCGTCATCGGGTTGAGGAAGAACGGCTGCATGAACGTGTTCATCCCAACGGGGCGGCCGTCCTCGTAGCCGACCCAGTGCGCGTTGGCGGCGGGATCGTTGAGCAGGTTGCGCGAGAAGTCGTGGCTGGCCGGGTCGGACTCCCGTATGAACGGGTTGAAGATAGGCGAGCGCGCATGGTGGAGCGTCAGCTCCTCGTTGAGCTGGAAGATGACGTCGGCGTCCTCGGCGGCGGCCTGGTGCATCTCGACGCCGGATGCGGCCGCGCGGGCGGTCGGGGCGTTGTCGCGGATGGCGCACGTCATGTTGCGGCCGAACCCGAGCGACGCCCACGCCTCGCGCGCCTCGAGATCGGTGGCCGGGATGGAGATCGAGTGGTCGAAGTAGCCGAGCGCGACGTAGTGGTCGGCGAGGTCCGAGTACATCGCACGGTAGGCGTCGTACTCCATGCCCTCCTTCGTCGCGTGGGCAGCGTAGCCGAGCGAGGCGCCGCGCGGGGGGAAGAAGCTGGCGAGGAAGTGCGTCGACGGGATGAGCTGCGTGGTCATGACGGCGAACCCGACGACCTCGGCGCCGGAGCGCGCCACGACGCCGTACCAGCCGGGTCCGTCGAACGCGGCCTCGATCTGCGGGCGACAGGCTGCGGCGTCCTCGAAGCCGGCCGGCAGGAACGGAAGCCGGACGCGGTCCCGCTTGTGACGCTGCGCGAGAAGCTCGGCCGCGACGTCGAGGTGTTGCTTTGGGTCAAACGGTGAGGTGGTAAGCATCGTTGGCGATGATACAACGCGCGTCGAGTTGACACACGGGTGAGCGCGGGTGATGTTCTATCGAGCGGGCGCTCTGGCCCGGCGCCAGGTGAGTCGAAGGAAAGAGACCATGCACGAGGAATTGGGATTCATGCCGGCGGTGGAGATGGCGGCGGCCATCCGCTCGAAGAAGCTGTCTCCGCTAGAGGTGACGCGGGCGCTGCTGGAGCGGATCGACGCGATCAACCCGTCGATCAACGCGTACGTGCTCGTGACGCGCGAGAAGGCGATCGCCGCGGCTCAGGAGGCGGAGGCTGCGGTGATGCGCGGCGACGCGCTGGGCCCGCTGCACGGCGTACCAGTCTCGATCAAAGACCTGTTCGACGTGGAGGGGCTCCCCACGACGAAGGGGTCGCTGCTCTACAAGGACAACATCGCGACCGGGACGGAGTACTCGGCCGGCCGGCTGCTCGCAGCGGGCGGGGTGCACCTCGGGAAGACGAACACGCCGGAGTTCGGCTTCATCCCGACGACGGAGAACCGGCTCTTCGGCGCGACGCGCAACCCGTGGGACACCGCGCGCACGCCGGGCGGATCGAGCGGCGGCGCGGCGGCGGCGGTGGCGGCCGGGCTCGGGCCGATCGCGCTGAGCAGCGACGGGGGCGGCTCGATCCGCATCCCGGCGTCGTTCTGCGGCGTCTTCGGCATCAAGCCGACGTGGGGGCGCGTGCCGCGCAACCCCGGAGGCTGGCCGACGATGACGCACCGCGGCCCAACGACGCGCACCGTGGCCGACGCGGCGTTAGCGCTCGACGTGATGGCGGGGAAGGAGGCGGCGGACCCGTACTCGGTCGTCGACTACCCGGGATCGTTTCTCGACGAGGTCGACCGCGGCGTGAAAGGCTTGCGCGTCGGCTGGTCACCGGACCTCGGATACGGCGTCGTCGATCCGGAGGTGCGCGCGGTGTGCGAGCGGGCCGCGCGGCGCTTCGAGGAGCTGGGGTGCGTCGTCGAAGAGGCGACGCCGGGGTTCGCGAACCCGAACGGCGACTTCACGTTCATCACGATCGCCGCGACGAGCGACGCTGTGTGGCTGGGCGAATTGAGCGAGGAGCAGTGGGCGCTGCTCGATGAGCCGGCGAAGACGTTCTTCAACTACGGCAAGCAGGTGACGGGCGTGCAGTACGTGCAGGCGATGGACCGGCGGATGCGGCTCTGGTCTGTGATGCAGGAGTACCACAGGACGTACGACCTGCTCCTGACGCCGACGCTCTCCGTCACGGCGTTCCCTATCGGCGAGCCACCGAAGGCAGTGGGAGAGGTGGAGTTCTCGCCGTTCGGATGGTCGCCATTCACGGCGCCCTTCAACCTGACCGGTCAGCCGGCGGCGTCCGTGCCGTGCGGATTCGACGCGAACGGGCTGCCCGTGGGGCTGCACGTCGTCGGGCGAGCGTACGAGGACTCGCTCGTGCTGCGGGCTTGCCGCGCGTTCGAAGAGCTGCAGCCATGGGCCGACAAGCGGCCCGCCGTAGCGCAAGGTTAGCGGACAAGCCGCCAATCTTCGAGCTTGCGCGCCGCGGCGCCGGAGGAGAGGGCCGTGCGGGCGGCGGCGATAGCGGCGGGCATGTCCGGTGCGCGGCTCGTGAGCTTGATGCGCAGGGCGGCGTTGACGACGACGAGATCTATCGCCGACCGGGTGGCGCTGCCGTCCAGCACGGCGAGCGTCATGCGGGCGGAGCGCTCGGCGTCCCCAGGGGCGAGATCGTCGTCAAGTGCCGGCGTGAGCCCCAGCTCTTCGGCGTCGAGGCGCCACTCGTGCTCGCCGTCAGCGTCGATCTCCACGATGCGAGCGCCGCGAGAGGTGGTGACGTCTTCGTGCCCCTCCATACCCTGCACGACCATCGTGCGTCGGGCGTTGAGCTGAGGGAGCACCGGGGCGAGCTGCTTGAGGTACGGCATGTGGGCGACGCCGATGAGGCGATACGGCGCATCGCCGGGGCCGTAGATCTTTTCAACCATGTGCAGGGGGGTGCGCAGGCCGAGTTCCTCGCGCAGCGACTTCACGCGTTCCAGATCGGGAACGAGACGCGCCTGGCGCAGGTAGCCGAGCCCGCAGACCTCGAGACCCCGCGCAACGACGTCCGGTGCGGCATCCGTATCGACGCCGAGGGCGGCGATCACGTCGCCGATCGGCAGGCCCTTCTTCGGACCCATGTCGCGCTCACCGTGCATGAGCACCGGCACGCCGGCAGCGGCCGCGACGATCGTGGCAGCTGGGCTGACGACGACGTGCTTGACCCGGCCGTCGTAGGGGCTGCCGACGTCCAACATGCCATCGACCTGAGGGTGGAAGGGGGCCATGCGGGCGCGGACCGCGTCGACGTAGCCGAGGAGTTCATCAGGCGCCTCGCCGCGATAGCGCTGCAGCAGCAGAAGGGCGCCCGCCTGGGCCCGCGTGGCCGTGCCGTCGATGATGGCGTCCATGGCCTCGCGCGCCTCTTCGCGCGTGAGGTATCGACCGTTCGTGGGGCCCTGACCCACGGCGGCGACGAGGGGACGGATGCCGATCGGGGGAGCTTCCTGCATGGTCACGCGTGCAGTGTATCTGCGGCCGACCCGTGTCGTGACCCACCGTGAGTTTCACGCAGATTCAGCCGCGAGGGAGCGGAGTGGCGCCGCTCGATACCGCCTAATCCGGCCCTTTGCTACGATCCTGCCGATGTCAACTGAAGAACGCCTCAAACAACTCCTCCAGATGAAGGATCAGGCTCGCCTCGGCGGCGGGCTCAAGCGCATCGAAGCGCAGCACGAGCGTGGCAAACTGACGGCCCGCGAACGCATTGACCTCCTGCTCGACCCGGGGACATTCGAAGAGCTGGACCAGCTGATGGTGCACCGGGCGACGGAGTTCGGCATCGACAAGCAGCACTTCCTCGGCGATGCCGTGGTCACTGGCTACGGCAAGATCGATGGGCGGGGCGTCTTCGTGTTCTCGCAGGACTTCACCGTGTTCGGGGGATCGCTCTCTGAGGCGATGGGCGAGAAGATGGCGAAGATCATGGACCTGGCGATGAAGACAGGGGCGCCGGTGATCGGCCTGAACGACGGGGGAGGCGCGCGGATCCAGGAGGGCGTGGCGAGTCTCGCCGGGTTCGGCGACATCTTCCTGCGGAACGTGCTCGCATCGGGGGTGATCCCACAGATCTCGGTGATCATGGGGCCGTGCGCGGGCGGGGCGGTGTACTCGCCGGCGCTTACGGACTTCATCTTCATGACGCAGGGGACGTCGCAGATGTTCATCACGGGCCCGGACGTGATCAAGGCGGTGACGGGTGAGGAGTTGACGCACGAAGAGTTGGGCGGCGCCATGGCACACGCGACGCGCAGCGGTGTGGCGCACTTCGCGATTGACAACGAGGAGGACACGCTGGCCGAAGTGCGCCGGCTGGTCTCGTTCCTACCGCTGAACAACCTGGACAATCCGCCGCTGATGGAGACCGGAGACGACATCAACCGCCGCGCAGACGATCTCGTCGGGATCGTCCCGGACGATGCAACGAAGAGCTACGACGTGCGCGAAGTGATCTACCGTGTCGTCGACAGCGGCGATTTCATGGAGGTACACGCGCAGTACGCACAGAACATCGTCGTGGGGTTCGCCCGGATGGCCGGGCGGAGCGTGGGGATCGTTGCGAACCAGCCGATGTACCTCGCCGGCGTGCTGGACATCGACTCTTCGCGGAAAGCGGCGCGGTTCGTGCGGTTCTGTGATGCGTTCAACATCCCCATCCTGACGTTCGTCGACGTGCCGGGCTTCCTTCCCGGAGTGGCGCAGGAGTACGGGGGGATCATCGCGCACGGCGCGAAGCTGGTATTCGCGTACGCCGAGGCGACGGTGCCCAAAGTGACGGTGATCCTACGCAAGGCGTACGGCGGCGCATACGACGCCATGGGATCGAAGCACCTCCGCGCGGACATGAACTTCTCGTGGCCGCAAGGTGAGATCGCGGTTGTTGGGCCGGAGCCGGCAGTCAATATCCTGTATCGCTCGAGGTTGCAGGAGGCCAAGGATCCGGACGCGGAGCGCGCGCAACTCACGGCCGACTATTCCGACCGGTTCGCGAACCCCTACGTCGCCGCGGCGCGAGGGTACGTCGACGATGTGATCGACCCGAGGGACACGCGACCGAAGGTGATCCGCGCACTGGAGATGCTGCAGGCCAAGACGGACAGCAACCCCGCCAAGAAGCACAGCAACCTCCCGCTGTAGGCGAGAGCGAGAAGCCTCGAACCAGGTTGCGCTTTGCTAGCCCTCCGGGGGGATACGGCGCCAGGGCGCCCAAACGGCGACCAGCACGAGGGCGAGCACGGCGAAGCTGGCGGGGATCGACGCGCCCGCGGAGAGCGCCAGGGCGAAGAGCACGAGCGTTGCGCCGGCGATGAGGGCGATCTCCGGGTTGCGGCCGGACCAGCGGACGCGGGTGCGGAGTGCTTCGGCGGAGACCCAGTCCGCGAACGCGTCGAGAAAAGCGAAGCCCGACGTCGGGGTCGCCCCAGGAGTCTGGCGACGGGCCCGCTTGCGCGGGCTCCCGGGCGCGAGGGCCCCGTACGCCTCGTTCAGGCGCTCGATCTCCGTCCAAGCGCTCCGGTCTGTGTCGGCGCGGCGCTGGGCGCGGCGCACGAGCGTCCAGTAGGCGCTCTCGACGGCGTGGCCGTCAGCGTCTCGGTCGACCTGGAGGGTCTTCAAGGCGTCCGTCCGGTTCATGCGTCACACCCCCGATTGAACGCACTTGTTTAGATCGTCGGCCGCTGCCGATAGTTATGTAGGCTAGCTTCTGAGGGGATTGAACGTGCGCTATGATTCGCCCATGGCGAACGACGAGGCGGCGCTGGCCCGCCAAGGGGCCTCCGCCGATCGGGCGGTCGCGGAGGTGCGCCGCTCGGACGCCTTCTCCCAGCTCCGCTACGTCCTACGGGCGATTCGGCCACGGCAGTGGACGAAGAACGGCATCGTCTTCCTCGCGTTCGTATTCGCCGTCGGACAGCAGTACCACCTGAGCGAGCCCTCCACCTGGGCGCCGAAGGTGCTGGAGTTGCTGGTCGCCTTCGCCTGCTTCTGCGCCGTCTCAAGCGCCGACTACCTCGTCAACGACATCCGCGACATCGAGAGCGACCGGGCGCACCCGCGAAAGCGGAAGCGTCCCATCGCAGCAGGGCTGCTGCCGGTGAACACAGCGTGGGCGGCCGCCGTCGTGCTGGCGGTGGTCGGGAACGCCGGGGCCTTCGCGTTGAACTGGAAGATGGGGCTGGTGATCCTCGCCTACACCGTGCTGATGGTCGCCTACTCGTACCGTCTGAAGCACGTGGTGCTGCTGGATCTGATGGTGATCGCCGCGGGGTTCGTGCTGCGTGCGATGGCGGGGGCGCTGGCGATCAACGTACCGATCTCGCCGTGGCTGTATGTCGTGACCGCGCTGGGGGCGCTCTTCCTGGGGATCAACAAGCGTCGGGCGGAGCTGGAGCTGCTGGCGGAGGGCGCGGGGAGTCATCGCAAGATTCTGGATGAGTACACGACGGACCTGCTCGACCAGATGGCGTCGACGGTGACGGCGGCGGTGCTGATGGCGTACGGGCTCTATACGTTCACGGCTGAAGGGTTGCCGGAGAACCACACGATGATGCTGACGATCCCGTTCGTGCTGTACGGGATCTTCCGCTACCTCTACCTCGTACACCGCAAGAGCGAGGGCGGCAGCCCGGAGGAAGTGCTGCTGCGCGACGTGCCGATCATGCTCACGATCGTGGGGTGGGTGGCGACCGCGGCGATCGTGCTGCTGGTAGCGCGCGACTAGCCGCTTGGGCCAGGAAGCCGCGTGCACAGCACGGTTCGGGCGAAAGACGTCCGCCGGGAAGGCTCTGCTGGAGACCAGCGAGCTGATCTTCCGCGGCGACTTCCGGCTGGCGATCCCGTTCAATGAGATCAGCGCGATTCAGGCGACCGACGGCAGGTTGAGCGTCACGTTTCCCGACGGCACGGCCACGTTCGAGCTGGGGACGAAGGCGGCGCAGTGGGCGGAGCGCATCCGCAACCCGAAGAGCGTGCTGGACAAGCTGGAGATCAGGGCCGGGCAGCGGATCGTTGTGCTGCGCGTGAGGGACACCGGCTTCGTGGCGCAGCTGCAGGGGCGCGGCGCGCGTGTATCGACGCGAGCGAGCAGGGATGCGGACGCGATCTTCCTCGGCGCCGAGACGCTGGCCGAGCTGGCGGGGCTGCGGCAGCTCGTGACGCGGATCAAGCGCGACGGCGCGATCTGGACCGTGACGCCGAAGGGCAAGGGCGGCATCAAGGATGTCGACGTGATGGGCATCGCGAAGGCTGCCGGGCTGGTGGCGCTGAAGGTGGTGGCGTTTTCCGACACGCACTCCGCGAACAAGTTCGTCATACCCAAGGCGGCGCGGTAGGTTCAGACGACGGCGCTGGCGGTGCCCACCGTCACCTTCGTGCCGTCCTCCTTCTCGGCCCAGACGTCCAGGTGTGCCCGCCGGCGGGCGCCTTCCTCGGTGATCTCCCGGACGAAGGCGCGGCAGGTGAGCCTGTCGCTGCCCCAGACGACGTTGACGAGGTTGACGTTGAGCTTGCCGCCGGCGATCCAACCGGCGCCGAAGCGCTCGGTAAGCATCTCCGAGATGAAGCAGATGGACATCATGCCCTGGACGACGATGTCCGGGAAGCCGAGTTTCTTCGCGGCGTCGCGGTCGTTGTGGTAGTTGCGCTGCGGGCCGCTGAACTTGAAGCAGATATCGTCGGTGATCTGGGTGGTGAGGGGCGGGACGGTCTCGATGGCGGCGGAGACGTCGATGTCGAATCGGCGTTCGGCTGACTTCTCGCGGGATTTGTCGACGACGACGCCTTCGCGCTTCGTCTCTTGCAGGAAGCTCTGGTGGGTGCGGCCGCGGGCGACGACGGCGCCTTCGGTGTCGAAGTGGAGGACTTCGGCGACGACGTAGTCGCGGCCGCGCTTGGCGTAGCGCTCGGCGATGAAGAGGCGACTGGAGATGTGGTCGCCGACCATGACGGGGGCGAAGAACTCGAACTCCTGGCGGGCGTGGAGGTTGCCGTAGAGGTTCGGGAGGTACCAGGCGGGCTGGAGGCGGTCGTCGCGGTAGGCGTAGCACTCCGAGTGGCGGAGGAGGGCCGGGGCGACGGGGCCGCCGAAGGGCGAGGCGCCCTCGTAGATGGCGTTGTGGCGCCCGATGGAGTCGCAGTAGGCGGCGACGAGTTCAGGGGTGGCGGCGATGTCGTGGCGGCCGTAGTCGCGGCCGACGTAGCGATCGTTGGTGGCGGTGTCGGTGGTCATCGCGGCTCCATGATGTTTGATTGATCGAAATCCACTTAACGCTTTGGTTAGGGTGAATCCCTTCCTGTTCGTTATGTCGTGTGCTCTCCCCTGCCCCGCGGTCAAGGTCGTGGGGCGAGGGTTCAGGGCGACTATAGCATCGGCGCCGGCGGAAGTCCGAGCGTTTCGCGTCACTGCGGCGGGTCAGGGAGTCAGCTTGTCAGCGCTTGAGCCGGTCAGGATGAGCATACGCGGACGATGGGGGGCCGAGATGCTTCGCTGCGCTCGGCATGACGGTTTGGGTAGCGGCCGACGCGGGCCGTGGCGGGTTCTCTGCGACAGCATTCCACGGCCACGTGGGGTGGCCTACGCCAGCGAGTAATGCCGCGTGCGAAGCGTCTCATTCGGAGGGGAACGGCACAGGCGAGGGCGCCTGTGCTCCACGCTTCGCGCACGGCGGCGGTTCTTCCAGCCAAGTCCTGACGCGGCTAGTGCTGGGCGGCGCGGGCTACCAGTTCGGCGCTGAGGTCTACGCCGATGACGTCGGTGTTGACGACGAGGTCGTAGTCGGTGGGCTGTTCGTGGACCTTGTAGAAGCGGTCGAGGTACTGCTTGCGCTGCTTGTCGGACTCGTCGACGGCCTTCTTCGCGTCTTTGGGGTCGATGCCGCGTGATTCGGCCAGGCGGGTGGCGCGGGCCTCGGGCGGGGCGGTGACGAGGACGCGGAGGACGCCGGGGGTGTCGCGAAGGCAGACGCTGCCGCCGTGGGCGACGATGACGACCTTGCCCTGTTGCGCACGCTCTCGAATGACGTCCTGGATCAGAATCCTCGTAGGCGACGGGCAGCGGCTCCGCGGTGAGGGGCGGCATGCCGGACCAGGCGCCGGCCTGCGGCGTCGCGGCGGCGACGACGAGGCTCTCGACGATGCGGGAGACGAGGCCGGGCGGGCGCTCAGCTTTCGCCATGGCGTCGCTGGTGACGCCGGCGCGGGCGGCGGCGTGGTCGAGGATCTCCTCGTCGGCGTACTGGAAGCCGAGCGACCGGGCGACGAGGTGGCCGACTTCTTCGCCGCCGGCGGCGAGGGTGCGGGAGATGCAGACGACGGATGTGGTCATGTGTGGCCTCCGATTCGCCGGCCAGCTTATCAGCTTGCCGGGTTGGCGGCACTTCCGCGGGGCGGCGGGTCAGGGGGCAGCGGTGGTGGGGGGCGCGCTCAATGGTGGTTGGGAGGCGAAGAAGTTCCAGATGAGGTCGGTGGCGCTGACCTCCCTGGTGGTGGGGCCGAGGAAGGCGACGGTCGCGCGGGCGCCGGGCCAGGTGTGGCCGCCGCCCTGGACGACGTAGAGCTGCGCGGCGACGCCGTCGTCGCAGGCGCTGTAGGCCTGCAACTGGACGTGGGCGGTGACCTGCTCCGTCTTCGGCGTGGGATCGCAGCCGTCGCCCTTCGCCCAGGCAGCCATCGCCTGGGGGACATCGGGCGAGGGGAGGCCGCCGACGCGGCCGCCGTGGAACGGCACGACGGAATCGGCGTCGCCGTGGAACTCGATGATGGGGATGGGGCGCTGCTTCGTGCAGGCGTCGAAGTAGTAGAGGCCGGAGACGGGGCCGATCGCGGTGATGCGATCCGGCATGTTGCAGGCGAGGCTGACGGACATGGCGGCGCCGCTGGAGATGCCGGTGGCGTAGACGCGGGTCGTGTCGACGCAGAGGCTGGACTCCACGCCGTCCATGAGCGCGCGTATGAAGCCGAGGTCGTCGGCGCCTGACTTGAGGCCGAGGAAGTTCCACTGACGCGGCGTGCCGGCGCCGTCGGGCGTGACGAGCAGGAAGCGCTGATCGTCGGCCTTCTGCGGGAAGGCGGAGTAGGCGTTCTGCTGCTCCTTGTTGGAGCCGGCGCCGTGCAGGTTGATGACGAGGGGGAGCGGCGTCGAGCCGTCGTAGCCGGGCGGGACGTGGAGGATGTAGGAGCGGTCGAGCGCCGCCGGACTGGATGGTTTCGGTGGTGCTGCCGGGGTCGTGGGGCCGGGCGGGCGCGCAGGCGGCGGGGCCGGGGGTGGGGGTTGAGGTACTGCGGGCGCCGCCGGAGCGGCAGGCGGCGAGCAGCAGCAGCACGGCCGCCGTGATGGCGAGCGTCGGCGCGATGAGGCGGCGGGATCTGTGCACGGGGGTCGTCCCTGCTGTTGAGCCGTGACGGTTGGCCGACGCGGCATGATGGGAGGGCGATGGCTCGCGCGCAAGGTGCGATCAGTCGCGCAGTGGCGGGTAAGGCGCGAGATGTGACCTCACCCCCTAGCCCCCTCTCCAACGTTTTGGAGAGGGGGGATCTAGTCGCGAGGGATCAGGGACGGCGGGGGGTGGGGAGCCAGCGGGGGGTGCGGGCGCGGTAGGCGCGCCAGTCGTCGCCGAAGGTGCGGGCGAGGGTGGGCTCTTCGTAGATGAGGACCCGGAGGTGGAAGGCGAGGAAGACGACGGCGGCCCAGGCGAGGAGCCACGGCTGGAGGAAGAGGATGGTCTCGCCGAGGAGGATGACGAGCAGGGCGACGTACATGGGGTTGCGGACGAACCGGAAGGGGCCGGCGACGACGAGGCGCTCGGGCGGGCGGTTGGGGTCGGGGGTGCCGCGGCCGCGGGCGATGAAGTCGGCGACGCACCAGAGGAAGAGGGCGAGGCCGGCGGCGAGGACGGCGGCCGCGGTTGCGGCGACGGGGGTCGGGGCGAGGGTGGCGCCGGCCAGGGCGATGATGATGGCGGGGACGAGGAGGAGGATGGCGCCGGGGGCGATGGTGATGAAGGCGGCGGTGTGGAGGATGAGGCGGGTGGTTGGCATGGGCATCGGGTTATGGTAACGAACACTAGTGTGCGTCGTGATCGAGCAGCTTCCTTCGACCACCATGCCGTGAGCTCGGCCTGCCCTAAGCCTCCGGGTAGGACTCTGTGGGCGAGGGGTTCGTCTGAACGCTTCGACAAGACTTGGATTCAAGCTGTGCACAGCTTGGCCGTACATTGCCTCATCGCCGGCGACGAAGCAGAGACGGAAACTGGTGCTACGGAGTCCAGGCAATCCCTTGAACGAACGAGCCAGGGGAACTGCTCTCAATGCTGGTCGTGTTGCCGTCGCCAGTCCAGTCCCAGACTCCCACCGATTCGTCGCCAACGAATGCGATCTCTTTGCCGTCAGGCGACCACGCGAGATCGAGAGGGCCTGCGACCCCAACTTTCGTCGCCACTCGCTCCCGACCACGGAACACGTCGATTGCAGGCGATTCCGACGCTGAGTCGAGCACTGCTAACACGCCGGGGTCTGTCGGAGAGTAGCGAGGCACTCCGTGGGCCTGCATGAACGTCACGTCGCCGGAACTTAGGTCAATCAGGGCGATGCCCTGGTTGGTACTAGCTGCAATGCGTTGCGAGTCAGACGACCACGATAGCGAGGCTGCACTCGAGAGTGGTACCGACAGCGGTAGGTTTCGCAAGCCACCCCCGTTCACGGGGCGCAGGTACAGCTGAAATAAACCGTCGACGGGGATGAGCAGCGCGAGCTGCCCATCGCGACTCCAAGCAGACTCCAGGCAATTGGGACCGGCCGACGTTATCGGAGTCGCAGCCATTGGGCTCGCCACGTCAGCCACGACCGTTCTCCAGTCCTGGTCGCAATACGAGAACTCATTGCCGTCGCTTAACCTCGGGTAATGCCCTCGCGTTAGCGGTTCAATCGAACCTTGTTTCAGGTCTACAACCTTGATCTGCGGAAGAGGACCGTCGCTCGCTTCGGAGAAGATAAGCCGACCATCCGCGCGTTCCGGTTGGCTGAACTCCAGCGGGGCGACGTGAGCCGCCAATGCTCGGGCACCACCATCTTCACTCCAAGCAGTGAGCGTTCCGCTGAACGAACTCTCCTCCGCTCGCAAGTAGAGCACCGTGCCGGAGACTCCATGATCAGTTGACGGCCTCAGAGGACTTCCGCACGCTGCGCCTACCGCGGCGAGAACAAGTGACCCTGCAACGAAGACCCGACCTAATGCCAATTGAAGAGCTCGTTGGAGTCTTGATCCGACGACGCCGCGTCTACGCAGTGGCACTGCCCTGAACCCACCTCTCCCCTAACAATCGCACCTGCTCCTCCCGTGAGCATCCAGCTACTTGGCAACTTGGAACCGACGCCAGGAATCCTGACATCTGCTTCGCGCGCGATGACCCTGGCACCCGCGAAACTGCCCGCAATGCTGACTGTGTAGCGCAAAGGATTGCTCGCCGCGTAAGTGTATCGTCCGGCATCGCCCGTTGGATCTCCGCTGACGAAGCGTCCGAGCGTTGTGCTGTAGAACCGCGCCTTGTAGTTGTATAGCCCGAGGTCGGCATCGCCACTCTCAGTCTGCTGGCCGGTGTACAGCTTGTCGGTCTGCGTGATCGGCCCGCCGGAGCGGACGGCGCCGGTACAGCCAGTACTTCTGGCTCGACACGACGGCGCCGCTGCTGTCGTGTCAAACGACCAAAGCGCGTCATCGCTTGGTTAGACTGGGGGGATGGAGACACTGTACGACGTTTCGGGGGAGGAGCTGGAGGGGCGGGTTGTTGCGCTGGGGGAGGCGGGGTACCGGGGGCGGCAGGTGCGGGAGTGGGCGTACCGGCGGTTCGCGCGGTCGTACGAGGAGATGACGAACGTGCCGGCGGGGCTGCGGGCGCGGCTGGCGGCGGAGCTGCCGTTTCCGGCGATGACGGTGGTGGCGGAGGTGGCGTCGGACGACGGGCTGACGCGGAAGCGGCTGATCCGGCTGGGGGACGGGAAGCTCATCGAGACGGTGCTGATGCTGTACGACCCGCGATCGGACAGCCGGGGACGGGCGACGGTGTGCGTTTCGAGCCAGGCGGGGTGCGCGATGGGGTGCGTGTTCTGCGCGACGGGGCAGGCGGGGTTCGAGCGGAACCTCTCGACGGGCGAGATCATCGGTCAGATCGCGGGGTTCGCGCGGGAGCAGCTGGACGCGGGCGGGCGCGGGATCACGAACGTGGTGTTCATGGGGATGGGGGAGCCGCTGGCGAACTATCGGGCGGTGTGGGGGGCGGTGGAGACGCTGAACGCGGCGGACGGGTTCGGGATGGCGGCGCGGCACATCACGATCTCGACGGTGGGGTTGATCCCGGGGATCCGCCGGCTGGCGGAGGAGCGGCTGCAGGTGGGGCTGGCGGTGTCGCTGCACGCGCCGGACGAGGAGCTGCGGGAGCGGCTGATCCCGACGGCGCATCGATACCCGCTGCCGGAGATCATCGCGGCGTGCAAGGAGTACATCGCGAAGACGGGGCGGCGGGTGACGTTCGAGTACTGCCTGATGGACGGGGTGAATGATTCGGTGGAGCAGGCGCGGGCGCTGGCGGGGCTGCTGGAGGGGATGCTGTGCCACGTGAATCTCATTCCCGGTGAACCCGACGTCGGACGGGAGCATCCACCGGCCGGCGCGGACGCGGTCGCTGGCGTTTCAGCGCGAGCTGAGATCGCGCGGGGTGGCGTGCACGGTGCGGGTGGAGAAGGGCGTGGAGATCTCGGCGGCGTGCGGGCAGCTTTCGGCGAGGTCGGAGAAGCTAGAGCTTAGCCATCTAGCCCCAGGCAATCAGGCGTCGTCGGCGTCGTGCGGCGTGCCTTCCGGGGGCGGGACGGTGCCGGGGCGGACATCGGTGGCGCCGCGGCGGAGGCGGTCGGCGGCGACCTCTGCCTCCATGCGCTGTGTTTGGGCGCGTTGCTCGACCTGTGTCTGCTGTGCGGAGCCGCCACGCATCCGGGCGACGTCGGGCACTTCCTTCCGGTTGAAGAGACGTTTGAAGAAATCCATCGAAACCCGCCTTTCGTCGCGAGGCGCGACATTCCGGCCCGGCGGATCGGCGAGGGATCGCTGATCGTGCACGGACGCTGATTACAGGTTACACGACCTGCCGGACGCGCGAGTTCTGCGGAAATAGTGCCCGCGAGCGCCGAGACGGACCGTACGGCTGCGGATCGTCGATCGCCATCCCCGATCGCTCAGGCCAGGGAGAACGGGGGGTACTCGTCGCGCATGAGGAGGAGGTAGGCCTGGAGGCGGAGGGACCAGCGGTTGACGCCGAGGGCGAAGCGCCAGAGGCCGTCCGGGTAGCGGCCGGTGAAGAGGATGGCGAACCAGGCGATGATGGCAGCGACGACGCCAGCGATGGCAACGAGGATGAAGACGATGATCTGGGGGATGGCGAGGATGAGGCGGAAGGCGACGGTCCAGCGGTTGCGTGGCTCGTCGGGATATTCGAGGTGGAAGTCGACCGAAGGGTAGTCGCCGTCGCCGAAGGGCGGGTACTCGTCACGGAGCAGGGCGAGGTAGGCGATGGCTTTCGCGCGCCAGCGCATGTACATGTGGCAGAGGTCCCAGAGGCCGCGGGGGAACTTGCCGGTGAAGAGGATGGCGAACCATCCGATGACGGCGCAGATCGACGCAACGGCGCCGATGACGCCGCCGTTGCTGTTGGCGCCGACGGCAACGCTGTACGGGCCACCGACAAGCAACAGGTGCGGGATGCCAAGGATGACGCGGAAGGCGCAGGTGAGGCGGTTGCGCGGGCCGTCGGGTGGGGTGACGTCGTAGGTCAGCGGGTACGGCGGCGGCTGGGCTGCGTCCATGCGTCGATTCTACCTCGTTGGCCCGTGCTCGCGGGCTAGGCGAGGGCGTGGGTTGCGCGGTTCTGCGGGGTGTCTTCGAGGATCTGCCAGCGGGTTAGTTTGCCGTCGCGGGTCACGGCGAGCCAGATGAGGGTGTGTTTCATCTCCTCTTCGTCGGGGAGGGCGAGGTGGGAGCCGGTGGTGGCGCCGAGGATGGCGACCTGGTCGCCGTTCTCGGCGATGCGGTGGGGGTGGATGACGTAGTCGGGGAAGCTGGTGAAGTATCGCTTCCAGGCGCGGACGTTGACGTCGCGGGTGGCGACGGGCTTCTCGTCGAGGACCTGGAGGACGTGGTCGTCGGTCATGCAGCGGGCGAGGCCGTCGAGGTCGCCGCGGTTGACGCAGTCGATGAAGGTGATGACTGCGGCAACCGGCGGCGGTGGCGTGCGCATGACCTCGAGGCTTCGGCTACAGGAGATCGCCGGTGGCGGAGCGGGTGTTGCCGGTCTCCTTGTAGGCGGCGATGACGTTGCGGGCGATGGTCTGCATGTGCACCTCGTCGGCGCCGTCCACGAGGCGGGCGGAGCGGGCGTTGCGCATCATGCGCTCGAGCGGGGTGTCGGTCGAGTAGCCGAGGGCGCCGTGCACCTGGATGGCGCGGTCGACGATCTTCCAGAGCGTGTTGGCGACGTGGTGCTTGGCGAACGAGACCTCCTGCTTGAAGGGGAGGCCGTTTTCGATCTTGTAGGCGGCGTGGAGCACCATGAGCTTCGCGGTGTACAGCTCCATCGCGGAGTCGGCCATCATCCACTGGATGGCCTGCTTGTCGGCGAGCAGCGAGCCGTGGGCGGAGCGGTTGAGGGCGCGGTCGACCATCATCTCCATGGCGACCTCGGCGTTGCCGATCCAGCGCATGCAGTGGGCGAGGCGCGCCGGGCCGAGGCGGTACTGGCCGAGCAGGTGGCCGTGGCCGCGCTCGCCGAGCATGTTCTCGGCAGGGACGCGGAGGTTGGTGATGCGGATCTCGCAGTGGTTGCCCTGGCCGGCCATGGTGTCGATGTCGCGGACGATCTCCCAACCCTCGGCGGGGAGGTCGACCATGAAGGCGCTGTTGCGGGCCTGCGGCGGGTCGGCGTCGGGATCGGTGCAGGCGATGAGGATGGCGAAGCGCGGCGCCCTTGGCGCCGGAGATGAACCACTTGTGACCGTTGATGAGCCAGTCGTCGCCGTCCTTGACGGCGCGGGTCTGGATGCCGGTGGGGTCGGAGCCGGCGACCTCGGGCTCGGTCATGGCGAAGCAGGAGCGGGAGCGGCCTTCGGCGAGGGGGCGGAGGTACTTCTCCTTCTGCTTGTCGCTGGCGTTGTGGAGGAGGGTGTGCATGTTGCCCTCGTCGGGGGCCTGGGCGTTGAGGACGTAGGGGCCCATGCCCGTGCGGCCGGCCTCGGCGGAGACGAAGGCCATGGCGACGGGGCCGAGGCCCATGCCGCCCCATTCGGCGGGGAGGTGCGGGTTCCAGAGGCCGAGCTCGTGGGCGCGCTGACGGAGGCCGACGATGGTGGAGACGAAGCCGTTGCGGTCAGCCTCGTTCTCGCGTAGTTTCTGTTCGGCGGGCCGCACCTCCTCGTCCATGAACTTTCGGACGCGATCGCGCACGTCCTGGACGTCGGGTGCGAGCTCAAAATCGATGGACATCGTCAGAACCTCCGTATGGTGGGCGCCGTCGGGTCGCCCCTGTGCGGGATGAACGCGTTTCAGTCGCGCGAGGAGATTGTAGGGGAGCGGCTTCGTACGGTCACCCCGGTCGATTTCGGGGCTTCCGGAAGCTGAGAGGCGGGGAACATGAGCGAGAACGTGCCGGGCATCGACTTCGAGCGGCTGACGCCGTGGTTCTCTGAGCACGTAGCGCCTGTCAAGGAACTCACTGCGAAGGTGGTGGGGCACGGGCGTTCGAACATCACGTACCGGATGGAGGCCGACGGGCAGGCGTGGGTACTACGCCGGCCGCCGCTTTCGCACGTGCTGCCGACCGCGCACGACATGAAGCGCGAGTTCCGTGTGATCTCGGCGCTGGAGGGGACGGCGGTGCCGGTGCCGCACGCGATCGCGCTGTGCGAAGACAAGGACGTGATCGGGGCGCCGTTCTACGTGATGTCGTTTGTCGAGGGATTCGTGCCGACGGACCCGCGTGTGGTGGCGGAGAAGTTCGACGAAGCGGCGCGCCGGCGGCTGGGCGAGGAGCTGGTCGACACACTGGTCGCGTTCCACGCGATCGACCCGGCGTCGGTGGGGCTCAGCGACTTCGGGAAGCCGGAGGGGTACATCGCGCGGCAGGTGAAGCGATTCACGGGGCAGCTCGAGCAGTCGACGGTGCGGAAGGTGCCGGAGCTGGAGGAGCTTGCGCGCCGGATCGCGCGGGCGGTGCCGACGGAGACGGACCACACGCTGGTGCACGGCGACTACCGGCTGGACAACTGCGTCGTCAGCGAGGACGGACACGTTGCGGCGGTGCTCGACTGGGAGATGGCGACGCTGGGCGACCCGCTGGCGGACGTGGGGTCGCAGTACATGTACTGGCCGCAGCCGGGCGGCGCAGGCGCGATCGCCGGCGGGCGGCGTGACGAGCGGGCCGGTGCTGAGCCTGCCGGGCTTCCCGACGCGGAGCGAGGCGCTGGCGCGGTACGCGGAGAAGAGCGGGCGGGACGTGAGCCAGCTGGACTTCTACGCGGCGCTGGCGTTCTTCCGGCTGGCGGTGATCCTCGAGGGGATCCACGCGCGGTACCTGGAGGGCGGCACGGTGGGCGCGGGGTTCGAGACGATGGCGGCGCAGGTGCTGGTGCTGACGCGGCAGGGGCTGGCGGTGACGGAGCACTCGTCGATCGCGGCGCTGCGGGGGTGATCGCGGGCTTCGCGCGCGTACCCAGATGCGGCGGACGCGCGTCGGGCCGCGGTACATCTCATACTCGATGACCAAGGGCACGCACGAAAAGGCGGCAATCGGTTACTGGTCGGTCGTGTCGATCGCGATCGGCGGGATGGTGGGCGGCGGCATCTTCGCCGTGCTGGGGCTGGCGGCGGAGCTGGGCGGCGGGGCGACGCCGATCTCGTTCGTGATCGCCGGCGTCGTCGCGCT
Source organism: uncultured Chloroflexia bacterium (assembly GCA_963843685.1). Classification (GTDB taxonomy): domain Bacteria; phylum Chloroflexota; class Dehalococcoidia; order DSTF01; family JACRBR01; genus DASQHL01. Next base: position 257,596 of record CAWJLO010000010.1, read on the forward strand.
AGTGACGTCGTACTCTTACGCACGGCTGTCGGTCACGTACCCGAGCGGCGGCGGGACGGTCGAGTTCATCAACCGCGCGTTCGGCACGGGGATCGCAGCCGGGGGGATGAACGTGCTGCTGATCCTCAGCTACATCGTGATGCTCTCGCTCTACGGCGTGGCGTTCGGGAGCTACGCGGCGAGCCTGGCCGGGTTGAGCTCACATCCGGTGTGGAAGCACGTCTTCCTCTCGGCGGCGGTGGTCGCGCTGACGGGACTGAACGCCGTCGGCGCGGCAGTGGTGGCGCGGCTCGAGACGTGGATCGTGGGGTTGAAGCTGGCGATCCTCGTTGTGTTCGTCGCGGCCGGGCTGTGGTCGGTGCACTTCTCGCGGCTCGGGACGACGACGTGGCCGACCGCGCCGAAGCTGGTCGCGAGCGGGATGATCATCTTCCTGGCGTACGAGGGGTTCGAGCTGATCGCGAACACGGCGGCAGACGTGCGCGACGCGAGCAAGACGTTGCCGCGGGCGTACTACACGTCGGTGGCGTTCGTGATCCTGCTCTACGCGCTTGTAGCGCTGGTAACGGTCGGGAACCTCTCGGTGGCGGAGATTGCCAAGGCGCGGGACTACGCGCTGGCGGAGAGTGCCAGGCCGTTCTTCGGAAGCGTGGGGTTCGGGCTGATCGCGGTGGCAGCGATGCTCTCGACGGCTTCGGCGATCAACGCGACGCTGTACGGCGCGGCGCGCATCACCTATACGGTGGCGAAAGAGGGACAACTGCCGGAGGCGCTCGACCGGAAGGTGTGGAACCGGCCGATCGAGGGGTTACTGATCACGTCCGGCGCGACGTTACTCCTGGCGAACCTGTTCAACCTCTCGGGAATCTCCGTCATGGGGAGCGGGGGGTTCCTGATGATCTTCGCGGCGGTGAACGTGGCGAACGCGCGACTGCACACGGAGACGGGGAGTTCGCGTGTCCTGTCGTGGGCCGGCGCGGTGCTGTGCGTGGCGGCTCTCGCGATCCTGATCTGGAACCGCTGGACGACGTCGCTAAGCGAGGTGTGGGTGCTGGTGATCATGGTGGGGCTGGCGTTCGCGATTGAGGTCGGGTACCGAAGATTGACCGGGCGAACGCTGAGGCCGGGGCTTGGGGCGTGACGTTCGACCTGGCCGCCGGTCCCGACGCCACGTGGTGCGCAGAATCGGGCACGGCGCGCTGCGCGGGTAGTGGACGACGCACCAAGGGGGCGTCAACACGCGCAACCTTGCGACACCAATTCTCTTGGCGTGTTCTCATCGTCGTCCTCCTAGCTACGCTGCTCGTCGCGCGGCTGTCATGATGGAGGAGGCCGAGGCGCCGCAACCAAAGGACTTCAACACCATGCCGGAAGCGCAGCGCAGCCGGGCCGTCGCGCTTCGAGTCGAGCGACTGACGAAGCGCTTCGGGGAGCGGGTGGCGTTCGAGGACCTGAGCTTCAGCGTCGGCGCCGGGCAGGTCTTCGGATTCCTGGGGCCGAACGGGGCGGGGAAGACGACGACGGTGCGGACGCTGGGGACGCTGATCAGCCCGACGTCCGGCGAGGCGGAAGTGGCCGGGATCGCGCTCGGCAAGGAGCACGCCGAGGAGATCCGCCAGCGCATCAGCATCATGACGGAAGCGGGCGGGTTGTACCTGCGACTGACGGTCTTCGAGAACCTCGAGTTCTTTGCGGGGCTGTACGGCGTGACGGATGCGGGCGCGCGCATCGCAGCGTCACTTGAAGCCGTCGGCTTGAGCAGCCGGGCGCGCGACGTTGCGGGCACGCTCTCGAAAGGGCTGCGGCAGCGCGCGGCGCTCGCGCGCAGTCTGCTGAGCGAGCCGAGTGTGCTGTTTCTCGACGAGCCCACCTCCGGCCTCGACCCGGAGGCGACGGTTGAGGTGCACGAGCTGATCAACGGGCTCCGGCAGCGCGGCGTGACGATCTTCCTCACCACGCACCGGCTCGAGGAAGCGGAGCGCCTGTGCGACGTGGTGGCGATCATCAACACGCGGCTGCTGACGACGGGCACGCCGGACGAGCTGCGGAAGCGGCTATTCTCGGCTGAGGTGGAGGTGCGTACGGGAGCGCCGCTCGACGGCGCGGACACGCTCTTCCGGTCGATCGCGGGAGTGCGGGACTGGCGGGTGGACGGGGACGGCGCGTACAGGCTGTCGGTGAACGACGCGGCCGCGGTGACGCCGGCGCTCGCGCGGGCACTGGTCGCGGCGGGGGCGGACATCCTTGGGCTCGCGGAGGCGCGACGGAGCCTGGAGGACGTGTACCTGAAGCTCATCCACGATGACGCGGACGAGGAGGCGGCATCGTGAATGCGAGTCAGCGCCGGATCGTGGCCGTCGTGCGGAAGGAGTTCCGCGAGTATCGGCGCAACCGCTTCATCCTGGGGACCAGCGTGGTCCTGCCGGCGTTCTTCGTGGTCCTGCCGCTGGTCCAACTGTTCTCGGTCGCAGGGTCCGCGTCGCCTGAGGCGCTGCGTGCGCTTGCAAACAGCGCGGAGCTGATGATGCTCATCGTCCCGATCACGCTGCCGACGGCGATCGCCGCGTACTCGGTGATTGGCGAGCGAGACCAAGCGACGCTGGAACCGCTGCTGACGACGCCGATCACGGAACGCGAGTTGATCGTCGGGAAGGCGATCGCGGCGATCGTGCCGGCGGTGATCATGGCGTACGGGGTGGCGGTGGCGTTCGCCGTGGCGGTGCGCATCCAGGACAACGCGATCGTGGTCTCGGCCGTGTTCGACGCGTCGCGGATCGTCGGGCAGATCCTGTTCGTGCCGCTGCTCGCGGCCTGGGCAACGTGGGTGGCGATGGCGGTGTCGACACGCTCAGGCGACGTGCGCGTCGCGCAGCAGCTCTCGACCTTGGGGAGCCTGCCGATGCTGGGCGTGACGGCGCTGTTCGCGTTCCGGGTGCTTACGCCGTCCGTGCCGCTCGCCGTGGTGATGGCGGTGCTGCTGTTCGTGATCGACTCGCTGGCCTGGCGCGTCGTGTCGGCGATGTTCGACCGGGAGGCGCTGGTGTCGCGGTACGGGAGCTAGGTGGGGAGCGATCTTCCGCCGCGTGGAAGTGTGGTACCCCCGACAGGACTCGAACCTGTGCTTCTAGCTCCGGAGGCTAGCGCTCTATCCGCTGAGCTACGGGGGCATGCGCCGGAACGTATGGTCACTATACGGGGCGCGGGCACGGCGGGCCAAACGGGGCGGGCGGCGGATGCGTGTTGGGTGCGCGGTCAGCTGACGAAGCATCGACACCCTCGCGATCCCGGGAGCATCGTCCTGTCAAGGGCGGGTAGTGACGACACGCGACGGACAGCGCGCGATGCAATCGGCGGCGACGCGCAGCGTTGTTGATTGGGACGCCGTGGCCGGGCAGCCGGGCAACTGTTATGCTGAGTCATCCCAATTTCTGAAGAGAGAGTCGATGCCACGTAAGAAACAGACGGTACAGAAGCAGCGTCGCCGGAAGATCTATCGAACGGAGGACACTGCCAGCGAAGCCGCGGCGGTGAAGCCAAAGGGCGCCTTCCGGATCTTCTCGAACTACAAGTTGTTCGCTGTCATCGGCGCGGTGGGGCTCGTCGGAGGGCTGGGGCTGTCGGCGTATCTATCGGGGCACAGCAACCCGTCTTCATCGTCGGCCGCACAGGTGCGCGGACAGGGCGTGATCAGACAGACGCCGGAGGCCGGCGGCACGAGCACGACGGGGTCGCAGAGCGAGATCAAGCAGTACCAGGCGGCGCCGCCGATGACGATCGACCCGAACAAGACGTACACGGCGACGATCAAGACGGAGAAGGGCGACGTGGTCGTGCAGCTGCTGCCGAAGGACGCGCCAGAGACGGTGAACAACTTCGTCTTCCTAGCGAACGACCATTTCTACGACGGCGTGACGTTCTATCGGGTGGTGACGGACCCGAAGACGAACCAGCTCGTCTTCGCCCAGGCGGGCGATCCGACGGGGACGGGCGTGGGCGGGCCGGGCTACGACCTGCCGCCGGAGCAGACGAGCGTGCCGTTCACGGCGGGGGTGCTGGCGATGGCGAAGCCGAACGAGGCAGGCGCCCAGAACAACGGCAGCCAGTTCTTCTTCACGCTCCAGGACGAGCCGACGCTGGAGGGGAAGGACACGGTGTTCGGCAAGGTGGTCTCGGGTCTGGACGTGCTCAGGAGCCTGACGCCGCGCGACGCGCAGCAGCAGAAGGACCCGCCGCCGGGCACGCGGATCGACTCGATCACGATCAGCGAGTCGTAGTCCAAGACGAAGGCAAGACCAAGCAAAAGGCCGCCGGACAAGTCCGGCGGCCTTTTGCCGTTGGAGGAGGAGGCTGTATCTCGATATCCAATTTCGCGAGAGAGAACAAAATCCGGCCGAAGGCGTGCCCTGGCCGGTGCCCTCTCCCTCTTATGCCTGCGGGGTTAGCTGACGGGTTCGGCTCAAGGAAGTTCGCCTACGCACCTTACGATGCGATTCACCCCGGGAAATCTGGTTCCCCCGCCTCGCGAAACGTGCGCGAGTTAGGCTCTATTCAGTTGTGGTGACACCATAATGCGCGGGTCCGGAAAAGTCAACGCGCGCGCTGCTTCACGGCGTGTTACGGATCGAAAAATCAGGAAGATCCCATGGAGATGACGAGCCGTGACGGCGCATCGACAGCGACGTCGCACAGCGCGGCGTCGCCCTGTGCCCGGAGCGTGACCGGCGCACCGTCGAGCATCGCCCGGCGCGCGACGCGACCGTCCGTGGCCACGAAGAGACGTCGCGTACGGCGGCCGACGGGCGCCAGTTCGATCGAGAGTTCGCTTGATGCCTCGTCCCAGCTCTGGCTTGTTATGTCGAGTATTCCGCCGCCGACGTGCGCGGACGTGCCGACGATGCGTGGGCGGCGATCGGCCGGGCGGAGCGACACGAGGCGGCAGCCGTGCGGCTCCACGGACGAGAACGAGAGCGAGCCCTCAACGACGCCGAGGTAACGCTCGTCCCACCACTCGAACGCGTGCCACCTCCCTTCCGGCAGCGGCAGCTCGCGGTCGCCGGCGACGTCGTCGAAGTTGAACAGCGCGACGAGGCGCAGCGGGTCGAAGTCGCGGTCATCGACATACTCACAACACTCGGGCATGTCGCGCTCCATGAGGTCGAGCGGGATCGCCGGGCGCGGGAGCGGCGGCAGGAGCGCGGAGATGATCGACAGGCGCTCAGGGGGCAGCTTCACGAGGTCGTCGCTTGAGAGCAGCATGCCGGCGGAGACGGCGATGGCCGTGGCGAGCGTGCGGGTTTCGGTCAGCGTCAGCTTCGTGAAATCGGTGCGCACCATGAGGCAGTCCGGGTCGTTGGCCCAGAGGCGTCCGTGCATCCACGAGCGCTGGAGCGTGCTGCGGATAGCGGCTTCGGCGCTGAGGGGCTCGTCGGCGTGGCGGGGACGCGGATGGGGAGCCTGGCGCTCCTCGCGCGTCATCATGCGCCAGAACGGGGCGACGTCGGGGCCGATGCGGTTGCCGTCGAAGACACCGACGGACGGCGCCATGAGCGAACCGCAGCCGAGGATGAAGCGCGAAGGACCGACGCCCTCCCGGACGGCGGCGAGCGCGTCGCGATAAGCGCGGACGCGCGTGGTGGCGGCGTGGCGGCGTCCGGCGATCGCGGCGGCGAAGAGGAAGTCGATCTTGACGTAGTCGTAGCCCCAGCCGTCGCAGACCTCGTGGAAGAGCCGCGTGAGCCAGGCACGGGCGTCGGGGTGCGAGCCGTCGAGCGCGTAGTTGCGGCGGCTCCAGTTGTGCTGGGCGACGATGGGCTCGCCGGCGGTGTCGCGGACGACCCAGTCGGGGTGTTCGGCGAAGGTGCGCGAGGACTCGGCGAGGAGGAACGGGGCGAGCCAGAGGCCGGGGGTGTAGCCGGCGCGCTTGACCTCGGACGCGAGCCAGGCCATGCCGTGCGGGAACTTTTCGTTCGGCGTGAGCCAGTCGCCGATGTCGGCCTGGTAGCCGTCGTCGATCTGGACGGTCTGCACGGGCAGCTCACGGCGGTGCTGCTCGAGGAAGCGGAGGTTGCGGACGACGTCGTCCTCGGTGACGTTGGTGTAGAAGTAGTACCAGGAGCACCAGCCGGCCGGTGTGACAGCGGGCGCGCGTCCGCTCGTGGGGCGGGCGTCCATCATGCGGCCGAGGGCGTCGCCGTAGCGGGCCAGCTGGTCGTTCGGGGTGGCCGGTGAGGTCGACGGCGACCCACTCCGACCAGAGCGTGTCGCCGGGGGCGACGGCGAGGCCGTCGGCCAGGCAGCGGGCATCGACCAGGCGCGCGGGGGCATCGACGAACACCTGGGTCATGAGATCGCGGGCGGTGACGCAGCCGGCGAGGATCGAGCGGCCGGCAGCCGGGTCGTAGAGGACGGCGACGTCGTCGGAGGCGAAGCGGCCGGGCTCGGACTGCGGGGGCTCGGGGGAGAGGACGGTGGGGGCGCTGCGGACATCGTGCTGGGCGCCGCCGAACGAGAGCGTAGGCGACCAGGACTGCCAGCCGTTGCGCCAGATGCGGAGATCCGCGGGGTCCGACGCGAGGCGGAGCCTTCCACGCGGTTCCGCCGGGGTCTCGAAGACGTGCAGCGCGTGAATGAGGAGCGGGGACGCGCGCTCGTTGGTGACGCCGACGCGGGTCAGGCAGAACGGATGGGCGTCGTAGACGACTACCTCGCGTCGCAACCGGACGCCGCGGCGCGGCAGGGTGGACGTGAGGGCGATGGACCGCCCCTTGCCGAGCGCGTCTTCGTGCGCGCGCTGGTCGTAGTCGCAGCGCTCGAATTGCAGCGGAGGCTCGCCGACCGGCTCGATCCAGGCGAGCGCGCGCTCGGCGGGGCGAAAGGCACCGTCGAGGGCAACGGGCGAGATCGCGCCGTCGTCCTGGCGCGTCTCGACACGGAGCCAGTCGTCCTGGAGCCAGGGGCCGTTACGGCCGAGGCCGGAGGTGGTGGGAGCAGGCACGCTAGTTGCCTCCAGGGCGCGTGGCGCGGACGCGGTGGCGTGTGCGCACCGTGTTTGTCCCTGCGGGCACGATGCTGATCGTGCCATCGATCTCGAGGACGGCCATCTGGACGTGAGAGGCGTCAGCGAAGCCGTGCTCGCGGATCGCCTGGAGCACGAGGTCATCGTCGAGACCGGCGCGGCGGATGTGATCCTCGAGCAGGGCGCCGTGGTTGATGAGGAGCACCGAGCGGCCTTCGATCGCGCGTCGCCACCACGGCAGGCGATCGGTGAGGAAGGCAGTGGCGCGGTTCATGACAAGGAGCGTCGCGGCGGCGGTGACGCCGCCGAGAATGGTGACGTCCGGGCCGACCATGGCGTTCTGGACGGCGTTGGCGATGAGGAGAACGAGGACGAGATCGAACGGCGTCATCTGGCCGAGTTGGCGGGCGCCGGTGAGGCGCATGCCGACGATGATGGCGACGTAGATGATGGCGGTGCGATAGACGATCTGCCAGTAGGGCGCGTGGACGCCAAAGACGTCGGCGACGCTCATGGCGCTATCGCCAGCCGCCGAACCGGATGAGGGTGCCCTCGCTGCCCTTCTTGAGACGCGCGATGGCGCGCGGATCGAGGGGGCGGTCGTAGTCGCGGCCGGCCTGCGTCTGGCGGAAGCCGAGCTTCACGTAGAGGCGAATGGCGGCGGCGTTGTCTTCGTCGGTGCGAAGGTCGAGGGTCTGCGCGCCGTCGGCGAAGAGGCGTTTCGCGACGCGGGCGGTGAGGGCTTCGACCGATCCCCCGGCCGCGGAACTCGTCCGAGACGGCGAGGATGGAGAGATAGCCCATGCCGCTATCGTCGACGGGGCGGAAGAGCGCGAAGCCGGCGTTGCGCGAGCCGACGGTCGCCATGAGCACCTGCTCGCCGGCCTTGAGGTTGGCGCGCATCGCCACCGTGGAGATGGGGGTGGCGGGGAAGCACTCGTCATCGATGCGGACGATCTCGGGGAGGTCACGCAGCGTGCCTTCGCGGAACTTCACGCCGGGCGCGGTCGTCCGGGGCAGGGGCGACTTGCGGTCGAGCGAGAAGAGAAGCCACGAGCGGAAGGGGGCGAACCAGAGGCTCTTGAGGATGGGCTCGATGGCGGGGCGGGACGGGTTGTGAGTGAGGCGGAACGAGGCGTTTTGCGCGTCAGGGTAAGCGCGCCGGAGCCGCGGCAGGAGCTGGACGAGCATCGGCTCGAAATGGTCGATGAAGGCGCGGTCACTGTTGAAGGAGTAGGCCAAGGCGCCGCCTTCGAGGCCGACGAGCAGGTTGCCGTTGCGCTCGATCAGGAGCTCGGGATGTTTCGAGCCGGCGCGGGCGACAGCGTTGCGGCTCCAGGCGGAGCTGAGCGCTTCGCGCGTGATCAGGTCGTAGAGGCTCGGTCCGACAGGGGCAGCGATGCGACGAAGGGGTTTGATCGCCATCTAGGACGGCCAGCTCCCGCGGAAGACTTCTACGACGGGGCCGGTGAGGACGACGTCGCCCTCGCCGTCCCACTCAAGCGTGAGGACGCCGCCGGGGACGGTGAGTTCCATAGCGTTGTCTACCAGATCGAGGAGGCGGGCGGCGACCATGGTGGCGGAGGCGCCGGAGCCGCAGGAGAGTGTCTCGCCCACGCCACGCTCCCAGACGCGCATCTCGGCGCGGCCGCGGGAGAGGACGCGCACGACCTCGAAGTTTGTGCGGTTCGGGAAGAGGGCGTGGTGCTCGACGAGGGGGCCGACGTCGCGCAGGGGGTAGTCGGCAACGGGTTTGTCCTGGAAGTAGACGGCGTGCGGGTTGCCCATCGAGACGGGGGTGATGGGGATTGCGCGGCCATCGACCTTGAGCTCGAAGTCCTTGATGGGCGGGGGGGCGTCGATGGCGACGGGGATCTCGCGGGGATCGAGGCGGGGCGGGCCCATGCTCTCGCGGACGCTGGTGACGCGACCGTATTCGGTGGTGATGCGGACGCGCATGACGCCGGCGCCGGTCTCTACGTCGAACTCGTCGCCCTTCGGGGCGACGATGCCGGAGTCGACGGCGAACTTCACGAGGCAGCGCATGCCGTTGCCGGACATTTCGGCCTCGGAGCCGTCGGCGTTGAAGATGCGCATGCGGACGGGGGCGCGCTGCGAGGACCCGGCGAGGATCAGGCCGTCGGCGCCGACGCCGAAATGGCGGTCGCAGATGGCGCGGGCAAGCGCGTTCCAATCCTGGTCGAGCGCGCGGGCATCGACGAGGACGAAGTCGTTACCGGTGCCGTGCAGCTTGGCGAAATCCATGGTGGGGTCAGGATACAGCGTCAACCGCGGGATTCGGAAGCGGGGAGCGAGGAGACGATGGAGATCGCCCGCGCGACGAGGTCCGGCGCGGCGGCATCGAGCCAGTGGACGCGCGGGTCGCCGTCACGGAACCACGTGTGCTGCATGCGGGCGAGGCGGTGGGTCTCGGTCTTGATGCGCGCGATCGCCTCGTCGAGCGTGCACTCGCCGCGGAGGTGCTCGCAGATCTCGCGGTAGCCGATGCTGGCCATCGCAGGGAGATCGCACGAGTAGCCGGCGTCGTTGAGGTGGCGCACCTCGTCGACGAGGCCGGCGGCGATCATGGCATCGACGCGGGCGTCGATGCGGCGGTACAGGTGGGGGCGATCGAGGCGCAGACCGAGGATGGTGGCGGAGAACGCGGGCTCACCTTTCCCGCGCCACTCGCTGAAGGGGCGGCCGGTCGCGCGGGTGACCTCTATGGCGCGGATGATGCGGCGGGCGTTGTTGGGATCGATGGTGGCGGCGGAGGCGGGATCGATGCGGCGCAGCTCTTCGAGGATGGAGGCGACGCCGTGCGTGGCGGCGCGACTCTCCAGGTCGGCGCGGAGGGCGCGGTCAGGCGGGACGCGGGGGACGCGCCAGGCTTCGAGGAGTGCCCAGACGTACTGGCCCGTGCCGCCGACGACGATGGGGAGGCGATGGCGCGACCAGACGTCGGCGAGCGCGGCGTTCGCGGCATCGAGGAAGGCGGCGAGGGTGAAGGTTTCGTCGGGATCGGCGAGGTCGATGAGCCAGTGGCGCGCGGCTGCCTGCTCGGCGGGCGTGGGCTTGGCGGTGCCGACGTCCATGCCGCGGTAGAGCTGGCGCGAGTCGGCGCTGATGATCTCACCGTCAAGGCGGCGCGCGAGCTCGATCGCCAGCGCGGTCTTGCCGGTCGCGGTGGCGCCGACGATGGCGAGCAGCGGCGGGAGGGGCATCAGACGCGCGGGGTCGTGGTCCAGGCGGTGTTGCGGATGATGGCGGTGAAGCCGTCGGCCTTCAGGGACGCACCGCCCACGAGGCTGCCATCGACGTCGGGCTGGGTCATGAACTCGGCGACGTTCTCCGCGGTGACGGAGCCGCCGTAGAGGATGCGGACGTCGTCGGCGACGGAGCCGGCGAGCTGGCGTACGGTGTTCCGGATGAGGGCGATGGCGGCCTGCGCGGTGGGGCCGTCGGCGGCAAGGCCGGTGCCGATCGCCCAGACGGGCTCGTAGGCAATGATGAAGTCAGGCGTCGAGATCGACGCCGTCGAGACCGCCGCGGACCTGGCGGACGAGGACGGCTTCCGTCTCGCCGGCCTTGCGCTGTTCGAGCAGCTCGCCGACGCACATGATGGGCTTGAGGCCGTGGGCGAGCGCGGACTTCACGCGGCGGTTGACGGTGTCGTCCGTCTCGCCGAAGAACTGGCGGCGTTCGCTGTGGCCGATGATGGCGAACTGCGCGACCTCCGCGACCTGGGTCACGCTGATCTCGCCGGTGAAGGCGCCCTTCTCCTCCCAGTAGACGTTCTGCGAGCCGACCTGCACGGTCGAACCAGCGACAGCCGCTGAGACGTCGTGAAGGAAGACGAAGGGCGGGCAGAGGATCTTCTCGACGCCGGCGATGCTGTCGGCCTGGTCACGGATGGCCGTCGCGAGCGCGATGGCGTCGGCTCGCAGGGTGTTCATCTTCCAGTTGCCGGCGACGATGGGTGTGCGGGGCATGTCAGGCTCCGTACTTGGTGAGGCGGCTGGCGTAGGCCATGGCGAGCGACAGGACATCTTTCGCGGGGAAGGTGCCGAGGAGGCCCTTCGCGCAGGCCTTCTCGTTGAAGCCCTCGGTGGAATCGGACTGGGCGAAGTTTCGGGTGTGGAAGAGGAACGGCACGGGGTGCCAGGAGTGGCCGCGGACGACGGCGGGGGTGGAGTGATCGCCGGCGACCATGAAGACGTCGGCCTGGAGCCCGTGGAGCGTCTCGATGTAGGTATCGACCTCCTCGAGCGCGGCGATCTTCGCCTGGAAGTCGCCGTCCTCGCCGGCGGCGTCAGCACGCTTGAAGTGGATGAAGAAGAAGTCGTAGCTGTCCCAGTTCTGCTTGAGGGTCTCGACCTCATCGGCGAACGACGAGCCGGTCTTGAGCACGTCCATGCCGACGAGTTTGGCCAAGCCGCGATACATCGGGTAGGCGGCGATGGCGGCAGCGCGGAACTTGCAGGTGTCTACGATGGCGGGCATGGGCGGGTGCTTGGCGATGCCGCGGAGGGTGAGCATGTTGGCGGCGCGCTCGTCATGGAGGATGCGCTCTGCCTGCGACACGAAGTCGTTGATGGCGCTGGCGGTGGCTTCGGCCTCCGGCGCGAGGGCGCGCGCCGCGAGGGGCTTCACGCCTTCGCGCTGGGGGTCGGTCTCGGAGACCTTGTCGGAGAGGCCTTCGCCGCGGAGGACGAGGAGGAAGCGATGGTCGCGGACGGGCTCGACGAAGACTTGGGCGCCGGGCACCTTGATCATCGCGAGCTTTTCGCAGAGCGGGGCCGAATCGGCTGTGGCGATGCGGCCGGCGCGGCGGTCGGTGATGCGGCCGTCGGCGTCGACGGTGCAGAAGTTGCCGCGGGCAGCGACATCCGTGGACTTGAGGTCGAAGTCGATGCCGAGCGCCTCGAGCACGCCGCGGCCGACGGTGTAGCGCAGCGGGTCGTATCCGAAGAGCGCGAGGTGGCCGGGGCCGCTGCCGGGGGTGACTCCGTAGTCCACAGGCAAGGTGAGTCCGCAGATACTCTCCTGGGCGAGGCGATCGAGATACTGGATGTTCGCCTGCTCGAGCTCGGAGCGGCCGGATTCGTTCGGGAGGCCGCCGAGTCCGTCGATGACGAGCAGGAGGATCTTGGTGTCGTTGGGGACCGCGAGTTCGCGGAGAAGCTCCAGATTCACGGGCCGCAGTGTATCACGGGGTGGAGGAGAAGCGAGACGCGAGACGCCGGACGTACCGGTTACGGAGCGGCGGGTTCCAGTTCTGCGGACGGCGCCGCGGCCGGACGCGCGATGGGGCGAGATCCGGCTGGACGCGCGGGCTTCTTCGGCATGAGGCCAAGCGCGTGCGACAGCGGCCAGGCGAGGGCGACGCTCGCGGGGACGTAGACGGCGACGAGGAAGGTCCACCAGACGGCGGATGGCACCTGCTCGAGGCGGAGCTGGCTCGCGACGAGGCGCATGGGGTCGTTGATGATGAGGAGCGCGTAGGACATGACGCCGACCGTCGTGAGGGCGCGCACCGGGAGACTGACGTCGATGCGGCTGGGGGGCTTGAGCAGCAGGGGCAGCACGAGCAGGGCGAGGCCGAGCGTCATGAGAGGGATGGCGAGCGACTGCCAGTAGCGGACGGACCAGCGACCGATGAGGAGATCGCCGGTGGTGTGCGCGGCGAACCCGAGCACCAGCAACGAGACGATCACGTAGGGATTGCGCATGAAGCGCAGTGCGCGATCGCGTTCGGGTGACGCGAGGAGCCAGCCGATGGCCATGCCGGCGGTGAACTCGAAGAGGCGGAAGGGGGCCCAGCCGGTGACGAGGCGGAACTGGAACTCGGGGGCGCCGAAGCGGTCGACGATCCACCAGTTCGCGCCGACCGTGATGGCGAACGTGAGCAGGAGGAACGGCAGGACGCCGATGCGCTTCATGAGGAAGAAGAGCAGCGGGAAGAGGAGGTAGTACTGGGCGAGCAGGCCGACGAACCAGAGCGCGAGCTGTGGAGCGAAGAACCACTGGTCATGCAGCAGGCGGGGCACGAGGGCGACGCTGGCGTAGACGACGCCACGATCGAGGAGGATGTGCGTGTGGAGGGAGATGGTCGTGCCGCTGCCGAAGTGCTGGGAGAAGGTGCCGCCGTCGAGTGACACCTGGCGCCAGACGATGGCGCAGATGACGGCGTAGGTGATGGCGACGCCGACCCAGTACGGCACGAGGAGCTTGCGGAAGCGCTGGAGGAAGAAGCGCGGCCAGCTCAGCGCGTCGCCGGCGCGATAGGCGGCGATGGTGAGCGAGACGCCGCTGATGAGCATGAAGAGCGGGACGCCCTCGAAGCCGTCGCGGAAGAGGAGGTCGGTGAAGGCGGTAAAGATGCGCCACGGGCCCTCGCCGTGCCGCACCTGCCATGTGAGCTGCTCGTAGTACTCGCGAGGGACAGCGGGGAAGAACTCCAGGTCGCCCCAGAGGTGGAAGAGCAGCACCCAGAGGATGGCGAGGCCGCGCAGAATGTCGATGGCGACGATGCGCTCGTTGCGGCGGTGTTCGCCGGCGGTCTTGCCGTCGTCCATGCTCCTGCCAAACACGACTACCGGCACGGCCGGGCGCGGGGGTTGGGGGCGACGATACGGTGCGGAGCAGCTAGCTTCAAGTGTTCATGCGAATCGATGTCCACCGCAGCGGACGTGCGTCGATCCCAGCCCGAGAGTGGCGTAGACTCCTGACGAGCGGAGGGATTGACCATGAAGCCGTGGCTCGACGACGCGTGCTCGCTGGCGGAAGCGATCCGAGGCGGCGAGGTGCGCTCGGCGGACGCCGTCGAGGCGTCACTGGAGGCGATCGCCGCGTCGCAGCTCAACGCCGTCGTGTATGTCGACGCGGAGGGGGCGAGGAGGCAGGCGGAAGTTGTCGACCGGCGCGTGGCGGCCGGCGAGGACGCGGGGCCGTTCGGGGGCGTGCCGCTGCTGGTGAAGGACCTTGAGCACGCGCGCGGGATGCCGACGACGTTCGGGTCGGTGCCGTACAAGGACAATGTCGTCGACCACGACTCGACGCACGTGGCGCGGCTGCGGGCGGCGGGAGCGGTGATCCTGGGGAAGTCGGCGGCGCCGGAGTTCGGGCTGGTGGCGTACACGGCGACGAAGCTGCACGGCGTGACGCGCAACCCGTGGAACCTGGAGCGCACGCCGGCGGGATCGTCAGGGGGATCGGCGGCGGCGGTGTCGGGCGGGCTCGTGCCGCTGGCGACAGGGAGCGACGGTGGCGGATCAATCCGGAAGCCGGCGGCGTTCTGCGGGCTCGTTGGACTGAAGGGGACGTTCGGCCGCATACCGCGCGGGCCGCAGGCGGAGAACGGGCCGCTGACGTCGTGCTGGGGCACAGTTTCGCGCAGCGTTCGGGATACGGCGCGCTGGTTCGAAGTGGCGTCGGGCTACGACGCGCGCGATCCGTTCTCGCTGCCGCGTATCGAGGGGTGGGAGCGCGATCTTGGGACGCGCGACCTGCGCTCGTTGCGCGTGGCGGTGTCGCCGGACCTGGGATGCGCGGCGATCGCAGCCGACGTGCGGAAGGTGGTGGTAGAGGCGGCGGACGCACTCGTGGCGGCGACGGGGATGCAGAGGGTTGAAATCGACGTGCGGCTGCCGGAGGGCGGGGCGAAGTGGCTGAACGCGGGGGCGCCATCGCTGTTCAACGAGTTGAAAGATTACTGGCCGGACTGCAAGGACGACCTGACGTTCGAGATCGCGTTCTCGATGCAGTGGACGGCCGAGAACTACCGCGTGTGGCACGCGGCGTCGGTCGACCGATTCCGGGTGGTGCTGAACGAGGCGATGGCTGACCTGTTCGAGCAGACGGACATCGTGCTGTGCGCGACGGACCCGGTGGAGCCGTTCGCGGCGGAAGGGCCGATGCCGAGCCGGGTGGACGGCGAGCGCGTCGGGCGGAACAACAACGGCGCGCTGACGATCCCGGCGAACATCACGGGCTATCCGGCGATCTCGATGCCGGCGGGGCTGACGCCGTCCGGGCTGCCGGTCGGGCTGCAGGCGTACGCACGGCGGCACGAAGACCAGACGCTGCTGGACCTGGCGCTGGCGATGGAGCGGGCACGGCCGTGGCCGCTGGTGGCGCCGGGCGCGCCGGTCTGAAGCTGCCTCGATATACTCCGCGCCGTGGTCCTCTATCACTTCAGCGAAGAGCCTGACATCCGCGTGTTCGAGCCGCGGTCGCCGATCGAGCGGCCGGAGGTGGAGCCGCTGGTGTGGGCGATCGACGAGTGGCACCAGGCGATGTACTTCGTGCCGCGGGACTGTCCGCGCGCGTGCTTCTGGCCAGGGACAACAGACGACGGACGCGGACCGCGAGCGGTGGTTCGGCGGGATCGACGCGCGGATGGTGATCGCGGTGGAGCGGGCTGGCTGGAGCGGATCCGGGAAACCGTGCTGTATCGCTACGAGATGCCGGAAGCGACGTTCGTGCTGAACGACGAGACGGCGGGGCACTACGTGAGCCGCGAAGCGGTCACGCCGCTGAGCGTCGAGCCGGTGGGGGATCTGCTCACGGCGATGGCGGCGGCGAGCGTCGAGCTGCGCGTGACGCCGTCGCTCGTCGAGCTGTGGCGGCGGGTGATCCGGAGCACGCTGTGCTTTTCGGGCACGCGGCTGCGGAACGCGGCGGGGTACGATCCGGCGCTGTTTGTCCAGAGCTAGTCGAAGACGACGGTCTTGTTGCCGTAGACGAGCACGCGGTTGCGCAGGTGGAGATCGACGGCGCGAGCGAGGACGGTGCGCTCGAGGTCGCGGCCCTTGCGGACGAGATCCTCGACGGAATCGCGGTGGCTGACGCGCGCGACATCCTGATCGATGATGGGGCCCTGGTCGAGCTCGGGCGTGGCGTAGTGGGCGGTGGCGCCGATGATCTTGACGCCGCGCTCGTGGGCCTGGTGGTAGGGGCGGGCGCCGGCGAACGCGGGCAGGAACGAATGGTGGATGTTGATGATGCGCCGCGGGTACTTGCGCACGAAACCGTCGCTGAGCACCTGCATGTAACGGGCGAGGATCACCAGATCGACCCGCTGTGACTCCAGCTCACGGACGACGTGCGCCTCCTGGTCCGCCTTCGTGTCGGGTGTGATCGGCGCGTGCAGAAACGCGACGCCGAACTCGTCGGCGATGGGGCGCGCGTCGGGGTGGTTGCTGACGACGAGCGGGATCTCGGCGTGCAGCTCGCCCAGGCGCCAGCGGGCGAGCAGATCGTAGAGGCAGTGGTGGAGCTTCGAGGCGAGGATGGCGACGCGCGGCACCTCGTCGGAGAAACGGAGGCTCCACGTCATGGCGAAGCGCTCGGCGATGGGCTGGAAGGCCTCGGCGATGGCGTCGCGGTGGAGGGCGAAGCCTTCGAGCTGCCACTCGACGCGCTGGAGGAAGACGTCCTCCTCGCGGTCGGTGTGCTGGTCGGCGTGGACGATGTTGCCGTCGTTGCGGTAGAGGAAGTCGGAGACCGCAGCCACGAGCCCCTTCTGGTCGCGACAGGAGAGCAGCAGTACCGCAGTAACGCCGTTGGCCATCGGGCTGACGATAGCACAGCATCGCGCGGGCAGGTGTCAGGCTATCCCCTGAGGCCGACCGGCAATGACGCCAAGCCGCGGAGCGTGAAGTTGGGCTTGTAGGGCGGCGTCTCGTCCAGCAGGCGCATCTCCGGGAAGCGGCGCACCATCTCGCCGATGGCGATTTGTCCCTCGACGCGGGCGAGCGGCGCTCCGAGGCAGAAGTGGATGCCCATGCCGAACGCGAGGTGGCGGTTCTCGACGCGCCCGACGTCGAGCCTGTCGGCATCCGGGAACTGATTCTCGTCACGGTTCGCGGAGCCGAGGAGGAGGATGGCGGACTTGCCTTTCTCCAGCGTCATACTCGGCAGGGCGATGTCCTCAGTTGCGATGCGCAGCGTGAGCTGCACCGGCGGATCGAAGCGAAGCAGCTCTTCGACGGCGGTGACGATGAGGGACGGATCGTCCTGGAGTCGCCGGCGCTGGTCGGGAGAACGCAGCAGGGCGAGGGTGCCGTTGCCGATGAGGTTCACCGTCGTCTCGTGGCCGGCGATGAGGAGGAGGATGCCGGTGGCGATCAGCTCGTTCTCCGAGAGCTTGTCGCCCTCGTTCTCGGCGACGATCAGCGCGCTGAGCACATCGTCCCGGAGATCCTTCCTGCGGGCGGCGATCAGCTCACGGAAGTAGTCGGAGAACTCCGTGAAGGCCTGCTCGCGGCGGGCGACCTCCTCCGGCGGCAGGACGAAGTCGGGGTCGAGGCTGCGGGCGGCGACGGCGGACCAGGCACGGAAGCGGTCGACGTCCTCGGGCGGGACGCCGAGCAGCTCGCAGATCATGGCGACGGGGAGCGGGAAGGCGAGGTCGGCGACAACGTCGATCTCGCCGCGCTCCTCCGCCGCGTCGAGGAGGCCATCGACGATCTCCCTGATCCTCGGCTTCATGGCTTCGACGACGCGCGGAGTGAACGCCTTGTTGACGAGGCCGCGGAGACGGGTGTGGTCGGGCGGGTCCATGAACAGGAACGGGCGCGTCATATCGGCGAGCACCTGGTCGGGGTCCATGCCCTGCGACACGAGCCCCTCGCGGAATCCTTCCGACTTCGTCTGGTCGCTGCTCGCGCGGTGGTCGCGGAGGAGGGCGGCGCAGTCGGCGTACTTGCTGAGCACGGTGACGCTGGCCAGCTCGCTGTAGTGGGCAGGGTCCTCTTCGCGGAAACGACGGTAGAAGGGATACGGGTCGTCGTGGAAGGCGGGATCGAACGGATTGAAGACGAGCGGAGCGGCGGCGGCTTCGGCCATGGGGGTCACCTCCTGCGGCGCCGGCGTGGCGCCTTGAGATTTGATCATCGTATGGCGCCAGAAGCGGCGCAAGCCGTGGCCGATTGGGCTATTCGCAGCGGACCGAAACTGTTTGCCCGGGGGCGAAGCACCGTGATACGCTCGGCGCCACGAGCGGAGGCACCGTTCGGGGCAGATCTGCCGGAGGTGTGGCGTGAAGTTCGGAATCTTCTACGAGCTGTCGGTGCCGCGGCCGTGGGACCGCGAGGCCGAGCGCACGGTCTACATGAACGCGCTGGAGCAGGTGCGGCTGGCGGACGAGCTGGGGTTCGACCAGGTGTGGTGCGTGGAGCATCACTTCCTGGAGGAGTACTCGCACTCGTCGGCGCCGGAGCTGTTCCTGACGGCGTGCGCGATGCAGACGAAGAACATCCGCGTGGGGCATGGGATCGTGGTGTGCGTGCCGCAGTTCAACCACCCGGTGCGGATCGCCGAGCGGGCGGCGGTGCTGGACATCCTCTCGGGCGGGCGGCTGGAGATGGGGACGGGGCGCTCGGCGACGTGGACGGAGCTGGGCGGCTTCATGGCCGACCCGGACGCGACGAAGAAGACGTGGGACGAGATCGTCCGTGCGCTGCCGAAGATGTGGACGCAGGAGCACTACGGCCACCGGGGCGAGGCGTTCTCGATGCCGTCGCGGGCGATCCTGCCGAAGCCGTACCAGAAGCCGCACCCGCCGATGTGGGTGGCGGTGACGAGCCCGGGGACGGAGATCGACGCGGCGGAGCGGGGGCTGGGGAGCCTGGGGCTGACGTTCGGCGGCGTGGCCGAGCAGGAGAAGAAGATCGCGGAGTACAGGCGGCGGATCCGCCAGTGCGACCCGGTGGGCGAGTTCGTGAACGAGCAGGTCAACACGGTGAACTTCCTGTTCTGCGACGAGGACCTCGACACGGGCGCGAGCACCGGGCAGCGGCTGGCGGGGACGTTCGGGTACCTGGCGGCGCAGTTGCTGGCGGCGCGGGAGGCGTACCCGACACGGTCGTACCCATCGCAGGGGCTGTTGCCGCAACTGAGGCAGGAGTCGGAGAGCCCGGGCGAGCGGCGGATCCCGGAGGGGCTGTGCATCGGCGACCCGGCGCGGATCATCGAGGTGGTCAAGCGCTGGGAGTCGGTGGGGGTCGACCGGATCAACTTCCTGCTGAACTGCGTCGAGACGGTGCCGCAGGAGCAGGTGCTGGCGAGCCTGCGGCTGTTCGCGCGTGAGGTGATGCCAAAGTTCGCGGGATCGCAGGCCACGGCGACGGCTGCCGTGGCGGGAGGCGCCTGATGCCGATCTCCGGGACGCTTGAAGTCACCGGGCAGCTCGCGGATGCGCCGTTGATGGACGGCTTCAACGCCGAGCCGTGGGCGATCGCCGGCATCCAGACGCTGCAGGTGACGTTCGAGATCGACGAGCGGGCGATGCCGGGGCTGCTGCCACCGGCGCTGCATCCGACGATCCCGCCGACGGTGATCGTGACGGTAGCGAACTACCCGGAGAGCCCGGTCGGGCCGTTCACGCTGGCGCAGGTGCGGCTGGGGTGCCGGGCGGCGGCGCTGCCGCGGGGGTTCCTGCTGCGGGCGTACGCGGACACGCAGGCGGCGGCCGATGCGCTGGGGCGCAACTGGGGGTACGCGTGCGGCGTCGGTGAAGTGCGACTGCAGCGGTACCACGACCGGATTACGGGAAGCGTGAGCGTCGACAGGCGCGAGATCTTGCGGGCGTCGCTGATCGACCCGACGCCGATCTCGGGCGGCGACATCCAGTACGTGGCGAACATGAACCTGGCGCGGGTGGCGAACGAGAAGCAGGGCGCGCTGGTTCAGGTCGACCCGGAGTACACGTTCCACAAGGCGGAGCGCGGGCGGCCGGAGCTGGCGATGTTCGACCGGGCGGCGTGGCGGGCGGAGGGCGTGGACCCGGTGTGGCCGATCGTGGCGTCGTTCACGACGTGCGACAGCGGGTTCCCGCGGATCCGGTTCGTACTCGATCCCGTGCGGCCGGCGGTCGTCGGGACGCGGCGGGTCGACGGGAAGTAAGCCACTACACCATCAATCGAGCGGGACCTGGTGCTCAAGCGGGTTGATGCCGGCGAGGACGGCGGCGCCGTGGCGTGCTGCGCGTTCGCACGCGTCGTGCAGCTCCGACATCCACGGGCGAGGTACCAGGTGAGGGCGGCGGCGAAGGTGTCGCCGGCACCGTAGGCGCCGACGACGTCGACTGACTGCGGTGCGTCGAAACGCGTGACGCCGGCGGCGGTCTCGATCGTGCCGCCGCGACGCCCTTCGGTCATCACCAGCGTTCGGGGCGGGACGGCGTAGTCGGCGAGCTTGCTGCGCTCGCGGGGATCGTTCGCGCTGCCGACGACGAGATCGGCGCGGACGCCGGAGGCCGCGAGGGCGTGGGAGCGGCGGGCGGTGACGGCGAGGAAGCGGGCCGACCGCGCGAGTTTCAGCACCTCGGGATCCTGCGCGGTGAAGTAGGCGGCATCGCACCCCGGGAGGGTGTCCCACGGGAGCGGGTCGTCGTGGCGGGGATGGAGCGGGTCGCCGATGACGAGCGATGGTGCGCTCGCCGTCGGGCGTGATGAGGACGAGGTCGCGGGTGTGGGGCTCTTCGCGGCGGGCGGCGTGGATGTGGGCGCGCGTCTCATGGATGCGGCGTTCTACGAACGTGGCGGCGTCGTCGTTGCCGAGGGCTGTGAAGAGATGGAGTTCGGCGTCGGAGCGGGAGAGCTGGAAGAAGGCGATGCCGCCGCCGCCCGCGGCGATGGCCTGTGGCTGATCGAGGTGGAGGATCTCGCCGGGGACGGGCAGGGCGGGCACCGCCGCGACAGTGACGTGCTCGACGTGTCCGATGACGGCGATGCGCATGCCGAAGAGTGTAGCGACGCGGGTCAGCTGGCGGTTTCGATGCGGAAGACGGGGTAGGTGGCGGCGATGGGCTCGAAGTCGGCGACGGGGGCGTCCTTGTCGACGGGGATGTGGGGGCGGGCGCCGGGGGCGATCTTGACGTAGGCCTTGATGATCGGGGCGCGCCGCTCGACGGGGACTTCGACGAGATCGACCGGCTCGCGGATGCCGTGGCGGAGGATGGCGCGGCCGCCGGCGGCGCGGACGTTGCGCACCCACTCGGAGCGTTCGCCGAGCATGGATACGAGATAGCGCTCGCCCTCGTACCGGGCGATGGCGACGGGGATCGAGTGCGGCGCGCCGGTCTTTCGCCCGGCGACCTCGAGGCGCGCGAGCCACTGCGGGAAGAAGCCGAGGCCGTAGATGCGGGCCCAGAAGGCGTTGACGAAGCGACCGGCGGCAGTGGGGCGGCGATCGCGGTAGAACACGCGGTTGGGCAGGAGCAGCGAACCGCCGACGATGACGGCGAGCGGCGCAAGCACGAGGAGCAAGATGCGCTTCATGGCCCGATCCTAGGGACGCGATCGCGTGAACGGGAGGGCCGTCTGTCTCTATTCGGCCGCGACAGGTAGGCTGGTCGCCATGAAGGCGGAGCTGCTGTCTATCGGCACCGAGATCCTGCTGGGGGAGATCGTCGACACGAACGCGGCGTACATCGCGTCGCGGCTGCCGGCGCTCGGCATCGACATCTACTTCAAGGCGGTGGTCGGGGACAACCTGGAGCGGCTGACGGAGACGATCGGGCGGGCGCGCGACCGGGCGGACCTGGTGATCTGCACGGGCGGGCTGGGGCCGACGGAAGACGACCTGACGCGAGAGGCGATCTGCGCGGTGCTCGGCGAAGAGCCGGAGGTGGACGAGCAGCTGGAATCGGAGCTGCGGGCGTTCTTCCAGCGGCGCGGCTACTCGATGCCGGAGCGGAATGTGAAGCAGTGCTGGCTCATACCGTCGGCGCGGGCGATCCCGAACCCGCGAGGGACGGCGCCCGGGCTGGTGGGTGGAGCGTGACGGGAAGATGATCATCGCCATGCCGGGGCCACCGACCGAGATGACGCGGATGTGGGAGAAGGAGGTGGCGCCGGAGCTGCTGCGGCGGAATCCGGGCTCCGTGCTCATCACGCGGACGCTGAAGACGGCGGGGATCGGCGAGGGGACGGTGGACGAGATGGTGAGCGGGCAGCTCAAGTCCACGAACCCGAGCATCGGCATCTACGCGCGGGCGGACGGCGTGCACCTGCGGATGGCGGCGAAGGCGCCGGACGAAGAGGCGGCGTGGCGGCTGATCACGCCGGTGGAAGCGGAGCTGCGGGCGATCCTGGGGCCGTCGATCTGGGGCGCGGACGAGGACACGTTCGAGAGCGTGGTCGGCGACATCATGAAGGAGCACCGGCTTTCGCTGGCGACGATGGAGTCGTGCACAGGCGGGCTGCTGGCGAGCACGATCACCGACGTGCCGGGGTCGTCCGAGTACTTCGCGGGCGGGTTCGTGACGTACCAGACGGAGCGGAAGATCGAGCTGGGAGTGCCCGCGGAGGTGATCGAAGAGCACGGGGTGATCAGCGCGGAGTGCGCCAAAGCGATGGCGCAGGCAGCGCGCGAACGGCTGGAGGCGAGCGTCGGCGTGGGGATCACGGGGGTGGCGGGGCCGGACGAGCAGGAGGGGAAGCCCGTCGGGACGATCCATATCGCCGTGGACGCGATCTGGGCGGCGCCGCAAGCGATGACGTACGTCTTTCCGCAGGGACGCACGGCGGTGAAGCGCCGGGCTGTGACGACGGCGCTGGTGATGCTGCGTCAGTCGCTGCTGGGCTATCGGCCCGAGGCGCTGGTGTAGGCCTGTTTCGGCGCGCGGCCCCTCGCTAACCTGAAGCATGACGTCCAGCCTGGAAACGCTGTACTCGCACGGGGAACTGCCAATGACCATGCCCGAGACGGAGAACAAGACAGCGCTGATCATCGCGGCGCACCCGGACGACGCCGATTTCGGCGCCGCGGGCACGAGCTACCTGTGGAGCCGGGAGGGGTGGACGTTCAACTACCTCGTGTGCACGGACGGGAGCAAGGGGACGGCGGACCCGGGGATGGACCCGGCGGAGCTGATCCGGATCCGGCGGGACGAGCAGCGGGAGGCGGCGCGACGGGCAGGGGCGAAGGACGTGTTCTTCCTCGACAACGTCGACGGTGAGCTGCAGGTGACGCGCGATTTCCTGGGCGACGTGGTGCGCCACATCCGGATGCTGAAGCCATACGCGGTGTTTACGCACGACCCGGAGGCGTTTATCGTCCGCAACAGCTTCATCAATCACTCGGACCATCGGAACACGGGCCACGTAGCGATCGACGCGGTGTACCCCTCGGCGCGGGACCGGCTGAACTTCCCGGAGCACATCGCGGAGGGTCTGGAGCCGCATAACGTGAAGGAAGTCTTCATCTGGGGCACCGAGAAGGCGAACTTCGACGTCGACATCACCGACGTGGTGGAGCAGAAGGTGCACGCGCTCAACGCGCACGTGAGCCAGGGGTTGGGCGCCGAAGATCCGAACAGCGACTTCCTGAAGTTCGTGCGGGATCGGTGGCGCGGCGACGACGGGCGCTACACGGAACGCTTCCGGCGGGTGGTGCTCTTCCGGTAACGCAGGCGAGGCGCCTGCGCTCCATCCCTTCACTCCTCGATCCACGCGTGCTACTATCGCCGACGGCGGGGCGTTGGAATCGGGGTTGTGGTGAAGTGGCTGGCGTACGCCCTTGCTGTCGCGCTCGCCTGTACGGGCGCGCTCACGGCACATCGTGCACTCGCGCAGACGCCCCGTGATCCGCTGATCGTGCCGGAGGAGGGGGGACAGGGGTCCCGCTTCCAGATCGTGGGCCAGATCGGCTGGACGGCAGGGTCGACGGTGACGATCGAACTGGCGTTCACGACAAGCGCCGACCCGTTGCACTACGACGGTCCATTCCAGCAGCAACGCACGGCGATGGTGCTGCGCGACGGGACGTGGAGCTTCCCGATCAGCGTGGCGGACGACGTGCTGGGGCTGCCGCTGGACGACACGCCGGGATTCATCGTCGTGCGGGCGCAGAGCGGCACGCGGGTGGCGGTCAACGCGTTCGTGTTCAGCCCGGGCGGCAAGCGGCCGGCGGGGGCGGAGGCGATCGCACACCTGGGGTTCGGGCCGAGCGACGCCGACCCGACGTTCACGGCGACAATGGCGTTGTTCTTCGCCGGCGTGGGTGCGCTGCTGCTGGCGAGCGGGACAGGACGGAGACGCGGCGGGCTCCGCGCATAGCGCCTACTCCACGTCGAGGCCGATATCCCTCAGGAACGCATCCATGTTCGGCTCGCGGCCGAGGAACGAGCGGACGAGCTCGTCGCCGTCGACGGCTCCGCCGCGCTCGAGGATCTTCTGCCGGTAGTCGCGGCCGGTGTCGGGATCGAGCAGGCCGGCAGCCTCGAAGCGCGTGAACATATCGTCGCCGAAGACGCGCGACCAGAGGTAGCCGTAGTAGCCGGCGTCGTAGCCGAAGAGGTGGCCGAAGCCCGACTGAAAATGGGTGTTCGGGGGATACGGGAAGCCGGTCAGCGGGTAGAACTCGGCGACGGCGCGCGTGGTGTCGCCGTCGAATCCGGCGGAGTGCAGCACGTAGTCGAGGCGCGCGAAGAAGAGCTGGCGGCGCTCGCGGATGCCGGAGCTGAGGTTCTTCGCGCGCACCATCGCGTCGAGCAGCTCGGCGGGCAGCGGCTGTCCGGTGGCGTGATGCCGGGAGAAGCGCCCGAGTATGGCCGGATCCCAGACCCAGTGCTCCAACATCTGCGACGGCGCCTCGACGAAGTCTCGCTCTGTCGAGGTGCCGCTGAACTCGAGGTAGCGAGCGCGCGTGAGGGTCTGGTGGAGGATGTGGCCAAACTCGTGGAAGAAGGTCACGACCTCCGTGTGGCGGAGGAGCGATGGGGTGTCTGGCGTCGGCTTGGTGAAGTTGGCGACGATGGCGCTGATGGGGTGCTGGTAGGAGCCGTCGGGCAGCGTCCGGCCGCCGCGAAGCGTGAACGCCGCCGCGTGGCCGAACTTGTTGGGGCGGGGGTAGAGGTCCATGTAGAACCGGGCGAAAGGCTCCGAAGCGCCGGCATCGTAGATGTCGAAGGCCTGGACGTCCTCGTGCCAGCGCGGCGCGTCCGGGGCGGGCTGGTAGCGGATGCCGAGCAGCTCCTGCGTGACGAGAAAGAGGCCGTCGATGCAGGCTTCGAGCGGGAAGTACTTGGCGACCTCGAAGTCGTCGACGGCGTATTCGGTCTTGAGGAGGCGGTTCGTGTAGTACCACCAGTCCCAGATCTCGAGGTTGGCTTCGCCGGTGTCTTCGCGCTTGGCCTCGGCGAGGCGGGCCATGTCGGCTTCGGCCTTGAGCTTCAGGCGGACGTCGAGATCGGCGAGGAAGCGATCGACGGCGGCGGGCGTTTTCGCCATGCGCTTCTCAAGGACGTACGCGGCCCAGGAGTCGTAGCCGAGCAGGCGGGCGATCTCACTGCGAACGCGGATCGCCTCCTCGAGTACCTTGATGTTTCCCTCGCCGCCCTTGTTCTGGTTCTTGAGGAAGATCTCGCGGCGCCACCGCCCTGATTCGGCGTTGTCCATGAACGGCATGATCTCGGGGTAATCGAGCGACACGCGGTACCTGGTCTCGCCGCCCTCTTCGACGCGCTTCAGTGCATCGATCCATTGATCGGGCATGCCGGCGAGCTCTTTGCGCGAGACGACGATGCCGTCGTCCCACGTGTCGATGGCCTTGCGAAACTCCGTGCCGAGCTCGACGAGCCGGTTCATGAGCTGCTGGACCTGCCGGCGCTGCTCGGCCGGGAGATCGAAGCCGTTGCGGCGGTAGTCACGGAGCGCGTGGTCGACCAGCCGGCGCTCCTCACCGGTGAGGCCGGCGGCCTCGCTCGATGCGGCGTACTCCCTGACGGCGGCGTACAGGTCCTCGCGGAAGCCGAGCTCCACGGCGTACTTGCTGAGCTTCTCGTCCCACTGGCGGGCCATCTCGCGCAGGGCGTCGTCGACCGCGACGTAGGCCATAAACGCGTAGCCGCCGTTCGCCTGCATGACGAAGTCGGAGGCGGCCTCGAGGGCGACGAAGGTGTTCTCGAAGGTGCGCGCGTCCGCGGGGGTGGCGACGATCGCGGCGATCGCCCGGTCGCAGCGATCCATCGCCTCCTGGCAGGCAGCGGCGAGGCGCTCCGGTGTCAGATTCTGGTAGTCGATCATGCGTCGGCTCCTACGAGTGCGCTCGGGTCGCATCAGGCTAACGGCGATCGCGGGCCGCCGCTAGCCGAGGCGGCGAGCCGGTTCTGTTATGCTCATCGCGATGGGGCGGACGGCGAGGATCAGCCTGGTTCAGCTACCTGCGTACTCGATCGAGGACGCCGAGGCATCGCTGACACACACGCTCCAGCGAATCGACGATGCCGCGGCCGAGAAACCGGACCTGATCGCGCTGCCCGAGGTCACGTACCCCGCGTACTTCATGAGCGAGGAGCCGGGCGGACCGGGCATCCCGCCGGCATCGGAAGCGCTGGCGCGCATCGCGGAGAAGGCGCGCGATCATGGCGTGTACGTCGCTGTCGGGATCGCGCTCGAGAGAGACGGCGGGTACGAGAACGGCGCGGCGCTGATCGGGCGCGACGGCGTGCTCGTCGGGACGTACGCCAAGTCGTTCCTGTGGCACTTCGACAGCAAGTGGTTCACGCCGGGCGACGCGTACCCGGTGTTCGAGACGGACTTCGGGCGCATCGGCATGCTGATCTGCGCGGACGGCCGGATGCCGGAGATCGCGCGCTCGCTGACGCTGAACGGTGCGCAGGTCATCGTCGACCTGACGGCGTGGGTGAGCAGTGCACGGCATCCGGGCGATCTCACGAGCACACAGGTCGAGTACCTGCTGCGCTGCCGGGCGGCCGAGAACGGCGTGTGGATTGTGGCGGCCGACAAGCACGGCGTGGAGGCTGAGAGCATCGTGTACTGTGGCCGGTCGTGCGTGATCGACCCGCTGGGCGACGTCGTGGCGACGCTGGGGCCTGACGCGGCCGGGATCCTGACGTACGACGTGCCGGTCGAGGACGCCGCACCGCCGGTGCTCCGCCGGCCCGAGCTGTACGAGACGCTGACGCAGCCGACGGAGAGCCTGCCGGTCGTCAGGGCGCTCGACGAAGCGATCGTGGTGTCGCAGAGCGAGCACCGGGTCGCGGCCGTGCAGATGGCGATGCCGGAGGACGGGGCGGCGTTCGTGGCGGCAGCGCGGGCGCACGTGGAGCGGCTGGCGATGCAGGACGCGGAGCTGGTGCTCTTCCCGGCGACGCCGAGCCGCTTCCGGGCGGGCTACGACCACGACCTGGTGCTGTCGGGCATGAGCGAGATGGCGGCACAATCGCACGTGTGCGTGGGGTTCACGGTGTGGGATCCGGACGCGGACGGACACCGGGCGTTGTACCTGGTGGGTCCCCGGGGCGTGATCGCGAAGCACTACCAGACGCACAAGCCACCCGGGGCGCGCTTCGAGTCGATGCCGATGGGCGACGAGGTGTCGCCGGTGGTGAACACGCCGATCGGACGCGTGGGGTTGATGCTGGCGGCGGAAGGCCACGTGCCGGAGGTCGCCCGCTCGCTGATGCTGCGCGGCGCCGAGATCCTCCTGTGGGCAGGCGATGACCCGCGCGGGGCGATGCTGCCGTTCGCGCGGACGCGTGCGGAGGAGAACCGGGTCTTCGTCGTGTGCGCGGCGGCGCCCACTGCCGGCGGCGCGACGGCGATCGTCGAGCCATCGGGCCGCGTCCTCGCGGTCGCGCTGGAGGGGTTGGACCTGGCGGTGGGCGCGGAGGTGAACCGCGCGCTGAGCCACATCAAGCAGCGCGCGCCGGGATCGGACGTGGTACGGCACCGGCAGCCGTCGTCGTACGGGGCGATCGTACGACGCGAGGCCGTGCCGGGGAGCGTGATATAATCCCGGCCGTTACGAACCCTCGCCGAGGCCGGGCCATCGCTACCAACGAGATCACACTGCCGCGCACCACGGACGCCGAACCCGACGGCGCAGCCAGCCTACGACTGCGCGTCGGCGGTTATGTCGTGGACATGGTGATCTTCGCGGCGGTGGCGATGATCGTCGTGGTGATTGCCGGAACGCAGTTGCTGCTGGTGACACACGGGGCCACGCACGATCCCAGCGACCCGACGCTGTACGGCTTCCTGGCGACCATCGGGCTTGGCACGCCACTGGTGTGGACGCTGCTCAACCTGGCGCTGTTGATGGCGCGCCGCCAAACGGGAGGCCAGTACGTCGCGGGCGTGCGCGTCAGCGGCGCGGACGGTGAGCCGCCGTCGCGGCGGGCGCTGCTCGCGTGGTGGTTCTGCCTGAATCCTGTCCTGTTCAGCTGGCCGATGGCGCTTGTGTCGGGATTGGCGGCGGCGGGCGCGGCGAGCCTCGTGTTACAGCAGGCGACGCTCATCGTGTTCACGGCGCTGATGCTGCTCTGCGCCCTGGCGCCGATCGTTGCGCTCATCTCAGCGGGCACCGATGGCCGACGCAGGGGGCTGCACGACCGGATCGCCAGCACGATCGTCGTGCCAGTCGAATGACGATCGACAGCACAACGCGCGGCGCAGGGGGGAGCCGATCCGACGATCTCTTCGTCGAGGGCGGCCCAAGTTTCTGGCGAAACATCGGCAAGTGGAGCGTCGCGCTCGTCTTCTTCCTCACACTCGTCGGGCTGCTCGTCTCGATGCAGCTCTTTCAACTGACGGCGGAGGGCGCGTCGAAGCGCACGCTGCGCCGCGCGGTGGCCGCATTGTCCGAGATCGACCCGCTGCTTGACCGCAACTACGACGCGCTGCGCACGCAGGCCGCCGCGTCCGGTCCCAACGACACGCTGGAACTACGCGACTTCCCCATCGACGTGCCCCTGACGAGGGATGAGGTGCTGAACTCGAACAAACAGTCGATGCGGGACCTGCTGCTGAACCGCTCCGCGGACGCGATGTACGCGCACGGCACCGGCGTGCTCCGCGAGACCGACGTGAGCACGCAGGACGTCGGCACGTTCAGCGTCGCGGGGTTGACGGACAACGGTCTGGGGCTGCTGCGCAGCCGCAACCACGACATCTTCGGGATCCTGACGTTCGTGCTCGCGGCGCTGTGCGTCGTGCTCGGCGCGACGCTCGCGGCGCTGTGCCGCGGGTTCGGCCGCCTGGCGAGCGTGGGGGCGGTGGTGGTGATGGCGTCGCTCCCGATGTTGCTCACGGGCATCGGGGCGCGGTTCTACATGCGCATCGTCTCCTCGGACAACAACGAGTACATCCAGCACGAGTTCCTGTCGATCGGGCAAGGGTTAGCGTGGATCCCGATCCGGGACGGGTTGGCGTTCATGGCGCTGGGGCTGGTGTTCGTGATCGTTGGGGTCGGATGCGCGATGTGGGCGGACCGGCGACCGTCGCCGCCGCTGGGTCACGCGCAAGCGCTCGGCCGATAACCACGTCCACTCGATGACGCGAGCGGCGGGAGCCGTCGGGCGTCAGTCGATGTTCGCCTTCCAGCCCAGCCAGACGATGGCGATGCTCGCGACGACGATCAGCACACCCGGGTAGAGCATGGCGTGGCCGAACTGCGACCAGCGCTCGGCTGAGTCGATGCCCTCCCGGCTAACGGCACGCCAGGCGCCGTACCCGGCTGCCACGGCGAGGCCGAGGGCGAGACCAACGAGTGCGAGGATTACGTCAGCGCGTGATCTGCCAGTCATCGGCGGCAATCTAGCATCGCGGGCTACCCCTTGACAGCCAGCCGGGCAATGAAGCAGAGTACGCACGTTAGCCATATCGGCAAGGAGGCAGCATGGCGATGGATACGGCTTCCGGAGACTCCGGCCACCCCATCCGGTTCGACGTGGCGTACCCCGAGCATCTCTCGCGCGGGCTGATCTTCGTGAAGTGGCTCCTCGCCATCCCGCACTTCATCATCATCTACTTCCTGAATGCAGCGGCGAACCTGGTTACGTTCATCGCGTTCTTCGCGATCCTGTTCACGAAGAAGTACCCGGAAGGGCTCTTCAAGTTCACCGTGGGCGTGCGTCGGTGGCAGGCCAACGTGAACGCGTATGTGGGTCTGCTACGCGACGAATATCCGCCGTTCTCACTGGACGCGGGGCAGTACGCTGTCGTGCTTGAGGTCGACTATCCGTCGGAGATGAGCCGATGGATGATCTTCATCAAGTGGCTCCTCGTGATCCCCAACCTGATCGTCGCACTGTTGTTGGGGGTCGTCGCGGTACTGCTGACGATCGTCGCCTGGTTCGCGATCCTGTTCACGGGCCGGTTCCCGCGCTCGCTGTTCGACTTCATCGTCGGGGTGCATCGCTGGTTCTGGCGCGCCTCCGGGTACGCGCTCTACTTCTACACCGACGACTATCCACCGTTCAGCATGTCGCCCTAGCGCGTGGCCGTCACGTACGCGGAACCATCCGCGCGGCCGCCTCATCCCGTCAGCTTCGACGTCGCGTATCCGGAGCGGCTTTCGCGGCTGACGACGTTCTTCCGGCTGATCCTCGTCATCCCACAACTGCTGGCGACGATGCTGCTGCTGCTGGCGGTCGAAATCCTGACGATCCTGGCGTGGTTCGCGATCCTCTTCACGGGGCGATACCCACGGGCGTTCTTCGAGTTCACGACCGGCGTGCTGCGGTGGCAGGCGAACGTCATCGCCTACGCTGCGCTGCTGCGCGACGAGTACCCGCCGTTCTCGTGGGAGCCGGGGGCCTATGCGTTGGCGCTGGACATCCCATACGCGGAGCGCCAGTCTCGCGTGCGGCTTTTCGTCCGGCTGATCACGATTATCCCGAACTACATCGTGTTCACGTTCGTGGCGTACGGGTGGTACTTCACGACGTTCATCGCGTGGTGGGCGATCCTGATCACGGGCAGGTATCCGCGGGGGCTGTTCAAGTTCAGCGTCGGCGTCGGGCGGTGGTACAACCGGCAGGCGTCGTACCTGTTGCTGATGCGGGACGAATATCCGCCATACAGCGTGACGGCGCACGCGCGGCCGGGGAACGAGGTGGTATCGGGGATCATCGGGGTGCCGCTGTTCGCCGCTTATGTCGCGTTGAACCTGCTCCCGTTCTTCGGGCTGCTGGGCGGGGGATCGACGACGGTGGCGGTCAGCCGCTCCGCGCTGGAGTCCAGATCGGCGCTGGTGGCCGCGCATCCGTCCGGGACGGCCAACGGCGTGCGGGTCACGCTGCTCGCGTTCTCGGACCGGGCAACACCGGACGTCACGCCATTTACGGCGCATCGTTTCGTCTCGTTCGACGTGAGAGCGGAAAAGTCGGGCCGGTTTCCGTCGTTCTATTCTTCGTTCTTCTTTGAGCTGCATACATGCCAGGGCGACGCCGAATCAGTCGACGCCGGCGCGAGCTCTATTCACTTCCGCGTCTTCTGGATCGGCGGATCCCGGGAGGACACGATCTATTTCGAGATCCCGACAGACGCGACGGTCTGCGGGCTCGACTATGTCGGCGGGCGTGCGCGCCTGCGCTTCGTGTTCCGGTGAGGCGCCTCGCGCGTCGCACAGGAACTCGCTAATCTGACGCCGATGCCCCCAGACCAGCGCACGCTCGACCAGCTCTCCCTGACGAGGGAGGAGTACGACCTCATCGTCGACAAGCTCGACCGGGAGCCGAACGAGGTCGAACTGGGGATGTTCGGGGCGCTGTGGTCGGAGCACTGCGGCTACAAGAACAGCCGCCCGCTGCTCAAGATGTTCCCGACGGAAGGCGCGTACGTCCGGACGAAGGCGGGCGAGGAGAACGCCGGCGTCGTCGACATCGGCGACGGGCTGGGGGTGGCGTTCAAGATCGAGTCGCACAACCACCCGTCGGCGATCGAGCCGTACGAGGGGGCGGCGACGGGCGTCGGCGGGATCGTGCGGGACATCTTCGCGATGGGGGCGCGGCCGATCGCGCTGCTCGATTCGCTGCGGTTCGGGCCGCTGCAGGTGCCGAAGGCGATGGATCTCGGTGCGTACAGCCGCGACGCCGGCATTCCGCCGGTGCCGCCTGAGGGATCGCTGCTCGACCGGACGACGGAGGAAGAGGCGGCGCGGAACCGGCACCTCTTCAACGGCGTCGTGGCAGGGATCGGCGGGTACGGGAACTGCATCGGCGTGCCGACGGTGGGCGGCGAGGTGTCGTTCTCGCCGTCGTACTCGGGCAACCCGCTGGTGAACGCGATGTGCGTGGGGGTGGGGCGGCTGGACAAGCTGGTGCGGGCGCGGGCGGACGGGCCGGGCAACCTGCTGATGATCGTCGGCGCGGACACGGGACGGGACGGGATCCACGGGGCGACGTTCGCGAGCGTGCAGCTCGACGAGTCGAGCGAGGAGCGGCGGCCGGCGGTGCAGGTCGGCAACCCGTTCATGGAGAAGAAGCTGATCGAGGCGTGCCTGGAGCTGACGGAGGAGCACCACGAGTGGGTGGTGGGGCTGCAGGACCTGGGGGCGGCGGGGCTGACGAGCGCGGCGGTGGAGTGCGCGGCGAAGGCGGGGACGGGGATCATCATCGACGTGGCGAAGGTGCCGCGGCGCGAAGAAGGCATGACGCCGTACGAGGTGATGCTCAGCGAGTCGCAGGAGCGGATGCTGGTGATCGTGCGGCCGGAGCACGAAGGGCCGGTGCGCGCGCTGTTCGAGCGCTGGGAGCTGCACGTCGAGACGATCGGCGTGGTGACGGACGACGGGATCGTGCGGGTGCGTGACGGCGACGTGGAGGTCGTGCGGGTGCCGGCGACGGTGCTGACGGAGGCGCCGACGTACGTGCGCGAGGGGGTGGAGTCGCCGGCGATCAAGAAGCTGCGCGAGTACGATCTCTCGAAGGTGCCGGACGTGTACGCGAACGCGTACAACGGCAGCGAGCGTCGCGAACATGACGAGCGACCTGCTGCTGGAGCTGATGGCGTCGCCGGAGATCGCGTCGAAGCGGCTGGTGTGGCGGCAGTACGACCACCAGGTGGGGACGAACACGGTGGTGGGGCCGGGGTCGGACGCGGCGGTGATCCGGATCAAGGGGACGAAGAAGGCGCTGGCGATCAGCACGGACGGGAACGCTGCATACACGTACCTCGACCCGTACATGGGCGGAGCCATCGCGGTGGCGGAGGCGGCGCGGAACGTGGCGTGCACGGGGGCGAAGCCGATCGCGATGACGAACTGCCTGAACTTCGGCAACCCGGAGAAGCCGGAGGTGTATTACCAGCTGAAGGAAGCGATCCGGGGGATGTCGGACGCGGCGAAGGCGCTGGAGATCCCGGTCGTCAGCGGGAACGTGAGCCTGTACAACGAGACGAAGGGCGAGGCGATCTGGCCGACGCCGGTCGTGGGGGTGGTGGGGCTGATCGAGGACGTGGATCGGGTGGTGCCGATGGGGTTTCGGGACGAGGGGGACGTGGTGCTCGTCGCGGGAGTTTCAGGTGGCGAGTCTGCGCTGGCCGGCAGCGAGTACCTCCAGGTCATGTACGCGGTTGTCGCCGGTCGGCCAAGCGTCGATCTCGTGGCAGAGACCGCGCTTCAACGATTCCTCATCGACGCAGCAGAGGCCGGCCTCATGAAGTCCGCGCACGACGTCGGAGTTGGCGGCATTGCCGTGGCGCTGGCGGAATGCTGCATCGTGGGCGGCGCAGGCGCGGAGGTGACAGGGCTGGCTGGCACGACGGCGCTATTCGGCGAGGGACAGTCGCGTGTGATCGTGACGTGTGATCGAGCGGGCATCAACCAGCTCCGGGAATTGGCGGCGCGGCACGGCGTCGCGTGCGAGGAGTGCGGGGTTGTGGGCGGCACGCGGCTGCGAATCGGGCCGCTGGACGCGGGCATCGGCGAGCTTTGCGATGCGTACGAGTCGGGGCTTCCACGCGCCCTGGACGGCGTCACAGCGAACGTCTAACCACCGTCAAACAAGTTCTGCGACGACGACTGAGCCCTCGACGGCGGCGGTGGCGTCTGACGTCAGGTAGACGGTCGCGGCGGCGACGTCCATCGGCTGCGGCGGGTGGTGCTCTTTCAGCGACGGGCCGACGGATTCGAGCTGCGCGCGCGACGTGACGATGGCGTTGGCGCGGAGGCCGGCGTCGGCGAGATCGCGGGTCCAGGCGAGGAGGGCGCGCGCTTCGTCGGGGGTGGCGTCGGAGCCGACGAGGACGACGATCGCGGGGTCGGAGCGGAGGCCGGAGAGGGCTGCGCGGGGGAGCGGGGCGCCGGCGTGGCAGACGAGGATGCTGATCGGGCCGAGCTCTGCGGTGGCGTCGGCGATCGCTTCCTTCACGGTGGTCTCGCCGCTGTCGGACGTGAGGGCGATGCCTTTGCGGCCGATGGCCCAGAATTCGTTGGCGGTGCTGTTGGCGGCGAACTCCGCCTGTGTGTCCTCGGTGAGCGTAACGACGGCAACGTCGGCGCCGGCTTCGGCGAGGGCGACGGCGGCGTGGCGGCCGGCCGGGCGTTCGACGCCGAGGACGAGCGCGTTGCGGTTGGCGAGCGGTTGGTCAGGCATCAGACGCGCTCCGCCGTCATCCAGATGTGGTTGCAGAACCAGCGGTTGAGCGGCGGGTGGTGGCTCAGCGGGCGGAGGAAGCGCAGGAAGTCCAGCACCTTCAGCTCGGCGTTGAGGCGGCGCGACGAGAAGTAGCCCTTGCGCGCGGGCGGCTCCCAGAACTCGACGGCGCGGACGGCGAAGCCGTGGCGTTCGACCTCCGCCTGGAGTTTCGGGGCGGACTGCTCGTTGATGTGCATCTCACGCTCGAAGGTGTCGTGCGGGAACTCGCGGCCGGTGGGGAGCATCGTCTGGTTGAAGAGGCCGTCGCCGTAACGGAACGTGCGGGCGATGGCGAGGGCGGCCTGGTTGATACGGCGGCTGTAGTTCGGATAGACGACGGATTCGAAGGTCTTGTTCGGCGAGGTGTGCATGACGAGGCGGCCGCCCGGCCTGATCGTGCGGCGCAGCTCGTCGAAGGCGCGGGAGAGCTCGTGCGGGTAGAGGTGCTCGACGACGTCCATCATGAAGACAACGTCGAAGAAGCCGTCCTCGAAGCGGAGGGCCTTCACGTCCATCGGCTCGACGTGGGTGTGCTCGCGCACCGCGG
Organism: uncultured Chloroflexia bacterium; assembly: GCA_963843685.1. Taxonomy (GTDB): domain Bacteria; phylum Chloroflexota; class Dehalococcoidia; order DSTF01; family JACRBR01; genus DASQHL01. The sequence goes on from CAWJLO010000010.1 coordinate 292,549, forward strand.
GTTCGATGGTGAGGAGCGCGCGGGCGGCGATGTCGACGGCGGCCTGCGCGTAGTCGATGCCCCAGGCGTCGGCGCCGCGCATGGCGGACTGGATGACGAGCTCGCCGCGGCCGCAGCCGACGTCCAGCACACGCTTGCCGCGCAGGTCGCCCGCGAGGGAGAGGGCCTTGATGAAGCGGGGGCCGACCTTACGGCCGTTGCTGACGACGAAGTCCTCGTAGCCGTGACAGTTCGTCAGGTAGTAGTCGTCGGTGTAGACGTCCGGTTCGACGCGCTCGGGCGTGGCCATGGGCTCAGGCGTCAAGGTGGAGCAGCCTCCGCACCTCGGTGATGCTGCGCTGGCCGTTCTGGTCGTCGGCCAGAAGGCGGGCGACGTAGTCGTTGTTGTAGCCGCGGCGCAGCAGGAACTCGGCGATGGGACCGGAGCGTTCGGGGCGGCGCAGAAGGACGTTGGCGACGAGCTGCCACTCGAGGGGGACGACGGGCACGTGCATGCCGTCGAAATGGAGGACGCGGACGTCATCGCTCCATCGCGAGAAGTGGTCGCCGGCGTTGATCATGCCGTCCGGGCAGCGGATGATGAGGTCGCCCATCACCTCCACCTTCACGTCACCAACCTCGAAGATGCCGAAGTGGCTCTCGTAGGGCTCACGGACGCTGTAGCCGACGGGGCGGAGGGTGACGCCGCAGTGACAGACCGCGCCTTCCATGATGTAGGCGCCCTTCATCGTCGTGACGAGGTCGACGTCGGGCGGGGAGTAGCCGTCCAGGCCCTGCAGGACGGACGCGGTGCTGCCCATGATGGCCCAGGGCTCCTGCGCCTTGAACATCGCGGGGATGACGTCGTGCAGGACGCACGCGAGCGCTCCGCGGATGCGTTCCGACAAGCCGTTGCCGAAGGTGACGGTCTCTCCCATGTCGGGACAGTCTAGCAGCGTCTCAGCGTGCCGCTCGCTCACCGACGTGCGCGCCGTGCCGCCACCACTCGCGGAGGTCGGCGGCGAGGCGGCGGCCCTGGGCGAGGCCCGTCTCGAGGACGTCGGGGACGCGCGTGGGATCCATGAGGTTCATGCCGACGACGTCCTTCGTGGCGTCGTCGAAGTGGACGAGGTGGACCTTCGCGCCTACGCCCTCGAGCTCGCCCATCTCGCGGGCGACCTGCTTGCGGGCGAGGCGGTCGACGCCGCCCTCGCGGCGGCCCATGGGCGCGAGGATGAGGACGAGGTCCGGCTCGATGCGCTGGGCGAGATCGGCGGAGGTGCCGGAGCGGACGCCGCCGTCCATGTAGCGGTGACCGTCGATGGTGACGGGCGGGACGATGCCGGGGACGGTGCACGAGGCGGTGACGGCGACGTCGATCGGGACGTGGCTGTGAGCATCGAAGACCTTGAAGGCGCCGGTGCCGCAGTCGACGGCGGTGACGAGTAGGGGCTTCTCGGGCCAACCGTGCCAGCGGCCGGCGAAGGTGGAGAGCCACTGTTCTTCGGGCTCCGTCCTGACGGTGAGCGCGGCGGCGCCGAGCTCCTTGCACGCGGCCTCGCTCATATCGTCGAAGCTGGTCCAGAGCTGGAAGACGGCGGCGACTTCCGCCATGTCGCGGTCGCGGCCCCCGGGAGGCGGCGCGTCGGGGCGCATCTCGCGGGCCTCCTTCAGGAGATCGCGGGGGTCGCGGCCGTGGGCGAGGCTGGCGCCGACGACGGAGCCGGCGGACGTGCCGACGATGAGGTCGGCCTCGCGGACGTCGATGCCGGATTCGAGCAGGCCGGCGGTGACTGCGGTCTCCCAGGCGATGCCGATAGGGCCGCCGCCGCCGAGTACGAGTGCGCGCTTCATGTGTCACCTCCTGATATGGGGAGTGTGGCAAGTAGCGGATGTTGGGAGAAGCGGGAGGGTTTGAGGTCCTGGGTTACTGGGGGAGGAAGTTGTTGGCGGCGGTCATGCGGTCGGCGATGGTCTGGGCGAGGCCGGTGGTGAACGAGCCCCCGGTGCCCTCCAGCGTGGCGCTGAGGTCCGCGATGATGGCACCTTCACGGATGAGGATGATGGCCTCCGTGAACGAAACCGGGGTTCCAGCGGCGGAGAACGTGAAAGAGACTCGATAGGCGTGCGTCTCATCACCAAGAGCGGCCATCTGCATGTCGCGGAAGGCGACCTGGACGTTGGAGATGCCACTGCCCGCGTCCTGCTGCATCAAGCGGGTGAGGACGGTGGTGAACTGATCCTGACAGCGAGCTATCAGATCGGCGAGTCGGCCCAGGCTGTCCTGCGCCTCGACCGCACTCTTGAAGATGTCGAGCTGGAGGGCTGCATCGTTGTCTGCGGCATCGCTGAAGTCGTCTGACGCCTTGCCGAAGGCGCTGCCGGTGACGGGGTTGTCGCGGTTGAAGATCTCGCACTCACCGCTGAATCCGACATCCGAGTTGTCGGGAACGTGTGGCTCTGACGTCCATCCGGAGGGGAGGTCAGCGAGCGTGAGGACGACGGCGTCGGTGGCGGCACTGGCGGCGGCCTGGAACTGCGGATCGCTGAGGGTGGGCGCGGGCGTGGCCTGTCCGGCCGAGGCGCTCTTCGGTGAGGAGGAATTGCCACAGGCGGACAGCAGCGCGGCGAGGCCAAGGAGAGCGGTCAGGGTGAGCAGGGTGCGGTGGCGCATGTCCAGTCCTCCGGGCGTCGCTCGCAGCGAGCGTTCCGCCGTCGCCTCTTATAACGCGGAGCGAGCGGCGACTGTTGCAGCAGGCGCGGCCGCCGCTCGTGGCCGCGGGCGGGGAAGTTGGAGATGACCCCTACGGGCTCTCACGGGAAAATCGTTGCGTTCGGCGAACAGACTGGAAAGTCGGGAAGGGGAGGGGCCGATACTTCCGGGGGAGTTTGCCATGCCGAATATGAACGAATCCGAACGGGCCGAGAAGCCGTGGCTGCTGCTAGCGGGGCTGGTGCTGGCGATTGTGACGATGGCGGCGACGCCGTTGGGCTGGGTGGCGGTGGCACCGGCAGCGATGACGGCGGCGGTCATCGGCCTGGCGGCGGCGCGCGAGCTGCGACGGTCGCTGGAGGCCGCGGGGCCGCTGGTGCTGGGCAAGCACGTGGAGCGTGGCCGGCGGCTGGCGATCTTCGATCCGGAGACGGGGCTGCTGGCGGACTGGTACTTCTCGGCGCGGATCAGCGAGGAGTGCGAGAGGACGCGACGTTACGGGGGGACGTTCACGCTGGTGGCGATGGACGTCGACCGCGGGGGGACGACGCAATCGCAGGAGGACGCGCTGCTGGGGTGGATGCGGGGGAGCAAGCGGGTGACGGACCTGGCTTGCTACGCGGGGTCGGGTCGCTACCTGATGCTGCTGCCGGGGACGGACGGGGAGCGCGCGGGGATCCTGCTGGGGCGAATCGAAGAGGCGTGCCCGGTGTCGAGCGCGGTGGGGGAGTACGGGCGGGACGGGTCGACGGCGGAGGAGCTGCGCGGGCTGGTCGAGGGGCGGATGGCGCGGGCGGCGTAATCGCGGCGGCCGCGTAGGTCAGCGAGCCGCCGACGAGGCGGCGAACCCATCATCTCCGGCGACCACATCCTTAACCGGCCGTTAAAGGCGCGGCGTTGTCCCGCGATCGGCCCGGGCCTACGATCAGTTGGCGCGGCGGGTGGTTTGCCGGCCGCGCGGCCCTCGCCGTGAGGCGGGGCGTGGTCGGGCAGGCCGAGACGAAGGACACGAGACGATGGGTTCCGCAGCTCCGCAGACGAATCTCTTTCGCAACGCCGACCGGTTCGAGTCGTTCGACACGGGGGCGCGTGTCTTCAACGAGGGCGACGCCGGGGACACGATGTATGCGGTGAAGGACGGGGAGGTGGACCTGGTGGTCGGGGGGACGGTGGTGGAGACGGTGGGGCCGGGGGGCATCTTCGGGGAGATGGCGCTGATCCAGCACGAGCCGCGGAGCGCGACGGCGATCGCGAAGACGCCGTGCGAGCTGGTGCCGATCGACGAGCGGCGGTTCTCGTTCATGGTGCAGCAGACGCCGAACTTCGCGATGCACGTGCTGCGGACGCTGGCGCACCGGCTGCGGGCGATGAATGCGCGGTAGGCCCCTCTCCCAGTCGCCTGCGGCGACCACCCTCTCCCACAAAGGGGAGAGGGAAGGGCGATGCTGAAGCTACAGGTCACCGATCCGTGCACGTTTTTTCGCGTTATCGCTTCGGTTAGGCCCACCCCAGGGGCCTGGAGAGCGGGCGCGGTCCGGGGCCGGGCGCATGGGTTCAACATGGAGCCGAGCTTACGCGGGGGCGAGGGCGATCTCCAAGCGGTTCGTGTCACTCGGGAGGAGGGGATAGGGGATAGGGGGCAGGTTAGAGGGCTGCGGGCGACGCCGATCCAGAGATTGCGCGGATGACACGGATTGTTGAGGGGACGGATCCACAGAGGACACAGAGAGCACCGGCGGTGACCGGAACAGAGCTGGCGGCGTATAGTGCGGCAGACGACGAACTTCGCGATGCACGTGCTGCGGACGCTGGCGCGCCGTCTGCGGGCGATGAATGCGCGGTAGCGCTACGCGCGGCGCGGGACTCGTTCGCCGGGGCAACCGCTAAGGATCATACGCCGCTCCGGCGGGCCGACGGACTTGGGCGCTTCCAACGGCGCATACTGCAGGGCAAGACACAGGTAGATCAGCACTTAATCAGGAGACGAAATACCTATCGGCGCGTATCCGCGCGGCCGACGATAGAAGCATGCCCGCAACATCTTCGGGGTGGCGTAGGGCGCTTAGGAGCTTGATCGGTGGAAGACGACGACGGGACAGCCCAACCGGGCGCAGCGAGCCCGCTCGAGGAGTGCCGCGCGAGCAACGGGCTGTTCATCGTCAACGCGGCAGGCGAGAGGGCAGCGGTCGATCTGAAGGCGCTGTCGCGGACGAGCAAGTCGCTGCCGCTGAACCAGCGGTTCGCGCGGATGTGGGAGATCTCGGACGCGACGCTGGACCGCTTCAAGCTGGAGCAGGAGTTGCGGAGCGGGATCGAGCGCGACGAGTTCGAGCTGCACATGCAGCCGCAGGCGGACCTCAGGAGCGGTGAGATCCTGGGGGCCGAGGCGCTGGTGCGGTGGAACCACCCGGAGCGGGGCCGGGTGATGCCCGACGACTTCATCCAGGTGGCGGAGGAGTCGGGGCTGATCGTACAGCTTGGCGCGCACGTGCTGCGGCTGGCGTGCGAGCAGGCGATGCAGCGCGAGCGGCGGGGGCTGCCGCCGGTGCGGGTCGCCGTCAACCTGTCAGGGGCGCAGTTCGTCGCGCCGGGGCTGGCGGGCATGGTGTCGAACACGCTGACGGACACGCGGCTGGACCCGGAGCGGCTGGAGCTGGAGATCACGGAGACGGCGGCGATGGGCGACGCCGTGCGGGCGGTGCAGGTGATGGGCGACCTGGCGTCGCTGGGCGTGACGCTGTCGCTGGACGATTTCGGGACGGGGTACTCGTCGCTGCGGTATCTGAACGAGTTCCCGATCCACGCGTTGAAGGTGGACAAGTCGTTCGTGAGGAACGTGACGACGGACGCGAACAGCGCGGCGATCGTGGCGGCGGTGGTGGCGGTGGCGCACACGCTGGGGCTGAAGGTGGTGGCGGAGGGCGTCGAGACGCAAGCGCAGCTGCGGTCGGTGCGAGAGCGCGGGTGCGACATGTACCAGGGGCTGCTGCTGGGCCGGCCGATGCCGTGCGAGACCTTCGACTGGATGCTGGCGCACCAGGCGGCGGCATAGGGGAGGACGTCATGAAGGCAGTGGAGATCATGAACACGCCGATCATCGCGGCGTCGAGGAAGGCTTCGGCGCGGGAGGTGGCGCTGTACATGCTGCTGGGCGGCTTCAGCGGCGTGCCGATCGCGGAGGCGGACGGATCGCTGGCGGGGATCGTGACAGAGCTGGACCTGCTGCGGGTGCTGCGGGCGGGGCGGTCGCTGGACGCGACGTGCGTGGACGAGATCATGACGCACGACGTGCTGACGGTGGACGTGGAGGCGAGCGTCGAGGAGATCATGGAGATCCTGGACGAGCAGCGGATCCAGCGGGTGCCGGTGACGAACGGGGGGCGGCTGGTGGGGATCGTGTCGCGGCCGGACGTGCTGCGGGCGGTGGTGCAGCCGCAATTTATCCGCGTGGGGTAGGGCCCTCTCTTGGCCGCCTGCGGCGGCCACCCTCTCCCACAAGGGGAGAGGGAGGGTGGTGTGGAAGCACAGATTCCACGGATGACACACAGGGCTTGACTGGCGGCCGGAGCAGGGGCCGGCCGGTGTGCGATACTCGCACCGGAGGGACGGACTCATGGTCGGGTGGTTCTGGGTGTTCTGCGCGTTGACGTTGGGGCTGGCGATGCTGAGCGGGCGGCGCTGGGTGTTGTGGCTGCCGGCGCTGGGCGCGATCGCGCTCGTTTCCATGGTCTTCGTTCACGAACCGGACAAACTCTTCGTGGCGGTCGTTGGGACGACGCTGTACGGGTCGCTGCTGGCGCTCGCGGCGGTTGTGGTGATGCGGGTGCGGCGGGAGTTCGTGGCGCGGGTGCGGCGGTAGCTTACGCCCCGCTCCCTGATGGCGAGTTATTGGTGTCTACGGACGATTCGGTGTGGCGTCGTAGTCCGCTGTCGGCCACGGAACGGTGAAATAGCGGTGCTCCTTTGCGCGAAGCAACAAGCGCCGGAGTTGATCGCCGCCTAGCTTCTTGAGCGTGAACTGACTCGGATCGCCCTGGCGGACGTTTTCCACGATGTACACGTAGAAGTCGGGGCTCCGTCGTGCGGCCTCGACTTGCGCGACTTCAAGCCACAAGTCTTGCCCGCGGCATGTTGTCCCGTACGCCTTGACCTCGATGACGCGGGGCGGGCTCTCGATGTCGCCCGGCGAGGTGGCCTGGTAGCGCGTGTCACGCGGCTCGCGGCCAGCTGCGCGCTCCAGCTGCATCACCCACGCGATGGCGGCGTCTTCGACCGATTTGTTTGTGGACAGATCTGGCAACCAGGTCTCCGTTAACAGGTCGATAGGGCGACGATCGCGCAAGCGACGCATACCTCACTCGTTGGGCGGGGGCGACGATCGCTCTCCGTTTGCCCACCGGGCGAGATCGGCCATCACTACGCCGATGGCCCAAAATGAGACGGCGAACATACACCAAACACCGGCGAACGAGAGCGTGAAGAGAATCCAGCCGGCACCCGTAAGCGTGTACGCCGGCCCTCCACCAAGAGCGTTGCCGAGATCAGCGTGCGAGAGACCGCCATTCAGAGCGAAGGCGCGCGAGGCCAACCATGACGATGTGACCGCCGTGGTTATGAGCCCCAGCACCAGTGCCCCGAACACGCAGATCGCTGTCACCGACGTTCTGCTCACGCCACTATCCGATATCCGAATCAGCTTGACTGCGGGTATTCTGACCCGCATGCTCGTCGCGCCCCATCTTCACCGATTCGCCGCCATCCTTGCAACGCACGGATCGCTGGCGGGGACCGTGACGGAGCTGGATCTGCTGCGGGTGCTGCGGGCGGTCGCTGGACGCGACGTGCGTGGACCAGATCATGACGCACGACGTGCTCACGGTGGAAGTGGAGGCGAGCGTCGAGGGGATCATGGAGATCCTGGACGAGAAGCGGATCCAGCGGGTGCCGGTGACGAACGGGGGGCGGCTGGTGGGGATCGTGTCCCGGCCGGACGTGCTGCGGGCGGTGGTGCAGCCGCAGCTCATTCGGGTGGGGTAACGCCGGCCTACAGCTCGTACGTCAATGCGTAGTCCGCGGGCGCCATGTCAGCGAAGGAGGCCGGGAATGACATGTTCCATCGCCTGCCGAGCTCCTTCAACAAATCGTCGTTAGCGCATCGCGGGAACGCCCGGCTCCGCTCGTCGAACGCGAACGGATCAAATGACGCATATCGCTTCGTTCTGACGATTTCGTCAAACGATTCGGCGCATAGCCGGAGGTCGTCACACAGTTGCGTCAGTCCGTCGCACACCCTTGCGGCCTCGAGGCCCCAAGGAAACACGCGCGCCCAAGCCTCAATCTCGCTCGCGAACTCCGTGAGCCGCTTGCGGCGTCCGGCAAAAAAACGAATCAACTCATCGTGGGTTCCAAAGGACTTCGCCCCGGAGTTCGGAACCGTCCGAAGACTCCCACGACCGGTGTCCCAGACGACGTATTCAAGAATCTGGAGAAGAGTGGAGCGAGCTGCATCGAAGGCAGCCGAGCGCTCCGAAGCATGCGGCGAAAGTGCGGCGAAGAGAACCGAGAGGACGAATCTCACGGTTGGCTCGGTTGAGCTATCTACGACTGCGCTCCAAAGAAAAGTTCGCGGCTCTGGGAAAGGCGTCAATTCGCGAATCGTGGCGGCGAGCTCCGCGATGTGACGGACCTTCAAGAGCCCCCTGCCGTATTCACTGCCGGCGTCGGAGCCGGCGTTCCCGCCTAAGACGTCTAACTCGTACTGACTTCTCAGCGAGACGAACTCACCGAGCGTCCGCGCGACCTCCAAGAGCCGCCGACCTTGGAGCGCGTCGCTCGCCGTGAATGGCAACGGCAAGATGCGTCTCGACAAACTGGCGAATTGAAGGTTGGAGGAAAGCAGCTCGTCGGATCGCCTTAAGACTTCCGTGGCGTTGGGATCCACGATCACCAACTGCAGGTCCGAGTTTATCGCCATTTTCTCGAGCAGGACTCTCTTGATGTAGTCATCGCGAAACGAACACCCGACGGCGATGACAACGTTCGCATCGCCGAGGATCGAGCGAAACTGACCGATCAGCGTGGCGTAGGGCTCGACGTGCTGCTCTTTCGCAAGTGTGGGGTAAATCAAGACTGTGGAGACGCTGTCCTCGCTGAAGAACTCCACCCCGGTAGTTAGGGGCTTAATGGGGATCTTCACGATCTTGCGCTGGCGGCCGCTCGTCACGTACCAAAGTAGACTGCCATGCAGTTTGTGAAGCCGTACGCGGTAGTCAGGCGACCTAAAGAGCGCGGGGTTCCAATACGCATCGAATCCGTCCGTGTATGGAATGTCCCACCGCTGGCAGGTCATCTCGATGGCAGTGTCGTAGTTCAAGGAGAATACGTCGAGTTCTTGGTAGTAACTGACGAAGTCGCGGAGAGGTGCCAAATAACCGAGCGCGCTTGCGCTTACGGTGCACTTGGCGCGGATGTGCTCTTCCAGCAGTTGGAGCAGGCGAGAGAGATGTGTCTGGGCTCTGCGGAGGTCAGCGGTCCAGCTGCTCGCGAACGCGGAGAGGGGGTTGTCTCCACGTTCAGAAAGTAGCTGGACTGTCGAGAGAAGGAGCTCGACATCCAAGATGCGGCGGCCTTCTCGGATTGGCTCGAAGTCGTTCAAGCGCGCCAAAATGAAGTCCAGGGCGGCGACCTCCGCCTTCGTTCCGGCGCTTTCGACGAACTGACGAAACGACTCAACGAGCTCGAACACGGTCGGGCATCCGGCATCGACCGAGGCTCCGGCGCCTAGCAGGAAGACCACCTTTGGCGAGTCTTGCGTCATCTAACGAACCGCTTCGTAGGATGTTCCTTCGCGAAGGGTAGCATCACGCGCGGCGGCGGGGGCGCGTGGGTTTGGCGCGCGGTGTGGCTTCGTGGCGCGGGGGGTCGCCGAGGACGATTACGGTGCAGACGCTGGGGTCGACGAGGCGGGAGGCGAGGCGTTCGCCGAGGTCGTCGAGGGAGAGCGCCGTTGTTATGACGGTGGGGAGTCTGGCGGTGTGGCGGTAGTTGAGGAGCTGGAAGAGGCGGTCGCGGACCCAGGGGATGCCGGTCTGGGTGTCGAGGTCGTCGAGGATGAGGAGGGGGGCGGTCTTCATCTCGTCGAAGGCGTCGTGGGAGCGGGTCTCGTCGGAGGCGAAGCCGCGGCGGAGGTAGTCGAGCAGGTCGGGGACGACGATGAAGTGCGGTGTCTCGCCGCGCTGGCGGCGGTAGTTGGCGATGGCGGCGGCGAGGTGGGTCTTGCCGGCGCCGTGGGGGCCCATGAAGAGGAGCCAGCCGTCGGGCTGCTCGGCGAAGGCGAGGGAGTGGCGGTAGGCGTTCTCGAGGCGCTTGCGGTCGTCGACGGCGAGGTGGGCGCCGTGGGTGTCGAAGCGCTCGAAGGTCATCTCGCGGATGAGGGGGTGGTCGAGGACGTCGAGGGCGCGGAGGTCGGAGGGGCGCCTCGCCTCGAGCACGTAGACGCGGGCGATGCCGGCGTCGGTGAGGCGCGTGCGGAGGCGGTCGTCGAGCTGCTCCGGGAGGAGGTTGGTGGTGACGACGGTGGGGAGGCGGTTGTTGAAGCGGTGGTTGATGAGCTGGAAGAGCTTCTCCTGCGCCCAGGGGGTCTGCGCCTGCGTGCCGAGATCGTCGAGGACGAGGACGGGGGCGTTGCGGACGCGCTCGAAGAGATCGTCGTAGGCGACGTCGGCGCCGGGCTGGTAGGCGGAGCGCAGGTGGTCGAGCAGGTCGGGGACGACGACGAAGAGCGCGGGCTCGCCGCGGGCGAGGAGGCGGTTGACGATGGCGGCGGCGATGTGTGTCTTGCCGCAGCCGGAGGCGCCGGAGAGGAGCAGCCAGCCGTCGGGGGCGTCGGCGAAGGCGGTGGCGTCGTCGACGCACTGGCGGTAGATCTCCTGCTCGTGCGCGCCGGGTGCGCGGCCGCGGGCGATCAGGTTGCGGAAGCCCAGGCGCTCGAGGGCGCCGATGTTCGAGTAGCGGAGGAGGCGGTCGTGGCGGTCGGCGGCGGTCTCCTGTGCGGCGCAGCGGCAGGGGACGGCCTTGCCGAAGTCGGGGTGCTCCGGGCCGACGTTGAGGCGGACGAACTTCGCGCCGCGGCAGTAGGGGCAGCTCTCGTCGTCAGGAGTTGAGACGCTGGCGGAGGATGCGGCCGTACTTGCCGCGGAAGTAGCGTTCTTCGCCGGCATGATCTCGCTCAGTTTTCGCATGATCGGGGCCCTCGATAGCCCAGCGTTCCAGGATGCGTGAGACGTAGCGCCAACTGCGTGCGTTCTGCGCGGCGGCCTCGCGGAAGGCGGCCTCGAGCCAGTCGGCGGGGTAGAGTCGCTCGGCCTCGGCGAGCTCATCGGCGATGAGGGGGGAGAGTGTGCCGATGAGGGACTCGTAGAGGGCGAAGATGCTCGAGCGGGCGGCGCGGGGGGCGGGCATGGGGACGACGCGGCCGACCTGGACGGCGCCGGATCGGACGGCCTCCATGCCGCGGCGGTCGGCGGGTGCGTTGAGGAAGTAGAGGTCGATGCGGCGATCTTCGTCTTCGACGACGAGGGGGAGGAGGACGCCGAGATCGGCGGCGCGCGCGAGGCCGGCATCGATGGCGTCGTCGGGGGCGTTTGCGGCGCCGAGGTAGAGCGCGAGGGAGGGGTCGGCGGCGAGCTCGGCAGCGGTGACCCAGCGTGGCGAGCCGCGCTTCGCCTGCAGCACCTTGAAGGCGTAGAGCGTGACGCCGAGCGACGCGGGGTCGGCGGCGAGGGAGGGGAGGATGTCGGTGAAGAAGACGCGCGGGATGGCGGTGGCCTCGGCGCGAGCGGGGAAGCCGGAGAAGGGGGTGTCAGTGGCGGGTTGAGGCGCGCGTTTGGAGACCAAGGGTCAGGCCGTCTCCTCTTCGATCACCATCAGATCCTCGAAGCGGGAGAGATGGTTGCGGAAGCGGAGGTGGACGACGCCGGTGGGGCCGTTGCGGTGCTTGGCGACGATGAGCTTGGTGATGCCCTCCGGGTACGGCTGGTCGAAGTTGCGGGTCTCCCACTCCTCGCGGGTGACGTAGATGTCCTCGCGGTAGATGAACATGACGACGTCGGCGTCCTGCTCGATGCTGCCGGACTCGCGGAGGTCGGAGAGCATGGGGATGTGGGGTGTGCGCATCTCGGGCGCGCGGGAGAGCTGGGCGGCGGCGATGACGGGGACGTCGAGATCGCGGGCGAGCATCTTGAGGCCGCGGGAGATCTCGCTGACCTCCTGGACGCGGTTGTCGCGCGTGCGGCTGCTGCCCTGCATGAGCTGCAGGTAGTCGATGAGGATGAGGTCGATGCCGCCGAGCTGCTGGGCGAGGCGGCGGACCTTCGTCTGGATCTGGCCGACGGTGACCATCGACGAATCGTCGATGTAGATCTCGAGGCCGGAGAGCTCGCCGGTGGCGTTCATGGCGCGGCGCTCCTCGGCCTCGCTCATCTGGCCGAGACGGAGGCGGGAGGCATCGACGCCGGATTCGGCGGCGAGGAGGCGCTGGGCGAGCTGCTCGCCGGACATCTCGATGGTGAAGATGGCGACGCGGGCGTTCTGGCCGACGGCGGCGTTGCGGCCGAAGTTGATGAGCAGCGACGACTTGCCGACGGAGGGGCGCGCGGCGAGGACGACGAGGTCGGAGCGGTGGAAGCCGCCGAGGAGGGTGTCGACGTCCATGAAGCCGCTGCGGATGGCGCCGATGGTGCCGGCGAAGACGGAATCGATGCCGGGGGTCTCCCAGAAGTCGTCGAGGAGCTGGCGGAGCGGGACGAGATCGCTGGTGCGCTGCGACTGACGCACGCCCATGATGAGGTTCTCGGCGCGGGCGATGGCGCCGTCGAGATCGGGGCCGCCCTGGTAGGCGACCTGGACGATCTGGGAGCCGGCGGAGATCATCGCGCGGTAGGTGGCGTCGCGCTTGACGATGTGGGCGTAGTGCTCGACGCCGATGGGGGTGGCGAGATCGCCGACGATGCGGGAGAGGTAGGGGAGGCCGCCGACGTCGTCGAGGCGCTCGCGTCGTGAGAGCTCGTGGGCGAGGGTGACCTGGTTGATGGGCTCGTTGCGCTCCCAGAGGGCGATGCAGGCCTCGTAGGCCCAGCGGTTCTGGTCGCGGTAGAAGTCCTCGGGCTGGACGACGCCTTCGACGCGGCCGATGGCCTCTTCGTCCACGAGGATGGAGGCGATGCAGGCCTCCTCCGCTTCGACGTTGAACGGCGGGAGTTTGTCGGCGGAGACCATGGGTTATTCCTCGGGATCGGTGTCGGGCGTGCGGTCAGGCTTGCGCTGGGCGAGGAGCTCGGCCGAGGAGCGGCCGAGCAGGAGACGGCCGAGGGTGCGGTGGCCGAGGGCGCTGTTGTACTTGCGCCAGGTGTTGCGGACGTCGTCGGCCGTCCGGGCGCCACGGAGCGCCTTCTCGGCCTCACGAAGGGTGATCTGGTAGTCGACGGCGATGGGCAACGGGGCTGCCTCCCTGCACCTCGGTTATCGCGTATGGCCGCCGGACCTTGCGGGTCCGGGGGACGTTGCGCCGAGGAGAGGGAGGGTCGATGGGCGGCCCTACTCGTCCTCGGCGGCTTCTTCTTCTTCGGCTTCGCTCTCGACCTCGGCCTCGGCCTCGGCCTCCTGGGCCTCGTCGGCTTCGGGGGCGGCGGTCGCGGCCGGGGCGCCGCCTTCGGCGCGGGCCTTGATGTCGGCTGCGGTGGTGCCGTCTTCGCCGACGACGCTGACGTTCACGGTAGCGCTGACGTTGCGGGTGAGGCGGATGCTCACCGGGTAGTCACCGAGGTCCTTGATGGGCTCGGCGAGCATGACGTTCTGGCGCTCGAACTCGGCGGCGATGGTCTCGGCGACCTTTGCGGCGATATCAGCGGTGCCGACGGAGCCGAAGAGCTTCCCGCTCGGGCCGGCCTTGGCGGTCAGCGTGTAAGCAACGCCTTCGAGCTTGTCGGCGAGCTTGCGGGCGTCGTTGTCCTTGGCCTCCTGGAGCTTGGCCTCGCGGGCGGCACGCTTCTCGACGGACTGGACCATCGCGGCGGTGGCCGGGAGGGCGAGCTTGCGGGGCAGGAGGTAGTTGCGGGCGAAGCCGGGCTTCACTTCCTTTATGTCACCTAGCCTGGCAGTCCCGGGGACGTCTTCGAGGAATACGACCTTCACGGCGATCTCCTGACAAAGAGACGCCGCCCGAGTCAGTCTGCTGGCGTGGTGGCTGAGGTTTCGCAGACCGACAGGGGCGCCGTCACTGCTGCATACTACGCTTGGTGCGATGCCGGACAAGTTATAACAGGTCAACGGGCCCCACGGAATCTTCCCCACCCTGTTGGGTTGTCGCTTCGGGTGGTGGAAAGCCGCGTGTGAGTATTAGAACATGCGTGCGGGGCGTGTCAAGGGCGACGCAGCAGGCGCTCGATGACGTCGATGTGGATGCGGAGGTGCCTGTGATTACGCCACAGCGCCTTTTCGACCTCTGGGCCGGTCGCTGATTTCACCGCGGCGCGAATCGGCCGGTGGAGGGCGTCCCACTCGGCGAACACCTCGTCGACATCTCTCGTCGCCTTCTTGCCGACCATGGCGTACTTCTTCGCCGTCATTCCCGTCATGCCGAGGGGGCTGAACTCGAACCGTCGGAACAAGAAGCCGCCGAGGTGGAGCTGTTCGGCGAAGAGGAGGTGGCGCACGTTCTCGACGACGGACCAAGCGCCGTTGGGTGGACGGCGATTGAGCAGGCCCGGGTCCTTCGAGCGGAGGAGGCGTCGAAGACGGGCGCGCTCACGATCGATGTCGGCGATGCTGGCCGCGTATTGCACGGTCGTCGTGGCGTCCCTTCCGTCAATCGGGCCGAAGCGCGGCGATCTGGCCACGCGGCCGTCTTCGAGTAGACGACGGCGTTGCCTTTGGAGCCGACGCGCTCGACGAGGCCGCAGTTGCGGAGGCAGTAGGCGATCTTTTGGGCGAGGTCGCGGGGGCGGTTGAGGGCTTCGGCGAGATCTGAGGTGAGGAACTCTCTCGGCAGGGTGCTCGGGATGAGGGCCATGTAGTCGGCGGGGGCGTGGAGCGAGACGGTCTCGTGCACATCGAGAAGGCGGCGTTCGACGGTCACCCAGCCGTTGCGGCGCCAGCGCTTTCCCCGTTCGAAGCGGCGCAGCTCTTCCTGTTGGGTGAGGACGACGTCGAGCTGGAAGTTCTCGTGCGCGATGAGCTCGGGGAAGCTCACGAGCTCCTCGAAGACGTCGATGACGTCGAGGTGTTTCGGGGACTTGCGGCGGCTCCCCTTGTCGCTCTTCTTCTGCGGGAGCTTCGTGATCCAGAGGTCGCGGGGGAGCGGATGCACGAGGCGGACGCGGTGGCGCGTCACGAGATCGCGCATCTTGCGGGCGATGGCGGAGAAGTTCGTGGTCTGGATCTCGATGATGAGGTCACGGTGAAGCACATCGACGACGTAGCCGTCGAGACGGACCTCGACATCGCATCCAGGTTGGAGGTAGCGCTCGCGGAGGGAGGCGTGGAGGTGGCCTTCGTTGAGGGTGCCGATCGATGTGACGATGCGGGGATACTCCTTCTCACCTGCCGCCGCCGGGAATAGTACCGGGAGAGGGGCCGGCGGTGCGTGGCCACGGCAGCGTCGCTCCATGGCCGAGGACAGGCGGCGAGGATCAGGCGGAGAGCGGCTCGGGTTCGTAGTCGGGGAGCTTCATGGCGCTCCTCACCGGCCCTCTCTTGAGTTTTCGGCCGGGGGCTCAAGGGCCCTGTGCGGCCGAGGGGACGCCTGTTATGATCGTTTCCCTTGCTTTCTTGGGCATCGTCAGGCTCGTGGGCTGAATCTGAGGAGCACACATCCGGCATGAAAGAGTACAAGACCGAGCAGATCCGCAACGTCGTCCTCCTTGGGCATGGTGCTACGGGAAAGACGTCGCTGGCGGAGGCGGCGCTGTTCTCGAGCGGGGGCGCGAGCCGGATGGGGAAGGTGGAGGACGGGACGACGGTGTCCGACTTCGAGCCGGACGAAGTGAAGCGGAAGATCAGCCTGAGCCTGGCGATCGTGCCGTGCGAGTGGTCGAACCACAAGATCAACATCATCGACACGCCGGGGTACGCGGACTTCGTCGGCGAGGTGAAGAGCGGGATCTCGGCGGCGGACATCGGCGTGATCGTGGTGGACGCAGTGTCGGGCGTGCAGGTGGGGACGGAGATGGCGTGGCGGCACGCGGAGGCGACGCAGCTGCCGCGCGTGGTGTTCGTGAACCGGATGGACCGGGAGAACGCGAACTTCGCGCAGACGGTGCAGCAGCTGCAGGAGCGCTGGGGGAAGAAGATCGCACCGATCCAGCTGCCGATCGGGTCACAGGACTCGTTCTCCGGGGTGGTGAACGTGCTGGAGAACAAGGCGTACGTGGGCGAGAAGGGGACGCCGGGAGACGTGCCGGCGGACATGGCCGACGCCGTCGCCTCGGCGCACGAGCAGATCATCGAGGCGGCGGTGGAGGCGGACGACGACCTGCTGACGAAGTACCTGGAGGGCGAAGAGCTGAGCGTCGAGGAGCTGACGGGCGCGCTGCGGAAGGGGATCGCCGCGGGGATGGTGTGCCCGGTGTTCGTGGGATCGGCGGCGAAGAACATCGGCGTGTCGAGGTTCCTGGACGGGTTGGTGGAGGATTGCCCGTCGCCGGCGGACGTGGCGCCGCGCACGGCGAAAGGGGCGGCGGGCGACGAGCCGCTGAAGGCGGACGCGGGCGCGGCACTGGCGGCGCTGGTGTTCAAGACGGCGGCGGACCCGTTCGTGGGGCGGCTGACGTACCTGCGTGTTGTGTCGGGGACGCTGAAGGGCGACTCGCACGTGTGGAACGCGAACCAGAACGCGGACGAGCGGATCGGTCAGCTGATCGTGTTGAAAGGGAAGACGCAGGACCACGCGCCGTCGCTGTCAGCGGGCGACATCGGCGCGGTGGCGAAGCTGGCGCACACCGTGACGAGCGACACGCTGTGCACGAAGGAGCACGCGGTGACGCTGCCGGCGATCGAGTTCCCGAAGCCGCCGTTCAACGTGGCGGTGACACCGAAGGGGAAGGCGGACGTCGAGAAGATGGGGCCGTCGTTGCAGCGGATCGCGGAGGAGGACCCGACGCTCGTGGTGCACCGCGACGAGACGACGGGTGAGACGATCATCTCGGGGATGGGTGAGACACACGTCGAGGTGGCGGCGGAGAAGATGAAGCGGAAGTTCGGCGTGGAGATGGACCTGCACCCGCCGCGCGTGCCGTACCGCGAAACGGTGACGATGAAGGTCGAGAGCGAGTACATCCACAAGAAGCAGACGGGCGGGCACGGGCAGTACGCGCGCGTGGCGATCACGGTGGAGCCGAACAAGGGCGGCGGCTTCGAGTTCGTGGACAAAGTGGTGGGCGGCGCGGTGCCGCGGAACTACATCCCGGCCGTCGAGAAGGGGGTGCAGGAGGCGCTGCATGAGGGCGCGCTGGCGCACTTCCCGATGGTGGACCTGCGGGTGACGCTGTTCGACGGGAAGGAGCACCCGGTCGACTCGTCGGAGATGGCGTTCAAGCTCGCGGGGTCGCAGGCGCTGAAGCAGGGGGCGTTGAAGGCGAACCCGGTGCTGCTGGAGCCGGTCGTGACGATGAAGATCATGGTGCCGGAGGCGAACACGGGCGACGTGATGAGCGACCTCAACGGCAAGCGGGCGAAGGTGCACGGGATGTCGCCGGGGGACGTGGGGGTCACAGTGATCGACGCGGAGGCGCCGCTGGCGGAGGTGCTGCGCTACGCGACGGACCTTCGGTCGATCACGCAGGGGCGGGGGACGTTCGAGATGCAGTTCGACCACTACGACGAAGTGCCGTCGCACATCGCGCAGAAGGTGATCGCAGAGGCTCAGAAGGCGCACGGGTAGGGGATAGGTTACAGGGGATAGGTTATAGGGTAGTGCAGAGAACCTGGAACCTGTGGGACGGGAACACGGACACGTAGTACGAGAAGAGCGGCAGGCGTATCGCCTGCCGCTCTTCTTCTTGATCGAGACGGAGTGCTCAGGAGGGCTTCTCGAGCTTGATGATCTTCCAGACGCCGTCGATCTGGCGGACGGTCTCGCGCATGGAGGCGGAGGCGCCGCCGTCGCCGGTGTAGGTGACGTCGAAGACGTAGTCGTCGCCGTCCTGGCGGACGGGGACGACGGAGTTGCCGGTGGCGGGGTTGGGGCCGCCGGCCATCAGCGGCATGACCTGCGTCATCGCTTCGGGTGTGAGATCGCCCATGATCTCGGCGACCTTGCCAGCGCAGGCCTTGTCGGCGTGTCCCTGCATGAATTCTTGAGCGTTCATCTGCTATTGCTCCATTGCCAGCGCGGCGATTTTCCACTGACCGCCGACGTCGCGCCAGGTGGCGACGGCGGTGAAGTCCTGGTCGCCGGCGAACTTGATCTTGAAGACGTGGTCGTCGCCCTGCTCATCGTGGCTCTGGATGTCGAAGGACTTGAGGGCGGGCATGGCGCCCATGCCGGCGCCAGCGTTGGACATGACCTGGGCCATGGCCTCGGGGGTGAGGTCGTTCATGACGCGCATGAGGTCGCCGATGAGCAGGGCCTGGCAGTTCTGTTTGACGGCTTCTTCAACGGTGATGTCGGGCATACGACCGCTCCTTTTCGAACACACGATCTGGCGCGATCCCGGCGGCCAGCGGGGCCGGGCGCGCTGCGGATCATATGGGGCGTCCAAGCGCAGTGTCAATGAAACGATCGGCGGCGGATGAAGGCTCTCCCATTCGCTTGACAGCCTGATCTTCGCCGGATACGCTCGGTTCAGTGTCAAGCGGCGCGCCCTCCACCACTTCCCGATCGACCCGCGGTCAACGAACGATAATCGGCGCGGCGATCCTGCTGTTCGCGGTGATTTCGGCGTACCTGGCGCTGGTGATCATCACGCGCGTCGACAGCATCTTCTCCCCCGGGAACGAGATCACCCTGCCGGCGGTGTTCAACGTGGCGCCGGGGATCGACGCCAAGGGGAACAGCGGCTCGTCGGAGCCGATCAACATCCTGGTGATGGGGCTGGACCGGCGGGCGCGCGAGGGCGACATTCCGACACGGACGGACTCGCTGTTCGTCGTGCGGATCGACCCGAAGACGCACTCCACCGGGATCGTCGGCATTCCGCGCGATCTGATGGTGAACATCCCGGCCAAGGGCGGCGGGACGTACCAGGACCGCATCAACACGGTGTACGTCGAGGGCGAGCTTGGCGGCTATGACGGCGGCGGCGTGGCGCTGCTGGAGCAGGTGCTGGCGGCGGACCCGTTCGATATCAAGATCGACCATTACGTGATCATCGACCTGAAGGGGTTCGAGGACGTGATCAACGACCTCGGCGGGATCGACCTCAACGTGCCGACCGAAGTCGTCGACCCGTACTACTCAGAGACGGAGCTTCCGGGCGACTACTTCCCTGTGGACTTCAAGCCGGGGCCGCAGCACATGGACGGCGAGCATGCGCTTGCCTACGCACGCGTGCGGTTCAACAGCGACGACCTGGACCGCATCCAGCGACAGCAGCGCGTGATCTTCGCAGCGATCGAGAAGGCGAAGAGCCTGAACGTGCTCTCGAACGCGCAGGGGCTCTGGGACAAGTACAAGACGGCGATCCAGACGGACATCAGCGACCCGCTGATCCCGGGTTACGCGCTGCTCGCGAGCCAGGTGCAGGATTCGATCCACGCGGTGTCGCTGGGGCCGGCGACGGCACCGTACACGACGCCGGCGGGGGCAGAGGTGCTCGTCGGGAATCCGGATCGGATCCACGAGATCGTGCAGTCGGTGTTCGCAGTGCAACCGGCGGACGTCGCCCAGGCGACGGTGACGCCGGAGCCGGTGTTCGTGCAGATCCAGAACGGGACGGCGACGGACGGGCTGGCGACACGCATCGAGGCGTTCATCGCGGGCAAGGGGTATCCGCAGAACGAGCTGGCGATCGCGAACGCGCCCGACGGGACGGATCACGCGCAGACGGAGATCATCGATCTCAACGGCAACAACCGGCAGAACGCATACCTGCTAGCGAACTGGCTGCAGATCCCGCCCGAACAGGTGCGGGACGGCACGGCTGACGAGAAGGTGGCACTCTCGGCCGACAACGTCGATATCATCGTCGTGCTGGGCGCCGACATCGACGCGAACCACCTGCTGGAGTCGCCAACGACGAGCGTACCGGGCGGTTAGCGCTCGGCGAGGTAGCGCTTGAGCCAGTCGAGCGCGCCGACCGGCGACGGGTGCACGCCGTTGAGCAATCCGGCGTAGTAGCTGGTCAGATCCCCAAACTGCACTGCCCACAGCATCTGCTCAAGGACTGATGAACCGGGCACGTCGACGACCTCGGCGGAGACACCGGCATCGGCGAGCTGCTGCATCGTCGCGTCGATGCGCAGGGCGATGCGGGGGTGCACGGCGGCGTGGCGGAGGAGGACGACGCGCAGGAGCGGGAGGAGCGGGGGCGGAGCGCCGTAGCCGAGCGGGGCGTTATGGTTCATCTCGGGGAGCTCGTCGGCGACGGCCCAGCACTTCGCGTTTTCATTGAACTGCGTGCGCCAGCGATAGGCGACGGGGGCGAGCGCCTGTGCGCCGATGAAGACGGGGAGCTTGCCGGCGAGGCGAGCGGCGAGCTGCTTGGCGGGGTTGGCAGTCACGGGCGCGTCGCGGTTGGTCGATTCGAGCAGCGTGCGCATGGCGGCGACGCCAGCGTGGAGATCCGGGGCCGGATCCGGAAGCAGCGAGAGCGCGCCGGTGATGGCGAGGAGCGAGGCGAAGCTCCAGCCGAGGGCGGAGCGCGGCTCGCCGTCCCAGGCGAAGGTGAGCGCCGGGAGATCGTGCTGCCGCGCCAGATCGAGCAGGCGGCCGCCCGTGGTGACGACGACGCAGCGCGCGCCGGAGGCGACGGCTGTTTCGGTGGCGGCGACCACCTCCTCGGTGTTGCCGCTGTTCGATGAAGCGATGGCGAGGGTGCTCGCGCCAACCCATGCCGGCAGTCCGTAACCGCGGACGACGGAGACAGGCACCCTGGCAGCGACATCGACGGCGAGCGCCTGGAGGAGGCTGCCGCCGATGCCGGAGCCGCCCATGCCGATGACGACGACACGATCGACGTCGTGATGGGTTGCGGGCAGGGCGAGGGCACGCGCGGCAACGTACGCCTCCTCGATCTGAGCCGGGAGGCCGTGGATGCGAGCGTAGAGCCCTTCCGGATCGAGGCGCTCGTAGATCTCGGGCGTGTCGAGTGCGGATTCGGACATGCGCACGTTGTAGGGGATGGCCCTCAGGCGGTCAATCAGGGTTGTTCTGGACACTGCGTCGCTCCGGCGCGAGAATCCCACAATGCGACGACCGCTCGAAGGCATCCGCATCCTCGACCTGACCGTGTGGCAGCAGGGGACGTACGCCACGGCGATGCTGTCCGACCTGGGCGCTGACGTGGTGAAGATCGAAGAGCGCGCGTCGGGCGACCCGGGGCGCTTCGCGTGGCACAACCCCGACCTGGGGCTGAGCAGCTACTTCGAGGCGCACAACCGGGGGAAGCGGTCGATCGCGCTGGACCTGAAGCACCAGGCGGGGCGCGACGTGCTGCTGCGGCTGGCGGCGACGGCGGACGCGTTCGTCAACAACTTCCGGATCGGGGCGATCGCGCGGCTGGGGCTGACGTACGAGGCGCTTTCGGCCGTGAACCCGTCGATCGTGTACGTGCAGGCGTCGGGGTTCGGGCCGGCGGGGGCTGACGCCGACGCGGGGGCGTTCGACATCCTGGCGCAGGCGCGCGGCGGGTTCGCAAGCACGAACGGCGAGGCGGACGACCCGCCGATCCCGGCGCAGGTGCCGATCGCGGACCAGGTGGGGGCGCTGCACACGACGATCGCGGTGCTGACGGGGCTGCTGAGCCGGAGCGCGACGGGGCAGGGGATGCGGCTCGACACGTCGCTGCTGGGGAGCCAGATCTCGCTGCAGGCGTTCGACATCGCGACGCACCTGTTCACGGGGAAGCTGCGACCGCGGATGTTTCGCGGCGGATCGCGGCCGTTCTGGCGCGAGTATCGGGGCGGCGACGGCAAGTGGTTCGTCATCGGCATGCTGCTGGACCGGGCGTGGCCGGACGTGGCGCACGCGATCGGGCGGGCGGAGCTGGCGGACGACGCGCGGTTCCAGACGTACATCGGGCGGATCGGGACGAACGCGGAGGCGCTGATCGCGATCCTGGACGGCGTGTTCGCAACGAAGCCGGCGCGGGAGTGGGTGGATCGGCTGAACAAGGTAGGGATGTTCGCGGCGCTGGTGCAGGACTACGAAGAGGTGGCGGCGGACCCGCAGGTGGTGGCGAACGGCTACGTGCAGCAGGTCGAGTACCCGGGGCACGATCCGGTGCGGCTGACGGGGATCGGGATCAGCGTCGACGGCGAGCCGGTGGCGATCCCGCGGCTGGCGCCGCAGCACGGCGAGCACACGGAAGAGGTGCTGCTGCAGGCGGGGTACACGTGGGACGAGATCGCGCGGATGCGGGAGGACGGGGTGGTGGGGCCGGCGTCGAGCGCGAAGTAGAGGGGAAGCAGAACGATGGCGCTGAAGATGCCGAAGGTATTCGTCCCGGCCGGGGGCGCGGACGACCGCATCGTGCCGTGGGCGCAGCAGACGGAGGCGATGGGGTTCGACGGGGTGTTCGTCGGCGACCACGTGACGTTCTACGGGTCGGGCAGCGACGCGCTGATCAAGCTGGCGCCGATCGCGGCGGTGACGACGAAGCTGGAGCTGCAGACGTGCGTGTATTTGCTTGCGCTGCGGCACCCGACGCCGGTGGCGCTGCAGGCGGCGATGGTCGACCAGCTCTCGCGGGGGCGGCTGATCCTGGGGATCGGGATCGGCGGGGAGGACCCGAACGAGTGGTGGGCGTGCGGGGTCGACCCGAAGACGCGGGCGCGGCGGACGGACGAATCGATGCAGATCATGCGCGGGCTGTGGACGCAGGAGGAGACGTCGTTCGCGGGGAAGTACTTTACGGTCGACAAGGTGCGGATGCGGCCGAAAGCGTTCCGGCCGACGGGCGTGACGATGCAGGTGGGCGGACGGTCGGACGCGGCGCTGCGGCGGACGGCGCGCTACGCGGATGGGTGGACGGGGATCTGGGTATCGGTGCGGCGGTTCACGGAGGCGGGCGAGCGGATCGCGGAGTTCGCTGCGGAGGCGGGGAGGGGCGACGTGCGATTCCCGCGAGGGATGCAGGTGTGGATGGGGGTGGACGAGGACCGGGCGGCGGCGAAGGAG
Organism: uncultured Chloroflexia bacterium; assembly: GCA_963843685.1. GTDB lineage: Bacteria > Chloroflexota > Dehalococcoidia > DSTF01 > JACRBR01 > DASQHL01. The sequence goes on from CAWJLO010000010.1 coordinate 315,573, forward strand.
AAGGTGGCGGGGAGCATGCAGGCGTTCTACCGGCTGCCGTTCGAAGCGTTCGAGAAGTACACGCCGTACGGGACGCCGGCGGAAGTGGCGGAGTTCATCGCGCCGTACGTGGAGGCGGGGTGCGAGCACGTGAACTTCGTGGTGGCGGACCACCCGGACGCGGTGCTGGAGCGATCGGCGGCGGTGCAGGAGGCGCTGGCGAAGATCTGCGGGTAGCGCTCCCGTTCAGCCTTCGACGACGGGCTTTTCGACGGTGACGAAGGAGGCGACGCGGGTGTGGTCGATGAAGTTCTTTTCGTCCTCCATGGCGGCGGCGACCTCGGGCGAGCCCATGGCGGCGCCGAGGGCGGCGAGATCCTTGAACCAGAGCTCGGCGGCGCCGTCGAAAGCGGGCGGGGTGTCGCGGGCGTAGAGCTCGGGCAGGGTGTGGCACTGGACGTAGCGCTGGAGGCCGGGGATGCGTGCGGCGATGGGGGCGTGCGTGTCGCGCCAGTAGCGCTGAAACTCCTCGACGCTGAGCTCAGGCTTCTTCGAGATGCAGTAGATGAGCTTGACCATGTGAATCCCCCTCCTCGTGAGCGCGATAGTGGCACAGTTCGGGTGCGGACGCCACTGGCGGGACGCGGTTGATACGAAATCCGCAGGCGGACAGCCATTGTCAAGGACGGCGCGCGAGGGCATGATTGAGGTGGAGGCGACGCATGGCTCAGCTCTGGACCGACGAACTGCGGACAGTGCCGGTGGCCGACGGGCCGGGACGCACCGTCGAGGCGGTGGTGCGGCGGCGGGGGATCGACGTACGGGCGGGCGGGCGCGGGGTCGTGTTCCAGACGGAGGAGGCGGTGACGCTCCTGGTGCGTGACCGGGACACACTGCGGCGGATCTCGATGCCGGAACGCAACGAGGGACCGCCGGCGGCCGCGTTCCTGGCGGCGCCGATCGCGGCGATCGTGCTCACACGCATGTTCAGGGCGAAGAGGCCGAAGAGGAGGAAGTGATGGAGACTGCATCAACGATGGACGAGATCGTCCACCGGGTCAGCACCGTGGCGGAGGAAACGGGGGCGAGCGTCTGCTTCGGCTCGCCGGTGGAGCGCGACGGGCACACACTGATCCCGGTGGCGCGGGTGGCGTTCGGGTTCGGCGTGGGGTTCGGGCGCGGCGCGGGGTCGGGCGCGGGGCCGAACGAAGATGGCTCACACGGCGAGGGTGGCGGCGAAGGTGAAGGGGGCGGCGGTGGCGGCGGCGGTTCATCGACGCCGGTAGCGGTGATCGACATCACGCACGACGGCGTGGACATCGAGCCGATCACGGACACGACGCGGATCGCGATGAGCGGGATGATGCTGGCGGGCTGGACGACGTTCTGGCTGCTGTGGACGATCCGCACGCTCGCGCGCCAGGCTGCGAAGACGCGGCGAATGAAGATCGAGCACGGGCTTAGCTAGCAGGTCAGGCCGGCTCGGCTTCGGCCTTCTCCGGCGGCTCGGCGGGCGGGAGTTGGCCGTGCTCTTCGAGCCACTTGTTGGCGAGCGGGGCACAGGCGGTGCAGGCGACGGAGTGCTTGCCCATAGCGACGCCACCGCCCGTGACGAACGTCCCGCAGAATGAGCACTTTCCCTGTGGCATGAATTTCCCTCGTGTGGAGCTGGAAGCTAGCTCTTCAACTCTTTCAGCGCCTGCATGATCTCGAGTGCGTGGCCGGCGGGCGTCACCTTCGGAAAGACGCGGGCGACCTTGCCGTCCGGGCCGATGATGAAGGTCGAGCGGTCGACGCCCATGTAGTCGTGGCCGGCGAACTTCTTCGGGCCCCAGACGCCGTACGCGTCCGAGACGGCGTGGTCGGGATCGGCGAGCAGCGGGAACGGCAGGGTGTACTTGTCGCGGAACTTCTGGTGGGACTTCACATCGTCGGGCGAGATGCCGAAGAGTTCGGCGTCGCCGGAGATGAGCGACCAGTTGTCGCGGATCTCGCAGGCCTCGGTGGTGCAGCCGGGCGTGTCGTCCTTGGGGTACCAGTAGAGCACGACCCACTTGCCCTTGAGGTCAGCGAGTTTCACGTGCTCGCCGCGGTCGTTCTCGAGATCGAACGTGGGGGCGGGGTCGCCTTCCTTGAGTGTGGTGGGCATGGGGATCTCCTTCGTGGCGTCATCCCTGGACCCCTTGATCGTAGACCATGGGAGGGAGTCGGAACAGGCGCGCAGGGTGAGTTCAGGCCGCGGCGGCGCCCAACTCCTGCGCGGCGAGGTCGCGCTGGTAGCAGACGTCCACGTGGTGGTAGTGGAAGCCGGCCTTCTCGTAGAGCTGCACGGCGGCTTCGTTGGACTGATCGACGTAGATGGCGGCGACGGCGGCGCCGCGGGCCGCGAGGTGGGCGAGTCCGCGCGAGAGGAGCAGGCGTCCGAGGCCCTGGCCCTGGCGCTCGGGGGCGGTACCGATGACGTAGATCTCGCCGACGCGGCCCTCGCCCGCGCGCTCTTCCACCTTCAGCCAGCAGAAGCCGGAGAGCGCGCCATCGACCTCGAGCAGGAGGAAGTCTTGCGGGTCGAACCAGGGCTGCGCCATGCGGGCGCGGAGGTCGTCGAGGGTCCAGACGCCGTTCTCCGGGTGGGCGGCGAAGATGCGGTTGTTGAGGTCGAGCCAGGGCTGCTCATCGACGCCGGGCACGAACGCGCGGACGGAGGACGAGGCGGGAGCCGTCGCCGCCGGGAGGTCGCTCATATGGCGATGGAGGTGGAGCAGGCGGCGAACGGGGCGGAAGCCGAACTGCCCGGCGATGCGGGCACTGGCGACGCTGTCGTTGTAGGCCCAGAGGTCGAGGCGGCGAGCGTCCTGGCTGTGGGCGTGCATGATGGCGTGCGAGATGAGCATGCGGCCGATGCCGCGCAGGCGGAAGCCGGGGTGGACGACGATCTCGCAGGAGGCGCGACGGCCGGCGCCCTCGCCGTAGGTGACGGTGTGGGCGTAGCCGGCGAGACGGTCGTTCTCGAAGGCGAGGACGGCTGCGGCGAGATCGTCACCACGGCAGAGGCGAAGGAACTTGTGCTCGCCGAGGGGCTCGTGTCCGTCGGCGGCAGTTGCAGCTTCGATTAGCTCCGGGAGCTGCGCGAGGTGCTGCGCGTCGAGCTGCGACACGATCTCGAGATGGTGCATCAAGTCTCCCGGGAGAGTATCGGCAGCGACGGAATGGCTCACCATTGGGCTGCTTCCCATTGTATCTGCAACTGGTTGCATTTTCAACGAGAGGCAACTCGAAGGGGCGGGCCCGGCCGTTAGCTGGCGGACTGGGCCTCAGTGGCGGGAAGGGGCACTTCGCCGGTGATGGTGGCACCGCCGGATTCGTCGATGAGCTCGTAGCGCTCGGTGATGTCGACGGTCGGGTTGAGCATGGCGAAGACGGGGCAGTAACGGGTCATGGTGAGCTCGATGGCGCGGCGGACGTTGGGTTCGGAGAGATCGCGGCCGCGGACGACGTGGGTGAGCTGGACCGAGGTGTAGCGCTTCGGGTGCTCCGTGGCGCGGGTGCTTGTGAGACGTACGTCGTAGTCCGTCACGTCCTGGCGCATCTTGCGGAGGATGGAGATGGTGTCCATGGCGGTGCAGCCGCCAAGGGCGACGAGCTGGAGCTCCATGGGCGTGGGGGCGGTGAGCTTCTCTTCAGGGGTGACGATAGAGTCGATGGTGAAGTCGAATCCGGAGGGGGTGTGGGCTTCGAACTTCAGTCCGTCCTTGAGGTGCAGCACGGTCTCACGATTCGGCATCGGTCACGCTCCAGTCTTGCACTTCATGATACGCGCGTGAGTGCGGCTTCTGCGGGGGCGCTGCGGCACATGTCGTGACGCCGAATGGCAGGTGGATCGGATTCAGCGCGCGGGATTGGGGAGCGAGGGGGTGCCCTTGGCGCCGCCGTTAGGGTTGGTCTCGGTCGTAGTGGACTCGACGACGAACTGGCTGCCGTCCCAGGCGTAGGTGGTCTTCTTGAGCTGGCTGGGGCAGCACTCCGGGTCGTCCGGACCGGGGACGGGCTCGGTCATGACGAGCTTGCCGGCGACGACATCGACGGCGAGGCCGAGCTGCCCGGTGGGCTTGCCGTCGAGCAGTGTCCTGGCGCCGCCGCTGTCATCCGGCGCGAGGACGAGGAACTCGACGTCACCGAGCGTGCCGCCGGAGGCGATGGGGACGACGGCGTCGGTCTGGCCGGTGCCGGTGAGGTCGGCGTAGATGACGCGCTCAGGCTGGAACTGGCTGCCGGCGGCGGCGAGCGCCTGCTTCACGTCGGCGACGTTGGCGAGATCGACGCCGCGGATGCGCTCGTCGGGCGTGGATGAGGGGACGGGCGAGGCTTCCGACGTACCGGACGCCGTGGTGGTGGACGCAGGGGTGGGGGTCTTGTCGCCGGAGGAGCTGCTGCGGCAGGCGAAGACGACGATCGCGGCGACCGCGATACATGCAAGCGCGACGAGTGCGGGGCGCCGAAACATCAGCGGCAGTGTAGGTGGGGGGATCGGGGGGCGGCAAGCGGCTCGGTCGCTACGCCGATCTCTGGTCGAGAAGGTGGTGATGGTGGGCGGTACAGGACTTGAACCTGTGACCTCTTCCGTGTGAAGGAAGCGCTCTACCAGCTGAGCCAACCGCCCCTGGGACGCACTCGGCGCGCGATGCGGCCCGCGACGCGCGGGGCATTCTAGCAGCGGTGTGTTTGGGCCTTCAAGGACGCGCGGGCGTGACGGCGCGTCGCTTGTAGGGGATCGGGGCGGTTGCTACAATCCGGGAGCCGCGCGCCGGGCACCACGCCGAGGTGGCGGAACGGCAGACGCGCTACGTTCAGGGCGTAGTGTCCGCAAGGGCGTGCGGGTTCAAATCCCGCCCTCGGCACCAGTTGTCACGCCGTGCGGCAGCGAGCGTGCGCTTGTAGCTCAGTGGATAGAGCGCTACCCTGCGGAGGTAGAGGCCGTGGGTTCGAGTCCCGCCAAGCGCGCCATTTCCCTTCCGATCGACCGAGGCACGGCAGCGTAGCTCAGGGGTTAGAGCAACCGGCTCATAATCGGTAGGTCGTTGGTTCGAATCCAACCGCTGCTACCAACAGCACACAACAGAGCGGCCAAATGGCCGCTCTTTCTGTTTCCAGATCACCCAAGCGCTGACCAACGTACGAGAGCCATACTGTATGGAGAGACGGCGTCTGATCGATCAGAGGGAGGGAGTATGGCGTTCACGGTCCACTCGGAAGAAGAGAGCGGCCTGTTGCTGCGCACGCTGGAGAGCGCGCTCGGCGACCTGCGCATGGAGATCGGCAAGACCGAGAACTTCGACATGCGGCAGGAGCTGAAGCGGGACGAAGAGTTGCTGAAGGGGATGATCGAGCGACTCAAGAAGCTGGGCACGCCGGCGTGACGAGCTGAGGCGATGGTCGGTCGTCCGAGCGGCAGCCGCCAACGCCAGTAGGCGTGCTGCTGTGCATGGCCGAGATCCTTCGCTTCGCTCAGGATGACAGACCGATGACGAATCAGGATGACGTCGGGACGCGATCGATGTCTGCGCGTGCGGTCGGCTGCGCTCGTCCTGGTCTTAGAACGGCCAGGTGGCGAGCGGGGAGGGCGGACACGCGGGTCCGCCCCTACGCGTGCTCGCGGCCGGGCGAGGCGCGAACGGACAGGTCTTCAGACCTCGAGGCGGAAGCCCTGGCCGCGGAGGGTGGTGATGTAGGAGCGCTCGCCGCCGGCCTGGACGATGCGCTCCCGTACGCGGCGGACGAGGGCATCGAGCGCTTCCTCTGACACTCCTTCGGCGTGCGCGTCGGGCCAGACGTGCTGCACCAACTCCTCGCGGCCGACGACCTTTCCAGAGCGTTCGTACAGGTAGAGCAGCAGGCGGAACTGCTCGTTCGAGAGTGGCGGGCGGGCCTCGACACCACGCACAAAGACACGACGCGTGTCGGCATCGACCTGCAGGGCAGGAGGCTCCGGCGGGGCTGCGGGCGCCGCTGATGCGGGCTCGGACGCGATCGCGGCGGCCTCGCCGGACCGGGTCGCCCGCCGGGCGGCGGTGCGCATGCGGCGCGTGAACACAACGGCGCCGAACGAGATCGCGATCCCGAAGGCGAGCAGCACCGGGACGATGACGACGAGGGGGGAGCAGGCCGGAGCCGCCGCCCTTGCCGGAGGTGGCGGCGGGCGGGGGCGGGGTGGCTGGGCTGGGGCGTGGTCGATGCGAGCACGGTGACGGTGAGCGGCGACGACGTCGCCGATCCGGCGCCGGCGGAGGCGGAGTAGCTGCCGGGGCCGGACAAGGCGAGCTGCGCGCCGGCAAAGCCGTCTTTCGTCGGCGCGGAGGCGGTAGTGGTAGCGCCGCCGTCGCGCGTGAGGGTGAACGAGACGGTCGTGCCGTCGGGGACGACCTCGCCGTTGTTATCGAGCACGGGGCCGGCGACGAGCGGAATGGTGCGGGCGTCCTTCACGGAGCCGGGATCCTGTCCGAAGAGCTGCACGCGGATCTGCTGCGCGGGATCGGGCTGGACGGCGGAGGCGACGCTGTAGAAGATGCCGCTGACATCGACGGGCGGGTGGCCCTTCGGAGTGGCGTCGCCGTACAGCGCCTGGAAGCCGACCGCGATGGCGTACGACGTCTTGTTGTAGACGGCGAAGTAGGCCGAGAGCTTGCTGATCTCCGTTGAATCGAGATGGTAGGGGACGTTGTACGCGATGGCGACGAGGTTCTTGTTGCGCAGGTCGACGGGGGGGCTATCGAGGAAGCGCTTGACCGCGCCGGACGCCGGATGATCGACGGGGTTGTATTCGGTGAGGGCGAAGATCAGCCACGAGGCGTCGGTCACGACCTGCTTCGTCGCTGCGTTGGCGGGATCGTCGGGGTTAGACAGCCAGGCATCGAGATCGCCGAAGCTGATGGTGCTGACGTCGTCCGGTTTCAGGCGACCGGCGCCGGCCGGGCCGTAGGCGGCGAGCAGCGCCTGCTGCAAGTTCGACTGCGGCATCACGCGGTAGGGGTAGCAGTCGTCCCAGCACTCGACAATGACGACCTTCTCGGGCGACTGCGGGCCGCGGGGGAGGCGGGCGCGAAGGTCGGCGACGGTGGGCGGCTGGATGAGGGTGAGGGCGTCGGCGGCGAGCGCGCGCATATCGTCGGCGGCGGCTGCGGCTTCGTCGTCCGGGAGCGGGGGATTGGCGAGCACGTCGGCGAGCTGCAGTTTGGGATAGAGCTGGAGCTTGGCGGCGATAACGTGGCGGACGGCGTCGTCGGCGCGGCGGCGGAAGTCCGGGTCCTGCGTGTACTCGTCGCGCATGTACTGGATGCTGTCCTCGATGACGGGGAGCTGGTAGTCCTTCCAGCCGGGGTTCGCGGGGTCCTTCTCGAACTCGACGAGCGGGAGCAGGTCGTTGCCGGCCATGAGTGCATCGTGGACGACGGTGCGGTTAGGGAACTCCGTGGCGCCCTGCTGCTGCTGGTACCACTTCTTGACGGCAGGGACGCCGAGCGAGTCGCTCATCACGAGGTGATCCTGACGCCAGGAGGCGAACTCCGGGAGCTGCATCAGCGTGCCGAGGCCGGCGCCATCGAGCGAGATGGGGCCGGTGAAGGGGGCGGTGGAGCCGGGCTCGAAGTTCTGGTAGCGGATGTGGGAGACCATCATGCCATCGGTGACGCCCTCCGGATCGTCGCCGTCCTGACGGTCGACCTCCGCGAAGGGGGCGAGGTCGGTAGCGCGGAGCTGGGCGAGCGACTTGTTGACGGTCGGCACCTCGCTGTCGGTCGAGCGGTCGCTACCGCCGTGGCCGGGGAAGTGCTTGGCGATGGTGAGCATGCGGCCGGCGCTTCCGGTGTGAACGCCGCGGACGTAGGCGCGGCCAAGCTCGCCGACCCACGTCGGGTTGCCGCCGAAGGAGCGGATACCGATGTCGCCGCTGCCGCCGGAGCGGGGATTGGCGAGGACGTCGACGACCGGGCCGAGCAGCATGTTGACGCCGGCTGCGCTCAGCTCGCTCCCGACGATAGAGCCGGTGGACTCCGCCTCGTCTTTGCTCCACGTGGCGCCGATGGTCATGTTGTTGGGGACGGCGGTGTAGCCGTTCGTGACGTTCGTGAACGGGAAGAGATCGCCCTCGTTATCGGTGGCGATGAAGAGTGGGAGGAAGTACTGGTCGGCGCCGTCGTTGCGCGCGCTCGCGTCGAATGCGCGCTGCTGCAGGCCCTGGGTGAGCGTGGAGAGCTGGGCGGCGGTGTCGCCGCGGTTGACGATGTTGCCGTTGCTGGCGGTGACGAGGACGGAGCCGACGTTGTAGTCACGGATGAGGGTGGCGACGTCGGAGGAGGCGCTGACGTCGTCGCCGACGAAGTTCACCATGACGAGCTGGCCGATGCGCTCGTTGACGCTCAAGGAGGCGATCACGCGGTCGAGGAGCGCGCCGTCCGGCGTCTGCGCGTGGGAGCTGCGCGGGCCGGTGGCGAGCACGACGGCGACCACGAGCGCCAGCAGGACGGCAAACCGCGCACGTGCGTCGATCCAGGTCATGCGTCGCGCGCCGAGGCAATGCCGCGCTGGTGTCATCGAGAAGATTATGCGACTTCCGCACCTCTATCGACAGGTGTGATGAAGCGCGCCTTTTGGCGTTTTGGAGTGCTACGCGGCGCGCAGCTCGGCGGGGATCAGCGGACGACCGACGAGGGCGGAGAAGCGATCAGCGTAGACATCGGCCACGGCCGACCAGGGGAAGCGTTGCAGCGTGAAGCGAGCGAACTCCTCGCCGAGGAAGTGGCGTTGCACGGCGGGAAGCGCGAGGAGACGGTCCAGGGTGGCGACGAAGGCACGCTCGTCCGAGGTCTCGGAGAGGAAGGCGTTGTCCTCGTGAGCGAACACGGGCTCGTGGGCGCTGACGTCGGAGACGATGGGCGCGCCGCCGACGGCCAGGGCGAGGGAGCGCTCGGCGGCGCCGCCGGCGGGGGTCGTGCCTGACGGCGACGGGACGGCGAAGGCATCGACGGCGCGGGCGATGGCGGCGATCACGCTCGCGTCGATGCGTCCGGGCAGTATTCGGTACTCGGCGGCACCAACCGTCGAGGGACGCAGCATCCACTTGACTTCGCGCCGACTCGGCACACCGAACAAGAGACACACCGGGTTGGTGGTGAGGCCGGGGCGGACGAGGTCGCGGAACCAGCGGAAGTCGTTGCGATTCTCGGGCCAGGGGACGCCGACGACGAGGCGGCCGGGGCGGACGCCGCGCAATGCGCGGGCCACGCGGTCGACGTCGCGACGCTGTGGCCAAGGCAACTCGGTGGCGGCGTGAGGAACGACTGCTGAGCGGCAGGCGCCAGGCGCGCGACGCACGCAGTGACCGGGCGAGGCCGTTGTCGGAGGCGAACGCCTGGTCGAAGCCGGCGAAGGCGCGGGCGGTAATGCGGGACCACGGGTGGCGGCTGTCGAGATCGGCCTGTCGCAGCGACACGCTGAGCGGAATGCCGTAGCGCCGGCGCAGGGCGGCCCCGACCGGCGCGAAGCGGGGGTCGAGTATGTGCACAGCCTCGAAGTCTCGGTGCGAGATGGCGTCAGAGGCCCGAGCGAACGCGCGAAGCGAGTGCCGGACGGGCGAGGCGGCGGCGACGTGCAGGAGTTGCACGCGCCGATCCAATGCGCGTATGAGATCCTCATCGCCGTGAGACAGCGGGTCACGCCGCGAGCCAATGACAACGACGCGCGGCGCGGACGGGGGCGCGCAGGAGATCCCGATGTCGTTCACGTGGTGAGTATCGGGTGGAAGTAAGGGTTCGGGCCATCAGGCGATACCCGCGGGCGGGGGCGGCGCCCCCTTGAGATACGAGGGCGAGACTTCTCGTTCGTCGACTGATGTCGATACTGAGACAACATGACGGAGCACGGGGACGATCACAACGCGATCGACGACCTCCGGCTGCCCCCGTCCTTCGTGGCAGACCACTGTATCCGCACGCTCGCGTACCAGGGCCCGATGTCGGTCATCGACATCGCGAAGCACTGGCGCGTGCCGGATGCGGTGGCGGCGAACGCGGTCGACGCGCTGAAGGCCGAGGGCTTCGTACGGCCGGACGCGGGCCCGACGGACTTCGACCGGCTGGGGCGCGTCAGGCTTTCGGACACAGGGCAGGCACGGGTTTCGACGGCACGAGAACGGACCTGGTACGCAGGGCCGCTGCCGGTGGCGCTGACACACCTGGGGCAGCTGGCGACGCAGGCAGCGTGCGGCTGTTCGCGCGACGAGCTGCGGGCGGGGCTTGCGGCGATCGACATCGACGAGGCGGCAGCGGACGTCATCGGACAGGCGGTGACAAGCGGCGCAACAGTGGCGATCACCGGCGCGGCGCGGGACGAGCAGCCGGCGATCGCGGCGGCGATCGGGTCCGCGCTGAAGGGCCAGGCGGAGCTGCCGTACGCGATCTTCGCCGCAGGAGCGGTGCTGCGCGTGTTCGACCCGCAGCACCACCGGGCGATCGAGGCGCAGCATGCGGGCGACGACGTCGCGGATATCCTCCGCTCTCCGAGCGAGAAGAGGAGCCAGTGGGCGGCGGTGATGCCACCGATGGTTACGCTCGCCGGGGGCGTCCTGCCGACGGACGTGGTGCCGGCGTACGACGAAGAAGCGAAGTTCTACCTGGCTCCGCCAGCGTGCGCGGCGTGGAGCGGCGTCCTGTGCGTGACGGACGCCGCGGCGAACCCGGCGGCGCTCGCTGATCTGGCGCGGACGTGGCTACTCCCGGGGCGGCAAGGCACGGGGATCCTGCGGCTGCGTTCGGGCGAGCGGATCGAGGTGCCGTGGCGGTCGGCGACGGTGCTGCTGGACGCAACGCCAGAAGTGCTGCCGGCGGCCGTGCGTGACGCGGTGACGTACGCGATCGACATCGCGGAGCTGGGGGGCGGAGCGCTGGCGGCGTTCCTGGAGCGGCGGCTGGGCGTCATACCGGGGCTGCCGGAGCGCGTCGGCGCGAGCCTGGCGGCGATGCTGGAGGAGGGCGGGCTGGGCACGCGCGCCGCGGCGGCGCGGGCGGCTCAGTTCCTTCGCGACCGGGCGTCATACGAGGGCGACGCGTTCACGATGTCGATGGGCGTGGTGCTGCAGGCGGCAGAGTTCGCCCGCGGCGGAGGCTCCGGCTATCGCGATGCGGAGCGGGCGGCGTAGGGCGACGGTCAGCCTTCAGGCGGGTGCTCGGCAGCGGAACGGGCGGCCGCACGGAAATGATCCTGGACGATGGCGGCGGCGGCGGCGCGGGCGTAGCCGGGCGTGAGCTGTCGCAGCATCTCTTCGGTGGTACTCCAGATCCTGCGCTGTCCGAGCGGGCGGTGGTACACACCTTCGACCTCGCGGACGAGCATGCCGTCGGGGTCCAACTGGTAGCGAATCGAGCGACCCGAGGGCCGGATGCAGAACATGGCGCGGGGCTGCACACCGCCGAGCTCGCATTCCACGGTGCAGGTAACGCCCTGCTCGGCGGCGAACTGCTGGACCTCGCGGAACGCGGGCTCGATGGCCGTCTGGATCAGGCGGCGGAACGACTGGGCCATGGGGGTCTTGACGCCCAAGCTGGTACGGCGCAGCTCGTACGATTGGCGAGCATGGAGAATACGTGCTTTCCAGTCCTCCGACACAGCCTCACACCCCTATCGTCGGCTATGTATCAAGGACGCCTGCGGCCTGCGCTCAGGCCAGCTTGCCGAGGTCCTCTACTCGCTGCGAGTGACCGCGGTCAGGCTCGCATCCGGTGGTCAGCAGGTTGGAGATCTCGGCCCCGTCGCCGGGATAGCAGAGCAGGCGAGCGTCCCACCGCACACCGGCCGGACCCTGGCGGTCGAGCCGCTCCATGACACGCTGCTTGGCGACATCGGCCGCAGCGACATCCTGGTGCGGCAACAGAACGCCGACACGTCCGACGCCAAGGATGCCACCGAGGTCTGTGCTGCGAATCACCGCGGGAACGCGAGACGCGGCGTCGTCAAGCAGGCGATGGGGCGAGTCAGGATGTACGCCGGCTTCGAGGATGAGCAGCGCGAACGGCGCGCCGTAGCGGGCACTGCGGTTCACCTCGTCCAGCACGCGCAGCCAGAAGTACCACCCCCGGTGCAGGCCGGTGGCGGGGTCGAGCAGGATCCAGCTCTCGTCCATGAATCAATAGTCGGCGTCGGGGGGGTAAGCGTGCAGCCTCTCCGAGGAGGGAAGGAGTCACGACGTTGCCCGGGCGGGGTCGATTGTCTAAGCTCTGGCTGATGAAACTTGAGCCGCTTCAGGGCAAGCCCGTCCGGATGCCGCCGGGCCATGTCGCCGTGAAGCTGAGCGACGAGTATCTGAACGCCTACAAGGGACTGTACGCTCACTATGGCACCGTGCTGGAAGGGCTGCCGGTGCTCCGGGAGCGGGACTTCGACGGGCGGACGGTGAAGCTGAAGGCGGGGGAGCTGGCGGCGCTGAACGCGGCGTTCGCGAGGCTGGAGGCGACCAAGCCAACGGGGGTGGAGGGGGTCTTTGAGGCGCAGGAGCGGTCGAAGAACCGGCTGTTCAAGCGATTGCAGTATCTCTCTTGAGGCTTAGGTTAGCCTACGGGAAGGAGCCACGAGATGGGTAAGAAGGACAAGGGCGGCCGCGAGCCCAAGAAACCGAAGCAGAATAAGGGCAAGTAGCGACCATTCGCAGGTCGTACAAGCCGTTCTGATTGCCGCTTCGCCTCGGTGCGCGGCGGTGCGGTACACTAAGTGTGCCCGAGAATCCCGAGCGCCCGGGAGCAATCCGAGGGGATACCGCCATGCCCAGCACCGTGCCCGGCCAGCTACTGGCAGCGATCAAGTCGCGCAAGTTCAGTACGGCCGGGAAGCTCTTCTCGAATCCGGTGGATTTCCAGGCCTGGACGCCGACGGGGCGTTGGGTAGCGGAGGATCCGACCACGGTGGCCCGGGTGATTGAGGTCTGGTACAGCCCCGGGTCCGGCTCGCAGGTGATCTACAGCAGCGAGACGTCCGGGGCGCGCGGCGCGGCGACGCTGGAGCTGGAGGTTGCGTGGAAGACGCAGCCGGACGACCAGCAGCGCACGCTGCGGCAGGTCTATCTCCTGACCATCAAGGGGGACCGGATTGTAACCGCGCGGGTGTACTGCGCCGGACTGCACACCGAGTTCCCGGACGTGGACCTGGAGAAGCAACGGCGCTCGAAGGGGATCATCGCGGCGAAGCCGGCGGCCGCGAAGGCAGTCACCGCCAAAGCCAGCTGAGCGCGGGCTGATCTAGCTACGAACCGTGGCCTCGCGGTAGAGCTCGGCAAGGCGCTCGGACGGCTCCTCATCCAACTCGTCACGCAGCAACTGGCGGAAGCGGCGGTAGTGGCGGGCCGCGGCCGGACCGTCGTTGAGAGAGAGCTGGCAACGCATGATGCCGTGGGCGGCGGCCTCGCTGTACGGGTCGACACCCTCCAGTGCCTTGAACAGCACCAGGGCCTCTTCAAAGGCACCGGCGCGGAGCTTGCGCGCGGCGAGCTCGTTGACGGCCTCGATGTAGCGCTCCTCCAGCTCGCGTCGAATGGGGTCGACCCACTCGCTGTAGACAGTCGAGAGGTACGGGCCCTTGTAGAGGGCTACGGCGTCCTCCAGCTTCGCGGCGCGGGCGGCGTCGTCACGGGCGACCTCGGCTTCGAGCATGGCGGCGTTGAAGGCGTCGACGTCTGATGTGAAATCGCCCTTCGGGTTGAGCAGGTAGTTGCCGTCGGCGTCGCGGACGACGCACTCGTGGAAGAGGGCGCGGCGCAGGCGGTAGAGGCTGGAGTGGAAGTTGCTGTTGCACTTCGACTCGGGCAGATCCGGCCAGAGTGCGCCAAAGATCGCCTCCTTCGTGACGGCCTCACGGCGCGAGAGCAGGAAGAAGAACATCTCCTTGCTCTTTTCGCTTCGCCACTCAAGGTCGGAGACCTGGCGCTCGCCGACGAGGACGCTGCCTCGCCCGAATCCAAATGCCTTGACGGGCGCGAGCATGTTGGGCGCGGCCGCGGCCCGCTCGACCGACGTGGCGGCCGGGTCGCGCGGCTCATCGGCGAGTTCGCGGATCAGCGGCTCGGCGATGTGCCTGGCGAGCGCGTAATCGAACATCTCGCTCGCGGACAGCGCGTAGGGGCGGAGGAAGCGGCGGTAGCCGAGCTGATCGCAGAGCGCGGCGGCTCGCTCGAGCTCCGTCATGGCCTTGCGCGGCTGATTGCCCTCGAAGAGGGCACGCGCGCGCAGGAAGGCAGTCACCGCCATCTGGTGCCGATCGTCGACGGGCTCCAGCACGCGCCAAGCGGCATCGATCAACTTCAAGGCGGCGGAGGTGTCGCCGCGGGTGAGGGCGATCTGTGCCTCGACGAGGGCGTGCTGGGCGCCGCGCGCCGGGCCGTCAGAGGGTTTCGGCTCGACGCTCCTGACGAGTTGCAGGGCCTCTTCACCCTGGCCGAGGGCGAGGCGGGTGAGAGCGAGGCCCTCAGTAACTTCGGCGATCAACGCTCCCGATTGCAGACCCAGGGCGAGCGGCTCGACCTCCTGGTAGGTCGCGAGGCTCTCATCCAGGCGGCCGACGCAGCGGTACGTCTCAGCGACGCCGGCCATCATGAAGGCTTCGCTCCAGACATCGCCAGTGCCGCGCACAAGGCGGATGCCACGGTCGTACACCTGGAGCGCCTGCTCGAACTCGCCGAGCTCGTAGTAGACCATGCCGGTGTTGTTGAGGGTGATGCCGAGATCAAAGGTGTTGCCGGCGCGTTCGAACGCCGACTGCGCGCGCTGGAGTGCGCCGATCGCCTGCAGAGGCTCGCCGCGGCGGCTGTAGCACTGGGCGAGCGACGTGCAGGTGACGCCGATGCCCTGGAGATCGCCGACCTGTTCCAGCAACCGTCGCGCCTCCTCCAGCTCGTCGATGGCCGCGTCCAGATCACCGGAGAGGGTGTGCGTGGTGCCGATGTTGCGAAGGACGTCGCCGACAAGCTGGAGATCCTGCCCGGCGCCGGCGTCGAGCAGGGCGCGCGCCTCGTTGAAGGTGTCCAGGGCCTCGTCGTTGTAGCCCTTCATGCGCTGGACCTCGCCGCGGACGAAGAGGGCCTTGACGATGCCGGGGATATCGTCCTGCTGGCGGAGCATATGGAGGGCGTCTTCGATGAGACGCAACGACTCGTCGAGCTCCTTGAGCTTGTATGCGGCGCGGGCGCGCCAGACGGTGAGTGCCGGACGCTGGCCGCGGACGCCGAGCGGGAGACGGTCGATCCACTCGGCGAGGCCGCGTGACTGGCCCTGCTGCACGAGGCGGGGGGCGACTTCGGCGAGCGTATCGGCGGCGGCGTCCCACTCCTCCAGATCGAACAGGAGCTCGACGGCTTCGTTGAGCATGCCGAAGCGGGCGAGGGTGTCGGCGGCGTCACGGCCGGCGGCGAGGAAGCCCTCCGGGTCCTCGGTGCGATACTGCTGCATCAAGAGGGAGCGCATGAGCTGGTGGCAGCGATACGACGGCGGATCGTCGGAGTGCTGGGTGAGAAAGAGCACGCTCTTCGCGGCGTCGCGCAGCATCTTCTCGCCGTCGCGACGGCGGGTGACGTCGTTGCAGAGGGCGGGGGTCCAGACGGGCAAGAGGCAGACTGCGCGCATGAACTGGCGCAGATCCTCGGGGACGGCCGCCAGCGCTTCACCGTGCACGTAGTCGGCGAGCGACAGACCGGCGGCGGGGCCGGGCGCTCGGCCGCCACTGGCGTCTTCAGGTGATCCGGATCCGGCGCCGATGATGAGCGCCGCAGCCCACCCCTCGGTGCGCTCGTACAGGCTCTCGGCTTCGTCTTCGGAGACCGAGCGGCCGAGGGTGGCGAGGAGCTCGCGCACCTCGCGGGGGGTGAAGGCGAGGTCGCCTGCGCCGACGGCGGCCACCTCGCGGCGGGCCATGAGGCGCGCGAGCGAGGGGATCGGCGGGTGCGTGCGCGAGGTCATGACGACGTGCAGGTTCTCGGGCGCCCGCTCGAGGAGGTAGCCGAGCATCTCCATCACGTCGGGCGAGGAATCGACATTCTGGACGTCATCCAGAACGAGAACGACGTACTCATCCCTCTCGGCGATGACGTTCGAGAGGACGGTGCTGACTGTGCGTGGTTGCCAGAATCGCTCATCGCCGAGAGGGACGTCGGCGTCAAAGCGGAGGCGCATAGCGGCGGCGACAGCACGGGTGAACGTGGGGAGCTCGGCGTCCCAGGGGTCGAGGGAGAGCCAGACGGCGGCGAAGTCAGAGGTCTGGAGCCAATCGACGACGAGGGTGGTCTTGCCGTAGCCGGCAGGGGCGGCGATGACGATGCCCTTGCCGCCGATGGCGCGGTCGATGAGCGCGTTCAGCCGCGGACGGCGCACGATATCGGGCCGCCGCCGGGGGACGGCGAACTTCGACGTCGCAACGCCCCCCTGTGTCCCCGGGCGTGCCGCTCTCTCCATCGCTGGGATTATACGGCGGTGGAGCGGCGCTGTTGCCGCGCATACTGATCGATGCGCCGCGCCACGCACGGATCGCGAGTGCGAATGCGTCCGAGGCGCAGCTCCAGATCACGATGTGACGCACGCACAGGAGGCACGTGCGGACGATGCCCGGCCGATTGGGGCAGAAGACGAAGAAGCCCGCTTGCAGCGGGCTTCCTCGTCATTTGTCTTTGGCGCGACCGTCAGGCGGAGACGTCCTTTACTTCCGCATCGTCCGCAGCGGCCTCGTCGTCGACGCTCTGGCCGGAGCGGGTGAGGAGGAGCG
This sequence comes from uncultured Chloroflexia bacterium, assembly GCA_963843685.1. Lineage (GTDB taxonomy): Bacteria > Chloroflexota > Dehalococcoidia > DSTF01 > JACRBR01 > DASQHL01. The sequence continues at coordinate 332,334 of CAWJLO010000010.1, forward strand.
GGCGCTTCCGGCTGCGGATCGTCTCGCCGCTCACGACGCACTTCTTGATGTCGGCGCGCGAGGGGATCTCGTACATGACTTCCATGAGCGTATCTTCGAGCACGGTGCGCAGGCCGCGGGCGCCGGTCTTGTGGCGGATGGCTTCCTCGGCACAGGCCTTGAGGCCGTCGTCCGTAAAGCTCAGTTCCACGTTGTCCAGGCTGAAGAAGCGCTGGAACTGGCGGGCGAGCGCGTTCTTGGGCTCGGTGAGGATGCGTACGAGCGCGTCCGCATCGAGCGACTCCAGGCTGACGACCATGGGCAGGCGGCCGACGAACTCCGGGATGAGACCGTACTGGAGCAGGTCGTCGTGGGTGACGTGCTTCATCAGCTCGTCGGTGCGCTTCTGGGCGTCGATCATGCGGTACTCAGCGCCAAAGCCGAGGGAACGCTTGTCGCGGCCGAGGCGCTTCTCCGTGACCTTGTCGAGGCCCTCGAAGGCGCCACCGCAGACGAAGAGGATGTTGGCGGTGTTGATCTGGATGAAGTCCTGGTGCGGGTGCTTGCGGCCGCCCTGCGGTGGGACGTTGGCGGTCGTGCCCTCAATGATCTTGAGGAGCGCCTGCTGCACGCCCTCGCCGGAGACGTCGCGGGTGATCGACGGGTTATCGGACTTGCGGGCGATCTTGTCGATCTCATCGATGTAGACGATGCCGCGCTCGGCGCGCTGGATGTCGAAGTCGGCAGCCTGGATGAGGTGCAGGAGGATGTTCTCGACGTCCTCGCCGACGTAGCCGGCCTCGGTCAGCGCGGTGGCGTCGGCGATGGTGAAGGGCACGTCGAGAATCTTGGCGAGCGTGCGGGCGAGCAGCGTCTTGCCGGAACCGGTCGGGCCGAGGAGCAAAATGTTGCTCTTCTCCAGCTCGACGTCAGGGTTCTGCGAGTTCGACGCACCGATGCGCTTGTAGTGGTTGTAGACGGCGACGGAGAGAACCTTCTTGGCCTGCTCCTGGCCGACGACGTACTCGCTCAAGTGGTCGAAGAGTTGCTTCGGGGGCGGCGTGCGCTGGCCGGCGCCGACCTTCGTCTTCGCCGGTCCCGCCGCTTCTTCATCGATGATCTCGCGGCAGAGCTCGACGCACTCGTCGCAGATGTAGACGGCGCCGGGGCCGGCGATGAGGCGCTTGACCTGATCCTGGTTCTTGCCGCAGAAGGAGCAGTGGTACTGGACGCGAGTGTTGCTCCGGTTGGCCATGTTCCGCCCCTCTAGCGATCGCTGCTCCGTGCCCGACGGGAGTGCGATGTCCGTTGCCGATTCTACGCCAGTCGCAGGATTTTGTCAGCTTGACAGCAGATCCGGCAACCAATTGGCGCAGGTTCTGTACCGTTTTCGGGTATCCTCGGCACCCTCTGAAGTGCTAAACGGGGCACCGTCCCCGATATAACGAACCTTAGGGGTGCTAGCCCTCCCGTCGACTGAGGATCTCGTCCACCATGCCGTACGCCTTGGCCTGATCGGGATTCATGTAGAAGTCGCGGTCGAAGTCGCGCCGGATGCGCTCGTCGTCCTGGCCGGTGTGCTTGACCAAGATACCGCGGATTATGTCGTTCTCGCGGAGGATCTCGCGCGCCTGGATCTCGATATCGGCGGCCTGACCGCGTGCACCGCCGAGCGCCTGGTGCATGTGGATCGTGGCGTTGGGCATGCAGTAGCGCTTGCCGGACGTGCCGGAGCAGAGCAGCACGGTGCCCATGCTGGCCGTCATGCCAACGGCGTAGGTGGCGATGTCGGGCCGCACGAGCTGCATGGTGTCGTAGATGGCGAGGCCGGCGGTGATCTGGCCGCCGGGCGAGTGGATGTAGAGATTGATGTCCTTTTCGGGATCCTCGCGCTCCAGGTAGAGGAGCTGGGCGATGATCAGGTTGGCGATCTGGTCATCGATGCCGGTGCCGAGGAAGATGATGCGCTCGCGCAGAAGGAGCGAGTAGATGTCGAAGGCGCGCTCACCGCGGGCGCTTGTCTCGATGACCGACGGGATGATCATGTTCTGGATCCTCTCGAACTCCATGTCACTCTTCCTCTGAAGCCGTTTCGGCGGTTGCGGATGCGGGCTCTTTGGCGGCGTCCTTTGCCTTCTTTCGGGCCTTCGGGGCTTTCGACTGAGGGGCGGCCCCGTCCTCTTTCGCTATCTCGACGAGGCGCGCGAGCGTCTTGCGCGTCAGCAGGTTGCGGCGGATGGTGCCGCGGCCGTCGTCGCTCTCGAAGAGCTGGCGCAGCTGTGCTGCCTGCGGCCCGGCGGACGACGTCAGACGCTCGATCTCGGCGGTCACTTCGTCACCGGACACCTCGATATTCTCGGCTTCGGCGACCTCTCCCAACAGGAGCGAGCGCTTGAGGCGGAGATCGGCGCGGGGACGGAGCTCGGCGCGAACCTCCTCCTCCGTCTTACCGATGCCGGCGAGGTAGCGCTCAAGGTCGGCGCCGCGCTCGATGTGACCGGCCTGGTCGTGAAGGAGGCGGTCGACCTCCGACTCGAGCATGACGGGGGGAACTCGATCGTCGCCTTCTCGACGAGCTGGTCGAGGATCTCGTCGTGGTAGCGATTGTTGAGCTGCTCCTCCTCGGCCTGGCGGATGTCCTCGCGGATGCGGTCGCGGAAGGCGGCGACGCTCTCGAAGCCCTCACCGACCTGCTTCGCGAACTCGTCGTCGAGCTCCGGCAGCACCTCTTCCTTTGTTTCACCGATGGTGACTGTGAAGTGGGCCTGCTTGCCGGCGAAGTTTTCATCAGTGACGGTCTCGGGCACCGGCAGGTCGAACTCGAGAGAATCGCCCTTCTTGTGGCCGAGCAGCTCTTCCTCGAATCCGGCGAAGAGCACGTCGCGGTCCTCATCCAGGCGGATCTCGGCCTCCTGCTGCTGGACGAGCGGGGTGTCCTCGACGTCGGCCTTGAGATCGATGCGGGCGACGTCGCCCCAGCGAAGCTCGCGCTCGATGGGCTCGAGCGTGGCGGCGCGGCGGCGGAGGATGGTGAGGGTCTCGTCGACGCGCGACTCGTCGACCGTGATCTCTTCCGGCTGGACGCGGACCGACTTGTAGTCGCCGAGCTCGATGGTGGGGCGGACGGGGATCGTCGCCTTCACGACGAGCGGCTCCGTGGTCTCGACGACGAGGCGCGGGCGGGCGATGGGCACGATGCTCTCGTCGGCCTCCACGGCCTCGCGGTAGATGTCGGGCACCAGATCGTCGAGGGCTTCATCGAGGATGCGTTCCTCGCCGAAGTAGCGGCGGACGAGGTCGGCGGGGGCTTTGCCGGGGCGGAAGCCGGGGACCTTCGCGCGGGGGGCGAGCTTGCGCAGGGCCTTCTTGCGGGCGTCATCGAGGCGCTCGGGGTCGACCTCGATGGTCATGAGGATCTGCGATTCGGGGATCTTTTCGGTGGATACTTTCAAGCGGGCCGCCAACCTCTGCATCGGGCCGCGGCCCGTCCGAACAAGATCGACGGCCGCCGCGGCGACCGTCCGGGTGATTGGATTGCGAAGCTCCCTCGTGCCTGTGTGAAGTATAGCAAGCTGCGTCAGGTGGGTCTGTTTAGCTGGCGCGGGAGGTGAAGACGTCGTTGAGGGCGTCGCCGAGGAGGTTGAAGGCGAAGATGAGCGAGCCGACGATGACGGCCGGAACGAGCAGGAGCTGCGGGTGGTTTTCGAGCACCGTGCGGGAGGCGCCATCGGAGATGAGGGCGCCGAAGCTGGGGTGCGGGGGCTGGACGCCGACGCCGAGGAAGGTGAGGCCGATCTCGGTGGTGGCGATGCCGCCGAGAGCGGCGGATGCGCCGACGATGATGAGGGGCATGACGTTCGGCAGGATGTGCTGGAAGAGAATACGACGGGTGGAGGCGCCGCTGGCGTGCGCGGCGGTGATGAACTCCGAGTCGCGCATGGTCAGCACCTGCGAGCGGATGATGCGGGCGCCGCCGACCCAGCCGAAGAGCGACAGCACGGTGAAGATGAGGAAGTAGTCGGCGAAGCCTTCATCGACGAAGCCGTTCCAGTGCAGACCGTTTGCGACGTGCACCATCCACTTGTCCCACCGGGGGCGCAGGGTGACGTTGATGAGCACGAGCATTGGGAGGCCGGGGAGAGAGGCAAGAATCTCACCGGCGCGCATGATGAAGGCGTCGACGATGCCCTTGCGGTATCCGGCGAGCATGCCGAAGGTGACTGGCAGGAGGACAAAGCCCGAGAGGACGGTGGCGGCGGTGACGACGACGGTGGTGCGCGCGGCGTAGATGTTGCGGCTGAGGGCGTCGCGACCGAGGCGGTCGGTGCCGAGCGGGTGGTGGAGGGAGGGGCCGTGCGAAGGAGAGATCGAGGTTCTGCTGCGAGTAGCCGTAGGGGGCGACGTAGCTCGGCGAAGATACCGACGAAGAAGAAGATGGCGATGACGACGATGCAGACGACGGCGAGACGCTTGCGCAGCAGACGGCGCAGGGAGCGGCGGGTGAGGCTCTCGCTGCGACCCATGCGCCATTCGGCATCGGCGTGAGCGACGTCGAGCTGCTAGCTGCTCCTGCTGGCCCATGTTCGGAAACGTCATGTGCCCGGCCCCTCGGCGCGCACGCGGGGATCGACGACGATGAGGGCGAGGTCGACGAGGAGGTTGGCGAGGACGAACGCAGTCGTGATGATGAGGACGACGGCGAGGATGACGTTGTAGTCGCGGCTGTTCACGGCCTGGTACAGGTACGCACCGATGCCGGGGATGCCGAGGAGCGTCTCCGTGAAGAGGGCGCCCTCGAGCAGGCCGACGATGGAGAGGCCGATGACGGTCGTCATCACGGGCACGACGGAGTTGCGGGCGACGTGGCGGGTGATCACGGCGCCTTCGCTCAGGCCCTTGGCTCGCGCGGTGCGGACGAAGTCCTCGCCCAGCGTGCCCAGCGTGGTGGCGCGGGCGAGGCGAGCGACGCCGGCGATGCCGCCGAGCGAGAGCGCGAGCGTCGGAATGATCATCGATTTGGAGAAGATGCCGTCGAAGCCGCCGGCCGGCAGCCATTCGAGCTTGGCGGCGAAGATCAGCACGAGGACCGGCACCATGACGAGCACGGGGATCGACTGGAAGAAGAGGAAGACGCTGATGATGAAGGGGTCGAGCCAGGACCCCTGTTTGACCGCGGCGATGATGCCGGCGGGGATGCCGATGAGGAACGTGAGGATGAAGGCGTAGACGCCGAGGCGCACGCTGACCCAGATCTTGGGGCCGATGACCTCGGTGACGGGGCGTCCGCGCGGGGCGTAGGCTTCGCCGAAGTCGCCGTGGAGGACGACGTTCTTCATGTAGATGCCGTACTGCTCGATGATGGGCTTATCGAGGCCGTACTTGTGGCGAACGCGATCGAAGGCATCGGGGTCCCGGTACTGGGCCGAGTAGACGCTGATGGGATCGCCGGGGCCCCAGCGCGTGATGTAGAAGGTGGCGAAAGAGACGATGAACAGCGTCACCGGCAGGAAGAGCAGGCGGCGGAGGATGTACCCGGCGAGGCCCTCCATGGCGCTCCTGTCTCGTCGGTTAGCGGTTGACCTGCACGTCGCGGAACCGCTCGATGATCAACGGTGAGAACTCGAAGTTCTTCACGTAGGGCTTCACCAGCGCGTTGGTCTGCCCGTAGAAGAGGGGGATCCACGCCGCGTCCTGGATCACGGTCTTCTCGACGTCCTGGTAGATGGAGAGCCGCTTCTCCGTATCCTGCTCGGTCCGCGCGGCCAGGAGCTTCGCATCAACGTCCGGGTTGTTGTACTGCGTGCTGTTCTGACGACTCGTGCTGTAGAAGAGAAGGTCGAGCACGTCTTCAGGGTCGGGATAGTCCATGATCCAGCCGATCTCGAACATCTGGTAGCGATTGGCGTCGAGGTCGCCGAAGAAGGTTGCGCTCTCGGCCTGCTGGATCTTCACGTCGACGCCGAGGACGTCCTTCCAGTTCTGGACGATGGCCTGGGTGGCGTCGCTGGCAGAAGCGCCGGCGCCCGATTCGGCCAGCGTGATGGTTGGCATGTTGTTGGCGTACCTTGACTGAGACAAGAGCGTCTTGGCCTGGGTGGGGTTATAGGGATACGTCTTGTCGTCCGGCGTGTAGCCGGGGACGCCGGGCATGAGAATGCCGTTGGCGACGGGCGCGGCGCTCTTGAGCACCACCTGGTCAATCTTCTGGCGATCGACGGACATCGCAAACGCCTGCCGCACCTTGGGATCATCGAACGGCGGCTGGGCGGTGTTGAAGCCGATGTAGTCGATGGACTGGCTGGGCGTCTGCACGAACTCCTTGTTGAGGGGGTCGGAGGGGTCCTGGACGCGATCCAGGTCGTCGAGTCCGACGCCGGTCACGTCGATGTTGCCCTGCTCGTAGTCGACGAGGGCGGAGCCGCCGGACAGGTCGTAGGTGACAGTCTTCAGCGTCGGAGCGCCGAGATAGTAGTTGTCGTAGGCGGTGAGCACGATCTGCTCGCCGAGCTTCCACTTCGTGATCTTGTAGGGACCCGTGCCGATGGGAAGCTGTGCCCAGCGCTTAGGGTTCGCCTTGATCTGGACCTGGCTGACGATGAACGAGGTCGGGTAGGTGAGCTTGTAGAGAAAGTACGGCTTCGCCGCATCGAGCGTGACGCTGAGCGTGAGGTCGTCGATGATCTTGAGGCCGCTGATCTCGGTCGCGCGGCCGCGCGAGACATCCTTGGCGCCGACGATGTCGCCGAGGAAGTTTTCGGCGGTGACGGAGCCCGTATCGGGGCTGAGGGCGCGCTCCCACGAGTACTTCACGTCGGCGGTCGTGACGGGACGGCCGTCCTGGAACGTGGCATTGGGGTTGAGGTGGAAGGTGTAGGTCTTGCCGTCGGCGCTGGTGTCCCACGACTGCGCGAGGTCGGGCTGGAGCTTGAGATCCTTGTCGAGCCGGACGAGGCCGGAGAAGATCTCGACGATGTAGGCGGCCGAGTCGGCGTCCTCGGCGATGGCGGGATCGAGCACGAGCGGGTCGGTGCCACGGAGCCGCAGCTCGCTGTCGCCAGCGGGAGCGGCCGTGCCGCTCGCTTCGGACGTGCCCGGCGTGCCTGCGGTTGCGTTGGAGTTATTGTTACCGCCGCCGCCGCCGACCACGAAGATCAACACGACGGCCAGCGCGATGATCAGGACGGCGGCGACCGCCGCGATGGCGAGTGTGAGCTTGTTGCTCATCGATAACCCCTCAACTCCACGACCGCCCCGTTCGCGCCCCAGGCTGCGTCCGCGCAGATTGCGTTTGCGCACAGATTACGGGCACGGCGACGATACCGGAAACGCCGGCGGCCAGATCGAGTGACAGTGTACGCTCGGACGGATTGAAAAACGTCAGTGAAACCCCTGCCCTGCGGCCGAATCCCGCCCGGTTTCGGGCGCGTAACATCTGCGAGCGCGCATCAGGGTTGTCACGGAGTCCGTGTGAGGAACGGTCTGTTATGATGCGCTGCGCTCGGCCGAGCCAGAGCACGGTCGGCCGAGCGAGCTCACGGCGGACGAACGACACGGAATGAGCGAACAAACATCGCCGCTACACGACCCCGCGGCGGCGCCCATGCCGGTGCCGGGCCGCAGCGTGCCGCGCGTTCGCTTCGACGCGAGCGCCATCGAGCTGAGCGGGACGATGACGGCGGTCGCGCTGGCCGTGATCCTGCTGCTGGCGGCGTTCCTGCGGCTGACGCACGTCAACTGGGACGCGAGCACGGGGCCGTGGGACACGACGGGCGCGGAGGCGATCAGCGGCCACCTGCACCCGGACGAGCGGTTCCTGACGCAGATCGGCACGGACACCAGGGCGCCGAGCAGCCCGCTCAACTACTTCGACACCGACCACTCCGCGCTCAATCCCTATAACATCCAGCACCCCGACGGTTCCAAACAGACGACGTTCGTCTACGGGACGCTGCCGCTCTTCCTGACGAAGTTCGCGGCGTCGTACGCGGCCACTCCGAACAACATCGTGCACGCGCTCACGTTCGGCACGCTGAACATCGGGCCGCTGCCTGAGCACGCCTGGGACAACTACGACCATCTCAACCTGGTCGGGCGCGTGCTTGCGGCGCTATTCGACCTAGGTACCGTGTTCCTGATCTTCCTCCTAGCACGACGGCTGGGCGGGCGCGGCATGGGGTTGCTGGCATCGTTCCTGTATGCGGTCGCGGCGTTCCCAATCCAGAACTCGCACTTCTACATCGTCGATCCGTTCATGACGTTCTTTGCGACGCTGGCGATCCTGTTCGCGGTGAGATCGGCGCTGGACGGCGGCCGGTGGAACTTCGCCATCGCCGGGGCGGCGGTAGGGCTGGCGGCGTCGTGCAAGGTGACGGCGCTCGCGCTGTCGCCGGTGGTGATCCTGGCGATCGGGGTGCACGAGTGGCCGGGGCTGAAGCCGTATCTGGCGCCGTGGTGGACGAGCACGAAGGCGGACAGGTATCGCGACGGACTGGCGCTGGACCATGCCGTGCTGACGCTGATCGTCGGTTCGTTGATCGCGGTAGTTGCGGGGTTCATAGCTTTCCGCATCGCGATGCCGTACGCGTTCAAGAGCCCGTCTCCGGGCGACCTGTTGACGCTCCGGTCAGGCACATTGTGGAAGTTCCCCTTCCCCTATCCAGACATCATGAACCACCAGTGGCTGGGCGATCAGTCGAGCCAGCGCAACCTGCTGAGCGCGAACGCGTCGTGGCCGCCGAACGTGCAGTGGATCGGCCGGTCGCACTGGCTGTGGCCATTGCAACAGATGGTCAGCTGGGGCATGGGGCCGGCATTCGGGATCACGGCATGGCTCGGGGTCGGGTTCGCGGCCGTGTATGCGTACCGGCGGCGCGAGGGCGTGTGGTTGATCCCGCTGGCGTGGGTGCTGGGGTACTTCGGGTTCATGGGGGCGCAGTTCTCGCTGTACATGCGGTACTTCCTGCCGCTCTATCCGACGCTGGCGGTGCTCGCAGCGCTGCTGCTGACGCAGACGTGGAAATGGGCGTCGTCGGAGTCGATGCTCTCGGCGCTGGTGCGCTGGGCGCCGCGGGCCGACGTGCTGCGGCCGGCCGCCGGCGTTGCGCTTCGGATCGGGGTGGCGGCGGTCGTCGCAATGACGCTGCTGTGGGGGCTGGCGTTCTACAACATCTACCGCTCGCCCGTGACGCGGGTGTCGGCTTCGAAATGGATCTACGACAACGTACCGGCTGGCTCCGTGATCGGGCACGAGGAGTGGGACGACACGGTGCCGTACAGCGTCGCAGGCGTGGACCAGGTGCAGTACGGAGACGTGACGTTCCACAACTTCGCGCCGGACACGCCAGACCATGTTCAGGAGTTGCTGTCGGACATCGACCAGGTCGACTACATCGCGTTGGCGAGCCGGCGGGCATCGGGAACGGTGACGCGGGTACCGGCGTTCTGGCCGGTGACGTCGCGCTATTACGCGGCGCTGGAGGACGGGTCGCTGGGATTCAAGAAGGTGGCGGAGTTCAACTCGTATCCCAGCGTGCTTGGACTGACCTTCAAGGACACCGGCGCGGAGGAGTCGTGGTCGGTGTACGACCATCCGCAGGTGACCATCTACGAGAAGACGGACGCGTACTCGCCGGCGAAGGCGGTCGAGGCGCTGCACGCGGACCAGTACGTGGTGATCCCCTCGACGAAGCCCGGTGACGAGGCGCAGAACGGGCTGTTGTTCACGCCGAGCGTGCTCGCGAAGCAGCAGGCGGGCGGGACGTGGACGGACCTGTTTGACCCCGGCGATTTCGTGAACGCGCACCCACTGTTCTTCTGGCTCCTGGCGATCGAACTGGCGGCGTTCTCGCTGGTGCCGCTGGCGGTGGTTGGCTTCCGCGGGCTGCCGGACCGGGGCTTCCTGCTAACGAAGCCGTTGGGCGTGTTCGCGCTGGCGTACCTTGTGTACGAGCCGAGCAGTTACGGCGCCACCGACTTCACGCGGCATACGATCGCTACGGCGCTCTTCGTGATGATGGCCGTCGGCATCGTCACGGGCATCATCTGGCGTCGCGACGTCGTGGCGTGGGTGCGCGAGCGGTGGCGCTTCCTGCTGTTCGCGGAGGCGGTGTTCCTTCTGGCGTTCCTGTTCTCGTACTGGATACGACTGCAGAACCCGGACCTGTACCATCCGATCAACGGCGGCGAGAAGCCGATGGACTTCGCGTACTTCAATGGCGTGATCCGGACGACTGACCTGACGCAGGGACCGATCGACCCGTGGTACGCGGGCGGGTACCTCAACTACTACTGGTACGGTCAGTTCATCTCCGCGACGGTGACGAAGCTGACGGGCGTGGTGCCCGAGGTGGCGTACAACCTCGTCATCCCGATGTTCTTCTCGTTCCTGGCGGCGGCGACGTTCTCCGTGGCGTACAACCTGACGGAGGGGACGCGACGGCTGATGCGGCGCCGGCCGAGCGGCGTGCCGATCGGGCGCCTGGGGCCGATTCTCGCGGGGCTCGGCGCGATCTTCCTGGTGTGCATCTCGGGCAACCTGAAGGCGGTGCAGATCCTGGAGCACAGCCTGGCGGTGCAGAGCCACTGGCACACGCTGTTCGGACTGGACGTGCCTTTCGTGACGGGCATCGTCGAGATCGTCGGGGGATTCAAGGAGATCTTCTTCGGCGACGGCAGCCTGCACGCGCTGTGGACGAACACTGCGTCGCGCTACGACTGGTGGGCGCCGAGCCGGGCGCTGTCGGTGCAGAATCCGTCGGCGGAGGTGCAACCGATCACGGAGTTCCCGTTCTGGACGTTCCTGTTCGCGGACCTGCACGCGCACCTGATGGCGATGCCGTTCGCGATGACGGCGGTCGGCGTGGCGCTGGGCGCGGTCATGAACTTCACGAAGATCAACCCCTCGGCGGCGACGAAGAAGACAGCGGCGCTATCGCGCCACATCAGCAGCTGGGCGATGGTAGTAGTGCTGGCGGCGATCGTCGGCGCGCTGCGATGGATCAACTCGTGGGACTACCCACCGTTCCTGCTGATCAGCGCGGCCGCGTTGATCATCGGGGAGCGGGCGCGCGCAGGCCGGTTCACACCGGCATCGATCGCGTCGGGCGTGCTCAAAGCGGCGGTGATGGGCGCGCTCTCGTACTTCCTCTTCGCGCGGTTCGCGCACAACTACAGCCAGTCGTACAACAGCGTGGAGCGTTCCAAGCAGACGACGGCTGTCGGGGACTACCTGAGCCACTTTGGCATCCTGCTCTTCCTGATCTCGGCGTTCGTGCTGTTCGGGCTCCAGCGGGCGATCACGCGCACGAGTTTCGTTCGGGGCATCTTCTTCGGGCGGGCGCGGCGGCGGCGGCCGGCGGAGGTCGCCCCGGTGATGGCTGCGCTCGTGGCGGCGGGGGTGGTAGTCGTCTACGCCGGGTCGATGCACCGGTGGGGCGTGACGTGCCTGGCCGTGGTCGGGCTGGTGGCGGTGTGCCTCGCGGCGTATCGCGAGATGCGGTCGACGCGAGCGACGGCGCCGCTGATGCTGTTCGTGTACGCGATGATCGCGCTGGGACTGGGCCTCTGCGGCGGTGTCGAGATCTTCACGCTCGAGGGCGACGTGGGGCGGATGAACACGGTATTCAAGTTCTACCTGCACGTGTGGATGCTGTGGGGCGTGGCGGGGGCGTTCTCGCTCTGGTACGTGTTCGGCGTGATGCAGCCGCAGGAGGCGTTCGTGCGCCGCCTGGGCTCCATCAACGAGATGGTGGTGAAGGCGCCGCGGTACGCGTTTGCCAGCGTGGCGGCGCTGTTGCTGGTGCTGGCGCTGGTGTTTCCGTACTTCGGCACGCGCGCGCGGATCCACGATCGGTTCAACCCGGCTGAGGGGACCAGCAACAACGGGCTGCAGTTCCTGGCGAAGGGGGGCACGTACGTCGCGCACTACGACGCCACCGGCGTGGACGGGGCGCACAACTTGCAGGACACGCTGGACGGGATCAACTGGATCCGGGACAACGTCAAGGGCACGCCGACGACGTTCGAGGCGATCGGGCCGTCGTACCGCAGCCTGGGCAGCCGGGTGGCGATCTATACGGGGCTGCCGACGGTCTCCGGCTGGCAGTTCCACCAAGAGCAGCAGCGCGTGAAATTCTCGGTGACGGTGGGCGAGCGGGCGGCGGACGTGAAGGAGTTCTATTCGACGACGAGCGTGGCAGAGGCGCGCGACCTGATCCGGAAGTACGACGTGCAGTGGGTGATCGTGGGCGACGAAGAGCGGTTCAACTACCCGGCGGAGGGGCTGACCAAGTTCAACAACGGGCTGGACGGCGCGTTGGAGCTGGCGTACAAGAACGACACGATGCAGATCTGGCACGTGATCCCGCAGTCGGAGCTGGCATCGGCAGCACCGTAGGGCGCGCGCCGCGGGCCAGATTCGAACGCAGGCGGCTGATACAATGCAGCGCCTATGCTTGAAGCCCTTTCAGACAAGCTAACCGGCGTCTTCCAGAAGCTGGGGTCGCACGGCACGATCACGGAGAAAGACCTCGACGAGGCGATGCGCGAGGTGCGCATCGCGCTGCTCGAAGCGGACGTCAACTTCAAGGTCGTGCGGCAGTTCATCGCGACGGTGCGGGAGCGCGCGCTCGGCGCGGAGGTGCTGAAGAGCCTGTCGGGGCCGCAGCAGGTCATCTCCATCGTCAACGAAGAGCTGGTGAACGTGCTGGGGGGCAGCCCGTCTTCGCTGCACCTGGCGTCGAAGCCGCCGACGGTGATCATGCTCGTGGGGCTCAAGGGTTCCGGGAAGACGACGACTGCCGCGAAGCTGGCGCTGCACCTGCGGAAGCAGGGGGGGCGGCCGCTGCTCGTGGCCGCGGACCCGCACCGGATGGCGGCGGGCGAGCAGCTGAAGGCACTGGCGAGGCAGCTCGGCATGCCGGTGTTCGAGGCGGCGGAGGGGCAGAAGCTGCCGGACTTGTGCTCCGCGTCGCTGAACGAGGCGAAGCGGCAGAGCGCGACGGTGGTGATCGTGGACACGGCGGGCCGCTCGACGATCGACGGCGAGCTGATGTCCGAGGTGACAGAGATGCGGGCGTCGCTGGACCCGCACGAGACGATCCTGGTGCTGGACGCGATGACGGGGCAGGAAGCCGTAAACGTCGCGCAGGAGTTCCACGACCAGCTCAACGTCACCGGGATCATCGTCTCAAAGATGGACGGCGACGCGCGCGGTGGCGCCGTGCTCTCGATCCGGGCGGTGACGGGGCTGCCGGTGAAGTTCATCGGGACGGGGGAGAAGGCGGACGCGCTGGAGCCGTTCTTCCCGGACCGATTCGCGTCGCGGATCCTGGGGATGGGCGACATGCTGGGGCTGATCGAGCGCGCGAAGGAGGCGATCAGCGAGCAGGACGTCCAGGCGATCGAAAAGAAGATGAAGGCGAAGTCGCTGGACCTGGAGGACTTCCTGGTGCAGTTCCAGCGCATCAAGAAGATGGGTCCGCTGAACCAGCTGGTCGACATGATCCCGGGGCTGGGGCAGGTGAAGCGGCAGATGAAGGTAGACAGCTTCGACGACGGCTTCTGGAGCAAGGCCGAGGCTGTCGTGTACTCTATGACGCCGCAGGAGCGAAAGCACCCCGAGATCATCAACGGGAGCCGGCGGCGGCGCATCGCGAAGGGAAGCGGCACGACGCCGCAGGAAGTGAACCAGTTGCTGAACCAGTGGAAGGAAGCCAAGAAGATCATGCAAGGCTTCGCGGGCAATCGCTCGGGCTTCCTGAATATCTTTGGAGGACGATAGACAGTGCTTCGGATCAGACTACGGCGCGTCGGCAAGAAGAAGCAGCCCAACTACCGGCTGGTGGTGGCGGACTCGCACGCGCCACGTGACGGCGCGTTCATCGAGACCATCGGAACGTACAACCCGCTGACCGAACCGGCGACGATCACGGTCAAGGAGGAGCGCGCGCGGGAGTGGATCAGCAAGGGCGCCGTGCCGTCCGACCGCGTGCAGCGCATCCTGGCGTCGCAGGGCATCGGCGACATGCCGGTGGTGGCGCCGCGGGCGAAGAAGGCGAAGGCGGAGGCGGAAGCGCCCGCGGCAGCCGCCGCGTCAGCTCCGGCTGCTCCCGCGGCGGCGGAGGCGCCGGCGACCGAGGAGGCCGCCCCCGAGGCGTAGGGTCCATGAAAGAACTGATCGAATTCATCGCCAAGGCGCTCGTCGACCACCCGGACGACGTGAAGGTGTTCGAGGAGGAAGAGCGCGGCCGCGTGATCATCCGGCTGGAAGTGGCGGAGGACGATTACGGCAAGGTGATCGGGAAGGGCGGGCGCATCGCGCAATCGATGCGGGCGCTGCTGAAGGTCGCGGCGGTCCGTGCAGACGAGTACGCGTCGCTGGAGATCGGCGACTGACCTCCGATTGAAACGCAAGTCGTTCGCCACGCGCGTAAAGGGCCGACGCAAGGCAGCGCCGCGCGCGGCTACGCCCCCCGGGAAGCCCGCCGACGGCGGCGCAACCGCTCCGGCGACTTCCACGGAGACCGTTGCGCGCGGGGCCACTCCCCGACCGGCCACCCCACCCACGCATCCACGACCGCAGGCTGAGCCCGACCCGGGATACGTCGCCGTGGGGCGCGTGCTGGCGCCGTTCGGGCTCAAGGGCGAGCTGAGGGTGCAGGCGCTGACGGACAACCCGGCGCGGTTCAAGCCGAAAGCGAAGCTGTTCGCGGGGCTGCAGCCGGTCTCAGTCGCGACGTCGCGCGAGGCTCAGAGTTATGTCTACTTAACGTTCAAGGGGTTCAACGACCGATCGAGCGCGGAGAAGTTCCGCCATGCCCTGCTGCAGGTGCCCGAGCAGGACCTGGCGCCCCTGCCCGAGGGCGAGTACTACCGATTCCAGTTGTTGGGACTCACGGTCGTCGACCGGGATGGGACAGTGCTGGGGACGCTGGACGAGATCATCGAGACGGGCGCGAACGACGTGTATCGCGTGCATCCGGCGGAAGGCGCGGACGTGCTGCTGCCGGCGCTGGCGGATGTGATCGTGTCGGTCGATCTCGAGGCGCGGCGGATGGTGGTCGACCCGCCGGAGTGGCGGTAGCGGCACCAGCGGCGTTTGAGCGGGGACGGAACGGGTGGCTATACTGGCGCGTCAAGGGGATATAGCTCAATTGGGAGAGCGCCGCGTTCGCAATGCGGAGGTTGGGGGTTCGAGCCCCCCTATCTCCACCACTTGACTTCAACGCCACCGCGATGCGGTGGCGTTTTCACATCTCGCGCACGAGCGCCGATTCCTCGGGCTGAACTACTACCGGTAACGAACCACGAGCGTCTGGTCGACGCTGGGGTCGATGCTGACGGAGCCGTCGAGCCCCGGTTTCACGGGCTCGTCGTCGAGGGACATCGAGCGGACGCGCATGTCCTGCGGCGGCGTTACGGTCACGTCCATCGAGTCCTGCGCCCAGCCCGGCTGGCGGAACATCGACAGGCTGTACGTCCATGCGCCGTCCGTATTCCGGGCGACGGGCGGCGTCCGGTAGGTGAAGATCAGCGTCTTCCGTGTGTCGTGCGGGAGCGCGAAAAAGCGGCCAAAGACGGAGAGGCCGTCCTCACGGCCAATCTCTTCGGCGCCCACCTCCTGCGTGCCGTCGCTGACCGACATGAGCTTGCTGTTGGGCGGGGCGTAGAGGCGCAGGTAGCCTCCGTACTGGCCGCCGAGCATCAGCTTCTCGACGAGATCGGGGTCGTGCTCACTGGCCCACGGCGCGAGGTTGTTGAAGTAGTCCAGCGTGACGGTCGTCGTCGCCGAGCCGTCCGGGGCGAGATGCACGTCGACCTTCGCGCTGTGCTCGATGACGATGTTGAGCTTGGTGCTGTTCACGCTGGCGTCAACCAGGCGGAGGTAGTCGCCGGACGTGTAGTACACGGATCCGTCCCAGCCCAACTGTGCCAGCACGTTCTCCTGGCTCGGGCTCTTTGAGTAGATCTGGAGATCCTTGTGTTCGCCCAGGGACTGGAGCACATCGACGAGCGGGGACCACTGATCGGGCTGGGGGTGCAGGACGCGCTGGAGCACCTCATCGGCGAGGAGGCCGACGAAAGCCTTGCGGTCGGTCTGGGGACCGTAGGCCTCGCGCGTGTACTGTTCCGTGAGGTCGCGAGCGTTGTCGCTGTCGACGGTGACGTCGAAGTCGGGGATATCGACGGGGCCGATGACTTCCAGCAGGCTCTCGAGGGCTCTGACGTCGATGGCGATGACACCGTCGACCTTGCCGCCGCCGCCGAGCTCATAGAAGTGCTCCGCGTAGGAGGCGGAGGTCGGGAAGTCCGGCGACCAGTTGGACACGGCCAGATTCCAACTCGTGTCCTTGAGCAGGTACTCCTTCAGGGGGGCTGGCGGCTCGACGTACTGGCCGGACTGTTCCATCCAGTCGGAGCCGAACTGCACGGCGTCGTGGAACTCCATGTGCTCGACGGTCCCGTGGTCGAGCTGGATGGTGCCGAAGACGGAGACGAGGCCGCCGGCCGGCAACAGCTCTCCCTCGTTCTGGGCGAGGACGAGGTAGGTGCGCGGGCCGTTGAATCCGAGGAACTCCGGCGAGAACTCGCGGGCCTGCTGGTAGGTATCGACAAGGTCTTGCAGGCGCTGCCGCCGCTGGTCGAACTCCGTCACGGCGCGACGCATCGGCGACAGGAGCGACATGCCGGCGATGCTCTGGCGCTGGGCGTCGACGTCGACGAGGCGCAGCTCGATGTTGTCCATGTGGGGGTCGGCGGCGTCGAACACCTGCACGCTCTTCTCGGGGAGGGTGCCATTCGGCTCGGCGCGCACGTTGTCGAAGGCTTCGGCTGCGTTGACGCCCTCGCCGCCGATGGCGGCCGCCTGGACGCCGATGTTCGAGAGGGCGACGGCGGCCTTGACCTGGCCGCCGACGAGCGGGAGGTGACGGACGACCTTCAGCAGCGGATCGCCGTTCACCTGGTCGCGCGCAGAGGCGAACTTCGAGCCGGCACCCTCGAACTCGCTCCGGGAGGCCTCGAGATCATCGTGGGTGGCGTTGAGGCGCTTGACCTCGAGGCGGTTCTGGCCGCTGCGGAGGAGGGCGCGGCCGTCGCTGACCTCTCCGAATACGCGCCAGGCGCGATACGACTCAATGCCTCCGACGAGAACGAGGAGGACCGCCAGGACGAGCAACAGCCGTCCCAGTGGGACGGCTGTTCTGAGGCGCGCCAGATACCCGGCGGAGTTGGTCTCTTCGGGCATCAGGCGGGCTCCATTGGTCGTGACTCGGCCTGGCCTACTTTCTGGCCGTCCGGCGCATCCCGACACCACCGGCGGCGATGACGGTCGCGCCAGCGACTGCCAGCAGGATCAGCGTGGCGATCGACGCGCCGCCAGCGCTGGTACCGGTACCGGTGTTGGGGAGGCTCACCTCCGCAGCGACTTCAGCCTGCGGCGTGGCAGCCTCGGTCGAAACGGGGACCGGCTCTACGACAACCTGCGCGCCGCACGAGCTCCCTTCGGCGTTCGCGGTCAGGTAGACGACGCCGGCGGTCGTGCCGACGTGCAGGGTGCCAGTGGCCTTACCGTTGCTGTCAGTCGTGCTGGAGTCCATGTCGACGCTGGCGTCGGTCCCGGGCTGGGTACTGACCTCCACCGTCACGGTGGCTCCCGACTTGGGGTGGCTGAAGGCGTCGAGCACGGTGACGGTGACGCCGGCCGTGCCGCCCGATTCCACGTGCGTGGCGTCGATGCTGAGCGTGCAGTTGCCGTTGGGAGGCGGGTACTGCGCTGAAACGCCGCCCGCGCGCGTGAGCCCGATCAGGATCATCGCCGCGGCGGTACCCAGAATCGCCAGTTTACTGAACATGCCGTCCTCGCTTTCTCGGCGGAGCCTCACCGAAGGGGAGACTCCACATCAGACGCCGGCCGGCACCCAACCACGCTCGACCCGCCGACTCGTTTGATCTTGCTGCCGATCCAAACGGAAGTCGAGGCGATTCTTTACAACCGGCCTTGACATGAGCCGTTTATGTCAAGGTAATCGCAGATGCCGAACAAGCCCTGCATGGAGCCAGTATAGCTGACTATGCGCGTACGCGGTTGATGCAACGCGGCCACATTGGGCGGTGCCGCGGTAGAGCCCGCCGGCGGGTGGCCGTGCTAGCCTGAGCGGCCTACGGCGCGGTGAGGGAGTTTACGCGGCGATGCTACGCGCAGTGCTTTTTGACGTCGGCGGCCCGATCAACACAGAGGTCGAGCACGAGCGACTGGTCGACGCTGACATCGTGGATGTGCTCCGAGCCGAGGGCGTGGCCGTCGACGAAGCGCGCTACGCCGAGGCGTGCGCCTGGGCAGTTGAGCACTTCGCGCCGGACGCGCACGCGGCGATCATCTGGCGGTTGGTGGGCGGCGACCGGACGGTCGCGGAACGCGCTCACGCGCGCATGCTGCGCGCCGCGCATGCGCGGAACACATTCGAGCTGCGGGAGGGCATCGTCGAGGTGATCCGCTGGCTGCACGACCGGGGGTTGCTGCTGGGGTTGGCGGCGAACCAGCCAGCGGCGACGATCGGGGTGCTGGACGCGCACGGCGTGGGGCAGTTCTTTCGGCATCGGGAGGTCTCCGGGACGCACGGCTTCAAGAAGCCGGATGTGCGCCTCTTCCTCCGTTGCTGCGGGGAGCTAGAGGTGCGGCCGGACGAGTGCATCATGGTGGGCGACCGCATCGACAACGACGTGGCGCCGGCGAGGCTCCTCGGTATGCGCACGGTGCTGTTTCGCACCGGACGACACATCGCGCAGCAGCCCAGGTCCGCGCAGGAGGTACCCGACGCGGAGGTGCGGGACACGGCCGAACTGCGGACGGCGTTGGAGCAGCTGCTGGGATAGGTCGGTCAGGCGGAGGCGGCGGAGAGGCGGCGCGAGATCGCCGCCTTGAGGTCGTCGAGCGCGCGCCATGCAGTCGGAGCCAGGACGGCAGTGTAGGCCAAGAAGAAGAGCACGTTGACGACGGCGCACGCGAAATACAAGGGATCGTGGACGCGCGCGCCCGACCATGCCTTCACGGGGGGCGCTGTCGCGAAGAGATTAAAGAAGAACAGCGCGCTGAGGGGAACGTACATCCAGAGCCAGCGGCGTTCCACGATGGCCACGGGAAGCAGCAGCCCGAGGAGCGGGAAGAGGTACCGCTCGTGCGTGGCGATGGGGAGGATGTAGAAGGCGAACACAAGGTACGTGCCCGCGATGAGCGCACCACGCAGGTCGTCGCGGACCCAGGCGTAGCCCAGCGCGACGCACGCCGCGGCCGCGGACAGTCCGAGGCCGACGGTGCGATAGGTGAAGATGAGGAACACCTTGTCGCCTGCGTGCGGCGCGCTGGTCGCATCGAAGAGCCACCAGAAGTTCCACGCCGAGCGGGAGAGCGAGGGCGTGCGGTCGTCGAAGACCCAGCGATACACCCTCAGGATGCGTATGAGCTCGCCGTGGAGCAGCCACGGACCGGTGATGGCGAGGCCTACGACCGCGCCGGCCGCCGTTGCCCTGAGGATGCCGTGGAGGCCGTCACGGCGGAAGGCGATCAACAGCAACAGCGGCAACACGACGATCGGCTGGGGCTTCATGAAGAACCCGAACGTAAACACGGCGGCGGCGAAACCCAGGCGTCCCTGGAAGGCGAGGACGACCGCGGCGAGCATGCAGGCGGTGATGAGCGAGTCCGTGTTGGGCCAGATCGCGCTGTCGTAGATGGCGGCGGGTTGCAGCGCGATCACGAGCGCGGCGATCAGCGCCAGCTTCCCCGCTCGATCGGCAGCGCTCGCATCGCGCGGTTCTCCTTGCGACGCGAGGAGAGACGTCGCGGCGTAGACCACGCAGATCAGGAGCAGGTCGAAGCCGATGATGGGGACCTTGACCAGTACATGGAGCGCGCCGCCATTGCCGTGGCCGTACGTGCCGCCGAACCAGCCGTAGACGAGCGAGAGCGGCCAGAGCACCCAGTGGTAGCCGACATAGTTAGTGTTCGAGTCTCGGAAGATGTTTAGGAAGCCGTGCTCGTGGAGCGCCTGCATCCAGCTCTTCCAGTCGGCTTCGTCGAGGAAGCCGTCCGGCAGGTAGGCGAACAGAGGGATGAGGGGGATGCGGACGAGCAGCGACAGCAGCAGGACGAGCGAGAGGGGGCGCCAGCCGGCCGCGAGCCGCCGGAGGCCGGGCACCTCCCAGACGCGCGACGCGGCCGAACCCCGAATGGGGTCAGCGTCGGCCGGCAGAGGTTTGCCAATAGCGCTCACACTGGATGATAACGGCCAGGAGGCGCCCGTCTTACCACTCGGATTACTTGATTGCGGTTTTTCCAAATTGAGGCGCTCCAGAGACGCGGCGCTCGACCGAGGGCGATCCGCCGATTACGCGGGGGCGAGTGTGCGAGCGGCGCGCCACGCGCGCGCCTGATCGACTACGCCCCACGCGCGCGGAGCGAGCGACGCCGTATAGGCCAGGAAGAGCAGGACGTTGATCCCAGAGGCGACGAGGAAGACAGGGTTGTGGATGTGGGCGCCGTCCAACGACTTGATTGGCGGCGCGGTGCCGACGAGGTTCAGGAAGAACATCGCGCTGAGCGGGACGTACAGCCACAGCCATCGACGCTCGACCACCACCACGGGGAGCAGCAGGCCGAGTAACGGGAAGAGGTAGCGTTCGTGCGTCCTCACCGGGAACATGTAGAACGCGAACACGAGGTACGCCGCCGCGATCAGGGCGCCTCGCAGGTCGGGCCGCGCCCAGGCGTAGGCCAGTGCAACGATGGCAGCGAGCCCGCTCAGTCCGAGTCCAACGTTCCGGTACGTGACGAAGAGCACCGCCTTGTCGTCGGCGGCCGGCGTCACCGTGGCATCCCAGAAGCGCCAAAGATTCCAGGCGGCCAGGGAGAGCGGGGCGCCGACATCGTGGAAGTCCCAGCGATACACCTTGATGATGTGGAACAGGTCGCCGTGCACCAGCCAGGGACCGAGCACGGCGAGGCCTACCGCGGCGCCGGCAAGGCCCGCAGACAGGATCGAGCGCGGGCCGCCGCTCCGGTAGGCGATCAACAGCAGCACGGGCAAGATAATGATCGGCTGCGGCTTCACGAGGAATCCGAGGGCCCAGACGGCGCCCGCCAGCGCGACGTTGCCGCGGAAAGCGAGCACAATGGCCGCGAGCATCGCCGCCGTGATCAGCGAGTCCGTCTGCGCCCAGACGGCGCTGTCGTAGATGACGGCCGGCTGCAGGGCCACGACCAGCGCTGCGAGCAAGGCGAGCGGCTCGGCGTGCCGCGATACGCCGGCGGGGACGTGCGGTTCAGCCTGCGCGACCAAGAACCGGGTGGCGGCGTAGACGACGCAGACGAGCAGGAGATCGAAGCCGACGCTCGGCAGCTTAATCAGTACGTGGAACAGTCCGCCGTTCCCGCCACCGTAGGTACCTCCCAGCCAGCCGTACGGGAATGAAAGGAGCCAGAGCACCCAGTGATAGCCGACGTAGTTCGTGTCCGGCGTCCGGAAGATGTTCAGGACGCCTTGCTCGTGGATGATCTGCATCCAGCGTTTCCAGTCCGCCTCGTCGGTCGAGCCGTCGGCCTGATAGGCGAAGAGCGGGATGAACGGGATGCGGACCAGCAGGCCGAGCAGCAGCACGAGCGAGAGGGGCCGCCAATCCGGGGTGATCGACCCGAAACCGGGAACCTTTGCGAGTCCCGACGAGGGCTCGCCTTCGCGGGCGCGAGCTTCGCTATCGAGTGCTACATCGTGCGCGGTCATACGGGATGATAACGCCTCGGAGGTTCATTTCTTACAGCGGGGGCACCGCGAGATGCCTTCCGTGTAGCACTCCACACGTCATCCCGCCAGCGTGACGGAGCGGACGGCGCAGTTCTCGAGCGGCGCGAGTTCGAACTCATCGATTGACGTGCCGGCGAGATACGCCAGCGCGACGTTCATGGCACCACCATGGGTAACGAGAATGAGCTCTCGGGCGGGAGGCGCTGTGCGGAGGCGCTCGAGGAACTCGCCCATGCGGACGTACACGTCCGCCCAGCTCTCGCCCTCCTCAATGCGGTAGTGGGGGCTGCGCCAGAGCGCGATTGTCTCTTCGCCGATATCGGCGTAGAGCTGGCCGCGGGCGATGCCGAAGTTGCGCTCTCGCAGCGCCGGCTCCTCGGTGACGGCCAGTTGGAGGTGTTCGCCGATGGTGCGGGCAGTCTCCCACGCGCGGGCATAGTCACTGGAGAGGATGGCCTCCGCCCGCGTCGTCTCGCGCAGGGTCGCCGCAACGGCAGCGGCCTGAGCGCGACCGGCCTCGCTTAGTGGCACGTCCGGCGTCTGGAATCGACGCTCCGCGTTGCCCGGCGTCTCGCCATGCCGGACAAAGTGGATGAGGATGGTGGATGAGGAGACTGTCACGAGCCGCTTCTTACCGGGACAAGACGGGCTCGTTCAGATGGCGAGTCCGTAGTTGACATCATCGCGCAGATCCATCTGCGCCGCCACCTGGAGCGCCGCGATCTCGTCCGCGAGCGTCTGAGCAAGGTCGCTGGCACGGCGAAGGTCGACGAGGCGGGCGACGTCCGAGCGCGACCCATCGCGCTGAGCCTGGCGGATGGACGCGTAGACATCGAACGCCCGGAGGCGCCAGCGCTCGATCAGAGCGTCGAGGCTGTCGCCCTCGTCCAACATCCGCACGAAATCGAAGCCGGTCGGGCGAAGCACGCGGATCTCGTGCAACCCTTCGTGGCGCGCGCGTTGGTTCTGGATCATGGTCGTCACCTCCGAGCGTGCAGTCGCTCGATTGTGGCATCTGTCGACCCGGGCTCGCGTTAGCGCGAGTTAACAGCAGATCAACGTTCGAAGAAGCGTGGGCAACGCCATCAGGAGCCGCCCACGCGCTCACTCAAGACGAGGCTGAGGGGTACCGGTCAGCGCGCGATCGTCCGCGTCACTTTCGCTATGCTGACGCCGCGTCCCCGTAGCTCAGAGGATAGAGCAGCGGTTTCCCAACTCGCGGAGCCGATGCGCTGTGTTCACATATGTGCGCCGCTGAGCGTAAGGGGCAACGTTATCGTGTGTACGTTCCTCGTAACGATGGAGCGGTTCGAGTCGCGGACGCTTTCTCGGTCGTTCCGTGGCGGACGGCGTCTTGTGGACGTGGTGGGTACGCCGTGGTCGACCACATGAACGAGATCGTGCGCGCGCTCACGCCGTTTGGGTAACCCGCGTCAGATCGCATCGAAGACGAGGTGCCGCCATGCTCCGGGCAATCTCTCCGAATGTCGTCTACGTCACGCATGACAGCGACGTCCTCAAGGGCAACCCGCTCGGTGACCCGCACGTTCGGCGCTTCCCGGTGTACCTCCCGCCCGGCTACGCGGAGTCCCCTCACAAGCGATACCCGGTGATCTTGAACCTGCTCGGATTCGGCGGCGGCGGGGTCATGGCCTTGAACCGCCGCTTCCTGACACATCCCGGTTTCGACGCCGATCTCGATGACCTGATCGATGGCGGCATGCCGGGGGTCATCTACGTCGTCCCGGACTGCATCACGAGCCTCGGCGGCAGCCAGTACGTGAATTCGAGCGCCGTCGGGCGGTATCAGGACTACGTCGTGCAAGAGATCGTCCCGCTGATCGACTCGCTCTATCGCACGAGCGGCCTGCGCGGCTGCATCGGCGGCTCAAGCGGCGGCATCGGCTCGTTCACGCTGGCGGCGCTGTACCCGGAGGTCTTTCAGGCATTCGCCGACCACTCGGGAGACAGCGCTTTCGAGCAGACCATCCTGCACGACATCCCGGCCTTTGTGCAGGCGATCGAGAAATACGACTACGACGTCGCATCTTTCGTGCGCCAAATCCCGGACATCCAGCCCAAGGATGAAGCCTTCAACATCATCCTGAACTTCGTCGCCATGTCCGCCTGCTATGCCCCGAACCTCGACGCGCCGATGGGCTTCGACATGCCGTTCGACGTCCGCACCGGCAAGCTGAACCGCGAAGTGTGGGAGAGGTTCCTCCCGCATGATCCGGTCAACATGGTCGCGCGCTACGCCGGCAATCTGCGCAAGCTCCGCTACCGCTTCATCGACTGCGGCACGAAGGACCAGTTCCACCTCTACCTGGGCGCCCGGCAACTCCACGAAGAGCTCGACGCTCACCAAATCGAGCACGTCTACGAGGAGTACGACTCCGACCACTTCCTCCTCCGCCGTCAGCAGGAATTGAAGACGATCCCGGCGATGGTGGCTGCGTTGCAGGAGGGGTAGCCGGCGGCCCGCGCAGGAGCGGCCGATATACTGCGTTCGCGCCCCCGTAGCTCAGAGGATAGAGCAGTGGTTTCCTAAACCATGTGCGCAGGTTCGAGTCCTGCCGGGGGCACCAGTGCGCCCGTCCGTCGTGGCGTTCATGACTGAGGCAAGGGCGCGCAGCTGACCGCCGCGGCGTAGCTCCAGCCAATCGCCGCTCATATACTCGACCGATGACCGACACACCCTCGGCTCTGCCGGCGGACACGCCCTCATTCGAAGACGCCCGCGCGCGCGTGCGCGCCGGCGAGGATGTCGGCGAGGTCGCGCGCGCGTTCGTCGCCGAATTGACCGTTGACGAGAAGCTTTGGTGCCTGGACGGCGACGAAGAGTTCTGGCCGGGGCTCGTGCGCATGGCGGGACGGGCGCAGGCTCGCGTTGCCGGCGAGGGGTACAGAGGGCAGCCGTATTATGCTGCCCGGTTGTCTCGCGTCGGGTTCCCTGGGATTGCGTTCTCGGACGGGCCGCGGGGCGTCGTCATCGGCTCCAATACATGCTTTCCCGTCTCGATGGCGCGGGGGGCCACGTGGGATCCCGACCTAGAGGAGCGCATCGGCGACGCGATAGGACGCGAATTGCGCGCGTGCGGCGCTACGCTCTTCGGCGGCGTCAACGTGAACCTGCTGCGGCACCCGGCCTGGGGGCGCGCCCAGGAGACGTACGGCGAGGATCCGCACCACGTGGGCGAGATGGGCGCGGCGCTCGCGCGCGGTGTGCAGCGTCACGCCATGGCATGCGTGAAGCACTTCGCGCTGAACTCGATCGACAACGCGCGCTTCAAGATCGACGTGCAGGCGGACGAACGCGCGCTACACGAGGTCTATCTTCCGCACTTCAAGCGCGTCGTCGACGAGGGGATCGCCTGCGTCATGTCGGCGTACAACTCCGTCAACGGCGCGTGGTGCGGCGAGAACAGGGTCTTGCTCACGGAGACGCTGCGAGACGAGTGGGGCTTCCGCGGGTTCGTGATTTCCGATTGGATCTTCGGGCTTCGTGATCCGGTGAAGTCCGTGCTCGCTGGCCTCAACCTGGAGATGCCGTTCCGCCAGCAGCGGATGCAGCACCTCCCGCCGGCGCTCGCCGACGGAACGCTGGACGAAGGGGACATTGACCGCGTGGTGGTGCCGACAGTCGAAACGGTCCTGCGCTTCGACGAGGTGCTGTCCCGCCCGGCGCCTGACGCGTCGGTCTGCGCCTCACCGGAGCACCGGGCGCTTGCCTACGAAGCGGCTGCGAAATCGATCGTGCTGTTGAAGAACGACGGGGGCGGCGGGCCTCTTTTGCCGCTCGACCAAAGCAAGCTGCGGCGCGTGGCCGTGCTGGGCAGGCTCGGCGCTGTCGCGAACCTGGGCGACCAGGGCTCGAGCAACGTCGTCCCGCCGTCGGTCGTAACGCCGCTCGACGGGCTCCGTGCGGCGCTGCCGGAAGCGGAGATCCTCGCCAACGACGGAGCAGGTCTGGACGAAGCGAAAGAGATCGCCCGAAGCGCTGATGCCGTTATCGTCGTCGTGGGCTGCACGTTCGAGGACGAAGGCGAGTACATTACGGCGCAGCCTGGACTGTTGATATCGAACGCGCCGCCACGGCCAGAGCGCTTGCCGTCCGCCGAGCGGCCCCCGCAGCAACGTCCTGACAGCGCGCGGCGAGAGCAGCGGGGATTCGCGGCGGGTGGCGATCGTGAGTCGCTCGAACTCTCTGTTGCGGACCAGGCACTGATACGGGCCGCCGTCGAGGCCAATCCTTCGACCGTCGTAGTACTTATGGGCGGCAGCGCGATCATGGTGGAGGGATGGCATGAGGCCGCGCCGGCGATCCTCATGCTGTGGTACCCGGGCATGGAGGGTGGGCGCGCGCTCGCGGACGTGCTGACGGGTCGCGTAGGTCCGTCAGGCAGGTTGCCGTTCGCAGTCCCACGAGACGCCAGCCATCTGCCGCATTTCGATCGCGACGCGACGTCGATCACCTACGATCTGTTTCACGGCCAGTGGCTGCTCGACCGTGACGGGCACGAAGCGCGCTACCCCTTCGGCTTCGGCCTGTCGTACGGCCCGCCAGCCGTCATCAGCGACGTCGCCGTCGAGCAGACCGACGCCGGGCTTGTCGTCTCGGCGACGGCGAGGAACGACGGCGGCAGCGACGCGACGGAGGTGCTGCAGGTCTTCGCGGGTAAGCGCGGTTCACGCTTCGACCGACCTTTGTGGCGATTAGCTGCCTTCGCGCGCACGACGACACGGCCTGGCGAGTCGACGAGCGTTCGTCTGCCGATCCCGTATGAACGACTCGCGATCCGCGACGATGGTCGTTGGATCGTGGAGGGTGGCGCGTACGAGATCGCCGTCGGGCGCCGCGCACACGATCCCGACGCCGTCATCGTTCCGGTCGATCTACCCGAGCGCACGCTGGGGGCCTAGCGGCCGGATCGCGAGTCCTCCGCCGAACCATGGTTCGACGTCCGCGCGGGGTCCTCATCCATCATCGTTGAGCGCAACGTGCGTGCCGTCACGTGATGGCTTCCACTTCGGCTACAGGGACGGAGCCAACGGGCAGCGAGTCGCGGAGCATGCGGATGGCGACGCGCTGCATGGCGGCGTTGAGCGGCGTGGGGACACCGTACATGCGGCCGAGCAGGGCGATCTCGCCGTTGAGGTAGTCGGTCTCGATGGAGCCGGCACCGCGGGCGATGCTCTGCCATGAGGAGCCGCCGCCGCGCGTCGAGCCGGCGATAGCGGCAGGGCGCGACATCGACTTGCGGCGCTCGGCCATCTCCTCTTCGGAGGCCCAATCGATGCCGGCGGCGCGGTAGCAGGCGATCGCCTCTTCGCGGAGGCGGCCATGGAGCTGGAGCGCGTCACTATCGTGGCCGCAGGCGGCCTGGACGGCGTTGCCAAGGTTGTTGAGCAGCTTGGCGTACTTCCAGCGCATGATGTCCGCCGTGGGACGCGCGCTGAAGCCGGAGGCGTCGATGTCGGCCGTGACGCGCATGATGAGGTGGTCGGTGCCGGACGGGTAGCAGCCGGCGTCGAGGATGCCGCTGACGGGCGCGGCGTTCGCCTGGACGACGCCGGGCACCATGTAGGTCGCGGGGAGCAGGACGAGCATGGCGTAGACGTGCTCGAAGCGGCGGAGGGCCATGCGCTCGTTGTCGACGCCGTTCTGGGCGCAGATCACGGGCACGCCGGGGCCGGCGGCGGCGCGCAGATCCTCGAGCGCGGCCTCCGTGTGCTGCGACTTCATCGTCAGGAGGACGACGTCGCCGTCGCCGAAGGTCAGTTCGTCCGGGTGGCCGGCCACGGGGATCTGGAGCTGCGCCGTCTCCTGCGGCGTCTCGAACTTGAGGCCGTTGTCGCGCATCGCCTGGAGGTGGGCGCCGCGGGCGATGAGGACGACGTCGTGGCCGTGCTGGTGGAGCTTGGCGCCGATGGTGCCGCCGATGGCGCCGGCGCCGTAGATGATGTACCGCATCGGGGCTCCTCCCTTTCGTCTCGTCTATAGCGCCGGGGCCGGGCTAACGACGAGACCAATTTCCGTCCCAAAAAAATCCACTTATCGCTTTGGTTTGGTCCGTGCCCCGTCCGCGTGTTTCGGGACAGGAATCCTGTTCGTGGTCATGGGGCGATCGTACGCCGACGGGCGCGATCTGGAAGCGTTTCGTGTCACCGGGTCGCGGAGGTGACGCGGACGATCCACAGAGTACACAGAGGGCACCGAGGGGTTATCCGCCGACGGCAGGATGGTCCCCGCATCCGGCGGACACAGCCGGTGTAGAGTGTTGAAGATCCAAGAGCGTGGAGGGGCGCTATGGGCGAGACTCAGCCAGCGAAGCAGCCGGCGCGGCCGAAGAATGCGATCGTGATCCTGCTGGACTCGCTGAACCGGCACATGCTGGGGGCGTACGGGGGGCGGGAGTTCGAGACGCCGCACCTGGACGCGTTCGCGCGGCGGGCGCTGCGGTTCGAGAAGCACTACTCCGGGTCGCTGCCGTGCATCCCGGCGCGGCACGACATCCTCTGCGGGGCGCTGGACTTCCTGTGGAAGCCGTGGGGGTCGATCGAGGTGTGGGAGCACTCGCTGGTGGCGCACCTGCGGCGGGCGGGCGTGACGAGCATGCTGATCTCCGACCACCCGCACCTGTTCGAGACGGGCGGCGAGAACTACCACACCGACTTCACGGCGTGGGACTACGAACGCGGGCACGAGTCCGACCCGTGGCGCACGCGGCCGGACCCGAGCGCGACGGGGGCGCCCGAGATCGAATTCGCGGGGCGCGACGTGTACGCGCGGTCGCGTTCGTACTTCCGGGAAGAGACGGACTTTCCGGGGCCGAAGACGATGGCGGCGACGGCGCGCTGGATCGACGAGAACGCGGGGCAGCACGACCGCTTCTTCCTGTTCGTCGACGAGTTCGACCCGCACGAGCCGTTCGACACGCCGGACCCGTACGCGACGATGTACGACGGGTCGTGGACGGGGCCGCGGCTGATCTGGCCGCCGTACATCACGCAGGCGTTCGAGCGGGGGCGGCTGACGCCGCGGGAGGCGCAGCAGATCCGGGCGAACTACGGCGGCAAGCTGACGATGATCGACGCGTGGTTCGGGAAGGTGATGGCGGCGATCGAGCGGCGGGGGCTGTGGGACGACACGGCCGTCATCGTCTGCACGGACCACGGGCACTACCTGGGCGAGAAGGAGATCTGGGGGAAGCCGCAGTCGCCGGTATTCGAGCCGCTGGGGCACATCCCGCTGATGGTGTCGTGGCCGGGCGTACGCGGCGGGGACGGCGGACGCGCTGACGACGAACGTCGACATCTTCGCGACGCTGGCGGAGCTGTTCGGCGTGACGCCGGAGCATCGCACGCACGGGCGGTCGCTGCTGCCGGTGATCGAGGGTCGGGCGAAGACGGTGCGGGAGTACGCGCTGTGCGGCGTGTGGGGGCGCGAGGTGCACCTGATCGACGCGACGACGAAGTACGCGCGGGCGCCGGAGGCGGGGAACGAGCCGCTGTCGATGTGGTCGAACCGCTGGTCGTCGATGCCGATCGGGCACGCGAACACGGAGTATCGCTTCCCGGCGCCGGACGACCGGGCGTCGCTGGACCGGATGCCGGGATCGGGCGTGCCGGTGATCCGGCAGCCGTTCCGGCAGGGCGACCTGCTGCCGTACTGGGCGTACGGGCGCTTCAGCGGCAACCACCTGTACAACCTGGCGAACGACCCGACGGAGGACGAGAACCGCGCCGGGACGGGCGAGGAGCGCGAGGCGGCCGACCGGCTGCGGGAGGCGCTGATCGCGATCGAGGCGCCGGAGGATCAGCTGGCGCGGCTGGGGCTCGCCTAGCGGGACGTTGCGGGAGCGGCGGCGAGGCCGGAGGCGCGGGCCTGGCGCTCGAGGTCGACGTCGGGGGCTTCGTTGCGGGGGCCGGGGCAGTAGACGCGTGCCTGCGTGATCAGGCCGTCGCGGATCTTCAACAGGAAGAGCTGACGGAGGATGACGAGGGGATCGCTATCGAGGGCGACCTGGGGCGAAGGGGGCTGGCCGTTCGACGGGCGGCCACGCATCGGCACGCCCCAGTGCGCGGGCTTGTGCCACGCCAGCTCGCACTCAAGGGTCGCGGCGCCACCGGCGCCGGAGGTCTCCTCGCTGTGCAGCACCTGGTAGCCCTGGCCGGGCGTCAGCCACACCTCAATGATCTGGGCAACCGTCGCGCGGTCCTTTGCGACCCAGTGCCCGACGGGCGTCCACGCCTGGAAGTCGACGTCGGGAGCGAAGAGCTTCGCGACGGCGTTGAAGCGTCGAGCCTTGAGGCCTGCGAGCAGTTGACCCGGGACGGTGTTGGGCATCATCGGTTCCTTCAGCGATAGCGGCGGATAGGGCCGATTGCCCGGGTGAGGGTGATGTCAGTGTACCGGATCGGGGGTTGGAGCCTGGTCTCGGGGACAGCGGCATGCGGGGAGGAGCGGAATCGGGGCAAAGCTGTTGATGACGTCAAGCGTCGGGCCTAACGGCTCTGCGACGGCGCAGAGCGGCGCGCTACCCTTCATGCGGCAACTAACGCACACGGAGAGAGCACCATGAAGTACCGCCCGTTCGGGAACAGCGGCAAGACGGTTTCGGCCGTCGGATTCGGCATGTGGACGGTCGCCACCACCTGGTGGGGGATCGACGACGACGACTTCGCGCGGAAGCTTACGCGCCGGGCGTACGACCTCGGCATCACGTTCTTCGACACGGCCGACACGTACGGCAACGGGAAGGGCGAGACGCTGCTGGCGGAGGCGCTCGGCGACGTGCGCGACAAGATCGTGATCAGCACGAAGGGCGGCTACGACTGGTACCAGTACGGCGACCAGCGCCGCGGCCAGAAGGAGATCCCGCAGGACTGGTCGCCGGCGTACATCCGCAAGGCGGTCGAGGAGAGCCTGCGGCGGCTCAACACGGACCACATCGACGTGTACCAGCTGCACAACGTGAAGATGGACGGGCTGATGCGGGACGACCTCTTCGCGGAGCTGGAGAAGCTGCGCGGCGAGGGGAAGATCGGCGTGTACGGCGCGGCGCTGGGGCCGGCGATCGGGTGGAAGGAGGAGGGGTTGTACTCCATGACGGAGCGGCACTGCGGCCTCATCCACACCATCTACAACATGTTCGAGCAGGACCCCGGCCGCGCGTTCTTCCCGCTGGCGCGCGAGACGGGAACGGCGGTGCTGGTGCGCGTGCCGCACTCGTCGGGGATGCTGGAGGGCCGGTACACGAAGGACACCGTGTTCGGCGAGAACGACCACCGCAAGCACCGGACGAAGGAGTGGCTGGAAGAGGGGCTGAAGAAGCTCGACGCGCTGCGCTTCCTGACGGAGGGGCGCGGGCGGACGATCGGGCAGGCGGCGCTGCAGTTCATCCTCGCCGAGCCGAGCGTGGCGTCGACGCTGCCGAACATCTACGACGAGGAGCAGCTCGTCGAGTTCGCGGCGGCGTCGGACACGCCGGAGTTCACGGCCGAGGAGATGGCGCGCGTGGCCGAGCTGTACGAGATCGATTTCGGGATTCACGGCTCGCCCGCCGGGAGGACAGCTTGAGCGGCCGACCGAGCGGATCGAGCAACGGCGCAGGCGGAAGCGACGCGCCGAAGGGCACGCGGCAGTGCGTGCAGTTCGTCTTCTACAAGGTCGACCCGTCGTGGCGGGCGCTGCCGGCGGACGAGCGTGCGGCGGCCGTCGACGAGGTGCAGGCGGTGGTCGACGCGATGTCGTCGAAGATGGTGGTGCGGCCGTACTCGCTGGTGGGGATCCGGGGCGACGCCGACTTCATGTTCTGGCACATCGCCGACACGATCGAGCCGTTCCAGGAGGCGGCGACGCGGCTGCTGGGGACGCGCATCGGGCCGTACCTGACGACGCCGCACGCGTTCCTGGCGATGACGCGACGCAGCCAGTACGTCGACAAGACGGAGCCGGGGGCCGACGCGGCGCGTCGGCTGGCGATCTCGCCGGGCAGCTCCAAGTACCTGTTCGTGTACCCGTTCGTGAAGACGCGGCCCTGGTACAACCTGTCGCAGGAGAAGCGGCAGGAGATGATGGACACGCACATCCGCATCGGCCGCCAGTACCCGTCGGTGAAGCTCAACACGACGTACTCGTTCGGGCTGGACGACCAGGAGTTCGTGGTGTCGTTCGAGACGGACGAGCCGGCCGACTTCCTGGACCTGGTGATGGCGCTGCGGGAGACGGAGAGCAGCCTGTACACGCTGCGCGACACGCCGACGTTCACGTGCGTGGCGACGACGGTGCGGGGGATGCTGGAGTCGCTCGGGGCGGCGCCGGCGTCGCTGGCGGACATCGCTCCGAAGGCGGCGGCGGCGGCGGAGAGCTGGACGCGCGTGTGCTCGATGGCGGACCTGGCCGACGGCTTCTCGAAGACGGCGTACGTCGGCGGGGAGCAGGTGGCGGTGTTCAACGCGTCGGGCACGGTGTTCGCCATCGAGGCGCGGTGCCCGCACGCGAACGCGCAGCTCGCCGACGAGGGCTCGATCGCCGGGACGGTGCTGACGTGCACGCGGCACGGGACGCAGTTCGACCTGGCGCGCGACGGCGCGCTGCTGCGGGGGCCGGCGGGGCGGCCGCCGGTGGTGTACGAGGTGAAGGTGGAGGCGGGGGCGGTGTACGTTGGGGGGCGGCGGGGCGCCGCGGCACCTGCCCAATAGCGAGCGCATGAGCGACGACTGGCTGCCGATTCGATACCGGGACTTCCACGATATCCCGCGCGCTATCGTCGTCGACTACGGCGGCGATACGTACTTCCTGGACTGCCCGTTCAATGAAGAGCTGGATGCCTACCCGGACGTGTTCACGGTGTATCGGCTGCCGCGCGACCCCGCTGGCCGCATCGAAGACCCTGACTGGGCGGACCTGCCTCGCGTCGGCGTACGAATCGGCCTGATCAGCGCTCGGGACATCGACTTCGACCCATCGCGCCGAGCGCTGATTAATGCCGCTGTATTCGACGGTTTGGGCGTCGGGTAGCGCCGACCGCACTGCTGCTACGCGGCGAAATAGTCCACGGCGCCAGTCGCAGGGTAGAAATGCATTCCCTCGTACGGCAGACACAGCGTCTGCAGAACCACCCACTCACTCTCTGACCCCGGATCGCCGCCATGCGTCGTCTCAGACCAGTGGCAGCCATCGACGTCGGCGTAGTACTTGCCGTCCGGGCCGATCTTGATGTCGTCTGCGACTGGCATCGTGGGACGGGGCTGCGGCGTGAATGGCGGACTGGTGGGGTGCGGGGTGATCGACCGCGGATCGGGCGGCATGAGGGTGGCGGTCGCCTCGGGCGTGGCGGACGGAGGGCCGGGTGTTGGTGGCTCCGGCGTTGGTGAGGCGATGGCCGCGGTGGCGACAAGTCGCGAGTATGGGGTGACCGGGGGCGTCTCGATACGCGCACACGCTGCGGCGTCCGCGCATTCGCGTTCACGCGGATGGCCGCACGCGGTGCTTAGAACAACGAGCGCCAGGACGACGCCTAACAGGCTGGCTCTGCACACAGGACGCAACCTCCGCTGCTATAACGCCCGAACGAGTCAAAAGGTTCGCCCAGGCGAGGCGCGCTGCTGCGGGGGCCGGCGGGGCGGCCGCCGGTGGTGTACGAGGTGAAGGTGGAGGCGGGGGCGGTGTACGTTGGTGGGCGGCGGGGTGTGGGGGTGGGTTAGGCGGGCTTCCGAAGCCGTAGCAGCTATGCTTGGCTCCGCGACGAGCCACGCTTCAGCTTCGCCGTCGGACGTCCCTTCACCGCGGGTTTCGCCACGCTCTTACGCGGACGCCGCCAGAGCTCTGCCGCATCGATCGTAAGATTGTTGGCGGTTTCGAAGCGCTGGATACCTAGCTCGACGACCGGCACGACGGCGGCAGGCGTCAGATGTCGGACATCGGGACCAACGTTTGCCGAACCGATTCCAAATCGGATCCATACACCCCAGAATCCTTCCTTGATGCCATGCTCCTTCACCAAGAGCCGCGCAACTTCTTTGTAGTCGACCACTATTTCCTTAGCCAACGTTCAGTGCCTTTCTGCGCTCGGCGCGTGACACTTCGGTGTGAGGTGTTCGGTTCGAGCGGCCCATAGCAGCGGGGAACCATAATGGGATGTTGCCAGCCAACGCACGAAGTTGCGGTAGCTGGGCGCGTACGTCCCGAGGTCATCGCCCGCGAGCACCATGATGATTATCATCCACGATGTCATTGGCAAGCAATACCTCTGTCATACGTCCAATCGACGGCTTCGGGGCCATCCCGTACCCTGCCCGCCATGACCCTAGAACGCGCACACCTCACGAAGCGACAACTGCTCGCCGCGCTGCCTGATGCGGGGGCGGCGGGGCGGACTTCGTATGCCGTGCGGGAGACAGTGCCGGCGCTCGACGACCTCTCGCTCGAAGCGGAGGACGCTGATCGGCTGGCGGAGGTGGCGGGGGCGTCGGATACGGGGTGCGTGTTGTTCGCGCGGGCGGCGGACGTGACGCTGATCGTGCCGCCGTTCCCGGTCGAGGAGGCGGTGACGTACAGCGAGCTGTGGCCGGCGCCACTCGTCGAGCTGCTGGAGCGGCGGCGGGTGGTGGCGGTGTGTTTGCTGCGGAAGGGCGGGTTCAGCGCGGGGGTGTTCCGGGGGGAGGCGCTGGTCGACTCGAAGACGGCGCAGCGGTTCGTGAAGAACCGGCACCGGAAGGGCGGGCAGTCGCAGCGGCGGTTCGACCGGATCCGCGAGAAGCAGGTGCACGAGCTGTTCGGGATGGCGTGCTCGGAATCGGCGGAGAAGCTGGGGCCGTACGAGGACGAGATCGAGCACGTGTTCTTCGGCGGCGACCGTCACACGCTGCAGGCGTTCCGGAAGGAGTGCTCGTACTACGAGCGGTTCGGCGATCGGGTCCGGAGTCGCGTGCTGGCGGTGCCGGGCGACCCGCGTCGGGCGGTGCTGGAGGCGATGCCGCGGGAGGTGTGGTCGAGCGAGGTGTAGCGGGTCGACCTGAGGCTGGATGCTGGACGCTAGAGGCTGGAGCGGCGCTCAGGTCACAGCCATCGCGCATGCCCACAGCTGCGCCTGGAAGATGTTGCCTTCTGTGGCGCCCCACGGCAGATCCTCGTCGCGCGCGAGGACGAACCATGGTCCCGCGCCAAAGAACGATGTGCCGAGAGTGATGAACCAGAAGTCTACGTTCGTCGCTGAATTGCGCTTACGCTCGGCTCGCAACACCGGACCAGTCACGAGGTATTGGGCGGGCGTCGGTCCTTTGGGATCGAACGTGAAGCCCATCATGCTGCTGTGCGCCTCTGCGTTGCCGGGTGGCGCGTGGAACTCGCGCTCGTCCCTCCAGATGCGGACGCCGTGCGCGAACCCGCACACGACGAGATCAAGGTCGCTTCCCGGCAAGATGCGGTCGCGCATGAGGCCAGCGTTGCCCAAGTGGAAGACGAGCGGTGGCCTGGCATCGGTTCCGGGGAGATCCTGCGTTGCGAGTAGTGGATCGCAGAAACGGCACCCGTCAGGATCCTTCGCGAAGCCGACGGCCTCGCCTCGAAAGTCCGCTCCGGACCGGTAAGCTGGCCGGGCGCACGTGATACGGCCAGCCCCATCGGTGTTGAAGATCATCACCGCCCCACTCGCGTCGTCCATCCAGATGATCATCAGGCCGCCGTCGGCGCGCTCATGCGGCGTGCCGCGCGACGCAAGTTCTTGGAAACGGGCTCCGGTGGCGGCTTCATTGATGAACGGGATACCAATACATTCGAAGTCGCGACTCATCAGCCGAAGTATATGGCAGACCAGAGGTGCGGTTGCGCCAGATCGTCGAACCTGATGCACTGCCGCCGATCAGGAGCGGCGAGCATTGACCAGCAACCAGGCAATCGGCCGACCAGAACCAGTATTTGTGGTGGAAGCACGGGGTCGTCTACCAGATCTATCCGCGCTCGTTCCAGGATTCTGACGGGGACGGGATCGGGGACCTGCAGGGGGTGATCGACCGGCTGGACTACCTGAACGACGGGACGCCGGATTCGCTGGGGATCGACGCGATCTGGTTCTCGCCGACGTACCCGTCGCCGATGGCGGACTTCGGGTACGACGTGTCGGACTACTGCGGCGTGCACCCGGACTTCGGCGACATGGCGGCGATGGACCGGCTGATCGCGGAGGCGCACAAGCGCGGGATCCGCGTGATCCTGGACTTCGTGCCGAACCACACGTCGAGCGTGCACCCGTGGTTCCTGGAGTCGCGCTCGTCGAAGGACTCGCCGAAGCGGGACTGGTACATCTGGCGCGACGCGAAGCCGGCGGGGGCGCCGCCGAACAACTGGATCGCCGCGTTCGGCGGGCCGGCGTGGGAGTGGGACCGGGGGACGCTGCAGTACTACCTGCACTCGTTCCTGGTCGAGCAGCCGGACCTGAACTGGCGCAACCCGGAGGTCGTGCAGGCGATGCACGACGTGCTGCGGTTCTGGATGGAGCGCGGCGTCGACGGGTTCCGGATCGACGTGATGGACCGGATCCTGAAGGACCCCGAATTGCGCGACAACCCGCCGCAGAACGACATGCGGTGGGTCGAGTTCTTCGGCCAGACGGCGATGCAGTTCCACACGCAGGACATCGACTGGCCGGACATCATCGACGCGGCGCGGGCGATACGGAAGGTCGTGGACGAGTACCCGGAGCGGATGACGGTGGGGGAGGTGTTCGGCGGGCCGCAGAACATCGTGCGGTACTACGGCGGCGAGGACCTGGACGGGCTGCACCTGGCGTTCAACTTCCCGTTCATCCGCGTGTTCGACGACCGCTGGACGGCGTCGCACATCCGGAAGCAGGTCGACGCGTTCGAGGCGGCGCTGCCGGACGGCGGCTGGCCGAACCACGTCTTCGGCAACCACGACGTCAACCGGCTGATCAGCCGCGTGAACGGCGACGGGCGCGGCCAGGAGCGGGCGCGGGTCGCGGCGATGCTGCTGCTTACGCTGCGGGGCACGCCGTTCGTGTACTACGGCGAAGAGCTGGGCATGGAGGACGTCGACGTGCCGGAGGAGCAGCTGCAGGACCCGGCGCGGAGGTACGGCCGCGGGCGCGACCCGGAGCGCACGCCGATGCAGTGGACGCGCGAGGGAGGATTCACGTCGGGGGCGCCGTGGCTGCCGTACGGCGACCTGGCGCGGAACGTGGAGGACGAGCGCAAGGATCCGAAGTCGCTGCTGTCGCTGTACCGGAGGCTGTTGTGGCTCCGGCGCGGGTCTGACGCGCTGCGCTTCGGCGACTACGCGCCGGTCGACGGCGTGCCGGAGAGCGTGTACGCGTACGTGCGCACGTCGGGCGACGATCGGATGCTGACGGTGCTCAACTTCTCGAACGATACGGTGTCGTTCGAGCTGCCGGCGTCGCTGCGCGTGGTGGAGTGCGTGATCGGGACGCACGGGGAGGCGGCGGTCGGGGGGAGGGTGTCGCTGGCGGGGAATGAGGGTCGGGTGCTGCGGTTGGGGTGAGCTAGAGCCGCTCCGGCAAGAGTCCGAGCTGCTGCATCATCCCGAGGTCGTCCCTTGTCGCCCAGTGCTCCGCGATCTTGCCATCGATGATGCGGTAGACGTGAGTGTGCTGGACGGCGATCGACTTTCCGGTCGGCTGGACGCCGAGTAGGAGACCTCCATTGATCGGCAATTCGCCGACTCCGCGGTGGGTGCCTGACATGGTGCACCTGACGACGACGCGACTGTCATCGGCGACGAGATCGTCGATGTCCATGCGAACATCGGGGAAGGTCTTGAAGATGTCCGCGAGTACGGCACGAATCCCCGCCCGGGGAACGCGGCGGCCGTGGTTGATGACCTCGTCCGCTCAATCATCTACGGCCGCGTCGAGATCGCCGCGCGAGATCGCCTCATGCTGATGCCGCGCCAGCGCTTCGTTGCTGGTCTTCGTGTCGCTCATCGATCGCTCCTCCGTGCCCTAGCAGAGTGATTCGGCGATTGAAGCAGGGTCGATGCACGTGGTCGCGCCAGTACGGCTGCACTAGCCCGACCGAGCCGTATAATCCAGCACCATCGCCACCTGACGTCCGCAGCTACGAGGCGAACGTGGCGAAGTCGTACCTGTACGCCTTCCTGATGGACTTCGCGCTGTGGATGCCGATCTGGGTGCTGTACCTGCAGGATCGGCGCGGTCTTTCGCTGACGCAGATCACGTTCCTGGACGTGCCGTTCTTCCTCCTCATCGTCGTGGCGCAGGTGCCGGCGGGCGTCATCGCCGACCGATTCGGGCGGAAGTATTCGATCATGATCGGCGCGGCGTTCTTCGCCGTGGCGGTGCTGGTGTTCGGGCTGGCGACGAACTACCCATTGATCCTGACGTCGTACATCCTGTGGAGCCTCGCCGTCACGTTCCGCGTCGGCGCGGACAGCGCGCTGCTGTACGACACGCTGAAGCAGATCGGCCAGGAGGAGCGGTTCCACGGCGCGATGGGGCGGCTGTGGGCGACGCGCTCCACCGCCCTGCTGGCGGGGCTGCTGCTTGGCGCGCCGCTGGCCAGCGCGACGAACTTCTCGTTCACATTCGAGGCGAGCGCCGGGCTGGCGCTGGCCGCCATCGTCGTGGCGTTGTGGATGCACGAACCACGACACGTCGCTGTCGAAGCGCGCGAGGCGATGGGCCAGACGCTGCTGCAGGGGGTGGGCGAGGCGTGGCGGCAGCCGGCCATTCGTTATGTCATCTTATACTCGGGCGTCGTCTCGCTCGGCTTCTTCGGGCCGGTCGTCATCTTCCAGCAGCCGTGGCTCGCGGAGCACGGCGTCGCCACGCAGCACCTTGGCCTGTGGCAGGCGCCAGCGCGGGCTGGGGAGATCGCGGCGGCGCTGGGGGCGGGGTGGCTGCTGCTTCGGATGGGTGAGCGCGCGGCGTTCTTCGCGCTGCCAGTGACGCTCGTCGCTTGCAACCTGGCGCTCGCCGGCATCGATCACTCGTGGATCGTGGCAGCGTTCGTCGGCATCGGCGTGGTCAGCGGGCTGCAGAACCCATTCCTGGCGAACTACATCAACCATCGCATCGACAGCGAGCGGCGGGCGACGGTGCTGTCGGTGCAGAGCGTGGTGCAGAACGTGATGCTCGCGGGGGCGCAACCGCTCGGGGGCGTGATCGCCGACGCGTGGGGGCTGCGGGCGGTGTTCCTGATGTTCGCGATGATGGTGCTGGTGCTCGGAGGCGGGACACTCGCGCTGTGGGAGCGAGCGCGGGCCGGGGAGCGGGTGGCGGCAGCGTTCGGGGCGACGGCGGTGGTTCCGGCCGACGGCGCATAGGGCGGCGAGCCCGCAGGCGAGGGCGCCTGCGCTCCATGCTGCGGTGATCGATCGTGAGACGTCGCGCGGAGGGGGGCGCCCGCGATCCGTGCGGTGAGTCTCCTCCGGACAGGATCAGAGGCTGATGGCGAGGAAGCGCTCGATCATCGGGTTGATCTGCTCGGGGACTTCGAGCTGGTGGAAGTGGCCGGCGCCGGCGGTCTGGGCGATGACGGCGTTCGGCATCGCGGCGCGCAGCTTCGCGATCTCGGCGACGGGCGCGTACGAGCCGACGTACATCGCCGGCACGGTGCAGGCGGATGCGGCGGCGGCCCAGTCGTTGCTCCAGAGCGCGTCCCACTCGGCCGCAGCGACGTGCTGGGGCATGGCGAGTGCGGCGGAGACGAGGCGCTCCTTACGGCCGGGATCATCGGTGGGCATGAACATGCCGTTGAAGAAGGCGCTCAGCGGCTCGCGGTAGGCGTCCGAGTGGAAGGCCGCCGAGAACTGATCCTTGATCCCGGCCAGTGCGTCCGGCGGGAAGATCGCGCCGTCGAGCATGACGATGGCGCGCGGCAGGTCCGGGTGCCGGGCCGCGAGCGAGAGCGCGATGGCGCCGCCCATGCTGTGTCCGACGATCACGGGCTTCTCGAGACCGAGCTGGCCGCACATCGAGGCGACATCATCGGCGAAGTTTGGGATCGTGTATCCGTCCTCGGGGACGTCGCTCAGGCCGTGGCCGCGGAGGTCGACGGAGATGCAGCGGTGGTTTGGCGCGAAGTGCTCGACCTGCGGCGCGTGGTGGGTGTGGTCGCAGCACCAGCCGTGGACAAAGACAATCGGCGGGTCGCCTACGCCGGCTTCCTCGTAGTAGAGCTTGACTCCGTCTCTGGTCAGGTGCGGCATGTGGCCTCCTCAGACCTGCTCGAAATAGCGCGCCCGCTCCCAGGCGGTGACAGCGCGGCGGTGTTTTTCGACCTCCCAGCGCCGCATGGCGACGTAGTGGTCGACGAAGGCGTCGCCCAGCATGTCGCGGGCGATGGCGCTCGCGTCGAGGAGATCGACGGCCTCGTCGAGCGTGCGTGGCAGGCCCGGAAGGCCCTCGGCCTCGTAGACGTTTCCCTGCTGCGGCGGCGGGGGCTGCATGTTCTGTTCGATGCCGTGCAGCCCGCCGGCGAGGCAGGCGGAGAAGCCGAGATACGGATTGACGTCGGCGCCCGGCACGCGGTGCTCGATACGGATGGCGGCGGCGCCGTTGGTGATGGCGCGGAGCGAGGCCGTGCGATTGTCGAGGCCCCAGGTGGCGGCGGT
This sequence comes from uncultured Chloroflexia bacterium, assembly GCA_963843685.1. Lineage (GTDB taxonomy): Bacteria > Chloroflexota > Dehalococcoidia > DSTF01 > JACRBR01 > DASQHL01. Next base: position 372,726 of record CAWJLO010000010.1, read on the forward strand.
GGGCGCCCAGCTGCCGGCGACGTAGCGCTTGTAGGAGTTCACGTTCGGCGCGTAGAGGGCGAAGAGCTCCGGCATGGTCGCGAGCGCGCCGGCGACGTACGCGCGCATCGTCGGGGACATGTGGTGGTCGGCGGCGGCATCCCAGAACGCGTTGGCGCCATCCCGCCAGAGGCTCTGGTGGATGTGGCCGCTGCAGCCGTCCATCTCGTCCGAGTACTTGGCCATGAAGGTGGGGACGGCGCCGGACTGCGCGAGCACCTCCTTCGCGCCGCTCTTGAAGAGCATGCCGCGGTCGGCCGCCTCGAGCGCGGCCGTGTAGTGGAGGTTCATCTCGTACATACCCTCGCCGTGCTCGCGGTTGTAGCCCTCGACCTCGACGCCGTACGCGTCCATGTAGCGGCGGAGACCGCCGACGACGTCATCATCGACGCTGGCGTGGCTGATCGAGTAGCAGTTGAGGCCGGGGTTGAGCGGACGGAGGCCGGTGTAGTTCTTCGCGCGGAGGCTCTCCTGGTCCTCGCGGAACATGCGGATCTCCAGCTCGACGGCCATCATCGGCTCGAAACCGAGGCCGCGCGCACGCTCGATCAAGCGTCGCAGGACGGAGCGCGGCGAGACGGCGAGGAGTTCGCCGTGTTCGGTGTAGACATCGCAGACGCAGGCGGCAGTCGCCGGCTCCCAGGGGACGATGCGGAACGTGGCGAGGTCGGGCCGAAGGAGGATGTCGGCGAAGCCCGTATCGGCGCTGCCGACGGCGAGCCTGGCGCCGGTGATGATCTCCTCGGCGACGTCCCAGCCGAAGATCACGTCGCACTGGGCGAACCCCTCGCCCTCGCAGCCATCGAGGAACTGGCGGGCAGAGACGCGCTTGCCGCGGTAGACGCCGTCCATATCGGGCGTGCCGATCTTGACCGTCTCGATGCCGTGATCGGCTATGCGGCGGGCAATCTCGTCCTTGTTCATGGGTGACGATGATACCGGCTGGGCGACGGACGGGGAACCGGAAGTTGTGTCAGGCCGGGTCAGTTCAGGACAGGCGGCTCTGGCGCGGACGCGGCAGCGTGGCATGCTGGATGGATGCGAGAAGATGGACCTGACGCACAATACGGCCGTGGGCGCTGGTATAACCTGCTGGTCACGGCGGGCGCCGTGCGTGCTGGTGGCACTGATAGGCGTCGCGGTCGTGCTCATCGTGCGAGGCGGCGGCGGCTCAAGCATCCAGCATGACGCGAGTCAGCCGACGGTCGTGACGGACGCGATGCAGGTGAGCGTCGACGTCATCGACAACGACTTTCGTCCGGCGAACCTGACGGTGAAGAAGGGAGCGACCGTGACGTGGGTCTTCAAAGGCGACCTGCCGCACAACGTGACGGAGGATTCAGGTGCATTCGCCAGCGAGACGCTGGGGAAGGGCGCTACGTACGACCGAACGTTCGACACGACCGGGACGTTCTACTACCACTGCACGATTCACCACGTGATGACGGGGTCGATCACGGTGGTCGACTGACCGCGGAAGGTGGGCCTTCCAGTTAACGGGCGGCCTTGAAGTCGTCGAGGTGGCCGCCAATGTCGACGTAGAGGTCGGCTGCGGACTTGAGCTCGGACGAGGCGGTCTCGCTGAAGGCGACGACCTCCACGCGCACACCGCGGCTGGAGATCATCTCGACCAAGCGGCGGAAGTCACCATCGCCCGACATGAGGACGACGACGTCGAGCCGGTCGGACATCGTGAGGATGTCGATGGCGAGCTCGATGTCGAAGTTGGCTTTCATGGAGCCGTCGGCAAAGCGCTTCAGGGGCTTGGTGATGATGCGGTACGGGTGGCCGACGAAGTGGTGGACAAAGCGCTGGCTCTCGAGCTTGGCGCTCGGGTCATCACTAATCGGGGCGTAGGCGCTCGCGCGGACGAGCTGACGGCCGCGCGTGAAGTAGTCGAGCACGCGGCCGAAGTCGATGTTGACGTTGCGGCGCTCGGCGGCGTAGATGACGTTCGGGACATCGACGAAGATGCCGACGCGCTGCTGGACGCCAGCGCCTTCGGCCCGCGCCTGGTTCTTGAGGCCGGCGATGGACGTCTGCAACTCGTGCAGCGTCTCGGTGACATCGCGGGCAAAGCCCTCCAGCACGGCTGCCTGGTGCTCGACGACCGCTTCGAGCGACATCGGCTCGCCGGACTTCTTCGGCACGAGCTGCAAGGCGCGCGGCGCCTCGGCCGTAGCTGCTCCCGTCGTCGTGCCAGCGGTCGTCGGCGCGGCGGCGCCGGGCTTCTTGCGACCGCGGCCGCCGCGGGTGCCGCGGCGACGTTTGGCGGGAGCGGCGCCGTTTCCACCGTCCGCGTCCTCGGCGGGTGAGGTCGCGAGCGATGCGGGTTTCGGCGCGGGCGCCTCGACAGGCGTGGCAGCGGCTTCGGCGGCCCAGTCGCGGCGCGGCGGCCGGACGGGCGCGCGCCGGGTGCGCGTCGCGGGCTTCTTTTCCGCGTCGTCCGCGGGGGCAGGCGCCGGCTTCGCCGCGGCGGTGGAGGCTCGGTGAGAGGTCGTCCTGGCGGGGGGCGCGGGCGCGGGTTCGCTCGTGGCTGCTTCCTTGCTGGTCTTGCGTGGCTGCTTGCCGAAGAATCTGACCACTATGCCCCCGCCGCGTACTCTAGCACACTGCACCGCGCGGCGACCTGCCGCGCCACATCGACGAACGATCGGGATTGCGCACTCTCCGGCATCGCCGCGACGATCGGGCGGCCTTCATCGCCAGCCTGCCGCGTGGAGGGATCCAGCGGGATCTCGCCCAGGAACTCCAGGCCGAGATCCTCGGCCGCGGACTTCGCGCCTCCGTGGCCGAAAATGTCGGTGCGGTCGCCGCAGTGCGGGCAGACGAAATAGCTCATGTTCTCGATGATGCCGAAGATGGGGACGTTGAGCTTGTCGAACATCGCGACGGCCTTCGCGGCGTCTTCGAGCGCGACGTCCTGCGGCGTGCTGACGACGACCACACCGGAGATCGGCGCCTCCTGCGCCATGCTCATGGAGGCGTCGCTGGTCCCGGGCGGCAGGTCGATGAGCAGGTAGTCCAGCTCGCCCCAGTCGATGTCGTGGAGGAGCTGGCGGACGGCGGTGCCGATCATCGGGCCGCGCCAGACGACGGGCGTGCCGCGTGGCAGCACGAAGCCGATGGAGCAGATCTTCACGCCGTACTGCTCGACGACGCGGAGGCCGCCACCACCTTCGGCCTGCGATCCCTGGGCGACGCCCATCATCGTCGGGATGTTGGGGCCCGTGATGTCGGCGTCCATGAGCCCGACCTTTGCGCCCAACGACGCCAGCGCGACGGCGAGGTTGGTGGAGACGGTGGACTTACCGACGCCGCCCTTGTTACTGGCGATGGCGATGATGTTGCGAACGCCCTCGATCGGCTGTCCCGACGTCGGGCGGTGCTGGATGACGTTGGCTTCCATGGTGACGTCGGCTTCGCGCACGCCGGGAAGGGCCAGGATGGCGGTGCGCGCATCACCTTCCATCTTGTCGCGCACGGGGCATGCCGGAGTCGTGAGCACGATACGGACGCTGACGCGGCCGTCCTCGATGCGGGGCGTCTGAACGAAGCCCAGCGAGACGATGTCGCGATGCAAGTCCGGGTCTTCGATGGCGCTGAGCGCGCGCAGGACATCCTGTTCCGTGACGCTCATCTCGTTACCTCGACCGTGTGACCCGCAAGCACGGGGCTCGCGACGACGAAGCGGCAGCAATCCGCGCAGTCGGCGGGCTCATCGGCGGTGCGCACCGGTACTCCCAGCGCGGCGGCGAGGAAGGCGCCGTGCCAGGCGCACGGGACGCAATCGCCCACCGTGGCGCGGAAGACGCAGGCGAAGTCGCGCAGCTCGGCGGTGCCGTCGCCGAGATCGTGCCAGTCGGCGAAGCCACCGAACGAACGGAGGATGTCGACCACGCGTTCCAGGCGCTTGTCCCAGGCGAGCGACTCCAGCTGAGGGGCGTGAGCACGCGCAAGGGATTCGGCTGCGCGCTGGAACAAACGGGCGCGGCGGGACGTCGGATCGACGGCGAGGTCGGCCGGATCAAGGGTGCCGGCGTGCTCGACAAGCAGGGCGAGCATGCGGTCGTGGCCGTCGGAGACGCTCCGGTGGCCGGCGTCTGTGAGCTGGTAGCGGTAGTGTGGCCGGCCGGTCGGCCGGCGTACTTCGGCGGTCTGGACGAGGCGGTCGCGCTCGAGCGCCATCAGGTGCTGGCGGACGGTCATCGGGGCGAGCCCGAGCGCCGACGCGAGGTCATCGACCGTGGAGCCGTCAGAGCGCTTGAGCAGGGCGAGGATGTTGGTCTTGGTTGAATGCATAGGGCCCCAACGGGGCGCTTCCAGTATAGCGATAGATTCCCCCGGGCACAGGTTAACGGGATTTACACATTCGTTGTAGGATAAACCTTGACACGGTACAAAGTAGCGTGGCACAATTCGGCAACCAACCTCCGCCCGCACACGTACTACTTTGGAGGAGACGGCGAGCGGGGGGCGGAAGGAGGACGAGATGGCGGTGAAGACAATCGAGCAGGAAGCCTCTTCGGAAGCCGAGGACGCGGCGACGGCGGTAGCCGCCCCCGAGTGCCACCACCACTGGGTGATCGCCAGCCCAAACGGCGCGATGAGCCTGGGCAAGTGCAAGATCTGCGGCACGGAGAGGGAGTTCCCGAACTCCGCCGAGGACGGCCTCTGGGAGCGCGAGGTACCGCAGTCGCGCTGGACCGGCCGCACCGAGATGAAGAACTGGAACCAAGGGTTCTGACCAGCCACAATCCCCGCCTGGCATGCCACGACCCCGCCTGGCATGAAGAGAGGGCCCGCAAGACGCGGGCCCTCTCTATGCGTCCGAACCCAGACAGAGGCTACTTCGCGGCGCCGTTGATGCGGTGGCGGTCGACGAACCTGTGGATGCGGTCCATGGCATCGCGGAGCAGATCGTAGTTCTGCGCGTAGCAGATACGGACGTGGCCGGCGCCGGCTTCACCGAAGGCGGAACCGGGGATGACGGCGACACGCTCCTCCATGAGCAGGCGCTCGGCAAACGATTCGTCGTTCATGCCGCTGTTGCCGATGTTGGGGAAGGCGTAGAAGGCGCCCTTCGGCTCGACGCACGTGAGGCCCATCGCGTTGAGCTCACCGACGACGAGCTGCCGGCGGCGGTCATACTCGGCGACCATGCCGCGCACGTCCTCCTCGCCGGATTTCAGCGCCTCGATCGCAGCGAACTGCGCGGGCGTGGGGGCGGACATCATGACGTACTGGTGCACCTTCATCATCGCCTCGGTGAGCTCACCGCGGGCGCAGGTGTAGGCGAGGCGCCAGCCCGTCATGGCGTAGGCCTTCGAGAAGCCACCCATCAGGATCGTGCGGTCGCGCATCCGGGGGAGGCTGGCGAAGCAGACGTGGTCGACGCCGTAGACGAGGCGGTCGTAGATCTCGTCGGAGATGACGAAGAGGTTGTGCCTGTCGACGATCTCGGCGACGGCGGTCATCACCTCGCGGCTCATCACGGCGCCGGTGGGGTTCGCCGGATAGCCGATGAGGAGCGCCTTGGTGCGGGGCGTGATGCGCTGCTCCAGGTCATCGGGGTGGAGGGTGAAGCCGTCCTCGGCACGCGTAGGCACCTGCGTGTACGTGCCGCCGGCGAGGAGAACACACGGGAGATAGGCGACGTAGCCCGGATCAGGGCTCAGCACCTCGTCGCCCTGATCGATGATGGCGGCGAGCGCGATGTTCAGCGCTTCGCTGACGCCGGAGGTCGCGATGATCTCGGTGCCGGCGTCGTAGTGGACGCCGTACAGGCGCTTCAGGTGGCGCGAGATGGCGGCGCGCAGCTCGACGAGGCCATAGTTCGACGTGTAGTACGTCTCGCCATCCTCGATGCTCTTGATCGCGGCCTGGCGAATCTGGTTAGGGGTGACGAAGTCCGGCTGGCCCACGCCGAGCGAGATGACGCCCTCCATGCTCGCGAGGAGGTCGAAGAAGCGCCGGATGCCGGAGGAGGGGATGGCCTGGACGTGTTGGGAGATGTTGCCGCGGTGGGTTACGCCGTCTGACATCGTCTGCTGGTGTCACTCCTCCCCTTGCGCAAGCCCGGCCGTCGGACCGGCACCGATGACGATGCCGGACCAGAGGTCAAGCTCCGGCACATAGTACACCAAGAGGTGGCGACCGTCGGCGAGGCGAAGACGAAAGCCGAGGCGCTCCTCCTCGCGCCAGCGCGACTCGACCTCCGCGACATCGTGATGTGCTCCTTCCAATTCCACCCAGCGCGGCGTGTCGGGGTAGCCGGCGCCCGCGTAGCAGCCGACCTGGAGCGCGAAGGCGCGGAGCCCTGCCTCTTCGCCTCTATCCATTGCCGATTGTGTACACAGACCCGGACTGCGCGATCTCGACAACGTCGCCGCGGTTGAACTTCAGCAGGTGACGGAAATGCCCCGCCTCCAGATGGTAGTGCTGGTGCGCGGGCGGCACGCAATTGCAGTCCTCGGCCACGATGCGCGTGGCGAAGCGGCGGCGGCCGACGGTGATGGCGAACTCCTGCATCGGCGGCGGGAACGCGCGCCAGCGGTCCTTCGTGATCAGGATCGTGCCCGTGTCGGCATCCTCGCCAGAGAGCTTGCGTCGGTAGGGCTTCACGGCGAGAAGGATAGCGCGGGGCGCGAAGCGGGCGCCTCATCGGGCGCCCGCTTCGCTGTCGCCGTGTCCACCGGCGGGGTCAGGGGATGGCCAGCGACCAGTTGGGGATATCCTTGCCGTTCTCGTCGCCGGGCGCCTTGTCGGTCGCGAAGTGGTAGAGCGGCAGGCCGTCGTAGGTGACCTGCGTCGTGCCGTCGTCGCGCGTAATCACGCCGAGGCCGTCGACGCCGTCGCCGGGCACCGGCGTGCCGTCCGCGGGCGCGACGAGCGGCGGCCAGTTGGTCGCGCAGGCGCCGTTGCACACGCTCTTGCCGCTGTTGGCGACGTCGTTGTGGAACACGTACAGGGTCAGACCGTCCGCGTCGACGAAGCGAGCGTCGCCGCTCGTCGCGATGTTCACGGTCGCCGCGGCCGTCGTGCCGGACGGCGCCGTTGGCTCAGCGGTCGGCTGTGTCGTCGGCGCCGTCGTCGGTGCCGGCGCACCCGCTTCCGCTGTCGCCGTCTTGTCGCTGCTGCTCGTGCCGCCTCCGCACGCCGCGGCCATCATGGCAGCGCCGCCGATCACGGCGAGTATGGCCATCGCGCCCGTGCGCCCGAATCGTGGTGTTCGCATGGTCCCGTCCCTCCGCTGTTGCATTCCCTCGTCTTCCAACGTGAGGAATTACGGCGACCGAGGGGCGGCGGATGGCGGTGAATTCTTACAATGACGGGTGCGTGTCGGATGACGGCGCGGTCTGTTCGTACGCGAAGGCCGCGCGGAGCACGGTGGCCTCGTCGAACGGCCTGCCGATGACCTGGAGCCCCACCGGCAGGCCATCGACGAACCCCGCAGGGACGGAGATGCCGGGCAGGCCGGCGATGTTCACGGGCAGCGTGAAGACGTCGTTGAGGTACATCTCGAAGGGATCAGCCGTCTTCTCGCCGATCTTGAACGCGGGCGTCGGCGTGACGGGGGCGACGAGCACGTCGTACTTCTCGAAGGCGGCGTCGAACTCGCGGCGGATCACGGTGCGGACCTTCTGCGCCTTGAGGTAGTAGGCGTCGTAGTAGCCGGACGAGAGCGCGTAGGTGCCTATCATGATGCGGCGCTTCACCTCCGGGCCGAAGCCGCGGCCGCGGGTCTTCTCCATGTTGTCCCACATGCCGCTGCCCTGCTGGTAGGAGTAGCCGTACTTCACGCCGTCGTAGCGGGCGAGGTTCGCGGACGCTTCGCTCGGCGCGATGATGTAGTAGACGGCCAGCGCCGCTTCCGTGCTGGGCAGCGCGACGTCGATGTCGATGACGGCGCCCTGCGACTCGAGGGCGCGCAACGCTTCGGTGATGCGCTCGCGCACGCCCGGATGCAGCGTTTCGGGCATGTACTCTTTCGGGACGCCGATGCGCATGCCGCGCACGCCGCGCTCGATATCGGCGGTGAAGTCCGGCACGTCGACGGGGGCGGACGTAGAGTCGCAGGCGTCGTGGCCGCTGATCGCGTTGAGCACGGTCGCGACATCGCGCACGTCGCGGGCGAAGGGGCCGACCTGGTCGAGCGAGCTGGCGAAAGCGACGAGGCCGTAGCGGCTGACGCGGCCGTACGTCGGCTTCATGCCGACGACGCCGCAGAGCGCGGCGGGCTGGCGAATGCTGCCGCCGGTGTCCGAGCCCAGCGCGTAGGCGGCCTCGCCGGCGGCGACGGCAGCGGCCGAGCCACCGGAGGAGCCCCCAGGGACGCGATCCAGATCCCAGGGATTGCGTGTCGGGAAGTACGCCGAGTTCTCGGTCGACGAGCCCATCGCGAACTCGTCCATGTTCGTCTTGCCGACCATGACGGCGCCGGCATCGAAGAGGCGGCGCACGACGGTCGCGGTGTACGGCGGGACGAAGTGCTCGAGCATCTTCGAGCCGCAGGTCGTGGCGACGCCTTCCGTCGTGAGCACATCCTTGATGGCGACGGGCACGCCGAGAAGGGCGCCGCTCTCGCCCTGCCGGATACGGGCGTCGGCCGCGTCGGCCTGGGCGAGCGCCTGGTCGGCGGTCACCGTAAGGAAGGCACGCACTTTCGGGTCGACGCCGGCGATGCGGTCGAGGGCGGCCTGTGTTAGCTCTCGGGAGCTGATTTCGCGCGATCGGAGCATCGCGGCGGCGTCGTGCGCGGTCAGGTAGTGCAGGTCGGTCATTACTGCTCCAGCACGGCGCGGACGCGCAGGTAGCCGTCCTCTGTGTTGGGCGCCATCGCGAGCACCTGATCCTGCGGAAGGGACGGGCCGGCGACGTCGTCGGCCATGACGTTGGTCAGCGGGAGGGTATGGGCGGTCGGCTCGACGCCTTCGGTATCGACGGCGTTGAGCGCGTCGAAGTGCGTCAGGATCTCCGAGAGCTGGGTGCTGAACGTCTCGACCTCGGCGTCGGTGAGCTCGACGCGGGCCAGCTTGGCGATGTGGAGGACGACGTCGCGGTCGAGCTTCATTGATCACAAGGTTACAAAGATGACGGCGTGCGTGACAGGGCGCGGCGCGGAGCCGGTCGCGGGGAGATCCTTCGATTTTGCTACCATTGCTGGCGGCAGGGTTGGTGGAAGGACCTATGGTACACGCGCCCGACAGGGCCGAGGTGGCCCTCGGGAACCCAAGCTTCGTGTGGCGGTTCGGTCAGGACCGCCGTCTCAATCTCATCCGCCAGTACGTGCCGCTCGAAGGTGCGCGCATCCTGGACATCGGGTGCGGGCTTGGCGTCTACGTGCGCAAGTTCCGCGAGTTCAGCGACCGCGTCTACGGCATCGACGTGGACGGCAAGCGGCTGCGCGAGGGCGCGAAGACCACGCCCGGACTGATGCTGGCCGCGAGCGAATCGCTGCCGTTTCGTGAGGGGGCGTTCGACGTCGTCGTGCTGAACGAAGTGATCGAGCACGTACGCGACGACGCGGCGACGCTGGCGGAGGCGATGCGGGTGATCCGGCCGGGCGGGCACGTCGTCATCTACGCACCAAACCGGCTCTATCCGTTCGAGACGCACGGGATCTACGTTGGCGAGCGCTTCATCTTCGGCAACATTCCGCTGGTGAACTGGCTGCCGGACCCGCTGCGCAACCGGCTGGTGCCGCACGCGCGGGCGTACACAAAGAGGGGCATCCGGCGGACGTACGGCGGGCTGCACGCGAAGGTGTGCGCCGAAACGTACGTCTATCCGGGCTTCGACAACGTCATCGCACGGCACGAGCGGCTCGGACGCGTGTTGCGGTCGGCGCTCTACCGCGCGGAGCACACGCCGTTGCGGACGTTCGGGCTATCGCACTTCGTCGTGCTCCGGAAGCCGGCGCACGACGCGCAACCAGGGAGGGGATGAGGTGGCGAGGAACAACGCGACAAGACGGATGCTGCGCGGCCGGTTGAGGGCAAACGGGCACGGCGGAGGTGGACATCGAGGCGCGCCGCGCTGGCTGCAGGTGCTGCTGGCGCTGTTCGGGCTGTTCGTCGTGGCCGTGGCGGGCGCGGGCATCGCCGGCTACGGGGTGTACCGATCGTACGCAGCCGACCTGAAGTCGCCGGAAGAGGTGATCGCGGAGAACCCATCGGGCGGCGCACAGATCCTGGACCGCAACGGCAACGTGCTCTACCAGTACGTCGACGACCGGTCGGGGCTTCGGTCGCCGGTCAAGCTCGAGGACATCTCGCCATGGATGATCGCGGCGACGATCTCGACGGAGGACTACAGCTACTGGTCGAACCCGGGCGTGAACACGAAGGGGCTCGTACGCGCGGGCCTCGAGGCGTTGCACCTGCGCAGCGCGGACGCATCGACGACGACGGGCGGCAGCTCGATCACACAGCAGCTGGTGAAGAACATCTACATCCCGCCGGACGAGCGGTACCAGCGATCGTACAGCCGGAAGCTGAAGGAGACCGTCTACGCCGTCGAGCTGACAAACCGCTATTCGAAGAACCAGATCCTGGAGTGGTACCTGAACCAGATCTCGTACGGCGGTCTGTACAACGGTGTCGAGGCCGCGGCCGAGGGGTACTTCGGCGTGCACGCGAAGGACCTGACGCTGCCACAGGCGGCGATGCTGGCGGGCATTCCGGCGAGCCCGGTGAAATACGATCCGGTCAACAACCCCGAAGGCGCGCTGGAGCGCCGGAACGAAGTGCTGCGGCTGATGCAGAGCCGGATGAACTCAACGACCGAGGTTGACGGCCAGAAGGTGCCGGCGGCGGAGTTCCAGGTCAACGACGACGGGACGAAGGTGAACATCACCAACACGATGTTCTACCTGAGTACAGCGTCACCCCTGGAAGTGACGCAGCAGCGCTTCCCGATCGAGGCGCCGCACTGGGTGTTCGACGTGATTCAGCCTGAGCTGGAGCAGATGTTCGGGAAGGACGCGCTTCTGCATGGTGGGCTGAAGGTGCTGACGACGCTGGATCTCAACCTGGAGCACGAGGGACAGACGGCGCTGGATCACTGGATCAGCGTGTACGAGGACCAGTCCGGCTCACACAACGGCGCCATGGTGGCGATCGACCCGAACACGTCGGAGGTGCTGACGTATATCGGATCGCGCGACTACTTCAACAAGGACATACAGGGCCAGGTCGATAACGCGAGTCCCGAAAACGGAAGATCGCCGGGATCGACGCTCAAACCGTTCACGTATACCGCCGCGTTCGAGGAATTAGGCTGGGGGCCCGGAACTGAGATCCTGGACACACCGGTCACGTACCACGACCCGGTCAACGGGGACTTTTCGCCCACCAACCCGGCGCACGACTATCACGGGCCGATCAGCGTGCACGACGCGCTCGGCAACTCGCTCAACGTGCCGGCGTTCAAGACCGCACTGTACGTCGGGGTGCCGAACGTGGCCGACGAATACAAGAAGTTCGGCATGACGACGATCGGAGATTCGCATCAGTACGGACCGTCGATCACGATCGGCGGAATCGACGTCCGGCTGTACGACGTGGCGTACGCGTATACGGTGCTGGCGAACAACGGCGTGATGCGCGGCGTGCCGCGCCTGGACGACCCAAACACCGAGGACCGGACGCTCGATCCGGTGACGATCCTGCAGGTCACGCGCCAGAGCGACGGCGCGGTGCTCTACCCGACGACGGCGGACCATCGCGTCCAGGTGCAGGAGCAGCAGATCGTCAAGCCGCAGTACGCGTACATGATCACGAGCATCCTCTCGGACCCGAACGCGTTCTGTCTGACGTACGGTTGCGGTGCGCTCAGCATCGGGCGGCCGTGGGCGGTGAAGACGGGGGCGAGCCAGCCGTTCGAGAACAGCACGGCGACGGGCGACACGTGGACGTACGGCTACACGCCGGACCTTGTGGCGGGCGTCTGGGCCGGAAACGCGGACAACTCGCCGGTGTACAACATCCTCTCCAGCTCGATCGCGTATCGCGCGGTGCGGGACTTCATGATCGCAGCACTCGCCAACACGCCGGTGAGCCAGTTCACGCGCCCGCCGGGGCTGTCGAACATCGACACGTGTACGCCGTCCGGGATGCTGGCCGACGCGACGTGCGGGCGCAAGGTGAGCAACCTGCTCCCCACGGACAACAACCTGAAGCCGGACGACTGGTGGAAGGAAGTAAAGATCGACATCCGGACGGGACAGGTGGCGACGGAGCTGACGCCATCGCAGTTCGTGCAGACGCGGTTTGGTTTAGTGATCCCGGACACGATCAAGGACTCTTTCGTCCTCGGTCAAGATCAGGAGTGGGCACGCGTGCTCAACGCGAGCGTGAACCCGACCGACAAGAGCGACACGAGCGATCTCCCCGTACGAATCGACAGTCCGGCCGATCACGGGCGCGTGTCGGGCATTGTAAACATCACCGGCAAGGCGGACTCGGCGGACTTCGAGTCGTACCGGATCGAGTTCGGGGGCGGTAATCCGCCGCTCGGCTGGACGATGATCGCCAACTCGACAACTCCGCAGCCAGGCGGCGGCCTGGGGCTGTGGAACACGGACGGGCTACCGGAGGGCACTTACACGCTGCGGCTGGTGGTGACAGACAAGACGCGCGGAGAGCTGTCGACGTTCATCACAGTGACGCTGGGTCCACCGGGGAACATCCGCAGGTCACCGACGTCGACGCCGACACCGCCGCTCCCGACGTTCGGCGGCGGTTGACGCGGAGAAGACTGTACCGGCGGCGCTTGCGAGGCATGTGGGGGCCACTATAATGCTAGGGCGCCGCGCAGATGTGCGAAGCCGCGCCGAGGTGGTGGAATAGGCAGACACGCGGTCTTGAGGGGGCCGTGCCGCAAGGCGTAGGAGTTCAAATCTCCTCCTCGGCACCAACACGTAGTTTCGGCCGATTCCGCCCGGTGCGCGCCGGGCGGATCTGTTGAACGGACGACGCGGCGACGTAGCCAAGTGGTAAGGCAGGGGTCTGCAAAACCCCCATCACCGGTTCGAATCCGGTCGTCGCCTCCAACTGCACACATGAGCCGGCCCGGGGTAGGCCGGCTTCGTTGCGCCTGGCCGACTCGCTGACTTGACGCGATCCGTGCGGTCAATCCTGGCGCGCGCCGCGGTTCGGCAACTGACCATCAGCCCCCGACCTTCGAGACGGACTGCGCCGTCAGTCGTGCGTTGGGGCGCTCATGACGGCGTGATAGCCGGCGACGAAGGGGTTGTCGAGCCAGCGCTTGATCTCGGGGTCGTCGGCGAGCTCGGGAAGCGCTTTGAGCATGTCGGCGACGTGGATGGGGTCGTGTTGCGCCCAGCCGGCGAGGAAGAGCTTGAGCGGCAGATCTGCGGCCGGGCGCTTGCTGTCGCCGGAGAAGTGCATCGGGCGCTCGACCTGCTCATCCGTGAGGCGGCGCATGGCGGCGATGAGGCGCTCGCGGTTGGCGTCGGCCTCGGCGAAGATGCGCTGGAGGGGCCAGTCGCGGCGAGCTTCAACCTGCGCGTCGTTGAAGGCGTCGACGTCGAACGGCGCGCCCGTCTCGTCGACGCCGGCGTCGAACGAGGCGCCGGTGGCGGCGCCATCAAACCAACGTAGGAGCGCGGTATCGAGTGTATCCAGGTGGGCTGCGAAGTCGCGCACGATCCACGTCGTGCCGGGCACGGGGCGCGTGACTTGCTCATCGGTCAGTGAGTAGCAGAACTCCTTGAACCGGGTCCGGTTCTCCAGAATGGCGTCGATTACATCCTCGATGGTCTTGCTCGCCATGCGTCATTCCTTCGTGTCCCCGCCCTCGACAGAAGTCGATTGTGAGGCTCGCGGGCCGGGCGGACAAGTGGGTTGCGCGCAAGTGGTCGCCGTGGGAGAGTACGGCGCAATCCAAACTTCATCGCGGAGGCAGCCATGGGGAAGCTTGACGGCAAGGTCGTGATCGTAACGGGGAGCAGCCGCGGCATCGGCGCGGAGATCGCGCGGATCTTCGCGGCGGAGGGCGGCAAGATCGTGTGCGCCGCGCGGACGCTGCACGAGGGGGAGCACCCGCTGGAGGGCTCGCTCGAGACAACGGTCGCCGGCATCCGGAAGGCGGGCGGAGAAGCGACGCCGGTGGCGGTCGATATCTCGCAGCCGGAGGAGTGCGAGAAGCTGGCCGCCGCGGCGCGATCGGCGTACGGGCCCGTCGACGTGATGGTGAACAACGCGGCGCTCACCTACTTCATCCCGGTGAAGGACTACCCCGTAAACCGCTGGCTGCGGTCCTGGGCGGTGAACTTCCACGCGCCGTTCATCCTGAGCAAGCTCAGCCTCGAAGACATGATCCCGCGTGGCTCCGGGGCGATCGTCAACATTTCGTCAGGCGCGGCAATCGGGCCGGGGCGAGGGCCGTACGAGGGTCAGGCTCTGCGCGGCGGGACGTGCTACGGGTCGGAGAAGGCGGCGCTGGAACGATTCACGCAGGGCCTGGCGGCGGAGGTCCAGGAGTATGGGGTGTCCGTGACGTGCGTGTCGCCGTCACAGGTCGTGCCGACGGCGGGCACGGTACACCACAAGCTGGTGCGCGGGCTGGACGACCCGCGGGGCGAGCCGCCGGAGTTGATGGCGAAGGCGGCGCTGCTGCTAGCGACGGAGCCCATCGAGAAGGTGACGGGGCGCGTGACGTACAGCCAGCAGATCCTGAAGGAGTTCGGCTGGATTGAGCAGGCGCAGGGCATCGGCGTAGACGCACGGATGCGCGGCAGCGGCTATAGCCAGATCTAGCGGGGCACTCGTCGCCGCGTTCCTTGACAACGGCGACTTGACCGCGACCCCTCGGCGCGAGACGATCGTTATGTTCCGGGACGAAGAGCGTTCCCGGACCGCTTTCCCCGCCTGGACATGAGAGCCGCCGTTGCGTCGCCTGCTCCGTCGCGAAGGGGTGTATCGGGTCGCGTCCGTCATCGCACACGGAGCGCGCGTGTTCGCGGCGTCTGTGCTGATGTCGCTGCTTTTCTTCCATGCCGGTCAGGGTGCCGCGGTCGTGGCGCCGCTCGCGCTCGGGGCCCTGGCGGTGATCGTGGCGCCCGCCGCGATCGAGGGCGATCGCGCGCGCCGGTAGCACGACGGTCGGTGGGCCCGCTTCACGAAGTTGTTTGGTGCCGGGGGTGGGGCTCGAACCCACATGGTCTTGCGACCGGCGGATTTTAAGTCCGCTGCGTCTGCCAGTTCCGCCACCCCGGCGCGGGAGCAGCCAGGCCGTATCGTCACAACTATAGCCGCCTCCACGACGGGTGGGTGCCCAGGAGGAGAGGGCGGGTGCGCCGCCGCCGCGCTCGGCCGAACGGCTCTACCTCAGGGATGCGTTCGGCCCTTAGATCGAATCCTCAACCACGATACGTTAACGACGGAAGGGATCCCCGCTTCGGGCGCGTAGCGAGTGAGGGGTGCCATGTACACGCAGACATCGAGCAGACGAGTTCCGACCGCTCCTACCACGTATTCCTGCTTCGACGTCTTGGACGTGCGTCTGACACGGCGAGATGTGTCCGCAATCGACCTCGCGCTCCGTCTGGTGCTCGCCACATCGACCAGCCGCAGCTCCTACTACGAGGAGATGCGGCGCGCTCTGGCGAAGCTCCCGCCTTCACATGAGCTGGGGGCGGGGCGTTGCGGATGCGTCCCGCCGGCGCGACCGACGACGAGCGGCCCGGCCAGCTGAAGGGCGGCAACGCGTCGCGGGGCACGCTACCATGGTCGCGTGAACCGTCTCGCCGTCGTCGCCGTCAGCGATCTCATGTTCCAGCCGCGGATCGTCGCAGCCGCCGTTGGCGTTGGCCTCGACGACGCGCGTGGCTGACTCTGAGGCTGCATGGGATGCCACAGCGACCGGCGAGGCGGCCTTGGTCGTGGTGGATCTGCAGGACGGCGGCGGTCGATCCGCTGACAGTAATCGCCGAGGCGAAGGCGCGCGGCGCGAGGGTGCTGGCGTTCGGCCGGCATACGGACGCGGCGAGCATGCGGGCGGCGCGGGCGGCCGGCGCCGACACGGTGGTCGCGCGATCGCAGTTGGTCGAAGAACTCCCCCATCTGATCGAGGCCTTGATTGGAGCAGGCTCACGGTAGCCCACGCGCGTTTGTTACGGCGATCGTGGCGCTGCTATAGTTGTCCGGGCGCTCGAATCTGCTTATGACTGTTACCCCCGCCACGACGTACGAGACCGTGATCGGTCTGGAGGTGCACGTGCAACTCCTGACCGAGCGGAAGATGTTCTGCGGCTGCAGCGCGCGCTACGTCGACGCCACTCCGAACACCCACGTCTGTCCTGTGTGCATGGCGCTGCCTGGCGTGCTGCCGGTGATGAATCGCCGGGCCGTCGAGCTGACGGTGATGGCGGCGCTCGCGCTGCACTGCGAGATCCCGCCGTTCTCCAAGTTCGACCGCAAGAACTACCCCTACCCCGACCTGCTGAAGGGTTACCAGATCTCGCAGTACGACCTGCCGCTCTCACAGCACGGCTGGATGGAGATCGAGGTGGAGGGGCAGGCGCCGCGGCGGGTCGGCATCACACGTTGCCACCTCGAGGAAGATACGGCGCGACTGACGCACCGGACCGACGGAACGGGTGAGGGGTTCTCGCTCATCGACATGAACCGCGCGGGCGTCCCGCTGATGGAGATCGTCGGCGAGCCGGACCTGCGCTCGCCGGACGAAGCGCACGCGTACCTGGTGAAGCTGCAGCGCATCCTGCGCTACGCGGGCGTGAGCCGCGTGAACCTGGAGGAGGGGAACTTCCGCTGCGACGCCAACGTCTCGCTGCGGCACGCCGGCGCGACCGAGTTGGGATCGAAGGTCGAAGTGAAGAACATGAACAGCTTCGAGGCGGTGCGCAATGCGCTGCACTTCGAGATCGCACGGCAGACGCGAGAGCTTGACGCGGGAAACCGCATCCCGCAGGAAACGCGCGGGTGGGTGGAGACTGACGGGAAGACGGTGAGCCAGCGGTCCAAGGAGGCGGCGCACGACTATCGCTACTTCCCGGAGCCGGACCTTCCGCCGGTGACGCTGACGACGGACGACGTGGAGCGGATCCGCGCGATGTTGCCGGAGCTGCCGGACGCGAAACTGGCGCGGTTCGAGGAGGCGTACGGGCTGCCGGCGTACGAGGCCAACCTTCTGACGGAGACGTCCGGGCGCGCGGACTACTACGAGCAGGCGGCGGCGCCTGCGGCCGGCAAACCGGAGGGCGAGCGGTCGCGACTGTACCGGGACATCGCCAACTGGATGCTGAACGATCTGGCGCGTCTCCTGCACGCGGAAGGGATCGAGGCTCAGGCGTCAAGAGTCTCGCCGCAACACCTGTATGCTATGATCGCGCTCGTTGCGGAGGGGACGATCAGCAACACGATCGCGAAGTCGGTCCTGGAGGAGATGTTCCGCACGGGGAAGGATCCCGCGACGGTCGTGCGGGAGCTCGGCCTGGAACAGATCAGCGGCGCTGACGAGATCGGCGGCGTGGTGGACCGGGTGATCGCGGCGAACCCGAAGCCGGTCGAGGACTTCAAGGCGGGCAAGCAGGAGGCGATCAAGTTCCTGGTGGGGCAGGCGATGAAGGAGACTCGCGGCCGCGCGAACCCCGCATCGCTCACCGAGATCCTGAGGGCCAAGCTGGAGGCGAGGGATTAGATTTTGATCAGTGATCTATACACATTGATCGGCGCCGTAGTACACTGGCAGGCGATATGCGAGCGCTGATCAAGGACCCCAACTTCATCAAGTGGTTCTACTTCGGCATGCACATCAAGCGGTGGCTGCTGCTGCTGCTGGCCGGCGTCGTGCTTATGGGGCTTGGGTTCGGCTACTTCCTGCGCGAGGTTTACGTCAACTACACCTTCCCGGGCTTCGTCTACTACGCGACGCTCCAGTTCTTCCCGAGGTGGCTGCGTGGCGCGCTCTTCGTCTCGGCCAGCCTTGGCCTGATCAGCTTCTCGGTATGGAAGCTGAACCAGTCACTCCTGTCGGCGTTCCTGAAGCCGGAGCGCAACGAGAGCATCGTCGACATCATCTACAACCACCGTTACCTGCGGCGCGGGCCGAAGATCGTGGCGATCGGCGGCGGCAGCGGACTTTCGACGCTGCTACGGGGGCTGAAGGAGTACACGGGCAACATCACCGCCATCGTCTCCATCGCCGATGACGGAGGTTCGTCCGGCAGGCTCAAGCGCGAGCTGGGGGTGCTACCGCCGGGGGACATCCGCAAGAACATCGCCGCGCTCGCCGATGCCGAACCTTTGATGTCGCAGCTGTTCGAGTATCGCTTCAACGAAGGCGAGGGGCTGGAGGGTCACAGCTTCGGCAACCTGTTCATCGTGGCGATGACGGAGGTCGCCGGCAACTTCGAGGAGGCCGTGCGCGAAACAAGCCGCGTGCTGGCGGTGCGCGGGCAGATCCTGCCAGCGACGCTCTCGCACCTGACGATCTGCGCGAAGACGGACGACGGGCGCGTCGTGCGGGGCGAATCGGCGATTACCGAGACGGGGCACGTGAAGGAGATCTACCTCGACCCGGCAAACATCCTGGCGAACCCGGACGCGGTGCGGGCCATCCTGCAGGCGGACCTCATTGTCTGCGGACCGGGGAGCCTCCTGACGAGCGTATTGCCGAACCTGCTCGTGGACAAGATCCGCCGGGCGATCGACGCGTCGCCGGCGCTCAAGGTCTACGTCTGCAACGTGGCGACCCAGCACGGAGAGACGGACTCGTTCAGCGTGAGCGACCACTACAAGCTGCTGGAGCAGCACCTCGGGAGCAGCCCGTTCGACTTCGTCCTGGCGAACAGCGATACGGACGCAGTGCTGCCGGAAGAATGGCACTCCGAACCGGTGCGGGTAGACAGCCTCGCCATCGACGGGGCGCGCGTGATGAAGGCAGACGTGGTGGCGGTCGAGAACCGGTACCGGCACGACTCGAAGAAGTTGGCGGACGCCCTGATTCGCCTGTATTACGAGCGGCACCAGATCGCCGAGATGGAGCCGCAGCCTACGCACGCACCAGAACGCGAACCCGAGAAGGCCGGCGTCGGCTGACCACCTGCCGCCGGGCTACGTGCGGCGCCACGCCCCCTGAGCCCCTAGCTAACCGCCGTGTGCTCTCTTGAAGCGAGCGCGTGGAGCCCCTGCACCGCGACGTCGATGAGCTGCTGGGGCAGCTTCCATTCGCCGGGCGACCACCGGGGAAAACTCCGCAGCACGTCGAAATCTACGGTGTACGAGTTGCGACGACCCTGCCTGAGTCGCACGATGATTCCGTCGTCCTCGAGCTGATTCAAGATGGCGACGACCGCACGCTCGGTCACCCCGACGGACGTGGCGATCTCGCGCACGGTCGCCTGGCTGTCCATGACGATAGCCAGCAGCAGGAGCGCGTGGTTCGTGAAGAACCCCCACGTGCCGATTCGGGGGTCGAGCGCGCCCGAGTCGGGAGCGGGCGTCGGGGCGTTCGCCGTACCGTTCTGGTCGGAGATCGTGAGGAGCGTCCGGATCAAACCATCGACGAACGAACGCGGAGTGAGCGAGACGGTGCCCTCGCGGCGATACACGGCGAGGCGATCGAAGTACACAGAGTAGGTGGTGCGGCGGCCTTCCTTCTGACGATGGATGATCTGCTCGTCGTGAAGCTGGCGCAGGATGGCGAGCGTGGCCCGCTCGGTGACGCCGACGCCCGCTGATATCTCGCGCACCGTCGCGCCGTTGTGGCGCACGACGTAGATCATCACCAAGGCGTGGTTGGTCAGGAATCCCCAGGACTGCTTCATCGAACGCTCGACGCCCTTCCGACGCGCTTGCCAGCTTCCGCGGAAAAAACTTCGAAATTGTCCCGCGAAAGTACTTGACAGCCGCGTTTCACGAACTAGAATACATGCATATTCAATCAGGCTACTTGAATCACGTTAAGGAGTTCATGTGCTTGATTTCACGAAGTCACTACCGTGTTATGGCAATCAGTTGTCGCACATCATGCATTACTCTTCACCGGTTGGCAAGGGGTTGGCGTGCCATAACGCTGCGAATTTCGAAATTGGATGCGCCGGTCGGCAGGATTGATGAGGAAACTCGCAATCGGCGAGTGCCGAGGCGGCATACCGAAAGGAGAGGGTCCCGGGAAGTGAGTCCATTCCTGCAATGCGGATGCTTTGGTGGCAACAAGGCGGGGGATCCGAAAAAACAGGGGTGGACTCCGGGGGCGGTTTGGCCGACCGCCCTTCCCTGCAGAAGAAGGTAGGGTCGACCAAAGAGCATCGTGGGGGAGCTGGTCAGGAGGGCCAGCTCTTCACGTTTCTCAGGGGCACCTACTTCGGGCCGCCGCTTGCCGCCAGCACCGTGTTGTGGAGCAGCATCGCGCGCGTTAGCGGGCCCACGCCGCCCGGCACGGGCGTAATCGCCGCCGCCTTTTCGCGGACCGCGTCGTAGTCCACGTCACCGACGAGGCGGCCGCCGCTCTTCTTCGTGGAGTCGGGGATGCGATTGACGCCGACGTCGATGACGACCGCGCCCTCGCGCACCATGTCGGCCGTAACGGCGCGGGGGCGGCCCATCGCGACGATGAGTATGTCGGCCTGGCGCGTGTGTTTTCCGATGTCGGGCGTGCCGGTGTGACAGACGGTGACGGTCGCGTTGGCGCCCGGCGCCTTCTGCATGAGCAGTCCGGCGAGAGGCTTGCCGACGAGGTTCGAGCGTCCGCAGATCACGACGTTCTTACCGGCGGGCTCGTTGCCCGACCGCATGAGCATCTGTTTGACGCCGTGCGGCGTGCACGGATAGAAGGCGGGCTCGCCCCGGAACAGCCGGCCCGTGTTGATGGGATGGAGGCCGTCGACATCTTTTTCGACGGCAACAGCGCCCGTCGCAAGCGACTCTTCAATGTGCGGGGGCAGCGGCAACTGGACGAGGATGCCGTGCCACGACGGGTCCGCGTTGAGATCGCGGATGAGCCGCAGCAGTTCGTCCTGGGAGACATCGGCCGGCAGGTGGAGCGTCTCGGACCGCATCCCGACCGCGGCTGCGTCGCGCGTCTTCCCTCTCACATAGGACACGGACGACGGGTTATCGCCGACGAGCACGACGACGAGGCCCGGTTCGACACCGGACGCTTTGAGGCGCACGACCTCGGTGCTCACCTCGCCGCGAATCTGCTCCGCGATCAGATTGCCATCGATGATGGTTGCCGACATGCGCGCTCCGTCCAGTCTAGATGCCCGGGGACGGCCCAGTGTAGCGGCGCGCCGTCGATACCGCGCGGGTACATCGGCGCGTACAATCGCGGTATGGAGATGGCCGTCGGCATCGACATCATCGAGATCAAGCGGGTGCGGAAGGTGCTGGAGCGACACCCGGAGCGCTTCCTGCGCCGCGTGTACACGCCGGAGGAGGTGGCGTTCTGCCGGGGAAGGGTCTCCGAGCTGGCGGCGCGCTTCAGCGCGAAGGAAGCGGTGATGAAGGCGCTTGGCACGGGGGCGCGCGGGCTGGCGTGGCGCGAGATCGAGATCCTGCCGAACAGGCGCGGGAAACCGCTCGTCTACCTCCATGGCCAGGCGAAGCTGCGCGCCGAGACGATCGGGCTGCGCGGGGTGGACGTGAGCCTGACGCACGACGCCGACCTGGCGATCGCGGCGGTCGTTGGGATGGCCGAAAGCGCGCCGATCGACCGGGAGACACACCGAGCGCGGCTGGTCGAGTGGTTGAAGGAGCAGGGGCGGCTGTGAAGCTGGTGACGGCGGCTCAGATGCACGACCTGGAGCAGGATGCGGTCGCCGCCGGGACGTCGCTCGACGAGCTGATGGAGCAGGCGGGGCTGGCGGTCGCGCAGGAGGCGTGGCTCAGCCTGGGCGTCGTGGCCGGACGGCGGATGCTCGTGCTATGCGGGCCGGGCAACAACGGCGGCGACGGCCTGGTAGCGGCGCGGCATCTCGCCGCGTGGGAGGGCGACGTCGTCGTCTACCTGACAGCGCCGCGAGACCCAGCGGACGCGAACATGGCCAAGGTGCGCGAGCTTGGCGTACCCGTATTCGCGGCGACGGAAGATACGGACGGCGCGGCGCTGGTGCGGGCACTGGACGGTGCCGAGCTCGTCATCGATGCGCTGCTCGGCACCGGGCGGAGCCGTCCGATCGAGGGCGTACTGGCGCAGATCCTGCAGCGGCTGCACGAAGCTGAACGACGAACTCGTCCACCGAAGATCGTGGCGGTCGACCTGCCGACGGGCGTCGACGCTGACTCCGGGCAGGCGGACCCGCTCGCTGTGCGGGCCGACATGACCGTCACGTTCGGGCTGGCGAAGGTGGGGTTGTACACACTTCCCGGATCGGGGTACGCGGGCCGAGTGCAAGTTGTGGACATCGGCCTTCCAAAGGACTCTGAGCAGCGCGTGCCACTCGATCTGCTTGACACGTCATGGGTGCGCGCGCGGCTGCCGGAGCGACCGAAGTCCGGCAACAAGGGCACGTTCGGCAAGGTGCTGGTCGTGGCGGGATCGCGATCGTATGTCGGGGCGGCCCGGCTGGCGGCGGAGGCGTGTTACCGCGCAGGGGCCGGGCTGGTGACGGTCGCCTGCCCGGCGAGCGTGCAGGCGATGCTGGCGCCGGCGATTGCGGAAGCGACCTGGCTCCCGCTGGACGACGATGACGGTGCACTCGGCGCGGGCGCAGGGCGGGCGGTTCTCGAGGCGCTCCCCGGTTACGACGTGCTGCTCATCGGACCGGGACTGGGCCAATCTCGGGGCGTGCGAGATGCGGTTGTGGGCATCGTGTCGTCGCTGCCGTCGACGCTGCGCGGCTGTGTGATCGATGCCGATGCGCTCAACGTGCTGGCCGAGGAATCGGGATGGCAAGGGCGCGTCGCTGTCGAGACCGTGCTCACGCCGCATCCGGGCGAGATGGCGCGGCTCTGCGCCACCACCGTCGCGGAGGTGCAGGACCACCGGCTGAGTATCGCGACCGACGGCGCAGCGACGTGGGGGCAGATAGTCGTGCTGAAGGGGGCGCACACGGTCGTCGCATCTCCCGACGGGAGGAGCGCGATCAGTCCGTTCGCGAATCCGCTGCTCGCGACGGCGGGGACGGGCGACGTCCTGGCGGGCACGATTGCGGGTCTGCTGGCGCAGGGCGCCCACGGGTTCGAGAGCGCGGGCTGCGGCGTGTACGTGCACGGAATGGCGGCGGAGGAACTAGGCGAGGAGCTGGGCGACCGCGGCCTCCTGGCCAGCGACCTGCTGCCGGCGCTCCCGCGGGCGATCCGCACGGTGCTGCACGGGCGGCCGATGCGTGCGCCCGGGGGCTTGCCGGGATTGGCGGAACTGGGCGGATTCCGAGGTGGCGGCCTGGGCGCGCTGGCGGAGCTCGGGGCGTTCGAGCAAAGCGACTCGTAAAGCCGGAGGCGCTTTACTTCTTCCACCGCGGCGATCTACGCTCAAACGCGAAGATGGAACACTTGGTCTACCTCGACAACGCCGCGACGACACCACTCCACCCGTCCGTGCTCGACGCGATGCTCCCCTACCTGACGACGTCGTACGGGAACCCTTCGGCGACCTACGGGCTGGCGCGGGCAGCGAACGATGCGATCCAGTCGAGCCGGCGCACGGTCGCCGAGATCGTCGGATGCCGGCCGACGGAGATCGTGTTCACGGGCGGTGGCACCGAGTCGATCAATACGGCGATCAAGGGCGTAGCGTTCCAGCAGCGAAAGGCACGCGCCGGCAACCACATCGTTACGTCAACTATCGAGCACCACGCGGTGCTGCACGCCTGCCAGTACCTGGAGCGCTTCGGCTTCGATGTGACGTACGTGCCGGTGGACGGGCTCGGCGTGGTGGACCCCGAAGACGTGGCGCGCGCAGTCACGGACCAGACGGTGCTTGTCAGCGTCATGGCGGCGAACAACGAGGTCGGGTCGCTGCAGCCGGTCGCAGCGATCGCGGCGGCGCTGCGCGAGCGCGCCGGCCAGTTGAGAAAGCGCATCCCGTTCCACACCGACGCGATCCAGGCGCCCAACTCGCTCCGGCTCGATGAGCTGACCCGTGAGGTCGACCTGCTGAGCCTGGCGGCGCACAAGTTCCGCGGGCCGAAGGGCATGGGCGTGCTGTACGTGCGCAGAGGGGTGCCGTTCCTCGCGCAGCAGAACGGCGGCGGGCAGGAGCGGCAGCGCCGAGCGGGCACGGAGGACGTAGCGGGCATCGTCGGCACAGCGGCGGCGCTGCGGCTCACGCAGGGATCGCTGGAGGCTGACCGTGGACGGACGCACGAGCTGGCGACGCGCCTGCGTGACGGGATCCTGGCGCGGGTGCCGCGGAGCGAGCTGAACGGGCACGCCGATGCGCGTCTGGCGAACAACGTTAGCGTCGCCTTCGACGGGGCCGACGCACGCTCGCTGCTCGACGGGCTGGACGCGGCGGGGATCGCGTGCAGTGCCGGGGCGGCCTGCGGGGCGACCACGCTCGAGCCGTCGCACGTGCTGCTGGCGATGGGGCTGCCGCTGGAGCGGGCGATCGCGACGCTGCGGTTCACGCTGGGGCACGAGACGACGGACGGTGACATCGCTTACGTGCTGGAGAAGCTGCCCGCGATCGTGGAGGCGTCCCGAGCGGCACACCTGGTCGCCTCGCCCGGCTGAGACAACGCCGGCCGCTTCGCCTGTTATGATCCTGCCGTGACGGACCGTCGATGGGACTTCGTGGTGCATGATGCACGCGCGCGACGGCGGCGCGGGAGCGTCAACTGGCGGAACGGCGTCCCGAAGCGCCTCGCTGCGCCGGTCTCTCCTGACGAGTTCTCGATCGTCGTGCTCACGGCATTCGCCGAGGTCCGCGGCGTCCCGGCCGCGACGGCGGTCTGCGTCCCCGGCGCGACGAAGATCCGCACCATCGGCGAGCCGGCCGAACCGAAGCTCCCGGCGCGCATCGAAGATCTTACGCTGGCGCCGCATCGGATGGCGGAGTACGCGGCAGGCCGCATCGTGACGGCGCCACCGGACCTGATTGAGCCAGAGGACGTGTTTCCAGCGCACAGCGAGCACCCGAGGCTAGACCGGCTGGCGCTCGCGCTGCTACGAGCATCGGACGCCGAGACGGTGGCGCCGTACGTGGCGATCATACGGCGGGAGCTGGCGCTGCAGCCCGGCACGGACGCGCTGATCGCGCTGGAGGCGAGGCTGTCGCCGGCCGACGCCCGATCGCGACCGCCAGCGCGGGCCCCGGGTATCCGGCGGCTGTCGAAGGCACTGCGAGCGTTGCGCGACGACCGCGCGCCCGATAGTGCGCTGGACGTGATGGCGGAGGACCTCCATTTCCTGCGTCTGTTCGAGGACGGAGACAAGGTGCTCTCGCGGGAGGCGCTGGACCGCGTCCTCACGGATGTGCTCGCGGAGCCCGAAACGAAGCGGCCGCGCGCTCGGAAAACGGGCGTCGATCCAGGAGCGCCGCCGAACGTCGTCCCGTTTCGTCCGCACGCGGCCGATGCGGACGCGGGGGAGGACGCGTGACGTCGTTCGTGCGACGCATCCTCGGCCGGGACGCGGAACGCCGCGATGAGGGCGAGTACCGGGTACGTCTCGTGTTCGCGCTGGGCAACCCGGGGAGCGAGTACGCGGGGAACCGACGCAACGTGGGGTTCTGGGTGGCGAACCGGCTGGCGCGCAAGCACGGGATGGAGTTCTCGACGAAGACCGGGACGTACGCGCTCGCCGAAGGGGAGATCGGCGGGCAGCGGGTCGCGGTCGCGAAGACGCGCACGTTCAACAACGATAGCGGCACGGCGGTGATGGCGCTGATCCGGAAGCTCAAGCTCGACGACGCGCGAGAGCTGCTGACCGTGTGCGACCACCTGGACCTGCCGGCCGGGAAGGTGCGCATCCGGCGGAAGGGCGGCGGGGGCGGCCAGAAGGGCATGGCGGACATCATCGCAAAGACGCACACGGACGAGTTTCCGCGCGTGCGCATCGGCATCGGACGGCCGATGGTCGGCGGCGAGCCTTCGTGGGAGCCCGAGCACGTGGCGGCGTGGGTGCTGAGCGACCCCGACCCGGAGGAGCGCGCCGTGCTGGACGCCGCCGTGGAGCGCGCGGTTGCGGCGATTGAGTGCGCGATCACGGAGGGCATCGATGCGGCGATGAACCGCATGAATCGAGACGATGGAGCGAACCCGGAGACGGAGGCGGGGAAGTGAGCCGTGCGCGCCAGGCTGTGGCGACGGTGGCCGTGCTCGCGGCGCTGGTCGCGATCTCGGCGCTGTTCAAGCGCGAGACCTGCTCGTGCAGCGGTGGGTTGCCATATTCGGCGATCGCGTTGTGGTGCAGTATCTTGGCGGCGGGAGCCGTCGGTGCATACGTTGCCTCAGGCATCATGCTGAAGCGCGACTGAGAATCGGCGAATTCCCGGCTGCGCGGGCGATGCGCCCGCTGGTACAATCCATATGCCAAGGGGCTGATCGGGCGATCAGCCCCCGATCGTGTTGTCCGCGAGAGCGGAGGCGCATGGATCTTTCGGCACTGCTGCCGGTCGTCGACGAGGCGGTGGGACTCGACCGCCTTCGCAGCCGCATGTCCGAGTCCGGGCGGCTTGTGCTTGGCGTCAGCGACGGCGCGAAGGCGGCGGTGCTCGCGGCGCTGGCGCGCGACGCGGCAAGGCCGATCCTCGTCATCGTGCCGAAGCCGCAACACGCGGACGCGCTCGTCGAGGAGCTGCAGGCGTGGCTGGGCGCGGACGGCCAGCGGCGCGTGCTCCACTTCCCGGAGCGAGACGCGCTGCCGTACGAGCGGCTGGACCCCGACCCGGACGACGTACGGATGCGGCTGCAGTGCCTGATCGCGCTCGCGGCGGGGAGCGACGCGATCGTCATAGCCTGCGCGGCCGCGATCTCACAGCGGACGCTGTCGCCGGACGAACTGGCGCGGACGACGATCACGGTCGCTCGTGGCGAGGAGTCGCAGCAACGCGAACTCCTGCAGGCACTGGCGACGGGCGGCTACGCCTTCGAGCCGCAGGTGACGGAGCCGGGCGAGGCGAGCCGGCGGGGTGGCATCATCGACGTCTGGCCACCGTCCGAGGAGCTGCCGCTGCGGATCGAGCTGTTCGGCGACGACGTTGAGAGCATCCGCTCGTTCGACCCGGCGTCGCAGCGTTCGTCGGGGATGCGGGAAACGGCGACGATCGGTCCGGCACGCGAGCTGATCCCGGACCACGCGCGCGCGCAGCAACTCGCCGGCAAGATGCAGATCGGCAGCCTCCGCGGCGAGCAGCGCGATCGCTTCGAGTCGGACCAGCATGCGCTGAAGGAGGGTCGCCAGTTCGACGGCGACGCGTTCTACACGCCGTTCCTGGCGCCGGCGACGCTGCTGGCGCACCTGCCGGCAGACGCACTCGTCGTCGTCGATGAGCCGGCGGACGTGGCGGCAGTGCAGAAGGAGCACGACGAGCAGGCGCGCGAGGCGCGGCGCGACCTCGAGCAGCGCGGCGAGCTGCCGCACGGCATGCCGGACCCACACGCCGGATGGGAAGAGCTCGACGAGGCTATCGAGGCCAGGCGGCCGCGGCTGAACCTGTCGCGCTGGGCCACGGGCGACGCGGAGTCGCCCGAAGCCGGGGCGGCGATGCGTCTCCCATTCGGGCCGGTCGCGGCGTACGGCGGCCGGCTGCGCACGCTGGCCGACGAACTGAGCCGCATCCTACGCGGTGGCCAGCAGGTGGTCGTCGTGTCCACGCAGTCGAAGCGGCTTGCGGAGCTGCTGGAGGAGCACGACGTATTCGCTCGCGTAGCGGAGACACTGGCAGCGCCCGAGCTGGGGCACGGCGGCCTGACGGTCGTACACGGCTCGCTGCCGCACGGCTGGGCGATCGGCGGCGAAGGCGCGGGACTGACGCTGCTCACAGACTCGGAGGTCTTCGGCTTCAGCAAGCAGCGACGCCCTCCACCCCGGCGCGGGGCGTCCCGAGAGGCGTTCCTGTCCGACCTGGCGCCGGGCGAGTTCGTCGTGCACGTGGAGCACGGGATCGCGAAGTTCGCCGGGCTGGTGCACAAGGGCATCGAGGGGCAGGAGCGCGAGTACCTGGAGCTGCAGTACGCGGACGGCGACCGGCTCTTCGTTCCGACCGAGCAGGTCGACCGCGTGAGCCGGTACGTCGGGCCGAGCGAGCACCGGCCGACGCTGACGCGGCTGGGCTCGCAGGAGTGGCCGCGGGCGAAGGCGCGAGTTCGACGCGCCGTGCAGGAGCTGGCGGGCGAGTTGCTGCAGCTCTACGCCAACCGGCAGGTCGCGGCCGGCACCCCCTTCCCGCCCGACACGGGCTGGCAGGCGGAACTGGAAGCGTCGTTCCCTTATGTCGAGACCGGCGATCAGCAGACGGCCATCCGGGACGTCAAGCGTGACATGGAGGACGCCCGGCCGATGGACCGCCTGGTGTGTGGCGACGTCGGCTACGGCAAGACGGAGGTCGCGGTGCGCGCGGCGTTCAAGGCCGTGCTGGGCGGCTCGCAGGTGGCGGTGCTCGTGCCGACGACGGTGCTCGCGCAGCAGCACTACAACACCTTCAGGCAGCGTCTGGCGGGTTTTCCGGTGAAGGTGGAGATGCTCTCGCGTTTCCGGAGCGACCGCGACCAGCGCGGTGTGGTAAGCGACGCGGCGGCCGGCAAGGTCGACGTCGTCATCGGGACGCACCGACTGTTGCAGAAGGACGTCTCGTTCAAGAACCTGGGGCTGGTGATCATCGACGAGGAGCAGCGCTTCGGCGTGGCGCACAAGGAGCGGCTGAAGAAGATGCGTAGCGAGGTCGACGTCCTGACGCTCACGGCGACGCCGATCCCGCGCACGCTGAACATGGCGCTCACGGGCATCCGCGACATGTCGACGATCGAGACGCCGCCGGAGGAGCGGCTGCCGATCAAGACGTACGTGACGGAGTTCGACGACCACCTGGTGCGGGAGGCGATCACGCGCGAGCTTGAGCGCGGCGGGCAGGTGTACTTCGTGCACAACCGCGTGCACAACATCGAGCTGGTGGCGCGGCAGCTCCGCGACATCGTGCCGGAAGCGGAGATCCTCATCGGGCACGGGCAGATGCACGAAGACATGCTCGAGAAGGTGATGCTGGACTTCACGGACGGCAAGGCCGACGTCCTGGTGTGCACGACGATCATCGAGTCCGGGCTCGACATCCCGAACGTGAACACGATCATCATCAACAACGCCGACAAGTTCGGGCTGGCGCAGCTCTACCAGCTGCGGGGCCGCGTCGGGCGCGGGGCGGCGCGCGCGTACGCGTACCTGCTGTACGAGAAGCACCGCGCGCTCAGCGAGGTTGCGCAGCGACGCCTGCAGACGATCTTCGAGGCGACGGAACTGGGCGCGGGATTCCAGATCGCACTGCGGGATCTGGAGATCCGCGGCGCGGGCAACCTCCTGGGCGCCGAGCAGAGCGGTCAGATCGGCGCCGTCGGGTTCGATCTCTACGTGAAGCTGCTTGCGGACGCAGTGGAGGGGCTGAAGGCGCTGGCGAAGGGCGAACCGCCGCCGCCGTCGACGATTCAGCCGCCGGTCGTGATCGACGTGCCCTTCTCGGCGTTCATCCCGGAGAGTTACATCGGCGACCTCAATCTCCGGCTGTCGTTGTACCAGCGGATGGCGGCAGCGACCGAACCGGACGCACACATCGACCTGGAGCGCGAGCTGAACGACCGTTTCGGCCCGCCGCCGGCACCGGTGAAGAACCTGCTATTCGTGGTGCGGCTGCGCGGGCTGGCAAAGCGCGCGGGCATCGCGTCGGTGCAGCGCGAGGACGGCGCTGGGCGGGCGGCCGATCCTGTCGCTGCGCACGGCGGACAGCCGCGACCTGCGCGCGCAGATCGGGCCGCGGGCGCAGCGCGATCTGGAGAAGAGGGGCGCGGTGACGCTCGGGCATACGCAGCTCCGCATCGACCTGGACGCAGCGGGGGAGGGCTGGCGGGATGTGCTGCTGGAGGCGCTGGAGGCTGCGGCGGGCGCCACGGTAGCGGGCTGACAATCAGGATGGAGCTGTCGTGTTCATCTCACCTCCACGTGCCGGCACCGGAGGAGTGACCCGAGACGCCGCGCCAGTGAGGTCGACGCGGAACTGCGGCCACGCATCGATCAGGTAGAGCGCAAACGGGATCCACCAGATGAAGTCGTTCGTGACGCAGACGAGGAGCGTCGCCGACGGCCATGAGCCCCGAGCCACAAGCACGAACACACCGCTCGGGCCGAGGAGCTTGCCCAGCAGCCCTGCGGCGGCGAGCGGCCAGCCCCGCTCCGGCACGCGGGCGACCTCGAAGTAGACCAATCCGTACAGCCCGACGACCATGCCGAGTGCAGCGAAGACTTCGACGCGCTCGGCCGCCGAGTCGCCGGTGAGCCGATAGAACCAGCGCGGGTACACGGCCGACACGCACCCCCAGGCGAGGTTGTAGGCGCCTGCGGCAACGAAGACGGCTCGATGCAGCCGGCGGCGCGGAATCATCGTGGTGCGACCCGCCACGGCCAACCGCCGCGTGGCAGCCCCAGCAGCGCGTACAGGTCGCGGACGCCCGAGACGAGGATTCCCCCGGCCATGACAACCAGTAAGGCGAGAAGGGCGGCGTTGTCGGTTCGGGCTGTCGCAAACACCGTCGGCTCGCTCCACCAGTCGCGCAGCACCGGCACGAGATAGCCGAGCATGGCGCCGTACACGATGCCCATGAGCGCATGCGTCACCCGCTCGCCGGGGAAGACGCCCCCGAGGGGCCGCCGCACCCACTCCTCGACGATGAAGTCGCCCATCGTGGCCACGATCTCCGTCAGCAGAAGCACCGCCAGGACGGCCACAAGCAGCCCATGCCACGCGAACAGCGGCAGCGTCACGAAGATGATCACGTAGACGAAGTCGCGCACGACGTGAAAGCGGAGCTCTGCCGTCGTCGTGGGGACGCGCGCGGGGAGCCGGCCGCGCCACTCGTGGAAGTAGAGCGTGTCGAACGCGCCCAGCAAGCCCTGCAGCGCCAGCAGCACGAGCACGATCGTCATCACGACACCTCCCGGATGGAACCTTCGTACGCAAGCAAGAGACCGACGAGCGGCAACGCGAGCGTAACAGAGACCCTGGCGCCGACGTCACCGCCGCACACCCACCCCGACGCGGTGGGCGCAAGCCATCGCGCGATCGGGAATGCCACCGGACCGAGCCGAAGCGCGAAGCCGGCCTGCGCCATCTGGAGCCCGCCGTTCGAGACTGAAACGCGAAAGCGGAACTCGCATGGACCAAAGCGCTCCGCCAGGAGGCCGTTACCCACACGCCGTTGCTCACTGCGCAGCGGACGTGCGTTGAACGAGCGGACCCACAGCTCCGTCGCCTCGTACCGCCGAATGACCAGATCGACATGCGTTGCAGCGCTCTCCGGTGGGAAACGCAGAAGCCGGGCGAGAACTCGCGCCACGGCGTTCGATCCCTGCCGCACCGCGAAAACGCCGCGGGCGCGGGTCTCGCCGCTGCCGCAGTGCATGCCACGAACGGCGAAATGGAGGGTCTCGAGCGAACCGCGAGCCACCGAGGCGTAGAGGCTGGACGAGTCGGCGACGGGTACGTGCGCGACCTCCCGTGAAGACGCAATCATCGTGCACCTCCGAGCGGAGCGAGAAACGGTTCAGCGAGCGACAGCAGGCGTTCGGCGCTGGCGAACAGCGCGTTCGGCCGGCTTCGATCGCCCTCCAGGTTCGAGAGCAGCTCCGTCCCGAGGTAGAGCGCGGCCATCGCGTAGGCGACGTCACCCGCCGGAATCATCGCTGCGAACGGCGAGCCGGCCAGTACATGCTCGATGGTCTCACGAGTGAAGGCGATCCACGGCTCGACCCGGCGCGCCACCTCGTGCCCGAGATCAGGAGACGCAGCGCCGGCCCCGACCATCTCGGCGAGCACCTTCACGTGGCCGCTCGCAAAGTCCTCCTGGTAGAGCGACCGAACGACGCCAAGCACGTCAGGGAGCGAATGCGCCGGGTCAAGACGCGCTCGATAGCTCGCCATGCGTTCTTCGCTGCTCCTGTCCAGCGCAGTGAGGAGGAGATTTTCGATGTCGCCGAAGTGGTAGAAGATGAGCGCCTGGTTGAACTTGCCAGCCGCGGCGATGGTTCGCGCGCTCGCGCCTGCGTACCCGTCCGAACGAAGCACGCTCAGTGCGGCATCGACGATTCGGGCCCTCGTGATCTGGGAACGGCCTGAGATGGCCATCTGGTCCTCCATATTTTGAGCGATCGCTCAAATTCAGTATCGGACCGATCGTCCGTGCAGTCAACCCCTGCCCGTCAATTCGTTGCGATCAGGTGGGTACCATGAGACGCCGATACCTAGGAGGAGCAGTGAGGCCCCGCCATGACGATGATCTTCCGCCGGCCTTCGACGGCCGCCAGTCCTTCGCACGCCGAGGGGGTGGTGCGGCACGGGTTCGCATCGTTCTACCGGGCGCCGGTGGTCGAGGACATGGACGACTGGCGCGCGGACGTCGGCTTCGTCGGCGTGCCCTTTGACGGCGCCACGAACGACCGGCCGGGCGCGCGCTTCGGCCCCGCCGCAATCCGCGACGCGTCGACGCGCTACGAGCCGGACGAGGAGTGGCGGGGCTGGATCGACGCCGAGCGCGGCGTGCGGATCCTCGACGGCGTCTCGATGGCGGACGTCGGCGACGTTGACGTCCGCACCGTCGACTTGCTGCAGAACTTTGAGATCATCACGGAGGCGGCGCGCCTGGTGCGACGCAATTGCCGGGTGCCTGTGTTCGTCGGCGGCGACCACGCGATCACGTTTCCGATCATGCGGGCGTTCGACGATGGGCCGCTGACGCTCGTGCAGTTCGACGCGCACCAGGATTACACGGACGAGAAGTTTGGCGTACGATATTCGCACGACAACCACATGCGGCGCTCGAGCGAGCTGCCGCACGTGCGCCAGATCGTGAACGTCGGGCTGCGCGGCGTGCTGGAGCGAGCGGAGCCGTGGGAGGCGGCGCAACGCGACGGCGTGATCGTCGTACCGGCGGAGCGGATGGTGCGGGAAGGCGTGCCCGCGGCGCTGGCGGGCGTGCCGGGCGGCGGGCGCGCGTACGTGACGATCGACATCGACGTGCTGGACCCGTCTGGCGCACCGGGGACGGGCTACCCGGAGCCGGGCGGCATCAACTACTACCAGCTCAAGGAGGCGCTGCGCCTCGTCGCCTCACGGTACGACGTCGTCGGCTTCGACGTGACGGAGGTCGATCCGGTGTACGACGCAGCGGGCGTGACGTCGCGGATCGCGGCGAAGCTGATGCTGGACCTTCTCGGCGCGATCTTCGAGCGTTAGTCGAAGCTGGTCAGCGCGATAGCCAGCCCGGGTCGCTGACTTCGAGCTTGGCGTGGACCGTGTCGCGGACGTGGGCGATAGTCAACTCTCGGAAGCGGCCGGCGTCGGCGTCGCCTTCGCGAATGCGATCCGCCAGCTCGCGGTTGCGCTCGATGAGCTGCTGCCTCGTCGCGTGCAGCGTCGCGGGGCGCTCGGCGGGGCCGAGGAGGACGTCGAGGCCGCGCCATTCCGCATCGAGCTGGCGCTCTTCGTTCTGGAGCTCGCGCCGGACGGTGCGAATGACGTTGGCGGCGACGCGGGCGTTGTATTTTCGCGAGCCGTCGAGCGTGGGGACGAGCTGCTCGTCGAGGAGGATCTCGACGGCGCGGAGGAGTTCGTCAACGGTCGGTCGGTCCTGCATGTCAGCCGTCCACTAATTCCAGCAGCTCCCACTCCGTTTCGGCAGTGCGGCGGCCGATCGCGGCGAGCTCCACACTGTTAGAGACACCGTCGATGTAGGTGCGGGCCTGGGTGAGGCAGATGATGCCCCAGCGAAGGTTCCCGTACACCTCCCAGAAACGCACGCGGCCGGCGTCGACCTTCGGTCCCCCGGCCGCCTCGTAGGCAGCGAAGAGCTCCTCGCGGTCGCCGATGCCGGCTACCGGTTTGGCGCCGCCGAAGCGCCAGGAGCGGACGCAGACCCACCCCATGTCCTCCATCGGATCTCCGACGTGCGCCAGCTCCCAATCAAGGATCAGCCGCAGTCCTTCCGGGCCGAAGAGGACGTTCCCGATGCGAAAGTCTCCGTGGACGAGGGTACGACGCTCGGCCGCGCCGTCCGCCTCGACGTAGGGCGAGCGGTTGAGGTAACGGAAGGCGAGCTCGAACGCCGGCGACGGCTGGAGCGCGATACCGCGGTAGATCTGCTCGTAGCGGGCGAGCTCGTGCTTCGCGGGAGAGACGTCGGGCGGGGGCGCCGGAAGCGCGCCGGCGAGAGCGTGCTGTTCGAGCGGGACGGCGTGGATCGCCGCGAGCGTGCGGCCGAGCTGCGCGGTGAGGGCGGTGCGCGCGGTGGCGTACTGCTCCTCGCGCTGGAGACGTCGGGGGAGTGTCTCGCCGTCGAGGCGGCGGACGATGAAGAACTCACCGCCCAGCGAGTCGTCGCCCATAAACAGCGGCTCCGGGGCCGGGACTCCTTCGTCGAACGCCGCACTCATGAGCTGGAATTCGACTGAGCGTGACATCTCCTTCGGCGCACCGCGCGTGTCACGTTGGAGGATCAGCGGCAAGGTTTCGGCGGGCTCACCCGCGCGGGCGACCGTGGCGTCGAGCGACCACGTCTCGCGTGAGGCGCCACCTGTGAGGCGCCGCAGGTCGGTGACGTCGACGCGATCTGCACCCGAGGCGCGCTGGAGAAACGCGATCAGCTTCTCGCTGAAGTCGTTCACCTCACCCCCCGACCCCCACTCCACGTCGCGGGGAGGGAGAGCTTGTACGGCGGAGCGGCTTGCTGGAGCAGCGACTCACCCGCACTATTCGACCTGGTCGAGGTACTCCGAGAGGCCGTAGCCGACGGCGTCGCCGCAACGGAACTCCGTCATCCCTTCGCCCACGTGCGTCGTCATGCCTTCGCGGCGGTTGCGGAGCGGAATGAAGCCCATCACCTTGCCGCTGACATCGAGCTTCTCCCCGGTGTTGAGGGTGAGGTGGGCGACGAGGTCCTTGTGGAACAGTCCGTTGGCGTCGAAGTCCGTGTCGATGTCGACGCCGACAATCTGGTCCATTTTGCCGCCTCGGTAGACGACGCCGCCCTGCGTGCGATTGTCGCGGTCGCGGTAGACGGTCGAGACCATCATGCCAAAGTCGGGCGCGAAGTTGATGGTGAGCCACCGGTACGACCAGATGGCCTGCCAGTAGCGCGGACCCCACGAATGGTCGCGAAGGCCGAGACCGTCGATGCTCATCACCCTGCCGTCGACTTCGACGGTGCCGTGCACCTTCATGTGCTGCTCGTAGTGCGCTTTCGCGAATTCTTTCTCGGGATCGACGACGCGGTGGTTGGCGCCCGTGCTGCCGTACGCGGGACCAGCGGCCTCGTGGACGAGATCGACGCTGCACCTTCTTGAACGGGTTGTTCTTGAAGGCGACGCGGGGGTCGGCCATCTGCTCAGGCTCCGTGAGATAGACGGCGGAGCCGTTGTACGTGGTGCGGAGCTCTTCGAGGCCACGGACCACCTCGAACTTCATGCCACCGGCGTCCATGGCGTCGTTGTTCGTGATCTCGGGGCGCTTGTACTGGAAGAGCACGCTACCGTCGGGCATGTAGAGCGTGAGGGTCATCTCGGCGTAGCCCTCGTTCGCGCGATTCCCGAGGCGGAGGAACCCGCCGGTGTTCTGGGCGCGGTCGAAGAAGTTGAAGTACATGCTCTCGTTGAAGTTGGACTCCGGCCCGAGGGGATGCGTGTAGTCGTCCTGGGCCGTAATGTCGCCGTAGACCGCGACCATTTGCGCCTCCGTGTCTGGCGGCGCCTCCGGGTGGCGCCGCGGATCGAGTGTAAGCCAGATGGCGGCCACGGGGAACCGAGGGTTGGGCGGTGAACGCACGACCGCTAGCATGCCCGGGAGCGGGCCTCTTCGGCAGCGGCAGGAGCATCGATGGAGCGCTGGACGGCCGATCAGGCGAACGCGTGGTACGGGCCGCAGCCGTGGCTCGTCGGGTGCAACTTCATCCCCAGCACGGCGATCAACCAGCTAGAGATGTGGCAGGCGGAGACGTTCGACGCCGCAACCATCGACCGCGAGCTGGGCTGGGCGGCAGGGTTGGGGTTCAACTCCGTGCGCGTCTTCCTACACGACTTGCTGTGGGACGCCGATCCAGACGGTTTCGCCGCGCGCATCGACGAGTTTCTCGGGATCGCGACGAAGCACGGCATCTCAACCCTGTTCGTGTTCTTCGACGACTGCTGGAATGACGGCGCGAAGCTCGGCCCGCAGCCGGCGCCGATCCCCGGGCGGCACAACTCCGGCTGGCTACAGTCGCCGGGGCACGGCGTCGTCGCCGACGGGTCCGCGCTGCCGCGGCTGGAAGCGTACGTGAAGGGCGTCGTGGGGCGATTCGGCGCGGACGGGCGCGTGCTGATGTGGGACATGTACAACGAGGTGACGAACGGAGTCGGGCTGCGACCCGATCAGGCGGAGGAGCGGGCGCGGCGGATTCCTGCGCACCTCCGCTTGCTTGACCTGTCGTTCGAATGGGCGCGCGCCGCATCGCCGAGCCAGCCGTTGACGGCGGGAATGTACATGCCCGACCGCGAGATCAACACACGGCTGGCTTCGTTGTCCGACGTGATCACATTCCACAGCTACGAGGACGAGGCGCGGCTGGCCGAGCTGATCGGCCGCCTGCGCAAGCACGGGCGCCCGATCGTCTGTACGGAGTACATGGCGCGGACGCGCGGCTGCACGTTCGCCGCGCAGTTGCCCGTGTTCAAGCGCGAGCGCGTCGGCTGTTACAACTGGGGACTCGTCAACGGCAAGACGCAGACGCACATCGCCTGGACGGGCGGCAGCGAGCCGTGGTTCCACGACGTCTTTCGCCCCGACGGCACTCCGTATGACCCCGAGGAAATCCGCGTCATCCGGAGCATGACGGGCATCGCGTGAACCGCGTCCGGCGGCCACCGTGTTGTCAAGAGGTATTGCGAGCGAGTCACACTCCAGCCCGGCTCCTCTGCTGAAGAGAATCAAAGTTTACCTTGTGATAGAATCCTCCATTCTCGAGGCCTGTCGAGGGGCAGCCCGGGAGGTAAGACAGCGGAAGGAACAAGAGGTTGACAGCAGCCAAGCGGGAGCGACCGGCGCCAATCATGTGGGCGCTGATTTTGTCCGTGGTGAACGGCCTGGGAGCCGAGCTGTACGGGGCGGTCGCGCCGAACATAGACGAACGCGCGACCGTCGTGACGGTGGGCGCCGTGATCACTGTGATCATGATCGGCACTGCCTGGTGGCTGCTGGGAGGCTCGCGCTGGGCGGCGATCGCCGTCATCGCGGTGAACGCCATCAGCATCCTCATGGGGGTTCCGCCGTTCTTCGACGGGTCAGGCGGCAGCTTCCTTTTCGGAGATGTGGTCAGCCTCATCCTCAGTGCTCTGACGATCGCCTGCGTTCTGAGCCCCGACGCGCGTGGATACTGGAACGCCGCCACCAAGCGGATGGCCGGGGCGTAAACCGCATCCCGCAGCGCGAGTAGCAAGAGGCCCCCGTTCAGACCGACCGGGGGCCTCACCTTGCCCCAGGATTCGCCGTATCGCATCGTAGCGATGTGAGTGACGAGACATCGGACACGGGCCGGGTCGCGGTCGAAGCGGCACGCCGTACGCTCGGCGAAGAGGCCGCCGTCAGCGAGCCGTGGAAGCTCGCGGGCGGAGCCATGCACGACTCGTGGGCGGTCGACGCGACGGTCGGCGGCGAGCGTCGCGAGCTCGTTGCACGGGTCAGCCCCGCGGGACGCGCCGACCACGAAAAGACCCGCCGAGAGTACGAGGTCCTGCGCGTCGCCTTCGCGCGCGGCATCCGCTGCCCGGAGCCGATCGCCATCGGCGAGTGCGAGGGCGGCCAAGATTACCTTTTGATGGCGCGCGTCGGCGGCGACACCAACCCCCGACAGCTGATGCGCGCCGACGGGTTCCGCCCGATGCACGCCACGATGATCCAGCAGCTCGCGGAGGACCTCGCGAAGATCCACCGCATCGCGCCCGAGGATGTGGCCACCGCCCCGAACATGCGCGGCCCGGCGTCCGGCGAGGACGCGCTGGCCTGGCAGCGCCGCGCCGTCGAGGAGGCGTACCGCCTCGACCTCCTCGACCCGCACCCGGCGATCGAGTGGGCGTTCCGTTGGATCGACCGCGAAATCGCCCGCCTGGAACCGACTCGCCGCCCGCCCTGCGTCGTGCACGGCGATTTCCGCATCGGCAACATGCTCTACGACGAGCGCGGCCTCACCTCGATCCTCGATTGGGAGGGCGTGCACGTCGGCGAGCCGGAGGAAGACCTAGCGTGGCTCTGCACGCGCGTCTGGCGCTTCGGCAGCACGCAGGAAGCCGGCGGCATCGCCACCCGAGAGGAGTGGCTACGGGCGTACGAGGCGGCGAGCGGAGAACGCATCGACCGCGCGCGCGTCGCCGCCTGGGAGGTGCTCCAGAACGTCCGCTGGTGCCAGATCACGATGATGCAGGCGCGCGCCCACCTCGACGGCCACGTGAACAGCCACGAGCTGGCCGCGATCGGCCGCCGCACGGCCGAGACGGAGCTTGAGGTGCTGCGCCTCACCGGCGTGAAGGAGCGGGTGCTGCGTGCAGGATAGACCGACAGCAACGGAACTGCTCGACGCACTCACCGACTTCATGCGTGACCGGGCGGCGCACGCCCGCGACCGCTGGGAACGCTTCCAGTTCCAAGTCGCTGCCAACTCGCTCGGCATCGTCAGCCGCGAGCTGCAACTGGACGACGGATTCATACGCGAAGAGTGGCGCGGCCTCGATGCGCTCCTCGGCCCGGAGCCCATCCCCTCTCGCGGCACAGACGCCCTCCGCTCGCGCCTGCTCGAACGCAACACGCAGCTCGCCGAGCGCATCCGGCACGGCGACTTCGACGCCGACGACGACGCGCTCGTCCAGCATCTCTGGGAGACCATCGTCAACAAGGTGTGCATCGCCAGCCCGAACGAACAGCCCTGAGCCCCAAAACGGACGACGCAGGAAGGACGACCATCATGGACTTCGACATCCCGCAGGACGTACAGCAGCTCCTGAAGGACCTCGACGACTTCATCGAGGCCGAGATCAAGCCGCTGGAGCAGCAGGACGACAACATTCGCTTCTTCGACCACCGGCGCGAGTACGCGCGCACGGACTTCGAGAACGGCGGAGTGCCACGGCCTGAGTGGGAGGCGCTGCTCGGCGAGATGCGGCGCAGGGCCGACAGGGCGGGCTTCCTGCGATACGGCATCCCGGCCAAGTACGGCGGGCGCGACGGCACGAACCTGGCGATGGCCATCGTCCGCGAGCACCTGGCGGCGAAGGGGCTGGGGCTGCACAACGACCTGCAGAACGAGTCGTCGATCGTGGGCAACTTCCCGACGATCAGGATGTGGGAGAACTACGGCAGCGAGGAGCAGCAGAAGGAGTTCCTCGACGGGATGTTCACCGGCAAGACGCGCGTGGCGTTCGGACTTACCGAGCCGAACCACGGATCGGACGCGTCGTGGCTGGAGACGAAGGCGACGCGAGACGGCGACGAGTGGGTGATCACGGGCCAGAAGCGCTTCAACAGCGGCCTGCACGCCGCCACGCACGACCTGATCTTCGCGCGGACGTCGGGTGACGAGGGACGAGCGCAAGGGATCAGCTGCTTCATCGTCCCAACGAACACGCCCGGCTTCTCCGTGGACTTCATGTGGTGGACGTTCAACATGCCCACGGACCACGCGGAGGTGAGCCTGCGCGAGGTGCGGGTGCCGGCGACGGCGATGCTTGGGCGCGAGGGCGACGGGCTGGCGCTGGCGAACACATTCACGCACGAGAACCGCATCCGGCAGGCGGCGTCTGGTGTCGGCGCGGCGCAGTACTGCATCGACCAGTCGGTCGAATACGCGCGCAACCGCACGACGTTCGGGCAACCGCTGTCGAGCCGACAGGCGATCCAGTTTCCGCTCGTGGAGCTGCAGACGGAGTGCGAGATGGTGCGCCAGCTCGTACGCAAGACGGCGTGGGAACTGGACCACAGGCACCACATGGAGATCAGCGACAAAGTCGCGATGTGCAACTACCGCGCCAACAAGCTGGTGTGCGAGGCGGCGGATCGCGCGATCCAGGTGCACGGCGGCATCGGCTACACGCGCCATATGCCGTTCGAGCACATCTACCGCCACCACCGCCGCTACCGGATCACGGAGGGTTCGGAGGAGATCCAGATGCGCCGGATCGCCCAGATCATGTTCGGGTTCGGCCGGCCGCGGGAGTGAGACTACCGCCTAACGAACCGTGACCGTGCCGACGTTTCTGAGTTCACGCGACTGGCTTTGCGCGACTGCGGGATCGCCTTGCGAGTCGAAGACAGCAAGGCGGATCTGGTACGTGCCCGGAGCGATCGAGCGCGGGACGAGAACGAAGTAGGATTCGCGCACGAGATCACCAGGCTTCCACGCAGACGTGGTGAGCGCGCCCTCGCCGATCACGCGGGTCTGCGACCAGTCTGGGAACCCGCGCACGCTGGCGGCCTGTCCAGAGGCATCGAAGAAGAGCGTGGTCGCGGAAAGGTCATCGGACAGGGGAGCGTCGGCGCGCCAGTAGTACGAGAACTCGGCAAGGGTGCCGCGCTCGACGGTCGACTGATCCTCCTCGAACCCGGCGAGCGTCACGCCCTGGGAGAAGGGCACGTCTTGCTCGGCGCCTGACGGCACGGCCGTCGCGCGCGGGTCCGGGGCCGTGGCGTAGAGCCTGTACAGCGTGCCCGTCATGGCGAGGTCGTCGCGATACGCGGGTTTCGGCAGCACATCGGTCAGCATCCGCTCGATGCCGTCCGTGAGCACGGGCTGGACGGAGAACGTCCGGCGGAGATCGGCGAGCGGCGTGCGCAGGCCCTGAGCGACGTACACCGGCCGGCCCGCCGCCTCCTGCTCACGGGCGAAGGCTGCGACGTCCTCCCCGGGCACCGAGAAGATCGGCGAGACGAGGACGTCGCGCCGCTGCCCTTCGACCATCTGTACGTACCAGAGCGGGCTCGCGGTCCAGGTGTCGGTAAGGACAACGGCGCGATCCGGGAGGTGTGCCAGCGTCTGCGCGGCGAAGTCATGCGCCGCGTAGTCGCTGCTTCTGTCGACGCGCGCGTGGTTCTTCGCGAGAAGCGCCAGCGGCAAGAGCGCGAGCAGCGAGCCGAGCGCGGCCGTACGCAGCCACGGCCGGACGCTCGAGGCATCGGCGCGGCGGACGACATCGATGATCCACGCGGCGCCCACGCCGACGAGCACGCAGAGGGCGAGGTAGCCGGGCGTGAGGTAGTTGTAGATGTTGTGGATGGAGTAGGCCTCGACGACGAGCGCGTCGAGGAACACCACCATCGCGAAATAGGCGGCGACGGCGCGTTGGCGCCGCGCGCAGGCGACGAGGCCGAGGGCGGCGATCGCGAGGCCGGCCCACGTGAGGTCATATGAGGGGTACGACCAGAGCACGTTGATACGGTCCGCGAGGTCGAAGCGCCAGTAGGCGGAAGGGGTCTGTCCGTTCAGGAACATCGACCAGTAGGTGTGCCAGTTCGCCGGCTGCGCCCAGTTCAGCATTGGGTGCTGCGAGGCCCGGATCGGCAGGTAGATGTACACGCCGAGGCCGAGCACGAACATCGCAATCGCCGCGATTACGGTCCTCGGGCGCAGGCTACGCCAGCCCAGCAGCAGCAGCATCGCGGACGGCGGCGCCGTGAGGACGATGAGCCGGTGGTTACACATGCCCAGCCCGAATGCCAGGGCGGCCAACGCGAGCGACTGCGGCGACCGGTCGCGCCACCAGGCGAGCATGCAGCGGACGACGATGGCGGTGATCAGCAGGTTCAGACCGTAGGACGTCGCCCAGGTGGCGTTGGCCCAGACGGTCGATGCGAATGCG
This sequence comes from uncultured Chloroflexia bacterium, assembly GCA_963843685.1. GTDB lineage: Bacteria > Chloroflexota > Dehalococcoidia > DSTF01 > JACRBR01 > DASQHL01. Next base: position 414,767 of record CAWJLO010000010.1, read on the forward strand.
AGTGTGAGGGCGCCGATCACGGCGGCCACGGGCTCGTCGGTCAGGTCGTGAATCGTCGCCGCCACGACGCCGGCAGCGGCCGCGGTGCACACGGCGGACATGAGGTTCACGCGATATGCGGTCGTGCCGACAGGGCAGAAACGTGAAGAGCTTCCCGAGGAGGATCAGCAGCGGATAGCCGGTGTTGTGGGCGATACCCAGCGTCGCGGAGGCCGTGGTGAACTCGCCCATGTCGTACCACATGACCGTCGGCGCGAGCGTCGTCAGATACACAGCGAACGCCGCGCCGCCAGCGCAGAAGGTGACGGCGATGGACAGCGCGCGATGGCTCAGGCGGACTCGGGGGAGCCGCGCAGACCAGGCAAGACCCGGGGCGCGATGCGGCAGGTCAAGCTGCATTGAGCGCGCTGCCGCCGAGCAGGCGGCCGAGCTCCTCGGGCGACCGCGAGAACGCCAGTGCGGTCTCACGCGAGATCGTCTGATGGCGCACGCGATCCGCCAGCTCCTGATCGAGGGTGCGCATGCCGATCGCGGCGCCGGTCGCCATGACGGTGGGGATCTGGTGCGTCTTCGCTTCCCGGATGAGGTTGCGGACGGCGGACGTGCCGAGCATCACCTCGCACACGGCGAGACGGCCGTCCCCGGCGACGTTGGGCACGAGCACCTGCGAGATGATGGCCTCGATCACCATCGAGAGCTGGAGGCGGATCTGCGGCTGCTGGTAGCTGGGAAAGGCGTCGACGATGCGGTCGATCGTCTGCGGTGCGTCGGGCGTGTGGAGGGTCGCGAAGACGAGGTGGCCGGTCTCGGCGGCGGTGATAGCCGACGCCATCGTCTCCAGGTCGCGCATCTCGCCCACGAGTATGACGTCGGGGTCCTGCCGGAGGACGTGCCGCAGCGCTTCGGCGAACGACCGAGTGTCGATGCCGACCTCGCGCTGCTTGATCACGCTGGTGTGATTGGCATGGAGGAACTCGATTGGGTCTTCTACGGTGACGATGTGGCGCGCATCGCGGCGGTTGATCCGGTCGATCATCGACGCCAGTGTCGTCGACTTACCGCTGCCCGTCGGGCCGGTAACCAGTACGAGGCCCCGCGGGAGTTGCGTCAGCCGCTCGCAGACCTGCGGCAGGCCAAGTTCCTCCATCGAAAGCACGGTGTCGTTGACGCGACGAAAGGCGAAGTAGAGATGGCCGCGCTCGTACGCGACGTTGGCACGGAAGCGGCCGACGCCGTCGACGTGGAGCGCCTTGTCCAACTCACGCGCGCTCTCCAGCCGGGCGCGCTCGTCAGGGCTGGTGACGAAGTCCAGGATGTGTGAAAGGTCGCCGTCGTCGAGGGGATCCACGCCGGCGATCGGCGCCAGGCCGCCGTGAACCCGGCAGATGGGCGGTGTGCCGAACGAGAGGTGCAGGTCGGATGCGTCGCGCGCGGCCATCTCGCGCAACAGTTCGACGATCGAAACCGCGCCGTCTGCTCCGTCGATCACGACGCAACTCCTCGTCTCAGTGCGATGCCGCAGACAACGATGAGGCCCTCGCTCGCGGCCGCGATCGCGGTTGCGGCGGCCGGCGGAAATGTCATGAACGCGACCGCGAACACGGCGGCCGAAGCCGCCTCCACGGTAGGTGCCCGGAGGCCAATCGATGCGTGGCAGGTCGCGCACCGCCCTCGGAGGAGCAGATAGCTGAGGATCGGCACGAGCTCCGACGGTCGGAGCACGCGGCCGCAGGCGTCGCAGCAGGAGCGCCCGTTGAGTGATCGGCGCGCCGGCACACGATCGATGGCCGCATTGGCGAAGCTTCCGAAGGCGAGGCCGAAGAGCGCCGCATAGACAGCCATCATCGCTCGACCTCCAGCGTGAACGCGCCGCCCCGGGCTGCGTCAGGAGTAAAGGAGATCATGCGCGCTGAGGAGAAGCTCTCGACCGAGACGAGCCTGTCAGCGTAAGCGATGGCATCGAGCGGGCCGGCGGCGACGCCGTCAACCTTGAAGCCGCCGTCGGTGCCGGCGATGGTCGTGAGGCGCGCGCCTGGTGGCAACAATCCGGGCGCCCAGAGGCGGGCGAGGTCGTCGTCGAGCGGCCGGACGCCGCCCTGGATCAGCGCTCGTTGCCGCTCGATAGCGGTGATCTTGGTCGTGAGGTCGGCCAGCTCGATCCGCTGGGCGCGCTGGCTTGCGACGTCCAGTTGCAGGCCGTGCAACGACGCCTCCGCCTCGCTGGCCTGGGTCGCGGCGTCGTCGGCGCGTTGCTGCGCGCGTTCGGCGCGCACGCCGAACGGGATCAACGCGACGAGCAGGAGCACGAACACGGCTCCGGCCACGACCGCCCATGCGGGCGCTTCCCGCGGGCGCTGGTCGCGCGGCAGCAGGTTCAGATCGACAATGAGGCCCGAACGGCCGCGAAGATCCAGGGTGCTCATGCCGCGAGCTCCTTGAGCGCCAGACCGACATTCGCGGCGAAACGCGCTGTGTCGGAATCCGGGCGGATGGGGATGCGCAGATGCGGCATCGTCACTTCGTGACCGGTCTGGGCAGCAATCTCCACTGAGAAGAGCGCTTGCGGCGCCGCGCCGCCGACAAGCGAGATCGGAAAGGCGTCGACCTCCACCTCGTCCCGGTGAGAGTCGCGATAGAACTTGAGTGTGCGCACGAGCTCTTCGGTGAGCTGCTGCCCCCAAGCGGGGTCGTCGACGGACGCGGACATGCCTATGTAGCGGACGATGGCGGGGACGCCGCTCCGGAAGATGGCGAGTTCGATCTCCTCGCTCTCCAGGTGGGCGATGATGCAGTCCGGCTCGCCGACGGCGCGCGCGGCGGCGATGACGCGCAGGTCGGCCGCGACAGGGGTCAGGCGGGCCGCACGCAGCGCCGCGATGTGCGAGTCGAGCACGTCGCGGGCGACGCCGATGACGAAGACGCGCACCTTGCCCTCGTGCTCCGTCGTGCGGGTCCACGAAACGTACGCGTTGTCGGCGAGCATGGGCATCTCGCGGCGGATCTCGCGCTCGGCCATCTCCGTGAACTGCTTGCCGCGCAGAGCGGGCAGCTCCAGCGTGCGAAAGACGGAGCGCTGCGCAGGCAGGGCCGCGACGACGCGCATCCGGCGCCGGCCAGGGAAGCCGGGCGCGGCCCGCAGCGCCGCGCCCGCTGCCGCGGGATCGGTGATCACGCCGTCAACTACGAAGTGCGGCGGCAGGGCCACCGCACCCACGGAAGACACGCGTCCGGGACGCCCGAGCGTCCAGCGCGCTTCCCCCTCGTGGACGGCGACGGTGAGGACTGGCTGGCGCAGCAGCGCGCGGATGTTCATGGCCGGACCCCCGGTGTGCTGGCCGCGGCGACCGCCGTCGGCGTGGCCGCTTCGCTGTAGGCCCTGAACGACAGCTCCGCCTGCGCGAGCCCGGCGTCCGTCACGTTCATCGAGACCAGCAACGGGAACATGGCGGGCTCGGTCTTCCGCATGTCCATGAGATACGCGGCGACCTGGACGGGCGATCCGCTGACCGACACGGTCAGCGCTTGCACGTCGTAAGTGACGTCCCCGATCCGCGCCGACGCCGGAGCCACGCGCGTGATCCCACGCACGTCAAGCCCGGCCGCGTCCGCGTGTAGCACGAGGAGCGCGGTCGCGGCATCGGACGCTGGATCGACGTCCGGTGTGAGCGGCTCCGCCTGCCAGGCGGCGTACTCGGCGCGGGCCCACTTGAGCTGATCGGCCAGATTCTCCGATGCACCCGGGGGCAACGCCAGGAGCTGCTGCGCGTCGGCGGTGCGCTGCTGCGCGTCGCGCTCGTCGCGCTGTGCGTTGTGCGCCGCGAGGAACGTGGACGTATAGGCGATGGCGAGCACGGCAGCGGCAAGACCAACGAGCACGTGCGGCGGGATGTGCACCGAACGGGGAGCGCCAGCCAGGGCGCGTCGCCAGCCCTTTCGTGTCAGTTCAACTGCCACGACGCCACCTTCAAGCCGCTATACCCCGCCACAAGACGCGCCACGGAGCTGCGGCTACCCACGGTCGACGCCACCTCGTAGGTGGCGGCCGGGACGCTCAACGTGATCGTGCCGGTCGTCGCGACGTCCGTTTCGATCACGAGCTTGTACGTGCCCGCCGAGGCGAGCGTGAAATCCGCCTGGTAAGGAGAGGAGGCAAAGGGCGGCGCCAGAGGCCCGGAAGGACAGCTCGCCACGCCGGGGAGCAGTGTCGCGCGCACCTGGCCCGACGATGTCGTGATGCGAGCGGAGAGCGTGCCGGCGTCTGACGCCTGCACGTCGTAGCATTCGAGGAGCGCTCCGCTGTTCCACACGGGGGTCTGCGCCTCCACCGCACCTGCACCGGCCACGAATCTGACCTGGGTGGCCGGGAACGCGGCTCCGTTCACCGTGGCGGGCGGCAACGGTGAGAAAGCCGTGATTGGCTCAAAGCTGGTGTCGGAGGTGAGCAGGGGATTCGATATGAGGAGATACCCTGACCACTCGATTCCCGCATCCATGCTGTAGCGCTCCAGCGCCCTGATGCCGACCTGATTGGTGTAGCGGGAGTCTGTGCTGGCCCCGGTCAGGAGCGGCGTGACGAGGAGCGCGCCGACAGCGAGCGCGGCGATGGCGAGCGGCAGCGCCTGCCCCCGCGCGTCCCGCAGCGCCTCCAGACGCCGTCGCCAGCTCTCTACCGCCGTCATCCGCGTCACTGGCCTCCTCATCTCCACGCCTACGGCTGCAGCACGATGGTGTACGCGTTGCCGACATCGGCATCGTTGCTCGCAGTCGCGGTATACGATCCGGTCGCTCCAGCGGCGGCCTTGTTAGCGTAGTTCCCTTCGATTGACTCGCCGCCAGCGTTAGGCGGGGAGCCGCTCGCGTCGTCAAACGCCTCTGTCATGCCGCCGGGCGGCGTCCACGTCGCGGCGCTGCTGAACGCGAAGAACGTGATGACCATTGTGTTTGAGGTCGTCGTCGTCACGCTCGACGTTGAGTGCGACGTGCTGTTGCCCGTGTTCTGGCCTCCCTTCACGTTCACAGGCGTGGTGGTATTCACATTCGAGAAGGTCATGATGCCGCCGGCGGCGCCCGCCGACGTCGAGAACGACCATGTGTAGCTCGAGGGCTCGCTGCCGCCGGCGACCTTGTAGTAAACGGCGAGCGAGTTCTGGTTGCTATTCGAGTTGTCGACTCGGCCGGCAAGCGTCCAGCCGGACGGCGCCGTGATCGTCGCCGTCTCCGGCCGGACCGCGATTGCCGCCACCATTACGTCGTTGGCCACCGTGCCCGCCGGCTTGCCAATCACAAGAGATCCGGAGTCGGCGTTCGCGGAGCTGCTCGACCGGAAAGCGATCGGGCTCGATGCAGGCTTGATCGAGACGCCGACGGTCGCCCAGCCGGTGGAGCCGGGCACGCCGGTCCACGACATGGTCGTGCTGGCTGAGCCAGACTCGGTGCTCGATGCGCCGCGGACGTGCGTCGTGCTGCCGCTGGACGATTGGCTCCAGCGCTGCGTCTGACCGCCGCCCTGGGTCACGCTGCTGGTGTCGTTTACTGCCAGCACGTCTTGCACGACCTGGTTCGATCCGCTGGATACGTTGACCGACGGCTGGTTTCCGCCGCCACTCGAGGTCGAACCGGAAGCGGTCGCCGGGGTGCCGAGCGGCGCCGACTGGCTGACGCCGGTCCACGAGGTAGCACCGCAGATAGCCCGCTCATTGGCCGAGAGCGTGACCACGACGTTCGCCGTGCCCGTCGTCGGCGCGACCAGGTACCACTGCTCCGAGCGGATGTTGCCGGAAGAGGTCGCCGCTCCGACCTTCGTGAGAGCCGTGCCACCGTACGTCGCAGATGACACGGTTGTCGCGCCGCTCACCTGTGTGAAGGAGATGCCAACGAGCAGCAGCCGGTTCGAGCCGGAGCCAACGGTGTGCGACCAGGTGAACGAGCTGGAATATGTTGGCGAGCAGTTCGTCACGGCGTCCGCCAGCACCGGTGCCGACAGCGTCGGTGTGGGCGTCGGGGTGAAGGTTGCCGTTGGCGTAGGTGTGAACGTCGGCGTTCGCGTAGGCGTCGGAGTGACTGTCGGCGTGTTCGTCGCGGTCGGCGTCGCCGTCGGCGTCAATGCGCCGGCGCACAGCTGGGTGTTCGGGATGATCTGCTTCGCCTGGCTGGCGCTGGACCACGACAGCTGTGCGACCGCGCCGCCGCCGTTCTCGTAGTACTCCATCGTGACGTCGTATCTCACGCCTGCAGTCAGCGCGATTGTGCCGCTGTTCTCGGTGGATGGGTGGTCCGTCCAGTTGTCCACGAGCTGAACGTTGTTCACCCACAAGCCGCACGCCGTCATCCGACTGCGTATAGAACGTGTATGTCTGCGAGTAGAGCGGGATCACTTGCCCCGTCCAGCGCACCGAGAACGTGTCTGTGCCGATGCTAGGATCCGGCGATCCCGTGCCCCAGTCGAAGTTCACCGTCGCATCGACGCGCGCCAGCTTGAAGGACGTGAAGTCCATATTGTCGTAATAGGCCCCGTTCAGTCCGTAGCTCACACACACAGGGGGGATTGTGGGCGTCGGTGAGGGCGTGTTCGTCTTTGTGGCCGTCGGGCTTGGTGTGTAGGTCGGCGTCGGCGTGGGCGTCAGAGCCCCGGCGCAGAGCTGCGACGACGGGATGATCTGCTTCGCCTGGCTGGCGCTGGACCACGACAGTTTGGCGACCGCCTGCCCGCCATTCTCGTAGTACTCCATCGTGACGTCGTACTTCACGCCGGCCGTTAGTGCGATCGTGCCACTGTTCTCGGTCGAGCCGTGATCGGTCCAGTTGTCGACGACCTGAACGTTGTTGACCCAGAGGCGCACGCCGTCATCCGACTGCGTGTAGAACGTGTAGGTCTGCGAGTACAACGGGATCACCTGCCCCGTCCAGCGCACCGAGAACGTGTCGGCGCCAATGCTGGGGTCCGGCGACCCGCCGGCCCAGTCGAAGTTCACGGTTGAGTCGACGCGATTGAGCACGAAGGCCGTAAAGTCGCTGTTGTCGTAGTACGCGCCGTTCAGTCCGTTGCTCACGCCTACCCCACACGGCGCAGGCGTCGCCGTGGCGGTGGGCGTGTTCGTGGACGTGTTTGTCGGAGTCGCGGTGTTAGTCGGCGTGTTCGTCGGCGTGTTCGTCTTCGTCGGCGTCGGCGTGTTGGTTCGCGTCGGTGTCGGAGTGTTGGTGAACGTGGGCGTAGAAGTGAACGTGTAGGTCGGCGTGATCGTCGGTGTGTTCGAAGCGGTCACCGTCGGGTACGCCGTTGGCGGAGCCGACGTCACGCGCATCGTGGCGGACTCGGTCGACGACTGCGTTCCGGAGGCGTTCGTCACCGTGAGCGTGTAGGTGACCGTGTCCGCCGACAACGATGCGGCAAAGCCATTCGCAACGAGATCCGTGGCAACGACGCGAGTGGAAGGCGTTCCGGCCACAGTCAGTGTCCGCTGGAGATCGGCGCCTACTTGCACGTAATGCGCGCTATACGCCACGCCGGTGCTGTAGTCGAGCCATTGCATCGTCACGTCGCCGTCGGCAACGGAGGCCAGCGACGTCACGCCGCTCTGCGTGTCCTGGTTGAGCCAGAAGAGTGCGTTCCGCAGCTGCTCCGTCGCCCGCTGCTGGTCGCGTCCGGTCGTCGTGTTGCGGATGCTCGCGACCAGCGCCATGCCGGTGGTCGTCAGCACGCCGGCCGTGATGCCGATGGCGAGCACCAGCTCGACGAGACCGAAGCCACCTTCACCGCGGCGCCTCACCGGTCCACCTTGTAGTCCTGGAGCGTGAAGATGGTCGCGCCGTCCTTCGTGACAGTGACCGAGATAAGCTCGATTCCAGGCCCGGCGCCCGCGATCGAGTTGGCCGTCGCTGAGACGCCGTAGCCGGAGGGCGCGGGCACCGAAGCGTAGGTGTAGGGCGGCGCGTGATAGGTTGCTGCCTTCGTCGACTCAACCTGCGAGCGAGCCAACTCGTGGGCCGTCGACAGGCGGTCGGACTGCGAGGTCGACAGGAGGCCGGCGGACATGCCCGACAGGAACATGACCAGCGCGGTACCGGCGATCGCCACAGCGACGAGCGCTTCGACCAGCGCGACCCCGCGCTCGGAGCGCAGGCGCTCGTTCACGGCGTGGGCGGCGGCGTCCCGCCGGTCGCGTCGTTGATGTGGCCGACGAGCTGATACATGGGCATGATGAGCGACAGCGCAATGAAGCCGACGATGACGCCGATGACGAGCGTCAGAGCAGGCGTCATCATGCCGGCCAGCGCATCCACCTTCTGGTCGACTTCGCGCGTGTAGTACTCAGCCGTGATCTCCAGGTTGGCGTCGAGCGTACCGGTCTCCTCACCGACGGCGACCATCTGGACGAGCAGCTGCGGAAAACAGCCGGCGCTTGTCATCGGGCCGGAGAGGCCGTCGCCGTCCATCAGACGCTGGCGGACGCCTTCGACGGAGCGCTGGAGGATGCCGTTGTCAGTGGTGCGTACAACGAGGTTCATGATCTCGGTGACGGGCAGGCCGGCGCGCAGCAGCACCGAGAGCGTGCGGCTGAACCGCGCGGCGTTCGCGTTGATCGTGATCTCCCGGATGACGGGCACCGTGAGCGCAATCCGATCGAGGATGCGCTTCCCGATCGGGCGGCTGAAGACAAATGTGCCCGCAATCGCGAACAGGCCGGCGCCCACGAAGATCTGCATGCGGTGCGCCCGGCTGAAGCCGGTGACGCCGATGAGGATGCGCGTCGGAAGCGGGAGTTGGCTGTCGAACTCCTTGAACATCTCCGTCAGCGCCGGCAGCGCCGTCGTCATCAGCAGCGCCACGACGCCGCAGGCGAGGAGAATGACAAACGCGGGATAGGCCATCGCCGACTTGACGCGCTTCGCAACCTGGTCCTCGCGCTCCATGTACGTCGCGAGCTGGCGCAGCATGTCCTCGATGTGCCCTGTCCGCTCGCCCAGCTCGACCATGCGGCCGTAGAGGGGCGGGAAGATGGCCGGGTACTCCGCGATGGCAGCGGCGAACGTTGAGCCGCCGCGGATCGACTTGGAGATGCCGCGAATCGCCTTCCGGAGGGGCTTGGAGGCCGCCTGCTCCTCCAGGAGCTCCAGCGAGCGCATCACGGGCACGCCGGACTCGATGAGCGTGGCGAGCTGGCGCGAGAACATGATGAGCGTCCGCTTCTTGACGGCGAAGAGGCTGGGCAGCACTGATTCGATCGCGGGCAGACGCCGCGCGCGCCGGAGGCTCACGACCCGGAAATCAGCGTCCCAGAGGGCGCGCTCCGCCTGCGACTCCGAAGTTACGTCGATGGCGCCGCGGACCTGCTCTCCGGTGGGCGCGATTGCCACGTAGCGATAGGACACGCGCGCCCTCCTAGCCGATCGAATACACGCTGCGGACGATCTCCGCCGGCGTGACGATGCCCTGCTTCGCCTTGATCATCCCGTCGCGCCGCATCGAAACCATGCCGTCAGCGACGGCGCGCTCACGGACGGTGGACGACGGCGCCCCCGTGAGGATCAGGTGCCGCATATCTTCGTTGAGCGTCAGGATCTCGAAGACGCCGATCCGGCCGAGGAAGCCGGTGTCCGCGCAGAACGTGCAGCCGACGCCACGCTTCATCTCGGTGAGGGGCGCGCCGATCTCGGCTTCGTATGCAGCTTGCTCCTCCACGGACGGTTCGCCATCGACGGCGCAGTACGTGCATACGCGGCGGACCATCCGCTGAGCGACGACGCCCAGCAGAGACGACGCCACGAGGAACGGTTCGACGCCGAAGTCGATCAGCCGGGTCAGCGCGCCGACGGCGTCGTTGGCGTGGATCGAGGTGAGGACGAGGTGCCCCGTAAGCGCCGCCTGGCTGGCGATGCGAGCCGTGTCGCCGTCCCGGATCTCGCCCACGAGGATGACGTCCGGGTCGAGCCGCATCAGCGAGCGGAGGCCGGTGGCGAAGGTGATATCCGCCTTCTGGTTGACCTGAATCTGGTTGATGCCGGCGAACTGGTACTCGACCGGGTCCTCGATCGTGATGATCTTGCGCGTCGTGGCGTCGAGCTGGTTCAGCGAGGCATAGAGCGTCGTCGTCTTCCCGGAGCCCGTAGGGCCGGCGACAAGCACCATGCCAAACGGCACGCGCAGGAGGCGCACGTGGCGGTCGAGCGCAACGGGCGAGAAGCCGAGATCGCGCAGTGACATCAGCGACATGCTCTTGTCGAGCAGGCGCAGCACCATCATCTCGCCGTGCGTCGAGTCCGACGTGGCGGCGCGCAGGTCGACGTGGCGGCCCTCGATATCGGCGCTAATCTGGCCGTCCTGCGGGCGCCGGCGTTCGGCGATGTTCATGCCGGCCATGACCTTGAAGCGCGAGACCAGCGGCGCGTGGATGTCCTTGGGCAGGCGCATGACTTCGTGCAGCACGCCGTCGATGCGCAAGCGGATGCGCAATCCGTCCTCCTCAGGCTCCAGGTGGATGTCCGAGGCGCGGTCACGTACGGCCTGGGCGAGCAACAGCTCGGCTGTGCGCACGATCGGCGCCTGCGAGAGCTGCAGGTCGAGGTCCTGCTGGTCCTGCTGCACGAGGACGGCGGTGTCGGCAGGCATGGCTCGACCGACTTCGCGCTCGATCTCGGAGGAGACGCGATAGCGCTGGTTGATGGCGCGCCGGATCTCGTCCGGGATGCCGACGGCGGGCCGCACGTCCAGGCCAGTCATGGAACGCAGCTCTTCGGTGACCTGCATGTTGCCGGGGTCGGCCATGACGACGAGTACCGACCGTCCGTCGGTCTCGATGGGGATGAGGACGTGTTCGCGGCAGAACTCCGCGGGGATGAGCCGCAAGGCTTCGGGCTGGATCTCCGCGCGGAGGAGGTCGAGGAAGCGGATGCCGAACTGCAGGCTGAGCGTCATCGCCAGGGCGTCGGCGGTGACAAGGCCGCGCTCGACGACATAGTCGCCAAGCTTGCGCCCCGCCGCGGCCGCTTCCTGGGCCGCCTGCTCGGCGTCTTGCTCAGAGAGCAAGCCAGCCTCGGTCAGCATCTGACCGAGGCGCTTGCGCAAAGCTACTGTCGTATCCATACCGGTATCCCTTGCCGTAGCCGCGCGATTCCGTCGCGGGGCGCCCCCGCACGACTACGGGAAGCTGGCCTGGGTCACCTGACCGGTCGTGTCGACCGTGTACGTGCCGTGCGTCGCCGTGCTCCGCATGTACTGCGGGTTCAGGTCGAAGCCGCTGGACGTCATGTCGCTGGTCGCGACGGTGATCGCCGCGGTCGTCGTCGCGTTCGTGTTGGCCAGCTTGGCGTCGACGGCCGTCTGCACGATGTTCAGCTCGGCGGCGCCCGAGTTCGTCTTCGCCGAGTCGAGCAGACCCGTGAAGTTCGGCAGCACGACGGCCACGAGCACTCCGAGAATCGCCACGACTATCAGCAGTTCTGTGAGAGTGAAGCCAGCTTCACTATTCAATCGCTTCAGCATGGAAACTGACCTCCAGATCTCCGGCAAGCCTGACCGCCCGCCGGCGTCCCAACCTTCTAATCTCGTTATCGGTGAGGCTGGGCGGGAATTAAGGGGGACTTCGAGAGAAACATCACGAGCTTGAAGCTGAGCGAGGCAATTTGACCCTTAGGGGAGGGCCGGCGAGCACGAAGGGGGGACGGGCCGTCCTGCCCGTCCCCCCTTCGACTCCCCGCCTGAAGACCTATTCGTAGCGGAGGGCGTCAGCCACGGGAACGCGGGCGGCGCCGCGGCTGGGGAGCCACGTCATCAGCAGCGAGAATGCGAACGCCACGCTGCTGAACGCGGCGACCTCCAGCCATGGGACCGTGAACTGGGCACCCAGGTCGGCGAACTGGCCCGACGTCATCAGGTTCCGCGACAGGATGACGCCGCCGACCACGCCGGAGATGATGCCCATCAGCGCGATGAAGCTGGACTCCAGCACGAAGGTCAGGGCGACGGTGCTGCTCTGGTAGCCGATGGCCCGTAGCATGCCGATCTGCTGCCGCCGCTCCACCACGGAGCGGAAGGCCACCACTCCCAGCGACGCGATGCCTACGAACAGGCCCAGCGCCATGAACGCCTGGAACATGCGCATGAAGGCGTTCTGCTCGGCGACGCTGTCGTTGATCAGCGTGCGGATTGAGTCGGCCTTCACACCCCTCTCGGCCAGAGCGGACTGGATCTGCTTCGCCGCTGTGTTCGCGTTCACGCCCTGGTCCAGCCGGAGGTACGTGCGCTCGAACCGGGGGGCCTCGAACACGGTCGTGTAGTCGGCAGAGTTCACATACACGCCGGCGATGGTGTGCTGCGAGAGCTTCATCGACATGATCCCGATGACGGTGACGGTCGACGTCACGCCCGTCGCCGGGTTGCGCAGCTGCACCTCGAACGGCTCGAACCGGTGGTCCGTAACGTTCGTGACGGGGTGCCAGTCGAAGTCTTCCGTCTGGTCCGCCCCATCGAGCAGCGCGTAGCCGCTCTCGTCGCGGACCGCGCTGAACACGTCGGCGTCGCTGGCGTAGCCGTCCGCGCGGGCGGAGAGCGCTGACGCCGGGTTCGAGAAGAACGCCGGGTCGCCGGCGATCACCGGATAGCTGGTGAAGTCCGTGTCGTGTCCGGGCTGCATCACCAACTGGTCGCCGCTGTAGACACTGACCCGGCCCGACCCCGCGATCTGGTCGACAACCGGCGAACCGGCGTCGCGCAGCGCGACCGGCAGGTCATCGACAGGGCTCGTGCGGTTGGCCGTCGCCATGACGTTCCAGCCGCCGTCCCCCGTCTTCCCAACCAGCGACGAGATGTAGTTCGCGTTGATCGCGCTGAACACCGTCAGCGAGAACACGATGAGCGAGAACATGGCGATCGTCATGCCGGTGCGGAAGCGGCTCGCCAGCGGGTAGGCAACCGCCATCTTCAGCGCCGGTGCGAAGCGCGGGAACCGGGCCGCAGCGAAGCCGACTACGGCGACGCCCCCGCACAGGCCGGCGCCCAGGTACACGAGTTGCCCCATCCCGTCGCCCTTGTTGCCGACCGCCACCGCCACGCCGACACACGCAATGGCCGCCGCCGACGCCAGCACCGCCACCCGATACGGAGCGTGCTGCCGGTGCTGGAAGAACGTCGTCAGGAGGCGGGCGTTGAACACGATGATGAGCGTCAGCGCGATCACCACCATGATGCCCGACAGCAGGAACATCTCGATGTCACCCTGCAGCTTCGTCCCGAGCAGGTGCTCGCCGATCGGCCACGGCGACAGCCAGTAGGCCGCCAGCCACGCCCCAACCAGCGTCCACGTCGCCCGAGCCGGCGCCCGGTAGTGCGTCGCGATCGCCGCCAGGCACAGCGGCACCAGCGAGAACCCGAGCCCGCACAGGAACTCCGACCCGGTGCCGCCGTTGCGCGCGCCGAACACGCTCAGCACCGCCACACCCAGGCCCACCGGCGCCAGGATCCACGTCCACGCAACGCCGAGGCCCTTCCGGAACAAGAACCAGATGCCGAGCGGGGGCACGATCATCGACGGAATGCCGAGGGCCACCCACTTCCAGCTCACGCGCGCCTTCTTCCGGCGCGTACCTTCGTCGTCCGTACCCCGTATCGCGGCGACGATATTGATCGAGCTGACCTTGATCGAGGAGATGACGACGGTGATGAAGGTCACGACCACGCCGAGGCAGTAGCTGACGATCAGCGACCGGACCGTCACGTGCGCGTGCACGAAGTCCGCGTCGCTGCCCAACCCCGACTTCAGAATGCCGACGACCAGGGCGATCGACGCGCCTACGCCCAGCGCGGCGCCTATCGCGCCGGCCAGCACGCTGTACGCCATGCCTTCGGACAGGAACGACTGCACCAGGTTCGAGCGCTGGGCGCCGACTGCCCGCGCCATCCCCATCTCCGGCTTTCGCTCCGCTGCAATCATCACGAAGATCATGAAGATGAGCATCACACCCGCGGCGATGGAGAATAGCCCCAGGACGAGGAAGAAGGTCGTGAAGAGGTTCCCACTCGCCTGGGCGGCCTCCACACCGTCCTTCTTGAACGTCTCGACCCGCACCACGCGGTCGCCGATGCCCAGGGCTGTTCGCCCCGCGGTGCTATTGATGTACGGCGTCATGCGGGCCGCAGCGTCGTCGGCGACCGAGAGGCTGCCCCGCACACCGCCCTTGAGCGCGACGCCGATGCCGTTGACCTGGCCAGCGTGGCCCGTGATCTCCTGCACGACGTCGAGGCGCATCGATGCGCCACCGCCCGATCCGTCGGAGAGTGCGCCGCTTGCGAGCTCGCTCTCGACTATGCCGGCAACCTGCACCTCGTGCGAGTGCCCGGCCGCGAAGACGGTGATCGTGTCGCCGTTCTTGGCCTGCAGGCTGTCGGCTGCCTTCTTGCTGAGGAGGACGTCGCCTTCTCCGAGCGTGGTGACGTCATATCGGCCGCCGCGCGTCAGCCGCAGGCCGCCGAGCGCCTCCTGGCGCTGTGGGTCGACGCCGGTCAGAAGCACCGACGGCTCTGCGAGGCCGCTGTTGCGGTCGACCATCGAAACCGGCTCCATCAGCAGCGGCAGGAAGCCGTCGATGTCGGGGTCGCCGTTGAACTGCTGCTCCAGTACCGGGACAGCGCTGTCGTTGTAGTAGATCTCGTACGGTCCGGTGCCGGAGCCCGGGCCGTGCTTGCTCTCCCGCGTCGACGCGTTGAGTACGAGGTCCGTGCGCTGCAATCCGTCATACACAGCACTGCTGATCGAGTAGTCGACCGTGTCGCCCGTCGTGAACGCGGCAGTCGTGATGAGCGTCGAGAGCATGAGGCCGACGACGATCAGCCCGGTCTGCGTGCCCCGGCGAGGCAGGTTGCGGATGCCCATCTTGAACATCACGCGGTTCGAGAGGAACACGAAGGCGACGCTGATCACGCTCACGGCGAACACGGCGAGAAGCGCCACCATGATGTAGGTCATCGGTATTCCGAATAGCTCTTTCACGATCCGCGCTCCTCTCCGACGATCTCGCCGTCGCTCATGCGCACCAGGCGGTCGCAGCGCCGCCCGACGCCTGCGTCGTGGGTGACGATGACGAAGGTCTGGCCGTGGTCGCGGTTCAGACGCTCCATCAACGTGATGATGTCGTTCGCCGTACCGGAATCCAGCGCGCCGGTGGGCTCGTCCGCCCAGACGATCGCCGGGTCGTTGACGAGGGCCCGGGCAATGGTCACGCGCTGGCGCTGGCCGCCCGAAAGCTGCGACGGCCGGTTGTTGCCTCTCTCGCGCAGACCAACGCGGTCGAGCGCCACAAGCGCCCGGTCGCGCGCCTCCGACGTGTTGACTCCGGAGACGACGAGCGGCAGCTCGACGTTCTCCACCGCGGACAACACCGGGAGGAGGTTGTAGGTCTGGAAGATGAAGCCCATGTTCAGGGCGCGGTACGTCGTCTTCTGGCGGTCGTTGAGGGTCGCAAGGTCGACGCCGGCGATCTGCACCGTGCCGGCATCGATCTCGTCGAGGCCGCTCATGCAGTTGAGCAGCGTCGTCTTGCCGGAGCCGGACGGCCCCATGATGGCGACCATCTCACCCGGGCTGGACCCGGAGCGAGACGCCACGGAGCGCCTGCACCTCCACGCCGCTGCTGCGGTAGGTCTTCGTCACTGTGGCGAGGTCGATGATCGAGTCGCCCGCTCTGGCCACCGGGATCGACCCGGTGCGTTCCTTCTGCGCTGCAAACGCTAGTGCCATTTCGTACTGCCTCCTCTTGCTGAATTCGTTTCCCGACTACGTCTCTGCTGTGATCCGGGGCTGCCCCGCGCCGGAGGGCGCTGCCTTGATTCATCCATTGGCGCTTCTCCCGTGGTGCACATCCGCAGCGCGGCGGATGGCTTCGACGAGGATCCCGTCAGCTTCGTGCTTGGCGACGAATTCGCTCGCCCCCGCTTCTTCAGCTCGGACTCGCTCGCCCGGTCCGTCGTGCATGCTGAGCACGACGACGGCGCAGGCGGGCGCCGTCTCGCGGATGAGGCGTGTCGCCGTGAGTCCGTCCATCCCACGCATCTGGACGTCCATGACGATGACGTCCGGACGGGAGTCGGCAGCGGCCGCGACGGCGGCGGATCCATCGGCCGCCTCCGCCACGACGTCGATATCGGGCTCAAGCGTGAGCCTCATGCGGAGGCCCTTTCGGACACTCAGCTCGTCGTCGACAACCACGATGCGGATTCGATTCATCACGTGGGCATCATCGGGGTCGGAGGGTATCGGGGGCATCGCGCATGAGGCGGTCGCAGAGCCACACCTGCGGTGGATGCCCGTTCTCCCCCGGATGGCGGAGACCCGTGTGATCGTCAGGGGAGGGAGGAGCTGGCCGTCGCTGGCTCGCCGGCCGGGTGGCGCACTCGGGGATCTAGGCCCTGAAGCTGGGCCACGGCGCAAGGCCGGCGCGATCGCCTGGTTCGTTCACGAACGCGACGAAGATGAACATGACGACCGCGGCGGGAGGCAAGTTAGCCCAACACGAGCTCCGCGATCATGCGCAGGGCCGGCGGAGGACCGCCGACAAGCAGGGTCGTGGCGACTGTCTTCTTCCACTCGGCCAGTTCGTCTCTGATCTTGCCGGCGGGCCCGATCAGCGCGACATCTTCAACGAGGCTGGTGGGCACCGCGGCCATCGCATCGCGCGGCTTGCCGGCGAGGTAGAGCTCCTGGATCTTCTGGCATTCGCTCTCGTAGCCGAGGCGGACAAAGACGTCGTAGTGGAAGTTTTGCGTGCGGGCGCCCATACCGCCGATGTACAGCGCAAGCGTGGGCCGCATCATGTCGGCGGCGGCCTCGACATCGTCGTTGACAATGATCGAGACGGCGGCCGGAACCTCGAAGTCGCTGAGCGTGCGGCGGGCGCCGGGCCGCGCGAAGCCCTCGGCCAGGGCGTTGCGGTAGAAGGCGTCGCTCTTCGGCGAGAAGAACACGGGCATCCAGCCATCGGCGATCTCGGCGGCCAACGCGACGTTCTTCGGCCCTTCCGCGCCGAGATAGATAGGGATGTCCGGCCTCAGCGGGTGGACGATCGACTTCAGTGGCTTGCCGAGGCCTGTGCCACCCCGATGTGGCACCTGATACTGCTTGCCAGCGAATTCGAGCGGCTCCTTGCGCGCGACAATGCGCCGGATGATCTCGACGTATTCGCGCGTGCGCTCGAGCGGACGCGGATACGGCTGGCCGTACCAACCCTCGACAACCTGCGGACCCGACGCGCCGAGTCCGAGTATGAAACGACCGCCGGAGAGGTGATCGAGGGTGATCGCCGCCATCGCCATCGCTGCCGGCGTGCGCGCGGAGATCTGCGCGATCGACGTGCCGAGCTTGACGCGGGAAGTGCGGCTGCCCCACCAGGCGAGCGGCGTCAGGGCGTCCGAGCCGTAAGCCTCGGCCGTCCAGATCGAGTCGAAGCCGAGGTCCTCCGCCATCGCGATCGTGTCGTCGATAGCGGCCGGCGGCCCGGCGGTCCAGTAGCCGATCGCGAGGCCGAGCTTCACGACGCTAGCCCTTCACAGCGACGTCGAGCGTCGCCGACATGCGCTCGACCGTCGCGACGTAGTCCTCCACTATGGAGTAGATGATCTCGCGGGCGGGCCGAGCGGACTTCATGCTGCCGACGATCTGCCCCACCGGCGTACCCACGAGCTCCCGAGCGCCGGACTGGTCGCTGCCGCAGTAGCGGTGCATGCGGCTCTGCGCCTCCGCCACGACCATGAACTGCAGCGGCATCGGGAGCGCGCCGGGGGAGTCGGGGCCGTCCCACGCGTCCGTCCAGGGCGTGCGGAGTTGGCGTGCAGGCTTGCCGCTCATGGAACGCGAACGCACGGTGTCGCGCGAGGTGGCGGAGAAGAGTTTCTCCTGGACGACGGGGTGCGTGTCGGACTCGGCGGCGGTGAGCCAGATCGAGCCCGTCCACACACCTTCGGCCCCGAGCGCGAGCGCAGCGGCCGCCTGCCGCCCGCTGCCGATGCCGCCGGCCGCGAGCACGGGGCGCGGCGCGACGGCGGCGACCACTTCCGGGATCAGCACCATCGACGTCACCTCGCCGGTGTGACCGCCGGCCTCGTAGCCCGACGCGACGATGATATCCGTGCCGGCAGCGACCTGCTGTTGCGCCTGGTGGGCGCTGCCGACGAGCGCGGCCACCTTCACGCCGCGATCGTGCGCCTTCTCGATGACGTCCGACGGCGGCGCGCCGAGCGCGTTCGCCAGCAGGCGGATTCGGGTGCGATAGCGCGATGTCAACCTGCGTGCGCGCCTGGTCGTGCGTCCATGCGAGGAGTCCGGCCGCGGCGGGGACGTCCGGTGGCAGCGGCGGCACGTTGAAGCGCCGGAGCGTATCCTCCACGAACTTACGGTGCTGCTCCGGGATCATCTTCTCGAAGTCGTCGGGCGCGGCGGCGCTGACGGACGACGCCGGCATGACGACGTCCACGCCGTACGGCTTGCCGTCGACGTGCTCGTCGATCCATTTCAGCTCGATCTCGAGCTGGTCGGTCGAGAAGGCGAGCGCGCCGAGCACGCCCATGCCGCCCGCGCGACTGACGGCGGCGACGACGTCGCGGCAATGACTGAACGCGAAGATGGGGAACTCAATGCCGAACTCGTCGCAGATGCGTGTGTGCATATCGGCCTCCTCAGCGTTCTGGCGTGAACCGCACCGGAAGATGCTTGATGCCGTTGATGAAGTTGGAGCGGAGCCGGTTGGGCTTTCCGGCCGGCTCCATGTCGGGCAGCCGGCGGAACAACTCCTCGAAGATCACCTTGATCTCAAGCCGAGCCAGACTGGCGCCAAGGCAGAAGTGGTGTCCGCCGCCACCGAACGCCACGTGTGCATTCGGGCTGCGCCCCACGTCGAACGTGTCGGCGTCCTCGAAGACGTCCTCGTCTCGATTCGCCGACGGGTAGTACATCACGACCTTCTCGCCCTCGCGAATTCGCTGACCCCGGATCTCGACATCGCGCGTGGCCGTACGGCGGAAGTAGATCAGCGGCGACACCCAGCGCAGCATCTCCTCGACGGCGACCGGCATCAGCGACGGATCGTCGATGAGGCGCTGGCGCTGAGCGGAATGCTCCATAAAGGTCTGCATCGCGCCGGAGATCAGGTTGCGGGTGGTCTCGTTGCCGGCGACGCAGAGGAGCAGGAAGAAGGCATCGAACTCCGGCTCGCTGAGCAGCACGCCGTCGACCTCAGCCTGCAGCAGCACGCTGATCAGATCGTCGCGCGGAGATTCGCGGCGTTGTGCCGCAAGCTGGTGCGCATAGAGGAAGAGCTCCGTGGCCGCGTTGGCGCCGTCTTCCGGGGATGTCGTGAGCTCAGGATCGTCAAATCCAATCAGCCGGTTGCTCCAGTCGAACACCTTGTGACGGTCTTCCTGCGGCACGCCGACCATCTCGGTAATCACCTGCAACGGCAGCTCTGCGGCCACCTCGGTCACGAAGTCGCACTCGCCACGCTGGGCGATGCCATCGATGATCTTCGCCGTGATCTCGCGCACGTGCGGCTCGAGCTTGCGGATCATCGACGGCGTGAAACCCTGGGCGACGAGGCGCCGATAGACGGTGTGACGCGGCGGATCCATGTTCAGCATCAGCGTCTGGATCATGGCGAGCCCTTCGGGAGACGGATCCTCGATGTTTGTCCCCATCCGCGCGGAGGAGAACGTGGCCGAGTCCTGTGAGACGGTGACGATGTCGTCGTACTTCGTCAGCGCCCAGTAGCCGGGCCCGTTCGTCTCTTCGTGCCAGTAAACAGGCGCTTCTCGTCGCAGCCGCTTGAACACGTCGTGCGGCACGCGCTCGACGTACGAGTCGGCGCTGTAGAGTTCTACTTCCGTGAGCTGGACCATGGTGTGTTCTCCTGTCCGGGGTATAGAGCGATCAGTACGATCGCGGCAGTCCGAGGCTCCACTCCGACACGTAGTTCAGGATCATCTCGCGGCTGACGGGCGCCGTCTTAAAGAGGCGTGCGCCGAACCAGAGGTGGATGAGGCCGAAGTCCTCCGAGAAGCCGTTGCCTCCGTGCGTCTCCAGCGCCGCGTCAACCGCTTTGAGCGCGAGATCCGCGCCGAGGAACTTCGCCATGTTCGCCTGCGTGCCCACTTCGAGCGGGTCGAGCCCCTGATCGAACGACCACGCGGCGCGATACATCATCAGCTTCACCGCTTCGTGCCAGATCTTCGCTTCGGCCAGGGGGTGCGCGATCGACTGGTAGGCGCCGATCGGCGTGTCCTTGAACACGACGCGCTCCTTCGCGTAGGCGACGGACTTCTCCAGACACTGCTGCGCCATCCCGGAGCAGATGGCGGCGGCGAGGATGCGCTCCGGGTTGAGGGAGTTGAACATCGCCAGCGCGCCGTTCCCCTCCGTGCCGACGATGTTGCCCGCCGGCACGACGACGTCGTCGAAGAAGAGCTGAAACTGGCCGGCGCCGTCGTTCGCCGGCGTTGGCAGCAGCGTCTTCTCCAGTCCGGGCGACTTCGTGTCGACGAGGAACAGCGAGATCCCCTGGGACTTCGACTTCCCCTCAGCCTGCAGCTCCTGCACCGTCGTCGTCCGGGCAACGAGCAGCATGTAGTCGGCCTGGTCGACGCCGGTGATGAAGATCTTCTGCCCGTTGATGCGATAGCTGTCGCCGTCCCGCTTCGCGTGCGTCTCCACGCGGAATGTGTTCGTGCCGGCGTTGGGCTCGGTGACAGCGAAGCAGAGCTTTGTGCGCCCGGCGACAATCTCCGGCAGGAAGCGGCGCTTTAGCTCCTCCGTGCCGTTGCGGACGATGCACGCGGCGTCCATCGATGTCACGAGCATCAGCCCCGGGAAGAATCCCTGTGCGGTGAGCTCCTCGAAGGCGATGGTGAGCGCAAGCAGGCCGGCGTTTGTGCCGCCGTACTCCTCCGGCACCAGGCAACCGAGCAGGCCGATGCTGGCGAAGTCGTCCCACAGCTCCTGCGGAAACTTCCGCTCGGCGCTCATGCGGCGGAACTCCTCGCGGCGCGGGACGTACTTCTGGAGCATCGTCCGGACGGAGGTCCGCACGAGCTGCTGCTCGTCGCTCAGGGCGAAGTCCAAACTCATCGTTTCGATCCGTTCTCCCGTGTCAGCGTTATCGCCCCTTGAACTGCGGCACGCGCTTCTCTTTGAAGGCGCGTGGCCCTTCGCGCGCGTCCTCGGTCGTATACACCTGCTGACCGATGCGGAAGTCAACCTCAAGCGCCTCCGCCTCCGGGAGGCACTCAGTGGCGATCACCGCTTCCTTGATCTTCTGCACGGCCACCGGGCCATTCGCCGCGACCTTCGCCGCCATCTCACGCGCGGCAGCGAGCGCCCCGCCCTTCGGCACGACACGTCCGATCAGGCCGAAGCTCAGCGCCTCGTCCGCCGGGTACATGTCGGCGGTGAGGAGCATCTCCATCGCCTTCGTATACGGGATCTGGCGGCGCAGACGGATGACGCTCCCGCCCTGCGGGTAGAGCGACCACTTGGCCTCCGTCACGCCGAACACGCTGCCCTCTCCGGCGACGCGGATGTCCGTCCCCTGGAGGATCTCGGTCCCGCCCGCGACGCAGTAGCCCTCGACAGCGGCGATCAGCGGCTTCTTGAGCTGCCTGTTCCGAAGGAGACCATCGAAGATGATCGTGTAGTCAGCACGGATCCGCTCCTCGAACTCGTCCTCCGGGGGGAAGCCGGCCATCGACCGCGCGACGAGCTTGTCGAGGTCGGCGCCCGCGCAGAAGTCGTCGCCTGCGCCGGTGAGGATGGCGCAGCGGACGTCGGGATCGTCGTCGATGCTCTTCCAGGCGTCAGCGAGGCGGCAGAGCATCTCCATGTTGATGGCGTTCTTTACCTCGGGCCGGTTCATCGTCAGCGTCACGAGGTGGCCGTCGCGTTCGACGAGCAGCGCTGGGTTCACGCGATCATCCTTTCGTCCCGGCGGCGGGCGCCGCCATGCTGGTTTCGATCGCGCGTTCCTTCGCCCACTTGTAATCGGTCTTACCGCTCGGCGAGCGCATCACTTCTTCGACGATCGTGAGCTGGCGAGGCACCTTGTAGCCGGAGATCTTCGTCCGGGCGTATGCATCCAGGTCGGCGAGTGTGAGCGTGTGACCGGGCCGGAGCTGCACGACGGCAGCGACGCGCTCGCCCCAGCGCTCGTCCGGCACGCCGACGACGACGGCGTCAAAGATCGCCTCATGCGACTTGAGCGCGGACTCGACCTCGTCCGGGTAGATCTTTTCGCCGCCGCTGTTGATGCAGACCGAGCCGCGGCCGAGCAGCGTGACCGTACCGTCGGCCTCAACGGTGGCTCGGTCGCCCGGGATCACCCATCGGACGCCGTTCTCGTCTGTCATGAACGTGGCGGCCGTCTTCTTCTCGTCCTTGTAGTAGCCCAGCGGCATGCGGCCACGCCGCGCGACCATGCCGACGACGCCGGAGCCGGGCGCTACGGGCCGCAGGTTCTCGTCCAGCACCGCGGAGTTGGCGTCGACCATGAAGCGCGGCTTGCCGCCCTCGTTCGTCCCGAGATTCATGCCCGAGTGACCCACCTCCGACGCGCCGAGGGCGTCAATGAGGAGGGTGTTGGGGAGCTGCGCCTTGAGCTGGTCCTTCACCGCCTGCGAGAAGACGGCGCCACCGGACGAGATCACGGCCAGCGACGATGTGTCGTACGAGGCGCCGGGGGCGGCGAGCGCCTCCGCCAGGGGCCTCGCCATCGCGTCGCCAACGATCACGAGGATGTTGACGCGCTCCTTGCCGACCAGCGTCCAGATCTCGTGCGTGTCCATGCGGTGGCTGGTCGTCAGCACGGCTTTGCCGCCGCCGTGCAGGCCGATCATCACAGACCAGTGTCCGTTTCCGTGCATCAGCGGCGCGACGGGCAGCGTGCACGTGGGATTGGGGTTCTTTCTCGCGTTCTCGCCGAGCTCTTCAGGGCGGGTGATGTCGGGTCCGCCCGGGTTGCCGCCCTGCAGTCCGCCGAAGAACATGTCCTCCTGCCGCCACATGACCCCCTTGGGCATGCCGGTCGTGCCACCGGTGTACAGCAGGTAGAGGTCGTCGGCGGAGCGCGGGCCGAAGTCACGCGCGGGGGACGCCGCGGCCAGCGCAGCCTCGTACTCGACGTCGCCCGCGCTCGCCGGGCTCGCTTCCGTGCCATCTTCCACAAGCACGAAGTGCCGCAGCGTCTTCACCGTCGGCGCGACGGCGGCAACTCGCTGCGCGAACTCGCGGTGGTACACGAGCGCCGCGAGGTCAGCGTCGTCGAAGAGATACTTCAGCTCGTCCTCCACGTACCGGAAGTTGATGTTCACAGGGGCGGCGCGGATCTTGTACGCCGCGAGCGCCGCCTCGACGTACTCGATGCAGCTGTAGAGATAGAGGCCGATGTGATCGCCGGCGCGGATGCCGCTGTCGAGGAAGTGGTGGGCCAGCCGGTTGGACCGCTCATCAAGCTGCGCGAACGTCAGGCGGCGATCGCCATGCACGAGCGCCTCGCGCCCAGGGACGGCGTCGGCAACGCATTCGTACAGGTCAGCGAGATTGAACTCCATGTCCCCTCCTCCCGCTACGGTTTCTCACTGCCGAGGATCCACATCGAAAAGAACTGCGAGCCGCCGCCATACGCGTGGCCGAGAGCTGTGCGCACGCCGTCGACCTGATGCTCGCCGGCGCGGCCGCGCACCTGCAGCGCCGCTTCGGCGAAGCGCAGCATGCCCGAGGCGCCGATCGGGTTCGACGAAAGCACGCCTCCCGACGGGTTGACGGGCATGTCGCCGTCGAACGCCGTCGAGCCGTCGACGACCATGCGCCATCCTTCCGTCTCAGGCGCGAACCCCAGGTTCTCCATCCACATCGGCTCGTACCAGCTGAACGGCACGTAGATCTCCGCGACGTCAATCTCGCGACGGGGATTCGTGATGCCCGCCTGACGATAGACCTCGGAGGCGCAGTCACGCCCTGCCCGCGGGTTCACCTGATCGCGGCCGGCGAACATCGTCGGCTCGCTGCGCATGGCCGAGGCGTGGACCCAGGCAGGCCGATCGATGTTCGCGGCGGCGGACTCGCTCGCGAGCACCATCGCGCAGGCACCGTCGGACGACGGGCAGGTCTCAAGGAAGCGGATGGGATCCCAGAGCATCGGCGACTCTGCGATCTTCGCCATCGTTATGTCTTCCATGTGCAGGTGCGCGTACGGATTGCGCATCGCGTTGACGCGGTCCTTGAGCGCGACGCGCATGCCGACGTCAGCCGGGGCGCCCGAGCGGCGGATGTAGGCGCGGATGTGCGGCGCAAAGTAGCCGCCGGCGCCGGCGACGACCGCCGGCTGGAACGGCAGCTTCGGCGCCAATGCCCACATGGCATCACTCTCGGACTGTTTCTCGAAGGCGACGGTGAGCACGCGCTGATGCAGTCCCGCCTGCACCAGACTCGCCGCGACGAGCGCCGTCGACCCGCCGACGCTGCCGGCAGTGTGGACGCGCATCATCGGCTTGCCCGCACATCCGAGGGCATCCGCCAGGTACAGCTCAGGCATCATCACGCCTTCGAACATGTCTGGCGCCTTGCCGATGACGACGGCGTCGATGTCACGCCACGTGAGTGAGGCGTCTTCGAGCGCACGCAACGCGGCTTCCCGCAACAGGCCCGGGATCGAGACGTCTTCCCGTCGCGCGGCGTGCTTCGTCTGGCCGATGCCGATGACGGCGCAGCGTTCCATCAACGGCCCTCCATCACGCAGACCAGATTCTGCTGCAGGCACGGGCCCGACGTCGCGTGGGCGACGGCGCGCTTGGCAGAACCGTCGATGATGCGCTGCGCGGCTTCGCCGATGCGGATCAGGCCCGCCGCCATCACCGGATTGGCCGTCAGCGCGCCGCCGGACGGGTTTACGGCGACGTCATCGCCCAGGCCGAGCGCGTCGCGCAGGATGAGCTCCTGGTGCGTGAACGGAGCGTGCAGTTCGGCAACCTCGACCGGGACATGGCCGTTGCCGAGCCCCGCGTGCCTGGCCGCGAGCTCGGTCGACGTGGAGCGGGCGAGATCGCGCGCTCCGAGCGACGCCGGCTCGATGCGGTGATCGATGCCGCGGATCCACGCCGGGCGCTCGCAGACCTTGCGCGCGAGATCGCCGGCGGCGAGCACGACGGCGGCGGCGCCATCGGAGATCGGAGGACAGTCGTGCTTGCGCAGCGGCGACACGAACGACGGCGCGGCGAGCGCGCCTTCGACGTCAAGCGCGTCACGCACCTGGGCGCTCGGGTTGAATGCGGCGTCCCGACGGCTGCGTGCGGCGACCATCGCCATGTCGCGCTGCGTGTACTTTCCGGCATCGAGCAGAGCGCGGGCCTGGAGCGCGGCGACGCTGACCGAGTCGGGCCAGAGCGGAGCGACGCAGTACGGGTCGAGTTGCAGCGCGAGGACGTCGGGGAGGTCGCCGAGGGATGACTTGCCGAACGCGTACACGAGCGCGGAGTCGATGTCGCCATGCTGGAGGCGCACCCACGCCTCGTACAACGCCCAGGCGCCGTCCATCTCGACGTGCGACTCCGCCACCGGCGGCCAAGCGCCGACAGCGTCCAGCGCCATGACGAAGGCGAACGGCTGGCCGGCGAGGTAGTCGGACGAGCCGGAGCAGACGAAGCCCAGCGAGTGACGGTCGATACCGGATCGCTCCAGCGCCTCGCTGACGACCGGCATGAGGATCTCGACCTCGTTGCGACGGGTATCGGAGCGCACGCTCGGCGCCTGCGCGAACGAGACGACGGCCACGTCGCGCATCAGAGGTGCTCCTTGTAGGAGTCGAAGGGCGCGTCAGCCTCACCGGTGGGTTTGAAGTGGCGGA
The DNA here is from genome assembly GCA_963843685.1 of uncultured Chloroflexia bacterium. GTDB lineage: Bacteria > Chloroflexota > Dehalococcoidia > DSTF01 > JACRBR01 > DASQHL01. The sequence goes on from CAWJLO010000010.1 coordinate 440,630, forward strand.
TGCTGTTCATGCTCGGGCCGCGCTCTTCCGCGGGCACCCACACGGCCTTGACGCGCATGCCCATACGAACCTCCTGCGCGTCGATCTCCTGTACGAGATGGAAGAGCGGGATATCCGCGCCGTCGAGCAGGATCGATGCGGACACGTACGGTACGCGCACCGCCTGGCCGGCGAAGGGGATGTTGACGATGCAGAACGTCGTTACAGTGCCTGTGTCCGCGACCGGCACCTCTTCATGCGTGGGGACGCCGCACGTCGGACAGGATCCCCGCGGCGGCACGTACACCTTGCGGCACTCCGGGCAGCGCTGGCCGACGAGCCGCCCTTCGGCGACGGCACCCAGAAAGCGCGACGAGGCCTGACCAGCGACGTATGTGTAGTCGAGTCGGATCGGCGTCTTGATGCCGTAGACGCGCGCGGTCACTCCGCTGCCTCCGGCTCGAAGCAGACGATGTCGTGGATCTCGCCGAGAGTCTCGTCCCGCCAACGCGGACGCACGCGCATCCCGGTTGACATGCGCGCTTCGGTGCCTGCGTCGACGGCGTGCAGCATTGCGGTGTCGGCGCCATCGAGCTTGATCAGCGCCCAAGCGAAGGGTCGGTCGAACGGGTGCTTCGGGCGGGGATGATTGACCCAGGCCCACGTCGTGACGACGCCGCCCGGGCCTACCTGCACGAATTCGTCGCTGACGGCGTCGCCCGTTTCGGGGTCGTACTCCTGCGGCGGAACGAGCACGCGGCCGCTCGCCGTACGCACCCCGACGATGCGCCGCTCTTGTAGTTCGCCGAGGAAGCGGCCAATGATCGGCCCGACGCTGCGCGTGTACGCGTACTCCAGTTCGTGCGGTGCAGTCAGCGGAGCGACGTCTGTCGTGTTGCGTTCGATCATCCCTGCGCCCTCATGCGCGTTGCGCGGCGGCAGCGGCCGTCGTCGGCTGTCGGCTGCCCCAGAACAGCCGATCCGCGTTGGCGTACAGGAACTTGTCGAGCACGCCCTCGCGCAGATCCAGCTCCTGGGCCTCCTTCACGCAGCGCTCGAACGAAAGCACCGGGTGGTCAGAGGCGAACATGATCTTGTCCTGGCCGCGCGTGTTCATGAACTGGATCAGCTCCGGCGGGAAGTAGCGCGGCGCGTAGGCGGACGTCTGCAGGTAAAGGTTCCGGTACTTGATCATCAGCCGGATGGCGACGTTCCACCACGGATCGGCGCCGTGCGCCATCACGAGCTTCAGTTCCGGAAAGAAGACGCACACCTCGTCGAGGTACATGGGATCCTGGCACTTGCCGGGCATGGGCGGGCCGGGGATACCGGTGTTGATGGCAATCGGCAGATCCAGCTCGATGCACTTCGCGTACACCGGATAGTAGACCTTGTCGTTGGGCGGCAGGTCGATCATGAACGGAGTGATGCGCGCCAGCACGACGGGCTGATCGCGCACAAGGCGCTCCAGCGCGCGGATGGCCTCCATCCCTTGCCGCGGATCGAGCGAAATGGACAGGACAAAACGGTCGGGGTTCGCCCGCGGGAACTGGAGCACGTGTTCGGCGGGCTTATCGGCGGTCGTTGTGATGATGGCCTTCTCCACGCCCGCGCGGTCCATCGCCTCCGTCAGCTCGGCGACAGAGATGTCCTTGAAGATCGCGTCGGCGCGGTTGAAGTAGTCCTCGGCCACGCGCACGAGCCACGGCGGCCGCTCGACTGAGCCCATGTTCACGTTGACAAAGGTGTCGATGGCGCGTGGCATGGGTCAGGCCTCGCTCGCGCCGTTCGAGCCTTCGGCCGGAGGCGCGTCCGCGGTGTAGAACTGCTTGCACCAGCGGCGGTACACGCCGATCGGCCCGTCGCCGTCGCAGAGCACCGGGCGCGCCTTCATGATCTTGTGTTCCCAGATCGGGATGTCCTGACCGAGCTGGCGTTCGATCTCGGCAATAAACGCTTTGCCGACGCCGGCGGTCGCGTCGGCGTTGCCCAGCTTCTTCACCTTGAACGAGAACCGCACATCCATGTACTCGCCATCGATCGGCGTCACCGAGGACACCAGCATCGTTTCGACGAGACCGGTGAAACGCACGACGCCGAACCCGAAGCCGTAGTTCGTCGACTCGATGCCGCCCTCGACCGTGCCCTGCGGCGTGGTGTAGTTGACGGGCGATTTCGCGCGGAAGACGTGGCCATCGACCTCGGCGCGCGTCATCGGCTGCTCGGGCGTGCCGTGCACGTACTTGAAGTGCGCGGAGTCGACGGCGTTCTCACCCATCTCCTGGTTGTGGGAGCGCACTTTCCAGCGGCGGCGCGTGTAGTCGGTCCAGTCCGTCGACGTGTACTCGGCGAGGCGCGGCACGTCCCATTGCGGCGCCTGCCCGCCGATGTGGTGCCACAACATGATCAGGCCGTTGGCCTCGCTGACATGCCAGGGGTCCAGCTTTGCGAGCGGCGGGATCTTGTTGGCGTACGGCACCTCCACGCACTGGCCGTCGCCGTTGAAGCGCCAGGCGTGGAACGGGCAACGGATGCAGCCGTCCTCCACCTTCCCGCCGTAGCCGAGATGCGCTCCGAGGTGCGGGCAGAAGGCGTCGAGCACGTGGGCCACGCCCGTGCCGTCGCGGAAGAGCACCAGATGCTTGCCGAAGTACTCCAGCGGCACCACGCCGTTAACCTCAAGCTCGTCACTGTAGGCCACCTGGAACCAGCCGTTGGGAAACGGAGGGATGGGGAAGCGATAGTCGGGCGGCGCATCCGGGAATTGGACGACGTCTGGGTTGGCCGTGAGAGTCATGGCTCTGCTCCTGCGCTACTGGGACGCAACCGGGTTGGGATAGTGAAGGTCTTCACTGCCATCGGGCGAGAGCTGCCGAAAGAGCTGGGTCACCAGGTGCTCGCGCCGCGCGATCAACGCATCCACTGACAGCGGGTCGCCTGGCTTGATACGCTCGATCAGCGGCCGGTGGCAGAAGTAACCGATGAGCTGCACGTGCAGGTCGTGGATGAAGAACGCCGGGTCGATAGTCCGGATTGCGCCGGCGTCCATCGCGCGCTCGAGCATGCGCATCGCCGGCACGTAGATCGGCTCGACGAAGCGGCTGAAATACGCCTCAGGCTCTGCCGACTCCAGCAGTTCACGCTCCAGGATGCGGGCGAGGGCGATGTGTTCGGCGAAGAACGCGTGGATCTGGTCGAGCATATACGCCACGCGGTCGCGCTTGAACTCCCCGGCAAGGAACTCATCCATGACGAGAGCGATCCGCCCGAGCGCCTCGTCCAGCACCGCCTCGTGGAGGGCCTCCTTCGTCGCGAAGTGGTACAGGACGGTCGTCTTGTGCGTGCTGGCGGCGTCGGCGATCTCCTGCACGGAGACAGCGCCGAAGCCGCGATCAGCGAACAACTCGGTCGCGGCGTCGAGGATAGCGCGGCGCCGATCCGAGCGTGGCGCGCGTGTTTCCTCACCAGTTGTCGCCGGTTTTACTACCATTTGGTGAGCGCGAGCATACGCCCGGTGAGGAGCGATTGTCAAGACGTTGGGTGGGGTGGGTGAAGGGCCCTAGCTTGACGCCCCGTTGGCCAGCCAGAACATGTTGAGCAGGTACTGGGTCGTGCCGACGCCGGCGGGGATGTTGTGCACGTCCGGCCAGTACGCCTGGAACATGTACGGCGTCACGAGCGGCAGGTACGCGGGCTCTTTGCCATAGATCACCTTCTGGGCGTCGTGCACGGCCTTGATCCGCTCGGTCACGTCGATCGTCTCCTTGGTCTTCTCGACGGCCGCTTCTATGTCCGGATCTCCGAGACCGCGCACGTACGTGTGGTCGCCGAGCGGGCCGGCACTCGTGTGGAAGCCCAGAGGGATCTCCGCAGTCTCGTAGATCTGGTTCAGCGACAGCGAGCAGTGGTAATTCAGCTTGCTGAAGTTGTCGATCCAGGTCGGCAGATCCTGCGGGTCGTGGTCTATCTGGATGCCGGCATCGCTCATCTGGCCGAGGAAGATGGGGAGGTGCTTGTCGTGCTCCTCCAGCAGCGTGCCGCTCGGGTACATCATCTTCAGCTTGATGCCGCCGACCTGCTGGACCAGGCTCTTGGCCTCGTCGAGGTTGTACGGCTGATACGTCTGCTTCAGATCGTCCTGGTCAAGCGCGTAGTCCCCAACGGGCCAGTGCACAAGGCCGTCCGGCCTGGCTTCGCCGCCGTACACGATGTCGACGTACGCATCGCGGTCGATGGCGCGGGAGATCGCGCGGCGGGCGCGCGGATCGTCGAACGGCGGCTGTGTTGGATTCATCGCGAAAGCGATGAACGAGAAGTTGGGGTCGCGCTGGATCACGAATCGATCCGCGAGATCCTTCGCTTCGGCCGCGCTTGCCGGCACGTACCGGTGCAACTGCTTGCTGAGGAACGCGGTACGGGCCGCCGAGCGGTCGAAGATGAGCTTGACGTCGAGACCGTCGACGTAAGGCAGTTGTTGGCCCGTCCCGTCGTCCTTGCGGTAGTAGTTCGGGTTTCTATCGAACGTTGCGCCCTCACCCTCGCTGACGGAGGTGAGACGATACGGGCCCGCGCCCGCAGCATGCTGCTCGAGGCGAGAGAGATCGCCAGCCAGCAACTCCCGCGGCGCGATGGTATTGACGAAGAGTCCGATACGGTTCAGGAACCACGCGTACGGTGCGGTGGTGCGAATGGTGACGGTGTCGGCCGCCGTGTCGACCGACTCGATGTACTGGCTGGCGAATGCATAGTTGTTGGCTTCCTTCGTCGACTTGATGCGCTCGATGTTGACGCGCACGTCCTCCGCATCGAGGTCGCGCTCCGGCACTCCGAGGTCGTTGGGCGCCACCTTGACGCCCGGGCGAATCTTGAACACGAACGTCTGAGCGTCGGGCATCTCGAGCGAAGACGCCAGGTCGAAGTAGAGGAATTCAGGCTTCGTGGCGCACTGGTTGACGAGCACGTTGTAGACGCGCGGGAAATATGCGGAGGCGAGGGCGATGCCGATGTGCGGATCCCACGTCCCGAAGTCGGCGGCCTCCGACGTCTGGAAGCGGCCGCCCCGCACGGGCGTCCCGCCGCCGTTCAGCAAATCAGGGCCATCCGGGACGCTGGTGGCGACCACCGTGGCGCCGGCGACAGAGCTCGTCTTGCCGCCGCCGCAGCCGACGACCGGGACCATGGCGGCGGCCGCGGCGCCTACACCGGCGGCGCGCAGGACGCTGCGTCGCGATCGACGCTGCATCACGAATCGTTGCCAATAGCCGTTCGTCTCGCTCTTCATCCGGACTCTCAGAGGCTCGGTCGTTTCCGAAGTGCACTGTGTATAGCACTATCGCGCTCGCACCGTCGAGACGCGACGGCGGCGCTCGTTCACGATTTCGCACCGGACGGCCGGTGCACGCGCTTCGGCTTGACGCACAAGTTGACGAGATCGGTCAGCTTTGGCAGACGGCGCGCAGGGGCGATGGCGCGGACGTGCTCGATGCGCATGGATCGACGATAATCGTGAGTGCGCCGGCGGTTGTGCCGTCGCCGAACCAGGAGTCGCAGCACGTGACGACATCTCGCGCAATTCAGCCGATCACCGAAGACGATGCAGCCATCGACCACGCGGTCGCGGAGGCGTTCCTCCCGGCGCTGATCCCGGCGCTTGCCCAGGCGACCGGCGATTTCTCGCTCCTTCGCGAGGATCTCCGGCCCGCAGGCATGGTACCGGGCGTGCCTCAGGGAGGCATGACGGACGCGCAGCAGGCAGCCGCTCGCGAACTGGCGCTCGACGCAATCAAGCGGCTCCGCGACAACCCGAACGACGTGGCCCCGCGGCCCGTGGAAGAGGATCTGCGGGCCATCACGAAGTGGATGACGGGCGCCGCCGCCACCGACGAGTACATCCCGTTCCTTATCGAGGAGCTGGCGCCTTCCGACCAGGATCCCCGGGCGCCGACCTGGCACGCGGATCCGAACACGAAGTTCCTGGTGGCCATCGTGGGGGCGGGGATGTCAGGCATCCTCGCGGGCATCCGGCTGAAGCAGGCCGGGGTGCCGTTCGTCATCATCGAGAAGAACGCTGACGTAGGAGGGACGTGGCTGGAGAACACCTACCCCGGCGCGCGCGTCGACGTAGCCAACGCGTTCTACAGCTACTCGTTCGCGCAGAGGCCGGACTGGCCGAAGCACTTCTCCACGCAGCAGGTCCTGCTCGACTACTTCCGCGACTGCGCGGACGAGTACGGGATCCGCGGGCGGATCCGCTTTGGGACCGAGGTCTCTTCGATCGAATTCGACGACAAGGGCAGCATGTGGACGCTGCACGTCCGGACGCCAGAGGGCCGCAACGAGACGATCGCCGTGAACGCGGTGATCAGCGCCGTTGGCCAGCTCAACCGGCCGAAGATGCCGGACATCAAGGGGCTGGAGACGTTTGAGGGCCCCGCGTTCCACTCGGCGCGCTGGGATCACTCCGTCGACCTGAAGGGCAAACGCGTCGCCGTGATCGGCACCGGCGCCAGCGCCGCGCAATTCATCCCCGTCATCGCGAACGAGGTTGCGGAGCTGACGATCTTTCAGCGGACGCCGAACTGGTTCGTGCCGGTGCCCCACTACCACGACGATGTCGAAGCGGGGCTGCGGTGGCTCTTCACGCACGTCCCCAACTACGCGCACTGGTACCGGTTCTGGCTGTTCTGGAACACGACAGATGGTTTGCTGCCCGCTGCGACGGTGGACGACAACTGGAAGGATCTGTCGCAGGCGGTGAGCGCCGAGAACGACCAGCTCCGCATGCTGCTAACGATGTACCTCCAGGCGCAGTACGCTGACCGGCCCGATCTCCTCACCAAGGCACTGCCGACATACCCACCGGCTTCGAAGCGGATCATTCTGGACAACGGCATCTGGGCGCAGACGCTGAAGCGCGAACATGTGCACCTGATCACGGAGCCGATCCAGGAGGTCACGCGCAGCGGCGTCGTCACGAAGGACGGCGCGGAATACCCGGCCGACGTGCTGATCTACGGCACGGGCTTCCAGGCGTCGCGCTTCCTGACACCGATGAAGGTGACCGGGCGTCACGGCGTCGACCTGAATGAGCAGTGGGACGGCGATGCACGAGCGTACCTGGGCATCACCGTGCCCAACTTCCCCAACTTCTACATGCTCTACGGGCCGAACACGAACATCGTCGTCAACGGCAGCATCATCTACTTCTCCGAGTGCGAGGTGCAGTACGTGCTGGGCTGCCTGCGCCTGCTGCTGGAGCGGGGGCTCAAGACGATGGACTGCCGCCGGGACGTGCACGACGCCTACAACGAGCGTATCGACGCGGCGAACCTGAAGCGCACGTGGGGTGTCTCGAAGGTGCCGAGCTGGTACAAGAACGAGAAGGGACGCAGCGCGCAGAACTGGCCCTTCAACCTGATCGAATACTGGCGCCAGACGCGGGAGCCGAATCCCGACGACTACGTGCTGGCGTAGGCGGTCGAACCGTGCCCCGCAAGCAGCCGATCGAGCGTGTACGGACGATCTGCCTCGCGCTGCCGGAAGCCACCGAGAAGCTGGCCTGGGGCGAACCCACGTTTCGCGTGCGCGACAAGATCTTCGCCCAGTTCGAGGACAACCATCACGACAGCGGCATCGTCGGCCTCTGGTGCAAGGCGCCGGACGGGATGCAGGAGATGCTCGTGCGCGCCGATCCAGCGCGGTTCTACGTGCCGAAGTACGTGGGACACCGGGGATGGATCGGCATCCGCATGGAAGGTGAGGTGCCGTGGGATCACGTCGCGGATCTCGTGCGCGACAGCTACCGCATGACGGCGCCGAAGCGGCTTATCGCCGCGCTGGAGTCTTCACTCACCTGAGGATTACTCGAACCAGACGTCGGTCTGCTCACCCGCGGGCACGCCGAGGATCAACACGTCCATCTCGCCGTCGGACGTGTGCCACACGCCCGGCTTGATCACCACGAGATCGCCAGCGGCGATCTCTCGCACTTCGCCATCGAGCGTGATCGTGCCACCGCCGCTCAAGACGTAGTAGTACTCCGTCATCTCGCGGTGGTAGTGCTTCTTGCTGTCGTCGATGCGCAGGTGCGATACGTTGGCGACCGGCGTGTCGTCATGCGTGACGAGCGTCTTGCGCCAGCCGCAGACGCCGCGCTCTTCCGTCGTCTCCGAGAGCCTGCGGATGATGTACTTTTCGTCCGTCGCACGCGTTGTCATCTCGCCTCCTCAGACTGCTTCAGCCAGTGCAGGCCGCGCGTACTCGTCGAAGCGCGCCGCTACACCGCCCTCGGCAGCATACCCCTGGTGGATGAGCATACGGTGGCGCAACGACCAGGTCTCGCCTCGCGCCAGCGTCAGCGGGCCGTCGAAGTACGGCAGGTTGGTGCCGACGGGGCCGTAGCCGCGCACAAACCAGGCGTTCGGATGGTTGCGGTTCGAAGGATGGTCGAGCATGGCGATGCCGTAGATCTCCTGCTCCTGCCCGCGCGCCCGCGTGAAGGGGCCGCTGCAGTCCGCCCACTCCGCGCGCTTGCCGAAGCAGTTTGGCGAACCCGTAAGCCCCGTCGAGAGTGTCATCGTCCCGCCGTCCCACTCATCGATGATGTCGGCGACGCGCATCAGCGGCAGCGCGTTCTCATTCGTCTGGCCGAACGTGACGGCCTCGTCGTGCGGCGTGAAGTCGGCCTCGATGTCCCACAGCCGCAGCCGGCCGCGGAGCCGGTACATGCGGAAGCGCCGTACGTCGTCGAGCAGAACGCGTCCGTCGGGTGCGACCCACTGCGCGCGCTGCTGGAACCCGCCCCACACCGGGCCGGACCTCACCCAATCGAACGAGCGGTGCACGATGTGGCCATAGCCCGTGCCAACGTGCGGGCCGTATCCCGCGTTCATCGCCGCCGGCTCCAAGTAGAAATCGACGCCATTCAGATCGCCGCAGGCGTACCAGAGCGAGCGGTGCCACGTGTGGTCGGGCGGGCCGTCATCGGTGATCGACTTCGGCTGCGATCCGTCGGTGCTGCTAACGCCGGAGTTCGGCCGGCCGGAGGGGGCAACGTTAGGCGCGAAGCGCGGGCGGTAGTTCGGCATGCCGTAGTGGTAGATGGTCTGGAGCAGGCCGCCGTAGTACACGACGATGCGGCCGTTTTCCGGCTGCTCGTCCATCAGTATGCCGCGCTTCACGTCGGCGCTCTCGGCTGATGACCGCAGCTCGTACGAACGCTGCTCGCCGACCGGCAGATCGGCGACGTACCACGATACGCGCGGCGCGCCCGTGACCTCGTCGATCTGCGCCGGCGTGGCGTTGCCGGAGCTGTCCACCATCTCCCACGCATCGCCGGGCGGCGGCGATCCGGGCAGTATGGCGTCCGCCACGAAGTTCGCGCGCGGCGTCGCCACCGGGCCGAGCCTGATCGTCGCCGTCATGCCTCCCCCTTGATCGGCGCAAGCGCGAACCCGTCCGGCGGTATCTTCGCATACCACGGGTCGTCCTTCGCGATGGGGAACTCCACACGGCGGCCCGTCATCGACGACTTATAGAGGCCGGTGATCACTTCCATCGATCGTCGGCACTCGTCAACCGTCACGAGTGGCGGTCGCCCGTCGATGATGGCTCGCAGAAAGTCGTTGATCATGCCGACGTGCAGGTGCTTCGTCTCTCCCGGGAAGCGCGCCATCGCATCGGCCGCGGCGCTTTCGGCGTGCGCAGGATCGAGCGACGTGAAGTGAAACGGCGTCGATGTTGGCCCGTACGGCTCGCCGGCCGAGACGGCCTGCAGGCGGTCGCCGAAGATCTCGACCCGGCTGCGGTTGTCCTGCGCGTTGACCGTGACGATGATCTGACCCAACGCGCCGTTGCGGAAGCGAACGGTCGCCGCAGACGTGTCCTCGACGTCGATGTCCAGCTTCACCGTCGCGGCGTCGGCAATCACGGATGCGGGGTCGCCGAGCATCCACATGAGCGTGTCGATGCTGTGGATGCCGTGACCCATCGTCGTGCCGCCGGACTCCTTCTCCCACGTGCCGCGCCACCAGAGGTCGTAGTAGGACTGCGGGCGCTGCCACAGCGTCTCCGAGAGCCCAAGTCGCAAGGGTCCGAACTCGCCGGCATCGATCAGCGCCTTCACCTGCTGCGCGCCCTGCCCGACTCGGTGCTGGAACACGCCCGAGAACACGGTGCCGCTCGCTTTCTCGGCCGCCGCGATCTCGTCGAGTCCCGCCAGGGTGGGCGACACCGGCTTCTCGCAGATCACGTGCTTGCCGGCGGCGAGCGCGGCGAGGCTCTGCTCGACGTGGAGGAACGGGGGTGTGCAGATGCTCACCGCCCGGACCTCGGGATCCGCAAGAAGTTGGTCGACCCCCGAGTAGGCGCGGTCGATCTCGTAGGTCGACGCCTGCTTCTGCGCACGTTCCTCGTCGACGTCGGCGATCGCGACGACCTTGGCCAGGTCGCGGTTCGCGCGGCTGCGGTACGCCAGGAGGTGGCTGTGCGAGATGTCACCCGCACCGATGACGCCCACGCCGATCGGTTCAGCCATCGACTATGCCCGCGCCGCCGCCGGTCGCGTGGCGGCGAGCGCCCGCTCCACGGCCCGGCACTCATCGGCGTCGAGGTCCAGCAGCGGCGGTCGCATGTGCGCGTTCGGGACGATGCCCATCTGGCGCAGTGCCTCCTTCAGCCGCGCGCGATAGTTACGGACAGGGGGCGCGAACAGCGCGGCCGCGAGCGGCCGCACGACAGCGTCGTTGATGCGCGTAGCCTGCTCCGTCTCGCCGCTCGCGAGTCTGCGGATCATCTCGATCTGCTCGGCGATGGCGATCGTGCCGAAGCCGATGAGCGCGCCGGTCGCGCCGAGGACGAACGATTCGAAGATGAAGTTGTCGTTCCCCGTGAGGAGTTGGATGCGGCGCGGCGCTTCGTCGAGGACACGTCGCGTCTCCACGAAGCGCAGCGCGTCGAACGAGGCCTCCTTGATCGCGACAACGGTGGGGATCTCGATCAGCCGTAGCAACGTTTCGCGCGAGAAGAGCACGCCCGCGAGCGCCGGTTGCAGCTGGAACAGCACCATCGGCAGCGGAACGGCGTCAGCGATCGCGCGATGGTACTCGTACGGCACCTCGGGCGGCAGTCCCTCGCCGGCGAACGCGGGGATCGGGAAGATCACCAAACCATCGGCGCCGGCGTCTCGCGCATCCCGCGCCAGGTCGACAGCCTCTGCTGTGTAGCGTGCGCTGACACCGGCGAGTATCGGCAGCCGTCCTCCGGTCTCGTCGGAGTAGATACGCAGGACGGCGCGGCGCTCATCGCGGGAGAGGTGCGGGCCTTCTCCGGTGTCCATATTGACGGCGAGGCCGGCCAGCCCTTCGAACGACAGTAACCACCGGATGTACGCGCGTAGCGCCGGCTCATCGATGCCGGTGGTCGGACGTCAGCGGCAGCAGCGTGGCCGGGATCAGGCCGTTGAGGTCGAGATCGCTCATCGTTGCCATTATACGCGGGCATCATACGCGGGCGTCCGTTCAGGCGGGACGGCGGCTCCAGCCCTCGCTGCGTTCGGCTTCCTTGAACGAGGCGGCGTACATCTTGTCGCGCGGCACGCAGCCGGTCGCGTACTGCCCCATGTCGTTGTGCTTCGCGCGCATGAGCGCGGTGCAGTAGCTGACGCCGATGCACGCGCGGTCGCGCTCCATCCGGCCGTGCTCCAGCGCGTCGGCGGCGAAGTCTGGGTACGCCAACGCGCCCCGCCCCAGGCCGACCATCGTGGTGTCACCGGCGGCGATGCTTGCCTCCGCGACGTTCAGGGCGTAATGCCGGAGCCACGAATATCCAGTGCCGATGACGGGGAGTCCGGGGTTCGCACGTTGCACGGCGGCCGTCAGCCGCAGATGCCGCTCGACGCCGGCAAGCGGATGCTCGGGGGAGAGATAGCCGTCGACGGGCGGCCTGTCGAACGGGCGGCCGATGTGTGGGTTGAAGTACGGGCTGCCCGCGGTCACGTTCACCAGCGCCAGACCGAGTTCGCGCAGATCCGCGATGAGCCGCAGCGGCTCGCTCACGTCGGCGCGGGAGGGATCGTCCGGATCCACGCCCCAGGCATCGAGGTACGGCCGGTCGACGGCCGCCGGCGCTCCCTCGCCGCCCGCCTCTGCGCCGAACGGCAAGCCGTCATACAGGTTGATCCGCGTCGCGAGGAGCAGCCCTGTACCCACACGGGCGCGGATCTTCGCGAAGACGTTGCGGACGAGGCGCGTGCGGTTCTCGAAACTGCCGCCGTACGCGCCGCTCCGGCTACGCGCCGCGAGCAGCTCGTTCAGGAGATAGGTGTGGCACTGCTTGATGTCGACAAAGTCGAATCCGATGTCGCGTGCGATCACGGCGGCATCGACGAAGCGATCCTCGAGCCGCTCCAGATCGTCGTCAGCGATGAGGTGCTCGGAGGTGCGCACCGCATCGATGGCCGGTGCGCGTCGCGCGATGATCGGCGAGCCGTGCGACCAGCGGCCGGAGTGCGTGAGCTGCAGTCCCACGATGAATCCGTCCACGGAGCCGAAGCGCTTCCGCCGCGCCGCGCGCGTCTCGTCGAGCAGCCGCTTGAGCTCGGGCGCGGTCGCCGCCGAGATGAGCAGTTGGCGCCGATTGGCGCGGGCCTCGGGGACGACGGCCGTCGCCTCGCCCCAGAGGAGGGCCGCGCCGCCCTCGGCGAAGCGGCGCCAGCGCCGGAACGTCAGCTCGCCGGGCGTGCCGTCGAGGTTACCGTCGCAGCCCTCCATCGGGTGCACGGCCATGCGGTTCGACGCCATCAAGTCGCCGATCGGCACCGGCTCGGCGATGCGGGCGAACGCATCGGCCGCTGCGATCGCGTAGCCCCGCTCGGCGACGTCGGCGCGCAGCTCATCCAGCGAGCGATAGCGAAAGTGCGCCATAACGCCAGCGTAACACGGTGCTGGCCCACGGTCGGAGCCTACGGCGTGGCTACGGGCGTGCCTGTGATCTGCTCCAACTGGTCGAGGATCTGCTTCAGGTTCGCAATCTCCGCGCCGTACCCCGCGAAGTCGCCGTCGCGCAGCAGGGTCTGGGCGCGATCGTACGACTGCTGCGCCTGCGCGACGAGCGATGCGACATCACCGCCCGCGATCGGCGTCAGCGGCGGTGTGGCTGTCGGCGCCGGAGACGCGGCGGCGCTCGGCGTGGTCCCGGCGACGGGCGTCCCCGTAGGCGTGGTGATCGTCGCGCCGGTGCTGTCCAATCCGGAGGGCTGCGCCCGGCCGAACGCCACGTCGATGGCGCGTGACAGGGTCGGCTCCATCGCGATCGTGTCGCCGTTCACGACGACGACGCGCTTAAGCTGCGGGATCGTGTTGCCGCCGCCACTGGCGGCGAGGTAGAGCGGCTCGAAGAACATATTGGCGTTTCCGATCGGGATCATCAGCAGGTTGCCCCTGATCACCTGCGACCCCGATTGGTTCCACAGCGTGAGCTGCTGCGACACACGGCCGTCAGAGTCGATACGGCGCTCCACCTGCGTTGGTCCGGGGACGCTCTCCGTCGATGGGAAGCGGAAGGCGACGAGCTCGCCATAGTTCGCGCCGTCCGACCGGGCCGCCAGCCAGGCGATCGCGTTCGTCCGGTTCAGCGGCACAAACGGCAGGATGAGCATGAACTCTTCCTTCTGCTCGCCGGGGAGGCGCGCCACGACGTAGTACGGCCGCACCTGCTGGTCGGAAGAGCCGAAGGTCTCGGTCGGGATGTCCCACTGGTCCTCCTGCTGGTAGAACTGGCGGGCGTCCGTGATGTGGTAGCGGAGGTACGCCTGTGTCTGCAGGCGGAACATGTCCTCCGGGTAGCGGATGTGCGCACGAAGACCGTCCGGCATCTGGTCGATGGGCGTGAAGAGATTCGGGAAGACGGCGGAGTACGCCTTGAGGATCGGCTCATCCGGTTCGGCCGCGTAGAACGTGGTCTCGCCCGAGTAGGCGTTTACGACGACCTTGACGCTGTTCCTGATGTAGTTCACACCGCCGGTCCGGTGCGAGTACGGGATGCGGTCGGTCGTCGTGTAGGCATCCTGCATCCAGTACACGTTGCCCTGGTCGACAACCATGTACGGATCGGCGTCGAGTTGCAGGAACGGCGCGATGTCGTGGATCCGCTGCTGGATGTTCCTGTCGTAGATGATGCGGCTGTTGTCCGTGATCGCGCCGGACAGGAGGATGTTCCTGTCCTTGAACTTCCACGCGTACAGAACGCGGCGGAAGAAGCTGCCAACTCCGACCCCGCCCGACCCCTCGAACTTCGTCTGGACGTTCGTGCCACCACTGGCAGGCGTAAACTCGGGCTCGGTGCCATCGACGATGATGTAGTGGTCGGCCTGCTCCCCGAAATAGAGCTCGGGATGATCCGTGGTCAGCGCGCCCTGGAGCGGGATGTCGCTCACGAGCAGCTTCGGCGTGCCGTCGGGCTCGATCTGGTTGACGGCGGCCACCGTATAGCCGTAGCCGTGCGTGAACTGCAGGCGGCTGTTGACCCACGTCTGCGCGTCCGCCGGCAGACGGCTCGAATCGAGCTCCCGCGCGCTCAACATCACCTGCTGCTCCTTGCCGCCCAGGAGGTAGCGGTCGACGTCGACGTCCAGAAACTGGAAGAGCGGGCGGATCGTCTGGATCTGCTGAAGCGCGGCCTTCAACGGCTCCGGATCCCAGAGCCTCACGTTGTTAATCGTGTCCTGGTTCTCGGCGACCTCATCGGCGGTCGCCGCGTCCGTCGCGGGGAACGACCGCTCGTCGATGGCATCGAGGCCATACGCGTAGCGCGTCATCTCGATATTCCGCGCGAGATACGGCTCCTCTTTCGAGACTTCGTTCGGTTGCACGACGAAGTTCTGAATCAGCAGTGGGTAGAACTGGCCCACAATCCCGATGACGATCCAGACCGCGACGCCACCCAGAGGAAGCACGACGCCGCGGCGGAACACGCCGACGAACACGGCCACGGCCACGAGTGCGGCGACGCCCATCATCGCGTAGAGGAGCGGCAGCGTGGCGTGAACGTCAGTGTAGAACGCACCCACTTCGACGCCGCGCGTCGAGTAGACCAGCTCCAGTGTGTCCAGGTAGTAGCGCGCGACGAAGATCAGCAGCAGCGCGATTATCAACGACGAGAGGTGCGCCTTGATCGGCCGCGGCACGTCGACGCGGAAGATCTGCATCGCGATCGGCCGCGGCGCGTCCATGCGGAAGCCGTAGATTGCCGCGCGCGCGACGTAAACGGCGACCGTGCCGATGATGGTGACGATCATCGCACCCATCAGCCAGTCGGAGATCAGACGATAGATCGGGAGCTTGAACACGTAGAAGCCCAGGTCGTGGTGGAACTGCGGATCGTTCACACCGAACGACTGGCTATGCATGAAGAGCAGGATCTCGTCCCAGTGGCCGGCGGCCGTCGACGCGAAAATCAACCCGATGAGACCACCGGCCGCGACGATGACGATCGTCGTGATGCGGCCAATCGTCTCCATCGAGAGTCCTTCGGCGAACTCGCGCACCTCGTCGCTCCACTCGAACTCCGGATCGTCGGTCGCCGGCGCGAGGCGGCGGGCGAGCAGCAAGTTCGAGACGAAGATTGCGAAGAACACGCCGAGACCGGCGAAGAACAGCCAGACGCGCGTCGTCAAGCGGGTCGAATAAACCCCCCCGTAGCCGACACTGTGGAACCAGAGCCAGTTCGTGTAGATGTCTGCGGCGATGTTGGCGAGGATGAACAGGACGATGAGCGCGGCGAGCGCCGCGACAACCCACCGAATCCGCCGTCCGGGATCGAACGTCGCGCGCCGCCTGAAGCGGAAGACCGGTGGCGGCGGACCGAGCGGTCCGCTCTCCTGGCCGAACTGTGTCACCTGGCTGGCCCGTGAGTCGAAGGCGAGGGATCCGTGATCATCGCCTGAGTGTAACACCACCGCAACAAGGCGAAACGCCGGCGCGCCGGTGGCTTCACTCTGACGCAGCTGCTTGTGAGGATCCTCGAACGTGTGATCCCGCGATCACAACGCTAATGAATTGTTCACGGGCCACTAACGTGGCATCAACGCCGGCACGCTACGGTGGGCACGCATGGAAGACAGGAGGCCCACCATGACCAGTCAGCAGTCGCCGATCACGGATCGCCAGCAGTTCGTCCGCTCCCTCGCGCGCCGAGTCACCCACCTGCACTGCAACGCGTGCCGCACGGCACCGCCGCGTTTCGCCGGCGGTCTCTGCGACCGCTGCGAAACGCCGTCCGCGCGTCAGACCGGCCGCCGCCCCGGGAACCCGGCGGCAGCATCGAGCCGCCCCTGAGCGGCTCCATCCGGCGCGCGTTTACCCATTCGTCATCTGCCTGCAACGAAGGCGACATCGGCCGCGGCTACGCTGAGCGCCACGATGGACGCGTTCGGCGACTATGATGCGCGCTCGTCTTACGACGAGATGTTCGAGGCGCCCGGCGTCCCGCGGCCGCATTACCGCGAGTTGGTCGAAGCGCTGCAATCATCCGGTCAGGGTGACCTCGCCCAACGCCAGCGCGCGGCTGACCTCGCCTTTATGGACCTCGGCATCACCTTCACCGTGTACTCGGAAGAGGGCGGCACCGAGCGCATCTTCCCGTTCGACCTCGTGCCGCGGATCATCGATGCGCGCGAGTGGTGCGCGATTGAGGCCGGACTCAAGCAACGCGTGCTGGCGTTGAATGCGTTCATCCAGGACGCATACAATGACGGCAAGATCTTCGAGGCGGGACTGATCCCTCCGGAGATCGTCTACGGGTCGCCGAATTTTGAGCCGCTGATGCGCGGGTTCACCCCGCCGGGCGGCGTGTGGGCGCACATCTCCGGCATCGACCTTGTGCGCGATGCCGACGGCGCGTTCTACGTGCTCGAGGACAACCTGCGGACGCCCAGCGGCGTCTCCTACGTCATCGAGAACCGTCTCGTAAGCACGCGCACGTTGCCGCGCTTCTTCTCGCGCTCGGGAGTTCGGCCGGTCAACGACTATCCGTCGAAGCTCTACGAGGCGATCAGGCGCTGCGCGGCTACCGCGCCGGTCGTGCTGCTCACGCCGGGGCCGTACAACTCCGCCTACTTCGAGCACTCGTTCCTGGCAAAGCAGATGGGCGTGCAGCTGGTCGAGGGACGCGACCTGATGATGCGGAACGGCTCTATCGTCATGCGCACGACGCGCGGGCCGCAACCGGTCGGCGCGCTCTACCGGCGCGTCGACGACCAGTACCTCGACCCGCTGAACTTCGACCCGGACTCAATGCTGGGCGTCGCCGGGCTGTTCGACGCGTATCGCGGCGGTGGGCTCTGCCTGGTGAACGCGATCGGCACAGGCATCGCCGACGACAAGTCCGTGTATCCATACGTGCCGGACATGATCCGGTTCTACCTGGGTGAGGAGCCAAAGCTGAACAACGTTCCCACGTTCCACGCGGCCGATGACAAGGCGCGCGGCTACATCCTCGCCAATCTGCGCGATCTGGTGGTCAAACCCACGAACGCCTCCGGCGGCTACGGCGTGGTGGTCGGTTGCACCAGCGATGACCGCACACTCGAAAAGCTCGGCGAAGCGATCGTCGAGACTCCGGAACGGTACATCGCTCAACCCCTGATCCGCCTGAGCACGTGTCCGACCGTCGTGAATGGCGAGTACTGTCCGCGGCGGGTGGACCTGCGCCCGTTCATCATCTTCGACGGCATCGAGCCATGGGTGCTCCCCGGCGGGCTTACGCGCGTGGCGCTGGAGGACGGCTCATACATCGTCAATTCTTCACAGGGCGGCGGCAGCAAGGACACGTGGGTGCTGAATGCTTCTTAGCCGCGTCGCCGAGTCTCTGTTCTGGCTTGGCCGGCACGTGGAGCGGGCCGAGAACACCGCCCGCCTCCTCGACGTCACCTATCACGGGCGCCTGGAGCCGATATCTATGGAGGTGGCGGGCGCCGTGAACACCTGGGAGGCCCTCATCTCCACGCTCGGACTCACCCGGCGATACCAGGAACTGTACGGATCATCGGACGAAACGGACGTCATCGAGTTCCTCACGGTCAGTCGCGACAACGGATCATCGATCCTGTCGTCTCTCGCCGCGGCGCGCGAGAACGCCCGGAGCGTACGAGACTACCTGTCGAGCGAGTGCTGGGTCGCCCTCAACCGGCTCTACCACACCGTCTCCAACACGAACATCCACCTCATCCTCGCCGATGGGCTGTACGACTTCTGCGACACGGTGCGCGTCGGATCCCATCTGTTCGCAGGGACCGTCCGCGCGACTTCGCTCTACGACGAAGGGCTGCAGTGGCTGTGGACGGGTGCGTACCTCGAGCGCTCGGACATGATCACGCGTCTCGTCGACTCCAAGTATCATCTGCTCATGGACTCGGTTGAATCGATCGGCGGGCCGGTCGACCGCTTCCAGTGGGCGGCGCTGCTCAGGAGCGTCTCGGGATGGGAAGCGTACCTCCGTTCGCATCCCGAGGGCGTCGAGCCGGCGGGCGTCGTGGAGTTCCTGACGCTGAACCCGATGTTCCCGCGCTCGCTCCGTACGTCGATCGATTCCTTACAACACGCGCTTGCTGAGGCGACGCGCGGCGCTGAGGTGCGGCTGAGGAATCACCCGATGCGCCTCGTCGCCGAGCTGGAGAGCCGCCTGCAGTTCGAGTCCGCCGAGACGCTCATCGACTCCGGCCTGCACGAGTATCTCGCCAACGTCCAGCTCGTCCTCGCTGCGATCAACTCATCGGTGTACGACAACTTCTTCTGGGCCAACGCCGGTGCGGCTTGAAGTCACCTACTCGACGACGTATCGTTACGCCCCCGCGGCGGTACACGGACTGACGGCTCTGCGCATGAGGCCCCGCGAGCGCGCCGGGCTTCTCGTCTCGCACTCCCGGCTTCGCGCGGACGGAGGCAACATCGTCCGCTCGTACGTCGACGGTTGGGGCACGCAGGTTGACGTGGTCGAAGCAGCCGGACGCCACGAAGTCGCTCACTTCGCGGTCGAGGCGCTCGTCGAGACGGCCACGGAGATGTGCGAGCACGACCCCTCGCTCGCCGAGCTGGTGATGTTCCGCCGCGACAGCAGCCGCGTGCGCGCAGATGCCGTACTGCCGATCACGGAGCAACTCCAGCTCGACCCTTCGTCGTGGGGCTCCGTGGAGGTCGTGCTGTCGTGCCTGCCGCAGTGGTTCTCGTACCGCGTCGGCGCCACGGACGCGCAGACGCCGATGGAGGCCGTCATCGAGAGCAGGGCGGGCGTCTGCCAGGACTTCGCGCACATCATGATCGCCGTGCTGCGGTCGTGGGGATGGGCGGCGCGCTACGTCAGCGGCTACGTGTATACCGGCAGCCGCGCCGGCGGGCGCATCGAAGCGGACGCGATGCACGCATGGGTGCAGGCGTACCGGCCCGAATTCGGCTGGGTAGGCATCGATCCGACGACCGCGGGGTACGCCGATGACACGTACGTCCCGGTCGCGTTCGGGCGCGACTACGACGACGTTCGGCCCGTGCGCGGCGTCCTGTCCGGATCGCCGGCCTGGCAGTCGCAAGAGGCGCGCCTGTCCGTCACGCTCATCGAACAGCAGTAGGAGAGCCGCCCAGGTAGGTGGTTCGGCGATTTCGCGCTTTCAGAGACCTTTTAGCGCCGGAACCTCAGGCACGAACGCCGAATCTGGAGAATCCATCGAATCAACCCGGATCTCGTGTGCGTTGGGCAGGCGGTCTAGACACGTCGATCACTGCACCGCGCGGTTGTATCGCTCGATGGCACGGTCGGCCTGTTCGGCCGCAGTCTTGAGCGCCTCGGCCGGCGTCTTGCCGCCGACGAGCACGGCCTCGAACGCGTTCTCGATGCCTTCACGCACCTGCGTGAACGGGCCGATGACGGCGCCGGCCGTCGCGTCGTTGAGCGGCGACCGCAGCACTTGGTTGCGAGCAGTGGTGAACTGCGGAAACTGCTTGTGCAGCGACGCGGCGGGCTCCATATCCCATGCCGACACGCGCACCGGGAAGTAGCCCGTGTCCACGTGCCACTGTGCCTGCACCTGGGGCTGCGTCGCGTACTTCAGGAACTCCCACGCGCCTCGCTGCTCGATGTCCGGACGGTCCTTCATGATCCAGACCGCGGCGCCACCGAGGACGATGCCACCGTTGGGGTTGTCGTTGATCGACGGCATCGGCCCGGCGCCAAACCGCTGCGTCGCGCCACCCAGCACCGTCAGGATCGTGCGCATCGAGGCCGTCGATTCGATCGCCATTGCGCTCTTGCCGGTGGCGAGATCGATGAACGCCTGTGCCCCCTGCCTCCCGACGTTCGTGGCGAGCCCGGACTTCACCATGTCCTGCCACCACGCGAGGATCGCCTCGCCCTCGGGGCTGTCGAACGTTACCGCCGTGGCAAGCCCGTCGCGGCCGTTTCCATTGTTGGCATACGGCGCGTCTTGCTTCGCCAGCATCTCCTCGAACTTCCACGCGTCGATGCTCAACGCGATGCCGTTGCGCGTGATCGCGCCGCTGCTGTCGCGCTTCAGCAGCTTCTCTGAGTCCGCGCGCACTTCCTCGAGCGTTGTGGGCGGCTTGTCGGGGTCGAGCCCAGCATCTCTGAACGCGTCCTTGTCGTAATAGAGCACCAGGCCGGAGAGGTTGAAGGGCATCGCGCGGAGCTTCCCATCAAGCGTGTAGTAGTCCAGCGCGCGCGGCTCGAAGTCGCCCAGGTCGATCGGAGGCGCGTAGCCCTGAGAAGCGCCTGACGTCGCGAGATCGCGGTCGATGAAGTCCTGCGGCGGCACCGTGGCATCGCTATCCACCATGAAGCGAAGCTCGATGTCGTCGAGCTGCACCATCGCCGGCATCGCGCTCGTCCCGAAGGAGGCGACGAGCTTCTTCAGCGAGTCCGGGTACCCGCCCTGGTAGATGGGCACGACCTTGTATGTGCTCTGCGAACTGTTGAACCCGTCGACGATCTTCTGCAGCGCCGCCGTGTTCACGCCGGACATCGAGTGCCAGAACCGCACCTCGACGCGGCCGCCGCTGTAACGCGGCCCGTTGCTGGTGCAAGCGGCCATGAGGGAAGCGAGGAGCAGGCCGACGAGCGCGAGCCGTCGCACGGTCAGCCCTTGACCGCGCCGGCCGTCAGCCCGCGCACGAGGAAGCGCTGGAAGGCGATCACCAGGAAGAGCATCGGCAGCAGCGCCGTCAGCGTTCCGGCCAGCACGACGTTCGTCCGCTGCGCCTCCTGGTCCGTCAGTGACGCGATGCCGATCTGCACCGTCCGCATGTGCGGGTCGTTCGTCACGAGCAGCGGCCAGAGATACTGGTTCCAGGCCTGCAGGAAGCTGAACACCGCCAGCGTCGCGATGGCGGCGCGCGACAGCGGGATCACAACGAACAGCAGGAAGCGCAGGTTGCCGTATCCGTCGATGTCGGCCGCATCCTTCAGCTCGGCCGGCAACGTCATGAACTGCTGCCGTAGGAGGAACGTCCCGAATGCCGTCGCGAGGAACGGCACCGTCAGTCCCTGGTACGTGTCGAGCCAGTCGAGGCGCTGGATGATCTGGTAATTCGGAATGATCGACGCCTCCCAGGGCACCATCATCGTCGAGAGGAAGATGAAGAAGAGCAGGGTGCGCCCGGGAAAGCGCATGAACGAGAACGAGTACGCCGCCAGGATCGACGTGACGAGCTGTCCGAGCGTGATCACGCCCGCCATGATCAGGCTGTTGAGCATGTAGCGCGGCATCGGGATGTCCGTCATCGCCGACCGGTAGTTCCCCCACTGGGGCGAGCTTGCCCAGAGGTCGGGCGGGTACTGCAGGAGCTTCTGGAACGGCTGCAGGCTGTCTACGAGCGTCATGTACAGCGGGAAGAGCACGACGGCCGCCGAAACGATGAGCACCGCGTACAACGGCAGGCTCGCCGCCGCGCGCAGCGCGCGCTTCTGCCACCTCCCACGGATCATCGGTAAAACACCCATCGCTGTGCGGCAGCGAACTGCACGCCCGTAAGCGCGAGCACGATGACGAACAGTACGACGGCCTGCGCGGACGCCAGGCCCACGTTGTAGTGCAGGAACGCCTCCCGATAGATCGAGTAAACGATCACGTTCGTCGAATCGAGCGGGCCGCCGTGCGTCAGGATGTCGATCTGGCCAAACGACTCGAAGGCGAAGATCACGCCGACGACAGAGACGAAAAGCAACGTTGGCGAAAGGCCGGGTAGCGTCACGTGCAGAAACTGGTTCCACGCGTGCGCCCCGTCGACGCGCGCGCTCTCGTACAGTTCGTCCGGGATGTTCTGGAGGCCGGCCAGGATGACGATCGTCGCCAATCCCACGTTCATCCACACGGTCGTCATCGCGACGGCCAGCAGCGCCCAGCGTGGCTCGGTCAGCCAGTTCGCGGCCGGTACGCCACCTTTACCCAGCACGTAGTTCAACACGCCGACGCCCGGGTTGAGCAGCACGAGCCACATCACCGACGACACCGCCACAGACGAGGCGATCGTCGAGCTGTAGATCGTGCGGAAGATGATGATCCCCGGCAGCCGCCGGTGCACCAGCAACGCCAGGTACAGCCCGAGGACCGTCGATCCGATCACCGTGTACAGCGAAAACTGGCCTGTCACCAGCAGGCTGTGCCGGAAGTCGGGCGAAGTGAGCACGTCACGATACTGCGCGATCCCCACCCACGTCTCGCGCCGGCCGAAGGGATCCGTCGCGTGGAACCCCAGCCACACCGACCGCACGAGGGGGTAGAAGACAAAGACGCCGAACAGGAAGAGCGACGGCAGGACGAACGGCGCCGCGGACAGCGACTGTCGCAACGCGCGTCCCCTGCGGCGCCGCGTCGGCGCCACCGCCGCCGTCAAGCGAGCCTCCCGCCGCTCGCGCCGTCGAAGAGGAGCAAGCGTTCGGGCGCGATCGCGAATCGCTCGGTCGCGCCCGCCCGAAGGGGCTCGTCGGCCGCCAACCGCGCGATGACGCTGCGGCCCTCGAGCAGGATCGTTGCGTGGATCTCGTTGCCGAGCTCCTCGACCACGTCCACCTGTCCCTCGAACGTCGCGGCCGCGCTCCGCTCGCCGAACGCCGCGGCCCGTTCGATGTGCTCCGGGCGGACTCCGACGACCACGTCGGCGCCCCTGACGCTCCGCGCCAGCGCCGCCTGCGCCGGCGTCAACGAGAACGCGACGTCGGCGCAGGCGACGATCGTCCGTCCGTCGCCGGTGTCGCGCAAACCGCCGCGGAAAAAGGACATCGCCGGCGTGCCGATGAACTCCGCCACGAAGACATTGGCGGGACGCGAGTAGATCTCCTGCGGCGAGCCGACCTGCTGCAGCACCCCCCGTTCCATCACCGCAATCCGGCGGCCCATCGTCATCGCCTCCACCTGGTCGTGCGTGACGTACAGCACCGTCTTCTGTAGCTGGCGGTGCAGACGGATCAGCTCGAGGCGGGTCTGCGCGCGGAGCTTGGCATCCAGGTTCGAGAGCGGCTCGTCCATGAGAAACACCTTCGGCCGCCGGACGATCGCCCTCCCCAACGCGACGCGCTGGCGCTGACCGCCGGAGAGCTGCCCCGGCCGCCGCTTCAGCGTATCCGCCAGTCCCAGCAGCTCCGCCACGTCCCGCACCGCCTGGTCGATCTCTCGGCGGCTGATGTGGCGCATCCGGAGGCCGAACGCGATGTTGTCGTAGACGCTCATGTGCGGATAGAGCGCGTAGTTCTGGAACACCATCGCTATGTCGCGATCCTGCGCGGCGAGGTCCGTCACATCACGGCCGTCGATGAAGATCTCGCCATGGCCGGGGTCTTCCAGGCCGGCGAGGATCCGCAAGGCGGTCGTCTTGCCGCATCCCGACGGCCCGAGGAGCACCATGAACTCGCCGTCCTCGACATCGAGGCTGAAGTCCGCGAGGGCGGCAATCTCGCCGAAGCGCTTGCTGACGTTCTGGAACCGGACGCTCACTCCACCTCCCGCTCCTTCACGCATTGTAGGCCGCGGCGGTAACCCGCGCCGGATACAAGAAAACCCTCGCGGCACGAGCCCGGGGGTTACGCCCTACTATTCACTTTTCGTTCCGACCGCTCCGGCGCCCTTCGTCTTGGCTCGCGTTGGATTCTTTGCGAATTCAGGGGGCGTCGCCTTCCCGTTTCCTTCCGGAGAGGATCTCCGCCCGCACTCCGCGCCTTCGAGCGTTACCTTTTCAGCGAGTTACGAGTCGGAGCGCCGGTTCCGAAGCGATTCCACATCGCACATCCTTTAGGCTTCTCATACCTCCTTCCACTGTCAGTATACCTCCGAGCGCGAGTCTTGGCCGACGCGCGACGTCATCGCCGTGCGCTTATGGCCAGTCGCCGAAGCAGATCGGCGAACACAAAACACGCGGCGCCCACTGGCAAGACGAGCAGCCACGGCACGGCGACGGTGTGCATCGAAAACAACCCGTTCAGTCCCGGCACGTACACCAACGAAAGCGTCAGTACCAGTTCGAACGCAAGCCCGATCGCGATCCACGTGTTCGAGAACAGCGACAACCTGGCGCGGAGCGGCCCGTCGCGTTGCGCGAACAGACAGCCGATCTGTCCTGCGACGATCCCGAGGAACGTCAGCGTGCGCGCCTCCGGTGCGATCCCCGAGTACGCCGAGAAGGAGTCGAACGGCCGCCATCCGGCGGAGAGGAGGTACGCCATGTGCGCCCCCAGGCCGAGCGCCGCCTCGACGAGGCCAAAGAAGAGGAACGTGCGCAACACCACGTCGCGGGTGAGGATAGGGCGGGCGGGGGGTTCCGGCGCCTGCTCCATCGTCTCTCGCGTCGGCCGCTCCACCCCCAGCGCCAGCGCGGGCACGAGATCCGTGCCGAGGTCGATGGCCAGCACCTGCGCGACGGCGAGCGGAAGGCTGATCGGCGCGAAGATGTACACCAGGAAGGGGGCCAGCTCCGCCACATTGCTGCTGAACACGTAGCTGGCGAAGCGACGGATGTTCTGCTTGATCGACCGCCCCTCCTCGATGGCGGCGACGATCGTCGCGAAGTTGTCGTCCGCCAGCACGATGTCCGCTGCCTGCTTCGCCACCTCGGTCCCGCGTACGCCCATTGCCACGCCCACGTCGGCTGCCCGCAACGCCGGCGCGTCGTTGATGCCGTCTCCCGTGACCACCACCACCTCGCCCGCCCGACGCAGCACTGTCACGATACGCAGCTTCTGGCCGGGGTCGATACGCGCGAACAACACATCTCCTCTGAGCCTCGCTACCAATGCGCGGTCCGACATCGCGTCGAGCTCTCCGCCCTCGATCACCGGCACCTCGCCCAATCCGATGTCGCGGGCAACGGAGCGCGCCGTTGCGGCGTGGTCGCCGGTCAGCATGACAACGCGCACCCTCGCACGCCGGCACGCGGCGATCGCGTCGGGCACCTCCCGCCGGGGTGGGTCGAACAGCCGGATGACGCCAAGCGGTCGCACCTCCGCGCCCGGCCGGCGGGCCGCCAGCATGAGCACGCGCTGTCCCGCGCCGGTTGCCTCGTCGATGGCCGAGGCGACCGCCCGGGGGGCGGCGACGCCCGCGAGTTGCAACACCGCCTCAGGCGCCCCTTTGATGAACTCTCGCTCCTCCCCTCTCACGTCGCACGTCACGGACATGTAACGGCGCTTCGCGTCGAACGGGAGGTCGGCCGTCCGCGTACACTCCGCGCGCACCTCTTCTACGTCCTGCCCTTGCGCCTGCGCCCATCGGGCCAGCGCGACGTCGAGCGGATCGCCCTCGAAGACCCGTTCCACTGCACGCGCGTCGTTGCAGAGGGCGGCCGCCATGAGCGCCTCCTGCTCAAGATCGGGATCCGGCCCCGCGGGGACGAACGCCGCGACAGCAAGCACATTCCGCGTGAGCGTGCCGGTCTTGTCGGTGCAGATCACGGTCACAGCGCCAACCGTCTCGACGGCCGACAGGCGACGGACGGCGGCGCCCCGCTCCGCCATCCGCCGCGCCCCGATCGCAAGCGACACGCTCAGCGTGGGCAGCAGCCCTTCCGGCACGAGCGCCACGATCACGCCCGTCGCGAACGTCAGCGCGGCGACGAACTTCACGTCCGTCGCGCCAGCCGCCACCATCAGCGTCGCGGCGCCAGCGAGCACAGCGATCACAGCCGTGAGACCGGAGAGCTCATCGACCTGCTGCTCGAGCACGGAGCGGCCCCGCGTCACACCTTCGACCATCGCGGCAACGCGGCCCATCGTGCTCGAGGCACCCGTGGCGAACACGACGGCCTCGCCGTGCCCCGTGACGACGGCCGCACCGGCCGGGACGACGCACGGCACGTCGCCGAGCCCCGCGCGTTCGTTCGTGATGACGATCGGTGCGGCGTCGCACGCCACGGGGATCGACTCACCAGTCACGGCGGAGAGGTCGAGCGTGAGGTTATCCGACGAGCAGAGGACGCAGTCGGCCGGCGCTACGTCACCCGCCCCCAGGCGTACGATATCTCCGGGGACAAGGTCCAGGGCCGCCGCCCGCCGTTCACGGCCGTCCCGCACGAGCTGCGTGTGCACCGCCACGCGCCGCATCAGGCTGAGCACGATCCGCTCCGCGCGGTACTCCTGCGCGAACGCGAAGGCGCCGTTGATGACCACGACGGCCACGATGGCAGCGCCCAACTCCGGGATGCCGGCCGCGAACGACAGTCCAGCGGCGAACCAGAGAAGCAGCGCCAGCGTGTGCGTGAAGTTGGCAAGAAACGCAAGCAGGCGCTGCTCCCGCTGCGGCGGCACCGCTACGTTCGGGCCGTACGCCTTGAGGCGGAGCGCCGCTTCAGCATCGGTGAGCCCGCCCGGACCCGACGCCATGAGTGCGAGACGCGCGGCCGGCTCCGCGGCTGCCAGCGCGGCCAGGTCGATAGTGAGTGGCGCGGCATGCTCGGTAGCGCTGGCCATATCGGCGTATGCTCGCACGCCGCGACGAGTTCGGCCACCCGTCTGGCCGAGCCACACCGGAGTTCTAGCCGAGATGCGGTTAGGATTCGGGCGTCGTACGTTCTCCGGTACCTTCACCGGACGGCGGGATCACGCGCAAATAGCCACGGCACAGCTTGACGGGACGCGGCGCCTTTGAAGGCTCGCCCTTCGCTTCGCTGCCACGGAGGTGAGTAGTTGCCCGCGTGCGCGCCCGGATGGCCGGCTGCTCCGGCGTGGGTGCCATCAATGCACTTCTGTTCTCGATTCGACCCAACGCGGAGGTGACGTGAGCGTGCCGCCCGGGCTGGCGCTTCGTCAGCGGGTCGAGGATGCGGCTCGCCGGCGCTTCAGGAGCGGACGGCCGTCAGCTGCCGAGCGGCATCGGCCGCGGTCGCCGGCTTGTGCTTGACGTCCGACTCGTCGAACACGCGCGTCCAGCTCGCGAACTCCAGCAGGATGCCGTCCGGGTCCATGAAGTAGATCGAGCGGACGAACACGCCCGGATGCAACTTTGCAGAGACCTGCATCGGACTGTCGTCGTGGTTGAAGACGTGGGACGTTCGGACGCCCTTCGCGTGCAGCTTCTCGACGTATTCGTCGAACTTCTCTGCGGGCACGTCGAACGCGACGTGGTTCATCGATCCGTGCGCCGTGACGATCTCGCCGTCGCCGGGCCAGTGGGCCGCGGACGAGACGCCCGGCACTGCCTCCGGCGCGTTCGGGAACCAGAAGAACGCCAGCGAGTCGCCATTTCCGAGGTCGAAGAAGAAGTGCTGGCCCATGCCGTTGGGGAGGTCCAGCGTCTTGATCAGCGGCAGGCCCAACACGCCGGTATAGAAATCGACGGTCCGCTGCATGTCGCGACAGACGAGCGCGAGGTGATTCAAGCCGCGAATCTCGAACTCGGCATTGCCCTTGGTGGTCAGTTCTGGCTTCGGCATCACTGTCCTCCGGCACGTCACGCTGCGCCCGCGGCCGGAATGTCCCGCCGCTACCATCGTCGTGATCCTACCACGGCGGCCGCCTCCCGGTGCACCCCTGCGGCGTCAACGTGGCCGTGTCCGTCCGGCGTATCCGATCTACAGTACCGCCACCTGAATCGGACGTCCGGTCGAAGGAGGAGCGACAATGCCGCGATTGAGACAGGTCCCGAAGTCCGAGGCATCTCCGGACGTGCTCGCTACCTACAAGAGCCTCTTCCAGGACCGGGACCCGGTCGCCGAGCCCGGCACGGCGACGGGCACCCCGGGCAACTGGTGGACAGTGTTCGCGCTCGTCCCCGAGATCATGGCGCACTGCCAGGCCGGCTTCACCCTCTTCAACAGCAAGTCCCGCTCCCTGAAGCCGCAGCATCGCGAGCTGGCCCTGGTCCGGGCGGGATTCGCCGGCGGCAGCCAGTTCGTGTTCTCGCAGCATTGCAAGGCCGCGAGGTTCGCGGGCGTGCCTGACGAGAAGCTGCAACATCTGCCCGCATGGCCCGTGTCGCCCGTCTTCGACGACGCCGACCGCTCCATCCTCGCGTACACCGACCAGCTCGTCCTCGAACGCGGCCGCGTGCAGGACGAGACGTTCGCCCAGCTCAGAGAGCACCTGACCGACGAGGCGATCCTGGAGCTGACGTATCTCGTTGCGACCTACGCGATGCACGCCACGATGAGCCGCGCACTGAGGCTCGAGTACGACGACGTCGATGAACGCGTAAAGGAGATCCCGATGCCCGGCCAGGCTGCCACCGACGTCATGGGCCAGATCAGCCGATGAGCGACCACGCTCGCGCGCTCTCGCCCGGTGAGCGGCTGCGGGCACTCTTGGCGCGCGGACTCGTCGTCGCCCCCTTTGTGTTCGACGGCGTGCAGGCGAAGCTCGCGGAGGCCGCCGGCTTCGAGGCCGTGTACATGAGCGGCTTCGGCACCGCGGCGTCTTACGGTCTGCCTGACATGGGCATGATCGGCCTCGCCGAGATGAGCGCGAACGCAGCGCGCATCGCCGCCTCCGTCAACGTGCCCGTCATCGCCGACGCCGACACCGGCTACGGCAACGAGACGAACGTCGCCCACACGGTGGCCGCCTACGAGCGCGCTGGCGTCGCGGCTCTCCACATCGAGGATCAGGAGTGGCCGAAACGCTGCGGCTTCCTCGAAGGCAAGCGCGTCATTCCGCTCGACGAGATGGTCGCCAAGGTGCGCGCCGCCTGCGCCGCCCGCACCGATGAATCGCTCGTCATCATCGCCCGCACCGACGCGCTGGCCCCCAACGGCTGGGACGACGCACTTGCCCGCGCACGAGCCTATCGTGGTGCGGGCGCGGATCTCGTCTTCATCGATGGTCTGAAGACGCGCGATGACGTCGAGCGCGCGGCCTCAGAGCTCAAGGGCACACCGCAGCTGCTCAATTCATGGCTCCTGACCCCGGACGAGGCCGCGACGCTGAGTTTCGCGATCTACATCCACCTCGGCGTCATGCTCCGCCACTTCGCTGACTTCCGCGAGTCGCTCAGCGAATTGCGGGAGCGCGGCTCGGTCAGCCTGTCGCCGGGCGACGACTCCGTGGAGGCCGTCACGCGTCTCCTGATGCGAGACCGCGGCGACTGATTGAGCGGCGACCACACTACGCCGCCGTGGTACCGTGGGAACGCACCGTGTAAGGAGTGAGGCCATGCGTGAAGGCACGTTTCGAGGGTTCGACCTCGCGATGCACGATCCCGGCATCGCCGTCGTCACGTTCAATCAGCCGGACCGCCTTAACGGCATGACCCAGGGGCTGAAGCGCGACCTGGTCGAGGCGCTGACGGAGGCGCAGATGGACGACGGCGTCCGCGTCATCGTCATCACCGGCACCGGACGCGCCTTCTCGGCTGGCGACGACATCACCGGCCGCCCGGTGAACTCTGCCGGCGCCGAGCAACTCGTGCCGGATATCCACGCCGGTCATCACAACGCGATCGGCACGTACGACGGGCTGCGCTGGCTCTCGCAGCCGCTGAACGTGACCGTGCGCGCGCTCGACAAGCTGACGATCGCCGCCGTCAACGGCGTGGCGATCCAGACCGGCTTCTCGCTGGCGCTCTCGTGCGACTTCCGCATCGCCTCCAGCGACGCGCGTATGGGCAGCGGCACGTTGCGATTCGGTTTGATGCCGGACGAAGGCGGCCAGTTCCTCGTCGTGCAGCTCATCGGCGTGGCCCGGGCGATGGACTTCTTCATGCGCAATCGCATCGTCTCCGGCGGCCGAGGCGCTCGAGCTGGGGCTGGTGCATGAGGTCGCGCCACCTCAGGAGCTGATGCCGCGCGCCATGGCTCTCGCCCGCGAGCTGGCCGAAGGGCCGCAGGTCTCGATGCGCCTGCTCAAACGATCGATCTATAACGCCGCCGAGCAGACGTTCGCTCACGCGCTCGACGACATCGCCGCGAAGACCGCGGTGAGCGACCACCACCCCGACGCGCGGGAGGGCATGGCCGCGTTCCAGCAGAAGCGCAAGCCGAACTTCAACCGTTGGCTCGAGGGGAAATGAGCGAGGCGGTCCGTCAGCTCGCCTGGCGCGTCCACGTGGCGAGGTCGAAGTAGTCGCGCCAGGCGGCGATCTTCCCGTCACGCAGTTCGAACACGCCCATCACCGGCAGCGTGACCGTCTTGCCGCCGAGCACGAACGTGTCAACGCGCTCGGTGAGCACGGTGTCTCCGTCCGCGACGACGTGCTTGATCTCGAACTTCACCTCGGTCGCCGGGCCGAGGATCATCGCCAGCAGCGCCTTGATCGCGTCCTTCCCGGTGGCCGGTTGCATCGGCACGTTGAAGTAGACACCGTCATCGGTGAAGGCGTCGAGGATCTTCGCCTGGTCGCGCGCTTCCCACGCCGCGCAGAAGTCGCGCACCACCTGCTTCGCGTCCGCCATCTCCATCTCCTTCGAAACGATTCAAATAATTCCGCGCGGAAGCCTACGCGCCCCGGTCCTTCCCGTGACCGTGGCGGTAGTGCACGACCGTGACATCGACCAGCAGCACCAGCCCGTCGCCCACCATCTCATCGACGATGGGCAGCGCACCCTCGATGCGGTCCGCCCGGTCGATGACCTCCACCACGAGCGGCAGGTCCTCGGAGAGCCGCAGGATGTGCGCCGTATGCATGCGGCTGTTCGCGCCGAAGCCTTCGATTGCGCGCAGAACCGTCGCGCCGGCAAGGCCTTCTTGGCGGAGCCGTTCGACGAGCGCCGTCGACAGCGGCTTGCCGTGCCACTTGTCCGACTCACCGATGTAGATCTTCAGCAGCTTCGCAGGTCCGGTGATATCCATGCCACGATTCTCAGTCATCAGAGCGCCTTCGCCAGGACGCTGCCAGCGTACACGGCCATCATGCCACACACGATGCTGGCGCAGAGGTTGAGCGAGGCGCCGAGCACGTTCCGCACCTGCAGCATCTGCAACGTCTCCCACGAGAACGAGGAGAACGTCGTGAAGCCGCCGAGGAATCCCACGGCCACAAGCAGCCGCAACTCCGACGGCCACATGAAGCGGTCGGTGCTGAGCGTAAGGAAGAGGCCGATGATGAACGACCCGACGATGTTCACCGTGAACACGCCGAGGCCGCTCGCACCGTTCCAGTCCGCAACCCAGCCGGTCACGTAGTAGCGTGACAGCGTCCCGAGCGCACCACCAACGGCGAGGTAGACCACGTTCATATGCAAACGAAAAGGCTCCTACCTTGTCGGTAGGAGCCATCAGCCCTCACGGGCGGTCCGGGCGAGCCCCATCGCCCTGTCAGAGCACAGCATACGGCCGGTCGTCGCGGCAAGCAACGGGCCGCGCTATGATCTGCGGGGCCGCGTCGGCACCGGCCGCGAGCGGTCGGCGTACCGGGCTCAGCGGCTGTCGCTACGGCATCATCCTCAGAACCCGGCCGTCCTGTGAACAGGAACCGTCGCCAGGCTCTCGCTTGACTCTCGATTTGGTACGATTCTATCGGGCCGCAGAGTTCCGCCATGCAGCGGCAGCGGACCATCGACAGAGCCCGCCACGCAGCCGATGTCTCGAGGTGTATCACCGCAAGTGTTCTGTCCCGTCGGGCGCCCCAACATAGCCACCCTAGCGTGTGCCGCCAGCGGGCGATGCGGTCGTCGATAACAAGGCAACCAGGTCAAGCAGCTAACGATCAAGAAGCAACGGGAGAAATACCGACGTGTCTGAACGCGGC
Organism: uncultured Chloroflexia bacterium; assembly: GCA_963843685.1. GTDB lineage: Bacteria > Chloroflexota > Dehalococcoidia > DSTF01 > JACRBR01 > DASQHL01. Next base: position 472,770 of record CAWJLO010000010.1, read on the forward strand.
AGCGAAAGCGAGAACCCAGCAATCGACTCCCCGGCTCCCAAGCGGGCCCAACCCATGACGAACAGAGACTGGTGGCCGAATCAGTTGGACCTCTCGGTCCTTCATCAGCACTCCACCCTCTCTAACCCCATGGGCGAGGACTTCAGCTACGCCGCGGAGTTCAACAGCCTCGACGTCGACGCGCTGAAGCGCGATCTCATCGAGGTGATGACGACGTCGCAAGACTGGTGGCCGGCCGACTACGGCCACTACGGGCCGCTCTTCATCCGCATGTCGTGGCACGCCGCCGGCACCTACCGCATCGCGGACGGCCGTGGGGGCGGTGGCAGCGGCGCTCAGCGCTTCGCGCCGCTCAACAGCTGGCCCGATAACGCGAACCTCGACAAGGCGCGGCGGTTGCTCTGGCCGATTAAGCAGAAGTATGGCCGGAAGATCTCGTGGGCCGACCTGATCGTCTTCGCCGGCAACGCCGCCATGGAGTCGATGGGGTTCAAATCGTTCGGATTCGGCTTCGGGCGAGAGGACATCTGGGAGCCCGACGAAGTCATGTGGGGCCCGGAGGACACGTGGCTTGGCGACCAACGCTACAAGGGCGACCGGGAGCTCCAGGGACCCTTCGGCGCGGTGCAGATGGGCCTGATCTACGTCAACCCGGAGGGCCCGAACGGGGCCCCGGACCCGCTCGCGGCGGCGCGTGACATTCGGGAGACGTTCCGCCGCATGGCGATGAACGACGAGGAGACGGTCGCGCTTATCGTCGGCGGCCACACGTTCGGCAAGGTCCACGGCGCGGCCGCCGCGACGCACGTTGGCCCCGAGCCGGAGGGGGCTCCTCTCGAGGAGCAGGGTCTCGGATGGAAGAACGATTTCGGCACCGGCAAGGGCGACGACACGATCACCAGCGGCCTCGAGGGAGCCTGGACCAACGAGCCCACGAAATGGGACAACGGGTTCCTCGAGAACCTCTACAAGTACGACTGGGAGCTGACCAAGAGCCCCGCCGGTGCGTTTCAGTGGACTCCCAAGAATCCCGAGGCGCAGGGGACCGTGCCGGATGCTCACGATCCCTCGAAGCGGCACGCGCCCATGATGCTGACCACGGACCTCGCAATGAGGCTCGATCCGATCTACGGGCCGATCTCGAAGCGATTCTACGAACATCCCGACCAGCTCGCGGACGCGTTCGCGCGGGCGTGGTACAAGCTGCTGCACCGGGACATGGGTCCCGTCACGCGCTACCTCGGCCCGTGGATTCCCGAGCCCCAGTTGTGGCAGGACCCCGTCCCCGCTGTCGACCATGAGCTGATCGGGGAACGGGACATCGCGGAGCTGAAGGGCAAGATCCTCGCGTCCGGGCTGTCTATCTCGCAGCTAGTCTCCACCGCCTGGGCCTCGGCGGCGAGCTTCCGCGGCACCGACAAGCGCGGCGGGGCGAACGGGGCGCGCATTCGCCTCGCGCCACAGAAGGACTGGGAAGTCAACAACCCTGGCCAACTCGAAACCGTGCTGCGGACACTCGAGCGGGTTCAGACGGAGTTCAACAGCTCCCAGACCGGCGGGAAGAAGGTCTCGCTCGCTGACATCATCGTCCTTGGCGGGTGCGCAGCGGTCGAGGAAGCGGCGAAGAAGGCCGGCCACAAGGCCACGGTCCCGTTCGCGCCGGGACGGACAGATGCCTCCCAGGAACAAACTGACGTCGAATCGTTCGCCGTGCTCGAACCGGGCTACGACGGGTTCCGGAACTACTTCCGGGCTGGAGAGTCGCTGGACCCTGAGCGCGGGCTGCTGGACCGAGCGTTCATGCTGAACTTGACCGCTCCCGAAATGACGGTCCTTCTCGGCGGTATGCGCGTCCTGAACGCGAACGCCGGGCAGTCGCAACACGGCGTATTCACCAACCGGCCGGAGACGCTGACCAACGACTTCTTCGCGAACCTGCTCGACATGGGCACCGAGTGGAAGTCGTCCGGCTCCTCGCTGAACGTGTTCGAGGGCCGCGATCGCGCGACAGGGAAGGTCAAGTGGACGGGCACGGCCGTCGACCTCGTCTTCGGCTCGAACTCCCAGCTTCGCGCGCTCTCGGAAGTCTACGCGTGTGCCGACGCGGACGAGAAGTTTGTGCGTGATTTCGTGGCGGCGTGGGACAAGGTCATGAACCTCGACCGCTTCGACCTGGCAGCAGCCACGGGCCGGTAACGGCCCAGAGCAGGCAGCATCCGGCGAACGTCACACGAGGGGACGCGCCGTCGGCTCAATCGGTGCCGGGAGCTGCGTGCCCCCGGCCAGATACCGGTCGACACCGGCCGCGCATGAGCGTCCTTCCGCGATCGCCCACACGATCAGGCTCTGCCCTCGCCCCATGTCGCCGCAGGCGAAGACTCCCGGCACGCTCGTCATGAACGAGGCATCGCGCGCCACGTTGCTCCGCCCGTCGTACCCGACGCCCAGGCTGTCCAGCAGACCCGCGTGCTCAGGGCCGAGGAAGCCCATCGCCAACAACACCAGCTCGCACGGCAGCTCGAAGTCCGTTCCCTCGATCTTCTCGAAGCGCCCGTCGGCCATCTTGACTTCGTGTGCGATCAGCGCACGCACGTTGCCGTCTGCGTCGCCCGCGAAGCGCTCCGTGTTGACGCTGTACACACGCTCACCACCCTCCTCGTGCGCCGACGACACGCGGAAGACGTTCGACCACGTCGGCCACGGGTTCGTCGGCGCGCGGTGGTCCGGCGGGACGCGGCAGGATCTCGAACTGGTGGACGGAAGCCGCTCCCTGCCGGTGCGCCGTGCCGAGGCAGTCGGCGCCGGTGTCGCCGCCGCCGATGATGACGACGCGCTTTCCGGCGGCCGTAATCGTCGGTGCGGGCAGGTCGCCCTCCTGCACCCGGTTGCCGATCGGCAGGTACTCCATCGCCTGGTGGATACCGCCCAGCTCGCGTCCCGGGATCGGCAGGTCGCGCGCGGCGGTTGCTCCGCCGGCCAGCACCGTCGAATCGAACTCCTTCAACTCCGACGCTGGAACGTCGACGCCGACGTTGGCGTTCACCCGGAACTCGGTCCCTTCGGCGCGCATCTGGGCGAGTCTTCGCTCCAGGTGCCGCTTCTCCATCTTGAACTCGGGGATGCCATACCGGAGGAGCCCGCCAATGCGATCGGCGCGCTCAAATACGACCACGTCATGGCCGGCGCGCGTGAGCTGCTGCGCAGCCGCCAGCCCCGCGGGCCCCGAGCCGACGACCGCCACCCGCTTGCCCGTGCGAACCGTCGGCATCACCGGTTTGATCCAACCCTCCGCCCACGCGCGGTCGACGATTTCGACCTCGACCTGCTTGATGGTGACCGGATCCTGGTTGATGCCGAGGACGCAAGAAGCCTCGCACGGCGCGGGGCACAGCCGGCCGGTGAATTCGGGGAAGTTGTTCGTCGCGTGCAGCCGCTCGATCGCGTCGCGCCAGTGGTCACGGTAAACGAGATCGTTCCAGTCCGGGATCAGATTGCCGAGCGGGCAGCCGTTGTTGCAGAACGGGATGCCACAGTCCATGCAGCGGCCGGCCTGCAGCTTCAGCACGTCCTTGTCGAACGGTTCGTACACCTCGTGCCAGTCGTGCAGCCGCACGGACACGGGCCGCCGCTTGGGCGTGATCCGCTCCCACTTGAGGAAGCCGGTCGTCTCACCCATGCGCCGCCGCCATCACCCGCTCGAGCGTCTCCTCCTCGGATATGCCGGCCGCGGCGGCCTCTTCCATGACGGTGAGCACGCGCTTGAAGTCCTCCGGCATCACCTTGCGGAACGACTCGACTTCGCTCTCCCACTGCGTGAGTAGGCGCTCGGCGACGTCGGACCCCGTCAGCTCGCGGTGCCGCTCGACGGTCTCGCGCACCCACTCGCGGTCGCCGGCGGTGAGCGGTTCCAGCTCCACCATCTCGTAGTTCACGAGGGACGGGAATACGCCATCGGGGTCGTACACGTAGGCGATGCCGCCGGACATTCCGGCCGCGAAGTTTCGTCCGGTCGGGCCGAGCACCACGACACGGCCGCCCGTCATGTATTCACAGCCGTGGTCGCCGACACCCTCGACGACCGCGGTGGCGCCGGAGTTGCGCACGCAGAACCGCTCGCCGACCTTGCCGCGGAAGTACGCCTCGCCACCCGTCGCGCCGTACAGCACGACGTTCCCGGCCACGATGTTGTCCTCGGCGACGAAGAGCGCATTGCGGTCGGGGTGCACGATGATAGTGCCTCCCGAAAGCCCTTTGCCGGTGTAGTCGTTCGCGTCACCCTCCAGCCGCAGCGTGATGCCGCGCGGCACGAACGCGCCGAAGCTCTGCCCCGCCGAACCTCGAAGGTGTATGCGGATCGTGTCGTCCGGGAGCCCGGCGGCGCCCCAGCGCTTCGTTACCGCCGACCCGAGCTGCGTGCCGACGGTGCGGTTTGTGTTATGCACGCAGGTTTCGATCTCGACCGGCGTGCCGTCGGCGATCGCAAGAGCCGCCTGTTCGATCAGTGTCCGGTCGAGCGCGCGCTCAAGACCGTGCTGCTGGCCGCGCGAGCGGTGCGCCGTCTGGCCTTCGTACGGGTTCTCCGCCACGGCGAGAATTGGCGTGACGTCCAGGCCGTCTGCCTTCCAGTGGTCCACCGCAGCGCGGACATCGAGTACTTCCGTGTGGCCGATCGCTTCATCGATGGAGCGGAAGCCGTTCGCCGCGAGGTACTCGCGCACCTCCTCGGCAATAAACTCGAAGAAGTTGACCACGAACTCCGGCTTGCCCGTGAAGCGCTTCCGCAGCTCCGGGTTCTGTGTCGCGATACCGACGGGGCAGGTGTTCAGGTGACACACGCGCATCATCACGCAACCACTCACGACGAGCGGCGCCGTCGCGAAGCCGTACTCCTCGGCGCCGAGCAGCGCGGCGACGAACACGTCGCGGCCCGTCTTCAACTGGCCGTCGACCTGAACGACGATGCGGTCGCGCAGCCCGTTGCGCATCAGCGTCTGCTGCGTCTCGGCGAGCCCGAGCTCCCACGGCGCTCCGGCGTGCTTGATCGACGTCTGTGGCGACGCACCGGTGCCACCATCGTGGCCCGAGATCAACACGACGTCGCTGTGCGCCTTCGCCACGCCGGCCGCCACCGTTCCGACACCGACCTGGGCCACGAGCTTCACGTGCACCCGCGCGTCGGGGTTGGCGTTCTTCAGGTCGTGAATCAGCTGCTTGATGTCCTCGATCGAGTAGATGTCGTGGTGCGGCGGCGGACTGATCAGCCCGACACCCGGCGTCGAGTAGCGCGTCTTTGCGATCCACGGATAGATCTTGAAGCCGGGGAGCTGACCGCCCTCACCGGGCTTCGCACCCTGCGCCATCTTGATCTGGAGGTCGTCGGCGTTGACCAGGTACTCGGATGTCACCCCGAAGCGCCCGGACGCCACCTGGTGCACGGCCGAGCGTCGGAGGTCGCCGTTCTCATCGCGCACGTAGCGCTCGGCGTCCTCGCCGCCCTCACCCGTGTTGGACTTGCCGCCGATGCGGTTCATCGCGATGGCGAGGTTCTCGTGCGCCTCCTTGGAGATCGAACCGTAGGACATCGCTCCGGTGGCGAAGCGCTTGTAGATCTCGCTCGCCGGCTCCACTTCTTCGATGGGGACTGGCTGGCGAACCCCCTCACGGATCGTGAACAGGCCGCGCAGGGTCGCCAGACGCCTGGACTGATCGTCGACGAGACGTGTGTACTCCTTGTACACGTCGTACCGCTTTGCGCGCGCCGCGTGTTGGAGCTTGAACACCGTCTCCGGATTGAACAGGTGGTATTCGCCCTCACGGCGCCACTGGTACTCGCCGCCCAGGTCGAGATCGCGATGCGCCAGTTCGGCGGGGCGCGGAGCGTACGCCCGGAGGTGGCGGCGCGCGCACTCTTCCGCGATCTCGTCCAACCCGATGCCGCCGATCCGCGAAACCGTGCCGGTGAAGTACTTGTCGACGAACTCCTGGGACAGCCCGATCGCCTCGAAGACCTGCGCGGCGCGGTACGACGCGACGGTGGAGATGCCCATCTTCGACATCACCTTCAGCACGCCTTTGCCCGCCGCCTTCACGTAGTTCTTGACGGCCTTGTGCGCGTCCATCTCGCCCAGGCCGTAGAGATTCTGCGCGCAGAGGTCCTCGACCGATTCGAACGCCAGATATGGATTGATCGCGCCGGCGCCGTACCCGATGAGCAGCGCCATGTGATGCACTTCGCGCGCATCGCCCGCCTCCAGCACCAGCCCCACCTTCGTGCGCTGGAGCGTGCGGAGCAGGTGATGGTGCACCGCCGAGACGAGCAGAAGCGATGGTATCGGCGCCAGCTCCGGGCCGGAATCACGGTCGGAGAGCACGATGATGCGCGCGCCAGCGTCGATCGCGGCTGAGGCTTCCGCGCAGATGCGGTCCAGCGCTTCGCGGAGCGCCTCGCCACCGCCGGCAACCCTGTAGAAGCCGGAGATGACGCGTGCCTGGAACTCCGGCCGGTCGCCGTCATCGTCGATGTGGATGAGCTTGGCGAGTTCGTCGTTGTCGAGAATCGGGAACGGAAGCGCGATCTGGTGACATGAATTAGGCTGCGCGTCCAGCACGTTGCCTTCGGCGCCAATGGTGCACGCGAGCGATGTCACCAACTCCTCGCGGATGGCGTCGAGCGGTGGGTTCGTAACCTGCGCGAAAAGCTGCTGGAAGTAGTCGAACAGCAGCCGCGGCCGCTCCGAGAGCACCGCGATCGGCGTGTCCGTCCCCATGGAGCCGACGGCCTCCGCCCCGTTCTTCGCCATGGGCGACACGAGCAACTTCAGCTCCTCGTGCGTGTAGCCGAACGTCATCTGGCGCCGGACGACCGACTGGTGGGACGGCACCTTGTGCTCCCGGTCGGGCAGATCGCTCAGGTGGACCAGCTCGCGATCACACCACTCTTCGTAGGGATGCTCCGCCGCGAGCGTCGCCTTAATCTCCTCGTCCTCGACGATGCGGCCCAACGACGTATCGACAAGGAACATCTTGCCCGGCTGCAGGCGCCCCTTCTTCACGACGCGCGCCGGGTCGACGTCGACCACGCCCGATTCGCTGGCCATGATCACCCGGTTGTCGTCCGTCACCCAGTAGCGGCTCGGCCGCAGGCCGTTGCGGTCCAGCACCGCGCCGATCACCGTGCCATCGGTGAAGGCGATCGACGCCGGCCCGTCCCACGGCTCCATTAAGGACGCGTGATATCGATAGAAGGCGCGCCGGGCCGGTGACATCGTTGCGTGGTTCTCCCACGCCTCCGGGATCATCATCAGGACGCCGTGCGCGAGCGAGCGGCCGCCAAGGTGCAACAGCTCCAGACACTCGTCGAAGCTCATCGTGTCGGACACGCCTTCCGTGATGATCGGGAATGCGCGCTCCAGTTCGGGGATCAGCGGCGTCGCCATCTGCGCCATGCGGGCGCGCATCCAATTCCGGTTGCCCTGCAGCGTGTTGATCTCGCCGTTGTGCGCGATGAATCGGTAGGGGTGCGCGAGCGGCCACGACGGGAACGTGTTCGTCGAGAAGCGGCTGTGCACCAGCGCCAGCGCCGACTCCATCCGCGGGTCTGAGAGGTCGAGGAAGAACTCGCCAAGCTGCGGCGTCGTCAGCATGCCCTTGTAGACGAGCGTGCGGCTCGACAGCGACGGGAAGTACACCGGCGTCTCTTCCGGACTCTCGTGCTCGATCCGCTTGCGCAGCACGAAGAGCTTTCGGTCCAGGTCGATGCCCGTCGCTCCTTCCGGGTCCGTGACGAAACAGTGCCAGAAGCTGGGCATCACGGCGCGCGCCGTCGGTCCGATCATCGAGTCATCGGTCGGGACCCCGCGCCAGCCGAGCACCTGCAATCCCTGTTCTTCGGCGAGCCGCTCCACGACGGCACGGCCCGCCTCCGCCTCCGCGGACCCCGGCGGGAGGAACGCAAGACCGACGCCGTACGCACCCGCGTGCGGCAGTTGGAACGCGGTGACGCCCTGGAGGAACGCGTCCGGCACCTGAATGAGGATGCCGGCGCCGTCACCGGTATTCACCTCGGCTCCTGACGCGCCGCGATGGTCGAGGCTACACAGAGCGCCAAGAGCCGTATCGATAATGTCGCGGCTCTTGGTGCCCGTTACGTCAACGACGAAGCCGACGCCGCACGCGTCGTGCTCGAACCGGGGATCGTACAGGCCGCCGGCCGGCGGCAAGGCGCTGAACGGCAGACGCCGGGTTCCACCGTTGGTGTCAGCGAGGAAGCCGGTGCCGTTGCCGTCCCGCTCGGGGTCGGGCGTCTGTTGCCGAATTATCACGATGACCCTGCCATCAACGATGCGGAAGTGCGCGAATTGTAACACACTTCACAATCGCGGTCGCTCGCCGGAACGCGCCCCGGCGACGCCCCTCGGGGAAAACGCAACGAGCGCCAACGGCGCCCGTTCAGCTTCGGATCGCCGGGATCAGCGGCTACCGAAACGCCTCAACCAAGTTGCGAGGATATTACCCGAGCCAGCCGCGATTTGACAAGCAACGCATGTGGAAACCTGCATCGATGGCAAGTCCGCCGCCCGATAAGCTTCCTCGGTGATGCTGATGGGCAGCCGACGGCTCCCGCTTGCGGCGATCCAGTTGCTGGTCTGTTGCGTGCCGCTCCTGGCGCTGAGCTGCGGCGGCGGATCCTCGTCGCCGACCACTACCTCCGCCCCACCCGGTAGTGCCCCGGCCGGCACCCCCGGCCCGTCACAGCGCGAGGTTTCGTTCACCGCGACGAACGACACGATCTACGGGACGCTGGAACTCCCGATGAACGCCTCCGGCCCGGTGCCAGCGGCCTTGATCCTCGCCGGGAGCGGACCGACGGACCGCAACGGCAACAGCAGAGCGCTGCCGGGCCAGATCGACACGCTGGCCGACTTCGCCGATGTGCTGGCGGCGGCCGGCGTCGCGTCGCTGCGCTACGACAAGCTCGGCACCGGCAAGACAGGGCTCGCGAGCTACGCCACGCACCCCGACGACGTCGGCTTCGACACCTTCGTCGACGAGGCGCTCGCAGCCTACGCCTACCTCCGCTCGCTGCCTGAGGTCGACGCGCACCGCGTGATCATCCTGGGCCACAGTGAAGGGGCGCTGATCGCGCTCGTCGTGGCCAGCCAGGGCGCGGGCGAGGGCGCTCCGCAGGCGCTGGTGCTCGCCGCGCCACCCGGCATTCCGTATCTCGAGACGATCCGCAAACAGATCGCGGCGCAGGCCGACGTCGCAGTCGCAGCCGAGCAGATGACGCGCGCGGACGCCGACGCGATCGTGGCCAAGCTCGACGCGATCGTGGGGGGCCTCAAGGAAACCGGAGCGTACCCGCCCGGAGACGAGGTCACCGATCCGGCGCTCGCCTCGATCTTCTCGAAGGCGAACGAGAAGTTCCTCGGGCAGGTCGAGCAGTACGATCCGGCTCGAACTGGCGGCATCGCTGCCGTCGACGCTGCCGGTGCTCGTCCTGCACGGGAGCAAGGACCAGCAGATCCTCGATAGCGACATCGCGGCGTTGCGGGCGGGGTTCGCGCGCGCGAACAACCAAAACGTGGAGTTCGACGAGCTACCGAACGTCGACCACGTCTTCAAGGAAGTGCCCGGCACGCCGAACCCGGCGACCGACTACACGAATCCGGCGCTGCCGTTCTCGAAGCAGGCGTCCGATCTCCTGACCGCCTTCGTCAAGAAGGTCTTCGGCGCGCCGTAGACCCGCGGCTACTACCAGATGCCGAGCTGCATCTTGACGTCGTCGCTGGCCATGGTCTTTGGGTCCCAGGGCGGGGAGAAGGTGAGCTTGCCGTGGACTTCCTTCACGCCGGGGAGGTCGACGAGCACGTCCATGATCTGGCCGTCGATGACGGGGCCCAGGGGGCAGCCGGGGCTGGTCAGCGTGTAGGTGACGTCGATCACGCCCTCGTCTGAGATGTCGACGCCGTAGACGAGACCCAGCTCCACGATGCTCATGTGGATCTCCGGGTCGAACACGTCCTTCAGGCGTTCCATCACCAGCTCTTCAGACAGCAGGCCCTTCACCGACATGGGTTCACCTCTTCTTCGGTCACTCTTCGTGGCGCACGGCGGCGCCGCCCTTCTCGTGCTGCTCGATGCCGTCGGCGAGCGTGTGCCAGGCGAGCGTCGCGCACTTCACGCGCACGGCGAACTTCGCGACGCCCTGCAGCGCCTCGAGGTCGCCCAGATCTTCCGGGACAGGCGCCCCCTCGTCGGTGAGCATCCCCTTGAACTCGTCCGAAAGCCGGCGGATCTCCGCGACGTCCTTGCCGAGCACGAGGTCCGACATCATCGAACCGGACGCCTGGCTTATCGAGCAGCCACGTCCGAGGATGCCGATGTCCGTCAGGCGGTCGCCCTCGAATTTCAGCTGCATCTCCACCTCGTCGCCGCACACGGGGTTGTAACCCTCGGCGACCACGTCCGCCTCGGCGAGCTTCTCGTGGTGGTGCGGGTGCTTGTAGTGGTCGAGAATCAGCTCCCGGTAGAGCTCATCCAGCTGCAGCTCTTGCGACATTCCCGAATATCCGGTCGCTGGCGCGGATGCCATCGATCAGCGCGTCGACCTCGTCCTCCCTGTTGTAAAGATAGAAGCTTGCCCGGGCGGTCGCCACGACGCCCAGCTCACGCATCAGCGGCTGCGCGCAGTGGTGGCCGGCGCGGATAGCGATGGCCTCCTGGTCGAGCACCTGGCTCAGGTCGTGCGGATGGAGTTCGCCGTAGTTGAATGTGACGGCGCCGCCCTTTTCGGCGGCATCGGTCGGGCCGTACAGCGTCACGCCGTCGACCTTGCTGAGCCTATCGATGGCGTATTGCGTGATCGCGATCTCGTGAGCGCGGACCGCGTCCATCCCGAGCCCTTCGAGATAGTCGATGGCCGGCGCGAAGGCGATGACGTCCGCGATGTTCGGCGTGCCGGCCTCGAACTTGTAGGGCAGGTCGGCGTAGGTGCTGTCCATGAACGTCACCCGCTTGATCATCTCGCCGCCACCGAGGAACGGATCCATCGCGTCGAGCAGCGCGCGCTTGCCGTAGAGCACGCCGACGCCGGTAGGCCCGAGCATTTTGTGCGCAGAGAAGGCGAGGAAGTCACAGTCCATGTCGCGCACGTCGACCGGCATGTGCGGGACGCTCTGCGCGCCGTCGACGAGCACCAGCGCGCCGGCGCGATGCGCCACTTCCGCGATCTCCTTGATCGGATTGATCGTCCCGAGCACGTTCGACATCTGCGAGATGGCGACGATCTTCGTGCGCTCGCCGATCTTCGCCAGCACGTCGTCCCACACCAGGTGGCCGGTGGCGTCGATGTCGATGTACTTCAGCGTGGCGCCGGTCTCGCGGGCGATGAGCTGCCAAGGGATGAGGTTGCTGTGGTGCTCCATCGCCGAGAAGACGATCTCGTCGCCAGGCTTGAGGAACTTGCGCCCCCACGCGTTCGAGACGAGGTTGATCGACTCGGTGGTGTTCCGGGTGAAGATGATCTCCTGCTCCGGATGCTCCGCGTTGATGAAGCGGCCGGCCTTCACGCGCGAGGCCTCGTACGCGGCCGTCGCCTCCTCGGCGAGCGTGTGGAGGCCGCGGTGGATGTTGGCGTTGTAGTGCTCGTAGTAGTGGACGAGCGCGTCGATCACCTGGCGCGGCTTCTGCGTGGTGGCGGCGTTGTCGAGGTACACGAGCTGCTTGCCGTGCACGCGGCGCTCCAGGATGGGGAAGTCTTTTCGAATCTCGTTGACGTCGTACATGTTGTCAGTTCACAGTCTCGGCGCACGAATTTCCGCGGACGGAAGCCCACTTAACGCTTTGGTTAGCCTGTCGCCATCGGCTGACCGAATCCGTGCGCCTTGCGATCCTCCGGCCATCATCATTGGCGGGTGTCTGCGGGCGGGCGCAGCGCCCTGCGCCCCGGGGGTTACAGCGGAGGCTACGCTGATGGAGCGCGAGTTCAAAGCGTTTCGCGTCACCCCAGTTCCACCTTCACGTCGTCGCCTTCGACCTGCACGGCGTACGTCTTCACGGGGACAACGGCCGGCAGGATGACGGGCTTGCCCGTCGTGACGTTGAACTTGGCGCCGTGACGGGGGCACTCCACCAGCTCCCCTTCCAGCTCGCCCTGGTCGAGCGGGCCGCCATCGTGCGTGCAGACGTCGTCGATGGCGTAGAAGCGGCCGTTGACGTTGCAGAGCGCGATGCGCTTGCCGGCGGCCTCGTGCACGCTGATCGTGCCCGGCGGCGTCTCCGACACCTTCGCGACGCTGACGAACTCCCCCACTTCGGCAGCCTTTCTATGCGTTCAGCACGTCATCGAACGACACCATGCCGGCGCTACCGCCCGCCTTGGTGAGCACGGCGGAGAGCACGCGATCGCGCAGGCGGGCGTCCGGGATGCGGTCGATGACGTCGGCGAAGAATCCCTCGACGAGCATCCGCTCGGCGACCTCGCGCGGGATGGCGCGCGCCTGCAGGTAGAACAGCTCGTTCTCGTCGACCGGGCCGGCGGTGGCGCCGTGGCTGCACTTGCTGACGTCCCAGGCCTCGATCTCCAGCACGGGGATCGGCGACGCCTTGGCGTGCTCGCTGAGCAGCAGGTTACGCGACGTCTGGTTGGCCTCGCTGCCGGCGGCCGGCGGCTCGATTCGGGTGATGCCGTACCAGACGAGCGACGCGTTGTCGGTCAATGCCGACTTGAACTGCAGGTCGCTGATCGTGTGCTCGCCAACGTGGTCCTGCAGCGTGTTGTAGTCGAAGTGCTGGTCCTTGTCGCCGAACGTCACGCCGAGCAGCTCGGCGCGCGCGCCCGGCTGCGGCATCAGCGTGTCGATGCGCATCTTTGTGAGCTTTGAGCCGATGCCGACGGCGGCGGCGCGGAACGAGGCGTCGCGGCCGAGCGTGGCGCGCACGGTCTTGAAGTTGTAGACGTTGTCGCCCCAGTTGTTGACGTCGTAGTACTCGACGGTCGCTCCGTCTCCGACGACGATCTCGACAGCGCCGCTGACGAAGGACTTCGTGGCTCCGTCCGGCGACAGCGTCTCGTCGATGAACGTCACCTTCGCGTTGCGCTCCACGACGATCACCGTACGCGGGAAGACGGCGAGCCCTTCGGCCGACACGAGCGTCGCGAGCTGCACGGGCAGCGCGATCTCGACGTCCTTCGGAACGTACAGGAAGCAGCCGCCGCTCCAGAGCGCGGCGTTCAGCGCCAGGTACTTCCACTCACCGACCGGCACGCTCTGCGCGAAGTGCTTGCGAAGCAGATCCGCGTGCTCGCGGGCGGCCGAGTGCATGTCCGTCAGGATCACGCCAGCCGCGCGCAGCGTTTCGTCCAGCTCCGTCCGCACGACGTCGGAGTCGTGCTGGACGATACGGCCGGCGAGCGCACCCTCGCCCCAGGCGCCACGGACGGACTCCGGCAGTTCGGCAGGGCCGCTGACGGGCGCCGAGGCGCTGAGCGCGCGCAAACCGTCGAAGGTCAGCGCTCGCACGTCGGTGCGGCGCCATTCCTCGTCGTAGACGTCGGGGAAGTCCATCTCCTCGTACGCCCGCCATGCGCCGAGCCGTTGATCGAGCAACCACGCCGGCTCGTCACGCCGTGCCGATACGTTTTCGACGTCAGCCTGCGTCAGGCCGGTGATGCCGGCGGCAAGCAGTTCCTGTGTCATCTCATCTCCAGGGTCACGCGGTAGGTTCGGCGCCTAGCCGACGGCGCCTTCCATCTGCAGCTCGATGAGGCGGTTCAGCTCCACCGCGTACTCCATCGGCAATTCCTTCACGATCGGCTCGACGAAGCCGTTGACGATCATCTTCGTCGCCTCGACCTCGCTGATACCGCGGCTCTGCAGGTAGAAGAGCTGGTCTTCACCGACCTTCGAGACCGAGGCCTCGTGGCCGATCGTCACCTGGTCCTCCTCGATCTCCATCAGCGGGTAGGTATCGGAGCGCGACTCCTTGTCGAGCAGCAGCGCGTCGCAACGCACGGTCGCCTTCGAGCGCTTCGCGCCGGGGTACACCTTGAGCGCGCCGCGGTAGCTGGTGCGGCCGCTCCCCTTCGACACCGACTTCGAGATGATGGTCGAGGTGGTGTCCGGCGCGACGTGGACGATCTTGCCGCCGGCGTCCTGGTGCTGGCCGTTCGACGCCATCGCCAGCGAGAGGATCTCGCCGTGGGCGCCCGGCTCCATCAGGTAGACGCTGGGGTACTTCATCGTGAGCTGCGAGCCGAGGTTGCCGTCGACCCACTCCATGATGGCGTTCTCGTACGCGGCGGCGCGCTTCGTCACGAGGTTGAAGACGTTGGTCGACCAGTTCTGGATCGTCGTGTAGCGGACGCGCGCGCCCTTCTTGACGATGATCTCGACGACGGCGCTGTGCAGCGAGTCGGTGGAGTACGTCGGCGCGGTGCAGCCCTCGACGTAGTGGACGTAGCTGCCCTCCTCGGCGATGATGAGCGTCCGCTCGAACTGGCCCATGTTCTCCTTGTTGATGCGGAAGTAGGCCTGGAGCGGGATGTCCACCTTCACGCCGGCGGGGACGTAGACGAAGCTGCCGCCCGACCAGACGGCGCTGTTGAGCGCGGCGAACTTGTTGTCGGCCGGCGGGACGATCGTGCCGAAGTACTTCTGGAAGATCTCCGGGTAGTCACGAACGGCGCTGTCGGTGTCGGTGAAGATAACGCCGAGCTTCTCGAGATCCTCGCGGATGCTGTGGTAGACGACCTCGGAGTCGTACTGGGCGCCGACGCCGGCGATCAGCGACTTCCGCTCCGCCTCCGGGATGCCGAGCTTCTCGAACGTGTCCTTGATGTACTCGGGCACGTCCTCCCAGGAGTCTTCGGAGCGGTCGGAGGCGCGGGCGTAGTAGAAGATGTCGTTGAAGTCCATGTGGTAGTTCTGGATACTGCCGCCCCAGAAGCCCGTCGGCATCGGCTTCTCGAGGAAGTGGTGGTAGGCCTTCACGCGGAAGTCCGTCATCCACTGCGGCTCGTTCTTCACGCGCGAGATCTCGCGCACGATCTCTTCGCTCAGCCCCTTCTCGGTGCGGTACTTGTAGGTGGCGTTGTCGTTGTCGTTGAAGCCGAACTTGTATCCGTCTTCGACCGCGATCTTCGGTGTGACCTTCGCAACCATCGTTATGCCTTCTCTCCAGTCGCGACGAGCACCGGGGCGTGCTTCGCGATGACGGGGTCGTACCCCTCCGCTTCGAGCTTCAGCGCGAGATCGGGGCCGCCCGACTCGATGATGCGCCCCTGGTACAGGATGTGGACGAACTGCGGCTTGATGTAGTTGAGCAGGCGCTGGTAGTGCGTGATCAGGACGATGCCGAGCTTCGGCGTCGTCAGCGCGTTCACGCCCTCGGCGACGGTGCGCAGCGCGTCGATGTCGAGGCCGGAGTCCGTCTCGTCCATGACGGCGAGGTCCGGGTCGAGGATGCCCATCTGGAGGATCTCGGCGCGCTTCTTCTCGCCGCCGGAGAAGCCCTCGTTCACGTAGCGCCGGGCGAACTGCTCGTCCACCTTGAGCAGCTTCATCGTCGCGAAGAGCTTCTCGCGGAACTCACGGATGGGGACGTCCTCGCCTCGCACGGCCTTCATCGCCTGGCGGAGGAAGTTGACCATCGTCACGCCGGGGATGCCGGTGGGGTACTGGAACGCGAGGAAGAGGCCGCGGCGCGCGCGCTCGTCCGGCGCGAGGCCGGCGATGTCCTCGCCCTTGAAGAGCACGGTCCCGCCGGTGATCTGGTAGCGCGGGTGCCCCATGAGCGCGTTCGCCATCGTGCTCTTGCCGGAGCCGTTCGGCCCCATGATGGCGTGCACTTCGCCGCGATTGACCGTGAGGTCGACGCCGTTGAGGATCTGCTTCCCCTCAACCGCGACCGTCAGGCCGCTGATCTTCAGCAACACGTCCTCTGCCATCCGTCCTCTTTCCTTCCCGGGAATTACGCCGTCTCTACGGCCGACGCGGCCTGCCGCGCGCCTACTGTCTTCGTTTCGCCCGAGCGCGCGCTCTTGCGCGCCCTCGCCGGCTTCGCGCCGGCGCTCTCTCGCTTCGGTTCCGCATGCACGACGTACTCGCACATCGCGTGGCCGTCCACCATGCGGCCCACCTGCACGACGGGCGCACCGACCAGCATCTCGATGACGCGCGCGTCGGCGTGGCACGGCGCCGGTGAGGATTCGGCGGCCTTGCGGTACGGACAGGCGGTGTTCATCAGGTGGTAGCCGTCCGCTTCCTTGCGCCAGTGGTCGACGATGCCCTCGTCGCGGAGGGCGGCGCTGGTCTCGGCGACCCGCTCCCCAATCGTGGCGCCCGTCACCATCGGGCGGTAAGCGCCGGCGATGTCCTGGGCGACGCCGTCGAACACCTGCTCCAGCAGCACCTGGCCGACGGCCGCCTGCTCGTCGGGAAGGGCGGCGATGCGGCGGAACATGCGGTTGACGAGGCGCGGGTAGTGGCCGCTCATCTCCTCGGCGCGCTCCGTCAGGCGGTAGGCGTAGGCTGGGACGGCCGACCTCGTGACGCTGAATTCTTATGTCAACGAGACCCTCCGCCCGCATCACCTCCAGGTGGCGGCGGATGTTCGCCTGGTTCAGGCCGAGCTCGCGCGCGATCTCGCCGACGGTAGCTTCGCCGCGGGCGGCCAGGAGGTCGCGCATCAGGTCTCGGGTGGACTTCATTGCCCTTCGATCGTAGCGGGCGGGGGCGTCTGTATCAAGCGAAAACAGACTTAAAATGCAATTTTATATGTAAATTCAGCCAGACGCGCCCCGAGGTGCCGCCATCGGCGCGGCCTATCCCGCCTGGATCTTGCTGTCGATGACCTTCGCCAGGCCCAGTTCGTCGACGCCGGCGGGGAGGGTGTCCGTGAAGCCCATGCGGATGACGCCGCCGATGTAGTCGCCGCGCCCGAAGACGAACATGTGCATCGTCATGACGGAGAGGCCCGGCACGGATGCCCCGCCCGTGCTCGCGATGTAGCCGCTCATGTCCATCGTCATGCTGATGCCGGCGGCGCCGTCGCCGAGGCCGCTCGCGTCGAGGGCGTGGACCTCGGTGATCTTGATGCCCTGGAAGCTGCCACCCGAGTCTTCGATCGATTTCTGCAGCGCGGCGTCGTCCAGTGAGCCGAGCTGGTCCAGCGTCTTCCCGAGCGCCGTGAGGTCGTCGGGCTTGATCACCATCGACATCAGGAACCCGGCGCTGGAAAGGTCAGATCCGGCGGACGCGCCGTTGATTGCGATCGAGGCGGCCATGTCCATGCCGCCGTTCGCCGAGATGCCGTCGGGAACGCGATACGAGAACTGGTTGAAGGCCGCGAAGCCCGCGGGCAGGTCGCTGTCGTCAGGCAGGAACCGGCTGATGGTCGGATCCGACGCTGGCTCCGCGGCGGCATCGCCGCCGCCACCGTTGAGCGCGCTGCCGAGCACGGTCGAGAAGATGTTGCCCGTAGCGTTGTCACTCGCGGGCGCGCTCGTCGGCGCGGAAGCCACAGCCGTCGCGGCGGCAGCGCTGGTCGGCGCGGGCGAGACTGCGGCGTTCTTGTCGCCGCTCCCGCAGGCCGCCGCAAGGGCCAGCGCAGGGACGAGCAGGAGGACGGCGAGCGTGCGGGCCACGGGCGGCTCCTTCGATTGGTGTGAGTTCATGCCAACACACCAATAGTCGGTCATCGGACTGCGGGCGTGATGCGACGTTATGTTAATTCGCCGAACTGTGAGCTGGGAGCTCTCGAGCGCTACGCGTTGACGAGGCCGTCGAGCGCGTTGGTCAGCTCCTGGTCGCTGAAGATGGCCTCCAGCCTGCTGACCACCTTCCCGTCCCTCCCATGAAGAACGTGTAGGGCTCGCCGGGGAGCTTCCACTCCTGCACCGCCGGCCGGTACTGGTGGAGCTGGAAATCCTGCCACACCTCGATGTGCACGAAGTCGACGCGGTCCTGGTACGCCGGCACCTGCGCCAGCAGCTCCTCGAGCACGGGGCCGCAGAATCGGGTCTGGCAGAAGGCAGGCGTGCTGAACTGCACGACGAGCGGCCGGCCCTTGCCGAGGACGTCGGCGATCACCTTGTCGTGCAGCGGGCACGCCGGGATACGCGAGCAGAGGCTGGACATGTTGCTGTTTGTCGCGGTTGTGTCGTTCTCGCTCGCCGGCGGCACCGTGCCGACGCCGGGCGTGATCGGCTCGGCGAGCACGTCGAACGGCACCTGCAGCGGCGCCGCTTGGGCGCCGTTGTTGGGCGTGACGTCGATCTCCACGGCCCACTTGCCCGCAACGTCGAACGGCGTGTGGGCGAGATAGAAGGCCGTGCTGTCGTCGGTGATGGCGCCCTGCGAGCTGCTGTCGTGAGTGTGCGCGCCGGGCACATCCAGCTCGACGAACTGCGCGTCGCCCTCGCCACGGAGGGTGCCGGAGGAGCCATCCTCGGCCAGGGTGAAGAAGCGCAGGTGCACGGCGGCGTCCTTGACGAGGTGCCCCTGCGCGTCGAGCAGGCCTACCGAGAAGCGATTGTCCTGGCCGGCGACGAACTCGGACGTGAGTAGCGCGGGCGTGATCTTGCCGGACGAGGGCGTGCCGCTCGAGGACGGCGTGCCGCTCGCCGGCGCGGTCGACGTAGCCGTTGCATCGCCGCCGGAGGACGACGATCCGCAGCCGACTGTCGCGATGGCGATGCCGCCAGCGCCCAACGCGAGGCTGCCGCGGAGGAATGCGCGCCGGTCGAGCGCGCGCCGCAGGAGCGAGTGGAAGAGTTTGGAGTCGTTCGTGGCCACCGCACTCACCCTAAGGCACTGTGACGGATCGGGCAAACGACGACGAGCGCGCAGTCAGGACGCTCCAATCAGCGCCTTAAGATCTTGCTTCGCGTCGAGGATCCCCGCCCAGAGATCTCCGACCTTCGACAGCCGCTCGGGCAGCGAGTCGATGTCGAAGTCCGTGGGGTAGACGCGCGCCAGCTCCTCCCACGTGACGGGCGCTGACGCCGCGGCTGATGGCGACGGGCGGAGCGAGTACTCGGCGGCGAGCGTCTTGCCGCGGGTGTTCTGGTTGTGGTCGAAGAAGATCTTGCCGGTGCGCTTCACCGTCTGCCACTCCATCGTGAGGTCGTCCGGGAACTGCTGCACCATGAACTGGCCGACGGTCGCGCTGGCGGCGCGGATCTCGTCGTAGGTGTGCTGGCGCAGCACGGGGACGTAGATGTGCAGGCCCGTCTTGCCGGTGGTCTTGACGAACGACGAGAGGCGGAGCTGCTGCAGCAGATCCTTCAGGGCGAACGCCATCTCGCGCGTCTTCTCGAACGCCTTGCGGTTGAGCGCGGGCTCTTCGCCCTTCTTCTCCGTGCCGGCGTAGATGTAGGGGTCGAGGTCGAAGATCATGAAGTCCGGGTAGTTCAGCACGCTCCGGTCCATCGTCTCCTGCGAGCCGGCAAACGTCGTGCCGTAGCCGTGCGCGTCCGGCTCCGGATCGACGCGCGACATCCAGGCGTGGATCTCCAGGTCGGCGAGCTGCGCCAGCCAGATGAGGGTCTGCAGGTTGTTGACGAGGATGTAGTCGCCGTCCGCGTCGTTGTGCGCGGAGTAGAGCGACACGCGCTCGACGTGGAACTCGCGCGGGAACGGCGACGGCCAGTGCTTCTGGTAGAACGACTTGCCGTCGATGCCGTTCGGGTAGCGGGTGAGCGTCAGCGGCCGGTCCTTGAGGTGCGGCAGGATGTACGGCGCGACGCGCGCGTAGTAGCGGATCAGCTCACGCTTGGTGCGTGCGGGGTGATCCTTCGTCTCGGGCCAGAACACCTTGTCGAGGTTGTTCACCTTGATCGGCACGCCGTCCACGTCGAGCGTGAACGCATCCTTCGCCGTGCGCTCCAACTGCTCGACGATCGAGGCGACCGCGCGCTCCACGTCGCTGCCAGCAGCTGCCGGCGGATCGTCCGCCATCACGTCGACGGACGTGCGCTCCGCCTCCTCGCGGTGGACCGCGCGCGGGTCGACGTCGGTGCGCAGGCCCTTGAAGACGGGCGCGCGCAGACCGCCGTCGCGCGTCCACGCGGCGAACCGCACCTGTGCCACGAGCTCGGGCTTCACCCAGAAGCAGCGGGCTGCCTTGCCGCCCGCCCAGCGGCCGCCGACGACGTCGGGCGGGTTCGCGAACGGCGGCTCGTCGACCTCGATCGCCTCCAGGCGCGCCCGGATGTCGTCGAGCGCCTTATCTGTGAGGCCGGAGCCGACGCTCGAGGCGTACTTCAGCTCATCGCCGTCGTAGTAGCCGATGAGCAGGCCGCCGAACGTCTTCTTGCGCGAGCCCTCGCCCTCGGTGAATCCGCCGACAACGAACTCCTGCTCGTGCACGCTCTTCATCTTCAGCCAGGCGCGGCTGCGCGTGCCTGGTTCGTACGTGCTGGACGCGCGCTTGGCGACGATGCCTTCGAAGCCCAGCGAGGACGCCGCACGGTAGAGATCTTCGCCATCGTCTTTCACGTGCTCGACGTATTTCACGTGGTCGTGCGGGGCGAGCGTGCGCCAGAGGATCTGCTTGCGGTCGGCGAGCGGCACTTCCCGCAGGTCGTAAGCCGTTGAGATAGAGCAGATCGAAGGCGTACAGGTAGACGGGCGTGTTCGCGGCGGCGATCTCCACCTCCGCCGGCTTCGAGAGGTTGATGCGGCCCTGGATCTCCTGGAAGTCCGGCTCGCCGCGCTCGTTGATGGCGACGATCTCGCCGTCGAACACGGCGGAGGTCACGCCCTGCGCCTTCAGCCCTTCGACGACCTCCGGGTACTGCAGCGTCACCTGGTTGCCACGGCGGCTCCGCAGCTCGACGTCGTCGCCACGGACGAACGCGAGCGCGCGCACGCCGTCGAGCTTCGGCTCGAACAGCCAGCCCGGCCGCGAGAACGGCCGGTCGATGAGCGTCGCGAGCATCGGACGCAGCGAGCGCGCCGACGGGAAGTCCGCCTCGCGCGCGGCCGGGTGCGGCGCGGCGCCGTCGGTCGATGCCGCCATGCGCGGCATGCGGCCCTCCTTCAGGTCCTGGATCGTCACGCCGCTGATGACGGAGCGGTCCTCTTCGAGCACGTCGCGCGTGGAGGCGAACTCGTCGCGGTGCTTGATCAGCAGCCAGTCCTTCGGGCTGCGCGCAGTGCGCACGAGCGTCCATGAGCCGCGCAGCTTCTTGCCGCGCAGCGTGAACGAGATCTTGCCGGCGTCGATCCCCTCCTTCATGCGCGCGCTGCCCGTTTCGCGGTCGCCCCACGAGAGCACGCCGTCCTCGTCCGGGGTGTAGGTGCCGTTGTCCCAGACGATGACCTGGCCGGCGCCGTAGTTCTTCTTCGGGATGACGCCCTCGAAGCCGCCGTAGTCGTACGGGTGGTCCTCCACCTGCGCGGCCATGCGCTTGTCCTTCGGGTTCAGTGACGGCCCCTTCGGCACGGCCCACGACGTCAGCACGCCATCGACCTCCAGCCGGAAGTCCCAGTGCATGCGCGTGGCGGCGTGCTGCTGGACGACGAATGTCAGGTCGTGTTGCTCCGCCTCCGGCGCGCCGGCGTCCGGCTCCGGCGTGCGGGCGAAGTCACGCTTCTGGCGATAGCGGAGCAGCGCATCGAGGTCGGGCGCCGGCTTCTCAGGCATGGATCAAGTGTGACCGAGCGGCTCGGCCGGCGGCAATCAGCCTAGGTTGACGAGGACGGCCCTCAGCCGGAGCCTAGCGTCACCGTCCACGTCCCGGAGAACCCCTCCCGTGACAGACGCCCCTCCGCCCGCGCGGTGCCGCTCGCATCCCCGAACGCCCCGCTGCCGCCGTCGATCTCGTACTCCAGCCGCATCCGGTGGTCCGCCTCGATGACCTCCGCGTCGCCAAGCTCGCTGACGCGAGCGCGGACGAGCGAGCCGAAGAGCTCGGCGCCGTCGCCGCGCGTCAGCGTGACGTCGCCCTCGCCTGCGAAGTCGGCGTCGCGGGCGCTCCAGGTGACGCTGCCGGACAGTGTCCAGCCGTCGGCGCTGGCGCCCTCGATCGTCACGATCTGCGTGCCGTTGAGCAGCTCCTGCCACTCGACGACGTCGCCCGTGATCTCGATGCTGATCTCGTCCACGTTGCTATCGTCGCACAACAGAAAGGCGGGCTCACGCCCGCCTTTCAACAACCTCTACCTCGAACTGCGGGTCAGCCTTCCGCCTGGACCTTCTTCACCGCCTCGATCAGCGGCGGCATGACCTGCTTGAAGTCGCCGACGATGCCGAAGCGCGCGGCCTTGAAGATGTTGGCGTCGGGGTCCTTGTTGATGGCGACGATGTTCTTGGAGCCGGAGCAGCCGGCCATGTGCTGGCTGGCGCCGGAGATGGCGACGGCGATGTAGACCGTCGGGCTGACGACTTTGCCGGTGAGGCCGACCTGCTCCGAGACGGGGCGCCAGCCGAGGTCCGCGACCGCGCGGCTCGCGCCGACGGCGCCGCCCAGCAGGTGCGCCAACTGCTCGATGACGTCAAAGTTCTCCGGCCCGCCGAGCCCGCGGCCGCCGCTGACGACGACGTCCGCGTCCTCCAGCCGCACGCCCTCGGACGTGGCGACCTTGCGGTCGATGACCTTCGTGCGCACGCCGGAGAGGTCGGCTTCGACTTTCTCCACCGCGCCAGCGCTGCCACCCTCGGCCGCATCCTGCGACTTCGGCCGCACGGTGGCGATTGCCGGCGAACCGGTGAAGCTGTTGACCGCACGGGCGTTGCCGCCGTACGCGGGGCGCGTCGTGTGGAGCTTGCCGCCCTCCATCGCCAAGCGCGACGGTGTCCATCGCGACGGCGGTGCCGAGCTTGAACGCCAGCGCGGGGCCGAGATCGCGGCCGACGTTCGACTGGCCGAGCAGGATCACGGCGGGATCGGCCTTCGCGGCGACGGCTGCCGCGGCGGCGGTGTAGCCGTCGGTCGTGTACTGCGCGAGCGCGGCGTTGTCGACGACGTACGTCTTCTCGACGCCCGTGATCTGGCCCGCCGCGCCCTCGACGCCCGAGCCAATCAGCATCGCCGAGACCGGGCCCGCGCCGAGGCGCTGGGCCGCGCCGATCAACTCCTGCGTCACCGGCGCGACCTTGCCGTCCGCCACCTCGGCCAGGATGAGTACTCCGTTAGCCATCGTCAGTTTCTCCGTTCGGGCGCGGCACGTGGCACGCGCATCAACGCTCGCGCGTGCTAGATCAGTTTCGCTTCCTTGAGCCGCTTGGCCAGGGCCATCGCCTGCTCCTCCGGCGTGTCGCCCTCCATGATCTCGACCTTCGTGTCGACGGCCGGGACGAAGAGCTTCTCGAGCGTCATGCGCGGGGCCAGCGCTGCGGCGTCGAGGCCGAGGTCACCGGCACCCCAGGTGTTCACCTGCTTCTTCGCGGCGGCCATGATCTGCTGCAGCTTGGGGTAGCGCGGCTCGCCCAACTCGTTGCTGACGGTGACGACGGCCGGCAGCGGCGCCTCCACCGTCTCGAAGGCGTCGGGCAGCACGCGCTCGACCGTCACGTTGCCGCCGCTCACGGTCACGGCCTTGGCGAACGTCAGCACGGGCGCGTCCAGCATCTGCGCGATGTACGTGCCCGTGACGCCGAGGTCCCAGTCGACGGCCTGGCGGCCGGTGAGCACGAGGTCGACGTCGCCGAGCTTCTTGACGGCGGACGAGAGCACGGTCGCGACGCCAAAGCTGTCGAGGTCGTTGAAGGCGTCGTCGACGAGCAGCACGCCTTCGTCGCCGCCCATCGCGAGGCCGTGCTTGATGACGTCACGCGCGGTCGCGGCGCCGAGGCTCATGACGGTGACCTTCGTGTCGCCGACGGCGTCCTTGATGCGCATGGCCGCTTCGACGGCGATCGCGTCGAACTGGCTCGGCACGGGAGCTACGCCGGGCGGCGGGACGACCTTCTTCGTCGCCTCATCGACCTTGAAGCTCGAGGGCGGGATGTCCCAGTCGGGGACCTGCTTCACACAGACAACGATATGCAACTTCGTCCCTCCATTCGGGCAGAATCGACGCGTCGTTCACGGGTCAGGGAATTGCCAGCCAGCTTGAGGCGCAATCCGGCCCCCGAAAGCCGCTGAAAGGTACATAACCGCGGCCGTAACGTCTAGCTGGCGGGCCACCTCGTGGTCAAGGCGCTGCGGTGCACCCCTTCCCATCGATGCCGATTGTGATCTCGGGGTCAGGAATCGTCCATCTGAGGCGGACGGACGGAGACGCTAAGCGCGCGCCGTTACCTTCGCGGCGGCGGGGCGGTTTTCGATCGCAAGGGGTGTGGGTGTGACAACGCGCCAGTTCGCAGGATCGCCGCAGGTCTCGCCGTCGAGGGAGGACGCAACAACCCGCCGGCGCTTCCGGGCGATGAATACCGACGTGCTGGTACTCGCAAGTGCGGGCGCACCGGTCGAGTTGCTGGACGCAGCAGAAGCTGTGTTTCACAAGATCGAGGCCCGCTTCAGCCGCTTTCGGCCGGAGAGCGAGCTGTCGCGCTTCAACGATCGCTCCGGCGAGCGCGTCAGCGCGTCGCAGCATCTGTTGCGGCTGATCGAACTGTCGCAGTTCTTTCACCGTCGCACGGGCGGCCTCTTCGAGCCGGCGATCCTGCCGCAACTGGAGCGCGCCGGGTACGACCGGTCGTTCGAGCTCGTAGCGCGCGACGACGGCCCGTCCACAACTTGCGGCGCTGTGACGCGGTGGTCGATCGATGATGTGAAGGTCGACCGTGAGCGCGGTACGTGCGATGCGCCCCGCGACCTGCGCATCGACTTCGGCGGCATCGGCAAGGGGTTCGCCGTCGACATGGCGGCGCGACGGCTGGGCCCGGCACGTGACTTCCTGGTCGATGCTGGGGGCGACGTGTACGCGTCAGGCGACGGTCCGCACGGCCCCGGGTGGCGCGTGGGCGTCTGGGATCCGTTCGGCGGGGCAGACATCGACGTCGTGGCACTGCGTGGCCGGGCGATCGCGACGTCTACCACGCTGAAGCGGCGCTGGCGACGCGGCGGCGAGTGGCGCCATCACATCATCGACCCGCGCACCGGGGCGCCGGCGCGCAGCCCGATCGTCTCGGCGTCGGTGATCGCGCGGACGGCGACGGAGGCGGACGTCTACGCGAAGTGCGGGCTGATGCTCGATGCGGACGCGGCGCGCGAATTCATCGAATCTCAGCACGCGGAAGGACTCTTCGTATTGGATGACGGCTCGATCCTGCGCACGGCCGGATGGCCGGGGATCGCCATGGAACCACAGAAAGAGAGGACGGCATGGATCGCAGACTAGCGCTCGCCGTGGCGCTCGCACTCACCAGCGTTGCGACGTTCGGCGTCATCGCGGTCGCCGCGCAGACGGGATTCTTCGGAGATCACCCGCCGAAGACGGCGCAGGCTGTCGCACAACCGACGGCGGCGCACAGCGATCTGCCAGTGCCGCCAACGGATGTGGCACCAACGGCTACACCAGTCGTCGTCACGGACTACGTGTACGTCGACGATCCGACACGCACGCCGGAGCCGCAGGTCGTCGAACCATCAGCAACCGCGGCGCCCGCGAGCCCCACTACCGAGTCGACCGCAACGGCCACATCTACTCGCACGCCATCGAACGTACCTGCAGCGGCGCCGGCGCAAGCGCAGCCGACGGCGCCTCAAGCTCAGCCGACGCAGCCGCAGGCACAGCCGACGTCGGGAACGCATCACCATGAGGATGACGGCGAGCACGAAGGCACCGGCGACTGACGATCGCGCTCGGACGCGTCGATAACGGGGATTGAGCGATGACGCTGTTAACGAAGTTCCCTCGCACCAAGATCTTCGCCGTCGCTGCGGCGACGGCGGCGCTTGCCCTGATCTGGGGCGGACTCGCGTGGCCAGCGTGGACGGCGACCGACACTCAGCCGCCGAACCCGCAGGCCGAAGCGCTCCGCTGGCTGTCGACGTTGACGCCTGCGCAGCAACAGGCGCTGATGGCGATCGCGCAGCAGCCCGCACCGGCGGCGCCACCGCCGGGACCAACGCCGACGCCTGTCGTCGTCCACAGGACCGTCGTGGTCCATCGTTCCGCCGGGGACGCGGCGCCCGCGCCCGTCGGAGCTGCGCCGCCGCAGCCGGAGCAGGCGGTCGCCCCGGTTGGGGAGCCGACCAGGGCAACGGTGCCCGCCCCCACGCCCACGACAACCACGCGAGCTCCCGCCGCGCCGCCACCGCCCGCCGCACCCCCGCCGGCCGCGCCGCCTCCAGCCGCGGCGCCGGCCGCGCCTCCTCCGCCGCCTCCTCCGCCGCCGGCACCCGCGCCGCCGCCCTCGACGACGACACGGGGATCGTGATGCACGGAGGATTGAGCGTGGCCTGGCAGATCGCCGCGACTTCCGACGTCTCGGTGCACATGTACTGGTACATGGGGCGATCGAGCGGCTTCGTGGCCTATTGGCTGCTCTTCGCCTCCGTGGCAATGGGGCTCGCGGTCAGCTCACGCGTGTTCGACGGCGTCCTGACGCGGCCCTGGGTGTACGAGGTGCACCGGTTCCTCTCGGTGTTCGTGCTGGTGGCGATGTTCTTCCACGCGCTGATCATGCTTCCCGATCCGTACGCGAAGTTCACCCCGGCCGAACTGCTGATCCCGTTCAAGTCACACTACAAGGACACGCCCATGGCGATCGGCATCGTGACGATGTACTCGTCCATGCTGATCACGCTCAGCTTCTGGGCGAAGCGGCTCATCGGCCAGAATGGCTGGCGGACGCTGCACTACGCGACGTTCGCGCTGTTCGTCGCGGCGATGGTGCACGGGATGTGGATCGGCACCGATTCGAAGCAGCAGATCGTGCAGTTCAGCTACCTGGCGTCGGGCTCGATGGTGCTGTTCCTGACCCTGTTTCGCATCCTCGCCGCGCGCTCCGTGGCCCGCCCCCGCCGCATCGACACGGCCTCCTCGCGCGCCAACGCGGCCTGACCGCCGACATCTCACCGTCCCGGGCGGTTGCCCCGCGGCGGGCGCATCTGCTCTACTGCCCGTGCGGAATCGGATCCGCGAAGGGAGAGTGCAATGGGAACAACGTTCATGTCCAAGCGCAACGGTATGGCCCTGTACCTGGAGGACATGACGTTCAATGCCCACGCTCAACCTTGGGATCCTGGCGCATGTTGACGCCGGCAAGACAACCCTGACCGAACGGCTGCTCTTCGCCGCCGGCGTCATCGACGAGATCGGCAGCGTCGACGAAGGCAGCACCCAGACCGACTCCCTCGCGCTCGAACGGCAGCGCGGCATCACGATCAAGTCCGCCGTCGTTTCGTTCGAGATCAACGGCACGACCGTCAACCTGATCGACACACCCGGCCACCCGGACTTCATCGCCGAGGTGGAGCGCGTGCTCAGCGTGCTCGACGGCGCCGTGCTGGTGATCTCCGCCGTCGAGGGGGTGCAGCCGCAGACGCGCGTGCTGATGCGGACGCTGCAACGGCTCGGCATTCCCACGCTGCTCTTCGTCAACAAGATCGACCGCGGCGGCGCGGGGTACGAGCGCGTGCTGGAGGCGATCGCCGAGAAGCTGACACCGGCGATCGTGGCGATGGGCTCGACGAGCGATCTCGGCACGAGAGCGGCGTGCTTCGCCCCGTTCGCCGAGAGCGATCCAGCCTTCACCGCCCCGCTCGCCGACCTGCTGGCCGAGCACGACGACGCGATCCTCGCCGCGCTCGTCGACGGCCGTGGGACCGTTTCGCCCGCGAGGCTGCGGCGGGCCCTCGCGGAACAGAGCCGACAGGCGCGCGTGCATCCCGTGTTCTTCGGGTCAGCGATCACCGGCGCCGGCGTCGACTCGATCATCGCCGGCATCACGGAGCTGTTGCCGGCGACGGACGGCGATGCTTCCGCGCCCGTTTCGGGCACCATCTTCAAAATCGAGCGTGGACCGGCCGGCGAGAAGATCGCGTACGTCCGCATGTTCTCGGGGACGGTGCGGGCGCGTGACCGCGTGCAACTTGGCGAAGCCGACGCAAAGGTCACGGCGATCAGCGTGTTCCATCGCGGGGCCTGCGTGCGGCGCCAAGCCGTGAGCGCCGGACAGATCGCGAAGCTCTGGGGACTGTCCGACGCGCGCATCGGCGACGCCATCGGTGAGCCGCTGGCCAGCGCGGCCCAGCACCACTTCGCCCCGCCGACGCTGGAGACCGTGATCAGCCCCATACGGATCGGGGACAGGGGGGCGTTGCGCATCGCCCTCGACCAGCTCGCCGAGCAGGACCCGCTGATTAACCTGCGGCAAGACGACGTGCGGCAGGAGACCTACGTCTCGTTGTACGGCGAGGTCCAGAAAGAGGTGATTCAGGAGACGCTGGCGGTCGAATACGGCATCCAGGTCGGGTTTCATGAAACGAGCACGATCTGCATCGAGAGGCCACTCGGCTCCGGCGAGGCCGGGGAAGTCCTCTACGCCAAGACGAAGACGAACGTCACAGGAAACAGCTCGCCCCTGAGCTCGAACCCGTTCCTTGCGACGGTCGGCCTGCGCCTCGACCCGTCGCCGATCGGCTCAGGCATCGAGTTCCGGCTAGACGTCGATGTCCGTCTGGTGCCGCTCTACATCTACAAGACCGTCGACGCGTTCGTAGATCACATGGCGCGGTACGTCCGGGACACGCTGCGGGAAGGCATCTTCGGCTGGCAGGTCACCGACTGCACCGTAACCATGATCGACTGCGGCTACCGCGCCCCTGGCACCAAAGTCCGCCGACTTCCGGAGGCTCACACCGCTGATACTGATGGACGCACTCAAGCAGGCGGGCACCGTCGTGTGTGAGCCACTCCACCACTTCCGGCTGGAGACGCCGGCAGAGGCGCTGACGGCGCTGCTACCGGCGCTCGCGAAGGTTGACGCCATACCCGAAGCGCCGACGCTGCACGGCGCGTCGTGCGTCATCGAAGGCGAGATCGCGGCGGCGCGGGTGCAGACGCTGCGGCAGCAACTGGCGGCGTTGACGCGTGGTGAGGGCGTGATGGAGAGCACGTTCGAGCGATATCGCCCGGCGCGCGGCACGCCGCCGACGCGGCGGCGCACGGACGACAACCCGCTCGACCGCAAGGAGTACCTGCTGCACGTCACGCGGCGGGTGTAACGCGAATGGAGGTTTCGTGAAGGGTTACGAGCCGAGCATGAGTTTTGGCGAGGACGTCGCGGAGATGTACCGCGACGCGGAACGCGGCGATGAAGCGGCGGCCGTTGCGTTCCTGGAGCAACTGGCGAGCGGTGAGCCTGCGCTGGAACTGGCGATCGGCGCCGGCCGGATCGCGCTGCCGCTGGCGGCCCGGGGAGTCCGCGTCGACGGCGTCGACATCTCACCCGCGATGGTCGAGCAGATGCGCGCAAAGCCGGGAGGCGACCAGATCGCCGTCACGATCGGCGACTTCGCCGACGTGCCGGTCGCCGGCGCCTACCGTCTGATCTACGTCGTGTGGAACACGTTGTTCAACCTGCTGACGCAGGACGACCAAGTGCGCTGCTTCGAGAACGTCGCGGCACACCTCACCGCCGATGGTTCGTTCGTCGTCGAGGCGGGATTGCCGGACTACGCGTACCGGCTGCGGAACCAGCAGTACGTGGAGGCGGAGGCTATCGAAGTCGGTCACGTGCGCCTGGACCTGCTTCGGCACGATCCGGCGCTGCAGATGATCGAAGAGAGCCACGTGACCATATCGCCCGGCGGCGTGCACCTGAACCCGATCGTCCAGCGATATGCCTGGCCGGCCGAGCTCGACCTGATGGCGCGGATCGCGGGTCTGCGGCTCAAGGAACGCTGGGATGACTGGAATCGAGCACCGTACACCGGCGCGGGCAAGACGGTCGTGTCCGTCTACGGACGCTGACGCCCGATCCGAGGAGTTGAACATGAGCACGGGAAAGATGCACACCGACGAAGTCGACACGGACGCATCGCTGGTGCGACGGCTGCTCGCCGGGCAGTTCCCGCAGTGGGCGGATCTGCCGATCCGTCGCGTCGTCCACTCCGGCACCGACAACGCGATCTACCGGCTGGGCGACGACATGGCGGTGCGGATGCCGAGGCGAAGGGCGGGACCGGCCGGCCAGATCGAGAAGGAGGCGCGCTGGCTGCCGCGGCTGGCACCGCATCTGCCCCTCGCCATCCCGGTGCCGCTGGCCGTGGGAAGCCCGGCAGAGGGTTACCCGTTGCGCTGGCTGGTCGCGCCGTGGCTCAAAGGCGACGACGCCACGGCCGAGCATCTCCGCGACCTGTCGTGAGGCGGCGCGCGACCTCGCGGCGTTTATCGAGGCGCTGCAACGGGTCGATCGCAAGCGGCGGCCCGCGTCCCGGCGAAGACACAACTTCTTCCGCGGCGTGCCGCTATCGGCGCGCGACGACTACACGCGCGACGCCATTGCATCGCTCCGAGGGGCTGGCCGATACCGCGGCGATGACGGCGGCGTGGGAGTCGGCGCTCGGCTGTACCGGCATGGGGCGGAGCACCCGTGTGGATGCACGGCGACCTGCTGCCGGGCAATCTCCTTGCTGCGGGCGGCCGGCTGAGCGCGGTCATCGACTTCGGCGGGCTGGGCGTCGGCGATCCGGCGGTCGAGCTGATCGTGGCGTGGACGCTCTTCTCGGGAGAGAGCCGCGTCGCGTTCCGGGAGGCGCTCGGCGTGGACGACGCGACGTGGGCGCGAGGGCGCGGGTGGGCGCTGTCGACGGCGATCGTCGCGCTGCCGTACTACATCAACACGAATCCGTCGATCGTCGCGAGGGCGCGGCACCAGATCGACGAGGTGCTGGCTGAGCACCGGGTGGAGGCGTAGCTCTAGCCGCGACCGAAGCGCGTCAGGATGTCGCGGGCCGCCACGACGAATGCGGCATCGCCGGACAAGCGATACTCGCGCAGGCAGGCGTCCGTGAACTTGATGGCATGCTCGTCGCGCACGGCGACGGCGCGGTCGGCGAAGTCGTCCTCGTCGAACTCGACAGCTTCGAACTCCCCCGGCACGTCGGTCGCGCGGCCGAAGGCGGCGTACAGCGAGGCGCACGCCTGCCACGCGTACGCCATCGCCGCCTGCCGCGTCTCGTCGCTGAGGTGCGGCGCCAGGAGGCGCAGCGCGCTCGGTGCGGTGACGGAGTGAACGAAGGCGATGGCCGCGGTGTCGGCGTTCGCCAGGTACTGCCGCACGAACGTGCGTGTCACGTCGCTGACGAACGTGCCCGGGTCGCTACTGACGTCGACGAGCCCCAGCACAGGCGCCATCCGCGCCGGGTCGAGGCCACGCACGGCCGTCGTGATCAATCCGCCGCGTCCGCCACCCTCCTCCGGCCGCGGGACGGATGCGATCGCCGCCGACGGAGTGAGCGCGCCGCTCCCGGCAAGTTCGCCCGGCATCGTCTGGTAGCGCGCGGCCCAGTAGCCAAGCCCCTCAGCCAGCTCGTGCCGGCGAACGACCGATCCGCCGCGGTCCAGCGAACGCACCGCGTGCGCAGTACGAAGGATGCCGTGCGTCGCGCCGGCCATGATGCCGGGGGCGAGCCGCGCGACCCAGATCTCCAGCACATCGCGCCACCGTTGATCGCGCAGCTCCGCATCGAAGAACGCGATCCAGTCGCCGGCGCGCTTGATGTCGCCGAGCGCCTCGCGCCATTCGGCCGCCACGATCGGGTTTCGCGGCTGCGGGTGCTCGGTCAGCCGCTGCGCGTACCACTCCGACCAGCCCACGACGGCATCCGGCCGCCCGAGCGCGATCAGCGCATCGGCCGCCATCGGGCCGTGGTTCGAGAGCCCGCCGCCGAACTCCGGCCCGGTGCTGCCGAAGCGTTCCAGCGCCTCGTCGATGACGTCGCCCCCGATGGCCATGCCACACTCCTTCGCTGCCGTCAGCATACGGCGCGAGCCGTCGCAACGGCGTCGGGCCGCGGAAGCATCGCGACTACGTCGCTGGGATGAGATCCCGGTTCAGGACGGGGTGTTGAGCTCGTCGATGAGCTGGCGTATGCGGCCGAAGTTGTGGCCCGCGTGCATTGCCAGCCGCGCCAGGTCGACGCAGTCGTCGTCCTTCGCCTCCTCCGCCGTCACGCCGATCGCCTCGATGCGCCCGTGTGTGACCGCGTCGCGGAAGTTGTCGTTGATCGTCCGCAGACGCTCCGGAGCCGGCGCGCGCTGCAGCCGCAGCACCAGCCGCTCGCCGACGTATCGCGCCGAGTGGTAGTTGGCGTAGAAGCGCTCGATCGTGCGGATCGCCTCGTCGTTCGTCGCCGCGACCTCGAACAGCGAAAGGTCCTCCGGCGACACGAACCCCTTCTCGACGAGGTGCTCCCGCACGAACGTCATCCACTCGCTCCAGTAGGAGCTGCCGGGCGGCTGCAGCAGCACCACCGGCCGAAGGGCCGTCTTGCCGGTCTGCATCAGCGTCAGCAGCTCGAACGCCTCGTCCAGCGTGCCGAACCCACCGGGCAGCAGCACGAACGCGTCCGACTCCTTCATGAACGTGATCTTGCGCGTGAAGAAGTACTTGAAGTCGATGAGTTTGGGGTCGCCGGCGATGAACTCGTTGGCGCCCTGCTCGATGGGAAGCTTGATGCCGACGCCGAAGCTCTGCTCCGCGCCCGCGCCCTCGTGCCCCGCCGCCATGATGCCCGGACCGGCGCCCGTGATCACCATCCAGCCGCGCTCCGCGATGCCGCGCGAGAAGTCCCGCGTAGCGGCGTACTCCGGGTGGTCCTCGGTGGTGCGTGCGGAGCCGAAGATGCTCACCTTCCGGATGCCGCGGTACGGCGCGAAGATGCGGAACGCGCGACCCAGCTCCCGCAGCGATCGGCTGACGAGCTTCAGCTCGCCACGGTTGGCCGTGCGCGCCATCCGGAATGCCGTCTGCAGGATGTCTTCGACCAGGTCGCCATCCGCAGGCGCCACGGACGTGACGAGCGCCTCGATCTGGTCGTCGAGCGCACGGTCGCCCGAGCCGGAGCGCCGGCGCATGCGCTGGCGCGTCGGGGTGGTGCGGCGGGATTTCGGCTCCAGCGGCTCGACGCCGGTGACGCCGCGAGAGATCTCTTGTCGGTTGGTCATGCCAATATGATCGCATATCGCGCGGTCCGCCGGAGTCAGGGTTTACGCTGGTCGAGGATCGTTCAGCTACGGAGGATCGGTCGGGGCGGCCCGAGCTATCGTCGGCCGCGAAACAGATCCTTGATCTGACCGATGACCCCGCCGCCACCGCCGCCGCGGCGCGTCTGCTGCCACACCCGCTGGGCCGACGCCGCGCGCCGCAGCCCGGATACGCGCTCCTTCATGATCTCGCGCACGCGGTCCGACTCCCCCGCGTCCAACCACCAGCCGTGGCCCTCCGAGCAGGCGTCCAGCTCCAGGTTGTACGCCCGGTAGTTGAAGGCGTGCATCGGCTGCTCGCAGACCGGGCACTGGAGCACGCTCTCGTGCTTGGAGTACTCGATCGTCCCGATCCGCTGCTCCTCGTCCGCGACGGTGGACTCCAGCGCCGCCAGCTCGTCGTAGTCGTACCAGGCGCCGCGGCAGGCCGGGCAGCGGTCGATGTCGATGCCGTGCTCGCGCTCCGTCTTCAGCTCGCTGCCGTCTCGCGGGCAAAACATGGTGACCCCTCTCACACGCGCGCCTGCGTCCTCTACAGCCTAGAATGCAGCGATTGGCGGCCGCAAAGGGAGCGCAAGTCGATGACGAACACGTACTGGAACGCGGAGGTGTACGACCGCATCGGCAAGCCCATGCGGCGCTGGGCGCAGCAGGTGATCGACGACCTCAAGCTCACCGGCGACGAGACGGTGCTGGACGCCGGTTGCGGCAGCGGCTCCGTCACGTTCGACCTGCTCGAGCGGAACTGCCGCGCGGCAAGATCTACGCCGTCGACGCGTCGGCCGAGATGATCGCCTCGCTGACGAAGACGATGGAGGAGCGCGGCGTCACGAACGTCGTGCCGGTCCACGCCAGCCTCACCGACTTCGAGCTGCCGGAGCGCGTCGACCGCATCTTCTCGAACGCCGTCTTCCACTGGATCCCGGACGACGATGCGCTCTTCGGCTGCCTGTTTCGCGCGGCGAAACCGGGCGCGAAACTACGGGCGCAGTGCGGCGGCTACGGCAACAACGCGCACGTGCTGGCGTCCGTGGCTGCCGTGCGCAAAGACGACCGGTTCGCCCAGTACCTGGACGGGTTCAGCGACAGCAAGAAGTACCGCACGCCGGAGCAGGCGAAGGACTCCCTTGAGCGCGCCGGCTTTCGCGACGTGCGCGCGTCGCTCTTCGACGCGCCGGTGCCATTCGAGGACATCGGCGAGGCGGCGCTGTACGTGAAGACGATCCTGCTGCGCGACCACGTTGCCCGCCTGCCCGGCGACCTGGGCGACGCATACGCCCGCGCCGTCGTCGAGGAGACGGTGCGACGATGGGGCGCGCCCTACACGGCCGACTACGTGCGCCTCGACATCTGGGCGACGCGTTGAGCACGCCGTGACCATCGACCGCGCAGACATCCGACGTCAACGACTTCATCATGGACGCTGTGAACGCCGCGCTGCCGGGCTACCGCACACGCGTGCTCACGGCGGAGGCGATGCCGCCCGCGCTCAACGAGCTGTGGCGCCTACACGTCCGACACGACAACGTGCTGCTGGACCTCGTGCTGCGCCGCTACCGTCACGGCGTCACCTGGCACGCGGACGGCGACACGCACCAGCCGGAGCGCGAGGCGCGGGCGCTGGAGCACGCGCGGGCGCACGGCATCCCCGTCCCGAAGCTCTACGGCCACGGCAAGGACTGGACGCTTGTCGAGCACGTCACCGGCCGCATTCTCGTGCCGCGCAGGCAGGCGGCGGACGTCGACCCGCGGGCGGTGCGCTCGCTAGCCGGCGTGTTGCGCGAAGCTGCACCGCTTGCCCCCGCCCGACGGCCCGTTCCCGCCCGTCACGACGGTCGATGCCATTGCCACCATCAAGTCGCGGGCGGAAGCCGCGCACGACGAACGCCTGACGCGTCTCGCGGCGCGCCTGCGGCCAATCGACGACGCGCCGCCCGTGTTTGTCCACGGCGACGCCAACCTCGGCAACGTGCTGTTCGACGACGACCTGGATGTGCGGGCGCTCATCGACTGGGAGGACAGCGCGATCGCCGATTACCGCTTCGACGTCGTCACGACGCACCGATTCCTGATGCGGCGCTGCCCCGCCGTCGCGCCGGACTTCATCGCCGCGTACGAAGAAGCGAGTGACGCGCCCGTGCGCGACCTGGCGCAGTGGTCGGCGCTGCACTCGCTGCGCGCCCGCGCCGTCGCCGACGCGCTGCGGGACGTGGCGCCGGACCTGGGCGTGACGAACACCGACGAGGACTACGCCGAGGCGGAGGAGCTGCTCGCCGCCGCCGGCTGGTGACCGTTATCCTCCACGCATGGCCCGCATCGACTACAACGCCGTTGCCTCGGACTACGACCGCGCGCGCGGGCTGCCGCCGGACGCCATCGGCGCCTGGCGCGACGCGCTGCGGCCGTACTTCCCGGCCGGCGAGCGGTCGCGCGTGCTCGACCTCGGCGCCGGCACGGGGGTCTTCGCCCGCGCCTTCGCCTCGTGGTTCGACGCCGAGATCGTCGCCGTGGAGCCGTCGGCCGGCATGCGCGCCGAGGCCGCGCGGCTGAGCGACGACCCGCGTATCGCGATCGTCGGCGGCGACGCGCAGCACATCCCGCTCCACGCCGGCACGTGTGACGCCGCGTGGCTCTCGACGATGATCCACCACGTCCCGGATCTCGCCGCCTGCGCGCGTCGAGCTACGTCGCGTGCTCCGGACCGGCGCGCCGGTGCTGATCCGCAGCGCCTTCCCCGGCCGCGCCGACCTCGTCTCGCTGTTCCGCTGGTTCCCGGAAGCGGCGCGCGTCGTCGACACGTTTCCGTCCGTTGAGGCGACGATCGCCGCGTTCGACCACGCCGGCTTCGCGTTCGAGCGGCTCGACTCCATCCCGCAGGTCTCGGCCCCCTCGCTCCGGGCTTCGCTTGAGCGCGTGCGTCTACGCGCCGACACCACGCTCCGCGGCATTAGTGACGAAGCGTACGCCGCCGGTCTCGCGCGGCTGGAGGCGGCTGCGGCTGCCGCGACGGAGCCCGCGCCGGTGGTCGATCGGCTGGATCTGCTGGTGCTGCGGTAGCCTTGACAAGTGTGTAATTTACTGATAGCGTAATTATGCCATGGGCAAGACCAGAATCGTCCGCCAGCTCCGCAACGGCCAGATCACCATCCCCAAGGAGTTCCGGGAGGCGCTGCACCTCGAGCCGGACGACTTGCTGGCCGTCACGCTCGAAGACGGCAAGCTGGAGGTGGCCGGAGTGAAGACGCGTCCCGCCACCGGCTCGCCGTGGCTGAAGGAGCTGTACGACCTCTTCGCACCGGCGCGCCAGCGGATCCTCGAAAGCGGCATGAGCGACGAAGAGATCAACGCCGAAATCGACGCAGCGATTGAAGAAGTGCGCCGTCAAGGCCGTTGAGGGCCGTCATCGACACGAATGTGCTTGTTCGCGCACTGATCAACCCGCAGAGCCCCTGGGGTCAGCTGCTTGCGCGCGAGGCCGAGTTCACGCACGTCACATCGCCTGAGATCATCCGCGAGTTCCTCGGCGTACTGGGGCGACCACGCATTCATCGATGGATCGATCCGAGCGGCTCGGGCTCGTACGTAGAGTCGGCACTTGAGATCGCCGGTCGAGCGGAAGTCGTAACGGCGACGCCGATCGCGGGCATCAGCAGAGACGCCGACGACGACAAGCTCTTCGCCTGCGCGATCGCGGGCGCGGCCGATGTCATCGTCAGCGAGGATGCCGACGTCCTCGACGTGGGCGCGTACGAAGGCGTGCGCACCGTCCGCACCGCCGAGTTCCTACGCCTGCTCGACGCGGCCCGGTAGCCCCTACCTCACCCCCGGCCTACACTACCCCTCGCCCGAAACACGCAGCGCGCACAACGAGGAGCCACGCACCATGCCCGAGATCGACGGCGCAACACTGATCGCCCGCTCGCTGAAGCAGCACGGCGTCGACTACATGTTCGGCATCGTCGGCGTGCCCGTCGTGCCGATCGCCTTCGCCGCACAGCGCGAGGGGATCAAGTACATCGGCATGCGGCACGAGCAGTCGGCCGCGTACGCCGCACAGGCGGTCGGCTACCTGACCGGCCGGCCGGGGGCGTGCCTCGTCGTCTCCGGGCCTGGCATGACGAACGCGATCTCCGGCCTCGCCAACGCCTGGTCGAACCGCTGGCCGATGATCCTGCTCGGCGGCTCCTCCGACATGTCGCAACACGGCATGGGCGCGTTCCAGGAGGCGCCGCAGGTCGAGGCGGCCCGCCCCTTCTGCAAGTACGCGGCGGAGGTCGACCGCATCGACAAGATCCCGTACTTCGTCGAGCAGGCGGTCCGCACGTCCATCTACGGCCGCCCCGGCGCCGTGTACCTGGACCTCCCCGGCGACATCATCAGCGGAAAGATCGACGACGCTGGCGTGTCGCAGAAGCCGCGCGTGCCCGAGCCGCCGCGCTCGCTCGCCGATCCCGCCGCAGTGCAGGCCGCCATTGCCGCCCTGAAGACGGCCGAGCGCCCGCTCGTCGTCGTCGGCAAGGGCACGGCGTACGCGGACGCCGCCACGGACGTACGCGAGTTCATCGAGGCGACGCAGCTCCCGTTCCTCGCTTCACCCATGGGGAAGGGCGTGATGCCGGACGACCACCCCCTCTCGACGGCGCCCGCGCGCTCGCACGTGCTCCAGAACGCCGACCTCGTGCTGCTGCTCGGCGCGCGGCTCAACTGGATCATGCACTTCGGCCTGCCGCCGCGCTGGAACCCGGACGTGCGCGTGATCCAGCTCGACATCGCCGCCGACGAGATCGGCACGAACGTCCCGGCGGAGGTCGCGCTCGTCGGCGACGCGAAGGCCGTCGTCGGCCAGCTCAACGCGGCGCTCCGCGAGCAGCCGTGGCAGTTCGCCGCCGAAAACACGTGGCGCACCGGCATCGCGAAGAAGATCGAGGAGAACCGCGCGTGCAACGCAGCCGATGCTCGACGACGACAGCGCCGCCGATGGGCTACTACCGGGCGCTCCGCGACATCCGCGACGTGCTCCCCCGCGACGCCATCATCTGCAGCGAGGGCGCCAGCACGATGGACATCGGCCGGACGGTGCTGCCGAACTTCGAGCCGCGGCACCGGCTCGACGCCGGATCGTTCGGGACGATGGGCGTCGGTCTCGCGTTCGCCATCGCCGCGCAGGCCGTGAACCCCGGCAAGCGCGTCGTCGCGGTGGAGGGCGACTCCGCGTTCGGCTTCAGCGGCATGGAGGTGGAGGTGGCGTGCCGTTACGCGATGCCCATCACGTTCATCATCCTGAACAACAACGGCATCGGCGGCGGGCCGAGCACGCTCGACCCCGAGAAGGTGTGGCCGACGGCGTACGTCCCGAACGCGCGCTACGAGAAGGTGATCGAGGCGTTCGGCGGCGACGGCTACTACGTCGAGGACCCGGCGGAGCTGCGGCCGACGCTGGAGAAGGCGCTCGCCAGCAACCGGCCGAACGTCGTGAACATCATGATCAGCGCCCAATCCCGCCGGAAGCCCCAGCAGTTCGAGTGGCTCACGCGGTGACCGGACGGTGATTAGTCGATAGTCTCTACCGACTCGGTCGCCAGCCGCGCCACGTTCGCCATTGACCGCGCGAAGACGCGCATCAGGTGCGGCCGCACGACCGCCGCGAACACGATCTCGCCAAGCGGGCCGAGCGGCGGGCGGAAGTCCTCGACCCACGTGAAGATCGTGCCGTTCTCGACGGCGATCGAGCAGGAACGATCCGCTGCCGTGAAACTGGCCGCGATGCTCCACGTCCATCCGGTGCGGCGGCTCCCACGCCGTGATCGCCATTACGTCCTTCACGATCGGCTGGCCGAACAGCTCGCTCGTCACGTGCATCACGGCCCCGACGCCCTGCTTCTCCGGCGTTACGATCTCCAGCTTGCGCACGTCCACCATCCACGCGGCCTGGTGCTCCAGGTCGGCGAGCACGGCCCACACGCGCTCCGGCGGCGCCGCGATGAACCTTCGAATCTCCAGATATGCCATGTCACTCCGCCAGGAACGCGCCGATCTCCTCCACCACCCGCTCCGGGTGGCTCCAGATCATCCCGTGCCCCGCGCCTTCGACGATGCAGAGGCGGTTGTCCGGGATCTCGCGCGCCATCAACGTCTGGAAGCGCAGCGGCGTCAGGATGTCGTCGGCGCCCGCGAGGATGAGCGTCGGCGCCGGGATCTGCTTCAGCCGCGACTCCGTGTTGGCGCTCAGCACCGCCCGCACGTGGCGCTCGTACGCGTCCTGCGGCTGCCAGAGGTCGTTGGCGGCCGTGCGGCGCACCATCTCGTCGATGAAGCCCTCGCGGCGGTAGTCCTCATACGTGTACACGCTCCAGAACGTCGCGCGGCAGTAGTCCTCGCGCGAGAGCGTGCGCCGCAGCAGCGCCTGCCCCTCGAAGATCGCCGGCGCCGCGCGGATCGCCGCTGGTGTACGTGCTGACCAGGGCAAGCCGCCGCACGCGCTCCGGGTGCCGGATGGCGATCTCCTGCGCGATGACGCCGCCCATCGACACGCCGACGACGTCCGCGCGCTCGATCCCCAGCGCGTCGAGCAACCCCAGCGCGTCGCCGGCCATGTCGACGACGTCGTACTGCGCCTCCACCTGCGACGAACGCCCGACGTCGCGATTGTCGAAGCTGATGCAGCGGAAGCGCTTCGAGAGCGGCGCGCACACCGGCGCCCAGCCGCGATGGTCGACGCCGAGGCCCTGGATGAAGAGCACCGGCTGTCCCGCGCCGTCGTCGCGGTAGTGCAGCTCGATGTCGCCGACGTTGGTCGCTGGCATGTATCTCCTGACGTGGATCTTGGGCGGCTATACTCGCCGCATGGTCAACGCGTGGCGGCGGTTCACGGCGAAGCTCCGGCGCCTCTGGCAGCTCGTGGTCCTGTTCTGCGTGCTGCGCATCGTCGCCGGCGTGGCCTTCATCGTCCTCTTCGACCGCGGCGCCGTCGCCTGGGGCTGGGAGCTTACGGGCATTGTCGCCGCCATGCTCGTCGTGTACGTCAGCGTCGCGCTCGCCGTGCGATGGTGGGCGCCGCCGCGCCGCGCCTAACTCACCGTCCCTTCGCGCGCCGGTGGTTCGGCCGGTGGGGTCGGCGGCGTCCCCATCGTCGTCTCGAAACCCGTGCCCACGCGCACGCGCGGCCGGTCGGGCCCGCCGGCCTGGGCGCTGTTGGCCGCGGCCGTGATCGCCTCGAACAGGCCGAACGGCACCGGCAGGACGATGGTGCTGTTCTTCTCGGTGGCGATCTCGGACAGGGTCTGCAGGAGGCGCAGCTGGATCGTCGCCGGGTTGTCGGACATCACGCGGCCAGCCTCTGCCAGCCGTTCCGACGCCTGCAGCTCGCCGTCGGCGTTGATCACCTTCGCGCGGCGCTCGCGCTCGGCCTCCGCCTGCCGCGCCATCGCGCGCTGCATCCCCTGCGGCAGCTCAACGTCCTTCACCTCGACCGTCGAGACCTTCACGCCCCACGGCTCCGTCTGCTCGTCGATGATCGTCTGCAGCCGCTCGTTGATGTGCTCGCGCTCCGAGAGCACTTCGTCGAGCATCGATTGGCCCAGCACGCTCCGCAGCGTCGTCTGGGCGATCTGCGACGTCGCCCGGAAGTGGTCCAGTACCTTGACGACAGCGTCCTCCGGGTCGATGACGCGGAAGTAGATGACGGCGTTGACCTTCACCGTGACGTTGTCCTTCGTGATGCACTCCTGGCTGGGCACGTCCATCGTCACCGTGCGCAGGTCCATCTTCACCATCCGGTCGACGATGGGCAGGATCACGAACAGGCCGGGCCCGCGCGCGCCGACGAGCCGCCCCAGCCGGAAGATCACGCCGCGCTCGTACTCGGACACGATCTTCACCGAGTAGAACCAGACGATGAAGCCCCACGGCGGGATCAGCAGGAAGAACGAGAAGACGGTGAGCAACCAGCGGACTACGGAGGCGAGGCCGCCCTCGTCTTTCGCTCGCTCGTCGTCGGGAAGGGTCGGTGGGATCTGGCTCGCCACGGGTGACTCCTTTCAACGGAACGGGGATGTTCCGACTCGATCATTGTACGCGCTTCACACCGTAGCCGATTGCATCGGAGGCGCCGCGCGGTCTAGCATACGCGCCACACGCAACACGGAACGAGGAGCGCCAGAACGATGCTGGAACACGTCGACCGCGTACAACTCGCCGTTACCGACCGCGCCGCCGCGGCACAGACCTTCATCGACGTCTTCGACGGCGAACTGGTGAAGGACGACGAGGTGCGCGCGCTCGGCGCGAAGCGGCGCGTCGTCCACGCCGGCACCAGCGAGTTCGAGCTGCTGGAGGCCTCCGGCGCCGGTCCCGTGCGCGAGTACCTGGACGCGTGGGGCGAGGGGCTCTTCGCGGCCGGCTTCTCCACGAAGGACGTCAACGCGCTGGCGGCGCGCCTCTCCTCGAAAGGCGTGCAGTACACCGACGAGGGCGGCCAGCTCTTCATCGCGCCGGACCAGACGCCCGGCCTCCGCATGGTCATCTCGCAGGAGGTCGCGCGGCCGATGGTCGGCTTGATGCGCTACCTGTACGAGGCGACGAACCTGATCGACGATGCCGACGCCGCCGCGCGCTTCTACGCCGACACATTCGGCCTCGATGCCTCGAAGTTCGTGCCGATCAAGAGCAAGCAGTACGGCTACGTCGGCCACCTGACGATGTTCAACCCGCCCGAGCGGCTCGACCGCATCGAGCTGTCGCAGATCACCGACCCGGAGCGGCCGATGGGGCGCTTCATGAAGCGGCGCGGCGGCCAGACGCTGTACATGTGCTACATCGAGGCGGAGGAGATCGCGCCGATCGTCAAGCGGCTCGACGCGAAGGGCATGCGCTACGCCGGCCGCGACCCGCAGAGCCCGAACCCGGAGGGCATCTTCCTCCACCCGTCGACGCTCCACGGCATGCTCATGGGCTGCAGCCGCACCAACCTCGCGTGGGTGTGGTCGGGACGGCCGGAGCTGGCGGGCGTCGAGTCAGCGCCCGAGCACTAGTTGCCAGGCTAGAGTCCGCGCCAATATCGCTTCCCGTCGACGCGGACGACGCGGCCGAACCCGGGAAACGGGAAGTGCCCGGCGACCAGCAGGTGCCCCTCGTCCGCGAGCCGGTCCATCAGCGCGCTCCGCGTCTCCGCCGCCTTCACCGGATCGACGTCGAAGATGCCGCTCCACCCCTCCGTCACCTGCACCGGGAAGTGCGCGACGTCGCCCAGGATGATCGCGCTCTCGCCGCCCGACGAGATCATGAACGAGCTGTGCGCCGGCGTGTGCCCCGGCGTCGGCAGCATCGTGATCTCGTCCGTCACCTTGTAGTCGCCAGGCACGAGGTCGATGTCGGCCTTCCCTTCCAGCGGCAGCACGCAGTCGAGCACGAACGGGTACGCCGGGTTGTTTGCCACCTCCGGCTGCGTCCAGTACTCCCACTCCTTCCGCGCGAAGATGTGCTTCGACTTCGGGAACGCGGGCACCCACGCGTCCCCTTGCCGCGCCGTGTGCCCGCCGACGTGGTCGACATGGATGTGTGTCACGACGACGAGATCGACGTCGTCCGGCCGCACGCCAGCCTCGGCGAGCGCATCGGGAA
The DNA here is from genome assembly GCA_963843685.1 of uncultured Chloroflexia bacterium. Taxonomy (GTDB): domain Bacteria; phylum Chloroflexota; class Dehalococcoidia; order DSTF01; family JACRBR01; genus DASQHL01. The sequence continues at coordinate 515,498 of CAWJLO010000010.1, forward strand.
GCCGCCCCTGCGGGAAGTACGGGCGATCCTTCGCGCCCATGCCTGTATCGACGAGGATCGTCTTGCCGCCGGAACGCACGAGGAACGACGTCATGGAGAGCGCGAGCGTCAGGTCGGGGCCTTTCGCGTACTCGCCCCATGGCTCCCACTTCTCTCGCGCGACCGACGGAAAGATCATGCCGGCGCCAGCGCTCGCCGACGCGTCGAGAATCGACGTGATCTCGACGTTGCCGACCTTCAGCACGTTATCGGGCATCGCAACCTCCAGCGCCGCCAACGGTGTCACACCCACACGCTCCGGGCAAGCGCGCTGCGGCCTCAGCCGTTTGCCGTCGAATCCGGACGGGCCCTATAATCCACCCAACCCCCGATAGAAAGGACGCGAATCATGGGCACCTCGTACGCCTATCTCCAGAAGCGCATCGTCCCGCTGGAGGAGGCGAAGGTACCGGTCATGACGCACGCGTTCCTCTACGGGACGGCCGTGTTCGAGGGGATCCGGGGCAACTGGAGCGACGAGCAGGGCCAAACACTGCTGTTCCGCCCGCGCGAGCACTTCCAGCGGCTCAAGGACTCGGCGCGCATCATGCACATCGGCCTGCCGCAGTCCGTCGACGAACTGACGGAGATCTGCGCGGAGATCACGCGCCGCTCGGCTTTCAGCGAAGACGTCTACATCCGGCCGATCGCGTACAAGAGCGGGCAAGTCATCGGCCCGAAGCTGAGCGACGTGGACGACGACTTCCTGCTCTTCGTGCTGCCGTTCGGTAACTACCTGGACGTGGACGCGGGCATCCGCTGCCAAACGTCGACCTGGCGGCGCGTGCCGGACACGTCGATCCCGGCGCGGGCAAAGGTGAACGGACTCTATGTCAACTCCGCGCTCGCCAAGACGGAGGCGCTCGAAAACGGCTACGACGAAGCCATCATGCTCAACGACGACGGCCACGTTTCCGAAGGCTCGGGCGAGAACATCGTCATGGTCCGCCACGGCCGGCTGATCACGCCCGAGCGCAGTGACAACGTGCTCGAGGGCATCACGCTCGAGTCGATCTTCACGCTGGCGAGGGCGGAGCTCGGCATGGAAGTGATCGAACGGACGATCGACCGCAGCGAACTGTACGTGGCGGACGAAGTGTTCCTCACCGGCACCGCCGCGCACCTGTCGCCGGTGGTGGAGATCGACCGGCGAAGCGTGGGAAGCGGGAAGATCGGTCCAGTGACGTCGCGGCTACAGTCGCTGTTCTTCGACGTGCTGCGCGGGCGGAACCAGAAGTACGCGAGCTGGGTGCACGGCGTGCCGATCGCGCAAGCCGCCGGCGTCAAGGCGAAGGTCTGATGGAGTTCCGTCCCTCGCGGACGGTCGGCACGCTCGTAGGCGGCGGTCTCGCGGCCTGGTGCATGATCGTCGCGATCGCGCTGTGCGTTCGCGGACTGACCCACGACGTGACACTGGGCGTGATCTCGCTCTATCTCGTCGCGTCGATCTTCTGCTTCCTCGGGCTGCTGTTCGCCTACTGGACGTACAGCCTGAGCACGCTCCGCTACGCGCTGGACCGCAACGCACTCACGATCACGTGGGGCGACATCCGCCAGACCGTGCCGCTCTCGCAGATCGAGCGGCTGGTACCCGGAAGCGAGCTGCCGAACCCGCACGTCGCCGGCGTGAGCTGGCTCGGCCACCACGTCGGCCATGCGAATGTCGAAGGCAGCATCGGCGACACGCTGTTCTACTCGACGCACCGGTCGCCGCGCGATCTGCTCTACGTCGTCACGCCGGGCCAGTCGTACGCCCTCAGCGTCGACGACGAGGTCGCGTTCGCGGAGGCGGTACAGCAGCAGCAGCGGTTGGGCTCGCTGGTCTCCGTGGGACAGGCGCCGGACAGGCTCTATCTCGCGGCGCAGCCGTTCTGGGAGGACCGTACGGCGCAGGCGCTGGCGATCGCCGCCGTCGCGACGTTCTTCGTCATGTTTGGCTACGTGTACCACCAGTACCCCGGGCTGCCGCCGAGCATCGCGCTCTCGTTCCCGCAGCTCGACGGCGTCACCCGCGTAGCATCGAAGAGCGAACTGCTGAAGCTGCCGATGACGGGCGTCGGCCTGCTCCTGCTGAACCTCGGGCTGGGCTTCATCGCCCACTCGTGGGAGCGGATGGTCGGCTACGTGCTGCTGATCGCCGCCATCGGCGCGGAGGGGATCCTGCTCGCCGCGGCCATCATCGCGCTGCGATAGACGGCGAGCTGCTCGCGGATCACGCACGTACAATGTCAACGGTGACCACCAAATACGACGCGATTGTTGTCGGAGCGGGCCCCGCGGGCAGCACCGCGTCACGCCTGCTCGCGCGCTCGGGCGCCAGGGTGCTGCTGCTCGACAAGGCGCGCTTTCCGCGCGACAAGCCGTGCGGCGGCGGCATCACGTTCCGCGCCGACAGCGCCAACGACCTCGACCTCAGCACCGTGACCGAGCGCGAGATCTACGGCGTGCGGATCAGCGCCGCCATGGGTCCACGCTTCGACCGCACGAGCAAGACGCTGCTCGCGCGGATGACGCAGCGCAGCAAGCTCGACCAGTTCCTCGTGGAACAGGCGGCCGGCGCCGGCGCTGACTTCCGGGACGGCGTGGCCGCGCGCGATATCGAGATTGACGGCACGAGCGCGCGCGTGTGGGCCGGTACCGATGTGTACGAAGGGCGCGTGCTCATCGGCTGCGACGGCGTCAACGGGACATCGGCGAAGGCGCTTGGGCTGCGGCCGGCGGCGGAGCACGCGGTCGCGTGGGAAGCCAACTATCCGGCGGACGACCGGCTCATGGAGCGCTGGGAGCGCTTCATCGCACTGGATCTGGGCGGTATACCCGGCGGGTACGCGTGGGTGTTCCCGAAAGGCGACCACCTGAACATCGGCGTAGGGGGATGGAAGAGCGTCGGCCCGACGCTGCGCGCCCGGCTGTCTCGCTTCTGTGATTACTACGGACTCGACGAGTCGCGGCTGTTCGGTCACCGCGGATACCAGCTCCCGCTGAGACGCGACGACCAGCCGATCGTGCGTGGCCCCGCGATGCTGGCAGGGGACGCCGCCGCGCTGGTCGATCCGCTGTCAGGCGAAGGGATCTGGGCGGCGTTCGTCAGCGGCCGGCTGGCGGCGCAAGAGGCAGAGCGCTATCTCGGCGGCGATCGCCCCGACCTCCTGGGCTACAGTCGCGCCATGGACGACGAGATGCGGGAGGAGATCCTGGTCTCGCGCCGCCTCATGGCGATCTTTCAGCGACTGCCCAGCTTCTCGGTGCTGATGCTCAAGTACAACGGGCTGTTCTGGCGCTACCTGACGGAGATCATCCGCGGCGACATCACCTACCCGGACCTTCCGCGTAAACTCGGGCCACTGCGCCACCCGATGTATCGCTGGGCCGACTGGGAGATCGCGCGCCACCAACGCACGCTCGAGGCGGCGACCACCGGCTGAACCCTACGGCGTATTGGGAGACACGCGGTCGCAGGTCTCGGGCAACGGCGTGGGCGTCGGCGTGGCCGCTGAGGTCAACGGCGAGCCGCAGAGGAGCTTTCGGGTATCCACCAGCGTCCCGTCGACGGCGGCGGACGTCGCGAATTCATCGAGGTTGCGGTCGGCGGGACCGATCACCAGCTCACCGTCGGTGTCGAAGCGGGCGCCTCCGCACGGATCGACGAAGAGCCCCGGGCCGGCGACGCCGTGCGCCGTGTCGATCGTAGCCGTGGGATCCCAGATGATCTTGCAACCGCGGTCGTGCCCGAAGAAGCCGGGTGGGTAGGCGTACCAGGCATGCAGGCGACCGTCGCTCGCGCGGTCGATGAAGAAGTCGTCCAGCACGAACGCCTGCGGCGGGCCGCTGTACTCGTTCGTCAGCCGGGTCTGCACCAGACGGCCGGCGGTAGGGCCGTCGTCACGCACGTTCGCCATAAACGCAACGATCGCCAGGGCGAGCGCCGCAAGCGCGAGGACGATGGCGAGGCTGGCACCAACCCGCGTGCTGATCATCGCCCGGACACCGCGCCGATCGCCTTGCGAGGAGCCGTCATGCGGGAAGCGCCGCGGCAAGGGTCATGCGAGGCGGCCGGGCGTGGTCCAGGATCACGGAACTGCCGGGAGTTGGTGCACCTCGTACGGCAGGACGAAGTCGCTGTCACTGACCGACCCGCTCACGTCCGTGGCCTCCAGCTCCACCGGCGCGTCGCCTTCCTCCTTGGAGTACAGGAGGTAGCCGTCGTCCGTGAAGCACGCCGTCGTCGCATTGCCGGTGGCGCTGTCCGTCGTCTGGAAGCACGTCGTGTCCTTGCCGGCGATCGTGCGCGAGGACGTCTGCAGCGGCGCTACGTCGGTGTTCTCCAGGTCGGTGAACAGCGACGTCAGATCACCGAGCGGGTTGGTGGCGTCGTCCGCGCCGCTGTCGAGGCAGGCCCCTTCGCCGGGCTGAAGCCCCAGCAGCGCACCCAGCGCCCCAGCATCCTTCAGGCAGAGCGCGGACAGCTGGTCCGTCTGGATGAAGCTCACCTGCAGCTGCTGGCCGTCCTGCATGACGGTCGCGTCGAAGCGCAGCCGCTTGTCGGCGTCCTTGTAGAGCTGCACCTCGCCGTTCAAGCCCTCTGGATCGCTGCTGGTGGCGTTGTACGTCGCGTGGAAGGTGCTCGCGACGAACTTGGTGCCCAGGTCGTTGAGCTTCGCCGCGGACGGGTCGACCGTGCCACTCGGGGTAGCCGCGGACGTCTGATCTGCGGCGACGCCCGACGTCGGTGTCTTGTCGGACGAGCCTCCGCCGGAACACGCGCTGAAGGCGGTCGCAACCGCGACGAGCACCGCCGCCGCAAGCATCGATTCGAGCGTCTTCCGCATCAAATGCCTCGTCTGTTCAATCCAGCCGTCGGCAGCATCATACCGGAGCGGCTCCGCCAACGCGCCGGCGGTGTGCGTAACATATCCGCCACGCTACGCGGTGGCGGGCGAACAGTGCGCGCCGATACAATCGGACGCGCCGCCGGCGCTGATCCACTGGCAGCAACGATGCGGAGGAACGCATGGCCGACTTCAGCCTCACGGAAGAGGAACGGATGGTGCAGCAACTCGCGCACGAGTTCGCGGTGAAGGAGATCAGACCGCGTGCGGCGTACTACGACGAGCGCGAGGAGCTGCCGCGCGACCTGATCCTCAAAGCGAACGAACTCGGGCTCGCCGCCGGGATCTTCGGCGGCGGCTCGCAGGGCCTCTCCGGCGTGATCATCGCCGAGGAGCTGGCGTGGGGGTGCGCCGGCGTGGCGCTGGCGATCGCGGCGAGCGGGCTCGCGGCGGCCGCCATCGCCGGCATCGGCACGCCGGAGCAGCAGGCGAAGTTCCTGCCGATGGCGATCGGCACCGGCACCGAGGTGCGGCTGGGCGCCATGGGGCTCACCGAACCCGAAGCCGGCTCGGACGTACAGGCGATCTCTACCACAGCCGTGCGCGACGGCGACGACTACGTCCTCAACGGCACAAAGCGCTTCATCACGAACGGCGGCATCGCCGACCTGCACGTGATCTTCGCTACCGAGGACAAGAGCAAGGGTTGGGGCGGGCTGGCGGCGTTCGTCGTCGAGAAGGGCACGCCCGGCCTGAGCGAGGGCACCGTGTGGAAGAAGATGGGCATCCGCGCTTCGCACACCGCCGACGTGATCCTGGAGGATTGCCGCATCCCGGCCGGAAACCGGCTCGGCCAGCCGCCGAGCGGGGGCAACGGCGGCGCCCCCGCGGTGCCCGGCGCCCTCGGCGCGTTGAAGATGCTGGAGCGGACGCGGCCTTCGATCGGTGCCTTCGCGCTGGGCATCGCGCGCGCGGCCCTGGAGTACGCGACGGACTACGCGAAAGAGCGAAAGCAGTTCGGCAAGCCGCTAATCGCCCACGAGGGCATCGCGTTCAAGCTCGCGGACATGGCGATGGCGTACGATTCCGCGCGCCTGCTCGTACACCGGGCGGCGTGGATGGCGGCGACCGGTGCGCCGCTGCTGCGCGCCGAGGGCTCGATGGCGAAGTGCTACGCCTCCGACGCCGCGATGAGGGTGTCGTTGGAGGCCGTACAGATCTGCGGCGGCTACGGCTACATGCGGGAGTTTCCCGTCGAGAAGTGGGTGCGGGACGCCAAGATCTTCCAGATCTTTGAAGGCACGAACGAGATCCAGCGCCTCGTGATCAGCCGCGCGCTTGGCGCGGCGTCGCGCTAGCCGCGGTGACGGCGGCCGCATCCCCTGACGTCGTGCTTCGCGCAGCCCGGCCTGACGACATACCCGCGCTCGCGGCGATGACCGAACGCGCCGACCTGCCGCCGATGTTCATCGATGAGTTCCTCGACGGCTTCATCGTCGCTGAACGCGCCGGCGAGATCGTGAGCTGCGGCGGGCTGGAGCTCTACGGCTCGAGCGCGGTGATCCGCAGCGTCGTCGTTGCTCCGGATGCGCGCGGCACGGGCCTGGGTGGGCGCATCGCGAGCGTCCTCGTCGATAAGGCGAGGCAGGCCGGGGCGACGGACGCCTATCTCTTCACCATGGACGCCTGGGAGTTCTGGAAGCACCTCGGGTTCGTCGACGTGGCCTTCGAGGAGTGGCGGGAAGAGCCGCGCGAGTGCTGGCAGTACGTCTTCATGTCGCAGAACCGCGACTCGGAGATGTTCGCGACTGCGCACACGATGTGGCGCGGCCTGCGCTAATGGCGCGGATCGCCGTCCGGCTCACGCCACGAGGTGGGCGCGACGCGATCGACGGATGGCGAGACGGCGTGTTGCTGGCGCGCGTTTCGGCCGCGCCGGCGGACGGTAAGGCAAACGAAGCGCTCGCGAGGCTGCTCGCTCGCACTCTGGGAGTGGCGGCTTCACGCGTCGCGATCGTCGCCGGCGGACAGGCGCGGCTGAAGCAGGTCGAAATCGAAGGACTCACCGAGGACGATGTGCGCGCGGCGCTTCCGCGACCTGACGAAGGTTAGCGCCGCGGCAGACGCATCGAGAACGTGGAACCGCGACCCGGGCGGCTCTCGAGGGCGGCCGAGCCGCCGTGCGCCTGTGCGATGTGCTTCACGATGGCGAGCCCGAGGCCCGTGCCACCGGTGCCGCGACCGCGGTCTGCCTTGTAGAAGCGCTCGAAGACGCGCCCCTGCTGCTCCGGCTCGATGCCCACGCCGGTGTCCCGCACGCTAATGGCGACCTCGTTGGGCGTGCCAACGACCTCGATCACGATCGATCCGCGCTCGGGCGTGAACTTGATGGCGTTGGCGACGAGGTTGCCCAGCGCCTGCTCCAGGCGATCGCCGTCGCCCGTCACGGTCAGGTCGCCTTCGCCGACGGCGGCCGTCAGCGTGAGTCCGGCGCGATGCGCCTGGCGCGCGAAGCGCTGCACCGCGTCCTGGGCCATGACCCCGACATCGACCCGGGCGAAGTGCAGCGGGGCCGCACCTGATTCGATGCGCGACAGCTCCAGGAGCTCCTCGACAAGCTGGGTCATGCGGTCCGTCTCGCGCTGGATGTGCCCGAGGAACTCGACGGCGGCGGGCCGGTCGTCGATCGCGCCTTCCTGCAGGGTCTCGGCGGCGGCGCGGATGCCGGCGAGCGGCGTCCGCAACTCGTGCGATACGTTGCTGATGAAGTCGCGCCGCATGCTGTCGAGACGCCGCACCTCCGTCAGGTCGTGGAACACCGCCAGGGCGGACCAGCCGCCTCCGCCTTCGATCGGCACGGCCGTGGCCTGTAGCCAGCGCTGGGCCTGTCCGTAGGCGACGACATGCACACTCCGCTCGCGGCGCCGAGCGGCGGCGACCAGCAGATCGTTCAAGTCGTGATCCCGCACGACCTCGATGAACGCGCGGCCGGGCGCGGCGGCGTCCGCGAGCCCGAACATCGCACGAGCGGCATCGTTCAGGTAGACGACGTTGCCCGCGTCGTCGATCGCCACGGTGGCGTCGCTGCTGGCGTTGAGCAGCGCCTCGAGCTGCGTCCGCTCCTGCTTCAGTTCACCGAAGATTCGCTCCAACGACGACCCGGCGGCGTTGAGCGCGGCGGCCAGCGCCCCCACCTCATCGGCGCTGACGTCCGCCCGTGCATCGAAGCGGCCTGCGGCGAACGATTCAGCCGTCGCAATGGCGTTGCGGAGATGCGTGGTGCGCGGGACGACGAGGCGTACGGTGACGAGCGCCATCACGACAGCAGCCACGGCGAAGGCGATCAGATCGATCCACGGTCCATCGCCGCTGAGACCGATGGCGAGGAGCGCGGCAGCCAGTATCGAGAGGTTGAGCGCGACGACCCACAGGGCCGCGCGGCCCGGCGCGGGCGTCCGCTCGGCCGGCAGGCCAGGGTCAGCGGACAAACTTGTAGCCAACGCCCCTCACGGTCAGAAGATGCTGCGGCCGGCTCGGCTCTCGCTCGAGCTTCTCCCGCAGCCAGCGCATGTGGACGTCGACGGTCCGGCTGCCGCCGAAGAACTCGTAGCCCCACACGTGCTCCAGGAGCTGCTCGCGCGTGAACACCTGGCCGGCGTTCTTCGCCAGGAAGAAGAGCAGGTCGAACTCCTTCGGCTTCAGTGCAACCTCAGCGACGCCGCGATGCACGGCGCGCCCACGCAGGTCGAGCGTGAGGTCGCCCGCAACGATCTGAGACCCATCTGCGCCCTCACCGCGGCCCGCCGTCCGGCGCAACAGCGCCCGGACGCGCGCCATCAGCTCTCGCATGCCGAACGGCTTCGTGAGATAGTCGTCGGCGCCGACCTCCAGGCCGACAACCTTGTCCAGCTCCTCGCTCTTCGCCGTAAGCATGAGGATCGGCACGTCCGACTCTGTGCGGAGGCGGCGGCAGACCTCCAGCCCGTCCATCTTCGGGAGCATCAGGTCCAGCACGATGACGTCCGGCCGCGCCCGCCGCGCCTCCTGCAGGCCTGCGACGCCGTCGGCTACGGCCAGCACGTTGAATCCATTCTTGCGGAGGTTGTAGGAGAGGGAAGAGGCCAACGCCGGCTCGTCCTCGACCACGAGCACCGTCTTGGCCGGGTTCGCCGTCACTTCATGGTCGACTGGCGTGAGCATGATGTCCGATCGAATTGCGCACCGGTGTCAGTAGCGAGAGACGTTGATCTCTTCGAGCTGGCCCGTGACCATGAAGATCACGCGCTCGCAGATGTTCGTCACGCGGTCGGCGATGCGCTCCAGGTTGTGTGACGTCCAGATGAGATAGGTGATGCGCTGGATATCGCCCGGCGTGCGGATCACCTCCTGGATCAGGCTGTGATAGACCGAGTCGTAGAGCTGGTCGACCTCGTCGTCCTCGTCGCAGATGCCGCGGGCAGCTTCGGCGTCGCGCGCCACGAACGCCGTCAGGCTCCGCCGCAGCATGTCCCCGGACTTGTCGGCCATCTCGCTGATCTCGCCGAGCGGGTGCGGGAGCGGCTCATCACCCAGCATGAGGTTGATGCGGCCGATACCTTCAGCGTGGTCCGCCATGCGCTCCAGCTCGTTGGAGATGAACAGGATGGCGACGAGCACGCGCAGATCCGCCGCCATCGGCTGCTGCAGCGCGATCGTGTGGATGCACTTCTCCTCGATCTCGTAACGCTTGGCGTTCACGGCCATGTCGTCGGCGATAACGGCGTTGGAGAGTTCGGCGTTGCGCGTGCGGAGCGCCTCGACGGAGCGCGAGATGGCTTTTTCCGCCATGCTGCCCATGATCAGGACATCGTCCTGGATCTCCCGCAACTTCCGCTCGAACAGCTCTCTGGTCATCGTTAACGCTCGTTTCTACCCGAATCGCCCGGTGATGTAGTCCTCCGTGCGCTTGTCCTTCGGCGTGGTGAACAGGCTGTCCGTCGTGCCGAACTCGATGAGGCGCCCCGTGCGCTCCTCGCCGGCCAGCATGAAGGCGGTGTAGTGCGAGACTCGAGCGGCCTGCTGCATGTTGTGCGTGACCACGACAATCGTGTAGTCCCGCGCGAGGTCCGTCATCAGGTCCTCCACCTTGAGCGTCGCGATCGGGTCCAGCGCGCTGCACGGTTCGTCCATCAGGATCACGCGCGGCTCGACCGCGATCGCGCGGGCGATGCAGAGCCGTTGCTGCTGGCCGCCCGACATGCCGGTCGCGGGCTTCTTCAGCCGGTCCTTGACCTCATCCCACAGCGCGGCGCGCCGCAGCGATTTCTCAACGATCTCGTCCAACCGCGACTTGCCCCGCACCCCATGATGCCGCGGTCCGTACGCGACGTTGTCGTAGATGCTCATGCCGAACGGATTCGGCTTCTGGAAGACCATCCCGACGTGGCGGCGCAGGCGCACCTCGTCGATGTCGCGCCCGAGCAAGTCGACGCCGTCCATCTCCACGCGTCCCTCGACGCGCGCGTGGCTGATGAGATCGTTCATCCGGTTGAAGACGCGGAGCAGCGTGCTCTTGCCGCAGCCGGACGGGCCGATGATGGCGGTCACGGCGCGATCGTGAATGTCGATCGTCACGTCGCTGATGGCGAGCGACCGGCCGTAGTAGACACTGACATGCTCGGCGCGGATACGGACGTCCGTGCTGATCGCGGCGGCGTCTTCACCGCGCTCGCGAGCGACCGAGATCTTCCGAGCCGTCGTCGTGCGCGCGGGGGTTGCCGTGATCTCAGACGTCATCGTCATGATCCTATCCGAATCGACCCGTCACGTAGGCCTCCGTCCGCTGGTCCGATGGCTGTGTGAAGATGGTGTCGGTCTCGGCGAATTCAATGAGGCGGCCACCGGCGCCAGCCTCCTCCGCCAGCATGAAGGCGGTGCGGTCGGAGACCCGGGCCGCCTGGTGCATGTTGTGCGTCACGATGATGACGGTGTAGTTGTGGGCCAGCTCTCGCATGAGATCCTCGATCCGGATTGTTGAGGCGGGGTCGAGCGCGCTGCACGGTTCGTCCATCAGGACGACCTCCGGCTCCACCGCGATGCAGCGCGCGATGCACAGGCGCTGTTGCTGGCCACCGGAAAGATCGATGGCCGGTGTGCGGAGCTTGTCGCGCACCTCGTCCCAGAGCCCGGCGCGTCGCAGCGCCGACTCAATCATATCGGACAGCACGCTGCCCGTCCGGCCCAGCAGCTTCAGGCCGACACCGACGTTGTCCCAGATCGACATCGTCGGGAACGGGTTCGGCCGCTGGAACACCATCCCGATGCGCTGACGGACATCCGCCGCGTCGACGTCTCGCGCGTAGATGTCCTGCCCGGCCACGATCACGCGTCCTTCGATACGCGCGCCCTTGACGACCTCATGCATGCGGTTCAGCGAGCGCAACAGCGTGCTCTTGCCGCAACCCGACGGCCCGATAATCGCCGTAATCTTCTTCTCAGGCATCTCCAGGCTGACGTCGCGCACCCCTGCGTGGCGGCCGTACCAGGCGGTCAGGTGCTCGACGCGCACCGAGCGCGGATCGCCCGCGGAGGAGGGCACTGTGGCGAATTGCGTCATCTCTATCGTCATCGCACACGCCTCTGCAAGAGCAGCCGCGCGGAGACACTCAGCACGAGGACCATCATCACCAGCACGAACGACGACGCCCATGCCTGCTCGTGCCAGTAGGCGAAGGGCCCCACGGCATAGGTGTAGATGCGCAGCGGCAGGGCATCGATGGGCCGGAAGACGTTCGTGCTGTAGAAGTTGTTGCCCAGCGTCGTGAACAGCAGCGGCGCGGCTTCACCGGCCACGCGGGCCGAGGCGAGCACCACGCCCGTCAGCACTCCGCTTGACGCCGCAGGCAGAACGACCGTCAAGATCGTCCGCCACTTCGGCACGCCGAGCGCGTACGAGGCCTCGCGTGTCACCTGCGGCACGAGCAGGAGCATCTCTTCCGTCACGCGCGCCACGATCGGCAGCATGATGAGGGCGAGCGCCACGCCGCCGGCGAACGCGGTGAAGTGCTGGTCGCTGTGCGTCAGCCAGTGGATCTTGTCCATGTTCAGCACGACCGCCGTGTACACGAACAGGCCGATGGCGATCGAGGGCACGCCGGCCAGGACGTCGACGAGGAAGCGCACGAAGAAACCGAGGCGCCCGCGGCCATACTCCGCGAGATAGATGCCGGTGGCGATCGCCGGCGGCAACCCCATCACCAGTGCCAGCGCAAGCAGGATGCCTGAGCCGACGATCGAGTTCTTCACACCGCCGCCGGAGACACCGGCCGGGCCGGGGTTCTTCGTGAAGAGGTCAAGGTTCAGCGCCGGCAGCCCCTTCACGAAGAGGTAGAGCAGAATCGCGAGCAGGGGCACGATCACCGCGATGCCGGCGCCGATGATGCATGCGGCCGCAACGCGATCCACGGCGCGGCGCCGGCGGCGGTTGGCCGTCACGAACGCGCTCACTCGATCACCGTCGTAACTTGGCCCTTGGTCACCCGCCACACCAGCAGGCGGGCAATGATGTTGACCAGGAGCGTGATCAGCAGCAGCAGCAGGCCGACGTACAGCAGCGCCGCGCGGTGCATGTCGTTCTCCACCTCGCGGAACTGGTTGGCGATGACGCTCGCCATGGTGTACGCGGGCGAGAAGATTGAATCCGGCACGTTCGTGCTGTTGCCGATGACGAGTGCGACCGCGAGCGTCTCGCCGATGGCGCGCGCGAGCCCCAGGATCGCCGCGCCCAGCACGCCCGAGCGCGCGTACGGGAGCACAGCGATGCGGATCATCTCCCACCGCGTCGCGCCGAGCGCCAGGATCCCCTCACGCTGCGAGCGCGGCACCGCCGCGATCACGTCACGCGAGATCGACACGATGGTCGGCAGGATCATGATCGTGAGAATGATGACGGCGCCGAAGATGCCGACGCTCAGCGCAGGCCCCTTGACGAACGGCATCCAGCCGAAATAGTCGAGGATGAATGGCCCCGCGCGGTGCTGGATCCACGGGCCGAGCACGTAGACCCCCCAGAGTCCGTAGACGACGCTGGGGATCGCTGCCAGGAGTTCGATCATGTACGAGATGGGGACGCGCAGCCAACCCGGCGCGAACTCGACGAGGAACAGGCTCGCACCGAGGCCGACGAGGGTCCCGAACGCAAGCGCCAGCAGCGACGTAACCATCGTGCCGGCGATGAACGGCAGGGCGCCGAACCGCTCTTTTGTCGGGTTCCAGTCCGTCGACCAGATGAAGCCGATGCCGAACTTGTGGATCGCCGGCCACGACTCGTGCGTCAGCTCGAAGATCATCGCCAGCACGAGCAACAGCACGCTCATCGCGGCCACCGTGACCAGCCCTCGAAACAGCAGCTCGAAGCGCGCGGACGCGGCGAACAGCCCTCGGCTGCGTTGATAGTCCGGGCGCGGGCGAGTGTCGGTCAGCTGCATGTTTGCCCAGTAAAGCACAATGCGGGCGGACGGGGGTTCCGTCCGCCCGCATTGTTGAATCTCGTCGCTACGATCCCTTCAGGAGCGGCTGACCACCGGAGGTTATGTCCGTCGTCAGCGTCTTCTCCAGCGACTTCACGAGGTCCGAAGGCAGGGGCGCGTAGCCCAGCGAGGCCTCGACGCTCTGGCCGTCGTGGATCGCCCACCAGAGCCAGTCGACGAGCGCCTTCCCCTTCGTCGCGTCCTTCTGGTCCTTGTACACCATGATCCAGGTGAACCCGACGATTGGGTACGCCTTCGGGTTCGACGAGTTGACAATGCTCACGCGGTAGTCGGCCGGAATCGTGACCCCGGACGCGGCCTCGGACGCCGAGTCCGACGACGGCGTGATGAACGCGCCGGACTGGTTCTCCACGTCCGCGTACGGGAGGTTGTTGTTGTCGGCGTACCCCTGCTCCACGTAGCCGATCGAGTTCTTGTTTTGCTGCACCTGCTGCGTCACACCCTCGTTGCCCTGGCCTCCAAGACCCACGGGCCACTGCGGGTTCTTGCTGGTGCCCGGGCCGTCCTTCCAGTCCGCGCTCACGTTCGAGAGGTAGTCGGTGAAGATGAAGCTCGTGCCGCTCCCGTCAGAGCGGTGCACGACGACGATGTCGGACGAAGGCAGCGTCACGCCCGAGTTGAGCGCCGCGATCGCCGGATCGTCCCACTTCGTGATCTTCCCCAGGTAGATCTGCGAGAGCGTGTCCCCGTCGAGCTTGAGCGGCGCGGTCAGTCCGTCGAGGTTGTACGTGATGACGACGGCGCCCATGGCCGTCGGGATGTGCTGGATCGGTCCCATGGCCTTGGCGATGTCGCCGTCGGTCATCGGCGCGTCAGTGCCGCCGAAGTCGACGGTCCCCTCTTGGATGTCCTGGATGCCGGCGCCCGAGCCGACGGACTGGTAGTTGATCTCGACGCCCGAGGCGACGTTGGACTTGTAGTCCGAGGCCCAGCGCGTGTACAGGGGGTTGGCGAAGGTCGATCCTGCGCCGAGGATCTTCGCCGAGTCATCCTTGCCGACATCCGTCGGGATGGAGCCGCCGCTGGTGGAAGATGTCGGCTCCGCGCCGGTTGAGGTCGCTGTCGCCGCGGGCTGCCCCGCCTCCGCCGTCGCCGTCTTGTCGCTGTCGCTCGTCCCGCTGCTGCATGCCGCGAATACGAGCGCGCTTCCGGCCAGGAGCATCAGCCCCATTCCCAGGAGCCTGCCCGCCCGTCGTCTATGTTCCATCACAGTGAACCCACTCCTTCTCCTTGCTCAGAACCCTCTGGACGTACCGGGCTCAGCCTAGGGCGGGGCGGTTAACGGGCCGTTAACGTCGATTAACCGGGGGTAAATCGAAGCTTGGCATGTACCTATGTGACACGGCGCGGATCCAGATTCACCGACCGAGTGCATGTTGTCGGCCCGGCTGCACCGAACTCTCGACGAAGACGGCGCAGCACGGCGCCCGGCGCGTACCATGTGACGCGAGTAGAGAAGAGAACGTGGAAGAGGTGACGCCATGCGACCCCGCCTGCTGACACTTGCCTCCATCATGATCGCGAGCGCGGTGCTGCTCGTCGGCTGCCCGAAGCCAAACGGCTACCGGGGCGTGAGCGTCTTCCCGCAGATCACCGCAACGAACGCCGTCGGGCTCCAGCCGATCCCGGGCAGTACGGGGGCGGCTCTGCTGGTCCTCCAGGACGGCCGCATCCAGCGCGTCGACCTCGCCGACGTGAACGCAGCGCCGACGACGTTTCTCGATATCCGCGACGAGATCATCTCGGACCCGGGACAGGAGGAGGGCTTGCTTGGCCTCGCCTTCGCCCCGGACTACGCGACGACGGGGATCTTCTACGTCTACTACACGCGAGGCGATCCGCAACACAACCGCATCTCGCGCTTCGTCGCGCACGGCGACCACGCCGATCGAGCCTCCGAGCACACCATCCTCGATCTGCCGGAGAAGCGGTTTACGAATCACAACGGCGGCGCGATGGCGTTCGGTCCTGACGGCGACCTGTACGTCGGCGTCGGCGACGGAGGCGGCGGAGGCGACCCGGACGGCAACGGACAGAACACGTATGCGCTGTTCGGAAAGATCCTCCGCATCGATGTCTCGGGCGACACGTACTCGATCCCGCCCGACAACCCGTTCGCGCACGGCGGCGGCGCGCCCGAGGTGTACGCCTACGGCCTGCGCAACCCGTGGCGCATCACGTTCGATTCCAAGACCGGACAGCTCTGGGCGGGCGACGCGGGGCAGGATCTCTGGGAAGAAGTGGACCGCATCGTCCCCGGAGGGAACTACGGGTGGAACGTGATGGAGGGCTATCACTGCTACCACCCGGCCGATCACTGCATCAATACGTACGAGCTGCCGCGCGCGGAGTACGGGCACGACGTCGGGTGCGTCGTCATCGGCGGATACGTGTACCGGGGAAAGGAGATGCCTGAGCTCGACGGCTGGTACGTCTACGGGGACTACTGCTCCGGGCGCGTGTGGGCGGTCGATGCAGCGACTGACAACGGCGCCGCGATCCCGATCGCGAGTACCGGGGCGTCGATCTCATCGTTCGCGCAGGACGCGGACGGAGAGTTGTACATGCTGACGTTCAACAAGGGCGTGCTGAAGCTCGCCAGGAAGGGTTAGCCGACCGAACAGGGCCGGCAGCCCGGCACGCTACGCGAGGCAGCTGCCGGCGAGGCTGCTGATCGCCGTGATGCGGCGCCCCTGCGTCATCACGTCGACGAAGCCGTTGGTCGCGTATCCCACCGAGATGCCCGTCTCCGGATCGCCCCACGCGATCTGGCCGCCGGCGCCGCCGTGGCCGAACGCGCGCGGCGAGCAGGTGCGCCCGAACCCGCGCATGAACGCCATGCCGTCGCCGCCCGCCACCACGACGCCGAGCGCGCGGTTGGTGAAGAGGTTGATGGACGGGTCGACGAGCTTCATCGTCAGGTCGATGTGGTGCGGACGCGCACGGACCTTCGTGCCGAACTCGATCGTTTCCTGCTTCATGATGCGCGTGCCATCGGCCGTGACGCCGCCGTTGACGAGCGGCTGATAGAACAGTGCCATCGTCGCCGCCGACGCGACGCCACCGCCGCCGGGGACGCCCGCCGCACGCGGACCGGAGTTGTTGAAGTTGAGGATCGCCTCCGGCGTAACCTCGCCCCAGCCGCCCGGCGGCTCGACGGGCGGCGTCACGTACACCACGTCCGCAACGCGATGCTGCTGCTCCAGTGGGCAGCCGACGTACAACTCATCGAGCCCCATCGGGCCGGTGAGGCGTTCGCGGATGAAGTCCTTGTAGTTGAGGCCGCCCCGCCGCAGCAGGATCTCGGCCAGCACCCAGTGCATCGATGTCGCGTGGTACTCGTAGCGGCTGTCGACGGGCCAGTTGAGCCGCCACGTGGAGAACGCTTCCAGCAGCTTGTCGTGATTCGTCCAGTGCTCCGACGCGAACGGGGCAAGCGGAAAGCCGCCGGCGTGGAGCATCAGCGTCTCGACGTCGATCGCTTCCTTTCCGTTCGTGCCGAACTCCGGGATGATGTCCGCCACCTTCTCGTCGAGGCGGAGTTGACCGTCCTCGAACAGCAGCCAGACGGCGGCGGATACGACCGCTTTCGTGGACGAGAAGAAGTGGTAGAGCGTGTCGTCGGTGGCCGCGCGCTCCGAGCCGCCCTGCACCGCGCTCCCGAAGGTCCGCATCCCCGCCAGCTTCCCGTGGCGCGCGACCGCCACCTGCGCGCTCGGCAGCGTGCCGTCGTCGACGTCGCGGCGGGCCCGCGCGAACACCATCTCCAGCTTGTCGCCGTCGATGCCCAGGTCTTCCGGCCGTGAGACGAGGTAACGCGTGTCGATCATGGCAACTCCACTCCGCTCGAGGTCATGGTCCGATACGTCCGGGCTCCATCATCCGACGAACGTGCGGCCTGATTCAAGCGCCTCGGCAGCCTCGGCCGGCGGCCCGCGGAACCCGCCGCTGGGCCCTGATACGATGAAGCGGCCCGAGGAGCGCCACCCATGAGCTTCGTCGCCCGCCTGCCGCTGCGAATCCCCTTCACCATCATCTTGATCCTCGGACTGTGGCTCCGTGCCTGGCGCACGGACAGCGCCGACCACGATCTGCCCCGCCGCGTCCTGCAGCGTGTGGGATTCGCGCCCCGCGACCTCCTGACCTTCGGTTGGCGCCGCCTGATCAGCTCGGCGTTCTTCACGCACGGTCGCTGGGAGTTCTGGATCGCCCTTGTGGCGATCGCGCTGGCCCTGGGCGTCACCGAGTGGGTGACGGGGACGATCTGGGCATTCGTCACGTTCTGGGGCGTGCACCTGCTGACGCTCCTGGGCGAATCGCTCCTGATCGCGCTGCCACTGAAGCTCGCTGGGTTGCCGATCGGGGCGCAGCTCTCCGACGTACGCGACGTCGGGCCCTCCGCCGGGTACGTCGGCGCGCTCGGGCTGGCCTGCGCGCTGCTGCCGTCGCCATGGCGCTACCGGGCCGCCTTCACCGTGATGCTGGGCCTGTTGTTCTTCGTGCTGCTCCCGCCGGACGGCAACGAGAGCGAGGCGGTCAAACTCTCGGCGGATCTCGCGCATTTGATCGCGTTCCCGCTCGGCTGGCTGTCGCTCTCGCTGTGGCGACGTCTCGGCTCGCCTATGGCCTACTTCACGAACAGGACGACGACGGAGATCAGCCCGTAGGCGATGACGGCAACGCGCAGCCAGCGCCGGCCGAGCCGCCTCGCCGCGCCGACGCCCAGGTAACCGCCGGCGATCGCCCCGACCGCCATCACGGCGGCCGGCAGCCAGCGCACCGGCCCGAAGAAGAGGAAGTACAGCACCGCCACGGCGTTGATGATCAGCGAGAGCATCCCCTTCAGCGCGTTCGAGTGCTGGATGTCGTCCGGCAGCAGGATGCCGAGGAACGCCAGCATGATGATGCCGAGCCCCGCACCGAAGTAGGCGCCGTAGATCGCCAGCAGAAACGTCGTGAGCAGCAGCGGCACCGGCACCTGGTCTGCATCCGCGGACGCCAGTTGGTGCGTCTGCGCGAACCGGCCCAGCGGGTCCTGGACCGCCATCAGCGCGCAGGCGAACAGGATCAGGTACGGCACCAGCGCGTCGAACGCCGACTGCGGCGTGGCCAGCAGGATAATCGAGCCGGCCAGCGCGCCCGCGGCGCAGGGCGCGAAGAGCACCAGCAGGCGCCGCCGCTGACGGCTCAGCTCCGGCCGATAGTTGTAGGACCCGCCCGCGTAGCCCGGCCAGAGCGCGACCGTGTTCGTCACGTTCGCCGACTTGGAGGCGTACCCGGCAGCCAGGAGCGCCGGGAAGCTGACCAGCGAGCCGCCCCCGGCCACGGCGTTGATCGCCCCCGCAGCGAACGCCGCCGCCAGCAGCCCCGCGTATTCGAGAATCGCCATCTTCGTACAACGATGCCTGCTCGCCGCCGCTGGCGCCACTTCGCCGCCGCCCGCAGGCGCGCCCGCCCGCTCCCGATGCGCAGGTATTACACTGGCGATCACGGGACGACTCCGCCGCGAGAAGCAGCACGAAGCGAGAGTGTCTTATGACGACTGAAACGCGCCCGGCCACAAGCCAGGGCATCGACTACACCCAGATTGACAGCGCCATCGGCCTCAACTGGTACGACGCCGACCCGAACCTGCAGCAGATCGTCGAGCGGCTGGCGGCGCCGGACGACCGCGCTTTCGCTGAGGAGCACCTCCGCCGCATGGGCGGTGTCATGGGCGGACCGATAGCCGCGCGGGCCGAAATCACCGACAAGAACCCGCCGACGATGGATTTCGGCGAGGCTCGGGACGGCGCCATGTTCCGGACGGAGATCAAGGGCGGCAGCGACCTCGCCAGCAGCGAGTGCAGCGCGATGAAGGCGAAGGACGGCTGGCGCATCAACGGCTCCAAGTCGTTCTGCTCCAACCTGGACGCTGTGGCCATCCTCGCCCTCGCACGGCCCGAGGGCGGCCACCCGGGCCTACAGCCCGCATGAGCGATCCGGGCGCGCGGGAGGGCATGGAGCACGGCGGCTCCGACGAGCGCCGCTTCATGACGACCTCCGGCAAGCCGATCCGGCCCCTGTACGACGCCGCCGACGCCAACGCGGCGGATCTGCCGCCGCCAGGCGAGTACCCGTTCACGCGCGGTATCCATGCGACCGGCTATCGCGGCAAGATGTGGACGATGCGCATGTTCGCCGGCTTCGGCGGCGCCGAGGAGACGAACGCCCGCTTCCGATACCTGCTCGACCAGGGCCAGACCGGCCTCTCCGTCGCCTTCGACCTGCCGACGCTGATGGGCTACGACTCCGATGCGCCGGACGCAGCGGGCGAGTTCGGCAAGTGCGGCGTGGCCGTGTCCTCGCTCGCCGACATGGAGATCCTGCTCGACGGACTGCCGCTCGGCGAGATCACGACGTCGATGACGATCAACTCGCCGGCGGCCGCGATCTGGGCGATGTACATCGCCGCGGCGGAGAAGCGCGGCGTGTCGCGGAAGCAGCTCGGCGGCACGCTGCAGAACGACATCCTCAAAGAGTTCATCGCGCAGAAGGAGTACATCTTCCCGCCCGAGCCTTCGATCCGGCTCGTCGTCGACACGATCGAGTTCGGTAGCCAGCAGATGCCGAAGTGGAACACGATCAGCATCTCGGGCTATCACATCCGCGAGGCCGGCTCCACCGCGGTGCAGGAGCTGGCGTTCACGCTCGCCGACGGCTTCGAGTACGTGCGCCGCTGCCTCGACCGCGGGCTCAAGATCGACGATTTCGCGCCGCGGCTCTCGTTCTTCTTCAACTGCCACAACGACTTCTTCGAAGAGGTCGCGAAGTTCCGCGCCGCGCGCCGCATCTGGGCGACGCGAGATGCGCGAGACGTACGGCGCGAAGGATCCCCGCTCGTGGTGGATGCGCTTCCACGCGCAGACGGCCGGCGTGTCCCTGACGGCGCAGCAGCCTGAGGTGAACCTGGTGCGCACCACGATACAGGCGCTCGCCGCCGTCATGGGCGGCACGCAGTCGCTGCACACGAACTCCATGGACGAGGCGCTGGCGCTGCCGAGCGAGAAGGCGGCGACGCTGGCGCTGCGCACGCAGCAGGTGATCGCGCACGAGTCCGGCGCCGCGAACACCGTCGACCCGCTCGGCGGCAGCTTCTTTGTCGAGACACTGACCGACGAGACGGAGGCGGAGGCCTACGCCTACTTCCGCAAGATCGACGACCTCGGCGGCGTCGTCCCGGCGCTCGAGTCGGGCTTCCTGCAGCGCGAGATCGCCGACGCGTCGTACCGCTACCAGCGCGAGACCGACGCGCACGAGCGCGTGATCGTCGGCGTCAACGACTTCGTGGCCAACGAGCCGCTGGGCATCCCGATCCTGGAGATGGATCCCGCCGGCGAGCGGCGCCAGGTCGAGCGGTTGCGCCGCACCCGCCGCGAGCGCGACGGCCGTGCTGCCACCTCCGCGCTGCGCTCGCTCGAACTGGCCTGCCGCGACGGGACGAACGTCATGCCGCCGTTGCTGGACGCCGCGAACGCGTACTGCACGCTGGGCGAGATGTGCGACGTGATGCGCCAGGCGTTCGGCTCCTACCAGGAGTCCGCCGTCATCTGACGCGTCATCTGGCGTGGCCGCTGCCCGACGCTCGGGTGTATCCTAGCCGCACATGGGCGCCCTCGACGGCATTCGCATCCTCGATCTGGGCTGGGCGATGGCCGGGCCGCAGGCGACGCGCATCCTCGCCGACTTCGGCGCCGAGGTGATCAAAGTCGAAAGCCGCGCGCGCCTCGACATGGCACGCACGATCTTCGGCCCGCACGTAGGCGACCAGGTCCCGGACAACAGCGGCTACTTCAACAACTTCAACCGCAACAAGCTCGGGATCACGCTCAACATGGGGAAACCGGAGGGCCGCGAGATCTTCGCGCGGCTCGTCGCCATCTCCGACGGCGTGCTCGAGAACTTCAGCGCCGGCGTCATGCGTGGCTGGGGCCTCGACTACGCCGACCTGCGCGCGATCCGGCCCGACGTCGTCTACGTCAGCATGGCGGGGTTCGGCCACAGCGGCCCGTACGAGCACTACCAGACGTTCGGCCCGACCGTGCAGGCCGTCTCCGGCCTCACGCACCAGTCCGGCTTTCCCGGCATGCAGCCCGCCGGCTGGGGCTACTCGTACATGGACCACACCGGCGGCTACACCGGCGCCATCGCCATGCTCCAGGCGCTGTTCCACCGCAAGCGCACCGGCGAGGGCCAATACGTCGATCTCTCGCAGGTCGAGGCGGCGATCGCGCTCACCGGCACCGCCATCGCCGACTACGCAGTCAACGGCCGCCGCTCCGTGCGCGAAGGCAATCGCAGCCGCTGGCCCGCCATCGCGCCCCACGGCGTCTACCGCTGCAAGCCGGAGGACGGCGACGTTATCGGCGACGATGACTGGGTCGCGATCGCCGTCGAGTCGGACGAGCAGTGGCGGGCCTTCGCGAATGCCGTCGAACACCCGGAGTGGCTGGACGACGCGCGGTTCGCCACCGTGGGCGCGCGCATCGAGCACCAGGACGCGCTCGATGCGGAGATCAGCGCGTGGGCGAAGGGCCGGCACGCGAAGGAGGCGCAGCGAACGCTCCAGGCAGCCGGCGTCCCCGCCGGACGCGTGCAGCGCTCCCGCGAGCTGTACGATGACGACCCGCAGCTCGCGCACCGCGGCACCTTCCCGACGGTCGATCATCCGGTCGTCGGCAGGCATCGCGTCGACGGCATGCCCGCGCAGCTCTCGCGCACGCCGGCGGAGTTCCGCCGCGGCGGACCGCTGCTCGGCCAGGACAACGCCTACGTCTACGGCGATCTGCTCGGCATGAGCGCGGATGAGGTCGTGCGGTTGGAGGAAGCGCAGGTGATCTGGTGACCGCACGCGCCCTCGACGGGATCCGCGTGATCGAGCTCGCCGATGAGCACGGCGAGTGGTGCGGCAAGCTGCTCGCCGACATGGGCGCGGACGTCGTCAAGGTCGAACCGCCGGAGGGTGCGCGAACGCGCGACGTCGGCCCGTTTATCGGCGACGTGCCAGGTCCCGAGCGCAGCCTCTACTTCCTCCGCTACAACACCGGCAAGCGAAGCGTGACGATCGATCTCGAAGACCCGCGCTCGCTCGACGCTCTTCGTCGCCTCATCGCGGGAGCGGACGTCTTCCTCGAGACGCTCGCGCCCGGGCAGGCGCAGGTACTCGGTCTCGACTACGCGCGGCTCTCGGCCGACAACCCGCGCCTCGTACACGCCGCTGTTACGCCGTTCGGCCAAACGGGCCCGTACGTCGATGCCGGCTACCAGGCCACGGACCTCGTGACGATGGCTCTTGGCGGGCCGATGCAGGCGTGCGGCTACGACCTCGCCGACGGCGACCTGCCGCCGGTGCGTCCTGGCCCGTATCACAGCTATCACACCGCCTCGCACTTCGCGTGTATCGCCGTCCTGACCGCGCTGTTCGAGCGGGAGTCGAGCGGCCGCGGCCAGTACGTCGACGTGTCGGCACAGGCGGCGAGCGCGGTGACCGTCGAGTTCTCCAGCCAGTACTGGGAGTATCAGGGGGAGGTCTCGCGACGCCAGACCGGCCGCCACGCCTTCCCGCGCCAGACCGCGCGCACGCAGTACGTCTGCGCCGACGGCAAGCCTATCAATCTCGCGATCCCGTTCGAAGGGCGCGCCTACCTGCGCCTCCTCGAGTACCTGCGCGGCGAAGGCGTCGGAGACGGCCTCAGCGACGAGGCGGCGAGTGACGTGCAGAAGCGCCTCGCCCAGGGCAGCGTCGTCCTGAACGCGCTGGAGGTCGTCGCCGCGCGCCACGACGCAGAGGAGATGTTCCATATCGGCCAGAAGATGGGATTCACGTGGGGCGCCGTCCGCGCACCCGAAGACTGGCTGGACGACCCGCACGCCGCCGCCCGCGGGTTCTTCGTCGAGGTCGAGCACCCCGAGTTCGACCGCCCGATTCCGCTCCCCGGCGCCTCCTTCAAGTCGACGGCGACGCAGCCCCGCATCGACGGACGCGCACCGCTGCTCGGCGAGCACAACGAGGAAATACTCGGCGCGATCTACTCGTAGTCCAGCACCATCACCGTCGTCGACGCAGGCAGCGCGTCGTTTGCGATGCGCGTCGTCGTGGTGCCTGTGCGCTGCACCGTCTTCCCTTGCAGGAACGCGTCCGCGGTCTGGAACTGCAGGTTGACCTTCGCCGTCTTGTAGTGCATCGGGAACACAACCTTCGGCGACAGCCGCGCGACCACCTCCGTGGCGCCGGCTGCGTCGATGGTGTAGAACCCGCCGACGGGCACCATCAGCACGTCCACCGGCCCGCCGATCTGCGCGACATGGCCGTCGTCGAGCTGATGCCCCAGGTCGCCAAGGTGCACGATGCGCAGGCCACCCGTCTCGTAGACGAAGATCGTGTTCCGGCCGCGCTGGCTGCCCTGCGTGTCGTCGTGGTACGAGCGGATGCTGTGAACGCGCACGTCGCCGATCGCCTGGTCGACGTCGTTCCAGCCGTCGGACGTCAGCCCGTGGACGACGTTCGACCCGCCAAGGTCGCCATTGTTGTGGTCCGTGTGCTCGTGCGTGATGGTCGTGAGGTCGGCGTCCAGCGGCGGCGGCAGCGTGTAGCCGATGTCGTGGAACGGATCGAGCGCCAGCCTCGTCCCGCCCGGACTCGTCATCAGGAACATCGACTGGCCGAACCAGCGCAGGCCGATCGCTCCGTTGTCCGCACCGGTGTCAGGCGACGGCGGAGCACTCGACGTCTCGGGCGTCGGCGCCTTCGACGAGCCGCCGGAGCAAGCCGCCACGAACGCCGCGACGGCGCCGCTGCCGATCGCCATGAACGTGCGTCGATCGAACCGCCTCATCGCTGGCCCCTTCACGCGATCCCTGCCGCGCCGGACGCCTAGTGGCCGCGCCGCAGGAGCCAGCGCCTGTCGATCGCGTCGCCGTAACCCGACCACCGCTCGAACTCGACGACGAACACCGACTCCCCCTCCGCCAGCTCCGCCGCCAGCGCGTCGCGCAGCTCCGACGTCTCCAGGTCGGAGTGCACGACGAATACGTCGCCGGCGATCTGCCTGACGTCGGCCTCGCCGATCCGCGCGCGCAGCGCGGGCTCGAGGATGGTGCCCAGCGGTCTGTGCGGTGACACCCCCACGACGCACTTCATCGTCCCGGGCCGGACGACGTCGATCACGCCAGGTGACGCCCGAACCAGGTGACGCACTGCGCCCACGCCTCGGCCGCCGTCTCCGGCACGTAGCCCGGCCGTCCTTCGCTCATGAACGCGTGTCCGACGCCGTCGTAGCTGTGGAATGCGTGCGTCTTGCCGAGCCGCGTCAACTCGGCGTCGATCTTCGCCACATCCTCCGGATTGGGGTTGCCGTCGAGCTTCCCGAACAGGCCAAGCACGGGGCAGCCGATGGCGTCCGTCTGCGAGAATGGCGTCGGTCCCTCTCCCCACGCGTTCATGATGTGGCCGCCGTAGAAGACAACGGCCGCCTTCAGCTCAGGCTGCCGCGCAGCCATCATGTACGCCACGCGCCCGCCCATGCAGAACCCCGTCACGCCGATGCGGTCCGCGCGCACATCGGGCATCGCCTTCAGGTGGGACAGCGCCGCGTTCATGTCGCGCTCGATGTTCGTGTCACGCAGACGCGACATGCGGCGCATCGCGTCGTCAGCGCTGTTTGGATCCTCCCGGTGGTACAGGTCCGGCGCGATCGCGACGAATCCGGCTTCCGCGAACCGATCCGTCATCGCCTGGATGAACTGGTCGACGCCGCCCGCGTGCTGCGCCACGACGACCGCCGGAAACGGACCGGCGCCGGCCGGGACCGCCACGTACGCACGCATCTCGCCATCGATCTGCAGTGTCTCCCAACGCTCAGGCATGTTCCTCCTCACTCGACTCCGTGAACGCCACGCCCCGGACGTGCGGATCATTCTCGCGCCACCTCACCCGCTTGCGCAAAGAGGGTGAGTCGTCGCGCCTGGGCGCGGGTAGCCTCAGGCTGGGTGTCAGCACCTGATTGACGCGCATTGAAGTTCCGCAATCGGACCCTCCGGCCGGTGTTGGACGCGTTCTCCAGCTGCCCAAATCCCTAAACCACACCCTCCGCGGGGTCGATGTTAATGAAGGACATGAGCCAGGCTCATTGGTGAGCCTGGCTGTACTGGAGCGCCGCCGTGCTCGACAGGCTGCACGAACTCTCGGTCATCGCGAACGCCCCTCATCCCGGCGTCGACGACATTCAGCGAGCGTGCGCCCTCGTCGCTGGCGTGCTCGATGCGACTGATGCCTACGTGTTGCGCTCCGGCGACCCGCACTTCGTGCGACTTGGATGCCCGTGCGATCCGACGACGTACGAGATCAAGCAAAAGGGGTACTGGCTCATCTGGCGGGAAGCCGCCACGCACCCCCAGTATCTGGGCGGACTCTTCGACGTCGCCGACCGAATCGTGACCGGGGCCAGCCTTCTGGCTGCGGGTCGCCCGGCGACGCATCTCGGCATGAGTCTCCCCATTGACGAGAGCAACTCCGAGATACTCATGGTGCGCGGCCCCTGGCCGAAGGGACTGACCGCCGATCACGTGGCCGCAATCGAAGTCATGCGGCCAATCCTCGCCCACCTCGTCGGCGCGATCCTCGGCAGCGAATATCGTTCCCGTCAGCGCGCCCAGTTGGAAGCGCTTGCGAACGTCTCACGCGCGTTTAGCGAGGCCAGCTCGGCAGACAGCGCACTCGGCTCGCTCGCCACCGCGCTCGCCAAGGCTTCGGGATACGACTGGGTCACGCTGAACATGTACAGCGCAGACTGCGACGCGATCGTCGCCCGCACCATGAACACGGCGCGTCATTCGGGGACGGAGACGGCGGCCGTATTCCGCGAGGGCCGCGGCCTACGCGCGGAAGCGGAGATCGCCATGGGTGTCGAGCTGGCGCGCCGCGGCGGGGCCGTGCTCCTCTCGGACGTCGCCTCGGCACAGATCCACGAAGTCCCCAACGTCGACCTGATAAGTGACACGCTGCCCTTCCTGCAAAAGAACTGGGAGCGCGGACACGTCCTGTCGTGCGCGATGCTCCCTATCGTCTTCCAGGAGCGCGCGCTCGGACTGGTCACCTTCTCCACGTCGACCCAGCGGTCCTTTGATGAAGCCGACGTGAAGTTCCTCTCCGCCCTCGTCTCGCAGGCGGCGACGGCCATCAAAGGACTGCAGCTTTACGAGGACCTGCAGCAATCGCGCGAGCAGCTCCGCCAGAGCGAGGAGCGCTTCCGCTCCCTGGTGCAGAACGCGTCCGACCTCGTGACGATCGTCGATCCGGACGGTGTCTTGCTGTACGCGAGCCCCTCTGTCGAGCGCCTGATGGGCTACGAGCCCGACGAATGGATCGGCAGGAGCATCCTGACGCTCGTGCACCCTGACGACGCGGGGGCGGCCACGGAGTCCATCCGCACCATCAGCGCGGAGCCGGGCGTGCACGATCCCGCCGTGCTGCGGCTGCGCCACGCCGACGGATCCTGGCGCTTCCTGGAGGCCACCGCAAACAACCTGCTGCACGTGCCGTCGGTCGCCGGCATCGTCTACAACGCCCGAGACATCACGGAGCGCTGGGACGCCGAACAGGCGTTGCGGCGGTCCGAAGAGCGGTTCCGGTCGCTGGTGCAGAACGCGTCCGACCTGATCACAGTCGTTGATGCCGACACCACGATCACGTATCAGAGTCCGTCGGCCCATCGCGTCCTGGGGTACGCGGCCGATGAACTCGTCGGCACGAAGCTCGGCAGCCTGATCCACCCGGAAGACGTTGCGAAGGTGATCACCACCCTCTCCGAGGTCATGTCTCGATCTGGCAGCGTCGTGCTGGGCGAAGCGCGTGTGCGCCACGCCGACGGATCCTGGCGCCAGATCGAATTCAGTTGCACCGATCAGTGTGCCAACGCCGCCATCCGCGGCATCGTGCTCAACACGCGCGACGTCACCGAGCGAAGGCTGCTGGAGGAGCAGCTGCGGCACCAGGCGCTGCACGACCCCCTGACGCAGCTTGCCAACCGGACGCGCTTCACGGACCGGCTCGAGCACGCGCTCTTGCGCGCGGCGCGCACCGAACACAAGGTCGCCGTCCTCTTCATGGATCTCGACAACTTCAAGAGCGTGAACGACAGCCTGGGCCACTCCGCCGGCGACCGCCTGCTCACCCAGGTCGCCGAGCGCGTACAGTCGTGCCTGCGCCCCACCGACACCATCGCCCGCCTGGGCGGCGACGAGTTCGCCATCCTGCTGGAGGACGTGATCGACGATGAGGACGCCACGGTCGTCACGGACCGCATCTTTGAGGAGCTGCAGTCCTCGTTCGAACTGGAAGGGAAAGAGCTGCTCGTCCGCGCGAGCGTCGGCATTGCCGTCAGCGACGCGGGCGCCCATCAGGCGAAAGCCGAAGCCCTCCTGCGCGACGCCGACGTCGCGATGTACGTCGCCAAGTCGCGCGGGAAGGGCCGCTCCGAGCTGTTCCAGCCTGACATGCAGATCGCGATGCTCGAGCGGCTCGGGCTGCTCTCCGACCTGCAGCGCGCGCTCGAACGCGGCGAGTTCGCCCTCCACTACCAGCCGATGGTGCTGCTCAAGAGCGGCCGGCTGATTGGCGTCGAGGCGCTCGTCCGCTGGCGCCACCCCACGCGCGGGCTCATGCCGCCCGGCGACTTCATCCCGCTGGCGGAGGAGTCAGGCGTGATCCTGGACCTGGGGCTCTGGGTGCTGCGTGAGGCGTGCTTCCAGGCGAGGGCCTGGCAGGGCCTGTACGCAGGCGACCCCCCGTGGACCATCAGCGTCAACGTCTCGGTGAAGCAGCTCCAGCATCCGACGTTCGTCGCCGACGTGGCCGGCGTGCTGCAGGCATCCGGCGTGGACCCGCACATGCTCGTACTGGAGATCACCGAGAGCGTGATGATGCAGGACGCGACGGCGACGATGACGTTGCTGCGCGAGCTGAAGGGCCTCGGCGTGCGGCTCGCCATCGACGACTTCGGCACCGGCTACTCGTCCCTCAGCTACCTGCGGCAGTTCCCCTTCGACCTCCTTAAGATCGACAAGTCGTTCATCGACGACGTCGGCGTCCTCGTCAATCAGAAAGAACTGACAAGCGCGATCATCGAGTTGGGCAAGACGCTGAACATGGAGCTGGTTGCCGAGGGCATCGAGCGGCGCGATCAGTTGACGCGGCTCCAGACGCTGGACTGCGAGCTGGGCCAGGGGTTCCTCTTCGCAGAGCCGATGGAGGCCGCCGCCGTGGAGCGCCTCCTGCGGGAAGGCATGGACCGCTCCGACGCCGCTTGACTCGCGGACTCATCTGAAGTTCCGTTTCGCCGCAGGTTAGGCGCCGGACGCTCGTCGATCTAACCTGAAGGCGATGACTCTTCGCTACACGATCCGAATCCTTCCGTTGGTAGCGATCCTGGCAGCTGTCCCGCTGCTCCAATCATGCGGTGGAAGCTCGGCGTCCCCCAGGCGTTCGACTTCGGCCGTCGAGAGCGTCACGCTCGCAACCGTCGTCGCGCGCCCGGACGCGTGGAACGGCGACCGCGTCGAGATCGAGGGCACGCTCCTGCGCTTCACGGATCCTGACGGCAGCGCGTATGGAGTCGTGCAGGACTCTGGCCAGAACCGGCTGGGCATCAAAGACATCGACGCCTGGCAGACGCTGGTGGGGAAGAAGGTCCGGGCTACGGGCACGATCGAGTTCGACTCGTCGTTCGGATGGTTCCTGGCGCAACCCACGCTCGCCGCGACCACGTCCTAGACCGCACGCTCACTCCGAGCGCAACGCCTCGATCGGATCGAGTTGTGACGCGCGCCACGCGGGATAGATCCCGAAGAACAACCCGATGATCACGGACACCGCGAACGCCACGACGACGCTTGTGGAGGACACCGTCGTCTGTACGGTCGTGCCGGTGCCGAAATCGTGTCCGTTGGCGAGGATGGCGGCGCCCACCCCGAGCACCACGCCCACGATGCCCCCGGCGAGCGTCACGATGATGGCCTCCATGACGAACTGCATCAGGATGTTGTCCCGGCTGGCGCCGACCGCCTTCCGGATGCCGATCTCGCGCGTCCGCTCGGTGACGGACACGAGCATGATGTTCATGATGCCGATGCCGCCGACGACGAGCGAGATGCCGGCGATGGCGCCGAGCAGGATCGTCAGCGTCCGCGCGACCTTCTGCGACGTCGCCAGCAGGTCGTCCTGTGATGAGATCTGAAAGTCCTGCGTCGTGTGCGTCGTGTTCAGCAGGTTCGTCAGTTGCGTCTTGGCTGTGTCGAGGTTGTAGCCGTCTTTCACCTTCACGACAATCGCCTGCACGGTGGATTCGCCCGTGGGGCTGCGCCCGAACGGCACGCGCGCTTCAAATGTGGTGAGCGGGATGATCACGGTGGTGTCGTCCGGGCTCGTGCCTCCCCGGCGTTGCGTCACGCCGATGACGGTGAGGTCCAGTGAGAACGGTCCGAAGTTCACGGAGATCTGCTGGCCGATCGCCTGGTCCGGCGTCCCGTACAGATCCTGCGCCACCTGCGCCCCGATTACGGCGCTCAGCGTCTTTCGCGTCATGTCGTCTTCAGTGAAGAAGTCCCCCGCCGCCATCTTGACGTTGCGAATCTGCTGATACGCCGGCTCGGTCGCCGCGAGCGTCGCCGTTGTGTTCTGCCCGTTGCCGATGAACTGCTCGGTCCTCGTATCGCTGCTCGTCGTGCCGGTGTCGCCGCCGAACTGCGCCACGGCCGCCTCGACAAAGGGAGCCTGCGTGGGATCGTTGATCATCGCCTCGTCGTCTGTGGTCAGCGTCGCCCTCTGGACGGTGCGTACCCCACTGGAGCTACTACTTGTCGTCGACGCGGTGGTGATGAACAGCAGGTTCGAGCCAAGGCCCTTCACCTGCGAGGTCACGCCTGCCGATGCCCCCTGCCCGGCCGCCATGAGCGCGATCACGGCGCAGACGCCGATGACGATGCCCAGCATGGTCAGCGCCGTGCGCAGCTTGTTCGTCGTGAACTCCGCCAGTGACATCTTGAGCGTGTCCCAGACGATCATGCGTCCGCGCCCGCCTCTCGCTCCTGGCGATGCTCCGGCGAAGGAAACGTCACGACGTTCGTGCGCTCGGGGGCTGCGTCCGACACGATCGACCCGTCCCGGAGCATGATCACCCGCTGTGTGTAGGCGGCCACGTCGAGCTCGTGGGTCACCAGGATGACGGTGATGCCGTGCTCCTTGTTCAGCCGCACCAGCATGTCCATGACCGAGGCGGTAGTCTTGGTGTCGAGCGCGCCGGTCGGTTCGTCCGCGAGGATGATGGCCGGGTTGGTCACCAACGCGCGGGCGATGGCCACGCGCTGCTGCTGGCCTCCGGAGAGCTGCGTCGGCTTGTGGTGCCAGCGGTCGGCCAGCCCGACCTCCGCCAGCGCCTTGATCGCCGCCCTGCGCCTCTGTGTTGCGCCAAGGTAGATCAACGGCAGCTCGACCTGCTGCAGCGCGTTCATCCGGTGCAGCAGGTTGAACGACTGAAACACGAAGCCAATGCGCCGCCCGCGCAGCCGCGCCAGCTGCTTGTCGTTCATCCGCGCGACGTCGCGCCCTTCGAGGTGGTACGTGCCCCGCGTCTGACGATCGAGGCAACCGAGGACGTTCATCAGCGTGGACTTACCCGATCCCGAGGCGCCGACGATCGATATCATCTCGCCGCGATTGATGTCGAGGTCGACGTGGTTCAGCGCCACGACCGGCACGTCACCCGCGTGATACACCTTGAGCACGCCCCGCAGCTCGATCATCGCCCGGCCAGACCCGCGGCCGACGGGACTCGCCATACCGTCGCGACTTATGGCGTCCATCAATTGCCCGCTCGGCCCCCGCCGCCACCGCCGCCCGCGAAGAATCTGCCTCCGCCGCCACCCCCAAAGCCGCCGGTCGCCGGCAGCGCCGAGGCAGCGCTCGCCGTGACGGTGCTCGCGCCGGGAACTTCAATCGTCTGGCCCTCTGTGAGCCCCGACGTGATCTCCGTGTTCGTGCCGTCGCTCAAGCCTGCCGTCACGACCACGTCCTGGGTCGTGCCATCGTCGTTCTTGACGGTGACCACTGTCTGGCGGTTCTTCGTTTGCACTGCCTTCGCAGGCACTCTGAGCACGTTCGTACGCTGGTCCACGATAATCGTCGCGGTCGCGCTCATTCCGGGCGCGGGCTGCTGCTGATTGGTGAGTGCCTGCGCGAATCCCCCGCCGACGCCCGCACCGCGCCCGAACGTCCGGCCTGCTCCAGGCGTTGCGCCGGCGATCGGCGTTCCCCCAGCGGCCGCTGTCTGCCCCGCGCCCGGCGTAGCTCCCGCTCCCGGGGTGCGATTAGCAAACGCCGTACGTGCCGCCTCGGCCAGCCGCGCCCTGGTTGGCGCCCGGCGTGCCGCCGGCCGCGGCGCCCTGGCCGGTTCGGGTGGCTCCCGTCGCGAGCGACGACAGGATCTGCGCCGCCTGCTGGCCCGTGACGAGATGCGCGGTCGCCGGATAGGTCACGACTCCCTGCGTCGTCGTGGGGCTGGCGCTTATCGAATCGATGACGAACGGGAAGACCTCACCGGTCAGGGCCGAGAACGTGGCGGTGCCCGTGTCTCCGGCCTTTACGCTCGGGTAGTCCGTCTCGGCGATGGTCAAGTTGAGCACCAGCTGATTCGGCGTGTTCAGCACGACCGCGGCGCTGGACGACGAAGAGCCTGATCCGCCTGATCCCGCCGTATCGCCCACCTGAACGTTGAGCGCCGCCACTGTGCCATCGAACGGGGCAGTGAGCTTGGTCTCGTCCACCGTCTTCTGTGCGTTGTCCACAGCGACCTGAGCCTGGTCGACGGCGTTGCGCTGCGACTCGATGTCCGCAGCTGCCGATCCCGCGTACGTCTCGTCGCGCTTCGCCTGCGCCGACTTAAGCGAGAGCGCTGCCTGGTCGATGGCGGACTGGGCATCCGTGAGATCGGTCTGCGCCGGCCCCGCCTGCAGGTCCGCGAGCTTCTGGTTCGCCGAGTCCAGCGCCACCTGCGCGGCGCTGATCGCCGCGTTCGCCGCCGCGATGTCGCCCGCGCTGGGGCCCGCCTCTGCTGTGGTGAGGGCGGCCTGCGCCGACTGCACTCCCTGCTCGGCGGAGTCGACGCCGCTGTCGGCAGTCTGCTTGTCAGAGAGCGCCTTCGTGTACGAGGTGTTCGCCGTCAGCACGGCCGACGCGAGCTGAGCGTCACCGGGAGAGCCGGACGTCGTTACGCCGAGGAGCGTCGTCTGGTCGGCCGACGAGACCGGTGACGTCTGCGCCGAGCAGAACGACGGCAACGGCGAGGCAGAGGTGCCCGCGCAGTAGGACGACTCGGCGTTGTACAGCGCCCCTTGCGTCGACGAGACGCTGGCGGCGGCGTTGCTCTGGGCCAGCTTGGCGCTCGAGAGCGCGTCCTGCGCCTTCTGGACCGCCTGCTGGGCGCTGGAGATCGCGGCGGTGTTGTCAGTATCGAGCTGATTGCGCTTCTCCTGGGCCTGGAGGAGCTGCGCCTGGGCCGACGTCACCGCCTGCTGCGCCGTCTCGAGATCAATGGCGGACGGCGGCGCCTTGAGGTCGCTCAGCGCCTGCACCGCCTTGTCGTACGACGACTGGGCTTGCGCCACGCTCTGGTCCGCGGAGATGAGCGCCGACTGGGTGCTGCCCTGGAGCAACGTCTGCAAGTGAGCCTGCGCGCTCGCGAGCCCGGCCTCGGCGTTCCTCAGCGAGTTCTGCGCGTCCGTCGGGTCGATCTCCGCCAGCACGTCGCCCTGCTTCACGGTCTGGCCCACGGTTACATCGACCTTCGTGACTTTTCCGGACGATGTGAAGTTCAGGTTCGACGTCTTGTCGGCCGACACGGTGCCGCTGGTGCTGATCGTCTTCGTCACGTTGCCGGTGGCCACGGTGGCCTCGGTGAAGACGGGCGCCGCCGCGGCTGCACCCCCGCGCATCCAGTGATCCCATGCGAAATACGCCCCCACAGCCGCGATGACGATGACCACGCCCGCGATGATGGCACGCCGGCGCCAGGAACTGCCGGTGCCGTCCAGGAAGTCGTCGTATTCGAGTGTTATGTCTGCCACGGGGAACCTCGTCTAATACCGGAGTTTCGCTTACACACATTAGCGCCGGATGGGAGCACGAGCGGTTTCGAACCGGTTATGTGCGACCACGGGCACGCCGTGCCAGGTTGCCGATCTCCAATCTGTTCTCAGTGCACCATGCCGTGGGGGTTCAGCGACTTCTCTCTGACAGGCGGTCCTAGGTGGCACGCGGCGTTCGCGCCCGGCGGCAGTACACTCGCGCTATGGAGAAGCCGCGGCGCAGACGTATCCGGCGGCGGACCGCTGGCACCGAGGCAAGCGCTGCGGCCACGAGCGCGCCTGGGCGCGTCGAGGGCGCGCCCGACGCCCGGGAGCGGCGCGTCACCCGCGTTCTCTGGTTCTTCCTGCCTGAGACATCGATCGCCCGCAGCCCACGCTTCCAGTACCTCATGGCGTCTACCTTTCTCGCCGACGGCGGAAGGGACGCGCTCCGCTACGGCGCCCTGATCGCCGTCGCCCGCAGCACCGGCTCGACGATCGACACCGCGCTCGTCGGCGTGGCCGCACTACTCCCGCCGACTCTGCTTGGCCTGTTCGGTGGTGCCATCTCCGACGCGCTGCCCCGCCGCCTCGCGCTCATCATCGTCTACACCGCACAGGGGGCGCTCTGCTTCATCATCCCGCTCTACTTCGGCACGGATCTGCGGGCCGTCCTGTTCCTCGTCTTCTCGGTCAACGTGCTAGGCCAGGTCTCCGGCCCGAGCGAGCAATCGATCGGTCCGCTCGTCGCCTCCGATGAGCAGCTCGCGAGCGCCAACTCCTTGCTCAGTCTTGCCTCGAATCTGGGCACCGCGTTCGGCACTGCCCTGCTCGCGCCCATCTTGCTGGGGGTGCTCGGTGCTCGCGCCGTCTTCGCGGTGTCTGGCGTTATGCTCTTCCTCGCGACGGGCCGCATCATGCAGATCCGCACGCGCGAGAAAGCGCAGCGCCGCTGGCGCATGCCGCAGATCGGACTGCCCTCGATGATTCGCTGGCTGGCTGACGAGCCGGCCATCGGGACCATGCTAATCGTGGGCGTCCTCGGTGGAACCGCTAACTTCGTGCTTCAGATCCTCGCACCGCGCTACGTGCAGTCCGTGCTCGGCCTCGACCCGGCCAACGCGGTGTACGTGTTCGCGCCTTCGTCGATCGGACTCGCCATCGCGCTCGCCGCCGCTCCAGCCATCATCCGCTGGCAGGGCGAGCGGCGCAGCGCCCTCGCGGGATTCGTCATCACCGCGGTGTCTCTCTGCCTCCTCGGATTCGTCCGCTACGGCCTCGACAGCGTGATCGACCCCATCAATCCGCTCCGCTTCCTGAGCCTGTTCGGCGTGCATCCCGGCGCCCCGCTCCGCACGGCCGGCGCGCTCGCCGTGCCGCTAGGGCTCGGCATCGCGCTCACGACGATGTCCGTGCAGACGTACATCAACCGCCGTGTCCCGCTTGCGCGCCAGGGGCGCACGTTTGCATTGCAGAGTACGCTCAAGAACGGCGCCACCATCGCGCCGCTGCTGCTGTTAAGCGCGACGGCCGAGGTGTTCGGCGTGAACAACGTGCTGATCTTCTCACCGCTCATGCTCGTCGCGCTGGCGTTCGCGCTGGTGCGGCTCAGCGAGCGTTTCGGCGGCCACGCGCCGGCCACTCGTCTCGAGGTGCTCGCTTCGTTCTGGCAGGGCGCCGATTCTCAGGAGGCTCTGCCGCCGTGATTCCGCCCAAAGAGCCCCCGCCGCTGGACACGCACGCCCGCGCGGGCCTGCCGTTCCGGATGTTGCGCATCATGCGCAACCCCTGGCTGCTCCAGGCCGTGCTGGCCGCCGTTCTGCTCGCACTGGCGGTGTGGCAGGTGGACTTGCACGAGGTCGGCACAGCGTTCCGCAACGCCAGCTACGCATGGTTGGCGCTCGCGCTCGGCGTCTACGTCTTCTCGCGCATGGTGCACGCGCTCGAGTGGCAGATCACGCTGACGAAGGTAGGGACGCCGCCCGCGCCCGGTCTCTTCGGCGCCCTGCTGATCGGGACGCTGGTGAACGCCGTCATCCCGGCGAGCGCGGGCGACATCGTGAAGATCCAGATCGTCGCGAATCGCTACAACCTCCCGCGCGCGGGCCTCGCGGCGGGCCGCGGCGCCGAAGCCATCATCGACGCCGCGATCATGGTGATCTTCATCATCGTCAGCTTCGCGCTGCCTGGCGTCGGCTTCGCGTCCGCAAATCTGTTGTGGCTCGTCGGAGCGGCCACGGCTCTGCTCTTCGCCGGCGCCATCGTCGGCAGCCGGCTCATGCCGGACGAGCTGCCCCCGTGGCGCATCATGCGCGCTCTGCCGAAAGCGTGGGCTGCCGCGCTGGAGCGCTACTGGCCGCGGGTCCACGAGGGTCTGGAGGTGATCCGGCGGCCGCGGCTGCTCTCCGTCGCCATCCTGCTCAACCTCTTCGGCTGGGGCGTCGACCTGCTCATCCTGTGGGCGTACGGCCAGACCTTCAATCTGGACCTGCCGCTCGCCGCATACCTCTCGATCACCGTCGTCGTCGCGATGCTCACCGTGTTTCCGATCACCTTCGGCAATCTCGGGACGTACGAGGTGGCGCTGCTCAGCGTCCTCGCCCTCTACTCCGTGCCGAATGATGCGGCCGTCGCTTACACCGCCGGCACGCACGTCATCACCACGCTCTTCAACGTGGTGCTGGGGCTGCTGGCGATGGCGGCAATGCGCGTAAGCCCCGGCGAGGTCTTCAGGGTGCGCCGCGAGGCCGTCGATAGCCGACGAACCTCAGGCCTGACCGGAGCCCGCCCCATTGGCCGGCTCCTCGTCGGCGCTCGTGCGATGCGGCACGCGCTCCGCGGGCACGGTCCCCATGCGGCCGGCCCGGAAGTCCTCAAGCGCCTGGTAGATCTCGTCACGCGTGTTCATCACGAAGGGGCCATAGCGCGCCACCTGCTCGCGGATCGGCAGACCGCCGAGCACAAGCACCTCCCAGCCCTTCGCCGCGGCGACCGGTTGTCGCGCGGCTGCCCGGACCGTGATCGCGTCGCCTTCGCCGAACGCCGCGAGCTGTCCCTCCTCCAGCGGCCGCTGCTCGATGCCCGCGTGCCCGTGGCCCGCAAGCACGTACACCAGCGCGTTGAAGTCGCGCGGCCACGCCAGCGAGAGCTTCGCCCCCGGCGCCACCGTCGCGTGGAGGTACGTGATCGGCGTGTACGTCACCCCCGGCCCCTTGTGCGCGCCCAGCTCGCCGGCGATCACACGGATCACCGAGGAGCCGTCGTCGTTCGACAGCAGCTTCACGTCGCGCGACTCGATGTCCTGGTACCGCGGCGGCACCCACTTCTGCGCGGCCGGCAGGTTCACCCAGAGCTGCGTGCCGTGGAAGAGCCCGCCCGTCGCCACGAGCCGCTCGGGCGGCTGCTCGATGTGCTGGATGCCGGCGCCGGCCGTCATCCACTGCGTCGCGCCGTCCGTGATGAAGCCGCCGCCGCCCGTCGTGTCGCGGTGCTCGAAGCCGCCGTCGAGGATGTACGTCACGGTCTCGAAGCCGCGGTGCGGGTGCCAGGGCGTGCCCTTCGCCTCGCCCGGCGCGTACTCGACGGCGCCCAGGTGGTCGAGCAGCAGGAACGGGTCGGCCATCGACAGGTCGGCGCTCGGGAACGGCCGCCGTACGACGAACCCCTCGCCCTCGAGCTGGCTGTGCGCCGTCACCACCTTCGCGACCGGGCGCCACGCCGTGGTGGCATCCGGTGGCGCTTCAACGCGCGGCAGTGTGAGCGAATCGGCGGTAACGGCTGGCATGTCGTGGGCTCCCCTCAGGTTCACGAAACGGACAATTACATCTTGGCACGGATCCTCGGGCACATGCCAAGGCGCGGCTCAGCCGCCGACCGTCATGCTCCCGGCGGCCGTCTCCATGATCTCCTCCGCCGCCGGCCGCCGCACCACGATGAACAGCGCGGCAAGCGTCACCAGCCCGCCGGCGACCTGCAGCGGCGCGAGCGACTCGTCGAGGACAATCCACGCGGCCACCGCCCCGACCACCGGCACGCCGAGCATCATCAACGACGAGATCGTCACGTCAACGTAGCGGTGTGCCCAGTTGACCAGCACGTGCCCGCCGATGCCGCTCGCGCAGACGATCGTCAGCAGCCAGACCCAGTCCATCACGTCGCCGCGGCCGAGATGCTGGCCGGAGACGAGCGCGATCGGCGTCACGACCAGCGCCGCGATGAGCTGCACCGCCGCCACGTACTCGATCGCGCCGAACCCCGCCCGGCGCCGCTTCGACACGATGAAGTAGCCCGTAAAGGTCACGACGGCGCCAACGGCCAGCGCATCGCCGCCGGGGCTCCACTCCGGCGTTCCGGCCGAGCCGAGCACGACCAGCACCACTCCACCGAGCGCGACCGCCGTCCAGGCGATCTCTCGCATGCCGACGCGCTCGCCGAACCACGGTCCCGCGATCATCAGCACGAGCGCCGGCTGCAGCGCGGAGATCAACGTGGCGTCGGCGACGCTGGTGAGCTTGAGCGCGCTGAAGAACATGACGATGTTGACGCCGAACAGCACGCCGCCCGGCACCGCTTCCCGCAGGTCGCGCAACGTCGGCCGGATACCGGCGAGCGACGTCAGCACGAACATGAGGGCCACGGCGACCCAGAGCCGGTACAGCGCGAGCACGATGCCGTCGAACGAGTCGAGCTTCACGAGGACGTTGCCGCAGCCCCACGCGGTCACAGCGGCCGCCACGGCTGCGACGGGGAGTCGGCTGTCAGGGGGATGGCGCGACGGCACGTGCGGGCTCACTTTCGGGCGGTTGATGACGGATCGTGTCGGTAGGGTATCGCGTGCGGCCGCGACGCGACGGCGAAGACACGGCCGCTGCCGTGGCCCGGCCTGGCCGCCGCCTCAGCCGCAACAGATATGGGGCTGGTCGCGGCCGCCACGATGGCGCGATGGGGCCGTCCCGGGGGACGGTCAACTCCTGCGCGTGAGCACGACCACCGGGATGGACCGTTTGGTGTTCTTCGCGTACTCGAGGAACTGTGGCATGGTCGCCGCGTGCTGAGCGTACAGGCGCTCGCGCTCGGCGCCGGAGGCGAGAGACGCCTCAACCGGGATCACTTCCGTCCCGACCTCGATGACGGCGGACGGGTTGGCGACCAGGTTGTAATACCAGTCCGGGTTCGTCGGCGCGCCGCCTTTCGATGCCACGATGACGAATCGATCGCCGTCCCGCGTGAATACGAGCGGGTTCCATCGCGTCTGTCCAGATCGCGCTCCGGTGGAGGTGAGGATGAGGATCTCCGCCCCCTGGAAGCGTCCGCCGACCTTGCCCGCATTGGCGTGAAATTCGGCCATGATCTGCTGGTTGAAGTCGTTGGCGGCGTCCGGCACGTCTGCGCTCCTTGCTCCCGACGGGTGATCACGCGTCGCAATCATCCTGACAGGTATTGGGACGATACTGCCAGCCGGACGAAAAGCGCGCGACGGCACGCCGTTGCGCACTGCGTTGATCGCGCAGCGCGTAGCAGGAACAATGACGCGGAGTAGGGTCCGCACGATGATGTCATCATCACAGACCGTGTTTCTGCTCGACGTCGACAATACGCTGCTCGACAACGACCACGTCGAACGAGACTTGCGGCGTCACCTCGCGCAGGAGTTCGGCCCCGAGCGCGAAGAGCGTTACTGGGCGATCTTCGAGCAACTGCGTACCGAGCTCGGTTACGCCGACTACCTCGGCGCCCTGCAGCGGTACCGCGTCGAGCACCCCCGCGACCCCCATCTGCTCAACGTTTCGTCCTACCTGCTGGAGTATCCGTTCGCGGACCGCGTCTATCCCGGCGCGCTCGACCTGATCGGCAGGCTGCGTCGCCATGGCCCCACCGTCATCCTGTCCGACGGGGACGTCGTCTTCCAGCCACGCAAGGTCGTGCGTTCCGGCCTGTGGGACGCCGTGGACGGGCAGGTGCTCATCTACGTGCACAAGGAAGAGATGCTGGACGACGTGGAGACGCGCTACCCGGCGCGGCACTACGTGATGGTCGATGACAAGCTGCGGATCCTCGCGGCGATGAAGCAGGTGTGGGGCAGCCGGCTCACGACCGTCTTCCCCCGACAGGGACACTACGCGACCGACGAACGGATCGTCGGCGCCTTCCCTCCCGCGGACCTCACCGTCGAAACGATCGGGGAGCTCCTGGGCGACGATCTCGCCGGCCTCCTCGCCGCGATCGCCGCTGAGGCGAGCTAGTCCCTCCCTTTGCGAGCGCGTCGCTACAACTCGAAGCGCGTGCCGACCGTGTTCTGGATGTACGCCGCCGGAAGGCGCGTGGCGAGCGCGAGCTGTGCCCGCCAGCCCGTACAGTGCGCCGGCACGATCCACTGTGGCGCGAACGCCGCCATCGCGTCGCACACGGCCGGGATCGTCGGTTCGAAGAGGACGCCGTTGAGGTGGAACCCGCCGATCACGGCGTACACCTCTTCGACGCCGGTGAGCTTCCGCGCGTATCGCACGATGTTGACGATACCCGCATGCCCGCAGCCGGTGAGCACGACGAGCCCTCGGTCCCTGACGTGCAGCACGAGCGCCTGGTCGTCGAGGATGAGCGGGTCCGGCTGCCAGGCGTCGTCGCGGAAGGCCTGATGGACGGGGAACCCGCGCTCGAATTCGGTCGTCCGGTCCACTTCGCCGGTGACCAGCACGACGCCGTCCAGCAGGAACGACGGCCGCCGCTCTTCCACGATCTCGAACCCCGCGCCGAGGAGCGCCTGCTTGCTCGTCGACGGGATCTCGAGCGGCTCCCGACCGGGGATCGCGATCCGCCGCCGCGTCCAGAATTCGGGATGGATGATCACCGGCAGGTTGGCGCGGCCGACGGAGCGGATGAATCCGTCCAGCCCGGTCGTGTGGTCGAAATGCCCGTGGCTCAGCACCACAAGCTCGACGTCCTTGGGGTCGAGCGAGAGGCGGCGCATGTTCTCGGCCACGCCGTCAGGCGTCACGCCGGCGTCGAACAGGATGCGGCGGGATCGGCCCTTCGCGGTGACCGTGACGAGCGCCGAAAAGCCGTGCTCGGCGAGCACCTGGTCGATCGTCTGGCCCCCTTCGAGCGTCGGCGCCGCCAGCATCGGCGGCCGTCCCGTGCTCGCGATCCCCGCTCGTTTCGCGGGGCCCTGATCGACGACGAGCATATCCGTCACGTTGTCCATGACGGTCGTCACTGCGACCGAGTCAACGGGTTCGAGCCGGATCTCGCTCATCTTCCTCTTCTACATTCCGAACTCTTCGCCGGTGGCCTGGATCGGCGAGAAGCGCTAAACATCTATCTCTCAGGCCTGACCCCTGTTCGCGGGCCTACTCCGATGGGCCTGTCGCGGTCTCTGTCGTGCGTTGGCGGAGACTCGCAGCCCGACCCGCGCAGTCATAGAGATCATAGCGATACTTCATAGGCAGCGTCTCCGCCTCCACCGGGCGGCAAGCGACTTCAATCGCCGACAGCACCGGGCTCTCGTCGATCGAATAGAACCCCCCGGTGAGCAGCACGTAGCGGACCGATCCCGCCGCCGCCAGGTCCGCAAACCGCGACACGGAGATCGTGTCGTCCCAGCCGAGGAACCCA
Organism: uncultured Chloroflexia bacterium; assembly: GCA_963843685.1. GTDB lineage: Bacteria > Chloroflexota > Dehalococcoidia > DSTF01 > JACRBR01 > DASQHL01. Next base: position 556,659 of record CAWJLO010000010.1, read on the forward strand.
CCGAGCGACATGACGGGGATTCCGTACTGGGCGATGAGGCGCGCGCCGTCCTGCGAGTTAGGCACAACGAGCTGCCAGGTGGCGATCGGATCGTGGTGCAACTCCAGCCACGCAGCCAGCTCCCCCGTCCCTTGATCGAAGGCCATTGAGCCAAACGAGGCGCCCGCCGCTCCGCGCTGAGGGCCCGCTTGCGGGAGCGTGGCGTTCAACGACGGATTCGACGCGGCGCTCAACGACCACGCCGCCGGCCAGAGCAGGAGGCCCGCAAGGCTCAGCGCGATGCCGCTGGACAGCGTCGACCGTTGAAGCGCGAGCGCGATGATCGACGCACCACCCACGAACGTGACGGTGATCGCGAGAGGCTGCACCCACCCGTAGAAGTCCGGCGTGCGACCGGCGATCTCGATCTGCGTCCAGAGGGTCAGCGCGACGAGCCCGACCAGCGCCACCATCCATCTCCGGTCACGCCGTGCCTCCTCGGCAAGCGTCGTCGCCCCGATGCCGATCAACGCGGCCACGCCCGGGACCATCGCCGACGTGTAGAACGCGTGAAACGTGCCATGTGCGAACGAGAAGATCTCGCCGTACAGCGCAATCCAGCCCAGGAACAACAGCACCGCGGCACGCCGCCGCGGGTCGAATCGCCACAACCAGAGCGCTGCCAGCCCGCTGCCGATCGCAAAGGGCAGGAGCCAGCCGATCTGTCCGCCGTTTGCGTTGTCGAACAGCCTCAGCGGACCGGCGTAGCCCCCGAAGATGCCGCCGGGGCCGGCCACGCCTCCCGGATCCTCGCCACCCGGCACCACGGGGACGGCGCCGCCACCGTCGCCCGCCAGGCGCGCGAAGCCGTTGTATCCCAGCGCCAGATCGACGGCCGAGTTGTTGGTCGAGCTGCCGATGTACGGCCGATCGGATCGCGGCCACGCATCCACTACGAGCAGCCAGGACGCCGACACCACGAGCGTCACCGCCGCCAGGAGCGCGAGCCGCGGAAGCAGTTCGCGCGCCGTGTCCCACGACGCCTTCGGACTGGCGACAACGATGGCGGCGGCGAACGCGGGGCCCGGAATCCACGCCGCCAGCATCTTGATATTGAACGCAACGCCCACGAGGACACCCGCGACGACGATCCATGCCCGCCAGTTCGGACTCTCGAGCGACTGCAGCACGGCGCCCGCCGCGGCGATCAGCGCCAGCACAAGAAACGGCTCAGGGAGATTCAACCGGTCGACGGCGACCGAGATCGGCGATAACGCGAGCACGCTCGCGGCGATCGTGGCGGCCATCGTCCCGAAGTGCCGACGGACGATCAGCCAGAGGAGGCCCACGCTCGCGGCCCCCGCGATCGAACTCGGGAGAATCAGCGACCACGTCGAATAGCCGAAGGTCCGCGCGGCGAGCGCGCCGACCCAGAGAAAGACCGGCGGCTTGTCGACCGTACTGAAGCCGCCGGGATCGAGCGCGCCGAAGAAGAAATTCTTCCAGGACACCGTCATCGAGCGGACGGCGGCCGCGTAGTACGTGTTCCCGTACCCGACCATCGAGAGCGACCACGTGTTCAGGGCGAGCGACAGCGCGACGACGGCGATCCCGGGCAGGAGCTGAGCCCAGTGCCGGCGGATCGGCGCCGCGACGGCTTCGCGCAACGGATCGACCATCCGAGCGCCCGACGCCTCGGCCACTCGCTCCCGGGCTGCTACCGACATTCGATCCCCCGATGTGCCGGAGGGCCCGGCACCACTCGATCAGGATTCTATCGGCATCGACCTCCTGGCGTTTCCAGACCTCTCGTCTGCGTACGAGCGTGCGGGCGGAAGTAAGCTTCGCACTCTTGGACAAACCAAAAAGAGCCCGAACGCGCGCGTCCGGGCTCGAAGCATCGTGGTAGCGCATGCGGGATTCGAACCCGCGATCTCCGCCTTGAGAGGGCGGTGTCCTGGGCCGCTAGACGAATGCGCCAAGTGGCTGGGGATGGAGGATTCGAACCCCCACATACGGATCCAGAATCCGCTGTCCTACCATTAGACGAATCCCCAGCGTCGCCACGAAGTCTAGCACGGCCATTTTGAGCCCGACAACCCGCGCTCTCCCCTACGCGAGCGCCTCGATCGCCGCGCGCAGCCGCACAGCGCAGCGCTCCTGGCCGAGGATCTCCATGCTCTCGAACAGCGGCGGCGTCACGCGCTTCCCCGTCACTGCCACCCTGATCAGGGAGAAGAGATCGCCGGCTTTCGCGCCCAGTTCGCCCGCCAGCTCGCGCAGCGACGCCTCGAGCGCGCTGTGCTCGAAGGCGCCACCCTCGATCACGACAAGCGCGCGTTCCAGCGCCGTTCGCGCGTCGGCCGGACGACCGGCGTACGCCTTCCCGAGCAGATCCTCGCGCGAGTAGCTCAGCACGTCCGTGAAGAAGAAGTCGCAGTACTCGACGACCTCCGACAGCAGCTTCACGCGCTCGCGGATCAACGGCGCGATGCGGGCAACGAGCGCGCGGTCGATCGGACGGGCGATCGTCGCCGGCAGATCGTGCTCCAGGCGCTCGGTGAACACGTCCACCAACTGCGCCTCGGGCATTTCGCGGATGTACACGCCGTTCATCCACGTCAGCTTCTCGATGTTGAAAATCGCCGGGTTCTTGACGATGCGGTCCAGCGTAAAGTGCTCGATGAATTGCTGCCGCGAGATGATCTCCGTCTTGTCGTCCAGCGACCATCCCACGAGGCCGAGGAAGTTGAACACGGCGTCCGGCAGGTAGCCCTGGTCGCGATACTCGAACACGCTCGTCGCGCCATGCCGCTTGCTCAACTTCGCGCCGTCCGGCCCCAGCACGCGCGGCACGTGCGCGATCACCGGCGGCGCAATGCCGAGCGCGCGATAGATCAGCGCGTGCCGCGGCGCCGAAGGCAGCCACTCGTCGCCGCGGAGCACGTGCGTGATCTTCATCATGTCGTCGTCGACGATGTACGCCAGGTGGTACGTGGGGAAGCCGTCCGACTTCAGCATCACGAAGTCGTCGATCGTCGCCAGGTCGAACACCGTCTCGCCGTGGATCGCGTCGGCAAGCGAGATCTGGCCCTCCAGCGGCGTCTTGAAGCGCACGACGCAGTTGCGCCCCTCCGCTTCCGCCTCGGTGCGTGCGAGCGCGCGTCCTGCCTCTTCGCGGCAGCGCCGGTCGTACCTGGGCGGCAGCTTGTTCCGCGCCTGCTCCGCCCGTACCTCGTCCAGCCGCTGCGACGAGCACCAGCACTCGTACGCGTCGCCCTGCGCGAGCAGCCGGTCCGCCGCCGCGCGGTAGTAGGGCAGCCGCTCGGACTGTACGTACGGCCCGTACGGCCCGCCGATCTCCGGCCCTTCATCCCAATCGATGCCCAGCCAGCGCAGGCTCTCCTGCAGCCCCTCGAGCGCCGACGGGTCGTAGCGCGTCTGGTCCGTGTCCTCGATGCGCAGCACGAACTGGCCGCCGAAGTGCCGCGCGAGCAGATAGTCGAACAGCGCCGTGCGGAGGTTGCCGAGGTGCGGCACTCCCGTCGGGCTGGGAGCGTAGCGCGTGCGTACAGTCATGGCGTGAGTGTATCGGCGGCCGTTGCGAGCGGCTAACGCGCGCTCATGCGAAGCCGTGCAGCGACTTCACCTCGCGCAGCACCGCATCGACGTCCGGCTCGCGCACTCCGGCGACGCCGAGCGGGTCGGCCGCCGGCTCGTCGCCGAGCAGCAGCTCCAACGTGCGGCGCACGCACCACGGCAGCGCGACGAGGTGATACCCCCCCTCGAGCGCGAGCAGCAGCCGCCCGCCGCACAGCTCACCGGCCGCGTCGCGCACGATCGAGACGAGCGCGCCGTACCCATCGACGCTCAATCGCTGGCCGGCGAGCTCGTCGGCGAAGTGCGCGTCATACCCGGCGGAGACGAGGATCAGCTCGGGCCGGAATCGGTGTAGCGCCGGCAGCACGACCTCCTCGAAGGCGCGCAGGTGCACCTCGTCGCCGGCGCCGTGCGGCAGCGGGATGTTGATGTTGTACCCGCGCCCCTCCCCCGCGCCGATCTCGCTCGCGCGGCCCGGTGCCGGGATAGAACGGATACTCGTGCGTCGAGACGTAGAGCACCCCCGCGTCCTCGTAGAACGCGTCCTGCGTCCCGTTGCCGTGGTGCACGTCGAAGTCGACGATCGCGACGCGGTCGAGGCTGTGCCTGCGCCTCGCGTACTCCGCCGCGATCGCGATGTGGTTGAAGAGGCAGAACCCCATCGCCTGCACGGGCGTCGCATGATGGCCCGGCGGCCGCACCAGGCAGAACGCGGAGTCGACGTCTCGCGCCATCACGGCGTCGAGCGCCGCAAGCGTCCCGCCGACGACGCGCGCAGCCACGTCGTACGAGGTGGGCGTGATCACCGTGTCGGGGTCGACCCAGCCGCCGCCCTGCTCCGCCACGCGCCGCACGCCGGCGACGTATCGCTGGTCGTGCACCAGCGCCAACTCGTCGGGCGTGGCGTCACGCGCGGCGATGCGGTGCAGCCGGCCGAGCAGCCCGCTCTCCTCCAGCAGCGCCATCGCCGCCAGCATCCGTTGCGCGGACTCCGGGTGGTCGCCCGTGTCGTGTTCCAGGAACAGGGGGTCGTAGACGAAGCCGACGGTCACTCGGCTGGTGCGGCCTCCGCAGGCTGCGCGGCCCCACGCCTGCCGGCGATCCGCCGCCACGCGCGCGGGATGTCGCCCTGCTGCCACGTCACCAGGAACATGCTCGCGATGAAGATCGAGCTGTACGCCCCTGTCGAAACGCCGACCAGCAGCACCAGCAGGAAGTCGCGGATGCTGCCCGCCGCCGAGCAGCAACAGCGCCAGGATCGAGAAGATCAGCGTCAGCGACGTGTTGAACGACCGGCCCGCCGTCTGCAACAGGCTGTGGTTCACCGCGTCCGGGAAGTTCCGGATCAGCCCGCGCGCTACGTTCTCGCGCACGCGGTCGAACACGACGATCGAGTCGTGCACGCTGAAGCCTACGACGGTGAGCAGACCGGTGATGAAGAAGGTGTCGACCTCGACGTTGAAGAACTTCCCGAGGATCGAGAACACGCCGACGACCAGCAGCACGTCGTGGAGGAGCGCCACAATGGCGGAGATCCCGTAACGCATCGAGTTGGCAATGTTGCGGAACGACCATGTGATATACAGCGTGATCGCGATCGATGCCACGATCACGGCGATCGCGGCGTTGCGACCGATCTGGCGCGACACGGCCGCCGAAACAGATGAGAACTCGGTGAACTGCACCGTGGGCTTGCCCTGCGTGTCCACGAATCCACCGTACTGCTTGCCCAGCGCCGATTCGATGTTCTCGCGCTCGGACGGCAGCGCCGGCCCAACGGGCGGCGTCGTCGCCGATCCTTCGATCTCCTTCGTGGTCACCAGGAATTTGTCGGTGCCTGTCGTCTGGACACGCGCCTCCGAGTGCCCTAAATCTGAGATCAGCTTATGGACCGCGCTGCTCGTCGGAGTGTCAACCGTCAGCCCCGCGACGGATGCGGCGCCCGCCGGATGCGCCCGCGTCCGTGGCCGCCTTTTCGAGATCGGCTTTGAAGCCGTCCTCGGTCACCGCCGTGCCGTCGCTCTTGACGGAGCTGACAGTCACCGTGGCCTGGTTGTTTGATCCGGACTGCACCTGGACGAGGCCGTAACCATCGTCGGTGAGCGTGCTCTGGAGCTTGTCCAGCGCGACCTGCGACGGCAGTCCCACCGTGAAGACGTCCGCTGGCGCGTACGTGAACGAGAACGTCGTGCCGCCCGTGAACTCGATGCCCGGCTTCAGCCGCGGCGGGATCATCAGCGAGATCACACCCGGGATGACGAGGATCGCGGAGAACAGGTAGAACCAGTTTCGCTTGGCGACCAGGTCAAGCATTCTCGACAGCCTCCGGCCCCGGCATTGCGCGCGCGTCCATCGGCGTCTCGATATCCGGAGCGTCGTCGGTCCAGAGCCACAGCGGCCGCGCCAGCGGCGTCGCGATGGCGAGTCGCAGGAACGTGCGCGTCACCGTGATCGCCGAGAACAGACTGACGAATACACCGATCGCAAGCGTGATGGCGAACCCCTTGATCGGGTTCGACGAGAACTGGTTGCCCGCCCAGTACAGGATCGCGCACGTGATCAGCGTCGAAATGTTGCTGTCGCGGATCGATGGCCAGGCGCGCGAGAAGCCCGCCTCCACCGCCGGGATCAGGCTGCGGCCGTTGCGCAGCTCCTCCTTCGTACGCTCGAAGATCAGGATGTTCGCGTCCACGGCCATGCCCACGGACAGCACGAACGCGGCGATGCCCGCGAGCGTCAGCGTGATCGGGCCCGATCCCGGGATGCCGATCTTGAAGATCGCCAGCACGACGGCCGTGTAGACCACGAGCGCCATCGCCGCGAGGACGCCCGGCAGGCGGTAGTAGAGGATCATGAACGCCATGACGAGCAGCATCGCAACGAGGCCCGCCTGGACAGAATCGCGCACGGCCTGATCGCCCAGCGTCGCGTCCACGTCCTCTTGCTGGATCACCTTGAGCGGGATCGGGAACGCGCCGTTGTTCAGGAACGTGCGCAACCTCTGCGCGTCATTCAGGGTCAATCCCGTTGTCTGCCCGGAATCCGTGATCTGCGACTGGATCGTCGGCGCGATGACGCTGCCGTTGGCGCCGAGGACCGGCTGTCCGTCCAGGAACGTCGCCAGCGGCATGCCGACGAGCCGCTGTGTCAGCGAGCCCATGATCTTCGCGCCGTCGCTCGTCATGCTGAAGTCGAGCAGCGGTGCGCCGATCGAACTGAAGCCGACCTGGCTGTTTGACTTCAGGAACTTGCCCGTCATCGTCGTCAGGGCGCCGTTCAACTCGCCCTTCGCCGGCGTCCACACGATATTGTCCCGCGGCGCCGACTGCGCGGCGACGTACTGCGGCGTCACGCGCTGAATCGTGCCGTCGGCGTTCTTCGCGATCGTCAGCGTGCCGTCCGCCGCCTTGGTGGCGACGGCGATGTCACCGTTCGCGTCGACGTCCGGCTCGCAGGAGCCCGGCTTGTAGTAGACGACGGTGCCGGTCGGCACGACCGCGACCGGTGTCGTGCCGGAACCTTGCGTCGCCTGGCCGCCGTTCTGCAGCCCTTCACAGAACATCAGTACCGCCGGGCGCGTGATGTCACGCGCGGTCTGCGCGCTCACGCCGGGCAGTTCGACGATCAGCCGGTCCTTGCCCGACCGCTGCACCACCGACTCCGAAACGCCGAACGGGTTAATGCGGCTGTCGATGATGGACTTGGCGGCGTTCATCCCGTCGTCAAGCTCCTGGTCGGAGACGCCTCCCGCCACGCTGCTCAGGTCCGCCTGGAGCACGATCCGCGAGCCACCCTGCAGGTCAAGGCCAAGCGTCATGCCCCGGCAGTTGGCTGACGGGTTCTCTGAACTCGTGGCGGCCGCACTTGCAGCAGTGTTCGTGGAACTCACGCCCGTGGCGCTCGTGGCGCTCTTGTCGGTGGAACGACACGGGAGCTTCAGCGGGCCCAGGCTCGCCGGGACGCCCCGGCCCGAAGGCCACGGGATCGCGCTCGGGAGGTAGCGGTCCGGCTGATCCGGCCACACCGCGTAGATCGCGCCTGCCGCGATCAGGAAGATCAGCACCACGAACAGCCGGTCGCGCCACCTGCGCATCGGTTATCTCTTCTCCTCGGACTTGGCGACCATCGCCGAGAACCGTGTCTGACCCGCCGCTACGCGTTGGGAGACCGCCGATGTCAACGCGTTGATCTCGATTCCGTTGCCGAAGTCGATCACGATCTGCACTGGCCCCGTCTCCGGGATATGGACATCCTTGACGGTCCCCAGGAAGCCTGACGTCGTCAGCACTTCGTCGCCGACCTGGAGGTCCTTGATGTCTTTCTGCTGCCTGCTCTGCTCCTGCTGCTGCGGGCGCAGCACGATCAGGTAGAACGCTACGATGATGCCGACGATAACGACGAACCCCAGCTCTGCTGCGTTCATCGCCCCGGCTCAATCCCTTCCCGCGCCAGCTTCTTGACGAACTCCAGCGCCGCCTCCCGGCTCACCACTTCCCCCGCCGCCTGCGCCTCCTGCAGCGCCTCAACGTACCTGCCGATCGCGGGCCCCTCGCGCAGTCCGAGTATCGACATTATGTCATGCCCCGTCAGGAGCCGAGGCGGATGCACTATACCCTCCTCCTCCATCGAACGCACGAGCAGGCTGTTCATATACGCCGCCTGCCTTGACCAACCCTCCGCCGTCATCGCCGGCCCCCGCGCCGCCGCCGCGTCCGCCAGCGAGAGGAACAGCACCGCAGGCAGCAGCATCGCCCAGATCGCGATAGAACCGATACAGCGCGCGACGCGTCGGCACGTCGCCAACCTGCGCCAGTTGCACAGGCCGCAGGTGCTCCGCGACGAGCTTTGCCACGAATGTGATCTCCGCCGTCGAGAAGCGCAGGTGCCGCATCCTGCGCGTGACGATTTCGGCGCCAGCGTCGCCGTGCCCGGAGAAGTGCGCGTGTCCTTCTTCGTCGATTGTGCGCGTGGCCGGCTTCGCCACGTCGTGAAGCAGCGCAGCCATCTTCAGCAGAGCCGCGCGAGTGCGTCCCGGCGTGATCTCCTCCGCGAGGTACGTGCGCAGCTCCTCCTCCGCCCAGCCGAACCAGCGCCAGAGCCCGTCCCACAACATGCCGCCGTCGCCGGCCGGCCGCCTTGGCGCCAGCATGTCGTCCATGGCGGCGATGCAGTGGACGTTGTGCTCGAAGACGTCGTACGCGTGGAACCCACCCGGCTGGCTGACGCCTCGCCCTGCCGCCAGCTCCGGAAGAACGACGTCGAGCAATGCCAGTTCGTCGAGCAACCTGATCCCCGGCTCGGCGCGAGGCAGCGCGAGCATCCGCGCCAGCTCGTCGCGCCGGCGCTCCGGCGACGCCCGCACCACCTGCGACGCGCGCGCCCGGATCGCCGCCGCCGTCTCCGGCTCGATCCGGAAGCCCAGCTCCGACGCAAGACGGGCCCCCCGCAGCGCGCGGAGCGGATCGTGGTCGAAGACGTACTCCCCGTTCATGCGGAGGACGCCCGCGTCCAGGTCGGGAAGCCCGCCGCTAACGTCGATCACGTCGCCCCCGCCGAGCGGCACGGCCAGCGCGTCGATGGTGAAGTCCCGCCGCCGCATGTCGTCGTCCAGCGTGCCCTGAAGCGCCGCGACGTCGATATACATTCCCGGAGGCTCGTCCAGCACCACGCGCGCCACCGCGTTCTCGTCGTCGAGCGCGACGAAGTGCCCGCCCAGCCTGTCCGCGAGGTCGCGTCCCCACGCGAGTGCATCACCAGCCACCGCGAGGTCGACATCGCGCGTCGCGCGCCCGAGCAGCACGTCGCGCACGGTGCCGCCGACGACGTAGGCCTCGAGTCCCGCATCGCGCGCCGGCGCCGCCAGTTCGTCGAGCAGGCGCTTGAGTTCGCTCGCCGGAGTGAACTGCCTCATGAAATGAAACGGGGACCGCGTCCTCCGCGCTCCCCACCTTTCTACGGCATCGCGACGGCCGCCGTCAGGCCATGCTGACCTCGGCCTCTTCCTCTTCGTCGTCCACCGAGCGCCTCACCGGCATCAGCTCGTCGGCGCTGGACAGATAGTCGATGTACAGGATGCCGTTGATGTGGCCGATCTCATGCTGGAGCGCCTGCGCGAGCAGCGAGTCGGCCGGCGCCTTGATGCGGATCGCCTTCCCCTCGCGGTTGAGCGCCTTCGCCGTGACGTTCCGCGCGCGCGTGATCTCTGCCTGGTACCCCGGCACCGAGAGACAGCCCTCCTTCACTCGCCGCTCTCCCGACGTCTTCACGATCTCCGGGTTCACCAGCTCAAACGACCCCTCGTCCGGCGTCTCAATGACCACGACGCGTAGCGAAATGCCGACCTGCGGCGCTGCCAGCCCGACGCCTGGCGCCGCGTGCATCGTCTCGATCATGTCGTCGATCAGCTTCTGGATCGACGCGTCGATCCTGGGTACTTTCTTCGCTTTCTCGCGCAGGACGGGGTCGCCAGCGATACGGATCGGCAGGATGGCCATGAGCTCAGATTACCCGGAGCCGGGCGATGCTGACCAGCCTCGGCGCGTCAGGCCTGGACCGGCGCGGTTTCGAATCGGTCGCAGAGGCGGCGGAGCTGCCAGAGGTGCGCGAGGTCGTGCTCGTTCATCTCCCGCGCGACCTGCATGATCGTCAGCGGCCCCAGGTACCTGTGCACGCCCTCCCGCTCCCAGTCCTCCGGATCGAGCGACCAGAGCAGGTAGACCGACTGGCGCCGCTGAACGGCGAACTCGTCCATCAGGTCGAACACGCCCTGCTCGTCATCGGCGCAGTCATCTGCGATCGAGTCTGCGTCGAACGCCTCGATCGCCGGCGAGTCCAGGCGCGCCATGCGCTCGAGCCGGTCGATGTAGCGCCGCTCCATCTCGCCCATGTGGCGGATCAACTCCGCGCACGACCACTCACCGTCAGCCGGCGGCCGGTCGAGCGCGTCGTCGTCGAGATCCCAGATCAGCGACTCCATCGCGTGCGCCGTTTCGCGCAGCGCCTTCAGCAGCCAGCTTTTCGGGTCGTACTCGGGCACCGGTCGCATCGCGCGCCTCCGCCTTCGCTGTATCGATCGCGATCCTACGCCCATGCCCGCGCCGTTACAAGAGGGATCACACAACTGAGAGCGCATTACAATAGCGACCATGTCGCGACCAGTCCGACCCGTCGGTCAATGGGTTTGCTCGCCTGGTGGAAGACGTCCGCGCGTGCACCGCGTGCTCGGGCGTCGCTCACAGCCACGTGCTCGGCGCCGGCAACGGACCGCTCAACGCGCGCGTCGCGTTCGTCGCCGAGGCGGTAGGACGCAGGGGCGGCGCGATCACCGGCGTCCCGCTCACCCGCGACGAGTCCGGAAAGCGGTTCGCCGCCTTCCTCTCGCTCGCCGGCCTCACGCGCGAGGACGTCTTCGTCACCAACGCCGTGCTGTGCAATCCACTTGACGCCCTCGGCAGGAACCGCCCGCCCACAACCGCCGAGGTCGCACGCTGTCGTCCCTTCCTCGCGCGCACGCTGGCGAACCTCGATGCCCCGGTCGTCGTCGCCCTCGGCCGCGTCGCACTGGAGTCGCTCCGCACCATCGCGCCGCACGCGCTCGACCTCCGCCGCGACGTCGCGACACCCGCCGCGTGGCACGGCCGCACGCTCGTCCCCATGTACCACCCGAGCCGCCAGTCGACGCTCCACCGCCCGCAGCGCCTGCAGGAGGACGACTGGCGCCGGCTCGGCCACGTCATGCGTGGCGTGCGCGCCACTGAGCCTGTGACGTCGATCGCGTAGCCGGTAGGCTGTGCGCGCATGAACCTCGACGCCCTCCCCTACACCTCGTTCATCGTCCTGGTCGAGTTCTCCGTCGGCAGCCTGCTCGTCTGCCTCCTCGCCCAGGTGCGGGGTCAGGTCGCCGACAGCTTCCTCAAGTTCTGCGCCGGCATGATCACCGCCGGGGCGATCGTCACGCTGCTCAACGTCCTCGTGCTCGATCCAGGCTCCGTGATCGGCGGCTACCACCTCGACCAGCACCTGTTCGACTGGGTGAAAGGCGGCTCGATCGTCTTCCTGATCACGACGCTGCCCTACAACTGGTTCCTGGCGCGCGGCGACAAGGAGATGTCGCTCGTCAGCGGCGCCTTCGCCGCGGCCGTCGGCGTCGCCTACGTCGCCATCGTCGCCTACTACGTCAGCCTCCCGACCTGGGGCTACGCGGGCGCGCTGCTCAGCCTCGCCGCCGGCACCATCGCCGTCGGCGCGGTCGTGGAGGCGATGACGCTCGGCCACTGGTACCTGATGACGCCACGCCTGCCCCGCGAGCCGCTGTCCGAGCTGACCCTCCTCCTCGTCGCGGCGATCGCCGTGCAGACCCTCCTCCTCATCGTCAACGTCATCGTCCCCGCGCGCGAAGTGCCCGCCGCCACGGCCTTCCTCGGATCGACGTCGCTCAGCGCCAACCCCGCCTTCTGGCTGCGCATCGCCCTCGGTCTCGCCTTTCCCGCCGCGCTCGCCTACATGTCGTTTGTCTCCAGCCGCGGCTATCCGGCGAACGAGAACGCGATGATGTCGGCGACGGGGCTGCTCTACATCGCCGTCTGCGCCGTCGTTGTCGGCGAGGTGCTGGCCCGCGGCCTCATGTTCCTGACGGGCGTACCGGTCTGACGATGCGCCTCCTCTACCTCGTCCGCCACGCCTCTCCCGCCATCCAGCCGGCCGTCCCGCCCGAGGAGTGGGTGCTCTCGCCGCGCGGCGTCGAGCAGGCGCGCGCACTCGCCCGCATCGCCGCCGGCTGGAGCCTGGAGGCGATCTACAGCAGCCGCGAGCCCAAGGCCATGAGCACCGGCCTCCTCCTCGCCGAAGGCACGGGCCTGCAGGTCCACACCGTCGATGGCCTCCACGAGACGCGGCTCGCCGGCGGCTTCGCGTCGAACGCCGACGAGTTCTCCGAAACGGTGCGCGCGGTGCTTGAAGATCCGGCCACCAGTGTGCGCGGTTCGGAGACGGCCGCCGCAGCGGCGGCCCGCTTCGCCGGCGCCATCGCCATCATCGAAACGGGCCCCTTCCCGGCGGCCGTCGTCACCCACGGCCGCGTGCTCACCTCGTGGCTCACCGTCGAGCGCCGTTTCGGCGACCCGTTCGCCCTCTGGCGATCGATCCCGACACCCGGCTGGGCCTGCCTCGACCTCGACGCCATGAAGGCGACGCTCGTGAGCGGCTTCGACGGCCTCCCCGATTCGTGATCCTTGCGACCGTCCGGCCCCTCGGATACGATTCGTGGGCCATGGACGTAAGCAACCTGATCGAACTCAAAGAGAACCCCGCGATCGAGCCCTTCCAGGCCGGCGACACCGTCAAGGTGAGCGCCAAGGTCGTCGAGGGCGAGCGCGAGCGCACGCAGGTGTTCGAGGGCGTCGTCATCCGCCGTAACAGCGGCGGCGCCGGCGCCAACTTCACCGTACGCCGCATCGCCCACGGCGTCGGCGTCGAGCGCTCCTTCAACATCAACTCCCCCCGGCTGGAGAAGGTGCAGGTCGTGCGCCAGGGCCGCGTGCGGCGCGCCCGCCTCTACTACCTGCGCGGCCTCACCGGCAAGGCCGCCCGCATCAAGGAGAAGCCGCGGGCGTAGCGGCAGCCGTAAGCTTTCGCACGAAACGCGTGTACGATGAGGAAGGCAGGACGGCCTTCCTCTTTTGTTGCCCGAAGGACGGAGCCGCCACGTGACCGCCAGCCGCCAGCTCCAGCGTCCTGCTGTCGATGCGCCGCCGCTCTTCGCGGAAGTCGCCGTCAACTCCACCTTCCCGCATCGCCAGACCTTCAGCTACGGCGTCCCGCCCGGCCTCGACGTCCGTCCCGGCCACGCCGTATACGTCCCCTTCGGCCGCCAGACCCTGCAGGGCATCGTGCTCGACGTCCACGACACGCCCGCCTTCTCCGAGCCCGAGAAGATTCGCCCGGTCCGTTCCATCATCGGCGACGCCCCGCTGCTCGACGGCGACCGTCTCGCGGTCGCAAAGTGGCTGGCTGGCTACTACGTCGCCCCGATTTTCGACTGCGTCGCGCTCTTCCTCCCGCCCGGCTTCGAGCGCAAGCCGCTCACGCTCGTCCAGCCGCTCGTCGACCGCGAAGAGATCGCCGGCATCGACGACCTCTCGCAACGCCAGCGCGACCTGCTGACGTCGCTCTTCGCTGACGGCGCGCGCGATCTCGACGCCCTCCGCTCGCGGCTGAGCTTCGGCAACGTCGACACGGTGCTCGCGCAGCTCGAGAAGCGCGGCCTCGCCCAGCGCGAATTCTCGCTCGCCCGCCCGCGCGTCGGCCCGAAGACCGTACGCGTCGCCCGGCTGGCTGTACCGGCAGACGAGGCGCTGCGGCTCGCCGAGGCAGCCGCGCCGCCGAAGCACTCGCGCCGCGGCGCCGTCCTGCAGCGCCTCCTCCAGAAGCGCACCATCTCTGCTGAGGAGGCGCAGCGCCTCGCCGGAAGCCGCGCCAACCTCGACCGCCTCTTCCGCGCCGGCGCCATCCGCTACGACCGCGAGGGCCACAACGTCACGCTGGGCATCTCGCCGGCGGAAGCGTCCGAGGAGATCCGCCGCATGACGCAGACGAAACGCGCGGCGCAGGCGGAGCTCGCCCTCCGCGAGCTCTCCGCACACGAGGAGCGCACCCTGCCCGAGCTGCGCGCCGCCGGCGTCGAGACCGCGACCGCCGACTGGCTCGCCGGCATCGGCGCCATCACGCTCCACGAGCGCGCAATCGAGCGCGATCCCCTCTCGCACTTCGTCGTCGTGCCCCGCCCACCCGCGCAGCTCCTCCCCGCGCAGTCAGCCGCGGCCGACGCGATCTGCTCCGCCATCGACCAGCGCCAACCGCGCACCTTCCTCCTCCACGGCGTCACCGGCAGCGGCAAGACGGAGGTCTACCTCCACGCGCTCGACCACTGCGTTGCGCTCGGCCGCCGCGCGGTCGTCATGGTGCCGGAGATCGCGCTGACGCCGCAGACCGTGCGCCGCTTCCGCGAGCGCTTCGAGCGCGTCGCCGTCCTCCACAGCGGCCTCACCGACGGCGAGCTGTTCGACCAGTGGCACGGCATCACACAGGGCCGCTACGACGTCGTCATCGGCTCGCGCTCCAGCATCTTCGCCCCTCAGCCCGATCTCGGGCTCGTCGTCATCGACGAAGAGCACGAGTGGACGTACAAGCAGCACGACGCCCAGCCCCGCTACCACGCCCGCGACGTGGCGATCGAGCTCGCCCGACGAAAAGGCGCCGCGCTCGTCCTTGGCAGCGCCACGCCGGACGTCGCCTCCTACGAGCTTGCCCGCGAGGGCGCCTACACGCTGCTCTCCCTGCCGGAGCGCATCCGCCCCGTCGCCGGCGCCGACGGTGCGACCACACCACAAGCCACGCCCGCCATGCCGCAGATCACCGTCGTCGACCTGCGCGACGAGCTGCAATCAGGCAACCGCTCGATGTTCAGCCGCGAGCTGCAGGCTGCCGTGTCGCGCGCGCTCGCCGCGGACGAGCAGGTGATCCTCTTCCTCAACCGTCGCGGCCTCGCCGGCCACGTCCAGTGCCGCGACTGCGGCTACGTGCCGGAGTGCAGCTCCTGCGCCGTCGCGCTCACCTTCCACAAGCAGTACGACCGCCTCGTCTGCCACCAGTGCAACCGCCACTGGCGGCTCCCGGCCACCTGCAAGCAGTGCGGCAGCCCCCGCATCCGCCTGCTCGGCATCGGCATCGAGAAAGTGGAGGCCGAGGCCGCGCGCGCCTTCCCGCACGCCCGCCTCCTGCGCTGGGACCGCGACGTCACTCGCGGCCGCCACGCGCACGAGCAGATCCTCGCGAAATTCCTGGCGCACGACGCCGACGTCCTCATCGGCACGCAGATGCTCGCCAAGGGCCTCGACATGCCTGCCGTCACGCTGGTCGGCGTCGTCAACGCCGACGTCGCGCTGCACCTGCCCGACTTCCGCACGGGGGAGCGCACGTTCCAGATCCTGACGCAGGTCGCGGGCCGCGCCGGCCGCGGCGAGCGCCCCGGCCGCGTCATCATCCAGACCTACACGCCCGACCACTACGCCATCGAAGCCGCGGCGCGTCACGACTACGAGGGCTTCGCCGCCGCCGAACTGGAGTCACGCAGGCAAGCGGGCTACCCGCCGTTCGGTCGCCTCGTGCGCCTCACGCTCTCGCACCCGAACCCCCGCGCCGCCCGCGAAGAGGCGCTCCGCCTTCACCGCGCGCTCTCCCACCGCCGCGCCGAACTCGGCAACGACGCCGACGTGCTCGGCCCGGCGCCCGCGTACGTGCCCCGCGTGCGCGGCCGCTGGCGCTGGCAGCTCCTCCTCCGCGGCCGCGACCCCGCCGCCCTCGTCCGCGACTTCGTCCTCCCCCCGAACTGGTCCGTCGACGTCGACCCCGTGAGCCTCATGTAGCGGGCGTTGATCGCTCCCGCCCGGTGACGCGTAGGAGTAGGCGATGGCAATCCGCTCCTTGCGCATTCCGTACGTCGTCGCCGCCCTCGCGGTCCCGGCGGCGCTGGTGGCACTCGCACCGGTTTACCTCGCGACGATGGATGGCGCCGCGGGGCGCAGTATCGATCTCGTCCATCCCACGGTCGTGGCCTCGACGAATCTTTGCGCTCTACGCCGCCGGTGTTGGCGTGTGGTTCGTCCTGCGCCTGCGACTCTCGCGCGACGTCGCGCTGGCCGTCGGCGCCGCCGCGTTCCTCGTCGGCACGATGGTTACGCTCTACGCGTTCGGGCATCGCCAGAGCGGGAGAGATCCTCCTGGTCGTGAGCGTCGGCGGCCTCGCCGTAAGCCTTCCGCGCGACGTACGCGCCTCTCACGTCCTCCTTCGGCGTCCCGGGCGCGGCGCCGCCCTCTACATCCTCGCCACCACCGAGCTGCCGGCTCTCGCCGCGCTCGCGATCGCCACGCGGAGCTACCTCCAAGGAGCGGATTCAGCCGCGGCGACCTACGGCACGACGTTCTTCCTGATCCTGACGTACCTGCTGGGCTACGGCATGTGGAGCTTCCTTCGCGCCTTCAGCTCCGTCTGGGCGTTGTTCAGCGCGTCGTTCGTCGCATTCTGGGGCATCTGCGCCGGCTTCTTCCTCGCAAGCCTCGGGCCGATCTCGCTCGTCGCACCCGTTGCCGGCCTCGGCGGCGTCGCTGCGTCTCTCCCTTACCTCTGGGATCGCTCCCAGGACGACGGCGCGTCCGTCCTCGACGCCTCCGGCTGACGGCAACCGCGAACGTCCGCGGGCTAACGTCCCGCTCGCAACCGCCGCAGCGCCTCCGCCAGGTCCACCGCCAGCGGCGCCTCCAGCTCCATCCGCTCGCCCGTGCGCGGATGCGTGAAGACGATGCTCCGCGCGTGCAAGAACTGCCGCCCGATCAGCGGCGACGCCTTCCCGTACACGCGGTCGCCCACGATCGGATGGCCGATCGCCGCGAGGTGCACGCGGATCTGGTGCGTCCTCCCCGTCTTCGGCCGCGCCTCGATCAACGATGTCCCCTTGAACCGCTCGATCACGCTGTACGCCGTGACGGACGCGCGCCCGCCCGCCACGACGGCCATCCGCTGCCGCCGCTGCGGGTCGCGCGCGATCGGCGCGTCGATCACGCCCTCCGCGGGCTTCGGCGTGCCCTCGACGAGCGCCACGTACGTCTTTTCGACCGTGCGGTCCTTGAGCTGTTTCGCCAGCGCCTGGTGCGCCGCGTCGTTCTTCGCGACGAGGATCACGCCCGACGTGTCGCGGTCCAGCCGGTGCACGATCCCCGGCCGCAGCACGCCGCCGATGCCCGAGAGGTCGCGGCAGTGCGCGAGGATCGCATTCACCAGCGTCGAGGTCGCGTGGCCCGGCGAAGGATGGACCGTCATGCCCGCGGGCTTGTTCACGGCCAGCAGGTCCTCGTCCTCGAAGATCACGTCGAGCGGGATCGGTTCCGCCACGGCGTCCAGCTCGACGGCCGGCGGCACGTCGACGGAAACACGCTGCCCCGGCTCGAGCCGCAGCGACGCCCTTGCCCGCTGCCCCGCGACAGCCACGTGCCCATCGTCGATCAACCGCTGCACGCGCGATCGCGTCAACTCCGGCAGCAGCCGCGCGACGAACACGTCGAGCCGCTCGCCCGCGCGGTCGGCGGCCAGTTCAGTCTTCGTGGCTTGGCGTGGATCCCGCATCGACCGGCGGTGAAGACGCCCTCTTCCGCCCCTCGTCCGCCTCCTGCAGCGCGAAGAAGATCAACACGGCGGCGATGCTGATGCTGATGCTCGAATCCGCGACGTTGAACGTCGGAAAGCGCCCCACGTCGATGAAGTCGGTCACCTCACCCACGCGCACGCGGTCGATGAAATTGCCGATCGCCCCGCCGAGCTGCATCCCCAGCGCCACGCGGATCAGGCCGTGCTCCATCGGCGGGTAGACGTAGTAGAGGACGATCGCACCCAATCCCAGCAGGCTCGTGACGATGAGGAACGGCGTCTGCCCCTGCAGGATGCCGAACGCCGCGCCGCTGTTGACGACGTGGATGATCCGCGCGCCGAGGATCGAGTGGTCGGGCCACTGTTCGTAGAGTGCGAGATGGTCCCGCACCCACCATTTCGTCAGCTGGTCCAGCCCGACGATGAACGCGGCGATGGAGAAGAACAGCAGATCCCTCCGCCAGCGTAGGGACGGCCGCCGGGCCGTGGGCGTCTCGGGGGCCGGGAGCATGGTGGCGGAATCATTCACTGCGGTGCAGAATAACACTTCGCCCGCTAGCGAAAGCGTAGTCACTAACGCGCAATCGGTGTTAAGCTGGAAGTCCCCGCGCGACGCTGAAGTGAAGGGAGCTCGTGATGGTCCAGCAGAAGGAAAGCGTCGTAACGCCGGAGCGCTTCGCCGCTGGCATGACCTATCCCGAATACATCGCCAGCATCGAGCGCAACCAGAAGCGCTTCGAGGAGAACTACGACGAGATGACGGTCTCCCCCGAGCACGTCGCCGCGTTCAAGGCGCTCATGGCGAAGCCCGGCGGGCCCGCGAAGCTGCTCGTCATCGGCGAGGACTGGTGCCCCGACGTCTTCCGCGGCATGCCCGTCTTCGCCCGCCTCGCTGAGGCCACGGGGCTCGAGATCCGCATCTTCAAGCGCGACGAGAACAAGGACATCATCTCGGAATTCCTCAAGGATGGCGAGTTCGAGTCGATCCCCGTCGCCGTCTTTTACACGAAGGACATGCAAGAGATCACGCACTTCATCGAGCGCCCCGAGCTGGCGTACGAGGAGATGCGCACGACCCTGCGCCCCATGTACGAGCGCTTCCGCAAGCCCGACATGACGGAAGAGGAGCGCGCCAAGGTCCGCGAGGATAACATCGCCTTCCAGCACGGCCCTATCTGGTCGAACTGGCGGCAGGAGACCATCAGCCAGTGCCTCCGCCAGCTCGAGGCGAAGGTCGGCGCCTGACGCCCGCACCCTACGCCCGCCCTGATAGCCGCCCGGCCGCGCCTCGTTATGCCTTCGTCACGATCGGTCGTGCCGCCGTGCCGTATCATGATTATGTAGGCGGAATCCGGTATCCCTTCCGTCCCGAGGCGTAATGGGCAGTTCGATCAAGCTCGGCCGCATCTTCGGCATCGATATCGGCATCCACTGGAGCTGGATCTTCATCTTCGCCATCGTCACCTGGTCGTTCGCGACCGGCGTCCTCACCGAGGTGTACCCCAACTGGACGCACGTCCCAGCTCTGGATCGCCGGCGCCCTCATCGGCGGCGTCTTCTTCCTCTCGATCCTCGCCCACGAGCTGTCGCACGCCGTCGTTTCGAACCGCGCCGGCCTCCCCGTGCGCAGCATCACGCTCTTCGTCTTTGGCGGCGTTTCCAACCTGACCCGCGAGCCCGATACGCCGGGCATGGAGTTCCGCATCGCCATCGTCGGCCCGCTGACCAGCCTCGCGCTCGGGCTCCTCTTCGCCGGCGGCTGGGCCGCCCTCTACAACGTCAACGACGGCGCCGCCGGCATCTGCGCCTACCTCGTCCGTCATCAACGCGTCGCTCGCCGATCTTCAACATGCTGCCCGGCTTCCCGCTCGACGGCGGCCGCGTCTTCCGTTCGATCGTCTGGGCGCGCAACCACGACCGCCTCCGCGCCACGCGCGTCGCGTCGAAGACCGGCGAGTGGATCGCCTACGGGATGATGGGCCTCGGCGTCGTGTCCATCTACTTCACCAGCCTCTTCAGCGGGCTCTGGTTCGTGCTCATCGGCTTCTTCCTCCGCAACGCGTCCGCCATGAGCTACGAGCAACTCCTCATCGAGACGACGCTCAGCGGCATCGCCGTCCGCGACGTCATGCAGACCGACGTCACCCGCGTCGCACCGGACCTGAGCCTCGAGGAGCTGGTCCACGAATACGTGCTGAAGCACAACGCGCGCTGCTTCGCCGTGATGGCCGGTGGCGATTTCGCCGGCCTCGTCACCCTCACCGACGTCCGCAAAGTGCCCCGCGACCAGTGGCCCATGACGAGCGTCTATCGCGCCATGACGCCGGCCACGCAGCTGCACACCGTCTCACCCGCCGAGAACCTGACAGCCGTCCTGCGCATGATGGCCACGCACGACGTCAACCAGCTCCCCGTCGTCTACGGCCGCGACCTCGTCGGCATGCTCAACCGCTCCGACGTCCTGCGCTACATCCAGGTGCGCCAGGACCTCGGCAAGACCGGCGGCGCCCCGAAACCGCCGCCCGCCGAAAACGTCCCCACCGGCACCCCAGGCGCCTAGTTCGCCCGCCTGAGTCAACTCATCGCGCGGCGCAGCGCCCCGGCCAGCGTCCGCACGGCGCCCAGCGCCTCGTCCGCCGGCACCACCGTGTACCCCAACAGCAGCACCGGTGACGGCGGCGGCTGCACGCAGTACCGCGAGAGCGCCGTCGCCTCGATCCCGGCGTCCAGCGCCGCCGCCGAGCACGCCACGTCGTCGGCCAGGGGCGGCAGCCGCCCCGGCAGGTGCATCCCCGCGTCCGCCGCCTCGACCTCCAGCAGCCCGCCCAGCTCCCGCCCGCACGCATCGACCAGCGCCGCCTGGCGCTCGTGGTAGAGCGCCCGCATCCGCCGCACGTGCCGCTCGAAGTGGCCCGCCTCCATGAAGTCCGCCAGCGCCGCCTGGTCCACCGACGGCGAATGCCGGTCGGAGACCGCGCGCGCCGCCACGAACGCATCCACGAGATCCGGCGGCACGACCACGTAGCCGAGCCGGATCGCCGGCGCCAGCACCTTGCTGAACGTCCCCGCGTAGATCACGCGCCCGCCGCGGTCCAGCCCCTGCAGCGCCTCCAGCGGCCGGCCCGCGTAGCGGTACTCGCTGCTCACGTCGTCCTCGATGATCCACGCGCCCGCACGTTCCGCCCACTCCAGCAGCGCCAGCCGCCGCGAAAGCGACATCGTCGCGCCGAGCGGGAACTGGTGCGACGGCGTCACGTACGCCATCGCCGCGTCCGGACACAGCGCCATCCCCGCCGCCACGTCCAGCCCCTCGTCGTCCACCGGCACCGGGACCACCCGCGCGCCCGCGCCCCGAAACGCCGCACGCGCGCCCTGGTACCCCGGCTCTTCCATCCACACCGCGTCGCCATCGTCCAAGAGCAGCCGCGCCGACAGGTCCAGCGCCTGCTGTGACCCGCCGACGATCACCACCTGCCCGGCATCGCACCGCACGCCGCGCGCGACGCCGACGTACGCCGCGATTGCTTCCCGCAGCGGCCGGTAGCCCGCCGGATCGCCGTACCCCAGCAGCTCCTGCGGCGCGCTGCGCCATCGCCGCGCCACCAGCCGCGACCACAGCTCGAAGGGGAACGCGTCCGCCGCCGGCACGCCGATCCGGAACGGCCGCGGCGGCCCGGGCAAACGCGCGTAGCTCACCGGCGTCGCCGTCAGCAGTTCCCCTCGCCGCGAGAGCGGCTTCGCCGATCCCGGCGTCGCCTCGATCGGCCTCGCCTGTTCGCGCAGCCTGAGCAGATCGTCTGGCAGCGTGTGCGTCACGTACGTCCCCGCTCCCACCCGCCCCTCCAGGTACCCCTCCGCCAGCAGCTGCTCGAACGAGGCCATCACGGTATTCCGCGAGACCCCCAGCGCCGACGCCAGCGCCCGCGTCGACGGCAGCCGCGTCCCCGCGCGCAGCTCGCCCGCGAGCACCGCCGACCGCAGCCGCTCGTACAGCTGCCGGAACATCGGCTCCGCCGCGCCCGCATCCACCGACAGCTGTGGGAATCCATCGAGCTGTTTCGTTGACACCATCGCTGCTCCCTCAATGGCACTGTCAATTACGCCCGAATTGGCGCTACCAGAGATGCCACTTTCGCGCGATGATACCGCACAGGAGGCCAGCAGTGCCACGCGACTACGCCACTCGCCCGTACGCAGAGGTCCGCCGCCGCGAGCGCGCAGTCGACGACGACGGCTGGATCGCGGAGTTCCTGCGCCGCGCCCCCATGGCCTGCCTGGCCACCGTGTACGACGGCCAGCCCTTCATCAACTCCAACCTCTTCGTCTTCGACGAGCCGGCGCACGTCATCTACATGCACGGCGCCCCCGTCGGCCGCACGCGCGCCAACGTGGAGGTGGAGGAACGCGTCTGCTTCAGCGTCAGCGAGATGGGCCGCCTGCTACCGGCGCCCATCGCCTTCAACATGAGCGTCGAGTACGCCGGCGTCACCGTTTTCGGCCGCGCCTCCCTCATCGACGACGACGCCGAGAAGGAGCGCGTCCTCCAGGTGCTCGTCGACAAGTACTTCCCCCATCTGCGCCCGGACGAACACTACGGCCGCAGCGCGCCCGACGAACGCGCCCGCACGAGCGTCTACCGCATCGAGATCGACGACTGGAGCGGCAAGCGGAGGATCGCCGAGCCGGACCACCCCGGCGCCTTCGAGTACCCTCACCCGGCCGCCTGACGCCACGGCCGTCCGATATGATTTCCACGTGCAGCAGGGTCAACAGCGCTACTGGTTTCGCGCCCGCCGCTACGGCTACGGCTGGACGCCCTGCACGTGGCAGGGGTGGGCCGTCGTCGGCGTCTTCGCCCTGCTGTTCACCGGCACCGTCACGGGATCGATCGCGGCGGCGTCGGTCAGCCCGATCCTGGTGGCCATCTGCACCGTGGCGTCGGTGATGCTCGTGTTAGCGCTGATCTACGTCTGCTACGCGATGGGTGAGCCGGCGCGATGGCGATGGGGGAAGTAGGAACGATGGAGACACCGCACGTCGTCAGCGTCAACAGCAAGCCAACGCCCGGCGTGGGCAAGATCCCCCGCGACGTCGTCACGCTCGTCACCAACCACGGCGTCGACGGCGACTACCACGCCGGCGAGTTCGTGCGACACCGCTCGCGCGCGGAGAAGACCCCCGAGCTGCCGAACGCCCGCCAGGTGCACTTCATGGCCAGCGAGCTCTTCGAGGAGGTCGCCGCGCACGGCATCACCGTCACCCCCGGCGCCATGGGCGAGAACGTCACCACCCGCGGCATCGATCTCTTCGCCCTCGCCCCGGGCGCCCGCCTCCACCTCGGCGACAGCGCGATCGTCGAGATCACCGGCTGCCGCAACCCCTGCAACCAGCTCGACGGCGTCGACCCCCGCCTGCTCGGCCTCGTCGCCATCAAGCAGCCCGACGGCAGCATCCTGCGCAAGGCCGGCATCATGGGCATCGTCCTCAAAGGCGGCCCCGTCCGCCCCGGCGACCCCATCCGCATCGAAGTGCCCGCCGGCGTCCTCCCCGGCACGCTCGAGCCGATCTAGGCGGGCCGCCCGTCGCCTTCCCGTCGCCGAGGCGTACGCCTCCCGTCGCCCAGCGACGCTCACGGTGCCCCATGCTCATGGAATGCAGGGCGAGCGACTGGAGCGTCGAATGTCAGCGATCCGCCGTCGAATCGAAAGCCTGGCCCTCCCGGCCATCGCGGCCCTGCTGCTCGTGACCGCGTCCGCCTGTCACCGCGCGGAGGGCCACGCCACTGCCGATCCGCCGCCCGCGCCACGGCCAGCCCAATAGCCCCTACCGCGACCCCGAACGCCGCCCCCTACGCCACAGGTGCTACCGGATACGCCATCTCGTCGCCCCAGTGCGGAGCGCCCCTGCCTCAGGGTCGGTTCGACTTCGGCATCATCGGCGTCACGAGAGGCTGGGCATTTACGCAGAATCCATGCCTCGCCGATGAATACGCGTGGGCGCGTCGCGCACCCTCGCCTGTCTCGGTCTACATGAACACCAACTACGACCCGGCCGCCTATCCGGAGGTCGAGCGCGAACTCAAGCGCAGCTGCGGCGTGAGCCCCACGTGCGAGGCGTACCTCTACGGCGCGGACGCCGCCCGAGATGCCTACGACTACGCCACGTTGCGGGGTGTAGACGCGCGGACGTGGTGGCTGGACGTGCAGATCGTCAGCACGTGGTCAGACGACACGCAGCTCAACGCGCTCGTGATCAGGGGCGCGACGGACTTCCTGCAGGCGCACCACATCCGCGTCGGCATTTCGTCCACCCCGTTCCAGTGGGCGACCGTGACCGGCGGCGCGCAGCCCGCGCTCCCGGGCTGGGTAGCCGGCGCCGCCGATGCATCGCAGGCGACCGCCTACTGCGACGGCCGCCAGGACTTCGCCGGTGGCCGCACCGAGCAGATTGCCTACGTGGCCGACGGTTTCGAGATGGTGCGCTCGTGCGGACCGTCTCGTTCACCCTGACCTGGAGGGCCAGCGTCGTTATTCAAACTCCCACGCGCGCCCGGCCTTGAACTCCCGCAGGATCCGGCGCGCCACCACCATCCGGTGCACCTCGTCCGGCCCGTCGTAGATCCGCGCCGCGCGCGCGTTCCGGTACATGCTCTCCAGCGGCGTGTCCCCCGACACCCCGCGCGCCCCGTGCACCTGGATCGCCCGGTCGATGACGTCGTGCAGCGCCTTCGCCCCGTAGAACTTGATCAGCGAGATCTCGACGCGCGCCTCATCCCCCTGGTCGATCTTGTACGCCGCATGCATCGTCAGCAGCCGGCACGCCTGGATGTCGGCGGCGGAGTCGGCGATCCAGTTCTGGATCGTCTGCTTCTCCGCCAGCGGCGCACCGCCGACCTCGCGCTTCAGCGCGTAGTTGCACATGATCTCGAACGCGCGCTGCATCTGCCCCAGCCAGCGCATGCAGTGGTGGATCCGCCCCGGCCCGAGACGCCTCTGCGCGATGCGGAAGCCGTCACCCGGCTCGCCCAGCGTGTTCGTCACCGGCACGCGCACGTCCTCGTACAGGATCTCGCAGTGCGCGCCTTCCGTCTCCCCCATCACCGGCACCGGCCGCACGATGTTGAACCCCGGCGTGTCCGTCGGCACGATGATCTGCGACATCCGCCGGTGCGGCTCTGCCTCCGGGTCCGTCACCACCATCGCGATCGCGAAGCTCGCGCCGATCGCGCCGCTCGTGAACCACTTGTGGCCGTTGATCACCCATTCGTCGCCGTCGCGCACCGCACGCGTGCGCAGCCCCGTCGGATCCGCGCCCGACACCTCCGGCTCCGTCATCGAGAAGCACGAGCGCACCTCCGCGTTGACGAGCGGCCTCAGCCAGCGCTCCTTCTGCTCCGGCGTGCCGAACTGGTGCAGGATCTCGGCGTTCCCGGTGTCAGGCGCCTGGCAGCCGAACGCCCGCGGCGCGAACGGGCTGCGTCCCAGGATCTCGTTCACGAACGCGTACGGCAGGAACCCCGTCCCGGTGCCGCCCGCCTCCGGGCCGATGAACATCGCCCACATGCCCATCGCCTTCACGCGGGCCTGCAGATCCTTCATCAGCGCCTCGGACTCGGCGTCGTGCTGGCCCAGCACGCCCTCGTTCGGGACGATCTGCTCGTCCAGGAACGTCTTCGCCTTCCGGCGCAGCTCCTTGATCTCGGGACTCAGTGCGAAATCGATCATGTCGGCCTCCGTGTCGCTGCAGTGGTGGGCGACACGAGTCTAGACCGAACGGCGCTTACGGTCTCGTGCGGGTCACCCGGCTCCGGCCTGCGCGACGATCTGCGCCTGCAGTGTCACGTGATCCTGCACCGAGACGAAGCCGCCGATGTTCGGCGGCGACATGCCGAAGTCCTCGAAGGCGAACTCCACGGTCGCGAGACCCGTGATCACGTTGCCGTCCTTCTTCGCCTTCACGTCCCACGTCACTTCCTTGTCGACACCGTGGACGGAGAGCGTGCCCGTCAGCTTGAGGTCCTGCTCTGCGTCGGCGCAAGGCTCGCATCGTAACCTGTGACCTTCGTCGCCGTGAACGTCGCCGTCGGGAACTGGCTGGTCTCCAGCGTCTGCTGAACGCGGCGGTCGCGCATGTCCTTGTCGCTCTTCAGTGTTGTCAGATTGACCGTGAACTGCGACGTCTTCGTCGGGTCGAGGTCAAGCCCGTCGGCGGTGAGGTGAAACTCGCCCTGGATGTCGGTCGTACTGCCCTTCGCCGTCGACGGGAGCGGCAGGCTCGCCAGCTTCTCGTCCGCGAAGTAGTCCGCCTCGGAGCGCTCCGGGATGATGGTGTACGTCAGCGCATCGCCACCGGCCGCGACGGTCCCGACGATCTCCGTCGGCACTGCCGGCGCCTCGGTCGCCAGCTGGTTGTCCTCCCGCACGAAGAACCACCAGATCGCGGCCCCCGCCACCGCCACGACGACGACGGCGACCACGGCGGCAATCGCAATGCGAACAGGGGAGAACATCTGGCGCGGCCTCCGTGGAATCCAGCGACGTCTGTGACGGCAGATGGCAATATTCTAATCTGCCGCGCCGCGCAGTCCTGTTGCCAAGGTGTTGCGATGGGCCTTACGGGTCGAGTCGGCGAGATCGCGGAAGCTCGAACCCGCCTAGTTCACGCACACGATCTCGCACTCCGCCCCGTGCGCGCGCTCCGCCTCCCGCACCGCGTCCTCCACCGTCGCGGCGTGCCCGAACCCGACGTGCGCAGGCACCGCCGGATCCTCCGCCCCCGCGACGATCACGCGCGACGCATGCTTCAGCCGCCGCAGCGGGTGCGTCGCCAGCACCGCGTGCACAGGATGGAACGCCACTCCGTTCCGGTATCGCTCGATGTACCCGGCGTTCGTCGCGAACTCCGTCTCGAATCGCCGCATGATCTCGTACGGGTCAAGCGTCTGCGGCAGCACGCGGTCCCACGCCTCCCTGTACGAAGGGTGGTGCTCCATGTCCCACGTCTCCGGGCACGGCGTCGCCAGCACCACCGTGCATCCCGGCTTGCCCAGCGCCTCGATGTGCCCGCCGAGATAGCCCAGACCCGACGAGATCAGCGTCAGGATCGGGTTCATCTGCCCGAACACCGCGTACGGGCTCCACGCCGGCAGCCCGTACACCACCACGTCGGCCGGCGCGGCCTGCGCGCGTCGCGGCGGGTTCCGCGACGCCATCACCTCGATCGCCGCCGCGCGCGTCTCGCTCACGCCGCCCGCCCACACGTGCGCCACCTTCGTCGGTGACGCCAGCACGCACTCGATCTTGTAGATCCGCTTCCCCAGCGTCGCCTCCATGTGCGCGCCCATCTCGTTCAGCACGTCGTGCATACGGTTGTTCAGCACCGACATCGACATCCCGTCCGGGTGGTGCGTGTGCCGGATCGACTTCCACGTCGAGAGCCCGACCGCAACCGACTTCCAGCCGCCGCTGAACCCCAGGTGCAGCCCCGCGTTCACGTACACGCACAGGTCCGCCTCCGCCGCGTGCCGGCTCAGCTCGACGTCGTACCCGCGCGCCGTCGTCCCCAGGTTCACGACGTTCGCCGCGTCCTCCGCGTCGTGGCAGAACAGCCGCTCGCCGAACCGCTGCACCAGCTCCGGCCCGATGATCGTCGCCAGCTCGTCGCGCGTGAACTTCCGGTGCAGTGCGTTCGCGCAGATCAGCGTCACGTCCGTCTCGGCCACACCGGCCTGCGCGAGCTGCTCCAGCACCGCCTCGATCGCCACCCGCCGCACCGGCCCGTACGACGTCACCGTCGGGTCGTCGAACGCGATCACCACGCGGCTCCCCGCGCGCACCAGCTCGCGGATCGGCGGCAGTCCCAGCGGATGCTCCAGCGCCTCCCGCATCGCCGCGTCGAGATCCCCGACCGGCTGGAGCCCGCCGCCCGATCCCGGCGTGCCGCCTCCGCGCGAGATCACGCGCGCGCGCTCCGGCAGCTCCGCCGTCACCGTCGACTCGCCGAATGGCAGTGTGACCGTCGTCATCCCCGCCGTCATACCACCGCTGCCCCGGCCCCGGCAAGCGCGCCGCACGCTACCATGGATCGACCACGCATCAAGATGAACGGAGAGAGCACATGCCCGGCGGACTGATGACGATCTACGCCCACCCGGACGACGAGACGCTCTGCAGCGGCACGATGGCCCACTACGTGGACGCCGGCATCACCGTCACTACGGTCTGCGCCACCCGCGGCGAAGTCGGCGAGATCGCCCCGGGCACCGGCGCCACGCCCGAGACGCTGGGCGAGTTCCGCGAGCGCGAGCTGCGCGACGCGATGGCCATCCTCGGCGTGAAAGACGTGCGCTTTCTCGGCTACCGCGATTCCGGCATGGCCGGCACGGCCGACAACGACAACCCGACCTCGCTGAACCGCGCCGCGCCGGAGCACGTGCTCGAGCAGCTCGTCCGCATCATCCGCGAGGTCCGTCCCGACGTGATCTCGACCTGGGACGCAAGCGGCGGCTACGGCCACCCCGATCACATGGCCATCCACCACCACGCCACTGCGGCCTACCACGCCGCCGCCGATCCGGCGCGGTATCCGCAGCTCGGCGCGCCCCATCGCGTGCGCGCGCTCTACTACAGCGTCATCCCGATGGAAGAGTTCGGCAAGGTGCGCGAGGAGCTGGCCGCCCGCGGCATCGAACTCGGCGGTCCCGGCGACGATGACGACGGCGGCCCGGCCGATGAGCTACCGCGCGTGCAACCCAACTGCCGCATCGACGTCAGCGCCGCCTACGATCGCAAGATGGCCGCCCTCTACGCCCACAAGACCCAGCTCAACGAGCAGAGCATCTTCGGCGGCCTTCCGGACGACCTCGCCCGCCGCCTGTTCGGCAGCGAGTTCTACCATCGGGCTGATCCGCCCCTGGCCGACGGCGTGATGCTCGACGATCTGCTCGCCGCCCTAAGCTAAAGCCGTCGTTTGGGCGGCCACGGGCTGCTCCGCGGCAGACTCAACCTGCTCGACGGCCGCTGCCTCTCGGCGAGCCACCCGCCGGCGCTCCCGCTTGGCCTCGCGTCGCTCAGTCTTGCGGCTTCGGCGCGGCCGCGGCTCAGGTTCCGCGACCGCGCCTTCCACCGTTAACGCCACGACTCGCTCGATCGCCTTACGCTTGTTGAGTATCAGCATCGAGCGCGTCGCGTGAGTTGATCTCCTGGCGTACGATCTGGCTCACGCGTTGGCGCGTGACGCCGAAATGCTCCGCCAGCCGCGATTGCAGGCCCCAGCGTCCGCCGTTGCCCGCCACGCCGCGCTTGATCAGCACCCTCGCCGCGATTCGCAGCTTCTCCGTCCTGCTCAGTTCCTCCTCGTAGGTACGAACGTCCGTGGTCATCCTTGCCCTCCAGTGAACGCCCGTCGCCGGGCTGCGCCTTGCCCGCCCGCCGGCACACCGACGAGCGACGCAACATTACGTCGAGTGCTCTCACGAGCGACGTGTGCGCCTCTCACCAGCTTTTTCAGACTCGAACGTGGATCTAACCGAAACACAAACACACGGATCCTGACGCGTGCTACGATCTCGCCATGAGGCGCCCCGCCCTCGCGATCCTCGCCCTCCTCCTGACGCCGCTGGCCGCCGCCTGCTCCGCCTTCTCCGCTGCGTCCACGCCGACACCCTCCATCACCGACACGCCGTCACCCGTCCCGCCTACCGCCACGGCAACCCCCGCCCCAACCCCGACCCCTCCCGTCGGCGTCGGCACGGCGATCGTCGTGGGCGGCGACCTCCGTGTGCGCAGTTCGCCCTCCACGGCCGGCCCGGTGGTCAGGACGCTGAAGGACCAGACCCGCGTCACCATCGACCACGCGGTCCAGGGTGAGGACGTGCTCGTGGGGCGCCAGACCTGGGTCTCGTCACCGCCGCCGTGGACAAAGACCTGGTACCAGCTCACCGACGGCACGTACGTCTACGCCGCCTTCATCTTCATCCTCCAGCCAGGCGAGGTCTCACCGCTCGCCGACGCACAGGGCCAGGAGAAGTGGATCGATGTGGATGTCACCAAGCAGACCGCCACGGCCATGGTCGGCGACCAGGCCGTCTACGTCGCCCCGGTCTCTACCGGCCAGCCGGCCTTCCCCAGCCCGCTCGGCACGCACGCCATCGAGCCGGACGGACGGCTAGCCGTCGAGCGGATGACGGCAGCCCAGGCCGGATACAACCCCTCGCAGGCCACGTACGACGTCGAGAACGTCCTCTTCACGCAGTACTACGACCGCAACGGCGACGCTCTGCACCTCAACTACTGGCGCCCCGCCTCCGTCTTCGGCCACACGGCAACCAGCCACGGCTGCGTGGGGATGCAGCTCCACGACGCCCAGTACCTCTGGCTCTTCGGCGCCCCCAAGATGCGCGTCGAGATCCACACCTGATGCAGCCGGAACTCATCACGGAGGTCGAACGCGATCCGCTCGACATGTCTGCGTACCTGCTGGCGCTGGACGCGCCGGAGGACTGGCCCGCCAACCTCAACCTCGGATCACGGCATTTCGGCCTGCTTCTCGTCTGGGACGCCACCCGCGTCCTAGACGATCCCATCGAAGCGCTGGCCAAGGTCGTGCTTGCGCAGGGAGCGGCGTTCGTTGCCACGTGGGGGCCCGACTGCGAAAGAGTTCACGACGTGTTCGATATTGCGGATCGGGTTCCCGAACGAGGCGATGACCGCCGGCCCGCCGACTCGATCGTGATGACGACATGGCATGCCCGCGACACGCTCGACGATGCCCTGTGGTATTGCCTGTTCGCGGCGATTACGGACGACTACTTCACGGAAACATGCCGCGCTCTCCTGATCTGCACGATCGGCGCGCCCACCGAGTCGGAGCATCTTCGTCGACGCCTGGACGACGTGGACGCCTTTGACCGCGAGGTATTGGGCGACGACGAGCCGTGACCGCCTTGGCATCGCCGGCAGTCTCCAGCCTACAACCTCGTCCAGGCCTTCCCCATAAGCCTCGTTCGGGGAATCCTGTTCATCACCCGAACACCGAACGGAGCCTGACAACATGTACCTCGACCTGAACAAGGAGCTGACCGACGAGCAGAAGGCCGTCAAGTCGCGCGCGCACGAATTTGCTGAGCAGGTGCTGCGGCCCGCGAGCGTCGCGCTCGACAAGCTTCCGCCGGAAGAGGTGATCGCCGAGGGCTCTAAGCTCTGGGAGGTGTTCAAGACCGCCTACAGCGAGGGTTGGCACATCCGCGGCTTCCCGGAGGAGTTCGGCGGCGCCCACCTCGACCCGCTCAGCTCCCAGATCGTCAACGAGGAGTGGGGCTGGGGCAGCGCTGACTTCGCGATCGCCCTCAGCGTCACGTCGTTCCCCTTCTCGTTCGCCATGGGCCGTCGCGATCCGAAGATCCTCGAAGAGATCGTCATGCCCTTCGTCGAGGACCGCCAGGGCCGCTACGTCGGCTGCTGGGCGATCACCGAGCCCGGCCACGGATCCGACACCCTCATGCCCGGCACGTCGATGTGGAACAAGCCGGAGATCCACTACGGCCTCACGGCCACGCTCGACGGCGACGACTACGTCCT
Organism: uncultured Chloroflexia bacterium; assembly: GCA_963843685.1. Lineage (GTDB taxonomy): Bacteria > Chloroflexota > Dehalococcoidia > DSTF01 > JACRBR01 > DASQHL01. Next base: position 588,012 of record CAWJLO010000010.1, read on the forward strand.
CAACGGCCAGAAGTCTGCCTGGGTCTCCAACGGCACCATCGCCACGCACGCCCTCGCGTTCCTCGGCGTCGACCGCAGCCGCGGCATGGCCGGCGGCGGCGTCGCTCTCGTGCCGCTCGACCTCCCCGGCGTGACGAAGGGCCCGCCACTCAACAAGCTCGGCCAGCGTGCCCTCAACCAGGGCGAAATCTTCTTCGACAACGTCCGCATCCCCAAGCAGTACATGTTTGTCGACGCGGACGCATACACGTTCGCCATCGACGCCGTGCTCGCCGGCGCCAACGCCTTCATGGGCGCCGCCTTCACGGGCCTCGCGCGCGCCGCCTTCGAGGAGGCGCTGACCTACACCAAGGGCCGCATCCAGGGCGGCGTGCCCATCTGCGAGCACCAGTTGGTGCAGAAGAAGCTGTTCGACATGTTCGTCAAGATCGAGTGCTCGCGGCAGCTCTCACGCGCGACGGTGATGTACAACCACGGCGCCTTCCCGCCCGGCACGCAGTACTCCATCTCGTCCAAGGTGTTCGGCACGCAGACCGCGTTCGAAGTGGCGAGTGAGGCAGTGCAGCTGCACGGCGGCTACGGCCTCACGAAGGAGATGCTCGTCGAGAAGCTCTTCCGCGACGCCCGCGCCTCGATGATCGAGGACGGCTCCAACGACATCCTCTCGCTCACCGCCGCCAAGAAGATCCTCGAACAGTACGTGCCCTAGACGGCGCTCCGCTTCAGCGCCCGGCGTGTCAAGGACCGATGCTGCGGATGTGAAACTCCGTGCGCGCTGACGCCGTTCCTCTTGTTGTCCCGCCATCACTAGGAACGCGCGCGAGGGGGTTGCGCCGCATATGCACGTCTCCAGCAGAGGGTCGACGCGCGCGCTTGTCATCACGCTAGCCTGGGTGGCGGCGTACGCGGCCATTTGCGTCACCCACTATGAGGCGCGCGGCCTCGCCGACAACTTCGGCCGCCCGACGTACTCGCCGGGGACAATCGACCACGCCCTCATCGGCCGCTCGGCCGCCGTCTGGCTGCAGCACGTCATCCCGGACCGCGGCCTCATGCCGCTCATGATCGTCGCGCTCTACGCCTCGTGGTTCGTCACGCTGATCGTGCTCCAGGGCATCGTACTCGCGCGCTCCGGGCCGCGCGCGCTCGCGCAGTTGCTCGCGCTGCACGTCGCCGTGCTCGTCGTCGCCGACGTCGTCTTCTTCCTCTGGCCGACGCGTCCGCCGTGGATGGATCTCGGCGCGACCCGTGTCATCGCCGGCGCCGGCGCGAACGCTCACAGCATCCCGGACAACAACCCCTTCGCCGCGCTCCCCAGCCTGCACGTCGCCATGCCGTTGCTCTACGCGATCTGGTTCGCCCGCCGAGACGATGCGTGGCTGCGCCGCCTCGCCCCCGCCATCGGCATCTGGACGCTCGCGATCGCCTTCGCCGTCGTCTACGGCGCGGAGCACTACCTCGCCGGAGTCGTCGCCGGCGCCCTCTGCGCGACGCTGGTCTATCTCACGAGTTACGCGACGGTCCCCGCGCTCTGGGCGCGCGTTCGTCGCCTGCGCATCACGCTCCCGCGCGGTGTCGAAGCGCCGGAGGCCGCGCAAGCCTGAACTTTGGTTGCGCGCCGTGTTGTCGGCGTTCTCGACTACGCGGGCGGCGCCGTGACCCGCACCGCGTCCTTCTCGCGCAGGATCCGCGCGATCCGCTCGATGTCCGCGCCGGGCGCCGCCCGCACGCCGACGATCACGCGCCCTTCGACGTCGGCCGCCGCGAACGTCGCCTCCCACGCACCGCCGCCGCTGATGGCGGCATAGGCGCCCCATAGCGCGCCGGCCACATGGCCGAACATCGCCCAGCTCGCGATCTGCAGCGCCGCGTTGTCGCCGCCGAAGGCGCCGATGCCCGAGAACGTGAACGCCAGCCCCAGCGCCAATCCAACCAGGCCGCCCACAATGCTCCACAGGAAGCCGCGCCAGAGGATGCGCCAGATCAGCGGCGTGTCGCGGTCCGCCATGTTCGCGCGCGCATCGGCCGCTCGCACAGCCTTCGCCGCCGCGCCGAGCAGCGCGATGTTGCCCGCCTCCACGCCGCTGAACTGCAGCGCGTCAATCGCCCGGCGCGCCCCGGCCATGTCGGCGTACTCGCCGAGCACCGCGTATCCGTCCGGCGTCTGGTCCTGCATCTCGTCCTGAGCCTCCGCTGCGGTCGCGGCTCGGCTTCCACCACGCCGGCCCGCTCGTTACGATATCGCCCGTGGGCAGCGAACAGTACCTCGTCACACCGATACAGCGCTTCCAGCCTGACGCCAACGCCTCCCTCCGCGACTTCATCGCCGCGCTGGGCAAGACTGGTGGCCAGCCGCGGCGTTTGAGCGCCGCCATCGACCTCTGGAACGCCATCGTCTCGCGGGACCGCCTCGTCTTCTGCGCCGTCGCCGGCGCCCCCGTGCCGATGGGCTTCGGCCCCGCCATCGCGTCGCTCATCGAGCGCCGCGCCATCGACGTGCTCGACGTCACGGGCGCGCAGATTACGCACGACATGCTCGAAGTCATCGGCAGCCTGCACTACCAGGGCAGGGTCGACGCCGACGACCGCGAGCTCGTGAAGTTCGAGGTGAACCGTTTCTGGGACACCTTCGGCAGCGAGGAGGACTACCGCCGCGTCGAGCCGATGATCTTCGAGTTCGCCGAGGGCTTGCCGGACCGCCCCCTCACGACGCGCGAGTACGTCTACCGCCTCGGCCTCTTCTTCCAGAAGATCGGATCGCAGGCCGGCTTCATCACGTCTGCGGCCGCCACCGGCACCCCGGTCTACTGCCCCGCCATCGGCGACTCCGTGCTGGGCATGGACCTCGGCCTCTTCCGCGCTGAGGGCCACAAGAGGATCGTCTTCGACGTCGTCCAGGACGTGCTGGAGATGGCCGCCATGGTGCTGCTCGCTGAAGAGTTGGGCATGCGCTCGTCCAACGTCATCTTCGGCGGCGGCGCGCCCCGCAACCATATCCAGCAGTCGCAGATCGGAAGTTACATGTTCATGACGAAGAGCCAGGGCCACGCCGAGGCCGTCCGCTTCAGCATCGAGCCCGCCGAGACGGGCGCCCTCTCCGGGTCCACCATCTCCGAAGGCATCAGCTGGAAGAAATTCGACCCAAACGTCGAGGCAGTCGAGGTCTTTCTCGATTCGAATCTCTCGATCGCCATCGCCGCGAGTCTGGTCGGCGGCCGCGAGGCGGCGCGCTGCTTCCAGTTCCGCCACGAGGACGACGGCACCCTCAGCGTGCTCTACGGCGGCAAGGCCTACAACCTGTCTGAGAAGTACCACTTCTAGCCGGACCATCCCGCGCTGAATCGTTGTCTGGCATCATGTGGTGATGACCAACAGACTTCGACAGGCTGCGTCGCTCGCCGATCCCCGCTCGATCGCGGGCGTGCTGCCCCGCCTCGCCGAGCCGATGCAGGAGTTCCTCGCCACCGAGGCCGCCGGTGGTGTCCTGCTGCTCGCCGCCGCCGTCATCGCGATGTTCTGGGCCAACCTCCCGGGGAGCTCGTACACCGACCTCTGGGGAGCGCACGCGGCCATCGACTTCAACCGCCTCCAGATCGATGAGTCCCTGCGCAACTGGGTGAACGACGGGCTGATGACCGTCTTCTTCTTCGTCGCGGGCATGGAGATCAAGCGGGAGTTGCTCCACGGCGAGCTGGCGGGACGCCAGAAGGCCGCCCTTCCCGTGGTCGCGGCCGCCGGAGGCATGATCGCGCCTGCCCTCATCTACACCGCGCTCAACCTTTCCGGCGACGGCTCTCGCGGCTGGGGCATCCCCATGGCCACCGACATCGCCTTTGCCGTCGGAGTACTCACCCTCCTGGGCAACCGCGTACCCTCGTCGCTGCGCGTCTTTCTCCTCGCGCTCGCCATCGCCGACGACCTGGGAGCCATCATCGTCATCGCCGTCTTCTACAGCGAGTCGGTGTCGGCCGCCTGGCTGCTGGTGGCGATCGCGCTGTGTGGCGCCGTCATCCTGCTGCAGCGCGCCGGCGTCCGTCACCTGCTCCCCTACGTCGCCGTCGGCATGTTCGCCTGGCTCGCCGTGCACGAGTCCGGCGTCCACACCACCATCGCCGGCGTGGCGATGGGCCTCCTCACGCCCTCGCGGCCGAATTTGCCCGAGGATCAGCTCGAAGACTTCGCCAGCGACATGGTTTCGAGTTTCCAGTACGGGCGGGCGCAGGGGACGGCGGCAGGCCGTGCCGAGAGCCAGGCCGCACTGCGCGCGCTGGAATCCCTCACGCGCGATGGGCGCTCCGTCCTCGACCGCCTGGAGCACGGACTGCACCCGTGGACGAGCTTCGCCATCGTGCCACTCTTCGCTCTCGCGAACGCCGGCATCGCGATCAATAGCACCGTGATACGCGACGCCGCCACATCGCCGATCACCGCCGGAGCGGCGCTCGGACTGGTGCTCGGCAAGCCCATCGGCATCGTGCTCGCCTCCTGGATCGCGGTGCGCCTCGGCCTGGCGACGCTGCCGTCGGGCGTGCGGTGGCTGCAGTTGGCCGGCGTGTCCGTCGTCGCCGGCATCGGCTTCACCGTCTCGCTCTTTGTGACCGCCCTCGCGTTCACCGACGTGCCTCGAGCGGATGACGCGCGCATCGGTGTCCTCGTCGCGTCCGCCATCATGGCGGTCGCCGGACTGCTCATCCTCCGATACCTCATCCCCTTGCCGGAGCCCGAGGAGCCGTAGCGCAGCCACACAAGACGAGAGGACTTCGCCTGTCGCGAAGCCCTCGGTCCGATTCGACTGGTGAAACTGGCTCTACCCGACGCGCTCCGAGGAGTCCTGCGGCGTCGCGCCGCGGACCTTCGTGTAGCAGGCGCTGCAGTACACCGGGCGGTCACCGCGCGGCTGGAACGGCACTTCCGTCATCATCCCGCACTCCGCGCACGTGGCGGGGTGCATCTGGCGCGGCGTCCGTCCCCCGAAGCTGGCAAACACGCCGTAGCGCACGTACCCCTCCTCGGGCTCCGACGTGCGCGTCGACTTGCGCGCCGAGCGGCACGACGGGCAACGGACGGGCTCGTTCTGCAGGCCCTTGTTCGCATAGAACTCTTGTTCACCGGCGGTGAACGTGAAGTTCTGCTTGCAATCTCTGCACACGAGCGTCTTGTCTTGGAAACTCAATGAAACCTCTCCTGCCGGACATGAACGTGCGGCCCTGAAGGCCGCACCATGCCATGCAAAGCCCCGAGACCACCATGGGAAGTATATCGACCGCTGCGGGGGCCCCACAAGCAGGGGAACCCCCTACCCGCCCACGTACGCGCGAAGCCGCGCCGGCATCGGCAGCCGCTGGACGAGGATCTCCGCCTCTGCGCTGCCGAGCAGGCGGCTGGCGTAGAGGAACACCGCCGCCCCGATCACCGTCCCGCCCAACGTGGCGAACGCCGCTTCCACCTTGACGTTCAATTCCAGCACGCCGCCGAAGTACAGCAGCGCGAGCCACAGCCCGATCACTTCTCCCATCAGCACCGTCGCCGTCACCGTGCGTGTCAAGGACGAGATCACGCGCATCCGGTCCAGCCCCTTCATACGACGGTCCAGCGTCCGCCACAACAGCGCGAACTCCACGATCGTCGCCACTGACAGCGACAGCGCGAGCCCCTTGATGCCGAACGGCCGCACCAGCGCCACCGACAGCATCAGGTTGATCGCCATCGAGATGACGGCGAACGCGACGGGGGTGCGCGTATCGCGCATCGCGTAGTAGCCGCGGCTCAGGATCTCGATCCCGCTGTGGGCGAACAGCGCGATCGAGTAGAACACCAGCGCGGACACCACCAGGTCCGTCGATGACGATCCGAAGGCGCCGCTACGGAGCAGGAACGCCGTCAGCGGCTTCGCCATGATCATCAGCCCGACGCTCGCGGGGATGGTGAGATACAGGATCAGCCGCAGCGACCGCGACAGCGTCTCCCGCAGCTCCTCCGGGTCTCGCGCCGCCTGCTCCGCCAGGCGCGGGAACACCGCCGTGGAGATCGCCATGCCGAACAGCCCCATCGGCATCATCACCACGAGCCACGCGTAGTTCACCGCCGAGATCGCGCCCTCCCGCACCGTCGACGCGAAGAACGTCGCGATGAGGAAGTTGAGCTGGAACGCCGCCAGCCCGATCACGCGCGGCCCCATCAGCCGCCCCACCTCCCGCACCGCCTTGTCCCGCCAGTCCCAGATCGGCGTCCACCGCATACCCACCAGGTGGAGCGCCGGCAGCTGCACCAGCAGGTGCAACAGCGCGCCGATCACCACCGCGAACGCGAGCACCCTCACGTCGTCCGAGATCAGCGCGCCGACGATGATCGAGGCGTTGTAGAACATCGGCGCGAACGCCGGAGCCAGGAAGTGGTGGCGAGCGTTCAGGATCCCCATGAACATGCCGCTCACCGCGAACAGCACCGGCGAGATCATCATGATCCGCGTCAGGTCCACCGCCAGCGACGTCAGGTGCGCGTGCTGCCCGGTGTCGTGCCCGATTCCCGGCGCCGTGAGCGGCACGATCAGCGGCGCGATCAGCAGCGCGATCAACGCGACGACGAGCGTCGCGCCGAGCACGAGGTTCAACACCGCCGACGCAAGCCGCCACGCCGCCTGCTCGCCGTCCTCACCGAGCACGCGGGCGAACGTCGGGATGAACGCGCTGCCCAGCGTCGCCCCGGCCAGCAGTTGAAAGATCAGGTCCGGAATGCGGAACGCCACGAAGTACGCGTCGATATCGGGGCTCGTGCCGTACTGGTGCGCGATCGCCACCGTGCGCACCAGCCCCAGCAGCCGGCTCGCCAGGAACCCCAGCGCCACCACCGAGGCAGCCGCGGCGAGGCTCGGCGGCTCTGTGTACCCGCGCGTCGTCGCGGCTGCGTCCTCGTCGGTGAAGAAACGGGCTCGAAGCGTCCGCAACATCGCGATTCTTTGTCCCGTAGAGTCGACGGAATCACGCGCTCGGCTGCGCGTCGTGCCATGATAGTACGCCGCGCCCGGAGCCAACAATCGAGTCGGCTGGACACAGGGCGTGGCCGCCGGTAGCATGATCTGCTGCATTCGCATAGGAGCGTGGGCTGGGCCCGCGTGGGAGGTTCTCCGTGGCACATTCGAAATCCGCGCTCAAGCGCTGGCGCCAGAACGAGCGTCACCGCGAGCGCAACAAGCCCGTCCGCTCGGGCGCGCGCGGCGCCGCTCGCAAGGCGCGCACCGCCATCGCCAGCGGCAACGCCGACGAAGCGCAGGCGGCAGTGCGCGAGGCCGCCGGCATCCTGGACCGCGCGGCCAAGCGTCGCGTCATCCATCCGAACACCGCGTCCCGCGGCAAGTCGCGCCTGATGCGGCGGCTCAACCGCATCGCCTCGGGTACCCCCGTAGCGGAGGCTCCCAAGCGCACGCGCAAGGCCGCCCCCAAGGCGAAGGTTGCCGCGAAGGCGAAGGCCGCGACGAAGCCCAAGGCTAAGGCTCCGGCCAAGCCGCGCGCGACGAAGAAACCCGCCGAGAAGAGCTGAGACCTCCCCGAACGGTCGCGGTCACGGCGTTTCGAGTGAAGCAACACAGAGAGGCCCCTCGTACGAGGGGCCTCTTGTTGTTCTCACGTCACCGGGCGCGGGCCGCAGCCTAGCGCTTCGTGTACTGCGGCGCCTTGCGCGCGCGCTTCAGCCCCACCTTCTTGCGCTCCTTCATCCGGGAGTCGCGCGTCAGCAGGCTCTGGCGGCGCAGCGCCGGCTTCAGTGATTCGTCCGACGTCGCCAGCGCGCGCGCGATCCCGTGCGAGAGCGCGCCCGCCCAGCCCGTGATCCCGCCGCCCTCGATCTTCGCCTGTACGTTGAAGCGGCCCTCCGCCATCGCGGCCTTCAGAGGCGCCAGCACGGCCGCCTGGTGCGACCCCCGCGTGAACACCGTCAGGTAGCCCTTCCCGTTCACCAGGATCTCGCCCGTCCCGGGATAGAGCCGGACGCGCGCCACCGCCGTCTTGCGGCGCCCCGTCCCGTAGAAATATCGATCAGTCGGCATCGCCGTCCTCCGTTACGCCCGTTACGCAGTTACGCCGTTTCAGCCTTCGCCTCACGGCCCTTGCCCTTGCCGGCGTTCACCTGCGACTGGTGCGGGTGCTCGGGTCCGGCGTACACCTTCAGATGACGCAGCAGCTTCGCGCCGTGCGCGTTGTGCGGCAACATCCCCTTGATCGCATACTCGACCACCCGTTCCGGCCGCGTCGCCATCAGCTTCTCCTGCGTGATCGACTTCAGCCCGCCCGGATACTGCGAGTGGCGCCAGTACTTCTTCGCCACCATGTCGCCCGTGATCTTCACCTGCGCCGCGTTCACGACGATCACGAAGTCGCCGTTGCCCATGGATGGCGTGAACGTCGGCCGGTTCTTTCCACGCAGCGTCGCCGCCACCTCGGACGCGAGCCGCCCCAGCGGCCGCCCCGCCGCGTCGACGACATGCCACGTCTCCTGCACGTCCTTGGCCTTCAGCGTGTACGTTGCCATCAGTCCCGTCCGTTCCAATCCCCGGACCCGAAGACGGGTCCGTCGTACGCTACCCGCACCAGGTACAGCCCGCCGGCCGGCGCCGCCGGTCCCGCGCTCGCCGGCCGCGCCGCCTCAAGCAGCGCAACCAGCTCCTCTTGCGTCATCCGGCCCAACCCCACCTCGACGAGCGGCCCCACGGTCCGCCTCACCTGGTGGGGGAGGAAGGACTTCGCCTCCATCTCCACCACGACGCCCCCGTCGCAGCGCTCCGACACCTCGCAGCGCTCGACCGTCCGCGTCGTGCGTCCCTCGTACGCGCCCGCGAACGCCGCAAAATCATGCGCCCCTTCGAGCGCCCGCGCCGCCCGCTGCATCGCCGGCACGTCCAGCGGCTTCGGAACGTGCCAGGCCCGGCCCCGGTCCAGCGCCGGGCGCACCGCCCGGTTCGCGATCCGGTATCGGTACAGCCTGCCGCGCGCGTCCCGCCTCGGGTCGAACTCCGCCCCCACAACCCTCGCGTCGCGCACCGCGACGTCCGGCGCCAGGAAGTGGTTCAACCCCGTCACGAACTCCGGCGGCGCCAGCCTCGACGACGTGTCGAATGCCGCCACCTGCCCTAGCGCGTGCACCCCGGCGTCCGTGCGCCCCGCGAACGAGACGCGCACGACGTCGCCGGTGAGGTTCCTCAGCGCGGACTCCAGCTCCGACTGGATGCTGGGCCCGTTCTCCTGGTACTGCGAGCCGCGATACGCGGTCCCGTCGTACTCCAACAACACGGCGATGCGCCGCCCCTCGCTTCGGGCGTCCGCTCCGCCGGACACGACCTCAGTCGCCGAGCTCGACCAGCTCCAGCTGCGCCATCTGCGCGCCGTCGCCGTTGCGTGGCCCCAGCTTCACGATCCGCGTGTACCCGCCCGGCCGCGACGAAAACCGCGGGCCCACGTCGTCGAACAGCTTCTTCACGACGTCCTTGTCGTTGATGTACGCCAGCGCCTGCCGCCGCGCGTGCAGCGTGCCGTCCTTGCCGAGCGTGATCATCCGCTCCGCGATCGGGCGCACTTCCTTCGCCTTCGCCTCGGTCGTCTTCAGCCGCTCGTGCCGCATCAGATCCTTGACCAGGCCCCGGAAGAGCGCCGCGCGCTCGTCACTCGGCCGGTCGAACTTGCGGCCCTTGACCTTGTGACGCATCGCTACTCTTCCCTCTCCTTGCGCTTCATCAGCTCGGACGGATCCTCGCCGGCCTCACGCAGCGCCTCGATCAGCGCCGCTCCGAGCGGGCTCAGGTCTTCCGCCTCCTCGCCGCCGGCGGGACCGGAGGGCGCCCGGCCGATGGGCAGGCCGCCCATCCCTTCTTCGCCCTCCTCCGACTGCGGCGGCAGCAGCCCCAGCTCCACGAGCTTCTCGCGCAACTCGTCGTACGACTTGCGGCCGAAGTTCCGCAGCGAGAGCAGCTCGTCCTCGCTCTTCTCCAGCACGGCGCCGACCGTCATCAGCCCGCTCCGCTTGAGGCAGTTGTACGCTCGCACCGAGAGGTTCAGCTCCTCGATCGGCATGTTGTACTTGTCCGGCGGCAGCGTCGAACCGACGCCCAACCCCCGCTCCACCGTCGGCGGCAGCGGCTTGCCCAGCAGCGCGAACATCCGCAGCTCATCCACCAGGATGTCCGCGCTCTTGCTCACGGCGTCGACGCCCGACATCGTCCCGTCCGTCCACACCTCAAGCGTCAGCTTGTCGTAGTTCGTCATCTGGCCGACGCGCGTGTGCGTCACGTGGAAGTTCACCCGCCGCACCGGCGAGAAGATCGCGTCCACCGGGATCACGCCGATCGGCAGGCCGTCGCTCTGGCCCGCCGGCGCGTACCCCTGGCCTGGTTCCACGTTCAGCTCCACCGTCAGCCGCGCGCCCGGCGCGTCCAGCGTCGCCAGGTGCAGCTCCGGGTTCACGATCTCGTAATCGGCCGTCGTCTGGATCCGCTCCGCCGTCACGGCTCCCTCGCCGTGCGCCTCCAGGTAGAGCTTGGCGGGCCGCTCCGCGAGCGCACGCAGGCGTAGCTCCTTCACGTTCAGGAGGAACTCCGTCGTGTCCTCCTTCATGTGCGGGATCGTCGAGAATTCGTGCTCCACCTCTTCGATGCGCACCGACGTCACCGCCGCGCCCGGGAGCGAGCTGAGGAGCACCCTCCGCAGCGCGTTGCCGAGCGTCGTGCCGAAGCCGGCGTTCAGCGGCTCCGCCACGAGGCGCACGTACGTATCGGTCTCATCCTCCAGATCGATGTGCGCGGGCTCGAGTTCGTTCAACGCTATTCCTCCTGAGCGAAAAGCGAGCGCATCGGCCACCGGTGGCCTCTGCGCCTCATCCGTCCGCATGCCCGCTACCGTGAGTAGTACTCGACGATCACTGCCGGGTCGAACTTCGAAGGCGTCTCGGAGATCACCGGCGGCGATACCACCCGCCCGGTCATCTGCTCCGCGTCGACCGTCAGCCACGCGGGCGCCTGCTTGCTCGACATGTTCTCCTTGGCGATCTTGAAGTACTCAGACTTCTTGCTCTTCGCCACCCACGCGACGACGTCTCCGGCCTTCGTCGCCGCCGAGGGAATGTCCGTCTTGCGGCCGTTGAGCATGATGTGGCCGTGCCGCACCACCTGCCGCGCCGCCTTCAGCGAGTCCGCGAACCCAAGCTTGTAGGCGACGTTGTCCAGCCGCATCTCCAGCAACTGCACCAGGTTGTCGCCCGTCACGCCCTTGAGCCGCACGGCCTCCTTGTAGTAGTCGACGAACTGCTTCTCCAGCACGCCGTACGTGTAGCGCGCCTTCTGCTTCTCGCGCAGCTGCAGCGCGCGGTCCGAGAGCTTCCGCCGCCGCGTCTGCGGCATGCCTGGAGGCGACGGGCGCTTGTCCAGCGTGCACTTCGTCATGCACTTGTCGCCCTTCAGCATCAGCTTGTCGCCGTAGCGCCGGCAGATCCGGCACACCGGCCCCGTATATCGTGCCATCCTTGTTCTCTTCCTCCAGCCGCCTAGACGCGACGCCGCTTCGGCGGCCGGCATCCGTTATGCGGTACCGGCGTCGAATCCTTGATGCTCAATACGATCAGCCCGCTCGCCTGCAGCGCGCGCACCGCCGCCTCGCGGCCGCTCCCGGGCCCCTTCACGAAGACGTCCACCTGCCGCAGCCCGTGCTCCATCGCCCGCCGCGCCGCGCCCTCCGCGGCGATCTGCGCGGCATACGGCGTGCTCTTGCGCGAGCCCTTGAACCCAGACTGTCCCGCGCTTGCCCACGACAGCACGTTCCCTTGCGGATCGGTCAGCGTGATGAGCGTGTTGTTGAACGTCGATTGCACGTACGCGCGGCCGCGCGGCACGGACTTCCGCTCGCGCTTGCGCCCCTTGCTCTTCGTCTTTGTCGGCTTTGCCTCGGCCATGCGTCTCCTCTGCGCGCGGATACGGGCGCGCCCCTGCCCGCGTCTGCCGCGCGGCGCTTACTTCTTCGCGACCGCCTTGCGCTTGCCCGCGACGGTCCGTCGCGCCCCGCGCTTCGTGCGCGCGTTCGTCCGCGTCCGCTGCCCGCGCACCGGCAATCCGCGCCGGTGCCGCACGCCGCGATAGCAGTTGATCTCGATCAGCCGCTGGATGTTCTGTCGAACTTCGCGGCGCAGGTCACCCTCGACGGTGTACTCCTTGTCGATCACCTCGCGGATGCGGTTCACCTCTTCGTCCGTCAGGTCCCGCACCTTCGTCGCCGGGTTCACCTGCGTGAGCGCCACGATGCGCGACGCACCTGTGATCCCGATGCCGTAGATGTAGCGGAGCGAAACTTCTACTCGCTTGTCCCGCGGAATGTCGACGCCTGCGATTCGTGCCATCGCTTACCCCTGCCGCTGCTTGTGCTTGGGGATCTCGCAGATCACGCGCAGCACGCCGTGCCGCTTGATGATCTTGCACTTCTCGCAGCGCTTCTTGATCGAAGCCCGGACTCTCATCCCTGATCCCCTCTACCTGAACCGATACGTAATTCGCCCGCGCGACAGGTCGTACGGTGACAACTCGACGAGCACGCGGTCCCCCGGCAGCACCTTGATGAAGTTCAGCCGGATCTTCCCGGAGATATGCGCCAGCACCTGGTGGCCGTTCGGCAACTCCACCTTGAACATCGCGTTCGGCAGGGGCTCCTTCACCACGCCCTCTACCTCGATCGCGTCCTTTTTTGGCATGCGCTCCTTCCCCGAGCCGCTTGTCTCAAGCGAATTGTTATACCAAATCTACACCGCTGAGCGCGAACAAAAGGTTCTATATCTCGCTCACGGCACTGTTAATACTTCCGGATCCCCGTCCGTCACGGCGATCGTGTGCTCAAAATGCGCCGAAAGGCTCCCGTCCGCCGTCACCACCGTCCAGTGGTCGCCCATCTGCCGGGTACGCCAGTCACCGACCGTCACCATCGGCTCCAGCGCCAGCACCATCCCCTTCTTCAGCACCGGACCGCGGTCCGCCGGCCCGAAATTCGGCACCTGCGGCTCCTCGTGCATCTGCCGCCCCACCCCGTGCCCCACGTACTCCCGCACGACCCCGAAGCCGTGCGACTCGATGTACGTCTGGATGGCGTGCGAGATCTCGCCCAGCCGGTTGCCGGCGCGCACGTGCCGGATCCCCTCCGCCAGCGACTCCCTCGTTACGTCTACCAACTCCTGCGCCTTCGGCTTCGCCTTCCCGACGATCACCGTCAGCGCCGAGTCCGCCACAAACCCCTTGTGCGTGCACCCGAGGTCCAGGCTCACGACGTCGCCATCCTGGAGCACGCGTTTGCCCGGGATCCCGTGCACGATCTCCTCGTTCACGGAAACGCACACCGTCGCCGGGTACGGCGGATCCCCATAGCCCAGGAACGTCGGCACCACGTGCGCCTTCGCGAACTCCTTCCGGACGACCTTGTCCAGCTCTTTCACCTGCAGCCCCGGCCGCAGCTCGTCCGCCAGCTTCAGCAGCGTCGTCGCGACGATTCGGCCCGCTTCGCGCATGATGGCGATCTCGTCGTCCGACTTGATGATGATGGCCATCGGAATCGTCGCTACTTCGCCCCCGCGACGCCGAGCGCCGCCATGATCGCCGCCGTCACCTCCGGCACCGCCGGCACGCCGTCGACCTCCTTCAGCTTCCCGGCCGTCCGGTAGTGCTCCAGCAGCTCGGCCGGCGGCTTCTGCACCTCCAGGCGCGTCCGCATCGCCTCTGGCGTGTCGTCGGAGCGGTCCGACTCCTTCGCCCGCCCCATCATGCGCTCCATCAGCACGTCGTCCGGCGCCGTGATGTTGACTGCGACGTCGATCGCCTTCCCGTTGCGCGCCAGCGCTTCGTCCAGCGCCTCCGCCTGCGGCAGCGTGCGCGGAAAGCCGTCCAGCACGAACCCCTGGTCCCGCTTCAACTTCGCCAGCCGCCCCATGAACATCTCGATCACAAGGTCGTCGGGCGTAAGCAGCCCCTGGTCCATGTACGTCTTCGCCTTCAGCCCCAGCGGCGTCCCGTCTTTTACGTTCGCCCGCAGCATGTCGCCGGTCGAAATGTGCGCCCAGCCCATGCGCTCAGCGACGATCACCGCCTGCGTCCCCTTGCCGACGCCCGGGGGGCCGAAGAAGATGACGTACACCTACCGTATGAACCCTTCGTAGTTGCGCATCAGCAGCTGCGCCTCCAGCTGCTTCATCGTGTCCAGCACCACGCCGACGACGATCAGCAGACCCGTGCTGCTGATCGTGAGCGAGCCCACGTTGAACCACGCCGTCGCCAGGTACGGGATCACGGCGACGACGCCGAGGAAGATCGCCCCGGCCCACGTGATCCGCACCAGCACCCGCATGATGTACTCGCCCGTCGGACTTCCCCGGCCGGATGCCCGGCACGAAGCCGCCCTGCTTCTGCAGGTTCTCCGCCAGGTTCTGCTGCTGGTACACGACCAGCGTATAGAAGAAGCTGAACGCCACCACCAGCAGGAACACGGCGATGTAGAACCCGGGGTTCCCGCTCGACCGCACGCTGCTCCCGCCCGGCGAAAAGAAGTTGTTGAACCACGTCGCCACGCCGTGCACGAAGCCGCTGCTCGACGAGTTCAGCACGTAGTTCGCGATCGTCGACGGCAGGATCACGATCGAAAACGCGAAGATCAGCGGGATCATCCCTGCGGAGTTCACCCGCAACGGGATATGGCTCTGCCCGGACTGCCGGTACATCTTGCCGCCGCGGAATACGCTCTTTGCGTACTGCACCGGCACTTTGCGCACCGCCTCCGTCATCCACACGATCGCCCACACCAGCCCGATCGCCACCACGGTGAGCAGCAGCACCCCGAGCAGACCGACCGTCGAGTTGAAGACGTTATTCAGCAACCCCGGCATCCCGGCCACGATGCCGCCGAAAATGATCACCGACACGCCGTTGCCGATCCCGTTCTCCGTGATCAGCTCGCCGATCCACACCAGGAACATCGTCCCCGCCGTGAGCACGAACAGCGCCGTCACCGTCGGCAGCGCGCCGCTCCCCGACAGCGAGGGGTTGAACATCGGCGACACGCCGTTCTGCGTCAGGCCGCCGATCTGCGTGTGCAGGATCACGAGCTGCGCGTACCCCTGCACGAAGCACAGCGGCACCGTCATCCAGTGCTGGTACAGCTCGATCCGGTGCTGGCCCGCTTCGCCCTCCTTCTGGAGGGCCTGCAGCGACGGCACCATCGGCGTGATCAACTGCATGATGATGGTGGCGGTGATGTACGGATACACGCCCAGCGCCGCCACGCTCAGTCTCTTGAGCGCGCCTCCGCTGAACAGGTTGAACAGCCCCAGGAGCGCGCTCTGGCTGACAGCCTTCTCTACCGCCGATGGGTCGACGCCCGGGATCGGGATGTGCGCCGTGAACCGGAACACCACCAGCATCGCCGCGGTGAACAGCAGCTTCTTCCGGATGTCCGGCTGCTGGACCGCGTCGAACACGGCCTGCAGCAGACGCGGTCGGCTCGAAGCCTGCTGCCTGCTAGCTGCCAGCGCCATCGCTCGCCTCTCCCTGCGCCGGGGTCTCTGCCTCGGCCGCGTCCGCCTTCGCCTCGGCGTCGCTCGCCGCCGCGGCCTTGGACGCCCGCCGCTTCTTTGGCTCCTTCGGCGCGGCTTCAGTATCCGCTGCCGGCGGCTCGCCATTCAACCAGACGACGCTTCCCCCCGCCGCCTCGATCTTGCTCTTCGCCGACTTCGAGAAGCTGGCGGCCTCGACCGTCAGCTTCACGGAAAGGTCTCCCTGCCCCAGGATCTTCACCGGACGGCCCGTCCTGACGAGCCGCACCGCCTGCAGCGCCTCCCCGTCAACCTGGCTGCCCGCCGCGAAGACCGCGAGCGCGCCCACGTTCACTTCCTCGTAGTCGACGCGGAACGGGTTCCGGAAGCCGCGCTTGTACGCCATGCGACGCACCAGCGGCAGCTGCCCGCCCTCGAACCCCGGTCGGACGCCGCCGCCCGAGCGCGCCTTCTGGCCCTTCAGCCCCTTCGTCGAATACGTGCCGTGGCCGCTCGCGTTCCCACGCCCGATGCGCTTCCGCTTGTGCGTGGCGCCTTTCGGCTGCCGCAGTTCGTGCTGCTGCATCAGGCGTCCTCCTGCACGGTGACCAGGTGTCGCACCTTCAGGATCATCCCCCGGATCGTCCGGTTGTCATCGTGCTCCACGGTCTGACCGAGCTTGCGCAGCCCCAGCGCGCGGATCGTCCGCTTCTGGTCTTCCTTCTGGTTGATCCCGCTGCGCTCCCACGTCACCTTGATCTTGGACATCACGACGCCGCCTCGGGTTGCCTGCGCACCGACGCCCGACGCCGCGCGATCTCCGCCTTCGGGTCGCGCAACTGCGACAGCCCGTTGATCGTCGCCTTCACCACGTTGATCGCGTTCGCCGAACCCAGCGACTTGGTCAGCACGTCCTTGATCCCGGCCGACTCCATCACCGCCCGCACGCCGCCCCCGGCGATCACGCCCGTGCCCGGCGAGGCCGGCTTCATCATCACCTTCGCCGCGCCGAACCGCGCGATGATCGGGTGCGCGATCGTGTGCTTGTCCATCGGCACGCGGATCAGGTTCTTGCGCGCCACCGCCGACCCCTTGCGGATCGCCTCCGGCACCTCGTTCGCCTTCCCCATGCCCGCGCCGACGTGTCCCTGCCCGTCACCTACGACCACCACGGCGCTGAAGCTGAACCGCCGGCCGCCCTTCACCACTTTCGACACGCGGTTGATGAAGACGACCTTCTCCTGCAGCTCCAGGTCGCGGGGTTCGATCTTCGGTCTCGGTGTCACCATCTTCGCCCGTCCCTCAGAACTGCAGCCCGCCCTCGCGAGCCGCTTCCGCGAGCGCCTTCACGCGCCCGTGGTACCTGTTGCCGCCGCGGTCGAACACGACCGCCGTCACGCCAGCCGCCTTCGCCTTCTCCGCGAGCGCGGCTCCGACCGCCGCCGCCCGCGCCGTCTTCTTCCCCGCCGTGCTCTTCAGCGCCTGCTCGATGTCCGACGCCGCCGCCAGCGTGTGGCCGCGCTCGTCGTCGATCACCTGCGCGTAGATGTGCGTCAGGCTGCGGTACACCGCCAGCCGCGGCCGTGCCGGCGTCCCGCTCACCGTCTTGCGCACCCGTATGTGCCGGCGCCGCCTCGCTGCCCGGGCCGTCTTGTTGCCCTTCATCTACTTGCCCGCCTTGCCGGCCTTGCCGGCCTTCCTGCGCACGCGCTCCCCGAGATAGCGGATGCCCTTCCCCTTGTACGGCTCCGGCTTCCGCACCTTTCGGATGTTGGCGGCTACCTGCCCCACCAGCTCCTTGTCGATGCCGCGCACGTGCAGCCGGTTGTTCCCCTCGACCTCCAGCTGGATGCCGGGTGGCGGCGCCACCTCCACCGGGTGCGAGAAGCCGACCGCCAGCGTCACCTTCTCCCCGGCCTGCGTCACGCGGTACCCCACGCCCTGCAGCTCCAGCGTCTTCGTGTAGCCGTCCGCCACGCCGATGATCATGTTCGCCAGCAGCGTGCGCGACAATCCGTGCAGCGCCCGCGACCGCTTCTCGTCGTCCGGCCGCGCGACCGTCACCTTGCCATCGTCCAGCGCGAACGAGATCCCCGGCGGGAAGTCGCGCGACAACTCCCCCTTCGGACCCTTCACCTTCACGTTTCCGCCGTCGATCTCCACCTGGACGTTCTTCGCGAGCGGGATCGGCAGCTTGCCTATTCTTGACATCGCCCTACCACACGTAACAGATGACTTCGCCGCCGATGCTGCGCCGCCATGCGTCCTGTCCTGTCATCACCCCTTGCGGCGTCGAGAGGATCGCCACGCCGAGCCCGCCGTACACGCGCGGGATCTCGCGCTTCTGTACGTACACGCGCAGCCCCGGCTTGCTCACCCGCTGCAGCCCGTTCAGCACCGGCTCTTTCTTCCCGGTGTAGTTCAGCTGCACGCGCATGATCTTCCGGTTCGCGTCATCCGCCACGTCGAAGCCGCGGATGAACCCCTCGTTCTTCAGCACGTCCGCGATCGCGACCTTCATCTTGGAGGCCGGGATGTTCACGTACTCATGCTTGGCGGTGATCGCGTTGCGAATCCGCGTCAGCATGTCCGCGATTGGGTCCGTCATGTTCAAGGCTTCCGCCTCCTTGTTCTCCCGCGCTTTCGTCCGCACCCACGGCGGCCCGAGCTACGGAAAGGCCGCCCGCGCGGCCGGTCTTCCTACCAGCTTGACTTCTTCACTCCAGGCAATTGCCCCTTCAGCGCGTGCCCCCGGAAACAGATGCGGCACAGCGCGAAGCTCCGCATGTACGCCCGCGGCCGCCCGCAGAGCTTGCAACGGTTCTTCTTCCGCGTCGAATACTTCGGCTCCCGGTTCGCCCTGACGATCATCGATGTCTTCGCCATGGCTACACCCGCTCCTTCGCAAACGGCATCCCCATCATCTCCAGCAGCCGCCGCCCCTCTTCGTCCGTCCTCGCCGTCGTGATGATGTTGATCTGCATCCCCCGGATGCGGTCCACCTTGTCGTAATCGATCTCCGGGAAGATCAACTGCTCGCGCACGCCCAGGCTGAAGTTCCCGCGCCCGTCGAACGCCTTCGTCGGCACCCCGTGGAAGTCACGGATGCGCGGCAGCGCCGCGTTCAGCAGCCGGTCCAGGAACTCGTACATCCGGTCCCCGCGCAGCGTCACCGCCACGCCCACAGGCATGTTCTCGCGGATCTTGAAGTTCGCGATCGCCTTCTTCGCCCGCGTCACCAGAGGCTTCTGGCCCGTGATCGTCGCGACGTCCGCCGTCGCCGACTCCACCGCGCGCGCATTCTCCCGCGCCTCGCCCAGGCCGATGTTCACCGTCACCTTTTCGACGCGCGGAACCTGCATCGCGTTGCCATACTTGAACTCGCGTCGCAACTCCGGCGCGATCTCCGCCCGGTAGCGTTCCTTCAGCCTCGGTATAGGTCCTGCCATCAGTCGATGTCCTGGCCGCACTTGCGGCACACCCGGTGCTTCCCGTCCTGCCGCGTCTGGAATCCCACGCGCACCGCCTTGCCGCAGCTCTTGCAGATCACCATCAGCTTCGAGAGCGGCATCGGCATCTCTTTCTCGATGATGCCCGCCTGCTGCACGCCGGCCTGCTGCTGCTTGTGGCGCTTCACCATGTTCAGCCCGGTGACCAGCGCCATGTCCTCCGTGATCTTGGGCCGGTGCCCCTTCACCTTCACCAGGTCGCCGCCGCCCATCACGGCGCGCACGATCCCGGTCTTTCCGCGCTCTTTGCCCGCGAGCACCAGCACGTTGTCGTCACGCTTGATCTTCCGCATCGCTACACAACCTCCGGCGCCAGCGACGCGATCTTCATGAAGTTCCGGTCCCGCAGCTCTCGCGCCACCGGCCCGAACACGCGCGTCCCCTTCGGATTCTGCTTGTCGGAAAGCACCACCGCCGCGTTCTCGTCGAAGCGGATGTACGATCCGTCCGCGCGCCCGTACGCCTTCGCCACGCGCACGACGACCGCCTTCACGACTTCACCCTTCTTCACGCCGCCGCCCGGCGCCGCCGCCTTCACCGAGCAGACGATGATGTCGCCCACGCTCGCGTAGCGCCGCCCCGAGCCGCCCAGCACCGTGATGCACATGAGCTGCCGCGCGCCCGAGTTGTCGGCCACCTTCAGCCGCGAGTACTGCTGGATCAACTGCCAGCCTCCTCATCGGCGTCAGTCGCCGGCGCTTCTTCAACGTCCGCCGTTTCAGCGGCCACCACCGGTTCGGCCTCAGCCGCCACCGGCTCAGCCTCGGCGGCCGCCGGCTCAACCTCAACGGCGGTCTCGTCGACCGGCGGCGCCGCGGCCGCCTCAGCCTCAGCCCGAGCCGCCGCTTCGGCCTCAGCCGCCGCTCGCGTCTCCTCCAGGATGTGCGCGCCGATCTCGCGCGGCGCCACTTCGGCGACATCTCCCCGCTGCACGATCTCCACGACCCGCCATCGCTTCTCGCGCGACAGCGGCCGCGTCTCCGCGATCGTCACCAGGTCGCCCAGGTGACACTCGTTCTTCTCGTCGTGCGCCTTGTAACGGCGCGTCACCCGGATCGTCTTCCCGTACAGCCGGTGCCGCTTCTTCCGGTCGATCCGCACCACGACGGTCTTGTCCATCTTGTTGCCGACGACCGTGCCCGTCTGCAGCTTCTCCAGCGATGCCATGTCGCTACCTTCCCGCTGTCTGAGCGCCCGCTGTCTGAGCGGCATACGCCGCCGCCAGCTCGCGCTCGCGCTGGATCGTCCGGATGCGGGCGATCTGCCGCCTCGTCTTCGCCCGCTCCGTCGTGTTCGTCTGCTGACGCGTCGTCAGCTGCAGGCGCACCGTGAACAGGCGTCGATACGCCTCGTTCAGCTCCTTCGCCAGGTTCTCGTCCGTCATGGTGCGCAGCTCGTCCGCGCGCTCCTTCTTCTTGCGGCCCGCCATCAGATCCCCTCGTGCTCCTTGACGACCATGCGCGTCTCCAACGGCAGCTTGTGCGCCGCCAGCCGGAGCGCCTCCCGCGCCAGGTCCTCTTTCACGCCGGCCACCTCGAACAGCATCCGGCCCGGCTTCACCACGGCCACCCAGTGGTCCGGCGCGCCCTTGCCGCTGCCCATCCGCGTCTCCGCCGGCTTCGACGTCACCGGCTTGTCGGGGAAGATGCGGATCCACACCTTCCCGCCGCGCTTCAGCTCGTGCGTGATCGCGCGCCGCGCCGCCTCGATCTGCCGGCTGTCGATCCACGCGCGCCCGACCGCCTGCAGCCCGAACTCGCCGAAGCTGATCTCGTTGCCGCTCCCCGCCGAGCCACGGCGGTGCCCACGGTGCTGCTTGCGAAACTTGACGCGCTTTGGTTGCAGCATCTCCCGTTACTCGCTCGCCGTCTCAGCCGCTTCGACGTCCGCGCTCGGGCGCACCTTTCGCGGCTCCGGCATGATGTCGCCCTTGTAGATCCACACCTTCACGCCGATGCGCCCGAACGTCGTGTGCGCCTCCGCGATCCCGAAGTCGATGTCTGCCCGCAGCGTGTGCAGCGGGATGCGCCCCTGCTTCTCGGACTCCCGCCGCGACATCTCGGACCCGCCCAGCCGGCCCGCCACCGCGACCTTGATCCCCTTTGCGCCACGCGCCATCGTCCGCTGCACCGTCTGTTTGATCGCCCGGCGGAACGCCACGCGCCTCTGCAGCTGCTCGGCGATGCTGCGCGCCACCAGGTACGCGTCCAGCTCCGGCTGCCGGATCTCGTTGATGTTCACGCGCACACGCTTGCCCGTCGTCTTCTCGAGCTCGGTGCGCAACTGGTCGACATTGGCGCCGCTTCGGCCGATGACGATGCCCGGCTTCGCCGTGTGGATCGTCACCGTCAACTGGTTCGCGTTCCGGTCGATCTCAACGCGCGAGATCCCCGCGTCCACGCTGCCGCCCATGATCCGCTTGCGGATCGCGATGTCCTCGTGCAGCAGCTCCTTGTAGTTCTTGCCCGCGTACCACTTGCTCTGCCAGTCGTAGATCACGCCGACGCGAAACCCGGTGGGGTGTACTTTGTGGCCCAAGCTACGCCTCCTCCACAACCACGGTGATGTGGCTGGTGCGGTGTTTGATCTCGCCCGCCCGGCCCCGCGCCTTCGCCCGGAACCGCTTCATCGTGCGCGACTCACCGGCGTACGCCCGCTTGATCTTCAATTCGCCCGTGTCCAGCGCGTAGTTGTTCTCGGCGTTCGCCGCCGCGGACTTCACGACCTTCTCCACCAACCGCGCGTGCGGCGTCGGCAGGAAGCGCAGCATCGCCATCGCGTCCTCCACGCGCTTCCCCGGGAGCTGGTCGAGCACCAACCGCATCTTGCGGGCCGAAACCGGCAGGTACCTCGCCGTCGCGCTCACTTCCATCGTTCAGCCTTACCTCTTCGGCCCGCCGGCCGGCGCCGCGCCACGCTGCTGCGACGCCTTCTCGCTCTTGCTCGTGTGGCCGCGGAAGTGCCGCGTCAGCGCGAACTCCCCCAGCTTGTGCCCCACCATGTTCTCAGACACGAAGATCGGCACGTGCCGCCGCCCGTCGTGCACCGCGATCGTCAGCCCGACCATCTCCGGCAGGATCGTCGATGCCCGCGACCACGTCCGGATCACGGTCCGCGCGTTGCTGCGCTTCACCGCTTCCACTTTCTTCATCAGCTTGGGCTCGATGAACGGGCCCTTCTTCAGCGATCGAGACATGGCCTACGCCTTCCTCCGTCGCACGATCAGCTTGTCCGACGTCTTCTTCCCGCGCGTCCGCTTGCCCAGCGTCGGCTTGCCCCACGGCGACTTCGGGCTCGGCATGCCGATAGGCGCCTTGCCCTCACCACCGCCGTGCGGGTGGTCGACCGGGTTCATCACCACGCCGCGCACCTGCGGCCGCCTGCGCCGGTGTCGGATGCGGCCCGCCTTGCCCAGCTTGATCAGGCTGTTCTCCACGTTCCCGACCTGGCCCACCGTCGCCCGGCACGTCGAAAGCACCCGCCGCATCTCGCCCGATGGCAGGCGCAGCAGCGTGTACTCGCCCTCTTTCGCCATCAGCTGCGCCGCCGTGCCCGCGCTCCGCACGATCTGCCCGCCGCGCCCCGGCGTCAGCTCCACGTTGTGGATCGTCGTGCCGTTCGGCATGTTCTGCAGCGGCAGCGTGTTCCCCGGCTTCACGTCCGCGTCGGTCGCCGACACGATCGTGTCGCCCACTTTCAGTCCGACGGGCGACAGGATGTAGCGCTTGTCGCCGTCCCGGTACGCGATCAGCGCGATCCGCGCCGAGCGCCCCGGGTCGTACTCGATCGCCGCGACGCGCCCCGGCACGCCGTTCTTGTCCCGCTTGAAGTCGATGATCCGGATCCGCCGCTTGTTGCCGCCGCCCCGGTGGCGCACGGTGATCCGGCCCTGCGCGTTGCGCCCGGCCATCTTCTTCTTCGTTACCAGCAGCGACTTCTCAGGCTTCTTCTTCGTGATCTCGTCGAACGTGAAGCCCGACATGCCACGGCGGCCCGGAGAAGTCGGCTTGAACTGCTTGACTGCCATCGCTACACGCCCTCGAAGAGGTCGATCTTCTCGCCCGCTACCAGCGTCACCACGGCCTTCTTCCAGTCGGGCTGCTTCGTCTCCGACCGGCCGTACCGCCGCATCTTCCCCTTCATCATCATCGTATTGACCGACTTCACCTCAACGTTGAAGGCGACCTCTACCGCTTCCTTGATCTGCAGCTTGTTCGCCCGCTTGTCCACCTCGAACGTGTACTTGTGCATCATCTTCTCGTCCGACGGGCTCGCCGCGACCTGCGCCTTCTCCGTGATCAGCGGCCGCAACAGGATCCCGTACGCGTGCAGTTGCTTCGGCATCGCCCTACGCCTCCGCCTTCGCCGCCTGCGTGTTGGCCGCGCGCTTCTTCTTCGCGCGATCGCCGCCCCACAGCGCTTCCGCCCCGCGCACCGCGTCCACCGTCATCAGCAACCCCTGCGAGGACAGCATGTCCGCCACGTTCAGGTACGCCGCCGGCAGCAGGCTCACGTTCGGCAGGTTCCCCGTGCTCGCCTTCACGTTCGCGTCCTGCGCCGCCGTCACCACCAGCACCGACCGCTCGAACCCGAGCGCCTTCAGCACGCCGGCGAACTGCTTCGTGCTCGGCTTGTCGACGCCCAACTCCCTCACCACCCGCAGCGAGCCGTCCGCCGCCTTCGCAGACAGCACCGACCTGATCGCCAGCCGCCGCATCTTCTTCGGCAGGTCCTTCTCGTAGCTGCGCGGTCGCGGCCCGAACACGATTCCCCCGTGCCGGTGCTGCGGCGCGCCGATCGAACCCTGCCGCGAGCGGCCCGTGCCCTTCTGCGCCCGGATCTTCTTCGTCGAGTACGACACCTCGGCCCGCGTCTTCGTCGTCGCGCTGCCCACGCGCTTGTTCGCCCGCGACGTCACAAGCGCCTGGTGCACGACCGGCTCGTTCGGCTCGATGCCAAACACGCCCTCGTCGACGTCGATCGTCTCTGTCTCGTTGCCCTCGGTGTCGAGTACCGTCAGCTTCATACTCTCTGCTACTTCTTGCTGTGCTTCTTGGCGCGCTGCACCCGCACCGTCGCGTTCGTCGCGCCCGGCACGGAGCCTTCGACCAGCAACAGCCCCTTCGCCTCGTCCCTCGCGATCACGCGCAGGTTCTTCGATGTCACCTGCACCGCGCCCATGTGCCCGGCCATCTTCTGGCCCTTGTACACGCGCCCCGGCGTCGTGCCCGATCCGATCGAGCCCGGTGCCCGATGCCTGTCCGACTGCCCGTGCGTCTTCGGCCCGCCCCGGAAGTTGTGCCGCCGCACACCGCCCGCGAACCCGCGCCCACGCGACACGCTCGTCACGTCCACCAGCTCGCCCTCGGCGAACAGGTCGACGCCCACCCTGTCCCCGACGTTGTACTCGCCGTCGTCGCCCGTCGCGCGAAACTCGCGCAGCAGACGGAAATCACCAAGCTTCTTCAGGTGACCCCGCATCGGCTTGTTGCTGCGCTTCTTGTCGCCGTAGCCCACCTGCACCGCCGCGTACCCGTCCTTCGCCGCGGACTTCACCTGCGTCACGACCACCGGCCCCGCCTCGATCACCGTCACGGCGTGCACCACGCCGGTGTCGTCAAACACCTGCGTCATCCCGAGCTTCCGTCCGAGCAGTCCTTCGAGTGGCATCGCCGTCCTCTACAGCTTGATCTCGATGTCGACGCCAGACGGGAGCTGGAGCCGCATCAACGTGTCAACCGTCTTCGACGTCGGCTCCAGGATGTCGATCAGGCGCTTGTGCGTGCGCATCTCGAACTGCTCCTGCGAGTCCTTGTCGATGAACGGCGACCGAATCACGCAGAACTTCTTGATCTCCGTCGGCAGCGGGATCGGCCCCGCCACCGCCGCGCCCGTGCGCTCCGCCGCCTCCACGATCTGCTCGGCCGATTGGTCGAGGATGCGGTGGTCGAACGCCTTGAGCCTGATCCGGATCTTCTGCCTGGCCATACTTCCGCCTTCTTCGCGCCCGAGCGCGTTCTACACGCCCGCGCGCACGGCCCTCTTCGATCGCGTTCCGAGAATCTTCTCCGCGACGCCTCTAGGGACTTCTTCGTACGTCTCGAACTCCATGCTGTAGCTCGCGCGCCCCTGCGTCAGCGAGCGCAGGTCGGTAGCATACCCGAACGTTTCCGCCAGGGGCACCAGCGCGCGGATCACCTTCAGGTTGCCGCGCTGGTCGTACTCCGTGATCTGCCCGCGGCGCGCGCTCACGTCCCCCAGCACGTCGCCGTAGAACTCCTCCGGCGTGCTGATCTCCAGCTTCATCATGGGCTCCATCAGCACCGGGTTCGCCTTCTCCATCGCCGCCTGGAACGCCATCGAGCCCGCCGTCTTGAACGCCATCTCCGACGAGTCGACGTCGTGGTAGTCGCCGCCCAGCAGCGTGGTGCGCACGTCGATCACCGGATAGCCGGCAAGCACGCCGCTCTCCAGCGCGCTCTTCACGCCCTGCTCGATCGGCCCGATGAACTCGCGCGGCACCTCGCCGCCGACGACCTTGTCGACGAACTCGAAGCCCGTACCGCGCTCCAGCGGCTCCACCTCGACGCGCGCCACGCCGAACTGGCCGCGGCCGCCCGTCTGCCGCACGAACCGCCCCTCCGCCTTCGCCGACGCCTTGATCGTCTCCTTGTACGCCACCTCCGGCCGCCCGACGTTCGCCTCCACCCGGAACTCGCGCTTCATCCGGTCGACGATCACGTCCAGGTGCAGCTCGCCCATGCCCGAGATGATGGTCTGGCCCGTCTCCTGGTCGTAGCGCATCCGGAAGCTCGGGTCCTCTTCGGCCAGCTTCGCCAGCGCCTCGCCCATGCGGTCCTGGTCGTCCTTCGTCTTCGGCTCGACGGCGATGTGGATAACGGGTTCGGGGAAGGTGATCGATTCGAGGAGGATCGGGTGGGCGGCGTCGCAGAGCGTGTCGCCCGTCGTCGTCAGCTTGAGGCCCATGGCGGCGATGCCGCCCGCCGCGACCTCAGCTACGTCCTCGCGATGGTTCGCGTGCATCTGCATGATCCGGCTGACACGCTCGTTCTTCTCGCGCGTCGAGTTGTAGACACCCGACCCGGACGTCAGCTTGCCCGAGTACACGCGGAAGTAGGCCAGCCGCCCCATGTGCGGGTCGGTGACGATCTTGAACGCAAGCGCCGAGAACGGCTCCTCGTCCGTCGGCTTCCGCAGGACCGGTTCCTTCGTCTTCGGATGCACGCCCGTCATCGGCGGCACGTCCTCCGGCGAAGGCAGGAACTCCACCACCGCGTCCAGCAGCAGCTGCACGCCCTTGTTCTTCAGCGCGCTCCCGCACAGCACCGGCGTCGTCGTCGGATGCGCCGCGTTCTGCGGGGTCTCGATCGTCACGCGGCGCAACGCCGCCTGGATCTCGTGCACCGTCAGCTTGTGGCCCTCGACGAAGCTGATCATCGTCTGGTCGTCCACCTCGCCGATGGCCTCGATCATCTTCTCGTGCCACTCGTCGGCCAGCTCGCGGTACTGCTCCGGGATCTCGACCGCTTGCGGCGGGTCGTCGCGGTTCCCCGTGAACGTCCACGCCTTCATCTCGATCAGGTCGATGACGCCCGCGAAGTCAGCCTCCGCGCCCATCGGGATCTGCACCGGGATCGGCTTCGCCCCCAGCCGCTCGTCGATCATCTCGAGCGTCCGCCAGAAGTTCGCCCCCATCCGGTCCATCTTGTTGATGAAGCACATCCGCGGCACGGCGTACTTGTCCGCCTGCCGCCACACCGTCTCCGACTGCGGCTCCACGCCTGCCACCGCGTCGAACACCACCACACCGCCGTCCAGCACGCGCAGGCTGCGCTCCACCTCGACCGTGAAGTCGACGTGCCCGGGCGTGTCGATGATGTTGATCTGGTGGTCTTTCCACTCGGCGGTGGTAGCAGCGGCCGTGATCGTGATCCCGCGCTCGCGCTCCTGCTCCATCCAGTCCATCACGGCCGTGCCTTCATGGACCTCGCCGATCTTGTAGGTCCGGCCGGTGTAATAGAGGATGCGCTCCGTCACCGTCGTCTTGCCAGCATCGATGTGAGCGATGATGCCGATGTTCCGGATCCGCTCAATCGGGATTGTTCGCGCCATGGTCGGGTCCCGTTTGATCCTCTCGCCGGCCCCGGCGCCAAACGGCGCCTTTCCGGCAAAATGCGCCGCCGGAGACTCTCGTCGCCGGCGGCTCGTCCGCACGAAGCGGATCTACTCCCGTCTTACCACCGATAGTGGACGAAGGCGCGGTTCGCCTCCGCCATGCGGTGCGTATCTTCTTTCCGCTTGATCGTCGCGCCCTGGCCCGTCGCCGCGTCCATCAGCTCCGACGCCAGCCGGTCCGCCATCGACTTCCCGCCGCGCGCCCGCGCCGACCGCAGCAGCCACCGGATCGCCAGCGCCATGCGCCGCTCCGCCCGGATGTCTACCGGCACCTGGTACGTCGCGCCGCCGACACGCCGCGGCTTCACCTCGATCGTCGGCGTCGCGTTGCGGATCGCCATCTCGAACGTGTCCATCGCGTTCTTCCGCGTCTGCGTCTCCACGCGCGTCAGCGCCTCGTACATGATCCGCTCGGCCGTGCTCTTCTTCCCGCGCTCCATCAGCTTGTTGACGAACATCGTCACCGTGCGGTTGGAGTACCGTCCGTCCGGCAGGATCTCTCGCTTGGCGATCTTCGCGCGTCTCGGCATCTTCTCTACCTATCCCTTGCGCGTGCCGTACTTACTGCGCCCGCGCTTTCGATTCGCCACGCCCTGTGCGTCCAGCGCGCCGCGGATGATGTGGTAGCGCACGCCCGGCAGGTCCTTCACGCGCCCGCCGCGGATCAGCACCACCGAGTGCTCCTGCAGCGAGTGTCCCTCACCCGGGATGTACGCCGTCACTTCGATGCCGTTCGTCAGCCGCACGCGCGCGATCTTCCGCAGCGCCGAGTTCGGCTTCTTCGGCGTCATCGTGCGCACCTGCGTGCACACTCCGCGCTTCTGCGGCGAACCCTTGCCGCGCACCGTGCGGTTCTTCAGCGAGTTGTACGTGAACCGAAGCGCGGGCGCCTTCGTCTTCTTCGTCGCCTTCTTCCGGCCCTTGCGCACAAGCTGGCTAATCGTCGGCACTACACACCCACGTTCTCTGCTTCTCACACCGGTCAAATCGAGCGCCTGTTTCGGGGCACGCGAAAGGCCGGTAAGCCTTATTGCTGAGCCAGTCCGGCGTAACCACCGCGCCCCGCTGGACCGATGATCACGAATGCCGGCCGTTGTCACTTTGGGGTCTTCCGACCTGTATGTGAGTCTGGCGTCAACGTGTCCGGCGGTGCGCCAGACACGGCGACCAATACTAACAACGGGTCATAAAGGTGTCAAGGATTCCACAGCTTCGCCCGCACGTGCGACGGTGCCCTGAGAGGAACCGCTGTCGCTCCTCGTTCGTCACGCTTTATAAGGTAGACATGCGACCGCTCATCGTCCTCTTCGCGACGCTCATCGTCGCCGCCGCCTGTGGTGGCAGCGCCACGACCTACAACGTGCGCGTCGCATTCAACGACACCTACACCGACGCCGCCGGCCACGAGGTCGAGCTCGCGATCCAGGCATACGACAGCGGCGCGCAGGTGCTGCTCCAGGAGATCTTCCCGCCCATCGCCGCCGCCACCGTCCACACCGGCAGCGCCGACTTCTGCGACCGCCTCCGCGCCCAGCTCGAGCCTCGCCCCGACGTCGACCACGTCGACTGCACACGCCAATAACCATCGATCAGCAAACCATTCCGTGGGTTCAGGCTCTCCCCCTCTCCACACGCCGTGTGGAGAGGGGCTTGGGGGTGAGGAGCCGCTTGACAACTCCCACCGTCGGCCCTATATTCCTCACTAGAACAGGCGTTTGAAACAAACGAGTGCCGGATTATGATCAGCCGGCGGGCAGGAGGAGCCACGTATGAAGGGACTGTCTGCGAAACAGCAGAGCATCCTCAAGTTCATGCGGGAGTTCATCGACCAGCACGACTACCCGCCCAGCATCCGCGACATCCAGGTCGGATGTGACATCTCCTCCACCTCCGTCGTCGACTACAACCTCAAGGCCCTCGAACGACTCGGCCACATCCGCCGCGATCGTGAGGTCTCGCGCGCCATCGAACTCCTCGACCGTGGCGGCGCGCGCCGCAGCCGCACGGTGCAGGTGCCCATCATCGGCACCATCGCCGCCGGCCAGCCCATCCCGGTCCCGTCCAACGACAACGTCGACTTCGACAACGTCTTCGACGCCACCGAGGACATGACGCGCGGCAAGGAGAACGTCTTCGCCCTCAAGGTGCGCGGCACGTCCATGATCGACGCGCTCGTCAACGACGGCGACATCGTCATCCTCGAACAGACCGCCGCCTGCGACGACGGCGACATGGTGGCCGCCTGGCTCAAGAGCGAGAACGAGGCCACGCTCAAGAAGTTCTACCGCGAGGGCGACCGCATCCGCCTCCAGCCCGCGAACAGCACCATGAAGCCCATCTTCACCTCGGCCGACAACGTCGAGATCCAGGGCAAGGTCCTCGCCACCATCGGCCGCCGCGACTGACCTCCGCACCCGCACCATGCGCGACGCTGCGGCGGCCCTGAGGGCCGCCGCTCTTCGTATTGCCCGCCTGCCGTCGCGATAGCCCGGCTATACTCCGGCCGTGCGTCGCGTCCTCTCCCTGCTTGGCCGCCGAAACTTCGCGCTGCTCTTCTCGGGGAGATGCATCTCATTCGTTGGCAACGCGATGGCCCCGGTGGCGCTCGCCTTCGCCGTCCTCCATCTCACGGGATCGCCGTCCGCCCTCGGCCTCGTGCTCGCCGCTCGCACGATCCCCAACGTCCTCTTCCTCGTCATCGGCGGCGTGATCGCCGATCGCCTTCCCCGCAGCACCGTCCTGGTCGGAACGAACATCATCGGCGGCGCCGCGCAGGCCGTCGCCGCCGTGCTGCTGATCTCGGGCGAGGCGCACGTCTGGCAACTCGCCGTCCTGGAGGCCGTCAACGGAAGCGCGTTCGCCCTCTTCTACCCGGCTGACTCCGCACTCGTTCCGCTCACCGTTCCCGAACATCAGCTGCAGGAAGCCAACGCGGTGCTCCGCTTCGGGACGAACGCGATGATGGTCCTCGGCGCGGCGCTCGCTGGCGTGCTCGTGGCGGCGACCAATCCCGGGTGGGCCCTCGCCGTCGACGCTGCCACGTTCGTACTCGCCGCGGCGCTCATGGCCTCCATGCGCGGCATCGAAGCCGCGGCAAGCGGCGCCAGCAGCTTCTTCACCGACCTCCGCGACGGCTGGACCGAGTTCGTCGCCCACCGCTGGCTGTGGACCGTCGTCGCCCAGTTCTCCATCATGCTCGTCGGCTTCTTCGGCGCGTTCCTCGTGCTCGGTCCGGTCGTCGCTGAACGCGACCTCTCCGGAGCCAGCTCGTGGGCCGCCATTCTGGGCGGCCAGTCCGCCGGTCTGCTCCTCGGCGGACTGCTCGCCCTCGCCTGGCGTCCCCGATACCCGCTCCTGGTCGCCACGATCGCCGTCTTCGGCAACGCCCTGCCGATCGCGGCCCTCGCCCTTGGCCTCCCACTGAGCGCGATCGTCGCGACCGCCGTCGTCAACGGCGTCGGCATGGAGATCTTCGGCGTGTACTGGTACACCGCGCTGCACGAGAACGTCGCGCCCGAAGCGCTCTCCCGCGTCAGCGCCTACGACGCGCTGGGTTCGATGGCGATATCGCCGCTCGGTCTCGCGGCGGCGGGCCCCATGTCCGATCTCATCGGCGTGGACGCGACGCTCTGGATCGGCGTGCTGTTGATCGTCGTGCCGACCGCGGCCGTGCTGCTCGTCCCGGAGGTCCGGAAGCTCCAATCACGTGCCGGCCCCCTGCCGCTGCCGGCGTGAGCCTGCCCGCTCCTGCTCATGAGAGGCGGAACATCCCGTCAGGCTGCGCAGCCCTTCCCCACGGCCGCCCACCCCGCATTCCACTACCACACCGCCGTCCGAAGCTCCCCTCTCCATAGCGATGGAGAGGAATCGGGGCTGAGGTGCCCCTCGCGGCTATAATTGACAACGCCCCACGCGCCCGCCCGCACTGCGAGACCTGACCATGGACGAAGTCCTCCGCATCGAAGACCTGCGCGTCTACTACCACGAGCGCGAGCGCACCGTGAAGGCCGTCGACGGGATCAACCTCGCGCTCGGCCAGGGCCGCACCCTCGCCCTCGTCGGGGAAAGCGGCTGCGGCAAAACGACGACGGCCCTCGCCATCCTCAACCTCATCGCCTCGCCCGGCCGCATCGAATCCGGCCGCGTGTTCTTCGACGATCGCGACCTGCTCCGCCTCTCCGGCGACGACCTCCGCGGCGTCCGCGGCCGCCAGATCTCGATGATCTTCCAGGATCCCGCCACCGGCCTGAACCCCGTCATGACCATCGGCGACCAGGTCGCCGAGATCGTCCGCACGCACACCCGCGCGTCTAAGCGCGAGTCGAAGGAGATGATGCTCCAGGCGCTTCGCGATCAGAACCTCGCCCAGCCCGACCGCGTCGCCTCCTCCTACCCCTTCCAGCTCTCCGGCGGCATGAGCCAGCGCGTCATGATCGCCATCGCCACCGTGCTCCGGCCCCGCGTCATCATCGCCGACGAGCCCACGTCCTCACTCGACGTCACGGTCCAGGCCGCCATCCTCCGCGAGCTCGACGACCTCAAGGAGAAGCTCGGTGCCTCGATCGTCCTCATCACCCACGACCTCGGCGTTGTCGCCCAGATGGCCGATGAGGTCGCCGTCATGTACGCCGGCCGGATCGTGGAGCGCGGCGGCGTCTCCGATGTCTACGGCCGCCCCCGCCACCCCTACACCGCCGCGCTGCTCGCCGCACGCCCCCGCCTCGATCAGCCAGGCCGGCCGCTGCAGCAGATCCGCGGCGTCCCGCCGGACCTCGCCACCCTCACCGGCGAGTGCGCCTTCCTGCCGCGCTGCACAAAAGCGATCTCGGCGTGCCGCGCGGAGCCCTGGCCGTCACTCGCCGAAGTCGAGGACCAGCACGAGATCGCCTGCTTCAACCCGGTGTTCCAGCCCGAGCCCCAGCGCACCGGGCCTCAGCGCGCGTAGCTCGGTCGCGCCGCCCCGGCTCGCGGCGCCAGCGCGCACAGCTCGTGCACCAGCAACTGCAACGCCGATTCGTCATCCTGCAACCCGCGCTTCACGCTCAGGTCTGCGTCCAGGATGCGCGCATATGCCTGCCGCAGCACAGACCAGTCGTATCGCCCGGACAGCGCGCCCACCTCGTTCAGCCTGAACCCCGGCACCCCCGAAAGGCGCTGCATCTCCTCACGCGCCACTCGCCGCTCGCGAAGGTCCTTCAGCACCAGCAGCTGCCGGTACTGCCGCGCGATCATGAACAGCAGCAGCTGCGGCGCCTCGCCCGCCACCAGCAGCCGCCCCAACGACGTCAGCGCCTTCCGCTCGTTCCCCGCGACGACGGCGTCGGACAGATCCCAGACCTTCGTCTCGCGCGCCGCGCTCACCAGCTCGCCGACCATCTTCTCGTCCGCCGTCTCGCCCCCGGCATACACCGCGATCTTGTCCAGCTCGTTGTCCAGCGCCCACAGGTCCCCGCCGATGAGGCTCGCCAGCGACTGCACCGCCCCGTCCGTGATCTTCAGCTTCTTCGCCTTCGCCGTCGCCTTCAGCCAGCTCGAAAGCTCCCCCGGAGGCAGCGGTCCGTACTCGGTCGTGTAGGCGATCGGCGCGAAGATCGTGAACGCAGCGTTCGTCTTCGCCAGCTCCCCCTCCACCAGCACCAGCGTCGTCGTCGGCGGCATCGTCGCCGGATCCGAGAGCTTGGCCGCCGCCTGCCGCCACGGCTCCAGCGGGTCGTCCCCGTCGCCCTTCTTCTTCCGCCGCCCGCCGCGCACCTCGCCAAGCGCGCGCAGCAGCCCCTCGACGATCACCAGCCGGTTCGCCGAAAGGAACGGCATCGCCATCGCGTGCGCCAACAACTCGTCCGGCGTCAGCCCCCGGCCCTCCAGCACCGTCGTGTTGGTGGCGAGCATGTCGTCGTCTTCCGCCAGGTCCTCGCGGATCGCCGCGAGCGCCTTGCGCACCTGGTAGTCGTCTTTGCCGTGGAGGAGATGAATCACGCGGCCATTGTAAGGCCGCGCTCGCGTAGATGCCGGTTCGAAAAGAGAGCTAGGCCAGGGGCTCCAGGCTCGACAGGTCGCACACGCGCTCGGAGCCGGCCGCGAACGTCGTCGCTGTGATCCGCGCCCGGCGCCGAACGCCCGTCGTCCAGCCGCAGCCGCACCTCGCGCTGCCCGCGGCTGAAGAACAGCGACGCCACGTTGCCCGGCCGGTCCAGCTTGTCGACCTTCGCCGTCCACTCGCTCGACGTCCCGGCCAGCGTCGCGATGCCCGACGTCACCAGCCGCCCGTCGACCGTGTAGATCGACGCCACCCGCACCAACTCCCCCTTGAACCCCTTCGGTGCCGGCGCCTCGGCGGGCGTGATCGCGGGGGCGACGGTTGCGGTCTGGGGCTCTTGGTGCAGTTTCTGGGCGAGGGTCACGGCTGCGGGCCTCCGTGGGATGAAGTATTCAGCGACGACTTGAGAGGTGAAGGCTGACGATCTTCTGTCACCTTCACTGTAATTCACTATCGACCGTTTTTGTTCGGAGCGCGATTAAGGGACTGTGAAATCGGTCAAAATCCGGGGCGATTCTCGCCCGTCTCATGGCAGTCACCACCCTCGTCTTCGGGAATCGCCCACCATGGCGGCCGCGGGACCAGCGGCGACAGTGGCACACCCCGCCCGTGCCACGGCCGCCGCGGGTCCCCCGCCCGCCACCACGTCACATCGCGAGCTGTAGCTGCCCCGCCGATGGCTGCACCACGCGCGGCGCGATCATCCCGTACCGCTCCCGCAGGTCCTCGACCACCCGGTGCACGTCGCTCGTGTACGTCCGCGGCGCGTACGGCCCCCGGTAGTAGCGCGCGTACCGCTCGGAAAGGTGCGGGTACGTCTCCCGAAGGAACGGCATGAACCACTCCTTCGTCCCCGGCTTCAAATACAGCACGTTGTCCCCGACGAACGACGCCCCGTGCTCCCGCGCCGCCTCCACCACCCGCTCGAGCGATTCCGGCGCGTCGGTCAGTCCCGGCAGGATCGGCGCCAGCATCACCCCGCAGCGCACGCCCCGCTCGGACAACAGCCGCATCGCCTCCAGCCGCTTCGATGGCTTCGCCGTCGCCGGCTCCGTCCGCCGCCACACGTCCTCGTCCAGCGTCGCCACGCTGAACGCCACCGTCACCTGCGCCACCTCCGACAGCGACTCCAGCACGTCCGCGTCCCGGATGATGTGCGGCGACTTCGTGACGATGCTCACAGGGTTCGCGAAGTCCCGCATCACCCGCAGGATCCGGTGCGTCAGCGAGTACTTCAGCTCCGCCTGCTGGTACGGGTCGCACGCCGTCCCGATCCCGATCACCTCCCGCCCCCACCCCGGCCGCCCCAGGTCCTGCCGCAGCATCTCCGGCGCGTTCACCTTCACGATGATCCGCGACTCGAAGTCCCTGCCGGCGTCGTACCCCAGGTGCTCGTGCGACCCCCGCGCGAAGCAGTACGTGCACG
This sequence comes from uncultured Chloroflexia bacterium, assembly GCA_963843685.1. GTDB lineage: Bacteria > Chloroflexota > Dehalococcoidia > DSTF01 > JACRBR01 > DASQHL01. The sequence continues at coordinate 622,714 of CAWJLO010000010.1, forward strand.
CGTGCTGGCACCCCCGGTACGGGTTCAGCGACCACCGGAACGGCAGGTTCGCCGCCCCCACCTTGGTGATCGCGCTCTTGCACTCGATCTCTTCGAAAATCACGTCTGCCACGTCGGCACCCCCTCGGGGTTCAGTACATCTGTTCTAAGTCGGAGCCACAGCCTACGATCAGAACAAACGTTTGTCAACCCTGCGTCGCGTAAACATGTCAGGAGGGATCGCGCCGCGCAGCTCGACCATCGACTGGTCTCCAGACACCCCCGATCCCCTACCATCGCCCTCGCTGAACGGAGGCATACCATGGACTTCGAGACCATCCTCTACGAGAAGGAAGGCGGCAAGGCCCGCGTCACCCTTAACCGCCCCGAGAAGCTGAACGCCCTCTCCATGAAGCTCCAGCGCGAGCTCAACGCCGCCCTCTGGGAGGCCGACAACGACACCGCCGTCCACGTCATCATCCTCCGTGGCAACGGCCGCGCCTTCTCCGCCGGCTACGACCTCACCCCCATGCAGTCGCCCCGGGCCAAGCGCGAGGACAAGGACGAGGCCTACACCAACGTCTACCGCGGCGCCGCATCCATGGAGGACGACGTCTGGCAGCTCGAGCGCCAGCAGCGCGAGCGCCTCGCCATCTGGGACCTCCACAAGCCCGTCATCACCCAGGTCCACGGCTACTGCCTCGCCGGCGGCACCGACCTCGCCCTCCTCAGCGACATCGTCGTCGCCGCCGACGACGCCGTCATCGGCTTCCCGCCCGTCCGCGCCATGGGCTCCCCCGTCGGCCACATGTGGACCTACCTCGTCGGCCCGCAGTGGGCCAAGTACTTCCTCCTCACCGGCGACAGCGTCACCGGCCGCGAGGCCGCCGAGATCGGCCTCGTCTGGAAGTCCGTCCCGCCCGACGCCCTCGAGGAGGAGGTCGAAGCGCTCGCCTCCAAGATGGAGAAGATCGACATCGAGCTCCTCGCCCCCAACAAGCGCATCGTCAACGTCGCCATGGAGCTGATGGGCGCCCGAACGATGCAGCGCATGGCCGCCGAGATGGACGCGCCGCGCCCACCAGGCCCCCGCCGTCCGCGAGTTCGGCCGCCTCGCCATGACCCAGGGCCTCAAGGCCGCGCTGGAGTGGCGCGACAGCAAGTTCGGCGACTCCCGCGGCAGCAGCGACTACCAGAAGCGCCGCGCCGAACAGGAAGCCCGCCTCCGCCAGTCGGAGTAGCGTCTCGTGAGCGCTACCGTCGTCGTCATGGCGATCTCGCAGCAGGCAGCACGTCTCGGGGCTGGCAGATCGTCCTGCTTCGCTGCGACTTCGCCGAGCGTTCGTATTCGCTTCTGAGCTACCGGAAGCATCGGCGACTTCATCCGACGGCGTGGTCTTCGGTAGCTTCTGATCGATCGCTACTCGCCTCGGCTGGGTCGCGCGGAGACTCACTTGGTCCCAGTGATCTGTCGGCGGGCATGTCCAACGGCGCGCGCCTGCTCTCCACGCGAATCAGACTCGTCCTCGATTCTGATCTCCCGCTTTCAGATTCGCGACTGGATCGCATGCTCGCGGAACCCTACGGCCTGTTCTCCGCGCTTCGCGTTGTACGCTCGATCTCCGAGCTTCCATCTCCTGCCAGCAACGACCAACGCCTACCCCCTAACCCCTCACGATCCCCATCACCACCACATCGTGATAGCCCCCCGCGCGTACCGCGCCCCCCGCCGCCGCCCCTCCTCCTCGAACCCGCACTTCCGGTAGCACGCGATCGCCCGCTCGTTGTACGCGAACACATCCAGCTCCACCCGGTGTAGCTGCATCTCCTCGAACGCGAACCGCACCAGCGCCCGCACCGCGTCCGTCCCGTACCCCCGCGACCGGTACGCCGGCTCGCCGATCCCGATCCCCAGCTCCGCGCTTCGGTTCTCCGCCTCCACGTGGAACAGCCCGCAGTTGCCGATGTGCTCCCCGTCCCTCGTCTCGATCGCCAGCCACAGCTCCTTGAATCCGGCGCCACTCTCGGCCGTCTCCCGCGTCACGACCTCCGCCGCCGCCCGCGACACGTCGTACCGCCGCCCCTGGAACCACTGGAACTCCGCGTCCGACCACCAGCGCGCGTTCCGCTCCGCATCCCCCGTCTCCTGCGGCCGCAGCCGCACGAACTCCCCCTCGATCAAGTGAGCTCACCCCGGAGCACGCCCATGATCACTGTGTCGTGATACCCCCCGCGCGCGTATCGAGCCTGCCGCCGCCGCCCCTCCTCCACGAACCCGCACCTCCGGTAGCACGCGATCGCCCGCTCGTTGTACGCAAACACATCCAGCTCCACCCGGTTCAGGTTCATCTCCTCGAACGCGAACCGCACCAGCGCCCGCGTGGCGTCCGTCCCGTATCCCCGCGACCGGTACGCCTCCTCCCCGATCCAGATCCCCAGCTTCGTCTTCCGGTCCTCCGCGCTCGTGTCGAACAACCGGCAGTTGCCGATGTGCACACCGTCCTTCGTCTCGATCGCCAGCCACACGTGGTCGAACGCCGTCGCCTTCGACGCGATCTCCCGCAACGACGCCTCGCTCGCCGCCAGCGACCGCGTGTACCGGTCACCCAGCAGCCAGTGCAGCTCCGGATCCGCCGACCACCGCGCGTTCCGCTCCGCGTCCCCCAGCTCCCGCGGCCGCAGCCGGACCAACTCTCCTTCGATCATCCCGCCTCCTCGCCCCTGAGCACGGCCATCACGATCGCATCGTGGTACCCCCCTCGCCCGTAGTGTGCCTGCCTGCGCCGCCCCTCCTCGACGAACCCGCACTTCCGGTAGCACGCGATCGCTCGCTCGTTGTAGTCGAACACGCCAAGTTCCACCCGGTTGAGGTTCATCTCGTCGAACGCGAACCGCACCAGCGCCCGTACCGCGTCCGTCCCGTACCCCCGTGACCGGTACGCTTGGTCGCCAATCCAGATCGCCAGCTTTGTGGTCCGATCCTCGGCGCTCGTCTCGAGCAGCCGGCAGTTTCCGATATGCACACCGTCCTTTGTCTCGATCGCCAGCCACAGGTGGCCGAACGCCATCGCCTTCGACACCACGTCACGCAACCGAGCCTCGCTCGCGTCAACCGACCGCGAGTAGCGATCGCCCAGGAACCAACGGATCTCTGGGTCGGCGGTCCAGCGGGCGTTCCGAACCGCGTCGCTCATCTCTCCGGGCCGCAGGTTCACCAACGCCCCTTCAATCATCTCCCCTCCGCGACTCACCTCGCACCACCCCCATCACGATCGCGTCGTGGTACACCCCCTCCGCATAATGGAACTGCCGCATCCGGCCCTCCTCGACGAACCCCGCCTTCCCGTACGCCGCTACCGCCCGCTCGTTGAACGCGTACGCGTGCAGCATCACGCGGTTCAGGTTCATCTCCTCGAACGCGAACCGCACCAGCGTCCGCACGGCGTCCGTCCCGTACCCCTTCGACCAGCAGTCCTTCTCCCCGATCATGATCCCCAGCTCCGCCTTCGCGTCCTCCGGCCACCAGCGCGAACAGGTTCGTGTTGCCGATGTGCCGTCCGTCCTTCGTCTCGATGGCGAAGAACGCGTTGTCCCACGACACCGCCCGCCCGGCGTGCTCCCGCATCCACGCCTCCTCCGCCGCCAGCGACAGCTCGTACCGCGCGCTCAGGTACCGCGTCACCTCCCGGTCGTTCATCCAGCCATGATTCCGCTCCAGGTCCGCCATCTCCGGCGCCCGCAGCCGCACCAACGAGCCCTCAAGCATCGCCCTGCCTCCCCCCGACCCACTCCTCCCGCAGCACCGCCATGATCAGCGTGTCGTGATACCCACCCTCGCTGAACCGGTCCTGCCGCAGCCGCGCCTCCTCCACGAACCCGCACTTCCGGTAACAGGCGATAGCGCGCTCGTTCCGCACATCCACCGTCAGGTCGATCCGGTTGAGGTTCATCTCCTCGAACCCGAACCGCACGAACGTCCGCATCGCGTCCGTCCCGTACCCCTTCGACCAGTACCCCTTGTCGCCGATCATGATGCCCAGCCGCGCCGCCCGGTCCTCCGCGATCGCGTGGTGGAAGTCGATGCTGCCGATGTGCACACCGTCCTTCGTGTCGATGGCGAACCCGACGTTGTCGTACGAGATCGGCTGCCCGGCGCGCCCCGCAAGCCACGCCTCCTCTGCCGCCCGCGAGATTCCGTACCGCATGATCAAGAATCGCGTGACCTCGCGGTCGTTGATCCACGCGTGGTACCGGTCGAGGTCCGCCATCTCCTTCGGCCGCAGCACCACCTTCTCGCCCTCGATCATCGAACCCCCTTTCCGGCGCCTAACAAAAGGGCCCACCGTTGTGGGTGGGCCTGTCGTTCACGTATCGGTCTGCTGGCGTTACCAGCGATGCGAATCGACGGCCCCCCGGTGCGAGGCGGCGGCGCGCGAGCACGTGCCTACGCACTGCATCGCCGGCGTCGTTCCGAGTTCTGTCCGCCGCATCGTCACTGCAACCTCCGCGAAATGTTGGCGCAGTATACATCCGCCACGCGAACTTCACTCAACCCTGTTCTCTTTGCCACGGCGTCTGCTAGCATGCGCATCACGTCCGGACCCCGGGGGTTGCGCGCCACAGGTGTTCGCCCTGCAGCACGATCCGATCCACAGCACCGACGTCCTCCCCCGCGCCCGCGCGCGCACCGACGCCTTCCGCGTCACCGATAACTCGTTACTTCTTCCAGGATCGACGCGCACAGCAGCGGTTTCTGCTGTACGATACGCACTCAACGGCAGGGATCACCGGCCGCACGAGGGCCGCGGCCGCGCAACACAATGGGCATTCCCCAAGCACGAAAGGAGTCACGCGAGATGACAGACGAAACCACAGTCGCCGAGCGACCGCCAGTAGCGGAGCAACCGGCAATGCCCGGCATGACGTCGATGATGACGCCCCCACCGGCGCCCGCGCCCGCACCGGCGCCCATGACGGCCGCTCCTAAGCCGAAGGCGGCGAAGAAGCCGGCCGCCAGGAAGAAGCCAGCGGCGAAGAAGGCCGCGGCAAAGAAGCCAGCAGCGAAGAAGGCCGTCGCCAAGAAGCCGGCCGCCAAGAAGGCCGCCGCGAAGAAGAAGCCAGCGGCGAAGAAGGCCGTTGCCAGGAAGAAGCCTGTGAAGAAGGCCGCCGCCGCGAGCCGCAAGCCCGCGAAGAAGGCCGCGGCAAAGAAGAAGCCGGCCGCGAAGAAGGCCGCAGCGAAGAAGCCGGCTGCCAAGAAGAAGCCGGCGGCAAAGAAGGCAGCCGCGAAGAAGCCCGTTGCCAGGAAGGCCGCGGCAAAGAAGCCGGCCGCAAAGAAGAAGGCCGCGCCGAAGAAGAAGTAGCGAGGGCACGATGACGGGCCGTCGCGTCGAGCGCTCGTGACCGCACCACTGCACGGCGTCCGCGTCGTCGATTTGACGTCGGGCGTCGCCGGGCCGTGGTGTACGAAGCTCCTCGCCGACTACGGCGCCGACGTCGTCAAGATCGAGCGCCCCGGCACGGGCGACCCATCCCGCGGCCACGGCCGCTTCCCGGACGGCGTCCCCGACCGCGAGCGCAGCGCCCTCTTCCTCGCCCTCAACACCAGCAAGCGCAGCGTCACGCTCGATGTCGCCACATCGAGCGGGCGCGCGCTCCTGCTGCGTCTCGCCTCAGCCGCCGACGTCGTCGTCCACGACCACCGCCCGTCCGACCTGGCGCGGCCTCGTCCCTCGGCCACGACGCCTTCGCCGCCGTCAACCCCCGCGTCGTCACGACGTCCGTCACCGCCTTCGGCCAGAGCGGCCCCTACGCGGACTGGCGCGCCACGAACATCGTCTCCTACGCCGCCGGCGGCCAGCACTACCTCGGCGGCGACCCCGACCGCGAGCCGCTACAGAACGGCGGCTATCAGGCCGACCGCCAGGCCGGCACCTGGGCGTTCGGCGCCACCCTCGCCGCCCTCTGGCACGCGCGCGAGACCGGCGTCGGCCAGCAGGCCGAAGTCGCCGGTATGGAGGTCCAGGCGTCGATCCTCGAGCTCTACCTGCCCGACTTCGCCTACCGGAAGTCGGAAATCCTCAGCTCGCGCCGCGGCAACATCACCTCGGCCACCGTCGGCATCTATCCCGCCGCCGATGGCCACATCGGCATCCACGCCATGCCCAAGAACTGGCCCCAGCTCCTCGATGCCATGGACGCGCAGTGGATGGCCACCGACGAGCGCTTCGCCGACAACCGCGCCCGCCTCCAGAACGACGACGATCTCTCCGCGCAGTTCTACCTCTGGGCCACCGGCGTCACCCGCCGCGAGGCCTACGCCCGCGCCGGCGCCGCCCGCGCCCCCATCTCCCCGGTCAACACCGTCGCCGACCTCCTGGAGTCGGAGCACCTCGGCGAGCGCGCATTCTTCCGCGCCGTCGACCACCCCGCCGCCGGCGCGATGCAGTACCCCGGCCCGCCCGCGCGCATGTCCGCCACCCCGGCCGAGCTCCGCCCCGCCCCCCTCCTCGGCCAGCACACCACAGAAGTCCTCACCGAGCTCGGCCTGAGCGCCCGCGAAATCTGCGCCCTCGCCGCCGCTGGTGTCATATGACGGCCGCCCGCTCCCGCTACCGCGACACCACCTGGCTCACGCCGAAGGCGGAGGTGCGCGACTCGACCATCGAGGGGCGCGGCCTCTTCGCCCTGGAGCCGATCGCCGCCGGCGAAACCGTCATCGTCATGGGCGGCCGCATCGTCACCGATGACGAATTCCGCGCGCTCAATCTCACGAAGTACAGCGCGGCCGCCATCGGCGAAGGACTGCACATCCTCCTCGACTCGCCCACGCCCGCCGACTTCGGCAATCACTCTTGCGACGCCAACACGTGGATGTGCGACGAGGTCACCACCTGCGCGAGGCGCGACATCGTCCCCGGCGAGGAGATCACCATCGACTACGCCGTCCAGACCGCGTCGCCCGACTGGTCGATGCCCTGCAGCTGCGGCTCGCCACTCTGCCGCAGCACGGTCTCCGGCGACAGACTGGCGGCTCCCCGACGTCCAGAGCCGCTACGCCGGCCACTTCTCCCCGTTCCTCAACACCCGCATCGCCCGTCTGATCGGAGAGTCGTCGTGACTGCACGCCACCAGAGTCGCAAGCGGGAGTGCAGAGAGCGCAGCGCCCTCTGCCGGGGGGCTCCGGGGGGGCACCCCGGAAATTCCTTTGAGGGTGTTGCTAGGTACGCGCCAGCGGACACAGCGGCACCCGGAGCCGCGATCATGACCCCAACTCCCCAGCCGCCAACCCATCCCCTGCCGCGAAGCGGCATCAAATCCTCGACCTCACGATGATCAGCGCCGGCATCGGGGTGGTGCGCACGCTGTCGCGCGTGCCCCATCCGGCGCAGGCGCGACAGGCGGCAGTGCAGAGGGCGCAGCGCCTCTGCCGGGGGGCTCCGGGGGGTGTCCCCCCGGAAATTCCCTTTAGGGTGTTGCTGGGTACGCGCAAGCGGACACAGCGACACCCGCTCTCCGTAACACAACCCATCCGTCCGGAGGCGTCGCCATGACGACCCCCCAGGTCTCGCCTCCCACCTCCCATCCCCTGCCGCTCAGCGGCATAAGGATCCTCGACCTCACCATGGTCTGGGCCGGCCCCGCGGGCACCCGCCTCCTCGCCGATATGGGCGCCGAGGTCATCAAGGTGGAGTCCGCCCGCTCCTGGGACATGCTCCGCTCACTCCACCTGCTCGGCGGCCAGACGCCGCAGTGGTGGGACAAGGCCGCCTACTTCAACCACAACAACCGCAACAAGTACGCCTGCACGCTCGACCTCCAGACGGATCGAGGCCGCGAACTCGCCCTCCGTCTCGCCGCCATCTCCGACGTCGTCTTCGAGAACTACCGCGCCGACGTCGTCGGCAAGCTACGCCTGGACTACGACGACCTCCGCCGCGTGAAGCCCGACATCATCCTCGTCTCCATGCCAAGCCACGGGAAATCCGGCCCGGAGTCCCACCACGTCGCCTACGGCACCAACGTCGAGCAGCTCGCCGGCCTCGTCTCCGTCACCGGCTACCCCGGCATGGGCCCCCACAAGTCGCCCATCGCCTACGGCGACCCCAACGCCGGCGCGCTCGCCGCCGCCGCCGCGCTCGCCGCCCTCCACCACCGCCGCCTCACCGGCGAGGGCCAGCACGTCGAGGTCGCGCAGTGGGAGGCCATGGTCGGCAACGTCGGCGAGTTCATCCTCGGCTACCAGATGGACGGCCAAACCGGTGATCCGATCGGCAACCGCCACGTCTCCCGCGTCCAGGGCGTCTACCCCTGCGCCGGCGACGACGACTGGGTCGCCGTCTCTGTCGGCTCCGACGCCGAATTCGCCCTCCTCGCGAACGCCATCGGCCGCCCCGACCTGCCGCGCGACGATCGCTTCGCCGACGTCGTCTCCCGCCACCGCAACCACGACGATCTCGACGCCATCATTGGCGACTGGACGAAACAGCGCACCCAGCTCGAGGCCGCGCACGCCCTCCAGGACGCCGGCGTCCCCGCCGCCCCCGTCCTCCGCATCCGCGACCTCATGGCAAACGAGCACCTGCGCGCCCGCGGATTCTGGGAGAGCGTCACCCACGCCGCCGCCGGCACCTGGGACATGGAGGGCGTCACCTGGCGCATGTCCCGCACCCCCGGCCACGTCCGCGTCCCCCCGCCCATGTTCGGCGAGCACAACGACTGGGTCCTCCGCGACCTCCTGGGCCTCACCGACGCCGAGATCGCCGCCCTCGACGCCCAGCACGTCACCGCCCGCGAACCCGACCAGCGCGTCCACGCATGAAAATGTCTCGGCCAGAAACTCGAGCGGCGCCACGCTGGAACGCGGGGGTCGTGTGTGAGGCTTACGACTCTGCCGCCACGCCCGCGTCGGTGATGAACTGCCGGATCTGCGCCCCGTGCTCGATGGTGTGTCCGCGGCGCCCGTGATGATCCGGGCGTACGGCTGGCCCTTGTACTGAGCGGTGAGCGGGACGGCCAGCGGCGTCTCCGCCTTCTCGTCCGTCATACCCGCAAGCGCGTCGCGCACCCTCTGACGGCAATAGTCGGCGTAACCGAGCATCTCGGCCCGCGTCCAGGCCCGCGGCAGGCTCGTCATCATCCAGTGCGGCTTGCCCGTGAACGGAGGCGGCGGCGCCCACGGTCCGACTCTCGCCCGTGAGGTCGTAATCCGAGGCACTCCAGCGCGTGCCACGCCACGCTCCACGGAGTCGACCGCCGCTGGACGAGCGCCTTGCGCAGTGCCGGGTCGGTCGACGCGCGCTTCCCGCCTCCGGCCCCGGCGGCGCTCGGCCCGAACAGGTCGATCGGTACTTCCCACATCGCTCCAATTCCCACAACTCGTCCGATGGTGTCGCAGCACGGCATGCGCAGCAAATCGCAGCGCTGCACGGACTCGACGTAGTTCTTCTCGATCTCCGGGATCACCGACAGGTGCGCCCGACTCTCCACACCAGACACTGGAAGTCCGCGTACTCGACGATCGTCTCCGGCGCGTTCGCGTCGCCCAGCACGCGCCCCTCGCCTGTGACGACGCGCTCCGGCAGCTTCGTCGTGCTCCCGCTCGCCGACTGGTAGATCGCCAGCCCCACGCCGGCCGCCGCCGCCAACGCCACGATCCCGCCGAAGATGAACATCCTGCGCCGCGAGCGCCGCCGCACCCGGCTTGACCTGCCTGCATGGTGGGCGGGTGTGCCGTGTGATGCGGACATGAGATCCCTCCCTGCGCGGCCGCCTTCGAAGGACGGCCCGCCTGAAGTATCGAAGCCCCCTTCCACGCCTCACAACAGGCATACGTCACGAATTGGTGGAGGATAGCCCTGCCTTTCCGGCCTTCTGGTAGAGAGCGTCCGCTAGACTTGGCAGCAGTGCCGTAGCGAGCGCGCGGGAGCCAGCCCTGAGCATCGACATCACCGCCATCAACGAGCGCGTCCGCGCACAGAGCAGCTTCGTCGAAGCCGTCAAGGCCGAGGTCGCGAAGGTCATCGTCGGCCAGGAGACCCTCGTCGAGCGCCTCATCATGGCCATGCTCTGCCGCGGCCACATCCTCATCGAAGGCGTCCCCGGCCTCGCCAAGACCCTCACCGTCAGCACCCTCGCCCGCGCCATCGACGCCACCTTCGTCCGCATCCAGTTCACCCCCGACCTCCTCCCCGCCGACGTCACCGGCACGATGATCTACAACCCCCAGGACGCGCAGTTTCACGTCCGCAAGGGCCCCATCTTCGCCAACATCGTCCTCGCCGACGAAGTCAACCGCGCCCCGGCGAAGGTGCAATCCGCGCTGCTGGAGGCCATGCAGGAGCGCCAGGTCACCATCGGCGGCACGACCTTCCCCCTCGAAGATCCGTTCATGGTGCTCGCCACCCAGAACCCCATCGAGCACGAGGGCACCTACCCGCTTCCCGAAGCGCAACTCGACCGCTTCATGCTCAAGGTCCACGTCACCTACCCCACCCGCGACGAAGAGAAGCGCATCCTCGACCGCTACGTCGTCCCCGACGCCGCACCGGAGATCGCGCAGGTCGCCAACCCGGAGACCATCGTCGTCGCCGCCCGCGCCCTCGCCGACGTGCACATGGACGAGCGCCTGCGCGACTACATCGTCCATCTCGTCTTCGCCACGCGTGAGCCGGAGTCCTACAAGATGCCCGCCCTCAAGCCGCTGATCGAATACGGCGCATCGCCCCGCGCCAGCGTCTTCCTCGCGCAAGCCGCCCGCGCACACGCCTTCGTCCACGGCCGCGGCCACGTCGAGCCCGACGACGTCAAAACGATGGCGATGGACGTCCTCCGCCACCGCATCGTCGAGACGTACGAGGCCGAGGCCGAAGAGGTCACCCCTGAGGAGATCGTCCGCCGCGTCCTCGCCGGCGTCGACGTCCCGTGACCACGACGACGCTCCACCTCGTCCCCGCCGCCCTCTTCGATGCCTCCGACACCACCGCCCCCTACCTCCCCGAAGCGTTCGACCGCGACGGCTTCATCCACTGCACCGACGGCGCCCAGAACGTCGCCGATGTCGGCAACCGCTACTACCGCGACGACCCGCGCCCGTTCGTCGTGCTCGTCATAGACGTTGCGAAGGTCGGCGAGCGCGTGGTGTACGAAGATGACGCGCGAATCTACCCCCACATCTACGGCCCGCTCCGCCGCGAGGCCATCGTCGCCGTCGCCCCCGTCCCGCGCGGCGTTGACGGGACATTTCTGCCGCCCCAACTTGACGCGCCCTGACCCCGGCCGCGTTTAAGGATGAGAGGGAGGCCCGGTGCCTCCTTGGGGTCCGGCCCCGCTTCGGGGTACAGTGCGGCCGTCCCCGCAATGCCCGCCTGTTTCGCGCCCCGAACGCGTTCGCATCTGGAGGCACGCCCGCTCTTGCCGTTTCTGGCATCCATCGTCGCGTTTTCGCTGCCGTTGCTGGCGGCCATCGTCCCCAACTTCGGTCTGTCGTCGAGCCAGCCCGCACAACCGCCGTTCCCCGCTCCCCCCGGCTACCTCCTGCCGTGGATCGCCGGCGAAACACACACCGTGACGCAGGGAGAGGACACGACCCTCACCCACAACGGCCTCGCCGCCTACGCCTTCGACTTCAATCTCGACTACGACATCGTCGTCGCCGCACGCGGCGGCAGGGTGGCGATGGTGCGCCAGGACTCCACCGTCGGTGGCTGCAACGCCATCTTCTCCGGCGCAGGGAACTTCGTCGTCATCGACCACGGTGACGGCACATCGGGGCTCTACCTCCACCTCGCGCCCAACGCCGTGCTGGTGACCGTCGGCCAGATCGTCGCCCAGGGCGACGCGCTCGGCGTCTCCGGCGAGACCGGCCTCACCTGCTCCGACGACAACAGCGGCCCGGGACGCCACCTGCACTTCCAGGTCGAGAGGACCGACCCCGCGCACTACTTCACCCAGTCGCTGCCGATCGCGTTCGATGACATTGCGAGCAACGACGGCGTGCCGACAGAGGGCGCGTCCTACGTCTCGTTGAACGGCCGCGACGGCGCCGCGCTTGGAACGCTCACCCCCCACCGCCAGCAGCGCCCGTTCAACCCCCTGGCAAAGCCCGCCGACCCCACGCTGCTCGAAGGCGACAAGGACGCACCGCCACCGCCGCCCGCCGGCACGGCCACCCCGGACGACGCCGGCGCCTCGGCCGACCCGAGCATGACGCCGCGCCCGACGCGCACCGGCACGTCGACGCCACGTCCCACCCGCACGCCGACGAACACGCCCGTGCCGAGCGGCACCCCCGCGCCCACGGACACCCCCGCCCCGAGCAGTACGCCCGTCCCGACGGACACACCGCAGCCGTCGCCGACGGATACGCCACCACCGCCGCCGACAAACACACCGCCGCCGACGAGCACACCACCGCCGCCGACCAGCACTCCGCCGCCGACGGATACGGCGACAAGCGGCGGCTCGCCCTCGGATACCCCCGTCGCCGATACCGCCACCTCCACGCCAACGCCAGCGTCATAGCTCGCGGCGTCACCTCGCGGGCCGGCCCTCCGATCTCTCGCTCTTGACGCGACCCTCGCACGGTCGGAGAATCACCGATGCTCCTCCAAACGCGCTCGGAGGGACCCTTTTCGATGGACAGGAGGCGATCAATGTCACTTGAGCAAAACAAGGCGATCGCGCGACGCTGGTTTGACGAAGTCATCAACGCCAGGCGCGTCGACGCCATTGACGAGATCTACGCGCCGCAGTACGTGCATCACTTCCCGGGCGGGCGCGACATGGACCGCGTGCAGGCCAGGGCGTTCGCAACGGCGATTCTGGCGGCGTTTCCGGATCGCGTGACTGAGATCGAGGATCAGGTCGCCGAGGGCGATCGTGTTGTGACCCGATTTATCAGCCGTGGCACGCAGCATCGCGAGTTCATGGGCCGGCCACCGGGCGGTGAGACCACGACGGTTGGTATCTGCATCAGCCGAATTGAAGACGGCCGCGTCGCGGAGGACTGGGAGATCATCGACTTGGCGTCCGGAGCCTTTAAGGTCTGACCTCGATCGCGGATGCTGGCCACGCCTTGCGGGGATGTCTCTCGTCTGCGGGCGCCTCCGCCCCACTCCACCACCGACCAGTCATCAGCAATCAGCGTGCTACCCTGCACGACCAACAACTCGCGATCGATCCGAGGCTCCCGTGACGACCGACGTTGACGTTCTGCCGCCACCGTACACTGGCGCGCTCAACCTGTCCGGCACAGGCATCTCCCGCACCATCCTCAAGCTCGCCTGGCCCGTCGTCGTCGAGCGCTTCTCCATCTCCGTCCTCAGCGCCGTCGACGCCGCCCTCGTCGGCCACTACGTCGGCGCCGACGGCCTCGCCGCCGTCGGCATCGGCGCCCTGCTCTTCTGGATCCCGCTCGCCGGCGCCCTCGCCTTCGACGTCGGCTCGACCGCCGTCGTCGCCCGAGACGTCGGCGCCGGCGACCACTCGCGCGTCCAGCTCGGACTGCACACCGCCATCGTCGGCGCCCTCGTCTGGGGCCTCCTCTGCACCGCCGTCGTCGAGGCGTTCGCGCCCCAGCTCATGCAGCTCATGGGCGCGCAGGGCGACGTGCGCCCGCTCGGCGTCGAGTATCTCCGCTACGGCGCCATCGGCTTCCCGATGCTCATGGCCCTCTACGCCGTCAGCGGCTCCCTCCGCGGCATGGGCAACACCTGGATGCCGATGGTCATCCTCGTCATCGTCAACCTCGTCAACGCGATCGTCAGCTTCAGCCTCATCAGCGGCCTCGTCGCCGATCTCGGTGTCCGCGCGTCAGGCATCGGCTACGCCACCGCCGGCATGACCGGCGGCATCCTCGCGCTCGCCCTCGCCGCCAGCGGCGCCGCCCCGGTGCGCATGGACGTGCGCCACCTGCACCGCGTCTCCCGCGCCGCCTTCTCCCGTCTCTCCCGCATCGGCCTCCCCGTCGGCCTCGAGGAGGCGCAGTTCATGCTCGCCTTCCTCGTCTACACGCGCATCATCGCCCACCTCGGCACCGATCAGCTCGCCGCCCACACCCTCGCGCTGCGCGCGCTCGAGATGGCCATTCTCCCCGGCTTCGCCCTCGGCACCGCCGCCACCGCCCTCGTCGGCCAGTACCTCGGCGCCCAGCGCCCCGACCTCGCCGAGGTCGTCGCGAAGCGCGTGCGCCTCTTCGGCGTGATCGCCCTCACCACGATGGCCGTCGTCCAGTTCGCCCTCGCGCCCTACGTCGTGCGCCTCTTCGTCGATGATCCCCACGTCGTCGACATCGGCGCCAAGCTGCTGCGCGTCTTCGCCTTCGCCCTGCCCGGCATGGGCCTGCACGCCACGATGGCCGGCGCGCTCCGCGGCGCCGGCGACGTCCGATTCGTCCTCGGCACCTTCACCGTCACCGCCTGGGGCGTCCGCGTGCCGATGGCCGCCGCGATGGTCCTCCTCCTCGGCCTCAGCGCGCCCTTCGCCTGGCTCGCCGCCGTCGCCGAAAACTGGACCCGCGCCGTCCTCATCTTCCGCCGCTTCCAGCAGGGCCGCTGGAAGACCCTCCAGGTGTAGCGAGGCGGTACATGCGGCCCACGACCTTCCAGCCCCGCGCCCGCACCCTCGTCATCGCCGTAGAGCTCGTCATGGGCATCGGCGCCATCTACGGCGGCCTCAGCCTCCTCCACGACGCCGAATCCTTCGGCGTGAAAGAAGCGTGGCTCGACGGCTCCCCCTTCGCCGACTACACAATCCCCGCGCTCTTCCTGCTCATCGTCATCGGCGGCGGCATGCTCGCGTCCGCGTTCCTCGCCTGGCGACGCAGCCCCCTCGCCCCACGAGCCGCCCTCGCCATGGGCGTCACGCTCGTCGCCTGGCTCATCATCGAGACAGCCATCATCCGCTTCCACGGCCCCCAGCAGCCCATCCTCCTCGCCCTCTGCGGCGCATCCGCCGTCACCCTCATCGCCGCCTCCACCCGCACCCTCCTCGACCGCCCGTGACGCACCCCGAACCATTTACGTGCATGCGCGCGATCCAGGGGAACCCCACCACACGGGTCGGTGGAAATGCACACGACAGGCGGTTGCCGTTGCAACAAGCATGATTCGGGCGGACGAAGCGCCTTCTGCGAGCAGCGCATCTCGCCGAAGCCAGCACCGCAACGCATCACGCAAGGCGCGTAGCGCCAAAGCGCGGAAGTGCAGAGGGCGCAGCGCCTCTGCCGGGGGATCCGGGGGTGTCCCCCGGGGAAAGTCGGTTTAAGGAGGGCGAAGCAGCCCGCCAGGGATGCGCAGCCCTCCGCTCCCCGACAGCCCACGACCATCCCCTATCCTGAAGCATGCGCATCGGCATCATCTCCGACGTCCACTGCAACCACGCCGCCCTCCGGATCGCCCTCGACCGCATGGGCCACGTCGACGAGCTCCTCTGCGCCGGCGACGCCGTCTACCAGTTCCGATTCTCCAACGAGGTGATGCAGCTCCTCCGCGAGCGCAACGCCCGCTACATCCTCGGCAACCACGAGGACGTCCTCCTCGGCAAGTGGGGCGAGCGCGCCCGCTCCGCCGATTGGGTCCGCCGCGACGAATCTCGCCTACATGGCCGAGCATCCCTACCGCCTCGAGACCACCGTCGCCGGCAAGAAGCTCGTCATGGTCCACGGCAGCCCCTTCGAGCCCCACAACGAGTACATCTACCCCAACAGCCCAAGCATCTCCCGCCTCGGCACCCTCGACGCCGACTACGTCATCCTCGGCCACACCCACTACCAGATGGCCGAGCGCGTCGGCCGCGTCCTCGTCATCAACCCCGGGTCCGCCGGCGAAGCCCGCGACGCCCGCAACGCCTTCCAGCTCAGCTACGCCATCCTCGACACCGACACCGACGAGGTCGCCTTCGAGAACTTCCAGGACCCCACCCGCGCCGCCGTCGACCCCTCCATCATCCCCGGCAACCCCATCACCCCCGCCGCAGCCCGACCGCCGCGAACCCACCCCCCCCAACACCAACTTCTGGACCCCGTGACCACCGACTGCATCTTCTGCCGCATCGCTGTCGGCGACGCTGAAGCCAGCATCGCCTATGAGGACGACACCACTGTCGCATTCCTTGATCTCCGCCAGATGAGCGGAGGCCACACGCTCGTCATTCCCCGCCGCCACATCGCCGACATCTTCGATCTGGACGGCGTCACAGGCGCCGCGCTCATCGCCGCCGTCTCGCGCGTCGCCCGCGCGGTCAAGACGGCTTTCGCGCCAGACGGAATCAACGTCTGGCAATCGAACGGCGAAGCCGCCGGCCAGGAGGTCTTCCACCTCCACTTCCACGTCGTCCCGCGTGACGCAGGCGACGGCCTCCTCCGCGTCTACCCCTCGAACCCCAACCACCCGTCTCGCGCGGACCTCGACGCCCAGGCTGAGAAGATCCGCGCCGTGCTCACCTGACGACTCCGACCATCCATTTCAAACACGTCTTCGTCATCTGCGGATGACCCGAACCCGACCTCCGACCTCCCGCCTCCCACCTCCACCCGATACACTCCACCGTGGCCATCGACCAGCAGTTTCTCGACTCGATCGAGCGCAAGCTCGAAGCACACTCCCCATCTCTCGCCGACGCCTACCGCGACGCGACCGGCATCCTCATGCCCGTCCTCTCTGAATCCGACTTCCGCACCTGGTCCGAGGAGGGCGCCGAACTGGCCGCCCACTCCCTCCGCTCCTGGGAGGCCGCCGTCGACTACTTCCGCGTCTCGCCCGAAGTCCTCCGCGCCATGCCCTCCGCCGCCTTCCGGCGCTGGGCCCACGCCGGCCGCGGCCTCGCCGAATACTCCTCCGTCGTCGCCGCCGCCTACTTCAAGGCCAGCCCGAAGAGCATGCCCTACCTCGACCAGGAGACCATCGTCGAGTGGGCAACTCTCGGCCAGCGACTCTACAAGGGCCACTGGAAGTCCATCTCGCTCTCGACCGTCTACTTCAGCGCCAGCCCCGGCATCCTCCCGTCGCTGACGCTCGCCGAGATGGCCCGGCTCGTCGCGCTCGTCGAGTCCGTCGCCGAGCGCTCCTACGAGCTCGCCACCGCCTGCCTCGACGCCTCCCCGGCTCTCTTCGCCTCCCTCTCGAAGCCCGACCGCGCCCCCTTCCTCACGCTGGCCACCGCCGTCGGCGAAGCCTCCTGGGCCGACGTCCGCATCTGCTTCGAGCGCGCCCCCGGCCTCCTCGAGCCGGTCGAGACCACCGCCCGCAGCCGCTTCCTCGCCCTCGCCGCGCGCGTCGCCCGCCGCAGCGGCCGCCACGCCTACGCGCTCTTCTCGGAGGGCGCCGCAGCGCTCGCCGTCGTCCCGAAGGACACCCACCACGACCTCCTCTCCATGGCCGAGGAGCTCGCCGCCGCCTCGCCCACCGCCGCCATGGAGTTCCTCAAGAGCGCCCCCGAGGTCCTCAAGCGCATCCGCGTCTCGGAGCTCGCCGGCTGGCACGAGGCAGGCACCCGCATCCTCGGCCAGAGCCTGGAGGGCGGCGAAGCATACTTCCGCCTCGAATCCGGCAAGGGCGAAGAGGTGCTGCAGCAGCTCTCGTCCCGCGTCGAGCTGTCGCGCGTCGGCGAAGTCCTCCGCCTCTACTGCAAGGCCCTCACCGGCACCAACGTCAGCATTCACCCCGTCTCCTCGCTCGCCGAGAAGGGCATCGGCTGGGTCAGCGAGGATCGCCCCAGCACGGAGGGCACCACCGTCTACCTCCCCGATTTCGTCGAGGAGTACGTCCAGCGCGACCAGAACTTCTCCGTCTACAAGGTCTTCTCCACCCACCAGGCCGCGCACCTGGAGTTCGGCTCGTTCCTCTTCCGCTTCCTCCGCGACGGCGCGCTGATCGAGACCACGCGCGCCGAGCTCGAGGCCGCGCGCCTCGCCTCCGGCGCGCAGCAGCCGCGCCCCAACGGCTACCTCACCGACATGGAGCGCTTCTTCGACCTTCTCGACGACCGCCAGCTCGCCGCCGACCTCTTCGCCGTCGCCGAGGACACCCGCATCGATACGCTCGTCCGCCGCGAGTACGGCGGCATCCGTCGCGCCTGGCAGCGCACGCAGGAGAACGAGCTGCAGACGCGCCGCCTCCCCAGCGAGCTCCCCCTGCGCCAGGCCCTCGTCGAAAACCTCGTCCGTGCCAGCCTCGACGGCGCCCACACGATGATCTGGCCGACGCCCGTTCCAGCCGGTGCTCGCCGAAGCCATCCGCACGCTCTTCCTGCTCAAGGAGAAGCGCGCCCGCGTCGAGGACGCCGCCGAGGCCACCCTTCGCCTCTACGACATCGTCGTCAAGGTGCCCAACCTCCCGCCCGACGAAATCGACAACGTCGACTGGGAGAGCATCGACGAAGACGCCATGCAGCTCATGATGTCGGCGCCCGGCGAAGGCGAGGGCGGCGACGGACAGCCCATGCCCTCCGGCGAAGAGGCCGAGTACGAGAGCCCCGACCAGGTCGACTTCCGCGGCGACTTCAAGCCCGAGCTCGTCCAGCTCCTCATGCGAATGCGCCTCAAAGAAGGCGAGGTCTCCGAGGACGGCAGCCTCTCGCCGCTCACCGCCGAGCAGCTCAAGGAGATGCTCGAGAAGAGCGTCGAGATCACCGTCGGCGCCATGGCCGAAGGCGACCTCGCCTCGACCATCGGCCTCTTCCTCTCCAACCTGGAGAAGGAGTCCGGCACGCCCATCGGCGACCAGCAACAGCAAGATCAGAAGATGCAGGACGGCCAGCCCGGCCCCGAAGACGCCGAGGACAACGAGGAGGTCCCCGTCGCGGTCAAGTCCTTCTGGTACGACGAGTGGGACTTCCGCGCCGCCGACTACAAGCCGCACTGGTGCCGCGTCCAGGAGCGCCCCCTCGAAGAGGGCGCCGAGTCCTACTTCGACGACACCCTGCGCGAGCACGCCGCCCTCGTCAACGAGACGCGCAAGCAGTTCGAGCTCCTCAAGCCGGAGATGTTCCGCAAGATCAAGCGCCTCCTCGACGGCGAGGAGTTCGATCTCGACGCCGTCATCGACTACGCCGTCGAGCGCAAGGCCGGCCACTCCTACACCGACAAGATCTACTGGCGCCGCAACAAGATCGAGCGCGACGTCGCCGTCGCCTTCCTCCTCGACATGTCCGCCTCCACCGACGAGGAGATCGAGAAGCGAAAGCAGAAGTACGCCGAGGACGACGACTTCGACGACGATCCGCGCAAGTACTTCCAGTGGCTCGCCCAGCGCCGCGCCTCGCAGGCCATGACGCCCCCGAAGCGCATCATCGATCTCGAGAAGGAGAGCACCGTCCTCTTCATCAAGGCGCTCGAGACCATCGGCGACGCCTACGGCATCTACGGCTTCTCCGGCTACGGCCGCGACAACGTCGAGTTCTACGTCATCAAGGACCTCGACGAGCCGTTCGGTGAGAAGGTGAAGAAGCGCATCGACAAGATCGCCCCCATCCGCTCAACCCGCATGGGCCCCGCCATCCGCCACGCCGTCGCCAAGCTCGATGCCTACGACGCCAAGGTCAAGATCCTCATGCTCGTCTCCGACGGCCGCCCCCAGGACCACGGCTACGGCCGCGACCGCACCGAGAAGGAATACGCCATCCACGACACCAAGCAGGCCCTCCTCGAAGCGCGCCGCAAGGGCATCACCCCCTTCGCCCTCACCGTCGACAAGGAAGGCCACGACTACCTCGGCCAGATGTGCGAAGACATGGGCTACGAAGTCGTCGCCGACATCGAACAACTCCCCCAGCGCCTCCCCACCCTCTACCGGAGACTCACCGAGTAGGGCCGCAGCCTGCTGCGCCCGCATTCAGGCTGGAGCCGCATGCCACCCGCAGAATTCCGCCTCGCCGAGCCCCTCGCCGCCCTCTCCGTCGCCACCGACCTCGTCCGCGGCCAACCGCCCGGACAGGCCCTCACGAAGACCGTCATCGCCACCCGCCTCGCCGATCACCTCGGCCTCCGCGCCGCCGATCGCGCCGTCGCCTACTTCGCCACCCTCCTCCGCGCCGCCGGCTGCACCGCCACCTCCCACGAGTTCGCCCTCCACCTCGGCGGCAACGACATCGCCGTCCGCTACGGCGGCGACGCCACCGACACCGACGACGTCAACGAGCTCACCCGCCTCCTCACCAGCCTCGGCAAGCCCGGCATGCCCCACGCCGACGCCATGCAGGTCGTCGCCGACGGCAGCCGCGCCGATCGCGAGGTCGGCGGCCGCATGGTCACACGCCTCGGCCTCGGCTCTGCCGTCGCCGACGCCGTCCGCCGCATCTTCGAGCGCTGGGACGGCGAGGGCGTCCCGGACGGCGTCGCCGGCGACGACATCCCCCTCGCCACCCGCATCGGCCACGTTGCCAGCGCCGCCGTCATGTTCACGCAGACCCGCGGCGCAACGGACGCCCTCCGCACCCTCGAAGCCTGGTCCGGCCACGCGCTCGATCCCGCCGTCACGTCCGCCTTCCTCGCCCACGCCGATGAGCTGATCTCGTGCATGGACGCTCCCGACGCCTGGCAGGCGGTGCTCGCCGCCGAGCCCAAACCCTGGCGCACCGTCGGCGAAGACAGCCTCGACGACATCTGCCGCGTCTTCGCCGATTTCGTCGACCTCAAGACGCCCTTCTTCCTCGGTCACTCCGCCCGCGTCGCCCGCCTCGCGGAGGACGCCGCCCGCGCGCTCCAGATGAGCGACGACGACTGCGTGAAGCTGCGCCGCGCCGGACTCCTGCACGATCTCGGCCGCGTCGGCGTCTCCACCGGCATCTGGGAGAAGCCGCCGCCGTTGGGCACGCTCGAAGAGGAGCAGGCGCGCCTCCACCCCTACCACACCGAGCGCATCCTCGATCGCAGCGCGCTGTTCCGCCCGCTCGCCCGTATCGCCAGCCTCCACCACGAGCGCATCGACGGCAGCGGCTACTTCCGCGGTCTCACCGGCTCCTCCCTCGACAAACCCGCGCGCGTCCTCGCCGCCGCCGACGCCTGTGCCGAGCTCCTCGAGGATCGCCCCGGCCGGAAGGCGCTCCTGCCCGATGCCGCCGCCATGGAGCTCGCCGGACAGTCCCTCGACCACGACGCGGTGCGCGCCGTCCTCCAGGCAGCCGGCGCCAGGCGCCCCGCCTCCGCCGCCGCCGCCCCGGCCGGCCTCACCCCGCGCGAGATCGAGGTGCTGCGTCTCCTCGCCCGCGGCTACTCCCTCAAGGAGATCGCCGAGCAGCTCGTCATCTCGCAGTCCACCGCGCACACGCACGCCGCGCACGTCTACGCCAAGGCCGGCATCTCCACGCGCGCCGGCGCCGCCCTCTTCGCCATGGAGCACGGCCTCGCCGGTTGACCGGAAATCGACAGATCTGTCGATAGGATCCCCTCTCCCGCTCCCCTAACGTGACACCGAAGCACCGTGCTTTCGGAATCATCACGACGCAGGAGAAAGGAATCGACATGGAACCCATCAAGGTAGGCGTCATCACCGACCAGACGGGGCCCCTCTCGTTCATGGGAGTCGCCAACGCAAACGTCGCACGCATGGTCGTCGACGACATCAACTCCAGCGGCGGCCTGCTGGGCCGCCAGATCGCGCTGCACCTCGAGGACAGCGAGACCGACGACGCAGTGGCCGCCGCCAAAGCCGAGAAGCTCGTCCGGCGCGACCGCGTCGACGTGGTCCTCGGCGGCATCTACAGCTCCACCCGCCAGGCCATCAAGAGCCCCGCCGTCGTGCAGGGCAAGACCCTGTACATCTACCCGGAGCAGTACGAGGGCGAAGAGTACGACCCGCTCCTCTTCTGCACCGGCCCCGTCCCCGCACAGCAGGTCGCGCCCCTCATCCCGTGGCTCATGAAGCGCACCGGCGCGAAGAAGTTCTACCTGCCGTCCGCCGACTACATCTGGCCGCACGTCATGAACCGCCGGGTGCGCGAGCTCGTCGTCGCCGGCGGCGGCGCCATCGTCGGCGAGGAGTACTTCCCCCTCGACCACATGGACTACGCCGCGACCGTCGAGCGGATCACGTCGACCGGCGCCGAGGTCGTCTTCAACACCATCGTCCCGCCCGGCATGACGCCCTTCCTCGAGCAGCTCTACGACTCCGGCTTCACGAAGCGCGGCGGCCAGATCGTCTGCACCTACTTCGACGAGAACTTCTTCAACCTCGTCCCCGCCGCCCACGTCGAGGGCCTCTACAGCTGCCTCGACTTCTACCAGAACCTGCAGGAGCCGTTCAGCAAGAGCCTCATCGAGCGCTACAATCGCCGCTTCCCCGGCGACGCCATGTTCACCGCCGGCAGCGCCTGCACCGGCATGTACCGCGGCCTCAAGCTCTGGGCAGCCGCTGTTACCGAGGCCGGCTCGCTGGACCAGGACGCCGTCGTCGCCGCGCTCGAGCACGCACAGATCGCCGAGGGCCCCGGCGGCCCCGCGACAATGGTCCCCGGCCAGCACCACGCGACCATGAACATGTACATCGCCCAGGCCCGCGGCGGTCGCTTCGAGATCGTCGAGAGCCTCGGCGCCATCGACCCGGACGAGCCCGTGCACAACATCCGAGGCGCCAAGGTGCCGGCCGCCTCCAACTGACGACACCGCGCCGAACGCAAGATTCAGTTTCGAGACAAGGAGCAATGCAATGATTCTCGCAACCACCACCGTCGAAGACTTCGACCAGTTCGTGAAGGTGTTCTCCGCCGCCGGCGCCGACAAGCGCCGCGAGCACGGCTCCAAGGGCGCCACCATCTTCCGTGACCCCAACCAGGAAGACCGCGTCTGGGTCGTCTTCGACTGGGACGACAAGGGCTGGGAGAGCTTCGTCTCCGACCCGTCCGTCCCGCCGATCATGAAGGACGCCGGCCACAAGTCCCGCCCCCAGCCCGCACCCCAAACCGGCACCTGCCAAGCCTGACCACGAGCCGCACACCCGTCACCATCAGGGGCCCCGAGGGCATCAACCCTCGGGGCCCCAAACGTTGATCAGCCATCCCGACGTTCTGAACGACTGGACTGTCTCCACCAGCGGAAGTGCAGAGGGCGCAGCGCCTCTGCCGGGGTCCGGGGGTGTCCCCCCGGCCCCTCTTTCTTTCTCTTCTCTAAGAAGAATCGTGCGGGGTACGCGCAGCGGACACCGCACACCACCACCCCTCGTTCGACCCAACCCGACCCCATCGCCCATAATCCACCCCATGGAACCGCAGATCCGCTACGCCCGCACCTCCGACGGGATCAGCATCGCCTACTCCGTCACCGGTTCCGGCCCGCTGCTGATCTGGGCCCCGGACCTCCCCCAGTGCCACGCCTCGCTCGAGTGGGAGAGCGTCCTCGGCCCGTACTACGCCGAACTCGGCGCGGAGTTCACGCTTGTGCGCTTCGACGCGCGCGGGATCGGCCTCTCCGATCGGGACGTTTCGGACCTCTCGTTCGAGGCGCGGACGCGCGACCTGCAGGCGGTGATCGACGACGTCGGCCAGGATCGCTTCGCCCTCATGGGCCAGGAGTGGAGCGGCCCCCTGACGATCGCCTACGCCGCGCACCACCCCGAGTCCGTGACGCACCTCATCCTCGTGGACACGTTCGCGCGTGCTCGCGACTACATGGAGCATCCCCTCACGAAGATCTCCATGGAGCTACTGGACCGCGACTGGGAGCTCTTCGTCGAGAGTCGCGCGTCGCTGTCGCGCGGGGCGGGCGACGAGGGGATCCAGACCAGGGAGTGGGTGGAGTTCTACAGCGCCTGTATCACCCCCGACACCGACCGGCTGCTCCGCGCCCAGCTCGCCGAGGACGATGCGACCGCCGTCCTCGACCGCGTCCAGATCCCGACGCTGATCGTTCACCACACGGGCACGAGGACGCGACCGATAGAGATGGCCCGCCGGATGGCGGCAGGCATCCGCGGCTCGCGTCTCGTCACGTTCGACGGCGGCGTGATGGGCAAGTGGCCGCGAGTCGTATCGCAGATCGCCACGTTCGTGAAGGGCGACGCGCCCACCACGCAGGCAGGCACCTCCGCCGTCATCCTCTTCACCGACATCGTCGACTCCACCGCCCTCACCGAGCGCCTCGGCGACGCACGCTTCCGCGACGCCTCCCGCGCCCTCGACGCCGGCCTCCGCACCGCCATCCGCGACGCAGGCGGCGCCGCCGTCGACGGCAAGCTCCTCGGCGACGGCGTCCTCGCCACCTTCCCCTCCGCCGCCCAGGCCATCGACGGCGCCCGCCGCTGCCTCGCCCTCAGCGCCGCCTCCGAGCTCGGCCTCCACATCGGCCTCCACGCCGGCGACGTCATCCGCGAGCACGACAACGTCTTCGGCGGCGCCGTCAACATCGCCGCCCGCATCTGCGCCCTCTCCGCCCCCGGCGAGATCCTCGTCTCCGACGTCGTCCGCGGCATGGCCCGGTCGTCCGCGGGCGTGGCGTTCGAGGACCGCGGCGAGCAGGCGATGAAGGGGGTGGGGGAGCCGGTCCGGGTCTACGCGGTGCGGGGGGCGGGATGAGCCGCTGATGGTCGAGCCACAGATTAGGTATGCGAGGACGGTTGATGGAGTCAACATCGCGTACTTCACGTTGGGTGAGGGCGTGCCGTTGGTGCAGATCCACTTTCCCTTCTCGAACGTGCAGCATGAGTTGGCGACGCCGCGCATACGCGAACCGGAGGAGCGCACCGCGCGGCAAGCGATGCTGGTGCGATACGACCATCGCGATCTGGGAATCTCGGACAAGTGGCCGCACGCGCTGACCGCACTGGACTACGTGCGCGACCTCGAAGCGGTGGTGGACAAACTGGCGCTGCGGCGATTCGTCCTGGTCTGCATCCACGGCGGTGGGTATCCAATCGCATTCGCGTATGCGGCGGTGCATCCGGAGCGTGTTCTGGCGCTGGCGGCAAGCGTGGGCGGACCAGCGGCAGACTTCACGCGCGCGATGGCAGACATGCCGGGCGCCGACTGGCGCTTCATCAGTGATGCGTTGGCCCGACGACTCGTCGGGCCCGACGAATCCGCAGCTGCGGCGGACATAGCCGAAGATCTGCGAGAATCCACAAGCCTCGAAGGCCTTCGGCGGTTGAACGAGTGGTACGGGTATGCACGGCGCGAAGTTGACGCCGAGGCTGTGCAAGCAAGAAGCCTGCTGCTCCCGGCGCCGACCGGGGACGACTCGCTGGCGGAGGCGCGCGCCCTTGCAGCGCGAATGCCGAACGCCGTCGTGCAGCCTGTCGGCGGCGGGTCCCACGCGGCTCGCAATGCGGAAGTCGCGAACGCCATCGAGGTGTTCCTGACCGGACAGCAATCGTCGGCTCCAGTGGACGCAGCACCGCCGAAGGCTGGTCGAGGCGCGTCGGCGGTGATCTTATTCACCGACATCGTCGACTCCACCGCCCTCACCGAGCGGCTCGGCGACGGGCGGTTCCGGGAGGCTTCGCGGGCGCTGGACGCGGGGCTACGCGGCGGCGATCCGCGACGCCGGCGGCGCGGCCGATCGAGGGGAAGCTCCTCGGCGACGGGGTGCTCGCGACGTTTCCTTCGGCCGCGCAGGCGATCGACGGCGCGCGGCGGTGTTTGGCGCTGTCGGCGCCGCGACGGAGCTGGGCCTGCACATCGGCCTGCACGCGGGGGACGTCATACGAGAAGCACGACAACGTGTTCGGCGGGGCGGTGAACATCGCCGTCGCGGATCTGCGGCCTGTCGGCGCCGGGCGAGATCCTGGTGTCGGACGTGGTCGGGGGATGGCGCGGTCGTCGGCGGGCGTGGCGTTCGAGGACCGCGGCGAGCAGGCGATGAAGGGCGTCAGCGACCCCGTCCGCATCTACGCCGTGCGGGAAATGCGATGAGCATCGAACAGCAGATCTCCTACTGCACGGCATCCGGCGGCGTCCGCATCGGGTATGCCACCTACGGAAATGACGGGGCGCCTCCGCTGGTCTACCTGCCCGATCTGCCCGGACAAGAGACGATCTGGGCTTCCACCTGGGGTCGGCCGTTCATGGAGGAGCTGGCCCGGTACAGGCGACTCATCACGTTTGATTTCGGTGGCTTCGGTGCTTCAGAACGCAACGTCCCACGGGCCGGACGGCACGACCTCTTCGCCGCGGACCTCGCGGCTGTAGCGGATCGACCTCTCGCTTAGGGCAGTTCCAGGTCTTCGCGGCGGGCATGGGTCCCGGCATCGCGTCGATCCTGTACGCAGGTGCCCACCCGAAGCGCGTGACCAAGCTCGTTCTGTTCAGCCCGAGGATGATGTCGTCAGGCTCTGATTCGACTGCGGCCGAGTCGATCCGAGCGTCGTTCCAGCTGTACAGCCGCTCGGTCGCAACCCTGTTCTTTCCAAGTGGACCGCCCGATGCACAGCGCTGGTTCTCAAGGACGGTCGTTGACTGGACCAGCGCGGCGCAATTCGAGGAGTTCCTTCGTGGGACGCTCGACCTGTCGGACACTCTGGCCGGGCTCAAGCTGCCCGTGTTGGTCCTCCATCGCAAGGGACCGCAGGTCGTCCCCTTCGCCGAAATTCGCACGGCCGCCTCGCTGATGCCGGGCGCGCGCCTCGTGACGCTGGACGGCGATGCCGGCGTGCCATACCTGGACTACAAGCAGTTCCTCCCCACGCTGCACGACTTCCTCGGCATTGCGAGCGAGGAGGCGCGGCCGTCCGCGCCAGCCGGCGGCCTCCGCACCGTCCTCTTCACCGACATCGTCGGCCACACCGAGATGATGCAGCGCCTCGGCGACCAGAAGGGCCGCGACGTCCTCCGCGAGCACGAGCGCATCACCCGCGACCTCCTCAAGCAGCACGGCGGCGCCGAGGTCAAGACCATGGGCGACGGCTTCATGGCCTCCTTCGCCTCCGTCACCGCCGCCATGGACTGCGCCATCGCCCTCCAGCGCGCCTTCGCCGCCCGCGACGGCGAGCCGCTGCAGGTGCGCGTCGGCCTCAACGCCGGCGAGCCCATCGAGGAGGACGGCGACCTCTTCGGCGCCACCGTCATCCTCGCCTCCCGCATCGCCGCCAAGGCCGGCCCCGGCGAGATCCTCATCCCCGAGCCCCTCCGCCACCTCCTCGCCGGCAAGTCCTACGCCTACGCCGACCGCGGCGACACCATGCTCAAAGGCTTCGACGACGCCGTCCGCCTCTACGAAGTCCGCTGGCAACCTGAGCACGGCGGCCTGTCCGGCGGGTAGTCTCCGCTGACAGCGTCAGCGTCCGTGTACGTGCTCACACGCTGAAACGATCACAAGCAGCGGAAGTGCAGAGAGCGCAGCGCCCTCTGCCGGGGGGCTCCGGGGGGTGTCCCCCCGGAAACCATTTATTTCAATCAGTGCGGGGTACGCGCAAGCGGACACCACACCCCACCACTGACACCGCTGCACTCACCACCCCTAGGCGCACATCGGCGCCATCGGCGGACAACCCACGTCGTCTTCATCCGCCGCTCTGTGCCATCTCCGCATGAGCCCGTATCATCGATGATCATGCCGACACCCTACGCCCGCCTCGACTTCGCGCCGGGTTGGCAGACCACCAACGACAACCTCATCGAGCTCGTCGACCTCTTCGACGGCGACAAGCTCGATTGGATTCCGAGGGAAGGCGAATGGCCGGCGCGCGCGATCTTCGCCCACATCGTCGGCGCCCGCTATCACGGCCCGATCGCCACCCCCGAAGAGATGGCACGCTTGGGCGACGTCTGGCCGCTCTGCCGAGACGCCCGACGGCATCAAGCAAGAGCTCCGCTCCTCGTGGGAGATGCTCGCCCGCTTTCTCCGCGACCCGGCGAAGCTCGACGCCGTCTACGACGATGGCGGCACGCCTTCACCCGCCGGCCCTCCCCCGTCTCCCCTCCTCGGTTCCGTCGAGCGCGCTCAGGCAGGCATGGACCTCGGCTACGTCGACCAACCCGACCGCTACTCCGGCCATTACATCGCCTACCACCGCTTCGCCCACGACCTCCACCACCGTTCGACGCTGATCGGCTACCTCTCCCAACTCGGCGTCACCCTCGACGGCCGCCGCATCCGCCCCCTCTAGCGACGCTGGCGTCGGCCGCACCCCGCCCGAGACGCGCCCGGGATGCAACCTCTCGCTGCAAGTCAGCGCCATCGTCGGACAACCCTCGCCAACGCCCGCCCGGCTGAAACGCTGACACGGAGAAACGCTGACGCTGACACGCTGAAGTGCTCACCGAGCGGGAGTGCAGAGGGCGCAGCGCCCTCTGCCGGGGGGCTCCGGGGGGTGTCCCCCCGGCACCTTCTTTCTTCTTCTTAAGAAGAATTGTGCGGGGTACGCGCCAGCGGACACCGCCACACCCACCAGCTCGAACCGTCATCACACCCGCGCATCCGCCGCCAATCGGCGGATCTCCCCCCGTCGGAATCTCACCCGCCAACCCGCACCGTCCCCGACGCTCAATAGGAGCGGGAGTGCAGAGAGCGCAGCGCCCTCTGCCGGGGGGCTCCGGGGGGTGTCCCCCCGGCCCCTTCTCTTCTCCTCTTCTTAAGAAGAATTGTGCGGGGTACGCGCCAGCGGACACCGCACCCCACCAGTGACACCAACCGCTTGGAGATCACCCCCAGATCCCTACCGTCGTCATCAAGCGACCAAGGCCCGATTGCTGACTGCTGATTGCTGAAAGCTGGCCCCACCATGCCCAGAGGCGGAAGACGACCCGGCGCCGGCGCCCCCTTCGGCAACCTGAACGCCCTCAGCGGCGGTGATCACGCCATGCGCTTCACCTCCGCCTATCTGCGCTTCATCGACGACTTCGGCGGCCGCGAAGCGCGGCGTGCGCTGGCCGTGATCCTGCGCGACGCCGGCTTCTACATCCCGCCCGACTACCGCTTCAACGGAGACTTCCGTGGACTCGCTGCATTCCTCTACCAGCGATGGCGATGCGGCCAGCTCGAAAGCCTATTCGACGCGCCGTCGGCCTCCGCCGCAACCACCCCCTCAGTCCCGCAGTCAGATACACCCATCTCGAAGCCGCAGACGCCAGACAATCAAAGAACAATCAAACCCGCAGCGCCGCCAGCCTCCCCAGCACGGCGTCGGCCTCGGAAAGGACGTCCGCGATGATCGCCGCCACCGGCTTCACCTCCCGCACCAGCCCCGCCGACTGCCCCGCGTACGCAGAGTGCGCCCGCAGCGGCGTCTCCCCCGCCGCCTCCGCCATGATCGCCGAGCGCGCCGCCCGCAGCTCCTCCTCCCGCCCGTACCACTCCTCCACGAACGCCGTCCGCACCGTCCGCCCGTGGATCCCTTCCGGCCACGCCAGCTGGTCCATCACGTCGAACACGTCCGTGAACGCCGTGTCGTCCGCGCTCGCCCCGATGATCTTCTCCCGGTGCCCCTGCGCCGGCGGCGTCGCCTCCACGGACGCCACGAACCGCGTCCCCATGATCACGCCCTGCGCACCCAGCGCCAGCGCCGCCACCAGCCCCCGCCCGTCCGCGATGCCGCCCGCCGCGATCACTGGGATCCCGCCCGAAACGTCCACCGTCTGCGGCACCAGCGCCATCGTCGCCACGCTGCCTGTGTGCCCGCCCGCCTCGCCGCCCTGCGCGATGATCGCGTCAACCCTCGCCGCGGCCGCCTGGCGCGCACCCGCCACCGTCTGCACCTGCGACAGCACCTGCACACCAGCACCGTGCGCCTTCGCCACGAACGGCGTCGGGTCACCGAAGCTCAGCGTGATCGAAGGCACCCGTTCCTCCAGGCATACGTCGAAGAACCCCGGCGCCGCGCCCAGGATGTGCACCCACAGGTTCACGCTGAACGGCTTCGACGTCGCCGCGCGCACAGCCCGGATCTTCTCACGCAGCCCCTCGGGCCCGTCGCCGACGATCCCGCCCAGCCCGCCGAGGCCCCCGGCCACCGACACCGCCGACGCGAGCGCGGGCCCGGCCGTGCCGCCCGCCATCCCCGCGTTGCCAATCGGCACGTCAATGCCCAACACATCGCAGATTGCTGTGTGCATGAAGTTGTGCTCCCGCTACCGCCCCGCCTCGCGCGCAATCCCGGACGAACGCGACGCCGTCGCGACGTCCTCCTCCGTACCCACCACCATCAGCCGGTCGCCCATCTCCAGCCGCACGTCCGCGCGCGGCCCGACCATCAGCTCGCCGCCCGGACGCTGTAACCCCAGGATGGTCACGTGGGATGCCTCCAGCACGTGCCGGATGTACATCCCCAGCAGCCCCGACTCTTCCGTCACTTCGATCTCCGCGAGAATCCGCTCGGCGCTGCGCCCCACCGACAGCGTGTCGAAGAAGTCGACCATGTTCGGCTGTAGCGCCGAAAGCGCCATACGCCGCCCGCTGATCGCGTACGGTGAGATCACGCGCGCCGCCCCCGCCCGCATCGCCCGCGACTCGCTCTCGGGACGCGCCGCCCGCGCAACGACGAAGATGCCCGGGTTGAGCGCCTTCGCCGTGAGCGTGATGTACGTGTTGCCGGAGTCGGAGTCAGACGCCGCCAGCAGCGTCTGCGCGCGCGTCACGCCCGCCTCCAGCAGGACCTCGTCCGCCGCGGCGTCGCCCTGCACCACCAGATATCCCTGCTCGACCGCACGCTGCAGCGTCTCGGTGTTGCTCTCCACGACCACGAAGGGCGCCCCGCGCTCGGCGAACTCTCGCGCGATCTGCTCGCCCACCCGGCCGTATCCGCAGAGGATGTGGTGATCGCGAAGCTGTTCGATGCGTCCCTTCATGCGGGTGATTCCGAACGCCGCGCGCAGGTCGCCCTCGATAATGAGCGCGACGAACGTCGTCAGCAGGTAGAAGGCCGTTCCGACGCCGAAGAGTACCAGAACGATCGTGAAAACGCGGCCCTTCGTGTCCAGCGGATGGATCTCACGGTAGCCGACCGTCGTGATCGTCGTCACCGTCATGAACAGCGCATCGAGGAACGACCAGCGTTCGATGATCATGTACCCGCCCGTGCCCCCGGCGAGCATGGCGGCGAAGATGATCAGCCCGGTGAAGACGCGCGCCCGCGCGTCGCGCACGTTGCCGTTTCGATTCATGGCAGGATTGTACACGCGAGGGCTGGGTCGTCCGCACGTAGGGCAGCGCTAGCTGGACCAGACGGGGTACGAGCCGAACACTTTGAAGAAGTCGGCCTGCTCCTTCACCGCCGCCAGAGCCTGCGCGACCAACAGGTCGTCGCGATGACCTTCAATGTCGATCAGAAAGATGTAGACCCCCAGTTCCTCGCCCGACGGCCGCGATTCGATCTTCGTCATGTTGATTTGCCGGTCGGAGAACTCGTGCAGCACGCTGACCAGCGTGCCCGGACGGTCGTGCGCCACGGCGAACGCCAGCGACGTCTTGTCGCGCCCTGTCGGCGGCACACCTTCTCGCGCCAGCACCACGAATCGCGTCTTGTTGTTCCGCGCGTCCTCGATTCCACGCTCCACGATCCGCGCGCCGTAGATCTCCGCTGCGCGTGGCGGCCCGATTGCGGCGGAGCGCTCAGTGCGCATCATCACGGCGACCGCCTCGGAATTGGAGAGCGCCGCCTCCGTGCGCACCGAGGGAAAGTGCGTTTCCAGGTAGTGACGGCACTGCCCCAGCGATTGCGGGTGCGAGTAGATCACCGAAACCTTCGCCAAGTCAGCGCCCGGCTGCGTCATGAGGCAATGCTCAATCGCCAGCACCAACTCGCCGCAGATTGCGATGCCCTCATCGTGTACGAGGAGATCCACGGTGTCCGTCACCGTGCCCTGGAGGCTGTTCTCGATCGCGACCACAGCGCGGTCAGCGGCGCCAGACTCCATGGCGCGCACGGCTGCCGTCACCGTCGGGTGCGGCGACAGCTCGGCACCGGGAAATGCCTGGAGGGCAGCGACTTCAGAATTCGTCCCGGGCGGGCCGAGGTACGTGACTCGAAGCTTGTCGGCCACTCAGAAGCTGCGCGCCGGAGGCGGTGTCATCAAGGCCTCCCGCAGCGACTCCTCGCTCTCGTGCATCGTTACCGCCACGACCTGGTCGCCGGACCGGATGACGGAGTCACCGGACGGCACTCTCGGCTGGCCATCCTCGCTCACGATCAGCAGGATGATCGACTGATACGGCAGCATCAGCGTCTTGATCGCCTGACCCACGACGCGCGAGTCTTCAGGAATGCGCACCTCCACGATCTCCAGCCCGCTGCCCTTGAGCTTGAGCAATGGAATGAGGTGATGCGTCGGGAGTTCCGGTTCGATATGGGCCATGATCGCGGAGGTCGCGCTGACCGTGATATCGACGTCCAGGCGGCGGAAAATCTCCTCGTTCTTCGGGTTGTTGATGCGCGCGACCGTGCGCGTGACGTTGAACCGCTGCTTGGCCACCTGGCAGGCGACGAGGTTGTCTTCGTCATCGCCCGTGACTGCCAGGAACATGTCGGCGCGCGACGTGCCCGCCTTCTCCAGCACGGTCGCCTCACAGCCGTCACCCTCCATGACGATGTCGCCCAGATCCTCGGCGATCTCCGCCGCTTTGGCCGCATCCTGTTCGATCACGAGGACCTCGTGGTTCGCTTCGATCAGTTCTTTCGCGAGCGCGAAGCCCACCTTGCCCCCGCCGATGACGATGACGTACATGGCGTTCGACATCGATCAGAAGTCTTCCTGCTGGCGGAACGTCAGTGCCAGTTCGCTTGCCTCTTCGTCGGAATCCGCCTCGATGATCCGCTTGAGGCGCTTAGCCTGGACGCGCGTCGGGTTGATCGTGCGAAGCCCGAGGTTGCGGTACATCTCTTCGCGCAGCGGATCGAACACGCGCGTCGCGACCACCGGCACGCCGAACACGTGCTTGGCGATCTGCGCCGCCATTACGTTTCGGTTGTCGCCGCGGGTCGTGCTGACAAATACGTCCATGTTCTCGATGCCGATGCGCCGCAACGTGTCCACGTCGATGCCGTTTCCGACAACCTTCGATCCGTTGAAGTCATCCGGCAGAAAGCGAAACGACGAAGGGTCGATGTCGAGGACGAGCACGCGATTGCCGTCGCGCGCAAGATCGGCCGCCAGCGCGGAGCCCACCCTCCCGCAGCCCATCACCATCACGTTCTTCATGCTTGCCTTCGCCTCGGCGATCACTCGCGCACCGGGTGGCGCCACAGCCAGACGTTGCAGGGGGCGGCGCGGGTGACGTACTGGGTGAGCCGCCCCATCTGGTACTCGCCGAGCGGCGCTTTGTGCTCGGCGCCCATCAGGATCAGATCGACGCCACGCTCCATCGCCTCGTCAACAATCGCGTGGCCGGCCTCGCGAGCCTGCAGCAACTCGCCCTCGATCTTGAAGTCGGCGTCGCCGGCAGCTCGTTCGGCGCGCGTGAGCACGTCTTCGCCGGCGGCGGCTTCCTCCGAAAGTTCGGCGTCAAGGGGGAGTGAGCGTTTGACCTCGATCACGTGGACGGCATACACCTTGCCCTTGTTCTTTTTTGCGATGGAGCACGCGAGCACCACGGCGTCCATGCTCGCCGGCGAGCCGTCCACTGGAACGAGTATTGAGCGGACGCCGGCTAGGGGATCGGTTGCAGCCAAGGTTACGTCATACTCCGCGCGCGGGTGCGGCGACCCGCATCTGCAGGGCGTCTGGCCATTATAGGAAGGGGGTTCCCTACTAGCAACCAATCCGGGGAAGGCGCGGGCTCCTCATCTTGCACGGTGCGGGCACCCTTATCGGGAGGTCCGCTGGGTCGATATTTCAATAGAGATGATCCCGTCGCCGCGGGAGAGGGAGTTCGCCGTGCCTGACGCGGAAACGCACGACCGCGCGTACATGCAGGCGCGTCTCCATGAGGAGATAGCCCGCGGGCGACGGTACGGTTGCCGGTTCGCGCTCCTGCTCTTCGAGGCGCTCCCGTCCGCTGACGGTCTGGCTGTACGCAAGAAGGTGGAGTACGCGCTCGCCGCCATTACGACGAGCGTACGGCCGTCGGACGTTGTTGCGCGGGTCTTCGAAGACGCCGTCATGGTCTTGCTGGTCGAGACGGACCCTCGCGGCGCCCGCGACGCGCTCATTCGCATCCGCAGCCGCGTCGCCCGGCAGGCGGGCAACTGGCAGGTGACGACGTACACATATCCGGAGCACGAGCAGGCGATCGAGCAACTGCCGGTGCTGGCCGCGGCCTAGCCGTCGTTACTCGATCTTCCAGGCCGTTCCTTCAGGGCCATCTTCCAGTTGGATGCCGATGCCGGCCAGACCCTGTCGAACGCCATCGGCCAGCTGCCACTGCTTCGCCGCACGCAACTGCCTCCGCAGTTCGACCACTGCGTCCACCGAAGCCGGCGGCACCGAGCCGCCCGTGCCGTTGGGCAGCAGCGTCGCAACTTGCTTCTCCAGGTCGGCAAGATCGGCCGCCGCCAGGTCGCTCTGGAGCTGGCGGGCGAACTCGGTAAAGGACGCGGCGTCGATCGAGCGCTCGCTATGCTCGAGTCGTAGCCCCAACACTCCTGCCAGTTCCAGGAGCAGTGCGCGTGCGGCGCCAGCCCCGAGATGCTCGTCGTGCGCTCGATTCACCGCCTTCGCCAGATCGAACAAGACGGCGAGAGCTTGAGGTGTGTTGAGATCCTCGTCCATCGCCGTGATGAAGCGATCGCGGTATGCGTCCAGCTCAATCCCGCTCTCCGCTCCTCCGTCATCGGACGAGCGCGCGGCGGTGCGGAGCCGATCCGCGCCATGCTTCGCCGCCTCAAGCGTGTCCTCGCTGAAGGTAAGCGGCTTGCGATAGTGCGACGTCAGCACCCAGAGCCGCAGTCCGTCTCCCCCGACCTTATTGAGCCCATCGCGGATCGTGATGAAGTTGCCCAGCGACTTGCTCATCTTCTCTTCGCCCATCTTCACCCAGGCGTTGTGCAGCCAGTATCGGACAAAGGGAATCTCGCCCGTGTACGCCTCGGTCTGGGCGATCTCGTTCTCGTGGTGAGGGAAGATCAGATCCTCGCCGCCGCCGTGGAGATCGATGCTCGAACCCAGATAGCGCAAAGACATGGCCGAACACTCGATGTGCCAGCCCGGGCGACCCTTGCCCCACGGGCTGTCCCACGAGGGCTCGCCGGCTTTGGCTCCCTTCCACAGCGCGAAGTCAGCCGCGTTCTCCTTCTGCTCGCCCGACTCGACGCGGGCGCCCGCCAGGAGGGACTCCTGGGTGCGGTGCGAGAGCTTGCCGTAGTCTTCCTTCGCTGAAACGCGATAGTAGACATCCGACCACTCGCTCTGCGGAGACGTCGCCTCGTACGCGTAGCCCTTGGCGATGAGGCCTTCGATGATCTTGATCATGCCCTCGACCTCGCGCGTCGCATACGGGTAGACGTCCGCAGGCAGCACGTTTAGGTCGCGCATGTCGTCCATGTACATGCCGATGTATTTCTCCACGAGTGCATCTGTCGTGATCTTCAGCCGATTTGCGCGCTCAATGATCCGATCGTCGATATCCGTGAAGTTTTGGACGTGCTTGACACGATGGCCGCGCCACGTCAGGTAGCGCTTGACCACATCGAAGACTATGTAGCTCATAGCGTGACCGATGTGAGACTCGTCGTATGGCGTAATGCCGCACACGTACATCGTCACAACGTCGCCCGCGGGCTCAAACGGTTCGAGCTGGCGTGTCAGCGTGTTGGTGAAGCGAATCACCCGCCGATAGCCTCCTTGCCGGACACGGCCTCGTGCGCCGTTTCACCGTCGCGATTCCTGTGGAGATGCACCGGCTCGCCGGCGTCGCGCTCGCTCTCCGGAGCGCGGCCACTGAGAGCCTCCAGGCGGTCCTGGAGCGCTCGTATGCGGCCGTCGAGCCGTTCGATGTGCCGCTCCAGCCCGTCGATGCGATCCCACTCCGGGTCGGGCAGCTTCGTGATCGTATCGCCGCCCGGATCGTGGTACGCCACGACGTGGCCAGGCACACCGACGACCGTGGCGTTTGCGGGCACGTTCGTGACGACAACAGAGCCGGCGCCGATACGAGCGTGGTCGCCAACTTCGACCGCCCCGATCAACTTGGCCCCGGCACCGACGGTCACCGCGTTGCCGAGCGTCGGGTGGCGCTTGGTACGGTGCAGACTCGTACCGCCGAGTGTCACGCCCTGAAGGATGTGGCAGTCATCTCCGATCTCCGCCGTCTCTCCTATGACGACACCCATCCCATGATCGATGAACAAGCCTTCGCCGATCGTCGCGCCGGGATGGATCTCGATTCCCGTGATGAACCTGCTGAAGTTCGAAATCGCGCGCGGGAGGACGGGTACGCCCGCCTTGTGAAGCGTGTGCGCCAGGCGGTGCAGCTCGCGCGCATGGAAGCCGGGATAAGCAAGCACGACCTCGAGTGCGGTTCGGGCCGCCGGGTCGCGCTCGCGGATCGCGCGGATGTCACGATTGATTGATCTCAGCACAGACATGAGGACGGGGCCTCCTCCTATCTTCCCTGGTACCGGTCAGCGGGGCGTCCCCTAGAGGGTGCGCCCCCACGGACAACAGCACCGCGCCCGCCCCCGTGCGGAGGCGCCGAGCGCAAATTCGGGGAAGGAAGCCCTCGCCACGTGGAGACTCCGATACAGGTCACTCCGGCCGCCGCGTTATCGTCTACTGTAACAGCACCGTCGCGAAGGCGGCAATCCCGTCACCACGCCCCGTAAACCCAAGTCGATCCGTCGTCGTGGCCTTGACACTGACGCGATCCAGATCGAGCTCGAGAACCTGCGCGATCGCCTGTCGCATCGCGGCCACGTCCGGTGCCAGGCGTGGTTCCTCCGCGACCACAACCGTGTCGACGTTTTCGATAGCGTGGCCCGCGTCGCGAACCTTCGCGTGCGCCAGCGCGAGCAGCTTGAGGCTGTCCGCGTCCTTCCATCGGTTCTCGGAGGATGGGAACATCACGCCGATGTCGCCCAGCGCGGCCGCGCCGAGGAGCGCATCGATCACCGCGTGCAAGAGCACGTCTCCGTCGGAGTGCCCCGCCAGTCCGCGCGAGTGGGGGATGGGAACCCCTCCGAGCACGAGGGGCCGGCCATCGGCAAAGGCGTGCACGTCGACCCCTTGTCCGATCCGCATGGGCCGATTCTACTGGACGAAGACCGCAGGCACAGGAAACGAATTCGTGTCGGGCTGTCCCCGTCGGCTATGATGCCGGTCGGTCATGGACGACATCGAGGCCTACGGCCAACTCCGCGAGCGACCCGCAGCCCCGGCGACGGCACCTCCGCTCGTTCAGGCGCCGCCCAAGCCCAAACGAACGCACTGGATCCGCAACGGACTGCTGCTTATCGCCGCCTATCTCGTCCTAGCTGTCGGCACGACGGTCCAACCCATCGGTGTCCCGTTCCTTTCGGCGCGCGTCTCCGTACCATTTCCCGGTGGCGCCCCACTTCTTTTCGGTCTGCCGGACCGGCCGTTCACGGTGCTGGTGATCGGTCTGGATCGTCGGCCGAGCGAGACGGGCCCGAGCCGCACGGACACGATTCTGCTCGTCCGGATCGACCCCCACAGCCACAAGGCCGCCTTCCTGAGCATCCCGCGCGATGCGCTGATGGAGGTGCCCCTTTCGGACGGCAGCTACACGCAGGATCGGATTAACACCGCATTTGTATACAACTGGTCATCGAAGGACAGTGGTGCCGCGCCGAAGGCGCTCGAGCAGACGATCGAGCACAACCTCGGAATATCAATCGACCACTACGTCATCTTCGACCAGCGATCGGCGGAGGGGCTTATCGATGCCATGGGTGGCGTGACCATCGACAATCCGAAGGCCTTTGGACAGGACGACTACTCGGACGACGATGTGCACGTCGTGCCGCAGTACTTCCCTCAGGGAACACTATCGCTCGACGGGTATCAGGCCGTAGCCTACGGCCGCATCCGTCAGGGTTCATCCGACTTCGACCGCATTCAGCGTCAGCAACGCGTGGCGTCCGCCTTGATTCACCAGGCCGAGTCGCCGCTCTCGCTGGCCCACCTCCCCTCAGCCTACAGCGCGTACCGGAAGACGGTCACCACCGACATGGGCTTGCGGCAGTCGGCGGGCGTGCTTTCGCTGCTCAAGGGCGTCTCCGACCATAACCTCAAGACACGTTCGCTCGGCGACGCGTCGGTGTCATGCCAGACCTGCACCGCGTCAATTCAGCTGCTGGATCCCACGAAGACGGAGCAGATCATCGAGGACGCCTTCGGCGACCACGCCGCCGGCGTGCGAGCAGCCGAACTGTTGGTTGCCGCGGGCGTCACGCCGTAGCGAAGGAGGGGAGGATGAGCGACGGATTGGCGCCGGACTTCGTGATCCTGGCGGATGCCGCGCAGGTGCAGGGGGACAAGCTGTATCTCCTGGGCGGCGGCTGGACGATGATCTGGGTGAAGGAGTTTCCCGCCCAACACCAGATGGCCGTCGCCGCCGGCATTTTGGTGCCCTGGTTGGAGACGAACGCGAAACACAACTTCCGGATTCTGGTGCGCGCCGAAGACGGCGCCACGTTTACCGACGTCGGCGGCGAGTTTGAGCAAGGTAGGCCACCGGGGCTCCCGCCCGGGACCACGCAGCGCGTGATGTTCACAGTGAACATGGGCATCCGCATCGAGCGGCCGGTCGAAGCCGCAGCCGAACTGTGGATCGACGGGGCGCTCGCCCGATCGGTGCCGTTTCGCATCGTCGAGACACCCCGTTAGCGGCGGGATCCTATACTCGGACGCTGCGCGCCTGTGCTACGAGTGCGGCGAAGAGACGCCGCATCACCGGGGCGAACGCTGGCCGCTCCGGCTCCGGGCGTTCGGGGTGCCATTGGACGCTCACGACCCAGCGGTGATGCGCGCTCTCGCTCGCCTCGACCAGATCGATGCCATGCTCATCGGCGAACGCCACCGGACGCAGGCCAGACGCGAGGTCCGGCTGGCGCACCGCCTGATGGTGCCGCGAGTTGATCTCAAGCGACTCCGTGCCCAACACCGCCTGCAGACGGCTACCCGGCAGCAGCCGCACGTCGTGCCAGCGCGATGGGTACCCTTCGCTTCGGTAATCTGCCCGATGCTCGCCACTTTCGATGTGCTGGAGCAGCGAGCCTCCGAATCCCACGTTCATTAGCTGGTGGCCGCGACAAATTGCGAGGACCGGGATGTCGCGGTGCAGAGCCGCTTCCAGGTACGCCAGCTCCATGGCATCACGGTCGGGCGAAGTCTCCTTCACCTTCACGTGACGCTCGCTGGCGTAGCGCAGCGGGTCGACGTCGATGCCGCCCGTGAGCACCAGCGCATCGAGCGAGGGCGCGAGCTCCGCCGTGCGGGTCGCCGCTGTCTCTTCGAGATCGACGACCTCCCCACCCGCCTCCTGGACGCGCGACCAGTATCTGTCGACGGCTTCGCCGGGGACGTCCTCCCACCGTGTCACGCCGATGCGCGGGCCTTCGCTCATCGTCTCTCCTGCAACCGCCAGAGCTTCAGGCTAGCATGCGCCGCGGCGAGACGGGGTGCCCGCGCTTCGTTCATGATTCGCGCTCGGCGGTAGCTCGATCTACTCGTCGAACTCGGGTTCGTCCGCATCCTCGGTGCGCGCAACGTCGAAGATGTTCACGTCACGCGGTTCGGCATCGGCCTCAGCCTCGGAGTCACCTTCTTCCCACTCTTCCCCGTCATCGCTGACTTCGTCGTCGTCGTCGAGGTCTGAGCGGACCATGCTCTCCTTCGTGTAGGGCCGCACGACGTCGCCGGCCTTACCCGCGGGGAACGAAAGCCGGCCCACCTGAGTGGGGTGCTGGAACGTCTCCTTAATAATGACGCGGACGCCGTCGCCACTGACGCCCGCAACGGCTGCGGCGTACTTGTTCCCGCCCGTCATCAGCTTGGTCAGCCGGAGCGCGAGCTTTGGCTCGACGTCGCTGACGTAGTCGCCGGCCATCGTCTCGACGGTGAGGCGCGATCCGACGCTCTTAAGGGCGACCTCGTCGCCGGCCGTGAGCGTCCCAATCAGCTTCTTGTTTGGCACCTTCAGCATGGTGACTCCCGTCTTGCCCATCTCCTCGATGAACAGGCTGGTGTCCACCTGCTGCGCGCGGTCCGGCTCGGCCTTCGCCCGAGCGGTCGCGAGGCGTTCTAGGTTCTTCCGGGCGATCATGTTCGAAGCATCGAGCTCCAGCGCCCTCTGATAGGCCTCCCGTGCTTCCTTGATCTTGCCGGTCTCTCCCAGCGCCTTGCCGAGACGGTTGTAGGCGTCCGCTTCGTCCGGGAATGCGGCGATGATCGCCCGGTTGGCCGTGATGGCGTCGTCCCAGCGGCTCTGCATGGCAAACTGGATCGCCTGCTCGGTGCGCACGCGCTTGACGCGAGCCTTGTCTTCTGCCTGGTAGGTCATGGATCCTCTGGGTGTAGCCCGGAGTCGGGCGGTTGAGCGTCGGGAGATTGTAGAGCGTTGACGATACCGACACAAGTCACGGTTATCGCCGTGTAGTATCGTCCACGGGCGGCACTCCTCCACCGTTATGTGTCAGTAACCTTACGTAGAGCACGCGGGCGAAGATCCTCGCTCCGCCGGGCGGAAGCCCGTATATTCGTGACATGAGCGACAGCCCGAACGCCGTCAACGAAATCATCGTGCACGGCATCGTCGTCGGCGCGTTCCAAGAGAACTGCTGGGTGATCGGCAACCGCCGGACGGGTGAGGCGATCTGCATCGACCCCGGCGATGAACCGGACGAGATCCTGGCGATGGCCCGCGACATGGGAGTGAAGATCAAGTTCATCGCGAACAGCCACGCGCACATCGACCACGTCCTCGGCGTCGGAAAGATCCGTTCGGAAACGGGCGCCAGGTTCCTCCTCCATCCCGGCGACCTGGAATTAGCCCGCTCTACCGCCGCCCAGGCGCGAGGATGGATGGGCATCGAGATCGAGAATCCGCCGGACCCCGACGCACTCCTTCACGACCTGGACGAGATCGATGTCGACGGCCTGAAGCTGCAGGTGCTCCACACACCGGGGCACACGCCGGGCAGCGTCTGCTTCTACGCCAATGGCGCCGTGTTCGCCGGCGACACGCTCTTCCAGGGCTCGATCGGACGCACGGACCTGCCGGGTGGAGATCTGGGCCAGGAGATGGCAAGCATCGTCGAGCGGCTCCTCGCGCTTCCCGATGACACGATCGTCCTGCCCGGGCACATGGACCAGACGACGATCGGCCGCGAACGCCAGCGGAACCCGTTCGTGCGCGTCGAGTTGGAGCGGCGCGCCGAGACCGAGCGCGATGCCTAGGCGCGCCGCTCCCGGGCTCGGCGGGCTTTTTGCGCCGCCAGCGCTGATCTTCGCCGCGTTCCTCACCGTTCCGCTCGCCGCCCTGGCATGGCGCGCAGCCAGCAGCGGCGAACTCGCTGACAACGTCACATCGTCGCTGGTGTTGAACGCGCTCAGACTCAGCGCGATCACCAGCACGATCACGCTCGTGGTTGCCATCATGGTTGGGACGCCGCTGGCGTACCTTCTCGCCCGCCGGCAGTTTGCCGGAAAGATCGTCGTCGACCTGTTGCTCGATCTGCCGATCGTGCTCCCTCCGACCGTCGCCGGCGTGGCGCTGCTCGTAGCGCTGGGCCGGCGCGGAGTAGTGGGTCAGTGGCTGGACCACGCCGGGATTGACATCGGCTTCACCACAGCCGCAGTTGTGCTGGCGCAGCTCTTTGTCTCGGCACCGTTCTACGTGCGCACCGCGAAGGCGGGGTTCGAGAGCGTTGATCCGGTGTATGAAGGCGTCGCCTCCACGCTGGGCGCCTCTCCATTGCGAACGTTCTGGCGAGTCACCCTGCCCCTCGCCTGGCCATCGCTGCTCGCCGGCGCAATCCTGTGCTGGGCCCGCGCGCTCAGTGAACTGGGTGCCACGCTGATCTTCGCCGGAAGCCTGGAGGGACGGACGCGCACCATGCCGCTCGCGATCATTAACGCGTTCGAGTCGGGACAGTCGATCGATGTACCGATCGCCCTGTCCGTCATCCTCATCGCGGCCGCTGCGGTCTTGCTGCTCCTGCTGCGCGTGGTGGCGCGGGGCGCGGCCATGCGGGTCTGATCGTGCTGGGCATCGACATCCGCGCCCACGCCGGCACCTTCCAACTTGCGCCGTCGTTCACGGCGGGCAACGAGTTCGTGGTGCTCTTTGGGCCTTCCGGCTGTGGGAAATCGCTCACTCTGCAAGCGGCCGCCGGGTTGCTGACACCTGATGCGGGGCGCATCGAGCTGCCGGGGGGCATCGTCGCCTTCGACGCCGAGGCCGGGATCAACCTTCCGCCCCAGGAGCGAGGGGTCGGTTACGTCGTGCAAGAGCTCGCGCTTTTTCCGCACATGACGGCGGCCGAAAACGTCGCCTTCGGCCTAGCCAGCCGGCCCAGAGCCGATCAGCGCGCGCGGGTCGCACAACTGCTAGCCCTGCTTTCGCTCGAGGAGTTGGCTGATCGGAAGCCGCGGCAGATGTCTGGGGGCCAGCAGCAGCGCGTGGCACTGGCGCGCGCGCTCGCCGCCGAACCCAGGTTGCTGCTGCTCGACGAGCCGTTCTCGGCACTCGAAGCCCCCTTACGCGCGACGCTCCGGCGCGAGGTGGCGTCGCTCCGGCGCCGCCTTGACCTGACCGCCATCTTCGTGACACACGACTTGAGCGAGGTGTACGCGCTCGGCGACCACGTCGTCGTCTTCGACGCCGGCCGGGTCCTGCAGCACGGCCCGCGCGACGAGGTGCTTCTCCGCGCACGATCGCGGCGCGTTGCGGAGCTGGTCGAGGTGCGCAATATCGTGCCGGGACGCGTCGAGGCGTACGCGGAAGGAATCGCCGTCGTACGCACGCCCTGGTTCACCACACGGGTGCGTGATCCTCGCGCGCCCATCAGCGGCGAAGTCTTCGTCTGTATCCGGCCTGAGCACATCATCGTGCAGCGCGGAGGGCGGGATCAGGGGTCGGCAGTCGAGCACCATGGTCGAGACCGAGATCGTCGAAGAGGTTGCCCTGGGGAACACGCACCGGCTGTTCATGCGGGCGCCCGCCCTCGACT
The DNA here is from genome assembly GCA_963843685.1 of uncultured Chloroflexia bacterium. Classification (GTDB taxonomy): domain Bacteria; phylum Chloroflexota; class Dehalococcoidia; order DSTF01; family JACRBR01; genus DASQHL01. Next base: position 665,673 of record CAWJLO010000010.1, read on the forward strand.
CGGACGTCGGTGAGCCGTACGTGTTCGAGGTGGACGTGCCAGCCCATCCCTACCAGGTGCTCGGCATCGCCGGCCGACGCGACTGGCGCATCGGACTGACGACGGAGCACACCTGGCTGGTGCCGCACAGCGCGGCCGAAGTACCGCGAGATTAGGTCGAAGAGTCTCGCAGAAAGCGCGCGTAGGCGTGCACCGCCGCCATGGCACGCACTGCACGCTCCGGGTAGTGGTACGCCGGCACGTGTGAGGCATCGAGCATGAGCCGGCCGCGCGCCACGGCGTCACCACCCATGTACACGCCCATCACCGGCTTCTCGTGAATGCGCGAAAGGTGCGAAATCGCGCGGGCCGTGCGCTCCGGTTCAGTCACCGCCTGCGGCGTGAGCAGTACGATCACACCGTCGACGTCGGGGTCACTCAGCGCGATCTCGGTGGCGAACTGGTAGCGATCCGCGGCCGCATCACCCAGAACGTCGATTGGGTTGGCCGAGGAGGCGGCCGCAGGAAGCCCCTCCGCGAGGCGATCGTTCGACACGGGAGACAACCGCGCGAGGCGCAACCCATAGCGTTCGATGGCATCCGCCGCCATCACGCCCGGCCCGCCGGCGTTCGTCACGATCGCGACGCGCGGACCCTTGGGCAGCGGCAAGTAAGAGAACGCCAGCGTGTAGTCGAACAGTTCCTCCATTGTGTACGCGCGCACGATGCCCGCCTGACGGAACGCCGCATCGACGATGGAATCGGAGGAGGCGAGCGCGCCCGTGTGTGACGTCGCCGCGCGCGCGCCGGCCGCGCTCCGGCCAACCTTCATGATCACCAGGGGTTTCGTCGCCGTGACGCGCATCGCCGCCTTCAGAAAGCGGCGACCGTCGTTGAACCCCTCCAGGTACGCCACGATCACCTTCGTCTGTGCGTCGTCCTGCAGGTATTCCAACAAGTCGCTCTCGTCCACGTCGGCTTTGTTGCCCAGCGACACGAACTTCGAGAATCCGACGTCGATCGCGCGCGCCCAGTCCAGGATCGCCGCCGCCATCGCGCCGGACTGGCTGACGACTGCGATCTCGTACCGGTACGGCGCTGACTCAGCGAATGTCGCGTTCAGGTTGGCGAACGTGTTCAGGATGCCGAGCGAATTCGGGCCGATGATACGCACGTTGCCCGCGCGTGCCCGCTCCAGCATTTCTCGTTCGCGCGCCGCGCCGGCTGGGCCCGTCTCCCGGAAACCCGCGGTGATGACGACGGCGGCCCGGACGCCCTTGCGTGCGCACTCGTCAATGATGTCGACCACTGCCGTTGCCGGCGTCGTCAGAATCGCCAGATCGACTGGACCGGGGATCTCGTCGACGTGCGCATAGGCCGCGCACCCGAGCACCGACTCGGCGTTTGGATTCACTGGGTAGACAGGACCCGCGAACCGCGCACGCGTCAGGTTGTCGAGCAGTACGTAGCCGAGCTTCAGCGGATTGCGGGACGCGCCAACCACCGCGATGCTCCGCGGCGAGAAGAATGGCTCTAGCGAAGACGGCATGCGGGTATTGTACGCGGCACCAGGCGAAGACCGCCGCTCACCGTGGCGTGTGCCGTGAGTCTTCAGCCACCTTGGCTTTCCTCCACCGCCGCCTTCAGGTTGCTCAATCCGTTCACCAGCGCGACCGAGAACCCACCGTCGTGCAGACCCAGCGAAATAATGCGGAAAAATGTGTACTTCAGGCCGGACGGGATCAACGTCGCGGAAACCTCCGTGTCGTCCTCGCGCGGGCGCAGCGTGTACTTCAACCAGCATGGGACGCCGCTCATCGTCACACGCAACTCCAGTGACCTCTGCGGATCGCGGCGCAGTACGTTGAACATGCCCCCGGCGCTCGCAGCGTCGGCCAGATCGCGCTCTAGCGCGGCGTAGATCACATCAGGTGCAGCGCGAATGGCGAAGGCCTTCTCGATCCTCATGATCTCATCATCTCCGCCGCACGAGTGGCGGCTTCGAGCTCCCGCGCCCATAATACGCGCGGCGACGCGTCTTCGGGACGCAGCGATGGGAGCAGCCATGCCGAGAGCCCGGGCCATGTTCGCGGCGGCGCTCGCCGCCGCGTCTCTATCGCTCGCCTGTCGATCGTCCGCCACGCGCCTCCCCACACCTTTACCTTCACCGGTGCCAGCGGCGAACATCACGATCGCTGCCGGACAGCCGATCACGATCGGCGTGTCTGTGGCACTCACCGGGGATGCTAGCGGGCTGGGGAACGATATCGCCGATGCCATCGACCTGGCGATCGCGGACGCGAATGGTTCACTCCTGGGTCACGCCCTGCAGTCCCAGCGCGTCGACGACGGTTGCGGCGACGCCGAAAAGGCGGCCGACGCCGCGCATAAACTGATCGCCGTGGACACGCTGGCGGGAGTCGTGGGGCCGATGTGCACGACCGGTGCCCAGGCCGCCGACAAGGTGTACGAGGCCGCAGGTGTGGTGCACCTGCTGCCCACCGCGACGCGCGACGATCTGTCGGCGCAGGGTGAGCGATACTTCTTCCGCACTGCCTGGAGCGACGACACGCAGGCGCAGGTGCAGGCACAATACGCTCGCACCATCGCGGACGCCTCGACCGCGGTCGTGATCGATGACGGTGAACCGTACGGGACGACGCTTGCCGACGCCTTCGCCGCGTCGTTCGCCGCAGCCGGCGGCCGCGTGCTCTCGCGCGAACGCGTGGAGCGCGGGAGCGTCGATTTCGGCACGCTCACCGGACTGGTGACGAGCGCGAGTCCGGACATCGCCGTGTTTGAGGGCTTGAACCCTGAGGCTGCTCTCCTGGTAAAAGCGTTGCGAGGAGGCGGCTATGCCGGCACGTTCATGGCCCCCGATGGTGTACTCAGCGTGCGGGACTTCATCGTTCCCGGCGGCGCGGCCACGGACGGCGCGGTTGTCACCGCGGGAGACGAGCCGGATCCCGTCTTCGTGGCGCGGTTCAAGGATCGATTCCAGCGCGAGCCGATGACGCCGTTCGTGCTCCAGGCGCACGACGCCGCCGCGGCACTGATCCAGGCCATCGGCAACAGCGCGGAGCGAGAGAGCGACGGTTCCTTGGTCATCGACCGGGCGAAGCTGGCCGACGCCCTTCGCGCGAAACCGTACAGCGGCCTTACAGGTACGATCCAATTCGATGACCACGGTGACCGCGCAGGTACCACTCCCGCGCAGTTGGGCATCGCGGTCTACCGCGTCTCCGACGGCCGGTTCGAGCAGGTGCCCTAGTCAGGCCGCCCGATCGAGTGCCGCGAGTTCGTCGAGAGCGCGCGAGAGAGCCTCATTCAAGAGACGAATCGTCTCGTCGCGCTCGTCGATCTCCTCTTCGAGCTCGGCGACCCGCTCGATCCGGCGCAGCGGGGGCCTGTTTGGGGTGGTCTTGTTCTTCATATCGCGATTGTCCCGCGACGGCGCTTCCCAGACCATCGGTGAATCCCCGACGCTCGGCGAGGTTGGGCTGCCGATCGCGTATAACAGGACTTGCCTGAACCGGGATTTGTCGCGGATTTCACGGGCGTTTTACACAGTTGCCCGGCGGGCCGATCGCGTTTCGGCGACGATACTGTCAGCGACCAGTTGGTCTCGAACGGAAGGTGACATGGCGGCGCCCGTTAAGATCGTCATCGTCGACGACGACGAGCACATTCGCGAGTTGGCTTCGCTCTACCTGCAGAAGGAGGGCTTCGACGTCACGAGTGCCGGTGACGGAGGCAGCGCCCTCCAGACCATCCACGACGTCGTGCCCGACCTCGTCGTGCTCGATCTGATGCTTCCGGGCGGCATGAGCGGGTACGACGTGTGCCGCCAGGTCCGACAGGAGAGCAACGTACCCATCATCATGCTCACCGCGCGCGATGAGGACGTCGACAAGATCGTCGGTCTGGAGCTCGGCGCGGACGACTACCTGACGAAGCCCTTTAACCCGCGCGAGCTCGTCGCGCGGATCAAGGCAATCCTGCGCCGCGCCGACGGCGCGCAGGCCGCGGGTGCTGGTGCCGTCGTGCGGGTCGGCGGGCTTGTCATCGATAAGGCTCGCCGCGAAGCAAGGGTCGGCGAACGCGAGCTGCTGCTGCGGACGAAAGAGTTCGATCTTCTCACGGCGCTGGCGGAGAGCGCTGGCATCGTCCTCACGCGCGAGCAGTTGCTGGACCGCGTGTGGGGCTACAACTTCTACGGCGAGACGCGAACGGTGGACGTGCACGTGCAGCACGTACGGGCGAAGCTCGCCGAGACCGGGCTGGGGATCACCACCGTGCGGGGCGTCGGATACAAACTGACCGTCGAGAGCGGCGCCTGAGGCAACCATTGTTCAACAGCGTCCGGTCGCGGCTCATTGCTTCGTTCGTCCTCATTGTCTTCATTACGCTCGCCACGGCGGCGTTCGCGCTGTTCGCCCGGCTCGGCGGCTATCGTGACCAGCTCACGGCAGCGACGTTGCGACAGGTGGCGGCACCCGTCTACTACAACCTCACGTTGTTCCCGCAGGCCGGGGACCTCACCGGTGGTCGACGCCTCCGCTCCGACCTGACCGAATACCTCACGCAGCAAGCGCAGGACACCGGCGTGATCGTGCTCCTGATCGATGCCAACGGCAAGGTCATTCAGGACGAGCCAGCCAACGCCGCGCTGAGCGACGCCACCTTCGACGTTCCGCCCCCGCCACAGCGCGGTCCGGACTTCTCCCAGTTGCCTGAGCAGCGACAGTCGCTCGACGACGGGACCACCCTCAGCTTTGTGACCGTACCCATGCCCCGCCTTGTCCGCGTGCAGCCCGCTGGTATCGCGGCGATTGTCGTCGCGTTGCCGGACACGAGCCGGCGTGACGTTTGGCGCGACCTGTCGCCTCGACTGATCTTCGCCGGCATGGTTGGACTCGCCGCGGCGCTGATCGTCGGCGCCGTCGTGTGGGCGTGGATCTACCGACCTCTCGGCAGAGTCACCGGCGGCATCCGCGCCGTGGCGCAGGGCAACTATCAGCAGCGCGTACCCGTGTCCGGCCCACGGGAAGTCCGCGCGTTGGCGGACGACGTCAACGCCATGGCGGATTCCGTGCAGGCCTCGCAGCGCACCCTGCGCGATTTCCTGGCGAACGTCTCACACGAGCTAAAGACGCCACTCACCTCCATCCGCGGATTCTCGCAGGCGATGCTCGACGGCACGCTCGACACACCCGAGGAGCGATCGCGCGCGGCGCGAGTGATCGACGCCGAGTCGCGGCGCCTGCTACATCTCGTCGGAGAGCTGCTGGACCTGTCGCGCATCCAGTCTGGCCAGCTGGCAATGTCGATCGCCGAGGTCCCGGCGCCGGAGCTGCTCTCGCACGTCGAGGACGTCTTCGCAATGCGCGCTACCGAGCATCAGATAACGCTCTCGGTCGACTCGGGCGCAGATTCCACCGTCGCGGCCGACTTCGACCGGATTGAGCAAGTCATGAGCAACCTGCTGGACAACGCGCTCCGGCATACGCCGGCAGGTGGCAGCGTGACGGTGGGGACGCGGCCGGCGGCTGGCGGCTTCGTGGAATTCTATGTGCGACGATTCCGGCAATGGCATCGTCCCCGCCGATCTTCCGCACGTGTTCGACCGCTTCTATCGCAGCAGCGATGCGTCCGGCAACGGCGCCGGACTCGGGCTGGCGATCTCGCGCGAGATCGTACGCGCCCACGGGGGCGACATCCGCGTCGAATCGAGTCCCGCCATCGGGACGACGTTCGCGTTCACACTACGGACCAGCGGCGGTCGGACCACACCGCCCTCCAGCCCCGGCGAGCACGGCGCCTCGTTGTGACGGCGACGCAGGCGCGCGCCCATCCTCGGGCGTCAGCGGTTCGTCAGGACGTACGCTCGAAATTCCACCTCTCCGCCGCGATCTGCTTCGGTGATCGTGCCTCCCGGGTAGCGCTCAGCGACGACGTCGGTGTCGTCCACGTACGAACCAAGAAAGACGAACGCGACGGGCCCCGGCACGTCGATGGAATAGTCCACAGGCGCCCCGGCGATGCTCGGCGTGCCGAAGTCGACGGAACGGTCGATTCCTGACGCCTTCGGGGCAAGGAAGCGGCGCGTCTCGTAGTCGAACGACCAACGATCACTGTAGAAGTAGACGTAGGTGCCCGTCGGCAGGTCAGCGATGAAGTGCGAGGCTGCGTCCATCTGGTGGGGGTAGACGAAACTCATTGGCATCGGTTCGCTGCACTGGGCCGAAGTATTGGTACGCGGTCCAGCCGGCATTGAAGGCAAGCGCCGCCAGCACGGCGGCAAGGAAGATCGGCCGCCGCCGATCCGGCCAGGCCGCACAGGCCGCGCCAGAGCCAGGCAAGCGGCAACGCGGCCGCCAGTGCGATGAACGGCGTCAGCCCAACGGTGCGCCGAAAGAGCCCATCCTCGACGGTCAGCAGGGCGCCCCATGGCAGAAGGAGTAAGGCTGCAATCGTTGCGCCGCTCTCCGGCCGTCGCCACTCGCGCAGGATCATTGCCAGCCCAATGGCGGCGAGGATCAACGTCATGCCGTCGACCAGCGGATGTCCTGACGTCGCAAGCCCGTCGCCGAGGTCCGGCCGCCCTCCCGCGCCGATCCCTCGCGCCCACTCGTCGAAGCGGTGGCGGATGATGTTTGCCTTGCCCGGTGCGGACGCTGCGCGCCACCCGTCGCTGTGGGTGACGGCGACGACACGCTCGTGGAAGCGGTACGTATCGGTGTGACGCACGACGTAGACCAGCATGGGCATTGCGACGATGAGCGTCACAACGCCAAGCAGCGCCGCGCCCGCCAGGATTCTGCGCCGATCAGCGCGCCCTCGTGTGGTCAAGACCGCCCATGCGAGCACGACGAACGGAACGGGCAGGAAGAGGGTGTCCGCGTTGTAGGTGTAGATGCCGAGGCCGTGGACGACGCCGGCGACCGCGAAGAGCGGCAGGCTGCGCCGCCGGAGCGCGAGCCAGAGGAGCCACAGCGTCGCCATTTCGGTGAACGGCCAGGCGGTGACCATGAACGCAGTCCTGCTCAGGTGCAGGTGCCACATCATCACGGCCAGGAGGAACGATGAGAACGCCCCAACCGTGCGGTCGTACATCGTGGAGAAGGCGAGGTAGGCCAGCGGGACGGTGGCGACGCCGAAGATGGCGATGGAGAAACGAAGTGTCGTAGTCGTTTCAGGTAGGAACGAGAAGAAAGCAGCCGTTACGTAAAGCGGGCCGGTCGGTTGACCGAGGGCGCTGGGGACGTAGGGGCCGATCCAGCCCTCCTTCAGAATGCGACGCGCGTCGAGGCCGGTCCAGGCTTCGTCACCGTGCAGACCGAGCGGAACCGACCCCAGGTGCCAGAGGCGCAATCCCGCGGCGAGCGCCGTGATCGCGATCACAATCGCCACGTCGAGCGGCGTGCCCCGTACGCGGCCGATCGCCCGCCCAATGCGGATCGCGTTCACCGTTGGCTCACCCTTCGGTGTCCTCCAGAAGCGTCACGCGCCATACTAGACGCGCGTCGCGAGCAACCGCTATCGCCATTGAATCCTGCGGACAAGGAGACGCCATGGCCGCGCCGAAGTCCCGCTCGTTGCGGGTGCCCGTGAAGCAACTCCGCCGCGCCTGCGACCAGCGATCGCTGAAGTTCAAGACGACGGCTGACCTGCCCCCGCTGGAGGGCACCGTCGGCCAGGATCGCGCCGTCAGCGCGATGGACTTCGGGCTGAACATCGAGGCCGAGGGGTTCAACCTCTTCGTGGCAGGGATACCGGGCTCCGGACGATCCACCGAGCTGAGGGCGCAGCTCGAACGCATCGCCGCGAAGCGACGTCCGCCCCGCGACTGGTGCTACGTCTTCAACTTCAAGGAGCCAGCGCGACCTCGCGCGCTGAGCCTGCCCGCCGATCGAGGTCACCAGCTCAGCCACGACGTCGACGAGCTCGTCGCCGCGGTGCGCCGCGAGGTGCCGCGCGCGTTCGAGAGCGACCAGTACGCGCAGCGTCGCGACGAGATCAATCGAGACGTACAGGGGCAGCGAGAGCAGCTGTTCGAGGCGCTGGAGAAGGAAGCCCGCCAGCGCAGCCTCTCCGTCAGCGTCACGCCCATGGGGATCACGACCGTGCCGCTGGCGGACGGCAAGCCGCTCACGAAGGAGCAGTACGACCTGCTCACCGACGAGCGCAAGCACCAGATCCAGTCGGCGACGGCGGAGCTCGATTCGATCATCGCGCAGATGGCGCCGCAGCTGCGACGGCTGGAGCGGAGCACTCAGCAGCTGCTCGCGGAGCTCGACAAGGCGCTCGTGCTGGCCATCGTGTCACCGCGCCTGGAGGAGTTGCTGCGCGATTACAAGGATGACACCGACGTCATCGAGTTCCTGCACGCGCTCGGCACCGACATGCTCGCGAACGTCGACAACTTCCGCTCGACCGAGGAGCAGCCACAGCCGCTGCTGCCGGGCATGCCGCCCATCTCTCGAGACGGCGCGTTCGACCGGTACAAGGTCAACGTGATCGTGACGCATGCCGCCGACGCGCGCGCGCCCGTGGTGTTCGAGGAGAGCCCATCGTACTACCACATGTTCGGGCGTATCGACTACCGGTCGACGTTCGGCGCGATGGTGACCGATCACACGATGATCAAGCCCGGAGCGCTCCACCAGGCGAACGGCGGATTCCTGGTCGTCCAGGCGCTGGACGTCCTCACCGCGCCGCTCGTGTGGGACACGCTCAAGCGCGCCCTCCGTACGCGTCAGCTCCGCCTGGAGAACATGGGCGAGCAGTTCAGCGTCATCCCCACTGCCTCGCTCTCGCCCGAGCCCATGCCGCTCAACGTGAAGGTGGCGATGATCGGCACGAATCGCGTGTTCCAGGTGCTTCAGACCGTCGATGAGGACTTTCAGAAGCTCTTCAAGGCGAAGGCCGACTTTACCGTCGATGTCGAGCGTACCGACGCGCAGGTCGCACTGTACGCGCGTTTCATCGCGCGCCAGGCCGCTGACCTGGGCATGCGGCCGTTCGATAAGGGCGCCGTCGCTCGGGTGGTGGAAGAAAGCTCGCGGATGGTATCCGACCAGAACAAGCTCTCGCTGCGGATGATGGACGTCGCGGATCTGCTCGTCGAGTCCGACTACTGGGCCTGCGATGAAGGTGCCCCGGCCGTCTCGTCTTCTCACGTCGAGAAGGCGATAGAGCAGAAGGTGTACCGATCGAGCCTGCTCGAAGAGCGAATCCAGGAGTTCATCAACGATGGGACGATCAAGGTGGACGTCGCCGGCGACGTAACGGGCCAGGTGAATGGCCTATCGGTGTTCGACCTGGGCGACTACGCGTTCGGACGCCCCTCGCGCATCACGGCGCGTGTGAGCATGGGCCGGGGCCAGGTCATCAACCTCGAGCGAGAGATCCAGAAGAGCGGGCCATCCCACAGCAAGGGGTTCCTCATCCTGCAGGGCTACCTCAACGGCAAGTTCGCCCACCGCCAGCCGCTCTCGTTCGCCGCGAGCATCACCTTCGAGCAGGTGTACGACGAGGTCGACGGCGACAGCGCGTCGTCCACGGAGCTGTACGCGCTGCTGTCGGCGATCACCGACGTGCCGCTCCAGCAGGGGATCGCCGTCACAGGCTCCGTCAACCAGCTCGGCGAGGTGCAGGCGATTGGCGGAGTGAACGAGAAGATCGAAGGGTTCTACGCCGTCTGCAAGGCGCGCGGCCTGACGGGCGAGCAGGGCGTCATGATCCCGAAGGACAACGTGCACAACCTGATGTTGAAGCCCGAGGTGGTGCAAGCCGTCGCCGATGGCAAGTTCCACGTCTGGGCGGTATCGACGATCGAAGACGGGATCGAGCTGCTGACCGGGATCCCGGCTGGCAGGCTCCACAAGGACGGCACCTACGCGGACGGCACGCTGTTTCGCAAGGTGACGGATGCGCTCGAGGCCATGACCAAGCGCGCGATGGAGGTCAACCGCGGCGCCGCGAGCGAGCAGCCCGCGCCGACCTCCGTCACACCGACGACGGGCGCGGCGCGAGAAGCGGCCGCAGGAGCGCAAGCGGTGAAGACCCGCGACGAGGTGTCGGCGGGCGGGGTGACGTTCCGCGCTCGACCGGACGACGGCTTCGATATCGCCCTCATCCGCACGCACGAGGGCCGCTGGCAGCTGCCGAAGGGCTGGGTCGAAGACGCCGAGCCGCACGAGGCGACCGCACTCCGGGAGGTGCGCGAAGAGGCGGGAATCGATGCGGAGGTCGTCGGCCCGCTGGACAGCATTGAGTACTGGTACGTGAACCGGTACGAGGTCGAGCCGGTCCGCGTGCACAAGCACGTCCATTTCTTCCTGTTGCGCTACCTCGCGGGTTCGACGGACGATCACGACGACGAAGTGACGGAGGCGCGCTGGATGGAGATCGGCGAAGCCGAGCGTACGCTCGATTTCAAGGACGAGCGCCGCATGATCGCGCTCGCTCGGGAGGCGCTGGCGCAGGCGTCCGCCCCGCGCGACGTCTAGCACCGCGAAGTATCGCGCGCCGAGCAGGAGGTCTCATGCCGAACACCTCTGACATGCCGCCTAGCCGGGGACCGGTGCTCAGCTCGCACGGGATGGTGGCGTCCGAGCATCCGCTCGTTTCGCAGACGGGGATCGAGGTGCTGCGGCGCGGGGGCAACGCTTTCGACGCGGCGCTGGCGATGTCGGCGCTGCTGCCCGTCGTGAAGCCGCACCGGAACCACCTGGGCGGCGATGCGTACGTGCTGGCGTACCCGAAGGGCGAGGGGCGGGTGACGGCGATCTGCTCGGGCGGGAAGGCGCCGGCCGCTGCGACGATCGAGCGCTATTCGGGCGGGATCCCCGGGCACGGCGGCGCGGCGGCGGCGATCCCGGGGCTGGTCGACGCGTGGGAGGCGTTCCACGAGCGCTGGTGCACGCGGCCGCGTGAGGAGCTGCTCGCGCCCGCCGTCGGCTATGCGCGCGAGGGGTTCCCGGTGACGCGGGAGCTGGCGCAGAACTTCGACTACGCGCGGGGGCTGTTCGCGAAGTACCCGACGATGGCGCGGGAGCTGTACGTCGACGGGCGACCGGCGCGGTTTCGGGGAGGTGTACCGGCAGCCGGCGCTGGCGCGGGTGCTGGACGGGATCGCGCGCGGGGGGCGGCGGGCGTTCTACGAGGGCGAGGTGGCGGAGCGGATCGCGCGGACGGTGCAGGAGACGGGCGGCTGCATGACGGCCGAGGACCTGGCGTCGCACAGCGCGGACGTGCTGGAGCCGCTGACGACGGAGTATCGCGGCTACACGGTGTACGAGACGCCGCCGAACTCGCAGGGTCTGATCCTGCTGGAGGAGCTGAACATCGTCGAGGGGTTCGACCTGGCGGGTTGGGGACACCTGTCGCCGGACGCGGTGCACCACCAGATCGAGGCGAAGAAGCTGGCGTTCGAGGACCGGCAGCGGTTCGCGGGCGACCCGGCGTTCGTGGGGTTCGAGCCGTCGCGGCTGCTGACGAAGGAGTGGGCGGCGGAGCGGCGGAAGGCGATCGACCCGTCGCGGACGCGGCCGGCGCCGGCCGTGGTGGCGTCTTCGGACACGACGTCGTTCGTCGTCGTGGACGGCGAGGGGAACGCGTGCTCGTTCATCCAGAGCATCTTCGCGAACTGGGGCTCGGCGGTGGCGGTCGAGGGGACGGGCATCGTGATGAACAACCGGATGACGGGGTTCTCGCTGGAGCCGTCGCACCCGAACGCGCTGGCGCCGGGGAAGCGGACGATGCACACGCTGAACACGTACCTGGTCTTCCGGGACGGGCGGCCGTACCTGGTGGGGAACACGCCGGGCGGCGACTACCAGGTGCAGACGAACCTGCAGGTGATCACCGGCGTGCTGGACTTCGAGCTGGACCCGCAGGCGGCGATCGACGCGCCGCGCTGGGGTGACTCCGCCGGGGGGCTGCTGGTCGAGGAGGAGATGCCGGCGGCGACGCAGCAGGAGCTGGCGCGGCGGGGGCACGCCGTGCGGCCGGTGCGCGCGCGCGGTGGCGCCGATGGGTCGGGCGCAGGCGATCGTCATCGACCGGGAGTCAGGGGTACTCATCGGCGGGAGCGATGCGCGCGGGGAGGGGGCGGCGGTGGGGTGGTAAGTGCATCTGCGTGAGCAGACGCCTGGATCCGCGCCCTTCAGGAGGCGCGGCGCTCAGTCCGGGCGAACCTGCGACCGGCACGGGGTGCCTGTGTGATAGAAATGCGGATGGGCTAGCATCAGGCCCCGCCTCCGTCCGCTAGCCCACCCCGCCTGAAAGCTCCCGATAAGGGGCTTCAACTCCACTGTAGTGTGTGCGTCCTTCGGCGTCTGTCCGCCGTCGTACAGACGCCGACTCAACGGCGCCGGCAACTGAGGTCGCGGACTCATGACGATTACGGCGCGGTGGGGACCGGTGAAGCGCGAAGCGAGCTCTTCATCGCGCCTTTCTCGTCGTCCGAGCGGCAGTTGGCTTGCGGTGCGCCACCTTTGCTTTCGGCGTTCGCGTCCGGGCCGCGGTTGAGCGCGTCACAGGCAGGGGAGAAGATGTCTTCTTCGCGGCGCCATCCGGCACCTTCACCACGAACACCGGAGCAGAAAGGTGAGCCGACTCTGCTTCCTCGTGATCCATGCCACCGCTCGTGATGCGCATGCCGTGGGACGTCCCGACGCCCTCGTGCGACGCCGCGCGCCACTCGACGGACAGGCTGAAGCCGCCGTGCCGCTTCTCGAGATTCTCATTTGCGGAGCACTCGAAGCTCACCTCGTCCGGCACTCGTAGCGACACGGACTCGTGACCTGATTCGAGACTCACCTCGTGTTGCCTGAGGCCCGCGGCGAGTGATTCCAGGAAGCCTGCGGCGTCCTCCGACGCCATGCGGGATTCATACTTGAACGTGTCGTGCGTCTTTTCGTGTGACATGGTTCCTTCCAGTCAATGCATTCACCGAATGATGCTCTCGCCCCACGGCGGTCGGGCCCGAAAGCAGCCTGCTACGATTCCCCCCACCCTTCCGGGCGCGCTGCCGCGTCACGTGTGAGCGCCTGAGGCGCGCGTCATCAGCTGGTACGCGAACAGCAGCACGATCGCGCCAACGATCGCCACAAGGATGGTGCGGACGTCGAACTCGGCAACGCCAGCCCCGATTCCTGACGCCGATGCCAGGAACCCGCCCACGAACGCGCCCGCGATTCCGAGCAAGACCGTCAGTATGATGCCCCCGGGGCCGCCGCCCGGCATGATGGCCTTCGCCACCACCCCCGCGATCAGTCCTACTACAAGCCACGCTACGATTCCCATGATCCACCTCCCTATGGACAACACACCGGCGCCTAGCGCTTGCCGGTGATCTTCTTCGCGATCTTCTTCACCTTTTGGCCTGCCTTACCCACTGCGGCCTGACCCTTACCCACCGACACGTCGGCCCGGCCGGATGCCTCCATCCGGTCATTGCCGGTGGCACGTCCGACCGCCTGCTTGACGTGACCCTTGGCCTCTTTCGCCTGTCCCTTCGCCTTCGTCGTCCGAGCTGACATGCCTGCACCTCCTGTATCTGTTTGCGGCTACTTCGCACTCCGTCATTGGCCCGCCGCGCAGTCATCGGCCCATACGAAACGTTCCGGCAGCCCGGCCCGCTGCAGTTGTGCGGCCGGGACCGTCGACGCGCCGAGGTTGTACTGGTCGACCGCGTTGATGCAGTCCAGCACGAGACCGGCCAGCACAACGTCGCGGCGGCTCGCCTCCCTCGCATCGAGACCCAGCGCATCGGGGTGGCGCGACGCCGTCAGCTTGAAGTCCGCGACCGTCACGGCATACGCCGCGATCGCCGAGCGCCGCTCCTCGACGAAGGCGCGCTGTACCACCAGGCTCTGTTGCCCGCTCGTCGTCCCCGCCGACCCGGTGTCGATGAGCCCCTGGCTGCCGCCGAACAGAGCCGAACTCGCCGCGTGGACGATCAGGGCGGCGACGGCGAACGAGAGCCCGACGAGCGCCAGCGCGACCGCAGCACGGAGTCCAACCCGAACCAGGGGCTGGCTCTTGGCGGACGGCGCAGCTCCCGCGTCCTGGCCGACGACACGCTCGCGCGCTTCTGACGTCACGTTGAATGCCCTGTCCCGCCAGCTCTCACGGTGCAAACCCTAGTCGCGGTGGCGCTCCTTGCCGATCGTTCGGGCCTTGCCACCGCCCGCATTCGGTCGGGGCTGCCCCCTCTCGGCCCGGGCGGGCGGGCCAGAGAGGGATTCTGGTCCGTGGTTTTGACGCACGGATACTTCTATGCGCCGCCCAGGTCGGGATGGATCACCGGATCGCGCTCTTTTTCTTCGCGTCCGGCAGAACGTCGTGACCGTTGGCCGCGCGGCGGCGTCCGATCGGCCGCTGTGGCGCGGACGTGGCAGGGCCTAACCTCGATCTGGACGTCCGGGCGGGCAAGACTCGCCTCCGGCACCGTTCGTGGCGACGGCAATCACGGGTGGCGAGTGATCCCTCGTGCCGCGCCGGACGGATAGAGGTATGCGCGCGTGGGACGCGCGCCGTCCGTATCGTAGGGAGGCGTCATGTATATCGGTGGAGGGTTCCTTCTCTTAGTTTTGCTCATCGTGGTGATCGTCCTGGTCCTGCGCAGGGCGTGATCGTTGACGCGGCGGCAAGGCGGAGCCGACGTGGGCACATAACATCTGGGCGCGGAGGTCCCACAGCTTGACAGCGACCACGCTTCTGCGTCCATCGGACACAACGCGACGCACCGTCGCGAACCGGATCCTCTCGTCGCTTTCTCCCGACGACTACGAGCGCATCCTTCCGGACCTCAAGCAGGTGCCGCTCAAGTTCCGCGTCTCACTCCACGAGCCCGGCGACAAGATGCCGTACGTTTTCTTCCCCAACACCGGTGTGATCTCGATGCTCACGGTCATGGAGGACGGCGCCGCTGTCGAGATCGCCACCATCGGAAACGAGGGAATGGCGGACCTCTTCACCTTTCTTGGCCTGGAGGAGTCGGACTCACGGCTCCTGATCCAGGTCCCGGGCACCGCCATGCGGATGGAGAGCGCACGCTTTCGGGAGCACGTCGAGCAGATCCCCGCCCTGCGCGCGCTCCTCGGCTATTACGCAGTCGCGTTGTTTGCCCTCGTCGCCCAGTCCGCCGCCTGCAATCGCATGCACTCCCTCGTCGAACGTTGCGCGCGCTGGCTCCTCATGACGCACGACCGGGTTGACGCCGCCCAGTTCCCCATGACGCACGACTTCCTGTCGGAGATGCTAGGCGTCCGACGGCCGAGCGTCTCCGTCGCCTCCGCTGCCCTGCGCGACGCGGGCCTCATCACGTACCATCGCGGCAAGGTGACGGTGCTCGACCGTGCAGGGCTCGAGTCCGCGAGCTGCGAGTGTTACCGCCTCGTCCGGGAACGCTTTGATCGCCTGCCCGGCCGCAGCATTGCGGCGTCCGGCGGGCGTCGGCTCTTGTCGTCCGGTGAACACGCTTCCACCTGACCCCGCGGGCCGACCAGATCCGGCTTCCCACCACGTTCCGTACTGCCCTGGACTGTCTGACAACGTACGCTGAGTCTGTCACCTTGCGGACCAATCAGCGTTTGAGTATGGTTCGTAGGAAGACGAATGGCTGCGTGCGTCCCCTCGCACGGCCGGAAGTCCGACAAGCCCGCAATGGTAGGGCATCTCCCCAAGAGGCAAGACGCCTCCTTCTCGACTCTCAAGAAGCAAACTAGCCGACCAGGATCCGTTCACTTCTTGCCGCTTCCGGCACCTGCCGGCGTGGCGGTTGCGCGCTAAGAGAGTCCATCATGACGACTGCGACCATAGAACACGCACCCCAGCGCCTCACGCGCGCCGGCGGCCCCGCTGGCCCTCTCCAACCGGACCAGACCATCCTCGTCGACGCCTACGGCGCGCATCGTGGCGCCGTCTTCAACATCGCGTATGGGATCCTCGGCGACGGAGCGGCGGCGGAGGACGCGGTTCAGGATGCGTTTCTCAAACTCTGGACCGGTACAGCCCAGTTTGATCCCTCGCGCGGCTCGATGCGAGGACTGCTGCTCACCATCGCGCGCCACACCTCGATCGACGCCATACGGAGCCGGACGCGGCGTCTGCGTAGCGAGAGCGCCTATTGCACCGATGCAACCTATGTCACTGATGGGCCGGAAGGTGCAACCGAGCGCGCGGACGAGGCGCGGCATGTCAGAGACGCGCTCGGCGCGCTCCCGAAGGCACAGAGGCGCGCGATCGAGTTGGCGTATTTCGCCGGGCTAACACGGCGCGAGATCGCCGCTTCGGACCGCGTGTCAGTTGGCACCGTAAAGAGCCGCCTTAGGCTGGGGACGCGCCGACTGGCCCTCGCGCTGGGTGCACCGGCGATGTTTGGAGTTCGATCGCCCGACAAGACGCCCGCACAGCGGAAGATCAGCTCCTGACGTATGTCGTCGGCCGAGGCCGGCGAACTTGCTGGAGCGCCGAATGGGGTTCGGATGCGAGGGGGAAGGGCGCAGCCGTGAGGGTGCGGCCGTGAACGACGCCGGCACCGAAGGGTACTGTCGAGCAGGCGCATGTGACCAACATCACAACCGACGCGGCGAAAATTGGTATGATCCCAGCACAATTGAATAGGCCGAATCCGCCGCGCGGCGGAGCGGGGGAACCAAATCTTTACGGGGTGAATCTCGCGAGAGCGAGTAGGTCAGCCATCTCAGACCGAACCCGGCAGCTAACCTCGTAGGCACCTGAGAAGGGGCATCGCTCTAGGAGTGGGGTCTAAGCCCTGCTCTTTTTTGATGCCCGCAGGGGATCGCCCTCGGCGGTCCCGAAAGGAGTTGCGCCATGGTCAGCACGAAAGAAGACGGAAAGGGACTCGCGGCGTCGGTCAAACACGGCATCGTCGGCGCCGTCAAGGGCGTCGGAGAGATCACGGACACCGTCGTGGATACGGTGAGCGGCAGCCTGGTGAATGCCCTGAAGCGAACGGGGCAGGTCGGCGGCGCGCTGACCGGCGCGATCTCGGAGGTCGTCCGCGGCGCGATCCAGGGTGCTTCGGAGATCGGTGGCGACCTGGGTGGGGCGGCGAAGGGGGCGATGGTTGGCGTCCTTCGCGGCACGCGCGAGGTAGGAGAGGAAGCCTCCACGACCATCTCCACGACGGCGAGCGCCGTCGTCAAGAGCACGGCCGAGCTCGGCGGCGACATCGGGAGCGCTGCCAGGGGCGCCATCGAGGGAGCGATCTCGGGCGCCAAGGACGTCGGGTTGACTGCCGAGGACGCGGCATCGGCGGCGGCCACGGGTGCGTTGAGCGCCGCAGCCGAAATTGGCGATAGCGCCGTCACGCAGGTCCGTGATCTCCTGAAGGGCACGATCGCCGGCGTCAAGGTGGTGGCGAAGGAGCCGTTCGCGTCTGCGTCGGGCGACGAGCACAGCAAGGGTCCATCCTGAGAGTCGGCAGCCGGCGGAGTGCGAGAAAACGAAACAGGCCCGGAGCGAATGCTCCGGGCCTGTCCGATCTCTGTGCCGGCAGACTTAGCTGGCGACGGCGCGGACGTTGATTGCGCGGCTGCGCCGCGGGTCTCGCTCGTCAGCGGCCTTGTCGAACTCCACGGTCTGGCCTTCGTTCAGGTCGTCGAACGACCCGCCCTGCACGGCCGACGTGTGGAAGAAGATGTCTTCGCTCGCGCCGTCCGGCCGGATGAAGCCGAAACCGCGGTCGCGTGCCATCCTCTTGATCTGTCCTGTTGCCATTGAGACGTACCTCCTGCACGCCGTCGTCTTCTGCCCTGACCAACGTTTGGCCAGCCGCACACGGCGCATTCCACAAAGTTGCGCGGCGTTCACAACGCCCGACCTCATACCGTCGTCGTCGTCGTGTGCGTCGGAAGAACCGTGGCGTACAGGAGACTGCGATGAGGATTTACGCTCGAAGCATAGCCGATTGGTGAGGGCGGTAGCAAACGTCACATCGCTCTCCATGATCGAACCCTTGCCGTATCGTGGGATGGACGTGATTGCTACGATTCCAATGTCGTTCCGCGAAAGGCGCTTGCCATGTCTGAGTCGAGCTTCCACTTCTCGCCGCGGGCCAATCGGGCCGGGGAGATCGCGTGGAATGCGTGGGGGGCGGAGCCGTTCGAGCGGGCGGAGCGGGAACAGAAGCCGGTGCTGCTCGGGATCTCGGCGGTGTGGTGCCACTGGTGCCACGTGATGGACGAGACCTCGTACTCGGACGACGAGGTGATCCGGCTGATCAACGAGCGGTTCGTGGCGGTTCGGGTCGACAACGACCAGCGGCCGGACATCAACGCGCGCTACAACATGGGTGGCTGGCCGACGACGGCGTTCCTGACGCCGGGCGGCGAGGTGATGGCGGGGATGACGTACATCCCTCCGGACCAGATGCGCGACGTGCTCAACCAGGTCAGCACCTACTACAAGGACAACCGCGATACGGTCGAGCAGAAGATCGCCGAGATCGTGGCGAACCGCGAGCGCGCGCAAGGCGCGCCGTCGGATGCGGGCGACGACGCGCTGAGCGACCAGATCCTGCGCGACGTGCTGCACTCGACGTCAGACGCGTACGACCCGGTGTTCGGCGGGTTCGGCAACGAGCCGAAGTTTCCCCACACGGACGCCATCGACCTGCTGCTGCACGCGTACCTGCGCGACGGCGACCGGGACGCGCTGCACATGGCGCGGAAGACGCTGGAGCAGATGTGCAAGGGCGGGACGTACGACCAGGAGTGGGGCGGCTTCTATCGCTACTCCACGAAACGGGACTGGAGCGTGCCGCACTACGAGAAGATGCTCGAGGACAACGCGCTGCTGCTGCGCAACCTGCTGAAGCTGTACCGGATCAGCGAGGACGTAACGCATCGCGAATACATCGACTTCACGATCGCGTACCTGGACGCGTGGCTGAGCGACGCGGAGACGGGCGCGTTCTACGGGTCGCAGGACGCGGACGAGGAGTTCTACCCGCTGCCGGCGGAAGAGCGGAAGCAGCACGCGGCGCCGTACGTCGACAGGACGGTCTACACGAGCTGGAACGCGATGGCGATCAGCGCGTACCTGGAAGCGTCGTGGACACGGGGGCGGCCGGAGCTGAAGGCGCGCGGGCTCCAGGCGCTGGACTTCCTGTGGGAGCGGCTGCACACGTCGGACGGGATGGCGCGATATCTCTCGGCCGAGGGGCCGCGTGTGGCGGGGCTGCTGGGCGACCAGGCGTGGACGGCCGCGGCGTGCCTGGACGCGTACGAGGTCGCGGGGCGGCCGGCGGACCTCGAGCGGGCGATCGAGCTGGCGTCCTTCATGGAGTCGCGGCTGCAGGCGCCGGGCGGGGGGTTCCACGATACGCCGCAAGGCCACGAGACGATCGCGCGGCTGTCTTCGCCGCAGAAGCCGGTGAAGGAGAACGCGGTGGCGGCGACGGTGTTCGTGCGGCTGGCGAGGCTGACACATGACGAGCGGTACGAGGAGATCGCGCGGAGGGCGCTGCGGCAGTTCACGGACGTCGTGGAGTCGCAGGGGTACTTCGCCGCGGAGTACGCGCGTGCCGTCGACTTGCTGCTGAACCCCGGCGCCGAGATCCGCATCGTGGCGCGCGCGGGAGAGCATCCGGAGCCGCTGTACGGGGCGGCGCTGGCGCTGGCGGTGCCGGACCGGGTGATCCGCGTGATCCACGCCGACGATGCGGCGGCGCTGGCGGCGGAGGGGTTACCGGCGGAGCCGGCGCCGGCGGCGTACGCTTGCTACGGCACGCTGTGCTCGGCGCCGGTGACGACGCCAGGCGACCTGTTCGAGATCGTGGACAAGACGCGGCAGGCGTACGAATCGACGCGCCGCGTCGAGCCACTGGCGGGACCCCGCGGCGGCGGCATGGCATCCGACTGACACGTCGGCGGAGGCGGACATGGCGCACCAGACTGACCAGCAGTACGAGCCACCGGCACCAGAACGCAGCCTCTGGTCGCAGATCAAGCTCGGCATAGGGATCGTCGCGGCGCTGCTGCTGCTGCTGTTCATGGTGCAGAACCTGCAGCGGGTCGAGATCCACTTCCTGTGGTTCGACTGGAACACGCGGCTGCTGTTCGCGCTGGTGATCGCGGCGGCGTTCGGCGGGATCAGCGCGGTCGTGGCGGGCACGCTGATCCGGCGCGGCGAGAAGCCGAAGCCGCAGCGCGTGGAGCGACGGTGAGCGACGAGCCCGTGATCGTCGGGCCGGGAGAGGGCGCGCAACACCGCACGCCGTACGGCGACACGATGTCGTGGAAGGCGGGCGACGCCGAAACGGGCGGCGGCTACTCGCTGCACGAACGCGTGGCGCCGCCGGGAGCACGCTCGACGCCGCACGTGCATCACGAGCTGGCGGAGGCGTTCTACGTGCTGGAGGGGGAGTTCGAGTTCGTGGTCGGCCCGCGCACGGTTGCCGGCACGCCGGGGACGTTCGTGCTGGCGCCGAAGGGCGTGCGGCACGCGTGGTCGGTGCGGGGCGACTCGGCGGCGCGGGCGCTGGTGCTGTTCTCGCCGGCGGCGCCGCGGGCGTACTTCGACGGCGTCGATGAAGTGGTGCGGGGCGCGGGGCCGAGCGGGCCGGACGTGGCGCGGCTGATCGAGCTGGGGCGCGAGCACGGGTTCGACTGACGCGGCGTCCTTGCACGTAGGGTCGTGCGTGATATCGTCGCATCCCGGCACACCTGCCCGATGATGAGGAGCGCGCAATGACACTGGTGGAGTTCATCAAGGCCGAGCTGGTAAGGCTGCACGGGTCGCTGGATCACGGCGTGAAGGACCTGACGCCGGAGCAGTGGCACGCGGTGCCGGCGGGGAATGCGCGCGCGAACACGATCGCGTTCGAGATGTGGCACTACGCGCGGACCGAGGACAACATCGTGCGGTTCATCATCCAGAACCGGCGGCCGACGGTGTGGATGGAGGGGAAGTGGGCGGAGCGGCTGGGGCTGCCGCCGGTGGCGCAGGGGACGGGCATGCCGCCGGCGGACGCGCAGGCGATGCGCATCGCCGATCTCGACGCGATTCAAGCAGTACGTGCAGGACGTGTGGAAGAGCACGGCGGACTACCTGGCGAACCCGGACACGTCGGTGTTCGACACGCCGGTGATGGTGAAGCCGCTGGGTGAGATGCCGGCGATCCGGGCGCTGGGGCAGGTGTGCATGACGCACGGGTTTACGCACCTTGGCGAGCTGGAGCTGTGCCGGACGCTGCTGGGGTTGGGGTCGTCGATCGGGGTGTAAGCTCAGTCCGCGCTAGCCGCTTCTGGCGTGGGAAGCACATATTCGTCAATTGCAACAGTTTCGCTTCGGAGCGTAGTATCGCGTCATGGAGCGAAACAGGCGCTATCGCCGACGGGACACGAGCAACCTCCCGCCCTGCGCGAAGTGCGGCACGCCGCGCGCATCCAAGGATGACCGGTTCTGCCGCGGGTGCAGCGCAGAGCTGCCGCCGATAGCCAATATCCACGAGCCCGTCGACGTTGTCGCCTCAGAGAGCGCAGCCGTGCCAACTTGCTCGAAGTGCGGCACTGAGCGCGTCCTAGACAGACCGTATTGCGTGAAGTGCGGCACGAAATGGCCCGCCGAGACCCCTGGCAGGCCCACCGGAACGAGCAATTCGGGCTGACTCACGCAGCATCACGCACCTGGCTGGCGTAGCACACCTACGTCCGGAAGTCGCGTAGCAAAGCCGAGTGGCGCTGTCGCGCAGTGGGGATATCTCTTTATCAGCGTCTGGCACTGGTATCGCGGTCGGCGCTGGTGGTGGCAAGCAGCAATAGCGGTTGGTCTGGTGGTCGTGGGGGTCACGGCTTTCGGAGCTCTCCTGCCCAAGAAGTCCTCCTCGCCAGGCCCCTCGATGCAGCAGGCCCAGGTTCCCGACACAATGACGCCAAATGCCGCTAGCGCAACGCCGACGTTCACCGCGCAGCAGGAGGCATACGTGGCGAGCATCGCGACCGCAGATGCGGAGCGATATGAACGGGAGAGAGCGGCGGCGCAACAGACATTCGCGGCGCAACCCACGAGTACGCCGATTCCACTACCGTACGTGCTCGCTCTCGAGGCTGTGGCCTGCACCAACGACGGTTACGGGTTCAACAAGTGCGAGGGCTCGGTGAAGAATCTGACGGGCGCGCCTGTTAGTGACATAGAAGCCGTGATCGAGTGGTTCACGGCCCAAGATCCGGCGAGTCCGATTGTGTCGAGCGACGAAGCCTTGATCGATTTCAATCCGGTGCTTCCGGGCCAAACGTCGCCTTTCTCGACAATTGGAAGGTACAACCCGGAACTCAGGTGGTTTCGCGTTGTGTTTAAGCAGCTCGGCGGTGGGACGGTCCTTACCCGAGATGACCGCACGGGGCATTAGGGGTGCTGTTGGAGTACAAAGTACGCCCCGTTGACGGTGAGGCCATTGGCGACATCGAGTGCAACTGCATCGAGGACGCGAAGGACGGCAGACGGCTGGTCAGGAGCAGGGTCGCGCGGCTCGAGGCGTTCCACCGTGGTCGGGAGCGCGATTGCTATTAATCGGGCATTAACGGGCGTCCGTTATCTTGTCGGCGACACCCTGACCGACGAGTTTCGCGGAGGCGCAGCGTGAGCGACGTATCTGACGGCGAGCGTGAGACGAACGAGGCGGCGGCGCGCGCATCGGACGAGCGTGCGGCGCGGCAGCGGGTGCCGGGATCGTTCGACCTGGCGTTTCTCTCGAACACGGAGAACGTCACGGAGCTGCTGCTGATCCGGCACGGTCAGCAGGAGTACGACGTCAACGGGCCGGTGTCGGAGCTGCTGGACCCGCCGCTGAGCGAGCTGGGGCGGACGCAGGCGCGGCTCGTCGGGATGGCGCTGTCGACGGAGCGGATCAATCACGTGTACGCCAGCCCGCTGCAGCGCGCGCTCAACACCGGCAAGGAGATCGCGCGGCACCACCGGCTGGAGCCCATCGTCGTGGAGGACCTGCGCGAGGTGGGGATCTTCGCCGAGATGCCGCGCGACCGGACGCCGCTGGAGTTCATCGGGCGGCTGGCGCTGGCGGGTGCGCGGGAGCGGATGATCACGGAGAAGAGCTGGGACGTGTACCCGTACTCGGAATCGAGCGCGGCGTTCCGCAAGCGCGTCGTCAACGCGATCGAAGGGATCCTGATGAGCCACCCGGGCGAGCGGATCGCCATCGCCTGTCACGGCGGCGTGATCAACTCGTACGTCGGCCACATCATCGGCTCGAAGTACGACATGTTCTTCCGGCCGGCGCACACGTCGATCAACGTGGTGGCGGGCGGCGAGGGGCGGCGCGCGCTGTACCGGCTGAACGACGTGCAGCACCTGATGACGGCCGAGGGCAGCTTCCACAGCCTCTGATCGGCGTACCACATCCGGCACCGTGCGACGCGTGCATGGTCTATCGACCGTAGGCGGTCGCTGCGCGACACTTCGGCCATGACTCATTCAAGTGATCGAGGGGACGAGATGGTGGGTACGGCCGACCTGAGCGGCAAGACGTGCATCGTCACGGGCGCGAGCAACGGTATCGGCAAGGAGACGGCGGCGGCGCTGGCGGGGATGGGCGCGCGGGTGGTGATGGTGTGCCGTGACGCCGGGCGGGCCGAGACGGCACGAGCGGCGATCGCGCGTGAGGCGTCGAACGACGACGTCGAGGTGCTTCTCGCTGACCTCTCGTCGCAAGAGCAGATCCGCTCGCTCGCGGCGCAGATCAACGATCGCTATGAGAAGATCGACGTGCTGCTGAACAACGCCGGCGCGGTCAACACCGTGCGGACGACGACGGTCGACGGGATCGAGACGACGTTCGCCGTGAACCACCTGGCGTACTTCCTGCTGACGAACCTGGTGCTGGAGCGGGTGAAGGCGAGCGGGGCGGGGCGGATCGTCAACGTCAGCTCGGGGGCGCACGTGGGCGCGCGGATGGACTTCGACGATCTGCAGGGGGAGCGGCGGTACGGCGGCATGCGGGCGTACGGGCAGTCGAAGCTGGCCAACGTGCTGTTCACGTACGAGCTGGCGCGGCGGCTGGAGGGGAGCGGCGTGACGTCGAACTGCCTGCACCCGGGCGTGGTGGCGACGGGGTTCGGGCACAACAACGCGGGGTGGCTCAAGATCGGCGTGAGCATGATCCGGCCGTTCATCCTGAACGCGCAGCGCGGCGCCGAGACGTCGGTCTACCTCGCTGCGTCGCCGGAGGTGGCGGGCGTCACGGGCCAGTACTTCGAGAAGTGCAAGGCGGTGAAGTCTTCGCCGGCGTCGTACGACACGTCGGCAGCGGCGCGGCTGTGGGCGATCAGCGAAGAGATGACGCGTGTCGGAGCGGGGGCGTCGTGACGTACTCGATCGTGGCACGGGACCCGGCGACGGGCGCGATGGGCGTCGCGGTGCAGTCGCACTACTTCTCGGTGGGGTCCGTCGTTCCGTGGGCGGAGGCGGGCGTGGGGGCGGTGGCGACGCAGGCGTTCAGCGAGACGTCGTACGGGCCGCTGGGGCTGGAGCTGATGCGGGGCGGCAAGACGGCGCCGGAGGCGCTGCGGGCGCTCGTGGCGGGCGACGAGCGCGAGGCCGTGCGGCAGGTGGCGATGATCGACGCGCGCGGAAACGTGGCGGCGCACACGGGCGCGCGCTGCATCGCCCACGCGGGGCATCGCACCGGCGACAACGTGTCGGTGCAGGCGAACATGATGGAGCGCGACACCGTGCCGGACGCGATGCTGGCGGCGTACGCGTCGACGAGCGGCGACCTGGCCGACCGGATGCTGGCCGCGCTGGACGCGGCGGAGGCGGAGGGCGGGGACATCCGCGGGCGGCAGTCGGCGGCGATCCTCGTCGTGGGCGGCGACGCGGCGGGCAAGCCGTGGTGGTCGACGCGCGTGCTGGAGCTGCGCGTGGAGGACCACCCGGAGCCGCTTGTGGAGCTGCGCCGACTGGTGGGGCTGCGGCGGGCGTACATCGCGATGGACCTCGGCGAGGACACGCATGCTCTCGGGAGACGTCGAGGGCGGGCTGGCCGAGATGCAGCGGGCGTGCGAGCTGGCGCCGGACAACACCGAGGCGGCGTTCTGGTACGGGCTGGCGCTGGCGCGCACGCGGCCGGAGGACGCCCGCGCGATGCTGGCGAAGGCGCGCCGCGAGGAGCCCCGCTGGGCCGAGCTGTTGCGGCGGCTTCCGGCGGCGGGGCTATTTCCGGACGACGCGGCGCTGATCGAGCGGCTGCTGGCGGAGTGACTCGGCGTATCGGTGTGTCAGTCCCGGCCGCGACCCTTCGCTTCGCGCAGGGACATCGGTGGCAGCCGGGGGCGAGCCCGGGCATCCTGCGCCCAACTGCGACGGCGCCATCGGTTGGTTAGCCGGCCGTCATTGCGTGTTCGTGAAGGGGCTTGTCGACGTACTTGCAGCGCCTATCGGGCCCGCGTTGTTGGCGGCGTCGATGGAGTAGTTGGTACTGCTGCCCTGGTTGACGTTCCCGAGCGAGATGTTGTGGATGATCGTGTTCTTCGATCCGCCAACGACGATGCCGATGCCGGTGTTTGTGAGCGTCGTGTTTTCGTCGACCGTGTTGAACGTGCCGACCACCTGTATCCCGGGGCCGTTCGTCTCCGTCACATGGTTGCGGGAGATCTCGTTGTTCTGCGTCTGTACGTAGATACCGCTCGCGAGGCCGTTAGATCCGGCCGATTCAACGGTGTTCTCTGTAATCGTCGACTCGCCGGAGCCGGAGACAGACGCCACACGTATGCCGTCTGACCCGGTCTGGGTCACGCTGTTGTTGCGCACGTTGGAGTTGAACGCGACCGTAATGCCGTAGTTCCCGCCGTAGACCGCGCATCCATCGACGATCGACGCGCGGACGTCGATCCCTACAGGGTTACCGTAAGCTGTGCAGTCATGTAGCGCGGAGCCATTAGTCAGGGCGAACCCGGTTACCGAATTGTTCTTCGCTTCGCAGTTGCTCACGGTGACGCCGCCGAACGCTTCAACGCCAACATTCGTGTTGAAATCCGCGCTACAGTTGGTCAACGTCCCGTTCTTCACGATGATGCCGACATTATTGCCGTAGGCCTGAAGATCCTCGGCGATGATGGCGTTGGCGCCATCCAGCTCGAATCCGTATTGCGTCCAGCCGTGGGCCCCGCCGTTGCGCACCGTGATCGAATGCCAAAGATCCCCGCCGAACTGGGGCGCAAAGTAGACGGCCTCGTTCCCGACGCCGTTGCCCTCCAGCATGAAGCCGCCGAGATCGAGCGTTACGTCGTTTGCGTTGATCGTGATGCCAACGCCGCTTGTCGGCATTGTGAGGTTGCCGGTGAGATAGTAGTTGCCCGGCTGGTTGATGGTGTACGGGAGGCTGGTGATCGGCGTGCCGGGCCGGAGCACGCCAGCCGTCGACCCGGGTGCGGCGGGCGGATCGAGCGGGCCCGCGCGGACGATCCCGGCGACCGCGGCGAGCGCGACGAGGCTCACGACGGCGGCAAGCACCCAACCGAGGCGATTGAAGACGTTCTGCACGGCCCCTCCTTCTGCGAGGCGTTTATCCTACCCGGGCCATGGCGAGTTGGGATTGATAAAATCCAATCTTTCGACGAGGAAGTGGACGCGTCAAGTTCGCCCGCGCCAGAGCGACCGTCGTGTCGGCCGCGAGCATCGTTCACGCGCCGGCGAGACCCCTAGCTTCGATCAATCCCCGCCCTTGCGGACAAAGGACTAACGACCCGCACCTACATCCCCGTGTACTTCGCGTCGCGCTTCTCGCGGAAGGCGCGGACGCCCTCGCGCGAGTCCTCGGTGGAGCCGGCGAGGCGGCGCATCGCTTCGCCCATGCGGAGCGCCTCGGCGAAGGGGAGGGCCTGCGAGCGGACGGCCATCTCCTTCGTGGCGGCCATGGCCTGCGGGGCGTTGCGGGCGAGGCGCTCGGCCCAGCGCATCGCTTCCGCCATGAGGTCGTCGTGGGGGACGACCTTGTTGACGAGGCCCATGTCGTAGGCGCGGGCGGCGTCGACGCGATCGCCCATCAGGAGCAGCTCGAGCGCGGCGCCGAGGCCGACGACGCGGGGGGCGCGGATGGCGCCGGCGATCGTCGGCACGCCGATCTGCACCTCGGGGAACATGAACGTCGCGCGGTCGGAGGCGATGCGGAGGTCGCAGGCAAGGGCGAGCGTGAGCCCCTCGCCGATGCAGTAGCCGTTGACGGCGCAGATCGTCGGCTTCCAGACCTCGAGGCCGCCCTGGAGGTCCCAATCGAAGCGGGTCTCCCACATGTGGCGGCCGGGGCCATGCGGGTGCGGGCGCGTCGACTCCTGCTGCGCTCCCCAACCGCGGACGTCGGCGCCGGCGGAGAAGGCGCGGTCGCCGGCGCCGGTGACGATGGCGACGAACAGCTCCGGGTCGTCGCGGAAGGCGACCCAGGCGTCGTGCAGCTCGACGTGCATCGCGCGGTCGAAGGTGTTCAGCGCATCGGGTCGGTCCAACGTGATCAGCGCGATGCGGCCCTGCGGTTCGTATCGGACGGCCATGATTCGCCTCCCTGTGCGGCCCACGCCGCTGCGCCCACGAGTGCGGGCACGGCGGTGTGGGTACTCCAATCGCGGGCCACGATCATACGCCGCGGGCCGGGCTATGGGCTACACTCGGCCTCATGTACGCGTTCGACACGAGTGTTGAGATCGCGGCGCCGCCGGAGCGGGTGTGGCGCGCGCTGTGCGACCCGGCGGAGGTGGTGCGGTGGGATACGGGCGTCGCGGAGGCGCTCGACGCGCCAGCCAACTACCCGCAGCCGGGGCAGCACGTGCGCTGGCGTTACACGAACGGGCCGTTCCGGCTGCTGCACGACCGGCCGCGCGACGTCGTGGAGAACAAGAAGCTGCGGTCGATGCTGGCGGTGGGGCCGCTGCGGTTCGACGAGACGTACACGCTGGAGGCGCGCGACGGCGGCGGGCACACGCTGCTGACGGCGGCGATGCTGGTGTGGGTGCCGGTGCCGGTGGTCGGGCTGGTGGTCGAGCGGGCGTACACGGGATCGGCGAAGACGACGGTGGCGGCGTCGCTGCGGGCGATCAAGCGGTGGTGTGAGGGCGACGGTTAGCCGCGTTGCTCCGGATAGCCGCGGGCGGTAATGGGCCAGATCTCGACGACGTCGTCGCCGTCGCAGGCGTACATGACGTCGTGGAGGTTGATGGTGGGGTCGATGTGCGAGGGCCAGAGCTCGATGGGGTCGCCGACGGCGATCGGGCAGTCCGCGGGGAGGGCGATGGTGGCGTGCTCGTCGCTGAGGAAGAGGACGGTGGCGCCGTCGATGCCCTTGACCGCCGGGTTGCCGTGATCCTCCGAGCATGACTTGTGGCCGTTGTCGGCGGCGCACTGCTCCGGTCGCGGGCGGCTGAGCACGGTGCCCATGACGGTGAACGCCTGCTCGAACGGGATATCGAGCGCGGCGTAGGCGGTGTCCATCAGCACGTACGAGCCGGCCTGGATCTCCGTGATGCCCTCCATCGATCCGGTGATGTCGTAGGTGCCGGTGCCGCCGCCGCTGACGATGTCGCAGCGCAGTCCTGACTCGCGCACCATGCGGGCCGTCGACAGCAGGCGGTCCATCGCCTTCGCCGCCTTGGCCTCGCGGTCCGTGCGATCGGCGATGCCGACGACGTGGCCCTCGTAGCCCATGAGGCCGCGGAGGACGACGCCGTCGGTCGCGTCGACGCGCTTCGCGAGGGCGAGGGCGGGCTCGCCGGGGGCGACGCCGCAGCGGGGGAGGCCGACGTTGACGTCGACGAGCACGCCGATCTCGACGCCCGTCATGCGCGCGGCGAGGGCGAGGTCGTTGAGGCCGTACTCGGTGTCGACGGCGACGATCATGCTCGCCTGGGCGGCGAGTTTCGCGACGCGGGCGGCCTTGCCGGGGCCGACGACCTCGTTGGCGATGAGGATCTCGTCGGTGAGCTTCTCGCGGACGACGACCTCGGCCTCGCCGACGGTGGCGCAGGTGAGGCCCGTGCAGGAGCCGGCGGCGAGCTGGCGGCGGGCGATGGCGGGCGTCTTGTGGGCCTTGAAGTGCGGGCGGAGCTTGCAGGTGCGGCCGGCGTAGTACGCGGCCATGCGGTCGATGTTGCGCTGCATCGCGGACAGGTCGACGACGAGTGCGGGGGTGGGGATCTCGTGCTTCTTCACTTCGCGGCCTCCGATCGGGCTCCCTTTGTGGTGAATCTAGCAGGGCGGGGCGCTACGGTCGCCCGTCGCGCCGTCCGCGCTTCATCGCTAGCCCGCCGTCGGGAGGGCCGATACCCTGCCTACGTGAACGAGCAATCTCAACCAGGGCGCAGACGGCGACGACGCGGCGGGCGGGGCGGGCAGAACAGGCCGCCGTCGGGGCAACAGCCGTCGACTGAGGGCGGCGCGCCTCAGCAGCCGCCGCCGGGACCGCCAGGCCCGTCCGGGCAGGCACCGGCGGGGCCGTCGGGGCGACCGGCACGACGGGACAATCGAGGGACGCCGCGGGGCGACCGCGAGCGCACGCCGTCGGGGCCGCCGCCGGGGCCGCCAGGCAGCGGGCGCGATGGCGGGCGCATCCAACGGGCGCCGTCGGCCGGGCGGCAGCGCGGTGAGCGCGACCGCGGTCCCCGCGACGGACGCGGGGGTGGCGACCGGGGCGGGCGCGAGAACCGGGGCGGGCAGCGCGACCGCGGGCCGCGGACGATGGAGGTACCGGTCCCGCAGGACGAGCGCTCGATCGAGCTGGGGGCGCGGTTCAAGGAGGCGCAGGTGGCCATCCGGGACGCGCGGAAGGCGCTCGACAAGCGCAAGGCGGAGTTCGGCGACGAGCCGGAGTGGATGGTCGAGCAGCTCCAGCAGGCCGAGAAGCAGTTCGAGGTGGTCGCTTCGGAGTGGGTGGAGCACCTGGAGACGACGGGCCGCAAGGTCGTCCGCCGCTGACCGAGTACTAAGCTGGCGTCCGCCGTCACACGCTCGCCCGTATTGCCGATAGGGTGTATCGTAGGCGACCCGACGGGAGGTGGGACGGATGGTGTTCAAGAGCCCGTGGCACAGCCTGGCGCCGTACGCGCCGATGAGCGTGCCGGAGCTGATCGAGGCCACGGTGCGGCGCCTGCCGGACAAGCCGGCGCTGATGACGCCGGAGGGCGTCTCCTACACGTTCGCGGAGTTCTGGGCGGCCGTCCGCGGCATGGCGAAGGGGCTGCAGGATCTCGGCCTGCGGAAGGGCGAGTCGGTCGGCATCTACGCGCCGAACTCGATCGAGTACGCGGTTGCGCTGCACGGCGCGATCATGGCGGGCGCCATCGTCACGACGCTGAACCCGCTGTACCGCGAGCGTGAGGTCGAGCACCAGCTCCACGATGCGGGATCGAAGATCGTCTTCACGCTGAGCGCGCTGGTGCCCGTCGTCGACGAAGCGAAGGCGCACCTGCCGAAGCTCGAGCGGGTGATCGAGCTGGAGGGCGTGTGGGACATGGCGAAGGGCGCGAGCGGCGACCCGGCGCCGGTGGCCATCGACCCGCTGAAGGACATCGCCGTACTGCCGTACTCAAGCGGCACGACGGGACTGCCGAAGGGCGTGATGCTCAGCCATCAGAACCTGACGGCGAACATCCGCCAGACGATCGCGCTCGGGATGACGACGGAGAGCGCGGTCGTGCTGGACTTCCTGCCCTTCTATCACATCTACGGGATGATGGTGCTGCTGAACTCCGGGCTGGCGACGGGCGCGACGCAGATCATCCTGCCGCGCTTCGACCCGGAGGCGGCGCTGAGCATCATCCAGGAGCACAACGTGACGGACCTGTACTGCGTGCCGCCGGTGGTGCTGGCGCTGGTGCACATGCCGCGGCTCGAAGAGTTCGACCTGTCATCGCTGCGGTTCCTGATGTCGGGGGCGGCGCCGCTGCCGGCAGAGGTGGGGCGACAGGCGGGAGAGAAACTGAAGTGCATCGTGATGGAGGGCTATGGCATGACCGAGGCCAGCCCGATCACGAACGTGAACCCGCTGGCGTCGCCGCGCGCGGGGACGGTGGGTCCGCCGGTCGCCGACACGATCGAGAAGGTGGTGAGCCTGGATGACGGGCGAGAGCTGCCGGTCGGCGAGATCGGCGAGCTGCTGGTGTACGGGCCACAGGTGATGCTGGGGTACTGGAACAACCCGGCGGCGACGGCGGAGACGCTGACGTCGGACGGGTGGCTGCGGACGGGCGACATCGTCTCGGCCGACGCCGACGGCTACGTGAAGGTGCACGACCGCAAGAAAGAGATGATCAAGTACAAGGGGTACCAGGTGGCGCCGGCGGAGCTGGAGTCGGTGCTGATGGAGCACCCGGGCGTGCGCGACGCAGCGGTGATCCCGAAGGCGGACGAGGAGGCGGGCGAGGTGCCGAAGGCGTTCGTCGTGGCGCGCGAGCCGGGGCTGGACCTGAATGGCGTGCTGGCGTTCGTCGCGGAGAAGGTGGCGCCGTACAAGAAGATCCGCGACATCGAGATCGTGGAGTCGATCCCGAAGAACCCGTCGGGGAAGATCCTGCGGCGCCAGCTCATCGACCAGGAGCGGGCGAAGGTGGGCGACGGTCATCGGGGATAGGGGATAGTGCGTCGGCCGTTGTGAGCGGCCGTCGCTGTAGCAAATGGCGGTGAGTGATGTCTGACGTACTGATCGAGAAGCGGGACGACGGCGTGGCGCTGATCACGCTGAACCGGCCGGAGAGCCTGAACGCGATGGGCGGGCAGCTGATGCCGCTGCTGGCGGAGTACCTCGCGGACTGCGCCGGGGACCGCAGCGTGCGGGCGGTGGTGCTGACGGGGGCCGGGCGGGCGTTCTGCGCCGGCGGCGACGTGAAGGGGATGGCTGCGGGGCGCGACACGATCCTCAACGGCGCGGCGGGCGAAGCGGCGCAACGGTCGCCGGCGGCGATCTTCGCGCGCGGCGTCGAGGGGCTGCGAGACTCGCAGCGGCGGACGAGCGGCGTGCTGCACACGATGCCGAAGCCGACGATCGCGATGGTCAACGGCCACGCGGTCGGCGCGGGGTTGAGCCTGGCGCTCGCGTGCGACATCCGGATCGCGTCGGACCGGGCGAAGCTGGGGACGATCTTCCGGAACGTCGGATTCAGCGGCGACTTCGGCGGGTCGTACTTCCTGCCGCGGCTCGTCGGCAACGGGAAAGCGCGCGAGCTGTACTTCACCGGCGAGATGGTGGAGGCGGAGGAGGCGTACCGCATCGGGATGGTGAACCGCGTGGTGGCGCACGACGACCTGGCGAAAGAGACGCTGGAGTTCGCGGCGAAGCTTGCGTCGGGGCCGACGCTGGCGTACGGGCGGATGAAGGAGAATCTCAACCGGGCGGAGTCGTGCGACATGCTGACGGCGCTGGACGCCGAGGCGCTGAACATGAACCTGTCGAGCCAGACGAACGATCACCGGGAGGCGGCGAAGGCGTTCGTCGAGAAGCGCCAGCCGTCGTTCACGGGGAACTGATCGAGACGAGCGAAACGCGAAGACGGCCCGCCGAGCGCGGGCCTTCTTTGTGTGCGACGGTGTTCGTCAGGCGGACTTGGCGGACTTGATGGCTTCGATGCGGACGCGGAAGGTGCCGGAGGGCGCCTCGACCTCCACCTCTTCGCCGGCATGGCGCTGGTAGACGGCCTTGCCGACTGGCGAGGCGATGGAGATCTTCCCCTGGCCTGAGCGCACCTCGTCGGAGTTGACGAGGGTGTAGCTCTTCTCTGATCCGGTGCGGAGGTCCTTGATCGTGACAACGTCGCCGATCTGGGAGACGTCGCCGGGGGTCGGGCCGGCCTGATCGAGGATGACGGCGCGACGCAGGGTGGCGTCGATCTCGCGGATGCGGGCTTCGAGGTGCGCCTGCTCGTTGCGGGCGGCGTCGAGCGGGGCGTTCTCGCGGAAGTCCTTATCGGCCATAGCGCGGGCGAGGTCGGCCTGGATGGTCGGGCGGCGCTCCTTGAGCTGCTCGAACTCGGCCTCGAGCGCTTCGTGTCCTTCGCGGGTGAGGTAGATGGGCTGCTGGACTTCGATCTGTGAGCTGCTGCTCGACTTCGCGGCCTTGCGCACGCGGAGGTGCGTGCCGAGGTTCTCGGTCGTCACGCCGCGGTCCTTCGACCACTTGAGAAACGCGCGGACGTGGTCCGCGCGTTTTGCCGCATCAGCGACGGTCGGGGGAAAGTTCTCGGCGTACTGGGCGATCTCGTGACCGCGCATGCTGGACAGGTCGCGATCGGGGCCGGCCCAGCGGACGAACTTCAGCACCTCGGGTTGCGCTCCCTGTCGCGCCGCCGGCTTCAGTGATGCCATGTACGCGTGCGCGAGATCCTGCAGCGTCGATGTTTCCGTGGTGGTGTCGCCCGCCATAACCGTGTCAACCCTCCTGACAGCACCTTGATTGTAGGCGTGAGGCGGAGAGCGCGTCAAACGACGGTTGCTATGCTCCACGAATGATCAACGGATTGATCCAAGGTGCGCGAGCGTATGGTGTGACGCTGTCAGACACGAACGTGTCGCAGTTCGAGCGCTACCTGGCGCTGCTGAGCGAGCACGCGGCACATGTCAACCTCGTCGGGAGCACGGAGCCAGAACTCGTCGTGCGGCGGCACTTCCTGGAGTCGATGGCGCTGGGCGCGGCGCTGCGGGAGCGCGGGATCATGCTTGACGGCGCGAAGGTGCTGGACCTGGGGGCGGGTGCGGGGTTCCCGGGCGTCGTGCTGAAGGTCGTCTGGCCGCCGCTGCGCCTGACGCTGCTCGACGCGACGGCGAAGAAGACGGCGTTCCTGGAGACGCTCGTCGACGGCCTTGGGTTGGAGGACGTCGAGGTGGCGACGGGGCGGGCGGAGGCGCTGGCGCACGATGCGCGGTGGCGGGGGCGGTTCGACGTGGTGGTAGCGCGGGCCGTGGCGCCGCTGCCCGTGCTTGTGGAGCTGGGGCTGCCGTTCGCGCGGGTCGGGGGGTACCTGGTGTCGCCGAAGGGATCGCGGGCGGCGGCGGAGCTGGCGGGCGCGAGGCGCGCGCTGGAGGTCCTCGGGGGCGAGGCGGAGTCGTGGCCCTTCGAGGTGCCGGGGCCGAAGCAGACGCTGGTGGCTGTGCGGAAGCTGCGGGAGACACCGGCCAGCTACCCGCGGCGGGAGGGCGTGCCCGCGAAGTCGCCCCTGTAAGAGCCAAAACAGGGGCCGAGAAAGCCGCTCGGGGTACTAGACAACCCACCCGTAGTGTTGTATGAGATATACGGATGAACGTTTAGCCATGGAGGGCGCGGCTGCCCCATCGGGCAGCGGAAGGGAGGAGCCGGCATGACCACACCAGAGGGTGGCATGAGCAATCTGGGCGGAGTCGACGTCAACAGCCTGATGCAGAAGCTACGGCGGCTGGCGATGCTCGATACGACGGTGTTCGACGAGGTGAAGGGCGATGCCAGCGCCACGATTCCGGCACTGGTCGTCGCGGTGCTGGCAACAGTGCTGGCGGGCCTCGGCGGCTGGTTCTGGTGGCTGTTCACCGACCATCTCACGGATTACAAGGGCGGGGGCACCATCTTCTTCCAGACGGTGGTGCTGGGAAGCATCCTTTCGGTCGCGCTGTGGTTCGTCTGGGTTGGCGTGACGTACGTGATGCTCCAGCAGATCTTCCGCGCGCGGGCGGATCTCCAGGAGATGATCCGGGTCATGGGCTTTGCCGCGGCGCCGATGGCGCTGGTCGTCCTGGTCTTCATCCCGGTGCTGGGGTGGGGGCTCGGGCTGGGCGCGCTGGCGCTGCTGTTCGGCACCAACGTGCTGGCGGTGCAGTCGGTGACGGATGCGCCGGCTGGGCGCGTGCTGGTGTCAAATGCGGCGGGGTTCGCCGTCTGGGTGATCATCCTCGGGCTGTTCGTGAGCGATTCGCACGTGTACGCTCCGGGGTTCTTCATCTTCCGTCTGCCCGTGGAGTACTTCGCGCGGTAAGTCCAGCGTCGTAAGCGCTTGACAATGGGGGCCTCGATGAGGCCCCCATTGGTGTTCGTGGGGTCGCGCGGCACCGTTATACTCGACGACTATGGACCTGCTCGCACGCGTTCGCGACGAGATGGCCTACGAGGGCAACGTCAGGAGGTCGTACCTCTATCGCTTCCTGATGGAGTTTCAGCTCTGGTGGCCGATCTGGGTGGTCTACCTGCAGGTGAAGCGCGGCCTCTCGCTGACGCAGATCACGCTGCTCGACACGCCGTTCCTGCTGCTCATCGTGCTGGCCGAGGTGCCGACGGGCGCGATCGCCGACCGGTTCGGCCGGCGGTGGTCGCTGATCCTGGGCAGCACGCTCTTCGCGGCCGCCATCGCCATCTTCGCCGTCGCCGACAACTACTGGGTGATCCTGGCGTCGTACACGGCGTGGGGGCTGGGGCTGACGTTCCAGTCCGGCGCGGACGTGGCCATCCTCTACGACAGCCTGAAGGAGTGCGGGCGCGAGGACGACTTCGAGAAGATCAACGGCCGGCTGACGGCGGTGCGCTCGCTCTCGGTGCTGATCGCGATCCTGATCGGCGCGCCGATCGCGGAGGCGACGGGGTACTCGCTGCCGATCCTGCTGAGCGCCGGCATCGCGCTGCTGGCGGTGCCGGTGGCGTTCTCGATGCACGAGCCGGCGGCGGAGCGGGACGAGTCGCAGGGCCGTTATCTGCAGACGCTGGCGGGCGGTCTTCGCGAGGCGTGGGAGCGGCCGCCGCTGCGGTACATCATCCTCTTCAGCGCGACGATCTGGGCGGCGACGTTCACGCCGCTGGTGTTCCAGCAGCCGTTCCTGGCGCACCACGGCGTTGGCACGGGCAACCTCGGGCTGTGGCAGGCGCCGATCCGCGCGGCCGGCGTCGTCTCGGCGCTGCTGGCGTACCAGTTCGTGTCGCGCGTGGGCGAGCGCGCCGCGTTCCTGGCGTTGCCGCTGCTGCTGGGGATCAGCAGCCTGGCCCTGGCGGGCCTTGACCACACGATGGCGGCGGCGGCGTTCCTGGGGATGGGGTTGGTGGCGGGCGCGCACCCGCCGATCCTGGCGACGTACATCAACCGGCGCATCGACAGCGCGCGGCGGGCGACGATCCTGTCGGTGCAGTCGGTGACGGGCAGCGCCATGCTGGCGATCTCGCAGCCGATCGGCGGCATCATCGCCGACAACTTCGGCCTGCGGGGGGTGTTCCTCGTGTTCGGCGTCGCCAGCCTCGTAATCCCGGTCGTGACGCTCGTCGCGTGGATGCGGGCCGATTCGCGCGAGAGCGCGGAGCTGCTGGAGCTGAGCCGCGAGCTGATCGGCGAACGCCCGGCGGAGCCCGTGCAGGCGCCGGTCTCGACCGGAGCCCGATGAGCAGCCGCCCCGCAGCGCACGTTCACCGCCGATGATCGCCGTGCTGTGCGGCGGCGTCGGCGGTTCGCGGTTCCTGCGGGCGATCGCGTCGGTGGTCGATCAGGAACGCGATCACGGCGATCGTCAATACGGGCGACGACGCGTGGTTTCACGGGCTGTACGTCTCGCCGGACCCGGACATCGTGACGTACGCACTCGCCGGCGAGGTGGACGAGGCGCGCGGCTGGGGGCTCCGCGACGACACGTTCGGCTGGCTGGAGTCGCTCGGACGCTTCGGCGAGGAGACGTGGTTCCAGATCGGCGACCGCGACCTGGCGACGCACCTGCACCGCACGCGCCTCCTGCGACAGGGCTGGCCGCTCTCGCACGTCACGGCGGAGATCGCGCGCGCGTTCGGCGTCTCGGTGCGAATCCTTCCGATGAGCGATCACCCGGTACGGACGATGGTGACCACGGGCGCCGGTGAGTTGACGTTCCAGGAGTACCTCGTGAAGGGGCGGGCGGCGGAGGTCGTGCGGGGCGTCCGATTCGAGGGGGCGGAGTCGGCGCACCCGGCGCCGGGAGTGCTGGAGGCGATACGCGGCGCGCGGGCCGTCTTCATCGCGCCGAGCAATCCGGTCGGCAGCATCTGGCCGATCCTGGCGGTCCGGGCGATCCATGACGCAGTCCGCTCGACGCACGCGCCCCGCATCGGCGTGAGCCCCATCATCGGCGGGAGATCGCTGCAGCCGCCGGCGGCGGAGATGATGTCGGGGTTGGGGCACGAGGTTTCGGTTGGAGGCGTGGCGAGGATCTACGCCGGGCTCATCGACACGCTCGTCATCGATCCGACGGACGCGTCGTCCGCGGCAGAGGTGGAGGCGGCGGGCGTGCGCGCGCTCGTCTGCCCATCGATCATGCGGGACGACGAGACGCGGCGAGCGCTGGCGCTGGCCGTCATGGCTGCGGCGGGCATCTCGTGACGGGGGCGCACGCGGCGCTCCGGTAGAATTGACGCCATGTCCGTGATCGCCGCAAGCCGCAGGAAGCTCGCGCACGTCGACATCGCGAGCCGCGCAGCGTTCCTTTCTTTCTCGTCCAACGCCGTCCTGATGGTGGTGAAGCTGTCGATCGGGATCGCGTTCGGCTCTATCGCGGTGCTCGGCGACGGGGTCGACAGCGCCGAGGACGTGCTCGCATCGGGGCTGGCGTTTCTGAGCGTGCGACTCGCGCTGCAACCGGCCGACGAGTCGCACCCGTACGGACACGGCAAGGCTGAGAGCCTGGCGGCGATGTCGCAGGCGACCCTGATCGCGGGCGGCGCGGTGTTCATCGCCGTCACGGCGATACGGCGGCTGGTGACGGGCGACGTGGAGATCCACGTCGGGCCGTCGCTTGTCGCGATGGGCGCGGCCGTGGCGGTGAACCTCGGCGTCGCGGCGTACTCGTTCCGCGCGGCGAAGGTCAGTGGCTCCGTGGCGATCGCGGCGGACGCGCGCCACCTGCTGACGAACGTCGTCCAGGCGATGGCCGTGATGGTTGGGCTGGCGCTGGTCGGCGTGACGGGGAGCCACTTCTGGGACCCGGCCGTCGCGCTGGCGCTGTCAGCGTACCTGCTGTGGATCGCCGCGAGCATCGCGCGGGCGGCGCTGCGCGAGCTGATCGATACGTCGCTGCCGCCGGAGACGATGGCGGCGCTGGAGGCGTGCCTGGCGCACGAGGGGCACGAGTTCCGCGGCTTCCACGAGCTGCGCACGCGGAAGTCCGGCCGCGAGACGTACATCGACCTGCACGTGCTGGTCGACCCGGCGATCACCGTGGACGAAGCGCACAGGCTGATCGAGGACCTGGAGCGGGACGTGCAGGCGCTGATCCCGGGCGCGGTGCTGATGGCGCACATCGACCCGGACGAGCCGGCGCACGTCGCGAGCGGCGACCCGAGCGCGCGGCACGCCTGAGGTCAGCCGAGCTCGCCGATGACGTCCATCACGAGCGTGGCGGCGACGAGGCCCGCGGTCTCAGAGCGCATCACGCGGTCGCCCAGCGAGACGATCTTCGCGCCGGCGGCGGTCGCCTGCTCGATCTCCGACTCCTCGTAGCCGCCCTCCGGGCCGATGAAGAGGCTCACCTCGCCCAGCGCGAACAGCGCGTCGACGTCGGCGTCGATGGCGGCACGGACGTTCGGCGCGTTGGGGCCGGCCGACTCGTACGGGACGACGAGGAGGCCCGGCGCGGAGGCGAGCGCATCGGCGAACGGCTGCGGCGCTTCGACGGACGGCACGGCGCCGCGGCCGCACTGTTCCGCCGCCTCGACGACGATGCGACGCCAGCGGTCCATGCGGTTGCCTTCGGCCGCGGTCTTGACGACGGCGCGCGCGGCCAGCAGCGGCACGAACGAAGCGACGCCGATCTCCGTGCCCTTTTCGAGCAGCCACTCGAAGCGCTCGCCCTTTGTGATCGACTGGTAGAGGCGGAGACGCGTGTGGGGCTCGGGCGGCGCCTCGTAACGCTCGACCACGGCAGCGACGACGCGACGGTCTGTCACTTCGTCGAGGCGGACGCGCACCTCATCGCCCGCGCCGTCGAACAGCGCGATCTCGTCCCCGACGTGGAGGCGCAGCACGCGCGACAACCGGTGCGCCAGGGCCTCAGGCACCTCGATGCGGTCCGCGGCCAGGGCGGGCGGCTCGACGTAGAATCGGCGCGTCATGCCGGCACGCCCCTCGTGCTAACGATGCAGCGCCACTCGCCCATCGGGCGCGTCGAGGCGATCCTCACGCCGGCTGACATGAGCGCGGCGACAACGTCGCTCTCACGCTCGGCGATGACGCCGGAGACGATCAGCGTGCCGCCCGGCCTTCAGCGCGCGCACGAGCGGTTGCGCCATCTCCACGATGACGCGGGCGATGATGTTCGCGACGACGACGTCGAAGCTGGCGTCGGCCGGCGTGGCGAACGGCCAGGCGTCGCCGAGGCTGCCCTGCTCGGCGCGGATCACGGCTGCGAGATCGTTCTTGGCGGCGTTCTCGCGCGTCACGCGGACGCAGTCGGGGTCGACGTCGACGGCGAGCACGTCGGTGGCGCCGAGGCGGGCGGCGGCGAGGGAGAGGATGCCGGAGCCGCAGCCCGCGTCGAGCACGCGGGCGCCGGGGCGGACAGCGTCCTCGAGCGCTTCGAGGCACATCCTCGTCGTCTCGTGCTGGCCGGTGCCGAACGCCATGCCCGGGTCGAGGTGGACCACGGCGTCGCCGGGCACCGGTGCGTAGTCGCGCCAGGAGGGTACGACGACGATGCTCCGGCCGAAACGCTCGACGTGGAAGTGCTCTTTCCAGGCCTCGGCCCAGTCCTCTTCGGCCACGCGGCGCTCGGTCAACTCGGCAGCGATCTCTGCGGCGGCGAGGGCGGAGCGCGCCCCGGCGCCCGCGGCCACGTCACGGGCGTAGGCGTGCACGCGGACGGCCGCGCTGGCGTCGACGACGGCGTCGGACTCGAGGTCGGGCTGTGTGAACGGCGTCTCGATCCAGACGTCGCGGCCGGTGGCGGCGCGTAGCACGTCGGCGGTGGGCTCGGCGTCGCGCGCGGCCACGCCGGCGATGATCTCGATGTAGTCCACCTGCGGCGCTACTCCGGGCTGGGGGCGGACGTGGCGATGGGCTGCGGCGCGTCGCGCGGGGCGGGGGCGCGGCCGAGGCGGGTCTCGCGCTCGCGCTCGTAGGCGTCCCACTCGATGGCGAGCTTGCGCTGCGCGTAGTCGTACCCGACCTGGTCGCCGATCCAGCCGCCGAGCAGTCCGGCGAAGACGCGACCGCCGACGATCAGCACGCCGGTGGCGAACGCGAGCCACCAGAACGACGCCTGGTAGCGGTAGACGGCGAGCGCGACGAGGCCGATGAAGAGCAGCAGCGCGAGGGCGAGGCCGGCGTAGGCGAAGGAGTTGACGATCAGGCTCTCGCGCTTCCGCATGCGCTTGTAGAGGTCGAAGAACTCGAGCGGGATCTTCGCGACGGGGGCGACGTCGGATGTCTTGCGGCCGCAGTGGGCGCAATCCTCCCGCTTCTTGCCGAGGGGCGTGTAGCAGTAGCCGCAGAAGCGTCCCACATTTGGCGCCTTGCCCTCGAGCATGGCGGCCATGACCTCGTCGAGGCGCTCGCTGAACACGGGGAGGGACAACGCGGCCCTTTCGGTCATGAGGCCACCTGCTGGCGCCGTCGGGCGGCAACGATGCGGCGGAGCTGGACGAAGTACTTCAGCTTGTCGGCGCGCTGATACGCAGCCGTGCGGGCGCTGGTCGATGGCATGACGAACACGGTGGAGTTTCCGATGTGCTCTGGCTGGAGTCCAAGGGGGCAGGCGTGGCCGGCGAAGACTTCGTAGATGCGCTTGCCGTTGAAGCAGACGACGCGCGGCGCGTGGGGCTCCAGCTTCTTGCGAAGCTTCCTCGCACCGGCGCGCAGCTCGTCGAGCGAGAGGTCCGCCAGGGAGGGCGTGGCGCGCTCGACCAGGTTCGTGAGGCCGATGTTCCACTCGAGGACGCGTGCGTCCTGCTCGTAGGTGAGCGGCTCCGAGACGAGGCCGGACTCGTGGAGCAGCGGCCAGAAGTGATTGCCGGCGCCTGCGTAGTGGTGGCCCGTCGCGGCGGATTTCATGCCCGGATTGATGCCCACAAACACGAGGTCGAGACCACCGCGGAGGTAGTCGGGAAGCGTCTTCACGCCGGACAAGGTAGCACACGGCCGGACGGCGGACTCGCCCCGAAATGGGGCGCCTTCCCGTTATAGTTCGAATGGAGGGTGCAAGCGTGGCTGATGGCGTGCTCAACCGTCTCCAGATCGTCGCGACCGTGCTGCCTCTCGCGTTCATCGCGGTGCTCTTCATCGCGATCTCGACGCTGGGGCTGCCGGTCTGGGCTGAGGTGCTCTCCGGCACGCTGATCGCCGCGCCGTTCGTGCTTGGATTCGGCTTCATCGTGTTCCGCACCTTCGGCTCCCTGCAAGAGGAGCTGGCGCGGCGCGAGACGCGATTTCGCGAGCTGCTGGAGTCTGCGCCGGACGCCATCGTCATCAACAATGCCGATGGGACGATCGTGATGGTGAACGAGCAGGCGACAGGGATCTTCGGGTACGCGCGAGAGGAGCTGATCGGGCAGCCGGTCGAGCTGCTGGTTCCTGAAGAGCTGGGGAGGACACACGAGGGGCACCGCAGCGAGTACCACGCGCAACCGGAACGCCGGCCCATGGGCATCGGGCTGGACCTGAAGGGCCGCCGGAAGGACGGAACCGTGTTTCCGGTGGAGATCAGCCTGAGCCCGATCCGGTCGGAAGGCGGGGTGCTCGTCACGAGCGTGATCCGCGACGTGACCGAGCGCAAGCTCCTGGAGGAGGAGCGCAACCGCCTGATCGCCGAGGGCGAGACGGAGCGCGAGCGGCAGCGCATCGGCATGGACCTGCACGACGGCGTGATCCAGTCGATCTACGCGGTGGGGCTGAACCTGGAGGCGGCCGTCGACGACGTGCGTGAGCATCCCGAGGAGGTGCGTGGGCGGCTGGACCGGGCCATCGACCAGCTCAACGACACGATCGCCGACATCCGCAGCTACATCTTCGATCTCCGCCCGACGCGGCTGGACGGGAACCTCGCCGAGTCACTGCGGGGATTGGCGGACGAATT
The DNA here is from genome assembly GCA_963843685.1 of uncultured Chloroflexia bacterium. Taxonomy (GTDB): domain Bacteria; phylum Chloroflexota; class Dehalococcoidia; order DSTF01; family JACRBR01; genus DASQHL01. The sequence goes on from CAWJLO010000010.1 coordinate 707,658, forward strand.
CCGGGTGAATTCACTCGTCGAGGTGCGGCTGGAACTGCCGACTGAGTCGCCGCTAATGTCGGCAGAGACGCGGTCGGCTCTCTTCCACATCGCGCAGGAGGCGCTGAGCAACGTCCGCAAGCACGCGCGGGCGACGTCGGCGTCCGTGACCCTCGACGTACGCGAGGGCCGCGTGCGACTGAGCGTACGGGACAACGGGGCGGGCTTCGAGTCCGGCGCCGAGTTCAGCGACGACCATCGCGGCCTGCGCAACATGGCGTCGCGTGCGCGCGGCGTGGGCGGTACACTCAGCATCGAAAGCGGCGCCCATTCCGGAACATGCGTGACGTTCGAGGTGCCGGCGGCCGTAGCGGCAGGAGAGAGCAGATGAGCCAGACCACCATCCTGATCGTCGACGACCATGAGGTCGTCCGCGAAGGGCTGCGCGCGCTGCTCAACCGGCGCGAGAACTTCCGCGTGGTGGGCGAAGCGGGCACCGTCGCCCAGGCGATCGAGGAGGCCGAGAAGCACGCGCCGGACGTCATCGTCATGGACGTGCGGCTCCCGGACGGCAGCGGCATCGAGGCGTGCCGGGAGATCCGGCAGTCGCGGCCGGAGACGAAGGTGATCATGCTGACGTCGTACGCGGACGAGGACGCGGTGTTCGCGTCGATCCTGGCGGGGGCGGCGGGTTATCTCCTGAAGCAGACGCGCGGCAACGCGCTGGCGGAGGCGATCACGGCGGCGACGCGCGGCGAGTCGCTCCTGGACCCCGCGGTCACGCAGAAGGTGCTTGAGCGCGTGCGATCGTCGGGGGGCCGCAGCGCCGACGACCCGCTGGCGACGCTGACGGAGCAGGAGCACAAGATCCTGCTGCTCATCGCGGAGGGGAAGACGAACAAGGAGATCGCCGACGAGGTCTTCCTCAGCGACAAGACCGTGAAGAACTACGTCAGCAACATCCTGAGCAAGCTCAACCTGCGCCGGCGCTCCGAGGCGGCGGCCTTCATCGCCCGCCGCGAGCCGCACAAGGACTGAGCCCCGCTACGGCTCGTCGTCGACGGCGATGATGGTCGCCGGCGCTTCGACCGGCGAGCCGCGCCGCCCGCGAGAGTCGCGGTACAGCGCGATCGCGATCGCGGCGACGATGATCCCCGTGAACAGCACCTCGGTAAGCCGCACCAGCCGCTCGGTGTCGCCGAACTTCACGCCGAGCGCGCCCATCAGCACGCCGATCCCCGTGAAGGTCAGCACCCAGAGCGTCGCACCGGCGTAGTCGAACGGCGCCCAGCGGCGGTAGGGGATGCGGAACAGGCCGGCGGCGGCCGGTCCGATCATCCGCGAGTATCCGGCGAAGTGGTAGACGAGGATGAACCAGCGCCCGCGCGACTCCAGCGCGTCGCGGACCTTGCCCAGCGGCTCTGCGAGCGAGCCGCGGGCGAGCACGCGCGACCAGCCGCCGCGGCCGATGGCGTAGCTGATGCTGTCGCCGATCAGTGTCGCGGCGATGCCGAGCGCGATGACGGGCCAGAGATCGATCGAGCCGTTCTGCGCCGCGAGGCCGCCCAGGATGAGGATGATGGCGCCCGGCACGAGGAGGCCGAGGAACATCGTGTTCTCCAGCAGCACGCCGATGAACACGACGTAGTAGCCGTAGTCCACGAAGAGATGCTGGACCTTGCGCAGGACCCAGCCGCTCAAGCGCTCGCCGGTGTTGAGGTAGTAGTTCAATCCCTCGAAGGGAGAGAGGCGCGGCAGAAGGAAGAAGACGACGATGAAGGCCAGCGCCAGCCAGTTGGCGTTGCGCCGCATCCACGCGAGGGCCGGCGGGTCAGGCTCCGGCGTCTGGTCCATCCGCTCCCTCGTCCTGCGCGGGGGTCCCACCGTCGATCTGCCCGGCCAGCTGGAGGTCCTTCTCGGTGATACCGCCCTCGCTGTGCGTGGAGAGCGTGAGCTTGACGCGGTTGTACTTGATCTCGATGTCAGGGTGGTGGTCGGCCGCTTCAGCGAAGCCGGCGACGCGATTCACGAAGGCCATCGCCTCCCCGAAGCCGCCGAACTCGTACTTCTTGCGGATCTCGTCGCCGTGCCGCTTCCAGCCGGACAGCTCGTCGAGCCGCGCATCCACGTCGCGCTTCTGGAGGACGGGCATTCGGACACCACCCTTCGAACACTCGATGACACCGCGGGCCTCATTGTCCCGATCGGCGCGCCCCCTCCGCAAGGGCGCCCACGCGGTAGGATGACGCCAATGCCGGATCAGCCCTCTCCCTTCGAGCCGCACCACTTTCAGCGCGAGGACGAATCGCCGGACACGCTGTTCTACGCGATGCCGCGGCTGCTGGTGCACATCGACGACTACGCCATCGAGGCGGCGCGGCGCGCCTACGCACAGCTCCTGCCGCGCGAGGGCGCGATCCTCGACCTCATGTCGAGCTATCGGTCGCACATGCCGCCGGAGCTGGCCTGGCGCCGGCTGGCCGGGCTGGGGCTGAACGAGGTCGAGCTGCGAGAGAACGACCAGCTCACCGAGTTCGCCGTCAAGGACTTGAACGCCGATCCGGCGCTGCCGTACGGCGACGCGGAGTTCGACGGCGCGGTGGTGACCGTATCGGTGCAGTACATGACGCGGCCGGTCGAGATCTTTCGCGAGGTGTGTCGCGCGCTGAAGCCGGGCGCGCCGTTCGTCGTGACGTACAGCAACCGGATGTTCCCGACGAAGGCCGTTCGCATCTGGCGCGCGCTGGACGACCGGGAGCGCGCGAAGCTGATCGCGACGTACTTCAACCTGGCCGGCGGCTTCGGGAACGTGCGGGCGCAGGACTGCAGCATCGACAGCGGCGGCGTCAACGACCCGCTGTTCGCGGTCTGGGCGGAGAAGGCACAGCCGTGAGGGGCTCACGAGATAGTTGTCGCGCCAATCACGATGCTATCTAATGGCAGTGGCCGCGAGCGGCCGCACGGGACGCCGTTGACCGCGGGAGCGAGATGATTCAGCAACAGACGTTCGTGACGAAGGACGACCAGGCGCTCAAGATCTTCCAGTGGGCGGCCGGGGCGGCGAGCCTGCGCATGGCCAGCTACGGCCTGAAGCTCGGGCTGTTCCAGGCGATCGCGGCGCGCGAGGGGGGCCTGACGCTGGAGGAGATGGTCGAGCAGACGGGGCTCGACGCGCGCTACGTCCGCGCCTGGGCGAAGACGGCGGTCGCCGGCGAGCTGCTGGAGTATCAGCCGGCCGACGGGCGCTTCATCATGGCGTCCTTCATGGAGGCGCTGCTGCTGGACGACCAGGACTTCCAGTACTCAGCGGGGCTCGTCACGAACCACGCCGTGGAGTCGCGGCTGGCCGACCGGGTTGAGGAGTGCTTTCGGACGGGGGAAGGGATCCCGTTCGCCGACTACGGCCAGGAGATGGTCGAGACGATCCACGCCTTCAGCAAGGCGGCGTACGAGCTGTTCCTTCCAAGCGTGCTGCTGCCGGCGCTGCCGGAGCTGACGGCGCGGCTGAACGCCGGCGGCACGATCCTGGAGCTGGGCTGCGGCGCCGGCGCCGGGCTGGTGTCGCTCGCGCGCACGTTCCCGCATTGCACCGTCACCGGGCTCGACCCCGACGTCACGTCGATCGCGCTCGCCCGCGAGCGAATCGAGGCTGCCGGCCTGAGCGAGCACGTCCACGCGGAGGAGATGCGCGGCGAGGACCTGACGAGCGAAGACGCGTTCGACTTCATCTACGCGCAGATCTCGCTTCACGAGATGGACGACGCGCGCATCGTGCTGGCCAATGCGCAACGGGCGCTCAAGGCCGACGGCACGCTGCTGATCACCGAGATCCGCGGACCGGAGCGCATCGAGGACTGCGTGGGGCCGTACAACGCGGTGCTCTCGCACATCGACCTGTTCTACGAGATCCCACAGGCCGTCGCGAAGGGCGGCCACGCGGTCGGCTTCTTCACGCGCGCCGAGATCGAGGAGATGGCGGCGGAGGCGGGGCTGAGCCGCGTGCGCGAGCTGGACCTGGAGCAGCCGCTCTACGCGGCGTTCGTGGCCACGAAGTAGAACGAAGAAGCGGCCGAATCGGCCGCCTCTTCGATCGAAGTTCGCTTGCCGCTGCCCGTCAGGGGGCGGTCGGCTTGATCACCTTGTTGTTGACGAACCCAAGGACGTCGAGCGGCCAGTACTTGAACCACGCCTCGCCGATGATGTCGCCCTCGGGCACGAAGTCGCAGACCTGCTGCTGGGGACAGGTCCAGGAGTGCGAGTCGTAGCTGTAGCGCCGGTTGTCGCCGAGCACGAAGTACATGCCCGGCGGTACCGTCTTCGGGCCGTAGGTGTAGTTCGGGGTCTGGGCGATGTAGTCCTCTTTCAGCGGGCTGCCGTTGATGTAGACGGTCTCGTCCTTCACCTCCACGGTATCGCCGGGCACGCCGATCACGCGCTTGATGAAGTCGCGGCTGGGATCGAGCGGGAACTTGAACACGATCACGTCGCCGCGGCGCGGGGCGCGGAACAGGTGCTTCGGCTGGCCGTTGTCGCCCGGGATGAACGGGAGGAACTTGTGGATGCGGTCCATATCGATGCGGAAGTAGATGGCCTTGTTCACGAGCAGGTACTGGTTCGTCTGCAGCGACGGCTGCATGCTCGCGCCTTCGACGCGGAAGTTCTGGACCACAGCCTTGACGGCGAAGAAGATGAGCAGCGCCAGAATGACGGTCTCGGCCAGCTCACGGGCGACGCGCCGGGCGCGATCGCCGGTGTTCCGGCGCTTGCGGGGCACCGCCTCGTACGGGAACGCGCGCTCGTACGCGCGCGGGCTCAGGCCGAGGTCGGCCGGCGTGTACGCGAGTTCCAGCGACGCGGGGACGTCGACGTAGCGATCGACCGGCTGTCCGTACACATCGGCCTGCGCCGGCGCGGGCTCCGGCTCGACGACGGGCTCCGGCTCGATGACGGAGTCTCCGGTTCGACGGCCGGCACGGGCGCCGGCGGGGCGAATGCGGCGGCCTCGGCCGAGGGCACGCCCTCTCGCTCGAGGCGAGGCGGCGGCTCCGGCATCGGTGCCGGGTCGAGGTGGAGCTCGCTGGAATCGGGGTCGGGGAGCCCGGATGTGGAGTCCGGGCCGGCGGGATCGTTGGACATAAGCCGCTCATTCTAGCACGCGGGCGCAGCCGCGGCTGACGCTCTGTTAGAATCTGCCCCGTTGATACGCGACGCTTCCCCGGACGAGCCAACGGCGCCGCATGAGGAGGCGCTCCTCCGCGACGCGAGGCGCGGCGACCTCGGTTGTTTCAACTCGCTCGTGGAGTTGCACCAGCGCGCCGTCTACAACCTCTGCCTTCGTATGCTCGGCAATCCCGCGTCGGCGGAAGATGCCACGCAGGACGCATTCCTCTCCGCATTCCGCAGGATTGGCTCGCTCAAAGGCGACACGTTCCGGCCCTGGCTGATGCGCATCGCGGCAAACGCGTGCACGGACGAGCTGCGGCGGCGGTCCCGCCGTCCGGCGACGGAGCCTGGATACGGGGAACGAGGACGAAACGCCGCTGGACGTCCCCGACCCGGCGCCCGGTCCCGAAACGGAGGTGCTGCGCGGCGAATCGGAGGCCCGTGTGCAGGCGGCGCTGCTCCGGCTGCCTCATGATCAACGCGTGGCCGTGATCATGTGTGACATCCAGGGATTCGCGTACGAGGAGATCGCGGCGTCGATGCGGACGTCGATCGGCACCGTGAAGTCGCGCATCGCGCGTGGGCGCGAGAAGCTGCGGCGGGAGCTGGGCGCCGGTCGAGAGGAACAGATCAGCGATGCGTAGCGTCATACAAGTGCTGCCGTGTGAGAGTACGGCAGAAGCCAGGTGGATTGTGTGAACAGCGTGTTAGAACTTGTGCTGCGGCGTCATCGACCGGACGAGGTCGCGCTCTCCTCGTGGCTTGACGGCCAGCTCGATCCGGCGGCGTCGGCGAAGCTGGAGGCGCACGTCTCGGCGTGTGGGGCCTGTCGCGGCCGGACAGAAGAGTTGCGGATCGTGCGGGTGAGCCTGCGCGCCATGCCGGCGGCCGAGCCGCCGCGCTCATTTCGCATTACGCCCGAGATGGCGGCGGCGACTCCTGCCGTAGCCGCGCCACGGCCGCTGGCGCTGCGCCTGGCGCCGGCCGTCAGCGCGGTGGCCGTGGTCGTCTTCGCCGTCGTCGTGGGGGCCGATGTGTATTCGTCGGGCGGTTCGTCCAGTACGAGCGCAACGGGGGCGTTGGCCCCCTCGAGCGGCGCCGCTGCCCAGCGATCGAACGCCGACTCCGGCCTGACGGCGCCGGAGTCCGGAGCGGAGCCGACGAACGTCGCGGCAGCGGCGCCCGTCACGCCTCCCGAGCCCGCAGCCGGCGGTGTCGCACCGCCGTCCGAAGCTGCCACACCGTCCGCGCCGCCTGGTCCCGCGACGGGCGCCGGCGTCGCGCCGACGACCGAATCGGGCGAAGACAGCGCCAAGGGCATCGGCACCTCGGTCCCGGCCGCAACGGGCCCTGCGTTCGAGAGCGCGGCGCACCAAGACCAAAGCGGCAGCTCGGGGAACAATCGGACGGCGCTGCACGTCATAGAAGCAGTGATCGCCGCCGTAGCACTGGCAGCGGGCGCCGTGGCCATCGGCACTCGCCTGCGGGAGAGAGGAGCATCGAGATGAGACCGCGAGCAGGAATCGCCATCGCAGGGACCGTATTCGTCGCCGCCGCGCTGCTCGGCGCGGTGGCGTGCAGCCCGAAGACCACGGTGCAGGTGCCGAGCCAGCAGCAACAGACCGGGATCACGGTCAGCGGCGAGGGCAAGGCGACGGGCACGCCGGACATCGCCAACATCCAGCTCGGCGTGTCGAAGCTGGCGAACACCGTCGCCGACGCGCGGTCCCAGGCTGCGGCGTCGATGGACGCGATGGTGACGTCGATGAAGGACAACGGGGTCGACGCCAAGGACATCCAGACGCAGCAGCTGAACATCTCGCCGGAGTACGACTACAGCAACAACAAGCAGACGCTGAAGGGCTTCCGCGTGACGAACATCGTCTCGGCGAAGATCCGCAAGATCGACGACACGAGCAAGATCGTCGATGACGCGGTGACAGCCGGCGGCAACGACGCGCAGGTCCAGGGGATCAGCTTCTCGATCGAGAATCCGGACGACCTGAAGGCGCAGGCGCGCAAGGACGCGATGGACGATGCGCGATCGCGGGCGGAGACGCTGGCGAAGGAGGCGGGCGTGACGCTGGGCGACCCGATCACGATCTCGGAGTCGAACGTCGTCGTCCCGGTGCCGTTTGCGGCCGGAGCCACAGCGGCGGACAGATCCGTCGCGGCTCCGGAGACCCCGATTGAGCCGGGGACGCAGGACGTGACGGTGGACATCAACGTCACCTGGAGCATCAAGTAGGCAGATGTTCCGGAATCAGTGATTCGCGCGGGGCGGTCTCAGGACCGCCCCGCATCGCGTGATGCCGCCCCGTCTCGCTACAATGTCGGTAGTGCGCGGCCGCCGTGTCGGCCGCGACCTCGTATTCCCGACGGTGCAGATGGCGACAAATCAGAAGCAAGACTACTACGACGTGCTGGGCGTGGCCCGCGGCGCCAGCGCGGACGAACTGAAGAAGGCGTTCCGTCGCCTGGCGATGCAGTACCACCCGGACCGGAACAAAGAGCCGGAGGCGGAGGCGCGCTTCAAGGAGGTCAACGAGGCCTACGAAGTGCTCTCGGACCCGGAGCGCCGGTCGATGTACGACCGGTTCGGCCACGCCGCGACGCAGGGCGGCCAGGAGGGGTTCGCCCGCGGCTTCGACGGCTTCGGCTTCGGCGGTCTGGGGGACATCTTCGACGCGTTCTTCGGCGGCGCGAACGCCCGCACGCAGCGCGGCCCGGCCCGCGGGGCCGACGTCCGCCGCAGCACGACGATCGCCTTCGAGGAGGCGGTCTTCGGCGTCGAGAAGGAAGTCGAAGTGCAGACGGCGGAGCTCTGTTCGGTCTGCAACGGCCTGCGGGCGGAGCCCGGGACGGAGCCGGAGCGCTGCCCCGCGTGCAACGGCTCCGGTGAGGTGCGACGGGTCCAGCAGAGCATCTTCGGCCAGTTCGTGAACGTCGCGGCGTGCGATCGCTGCCGCGGGGAGGGCCGCGTCGTCGCGAACCCGTGCAAGAACTGCCGTGGCGTGGGGCGCGAGAAGCGCAAGCGCAAGCTTTCGGTGAAGATCCCCGGCGGCGTCGACAACGGGTCGCAGATGCGTTTGACGGGCGAGGGCGAGATCGGCAATCACGGGGGTCCCCGGGGCAACCTCTACCTGCAGATCAACGTCAGGCCGCACGAGATCTTCCGCCGCGAGGACGACGACCTGCTGGTCGACCTGGAGCTGAACTTCGCCCAGGTGGCGCTGGGCGACGAGATCGCCGTGCCGACCATCGACGGCGATCCGCACGAGCTGCGCGTTCCGGCGGGCACACAGACGGGCGAGATGTTCGTCGTGCGCGGCAAGGGCGTGCCGCACCTGCGCGGCGGCGGCCGAGGGGACATGATCGTCCGCGCGAACGTGATCACACCGAAGCATCTCTCGAAGGAGCAGAAGGACCTGCTCAAGCAGCTCGCCGAGTCCATGGGAACGCACGTGAAGCCGCAGGAAGGCGGCTTCATGGGCAAGATCAAGGACGCCCTCGGCTAACCCGCCGCCACGCGGCGTACAATCGGGACGGGAGCGAGCCGTATGAGCGCAGTCTTCCTTGTCCTCGCAGCGTTTCTCGCCAGCACCGTGGAGATGGTGGAGGCGCTGACCATCGTGCTGGCCGTCGGCCTCACGCGCGGCTGGCGCTCGGCGCTGATCGGCGTGGTGGTGGCGCTGCTGGCGCTCGGCGTGGTCGTCGCGGCGCTCGGCCCGACGCTCACACTCATCCCCATCGACTCGCTGCGGCTGTTCATCGGCGCGCTGCTGCTGATCTTCGGCGTGCAGTGGCTGCGCAAGGCGGTGCTGCGCGCTAGCGGCTACAAGGCACTCCACGACGAAGACGAGATCTTCCGGCGTGAGGCCGAAGAGGCGGCGATGGCGCTCCGCACGCACGGCGCGCTCGACTGGTACTCCTTCACGCTGGCGTTCAAGGGCGTGTTCCTGGAGGGGCTCGAGGTGGCGTTCATCGTCGTCACGTTCGGCAGCGCGCAGGGGAGCATCCCGCTGGCCGCGGTCGGTGCGGCCGCCGCGTTCGTCATCGTCGCGGGCGTCGGCACCGTGATCCACGCGCCGCTCAGCCGCGTGCCGGAGAACTCGATGAAATTCGCCGTCGGCGTCATGCTGACCACGTTCGGCACGTTCTGGGGCGTCGAGGGGACCGGCGCGCACTGGCCGGGCAGCGACCTGGCGCTCCTCGGCGTCCTTGCGTTCGTGCTGGCCGTGTCGCTGGGGCAGGTGCGCATGCTGCGCTGGCTGCGCGAGCGGCAGGAACCCGCCACCGAGCCTGCGGTCGCACTGGCGGTGGAGTCGTGAAGTACGTCGAGGGGTTCATCGCCTTCTGGTGGGACTTCATCATCGGCGACGACTGGCGCGTGGCGGCCGGCGTCATCGTGGCGTTCGCCGTGACCGCCGGGCTGGCGCACGCGGGTGTAGCGGCGTGGTGGATCGTGCCGCTCGTCGTCGTGTCGCTGCTCAGCCTGTCGCTGTGGACCGTCGCCCGCGGGCGAACCTAACCGCTACTTCACCTTCGCCAACCACCCGACCATCGCACCCACCGCCTCCGCCCACACGTCCTCGCGGGTGCGGCCGCTGGACTTCGGGACGTTGAATCCGTGGTCGGCGCGATCGAGCAGGTGGACGGTGCTGCGCTTCAGCTTCTTCGCGGCCACGCGCAACTCCTCCGGCGCGGCGAAGGCGTCGTTCGTGCCGGAGCAGAACAGCGCCGGGCGCCGTGATCGACCCGAGGTGCGCATCACGGAGCTGGTCGGGCTTGCCCGGCGGGTGCAGCGGGTAGGCGAACAGCGCCAGCGCGTCGACCTCCACGCCCTGCGCCACGACCTGCGACGCGATGCGGCCGCCCATCGACCGGCCGCCGACGACGAGGCGCGTGCCGTCCTTGCGCGCGACCTCGATCACCGCGCGCCACGTTGATTCGAGCACGGGCGGGCGGTCGGGGCCGCGCTTCTTCGCCTCCATGTACGGGAACTGGAAGCGGAGCGTGGTCACGCCTTGCGAGGCCAGCTCGCGCGCGGCGTACGTGCCGAAGGGGTCGTGGACGTTGGATCCGGCACCCGGAGCGTAGACGAACGTCCAGCGCGCCGCGCCGACGGCCGGCGTGCGCAGCGCCGTCACGGAGCCGGCGTCCGTCTTGATCCGTACGGTCGCGGCGGGCACGCGGCTACTTCTGCGCCGCGGCGACGCGCCCGACCACGAGATCGACCAGCGGCTCCAGCTCCGACGTCGGCGGCGCGGTGTTGGCGACGGAGCCGATGACCATCGACACGTTGCCTTCGCGGAAGGCGACGACGAGCACGACGATGTCGACGACCACGCCGTTGGCGTTCGTCTGGCCGGCCAGCGTGCCGGCGAAGGAGCCATCCCCCACCTGCTTGAAGTCGACGGGCGTCACGACGACGGCGTTGGGGTCGGTGAACAGCGTCCCGAACGCCTTGGCCAGCTGACCCGGCTGCGTCAGCTTCCCCGCCGCCTCGTTTGAGCAGTCGATGGCGCCTGCCGTCGTCGCGTAGACGGTCGCCTGCGAGAAGAACGAGACCGTCTGGCCGGCGAGATACGCCGTGACGATGTCGTCCGGTTGCGTCACGAGGGTGCGGCCGAGAAGGCGTCCGCAACGCGTGTTCGACGCGGCGGTCGTGGGGTCGGCGGCCGCAGCGGCGGCGTTGTCCTGCGTGGTGTCGGAGGCGGTGGTCCAGCCGGCAGGGAGATCGGCAGGCACGATCATCGCGGCATTGAGCAGACCCGGCGCCGAGGCGGCGTCCGCGGTCGGGCCGCCGGTGGTGCCCGGTGCGGTCGTCGGCACCGTGATCGGCGCGGTCGCAGCGCCACCGGGTGCGGACGTCGAGCCACCGGACGTCGACGGCGTGGATCCGCCTCCGGTGGCGGCGGTGCCCGTCGCGGCCGCTGTCTTCGACGACGCCGAGGGGCTGGCCGCGGCGGTGGACTTCGGCGCGACCGTGGGGGTGGAGGTCTTGCTGCTGCTGCCTCCGCCGCACGCGGTCAGGATCGCGGCCGATGCGAGGGCAGCGGGAATCAGGGTTCGGAGCACGGAGGACCTCCCACACGGGCGCTGAGTGTCGTTCAGAGCCCTGAGCTTGGAGCACTCCGACGTAAGGATCAACCGCGACCGCCATCGCCGCTGCGGAATCCGCAGCCCGGGAGCGCCCCGGCACTCGCGCCTCCTCCCCCACCGGCGTATCATCGCCACGATGCCAGACCTGCCATCGACCGAAGAACTCCAGCAGAAGCTCGACACGTGGACCGAGCGCCATCACGTCGCCGGCGCGTCGCTCGCCGTCATGCTCGGCGACGACGTGCGCAGCGCTGCCAGCGGCGTCGTCAACAACGCCACGCGCGTCGAATCGACGTCCGACGCCATCTTCCAGATCGGTTCTATCACGAAGATCTACACGACCACGCTCATCATGCAGCTCGTGGACGAGGGCCGCATCGACCTGGACGCCCCCGCGCGCTCGTATCTGCCCGACCTCCGCTTCGGCGATGGCGCCCCGGTCAACCATCCGCCACCTCCTGACACACACCAGCGGCGTAGACGGCGACTTCTTCGACGACTTCGGCCGCGGCGACGACTGCGTCGCCCGGTACGTCGACGCCTGCGCCACCCTTCCGTCCCTCTTCTCTCCCGGCGACATGTGGTCGTACTGCAACGCCGGCTTCGTCGTCCTGGGGCGCATCATCGAGACCATCACGGGCATGACGTGGGACGAGGCGCTGCGCACGCGCCTGCTCGAGCCGGCCGCCCTCCACGACACCGTCACGCTTCCCGAACAGGCGCTGCTCCACCGCGCCGCCACCGGCCACTTCCTGATGCCATCGCTCGAGATCACGCGCGCCCCGCGCTGGGACATGCCCCGCGCGCAGGGCCCCGCCGGCTCGAACGTCAGCGCGACGACGCGCGACCTGCTCGGCTTCGCGCGGCTGCACATGGACGGCGGCGTGGCGGAAGTGCCGATAGCAAACGCGTGCTCTCGGCGGAGGCGGTGCGGGCGATGCAGCAGCCGCAGGTGACACTGCCGTCGCAGCCCGGCACCGGCGCCGCGCACTGGGGCCTCGGCTGGATGCTGTTCGACTGGTCCGGCCGCCGCGTCATCGGCCACGACGGCGGCACCATCGGCCAGCAGGCGTCGCTCCGCATCCTCCCCGACGAGCGCTTCGCCGTCGCCGTGCTGACGAACACGTCGCCATCCGGAGGCGCGCTTGCCGAGCGCGTGATGCGGTGGCTGTTCAAAGAGTCGTTCGACGTCGAGATCCCGCGCCGGCCAGAGCCGCCGGAGACGCCGCCGGCGATCGATCTCGCGCCGTACGCCGGCCTGTACGAGAAGCTCGGCGCCCGCACGACGCTCGATGTCCGCGACGGCGCGCTCTACGCCACCGTCGTCAACACCGGCCCCCTCCCCTCCACCGATATGCCGCCACAGCGCCTCTACCCCGTCGACGAATCGCTCTTCCTGCAGGCAACGCCCTTCCCCGGCTACTTCACCCCCATGACCTTCAGCCACTTCGACGTGAACGGCCGCCCCCGCTACTTCTTCGCCAGCCGCGTCAGCCGCCGGGTCGACTGAACTCGCCCACAAGCTCCTCCGTCGATACGCTGAGGGCCACACGGAGGAAACACACATGGCATTCGACCCGAAGCACAACTCGCGCACGATCACGGAGGGCCGCGACCGCGCCGCCGCCCGCTCGTACTACTACTCCATCGGCTTCACGCCGGAGGACCTCAAGAAGCCCATCATCGGCATCGCCAACACGTGGATCGGCACGATGCCGTGCAACTTCAACCTGCGCCTGCTCGCCGAGAAGGTGGCGGAGGGCGTGCGGAAGGCCGGCGGCACGCCGATGGAGTTCAACACCATCGCCATCAGCGACGGCATCACGATGGGCACCGAGGGGATGAAGACGTCGCTGATCTCGCGTGAGCTGATCGCCGACTCGATCGAGCTGTGCACGCGCGGCTACATGTTCGACGCGCTCGTGTGCCTCGTCGGCTGCGACAAGACGATCCCGGCCGCGTCGATGGCGCTCGCGCGGCTCAACATCCCCGGCATCGTCGTCTACGGCGGCACGATCCTCGCCGGGCGATACAAGGGCCGCGACGTCAACATCCAGGACGTCTTCGAGGCGGTCGGGCAGAACGCCGCCGGCACACTGTCCGACGAGGAGCTGGACACGCTGGAGCACGCCGCATGCCCGGGCCCGGGCGCCTGCGGCGGGCAGTTCACGGCCAACACGATGTCGCTGGCGATGGAGTTCCTCGGCCTCTCACCGGTGGGGATGAACGGCGTGCCGGCCGTCGACCCGCGCAAGGACGACGTCGGCGTGCGCGCGGGCGAGGTGGTGATGGACGTCCTCCGCCGCAACGTCCGCCCGCTCGACATCCTGACGCGCGCCGCCTTCGAAAACGCGATCGCGGGCGTGGCGGCGACCGGCGGCTCCACGAACGTCGTGCTGCACCTGCTCGCGCTCGCCCGCGAGGCGAACGTGCCGCTGACCATCGACGACTTCGACGTCGTGAGCGCGCGTACGCCGCTGCTGGCCGACCTGAAGCCGGGGGGCCGCTACCTCGCGGCCGATCTCGACAAGGCGGGCGGGATGGAGCTGGTGGCGAAACGGCTGATCGAAGCCGGGCTCATCGACGGCTCGCGGCCGACGCCGAACGGGCACACGTTCGCCGAGGAAGCGGCGCTGGCGGTCGAGACGCCGGGGCAGGACGTGGTGCACACGCTGCAGGACCCGCTGAAGAAGACGGGCGGCCTCGTGATCCTGCACGGCAACCTGGCGCCGGAGGGCTGCGTGATCAAGGTCGCCGGCCACGAGCGCCTGACGCACACCGGGCCCGCGCGCGTCTTCGACCGCGAGGAGGACGCGATGAAGGCGGTGCTGGACCACAAGATCAAGGCGAACGACGTCGTCGTCATCCGCTACGAGGGGCCGAAGGGCGGGCCGGGGATGCGCGAGATGCTCGGCGTCACGTCGGCCATCGTCGGCGAGGGGCTCGGCGAGACGGTGGCGCTGCTGACCGACGGCCGCTTCTCCGGCGCCACGCGCGGCCTCATGGCCGGCCACGTCGCCCCGGAGGCCTTCGTCGGCGGCCCGATCGCCGCCGTGCGCGAGGGCGACACGATCTCGTTCGACATCCCGAACCGCCGCCTCGACGTGCAGATCTCCGACGACGAGATCGCCGCCCGCCTCCGCGACTGGCGCCCCCCGCCCCCCGCTACACGACCGGCGTGATGGCGAAGTACGTGGCGCTCGTGTCGAGCGCGAGTGAGGGTGCGGTTACGCGGGTGCCGTAATGGAGGGAGCGGCTTGCGACGCTGACTGCACTGGAATACGTCGCTTGGGTGACCGAGAGACGAAGTCCACACCGAGACGCTGCGCTGGCTCCTCAGCCAGGACTCGCCTCTGAGTCCGGCGTCACGCCTCCGCTTCCTCTCAAGGCTCACTGGCATAGACCTCTCTAGGGCGGTCATCGGGTCTGCACGCACGGAAGACAACCACATCGACCTCCTCGTGACGCTGGAGCGAAACGGAGCACCTCTTACGATAGCCATCGAGAACAAACTGAAGAGCGCCGAGCATTCATCACAGCTGAACCGCTACGACAAGTATCTCGCGGCGTACGAGCCTTGCGAGAAGTTGTTCCTCACCCTGATTGAGCAGCGACCGTACTCCTCCTCTGCCTGGAGGGCCGTCAGCTACGCCGAGCTGAACAGGACCCGCCAACACGAAGCGGCCACCCCGGGCAACCTGCTTCGGGATCAAGCGTTCGTCCACGACTACACGTCCATGCTCTCGCGGCTCGTTCGAGCCGTCGAACGCGTCATCCGTTCGCCCGACGAGTACGCAGGCAACGATGCCGTCTTCCCGTATGAGGTTCTCGAAAAGCGGCCAATGGATTTCGACGACTTCGCCTCATACGTGGAGCGACTGCGACTAGCAACCGTTCTTCAGAAGGCTTGGATGCTGGAACTCGGCTCACGCGTCGTAGTACCTGGGGCGACTTTGGATTGGGACGTCGGAGAGACCCATCGGGCCGCGCACTTAGGCTTTAAAGTGCGCGAGCTCAGTTATCGCAAGACTCGGCTTGATATCGGATTGCAACTTCAGAATCGCTCATTCAAGGTCTACTGCGCTCCCACCGGGTACCGCGCAGGCGCAACTCGGGACACACATCGGGCGGTGGAAGGAACTCTGGGAACGCTGCGAGACAACATGGGAATGCCAAACGCGAGGCTCAGCTCAACGCACGGCAAGGGTTTTCGTTCCTTCAGCATTGGCGGGTTGGCCCCTCACGATACTCTTCGCATCGAACCATGGGCAGAGGCTTGCAGCAACGCGCTGTCGACAATTGGACGAGCGGCTCGGAATCTCGGCTGAGACCGCACGCCACGTTAGATTCGGCCATGACTCCGCGCCCCCGGCTAAGAGCGATACCCGTGTTAACATCTGCACGTAATGCCAACGTATTGGATTGACCTATTCACCGCCGAAACCTGGGACGAGGCGCGCGAATACGGATTCACGCAATCGGGGTTCAGGGCCACCCGCGAGGGGATAGCCCGTAAAGTCATGCCGGGCGACATCCTGATCTGCTACCTGGGTGGCGTCATCTCGCGCTGGATCGGAGTGCTTGAAGTCGTCTCCGGACCACGATCACCGACGAGCCACGAATCTGGGCGAGCGATCCATTCCCAGTCCGCTTCAACACCCGACCGATCCTAACGCTAGATCCTGAAACCGCCATCCCCGTCGCGGAGCTCTCCTCGGATCTCGAGATGTTTAGACGGCTGAAGGATCCCCGCAACTACGGCTGGATGTTTCAAGGTTCGCCCGCGAAGCTCCTGTACCAAGCGGACGGGCCGACCATCGCAAGCGCCATTGAGTCCGCGCACCTGCATCCGCTCCGCCGGCCGATTGACAAGAAGGCGGCACGGCCAAAGCCGCGAGGGCCTCATGCCGAGGAATTCATGGCCCTCACGGGGGACGTGGTCATACCCGAACAGGATCCGCTGCCGAAGTCTGAAGAGCGCGCTCACAATGAGATGCAGTATCTGCTGCTAAAGCTTGGCAACGACCTCGGGCTGGACGTGTGGGTCGCTCGGAATGACCGGAGCCGGTCTTGGAACGGCCACGACTTCAAAGACATCGCGCACCTCCGTAGCGTGCTACCCGAGCAATTTGACCGAGATACGCAGAAGATTGTCGAACTCATCGACGTGCTGTGGCTTGAGCGGGACGGGATTCGCTGCGCGTTTGAGATCGAAAATTCGACAAACATCTATGGCGGGCTTCTGCGGATGAGCGATCTGCTGTCGCGCAGGCCTAACCTAGACATCCCGCTGTACATCGTTGCGCCGGACGAACGTCAGGCCAAGGTCGTTCAGGAACTGAACCGCCCCACATTCATCGATATGCGAAAGCCACTGGTCGAGGTCTGTAAATTCATCCCCTACAGCGCTCTACGTGAGAGCGTCGCGCGCTGGTCGGATCACGTTCGCTATTTGAAGCCAGACGTAATCGACGGGATCGCGATTTCCTGTCGAATCGACTAACAACGACGATCGAACCGCTCTCCTCACCCTCACCACGGCTCCCCGCCCAACTCCACCTCCCCCTCCGGCCACACACCCCCGCCGAGGTCCAGCACCATCGTCAGTCGCGGGTACACCGCACGCCCGCCCGGCTGCGAGAACGACGTCGGGCCGGGAACGGTGCGCCAGCCGGCGCGCTCGGAGGTGCTGACCCGCCTGCTGCACGTGACACGAAACGCTTGGAGATCGCGCCCCAACCGTCGTACCGTCGCCTCATGTTCCACCACCGCGCCCGCCACGCAACCCGCCCCCGGATCGGCGCTCGCAGCGCCCTCGCCCCCGGCGAACAGCGGAAACAGACTCGGGCAAACCAAAGCGTTAAGTGGGACCGACGAGTCGCGACATCGTGCTCGTGCCTTCCGCGTCCGTCCGCGACGATCTCTGCCGACGCCCGCCGTCAGCAGCCGGACGCCCTACGGAGGGAACGGGGCCTTGAGCAGCGTGTCGCCGTTGAGGACGTAGAGGATGCCGTTGCCCTCGTCGACGGCGACGGCGCGGAGGTCCGTGAAGGACGGTGCTGACGATCTGGCGCAGGAACGTGCCCTCCGCCGACGCGACGACGATGCGCTTGTTGCCGTGGTCGGCGACGACGAGCCGGTTGGAGCCCGGCAGCACGGACAGCGACACCGGCGACACCATCGGCGTGTCGATGCCGGCCATCACGAACGGCGTCTCGGTCTGGCCGACGAAGCGCCGGATGCCCTGCTTGGAGTCGAGCACGTACACGTCCTGGCCGACGGCCAGCTCCGTCGCGTTCGAGAGGTCGGGCGAGTCGAGCAGGCCGGTGCGCTCGCTGTCGTAGCCGCCCTCGCCGGGGAGGTAGCGCCAGACCTGGTTCTGCTTCACGTCCAGCACGTAGAGGTTGCCGCCGGAGCCGGTGATCGCGTCGACGGAGCCCATGCTGTCGACGCCGCGGATGGTCAGCGGCAGGGAGCCGCGGCCGGGGAAGTAGGCGAACGCCTGGCGCTTGTCGTCGATGATGGTGAGGCTGCCCGTCTGCTCGGACCAGGCGATCTGCGCCGGGCGCGAGGCGGTCACGAAGCCGGCGGGCTCGCCGTCCTGCAGCACGGTCTCCGGGGCGGTGCTCCCGTCGAGCGGCACGCGCAGCACGCGCTTGCCCTTCGCGTCGAGGAAGTAGGCGTCGCTGCCGCCGATGACGGTGTTCGTGACGGACAGCTCTCCCGTGACGACCTGCGTGAGGTCGGCGACGGTGGTGAAGTCCTTGATCTCGTACACCGCGTCCAGCACGCCGAGCGCGGCCGTGACGTCGGACTGGAGCGACATCACGTCGGCGTTGTCCTTGTGGATCTTCGCGGCGTCGGCGAGCTTCGTGTTGGCGTCGTTGAGGAGCTGGCGCTTGACGCCGGGATCGCTCGTCGCCTGGGCGCGGGCGCTGTCCTCGCGCGCGGCGGCGACGTCCGTGCTGAACTGGTCCTCGCGGCTCTGCTTCACCGAGCCGGGCAGGAACGCGTACGCGAGCAGCCCCACGATGGCGAGGGCGATGACGGCGGCGACCGCGAGCTTCGGGATGCGAATCTGCGGCAGCGACGAGATGCCCGTCGAACGGCGATAGCGTGGCGCCGACGAGCCGCCGCGGATGCGCACGCCGGGGTCTGGCGAGGGAGCCGTGCTCTCCGTGATCTCGCGCACCTGATCCTGGATCGGACGCATGGCCGGCGGCAGGTCGCCCATCGTGCCGGCGGCGAGCGACGCCTCGGCGGTGACGGGGCCCTCGCCCACGGGCGCGGTCACCAGCTCGCCCATCGCCGATGCGGGCGGGTCGTCCACGCGCGTGATCACCGCTGCGTGGGCGTCGCCGTTCCGGGTCAGGTACTCAGGCGGCGGCACGGGCTCCTCTTCGAACGCGGCAAGCAGCACGAGCGCCATGTTCGGGCGGTCGCGACAGAGCAGGTACAGCTCGGGCAGCGCGTCGTCGGAACCGCGCGCGAGGATGCGCTCGACGTGGTGCTCCGCCACGATCGTGTCGAGCTGCGTGGATGCGAGCAGCACGAGGTCGCCGGGCGCCAGCGGGATGCGGGTGAGGTGCGGCTCGAACTCGGTGGCGATGCCGAGCGCGTGCTCGAAGTCAGCATGCTCGGCGTGCAGGCGGCGGAACGTGCCGTCGGCGGAGCGCACGTACGCGAGGCTGGGGCCGACCTGGGCGAGGTAGGCGTCGGCGCCGCGCAGGGCGACGCAGCTGGCGCCGGCGCCGGCCTGGTGCTCCTTCAGGCTCTTGGCGTTCCACTCGCGGAGATGCTCGTGGGCGGCGCGGAGCGAGCGCGTGAGCGCGCCGGTCAGCGACAGCGGGTCGCGGCCGTACAGCTTGGCGATGACGTCGACGAGCTGCGAAGTGAACTGCTCGCTGATCGGCGAAGCGGGCTCGACGAGGACGTAGAGCTCGTCGGCCTCTTCGTCGGGCCGTTGGCGGACGAGCGAGCCGAGCCACGGCCCCTCTTCTTCCACGCGGCCCTCGACCACGCAGAATCGCCCGACCCAGGTGCGAACGGCCATGTCCCTCCCTGGACCCCTCCGCACGCGGCGGGAGGCCGTTGTACCCAATTCGTACCGCGCAGGCGGCACCGTCGCGGCTCGACGCACCTTCGAAGGCGCCTGGCGCGCGTTTCGAAGGTGCGAAGCCGGTGGGGGCGCGCCGCGGTTTCCGCCAATTATACGGAGCGATCCGGGCAGCCGCATCTTCTCGACGCCGACGATGTGATTTGTCTATCGGCAAACGACGCGATGTGCCCGTGGGAACGTTATGTCCGCGTAACATTGCCCGCCGTGCGAGCGGGCCCTACGCTGATGCGATGCCACGACAAGCACGCATCTGGCTGACGGCGCTGCGGCCGATCTCGTTCACGGCATCGATCATCCCGGTGCTGGTGGGCACGGCGATCGCGGCGCAGGACGAGTTCCACCCGCTGCTGTTCGTGCTGGCACTGATGGGATCGGTGGCGATCCACGCGGGGACAAACCTCGTCAACGACTACTTCGACCACGTGAAGGGAACGGACAGCGCGGAGTCGCTTGGGCCCAGCGGCGTGATCCAGCGCGGGGTGTTGTCCGCGCGGGCGGTGCTCGCCGGCGGCATCGTGGCGTTCGCGCTGGGCGCGGCGGTGGGGCTGGTCATCACGGCGATGACGGGATGGCCGGTGCTGGCGCTCGGCATCGCGAGCGTGCTAGCGGGGTACTTCTACACGGCGTCGCCGTTCTCGCTGGCGTATCGCGGGCTGGGCGAGGTCGTGGTGTTCGTGTTCATGGGGCCGGTGATCGTCGTCGGCGCCTACTACGTGCAGACGCAGGGGTGGGCGTGGGAGCCGATCGTCGCGTCGGTCCCGGTGGGCCTGCTTGTGGCCGCGATCCTCCACGCGAACAACATCCGCGACATCGAAGGCGACCGGCGCAACCACAAGTGGACGCTGGCGGCGCTGGCGGGACGGCCGATCGCGGACTATGAGTACGTGGCGCTGATGCTCGGCGGCTACGCCGTGATCGTGGCGATGACGATCGCGGGGGCGGCGCCGTGGCCGGTGCTGGTGACGCTGCTCTCGCTGCCGCTGGCGATCCGGCTCGTGCGGTTCGAGCGGATGCAGCAGGAGCCGCGCGGGCTGAACGTCGTGCTGGCGCAGACGGCGGGTATGCACATGCTGTTCGGGGCGCTGCTGGCGTTCGGGTTCGCGGTGGCGGTGTGGACGGGGGTCGCCTAGCGGCGGTCGGCGGCGGAAGCGACGGCGCGGACGCGGTAGGTGCAGGAGTCGTCGCCGCGGAGCAGGCTCGCCGTCAGACGCGCGTCCGCGCCGACGAGACGGCGCACGAACTCCACGTCCAGGGCGCACACGGCACTGTTCTTTGACGCGACGTTCGGGAACGGGCAGGTGTGCTGCTTGATGAGCATTTCGCCGTCCTCCTCCCCGCAGTCGGCGAGGCAGCCGCGCTCGTGGAGGATCTTGCCGGTCTCAACGATGCGCTCGGCGACTGTCTTGCCCTCGAGACGGGGGGCGTAGGACTCGGCGAAGCGCGCGGCGACGTTCTTCATCAACTGCTGCAGCGCGTCGGGGCCGAGGAGCTGGCGGGCCTCCTCGATCAGGGCGTTGGCGAGGGCATCGTACTTCTTGGGGTAGAGCGCGTCGCCGCCGGACGTAAGGCGGTAGACGAGGGCCGGGCGGCCGACATGCCCACGCTCCTCGCGGGCCTCGATGAGGCCGTCGCGCTCCAGGACGGTGAGGTGCTGGCGGATGCCGGTGGAGGTGAGGGTGAGATGCTGGCCCAACTCCTTGACGGTGGCGTGGCTGTTGCGGCGAAGGTAGTCAAGGATGTCTTGCCGGGTGGCCTGCACGGTCGACGCTCCCTTTTTCTCAATTTTCACTATAGCATAGGTTCGAACGCGCAGATTCGAGCCGCACCCGGCTACCGTCGGGGCGCCAGCGGGCATGGCCCGAGAGGCGAGGCCGCATGGGAGCCGTTCGCACGAGTCTGACTGGAGCCTTCGACGAGCGGAGCGTGCTCGACGCGTTCGCGCGGGAGGGGCTGCGGCCGGTGCACTGGTCGAACGGGCCGGGCGACACGTACGCATCCCATAGCCACACGTACCACAAGGTGCTGTACTGTCTTCGCGGGTCGATCGCATTTCGGCTGACGGCGACGGGCGAAGTGATCGAGTTGGGACCTGGCGACCGGCTGGACATTGAGCCGGGGACGGAGCACAGCGCCGTCGTCGGGCCGCATGGTGTAGCGTGCGTCGAAGCGGCGCGCGGTTGAGGAGCAAGCGATGTGCCGGAGCATCAAGACGCTACGCCGGAAAGAGGAGCCCGCGACGGAGGAGGAGATCCGGGCAGCGGCACTGCAGTTCGTGCGGAAGGTGAGCGGGTTCCGTCAGCCGTCGCGCAAGAACAGCGAGGTGTTCGACGCGGCGGTCGACGAGATCAGCGAGGCGTCGCGGCGATTGCTCGATTCGCTTTCACAGGCGACCGAGCAGGCATAGCCATCGATCGGGCGCCTACCCCACCGGTTCGGCGCGGCGGTACTTCTCGGTGAACTTGAAGTCCGGCGACTGCGTCAGCCTGACGTAGGAGCCGAAGCGCTCGTCGGTTCCGTCGACGAGGTCGAGCGGGTCGTGGTGGTCGTCTTCCCCGGGGCCGAACTCGCGGACGATGCCGTACAGCGTGTTGCGTTCGGCGGGGATGCGGCCCATCTCGCGGATGAGGGCTCGCATCTCGCGCGGGGCCATGCGCTGGCCGTAGATGGCGCCGGCGGAGGTCGAGATGCTCTCGTTGATCAGCGTGCCCATGAAGTCGTTGCAGCCGGCATCGAGCGCCATCTGGGCGAGCTTCGGCCCCTCCTTGACCCACGATGCCTGCAGGTTGGGGATCCAGTTGTTGAGCATGATGCGGGCGACGGCGTACATCTTCATCACCTCGGCGCCTGTCGCACCGGGACGGATGCCTGCGACGAGGCCCTTGCTGTACATGGGGGCCTCCGAGGCGATGAAGCTGAGCGGCACAAACTCGGTGAAGCCGCCCGTGTCGCGCTGGATGTCGCGGAGGAGGCCGATGTGCGCGGCCTTGTGGCGCGACGTCTCGACGTGGCCATACATGATGGTGGAGGTGGTGCGGATGCCGAGGCTGTGGGCGGTGGTGATGACGTCCACCCACTGATCCTTCGTGATGCGGCCGGGGGAGATGCGGTCGCGGACGTCCTGATCGAGGATCTCGGCGGAGGTGCCGGGGAGGCTACCGACGCCGGCGTCCTTGAGCGCGCGCAGGTACTCCTCGATGGAGCAGCGGGCGCGGACGGAGCCGTAGAGCACCTCTTCCGGCGAGAAGCCGTGGATGTGCATGTCGGGCATGTCGCGCTTGATGGCCTTGGTGAGCTCGACGTAGTACCAGCCGTCCATCTTTGGCGGCAGGCCGGCCTGGACGCAGATCTCGCGGGCACCGAGATCCCACGCCTCGCGCGCGCGCCGGATCACCTCTTCAGTGGGGAGGAAGTATCCCTCTTCCTCGCGGTGATCGCGGCTGAAGGCGCAGAAGCCGCAGTGCTTGATGCAAACGTTGGTGAAGTTGATGTTGCGGTTGATGACGTAGGTGACGACGTCGCCGACGGTTCGGCGGCGGAGCTCATCGGCCGTCAGGATGAGGGCGGTGAGGGCGGGGCCGCGGACGTCGAAGAGGGCCGTCGCCTCGTCAACGGTGACGTCCTCGCCATCGAGCGCGCGATCGAGGATGCGGGCGATCTCGCGGTCGACGGGCAGCGTTGTCTTGCTCCACGGAACTGCGTGCTGGTTTACCATCGCTCTTCCTCCCGTTTCACAAGACCGCCAGCGTCCGCCAGGGTCGCTATCACCGGACGGATGGCGTCAGGAACAAATCCGCTGTACCGGCCTTCTTCGCGCACGTATTCGGGGTAGAGGCCGAAGCGCTCGCGCAGCTCGAAGCCGGCATCGGCGCAGGTCTCCTTCAGCTCGAGGAGGTTGGGCCACGGACGCTCCGGGTTGATGTGATCCTTCGTGACGGGCGAGATGCCGCCCCAGTCGTTGATACCGGCGAGCAGGTACATGCCGTGGGCGTCGGGGGTGAGGTTCGGCGGCGCCTGGATGTTCATCTCCGGCCCGAGGATGAGGCGCGCGACGGCGATGGTTCGCAGCATCTCGAAGACGCTGGGCTCATCGCGGTGGCGCATGGCGATGTCTTCCTTCACGCGGAAGTTCTGCACGATCACCTCCTGGATGTGGCCGAGATCCTCGTGCAGGTCGCGGATGGCGAACAGGGAGTCGACGCGCTCCTGCCGTGTTTCGCCGATGCCGATGAGGATGCCGGTGGTCCAGGCGACCTTCTGCTCGCCTGCATGACGCATCGTGCGGAGGCGCTCCTCGGGGATCTTGCCGGGGCAGTTCCAGTGCGCCATGCCCTTCTCGTGGAGACGGAGCGATACCGTCTCGAGCATCATGCCCATCGAGGCGGAGACTTCGCGCAGCGAGGCGATCTCCTCGGGCTCCATGAGCCCCTGGTTGACGTGGGGTTGGAGGCCGGTTTCGCGCAGGACCAGTTCGCACATCTCGCGCAAGTAGGAGGAAGTGGTCGTGTGGCCGTAGCGCGCCAGGTCGTCGCGGACGAAGTCGTACACCTCCTCGGGACGCTCCCCGAGCGAGAAGAGCGCTTCCTTACAGCCCTGGCGCTGTCCGGCGCGGGCGACGGCGAGCACCTCATCGGGCGACATGGTGTGGGCGACCGGGTCGCGGGGGCCGCGGGCGAAGGTGCAGTAACCGCACTTCTGGCGGCACAGGTTGGTCAGCGGAATGAAGACTTTGCGCGAGTAAGTAACGGTGCGACCGTGGCCGCGATCACGGAGCTCGGAGGCTGCTGCCATGAGCGCGGCGAGCTCGGTGGCGTCGGAGGCGATCAGGCGGTAACCGTCCTCGGGCGTCAGCCGTCCGCCGCCGAGCGCGCGCCCGATGATGGCGTCGATATCGCTTGCCCTGCGCTGCTCGGTGGAGATCATCCGTCGAACCGTCTCGTTTCAGGCGAAAAAAAATGCCGCACCGCGAAGCCAACACATCGATGGCTTACGACGGCCCGGCGACTGGCTCGTACCGCCAGCAGGTGTGACCCGCCAGGTCAGATTCTTCAATTGGTGGCACGATCTTAAGTACTGCGTGCCAGCGCGTCAAGCTGCTCCAAGCGAGTGGCGAGCGTTGACGATGTATCCTCCCAACGTGCACTCCCCGAGACTCGTCCCTGAACTGATCTGCGCGGACATCGAGCGGAGCGTTGACTTCTATACGAGGGTCCTCGGGTTCGCCGTTGTCTACGATCGACCGGAGGAGCGCTTCGCCTACCTCGATCTTGATGGCGCGCAACTCATGATCGAACAGCCGAGCGGGCGCGCCTTCGTTGCGGGTGAGCTGGCACATCCGTACGGGCGCGGCATCAACCTGCAGATCGAGGTAGCAGGCGTGGAGCCGCTGTACGTGAAGGTGCAGGCGGCCGACGCACCCATCCACCTTCCGCTCGAAGACCGCTGGTATCGAGCGCATCAGATGCTCCGCGGCAACCGACAGTTCATCGTGCAGGACCCGGACGGCTACCTCCTGCGCTTCTTCGAGAACATCGGCTCCACACCGGCATAGCCGAACGCCAACGCCACATCCGCCCGTGCCGAGCAGGCCGCTCGCGCATGTTAGGATCGCGCGATGAAGGCGACGTTGCGGGCCCTACGGCGCCGTGAGCTTCCGGCTGTCTACGACCTCCTGGAGCGCTGCTTCCCGGAGGCGCCTCGATCTCTCTTCGTCCAGCAGACGGAGCACGACACGACGTTCCGGCTTCGGCACGGGCGCGTCGCCGAAGTCGACGGCCGAGTGGCCGGATACGTGCGCATCTTCTCGCGGACGATGCTCGTGCGGGGGGTGCCGGTGGCGGCCGGGGGCATCGGGTCGGTAGCGACGCATCCGGACGCTCAGGGCGGCGGGATCGCGACGGCCCTGCTGCGAGACGCGTTGGGGGCGATGCGCCGCGATGGGATGTCGCTGTCGTTCCTGTTCACAGGGATCCCGGCGGTTCTACCAGCGGTTGGGATATCGCGATCGTGCTGCAGCCGTCGGTCGAAGCCGATGCCGCGGACGCGGCGGCAGACTGCCGCTGCCATCGCTCTACAGAGTCCGCCCGATCGTGGAGGGGCACCTCTCGCGGCTGCTGCGGATTTACGCGGGCGCCACGGCGGGATCGACGGGCGCGATCGTCCGGACGCGGCGGTCGTGGAGCGACGCGGCGAGCTGGTTGGGCGAGGCGCCCGACGACGGGTTCGTGGCGGAGCGGAACGGCGTGCCGGTGGCGTACGTGCGGTCGCGCTGCCGGACGTACGGGCACCAGATCATCGAGGCGGAGCACGTGCACAATCACGACGAAGCGATCGTCTCGCTGCTGGCGGCCGTGGCGACGCTCGCGGCGGCACACGGCGAGCGCCTGGTGGCATCGGTGCCGGAGGGTCACACGCTCGAGACGGTGATGCGCACGCTGCCAACGTCGACGCGGACGACGGACGTGCGGTACCCGATGATGATGCGTGTGATCTCGCTCGACGCGTTGTTGCGGGCGCTGCTGCCGCACCTTTCGGCGCGGGCGGCCGGCCATCGCGGGCCGTCGTTCCGGCTGGGGCTGCGGGCGCCGGATGAGGATCGGGCCCTGCTCGACGTCACGGGGCGATCCGTGGGACTGCGCCGGGGCGGTGGGGAGTTGGAGTTGGATGAGGACGGGACGCTCGATGCACTGCTGGGGCAACGACGGGCGAGCGGACTCGTGCGGCCCAAGCCGGCGGAGGACGTGGCGAGGCGCATCGACGCGCTGTTGCCGCGGGCGGCGCTGCACTTCTGGGCGGCGGACCGCATCT
Source organism: uncultured Chloroflexia bacterium (assembly GCA_963843685.1). Taxonomy (GTDB): domain Bacteria; phylum Chloroflexota; class Dehalococcoidia; order DSTF01; family JACRBR01; genus DASQHL01. The sequence continues at coordinate 733,828 of CAWJLO010000010.1, forward strand.
GACGTCGGAGCGGCCGTGGTTCGAGACGGCGTCGCCCTGTAGGCTGCAATGTCAACGTTATGTGATGTGGGAGTCACCGATGCCAGTCCCATCGAACGCCGCCACCGAACGCACGCGCCGCCTGCTGGAGATGACGGCGAGCCTCGCCGACGACTTCGCGACGCGGGCCGACGAGCACGACCGCGACAACACCTTCCCGTTCGAGAATTTCGAGAAGCTGAAGGAGGCGAACTACATCGCGCTGCCGATCGCCGAGGAGCTGGGCGGGCTCGGCGGCACGCTGCTGGACCTGGCGCTGTGCCAGGAGCGGCTGGCGCAGGGCTGCGCATCGACCGCGCTGGCGATGAACATGCACCTCTTCGCCGTCGGCTCGATGATGGAGGGGATGCAGCTCATCGCGGGCATCGGCGACATGCAGGGCAAGCTGATGGCGAGCATGCTGGTGCAGGGGAAGCTGATCGTGGGCGGGGGGTTCACGGAAGCGGAGATCGGCGGCAACTGGGGCTTTCCGACGACAACGGCGCGGCGGGAGAAGCGCGATGGGCTTGACGGCTTCGTGATCAACGGCCGCAAGACGTTCACGTCGATGTCGCCGATCATCGACCTGTTCTCCGTGAACACGTCCACGACCGATGAGCAGGGCAACCAGGTGATCGGCATGTTCGTCGTGCCGAGGGGGACGCCGGGCGTCGAGATCATCGAGACGTGGGACACGATGTCGATGCGGGCAACAGCGAGCCACGACCTGGTGATCAAGGATTGCTGGGTGCCCGCGCAGACATGCGTCGGGATGCGAGCGCCGGGCGATATGGACGTCGGGGCGAACGTGCTGCTGGCGTGGTTCTGCTGCAGCGTGGCGTCCGTGTACCTGGGCGTGGCGGTCGCGGCGCGGAACTTCGCCATCGACTGGGCGAGGACGCGCAAGCCGGTGCTCTTCGAGCGGCCGATCGGTCACTTTCCGGGCGTCCAATTCCGGGTGGCGGAGATGGAGGTGGAGCTGACGGCGGCGCGGGCGCTCATCCACCAGACGGCGGCCGAGTGGATGGCGGGGGGCCTCCGGACGCGCGCCGACCTCGCGCGCATCGTGCTGGCGAAGTACCACGCGACGAATACGGCGGTGCGGGTCGTCGACCAGGCGATGACGGTGGTCGGGGCGCCGGGGATCTTCCGCCGGCACCCGATGCAGCGGTTCTATCGCGACGTGCGGCCGGGTCCGTTCCACCCAATGACGAACGACGTGGCGCTGGAGCTGATCGGGAAGACGGCGCTGGGGATCCCGATGGAGTTCGAGCCCCGGTGGGCTTGACGAGCCGTTAACTTGCCTTAATCCAGTGATAATCCGCGGGGCCTAAGATGGCGGGCATGAGAGATGAGCCGCGGCTGGAGCAGGTGAGCAAGCGGACCTACCGCATTCGCCCTTCCAGCACCGGAACATCAACGCCGACAGGCAGGCGGTTCGCGCCGCAGCCGCCGGCAACGCCAACCAAGCTGCCGTCGCCGAGCCGCTTCGCGACCGGCCCGCAGCGAGGCGGCGACTGCGCATAGCCCTCCCTCGGCAGGGCCCGCTCCTCGCGGGCCAACCCCTCTCGAAGAGCCGCGCTGAGCCCAGGCGCGGCTCTTCAACGTCTCCGGGGCGCCGGCCGCACTGAAAACTCGTCAGCTTCCCCGTGCGTAACACGTTTGCAGTAACCTCCCGCCGGCGGCCGAGCGATACTGCCATAGAGGAACGGTCGACGCCGCGTCCGGCGCAGGTGGGGAGGGAGCGAGAGGTATCTCATGAAACGATTGTTCATCCCGTTGCTGACGGGATTGGTGACAGGCGCGGCGATCGTCGGCGGCGTGGTCTGGGCGCGAGACAGCGGCGGCGGCTCGAATCCGTCGGCCGTGGCGAACCCGACGGCGACGGCGCAGAGCGCGACGAACACGAGCGCCAACACGAACACGACGTCCGGTTCGAGCGGGGCGCTGACGACGACGGACGACTTTACGGCGCTCTACGCGAAGGCGCGGCCGTCGATCGTCGAGATCACGACGGGGGGATCGGCGAGCAGCGACCCGTTTCAACCTGGCCAGGCGCAGGGGCTGGGGTCGGGCATCGTGCTGGACACGGATGGGCATATCCTCACGAACTACCACGTCGTGAACGGATTCCAGACCGTAACGGTCACCTTCGAAGATGGCTCGTCGGCGAGCGCGGACGTGGTGGGGACCGACCCGGGCGATGACGTCGCGCTGGTGAAGGTGAGCGCTGACGCGAGCGAGCTGCACCCGGCGACGCTGGGCGATTCCGACGCCGTCAAGGTCGGGCAGGTCGTGGCGGCGATCGGCAATCCGTTCGGGCTGGACGGCACGTTCACCACGGGCGTGATCAGCGGGCTCGACCGGACGCTCACGTCGAGCAGCGACGGCAGGCCGATCCGCGGGCTGCTGCAGACGGACGCGGCGGTGAACCCCGGCAACTCCGGCGGGGCGCTGTTCAACACGGCGGGCGAAGTGATCGGCATCAACACCGCGATCGAGAACCCTGGTGGCAGCTCCTTCGCGGGGGTGGCCTACGCGGTGCCGATCAACACGCCGAAGCACTTCATGACGCAGTTGACGAGCGGCCAGACGATTACGCACGCCCGGCTCGGTATCTCCGGCCGGACGGTGACGCCGGACGACGCGAAGACGCTCGGCATCGACCACGGCGTGCTGGTGGCGTCGGTGCAGAGCGGCAGCTCGGCCGACAAGGCGGGGCTGCAGTCTCCGTCCAACGGTTCCGGTGACGTGATCACGGCGATCGACGGGAAGCCGATGGCGACGTTCGACGACCTGGCGAACTACATCGACACGAAGAACGTCGGCGACAAGGTGACGATCACGGTGCACCGCGACGGCAAGGACATCCAGCTGACGGCCACGTTGGAGAGCTGGGACAGCTCGGCGTGAACGGCGAATCGTAGCTCAGGACCCTCCTCCTGGGTGACCGAAGAGCGAACAGGGCCGGCGAATCGCCGGCCCTGTTCGTGCTCGTCTTCGCGCGCTCTCAGCCGGAAGTCACGGGCTTCAGGTCGGAGCGATGCTCTTCGAACGCGGCGACGTCCGGCTCGTATTCCAGCGTCATCGCGATGTCGTCCAGGCCACGGAGGAGGCGGTACTTCTTGAAGGGGTCGATGTCGAAGTGGCGCTGCCACGATCCGTCGGCGACGCTCACCGTCTGGGAGGGGAGGTCGACGATGATCTCGGAGTTCGGCAGCTCTTCCGCGCGAGCCATCAGATAGTCGATGTCCGCCTCCGGCAGCTCGATGGTGAGCAGGCCACCCTGGAAGCAGTTGTTCTTGAAGATATCGGCGAACGATGAGCCAACGAGCGCCTGTACGCCGAGCCCTTCGAGCGCCCAGACAGCGTGCTCGCGACTGGAGCCAGATCCGAAGTTCTGGCGGGTGAGCATGATGGTCGCGCCGTCGTAGGCGTGATTGTTCAGCACGAAGTCGGGATCAGCGCGCCAGGCCTCGAAGGCGAACGGGCCGTAGCCGGTGCGCTCGATGCGCTTGAGGTAGCGGGCGGGGATGATCTGGTCCGTATCCACGTTCGCGCGGTCGAGCGGGATCGTCTTGCCGCGCACGGTGCGCACCTGTCGCATTACAGCACCTCCCTGACGTCAACGAAGTGGCCGGCGATGCCGGCAGCGGCGGCCATCTCGGGGCTGACGAGGTGCGTGCGTCCGCCTGGGCCCTGGCGGCCTTCAAAGTTTCGGTTCGACGTGGAGGCGCAGCGCTCGCCGGGCAACAAGATGTCGGGGTTCATGCCGAGGCACATCGAGCAGCCGGCGTCGCGCCACTCGAAGCCGGCGGCGGTGAAGACGGCGTCGAGGCCCTCCTTCTCCGCCTGCAGCTTCACGAGGCCGGAGCCGGGCACGACGATGCCTTTCACGCCGGCGGCCAGGTGCTTGCCGGCGACGACCTTCGCCGCCGCACGGAGATCTTCGATGCGGCCGTTGGTACACGAGCCGAGAAAGACCTTGTCGATGGCGATCTGGCGGATGGGAGTGCCGGCCTTCAGGTCCTGGTAGGTGAGCGAGCGCTTTGCGGACTCCCTGAGGGCCGGCGGCAGCGTGTCCGGATCGGGGACGCGGTCGTTGACGGTGACGCTCTGCGCGGGATTGGTGCCCCAGGTGACGTAGGGGACGAGCTGCGACCCGTCGAGGACGACCTCGGCGTCGAACGCGGCGTCATCGTCGCCGGGGAGCTGCGCCCAGGACTCGACGGCGCGCTCCCACTGTTCGCCCTTCGGCACGTGCGGTCGGCCGCGCATATACTCGAAGGTCGTCTCATCAGGGGCGACGAGCCCGGCGCGGGCGCCACCCTCTATCGACATGTTGCAGATCGTCATCCGGCCCTCCATCGTGAGGTTGCGGATGACTTCGCCGCGGTACTCGATGACGTGGCCGATGCCGCCGTTGACGCCGATCCGGTTGATGATGCCGAGGATGACGTCCTTGGCCGTCACGCCGGGCCCGAGCTTGCCCGTCACCTCCACCGACATCGTCTTGGGCCGTGCCTGACGGAGCGTCTGCGTCGCAAGGACATGCTCGACTTCGGACGTGCCGATGCCGAACGCCAGCGCGCCGAACGCGCCATGCGTCGACGTGTGGCTGTCGCCGCAGACGATGGTCATGCCCGGCTGAGTGAGCCCCTGTTCGGGGCCGATGATGTGGACGATGCCCTGACGGCGGTCGCGGACGTCGAACATCGGCACGCCGAACTCCTCGCAGTTCGTGCGGAGCGTTTGCACCTGCTGCGTGGAGAGGGGATCGGGCCACGGCTTGTCTCGGTCGACGGTCGGGACGTTGTGGTCGACCGTCGCGAGGGTGAGCTCCGGCCGACGCACCTTGCGGCCGGCCAGCCGGAGGCCCTCGAACGCCTGCGGCGACGTGACCTCGTGCACCAGGTGCAGGTCGATGTACAGGAGGTCCGAGCGTTCGCCGAGCATCTCTTCCTGCTCCGCCTGGCCGCCTTCAGCGAGGGCCGCGCGCCGCGCTCGCTCCTGCAGGGGGCTATCGACGACGTGCGCGTCCCAGATCTTCTCCGACAGTGTCCTGCCCATGTGTCTCCTCAACGCCCCAACGATCCGCTACGGGTTCGTCCTCACCTCGGTGTCCTGCCGCCGCTCCACGGACAGCATCCGGTTCAGCGCGTTCATGTACGCCTTGGCGGAGGCGACGATGATGTCCGTATCGGCGCCGCGCCCAACGAACGAGCGGCCGGCGCCCTGCACGCGAATCGTCACCTCGCCCTGCGCATCGATGCCCTCAGTGACGCTCTTGACGGAGAACTCCGTCAGCTCGTTCGGGATATCGATGATGCGGTTGATGGCGCGATACACGGCGTCGACGGGGCCGGTGCCGATGGCGGCGTCGGCGCGGATCGAGCCGTCCGGCGCGATCAGCCGCACGGTCGCGGTCGGTGACGCGTGGTCGCCGCAGGAGACCTGCACGAAGTCGAGGCGATAGATCTCGGCCGTCGTGCGGAGCTTGTCGGCGACGATGGCCTCGAGGTCGCGGTCGTCGATCTCGGCCTTCTTGTCGGCCAGCTCCTTGAACGCCATGAAGGCGCGGGACAGCTCCTCTTCGGTCAGCTCGTATCCCAGCTCTTCGAGCCGCGACTTGAAGCCGTGTCGGCCGGACACCTTGCCGAGCACGATCTCGGCGCCGCCGGACGGCCAGCCGATGTCTTTCGCGTCCATGATCTCGTATGTCTCGCGCATCTTCAGGATGCCGTCCTGGTGGATGCCTGACTGGTGGCGGAACGCGTTGGCGCCGACGATGGCCTTGTTCGGCTGCAGGCTCATGCCGGTGAGATCGGAGACGAGCCGGCTCGTGCGGTACAGCTCCGAGGTCTTGATGTTCGTCTCGAGGTTGAAGAAGTCGCGGCGCGTCTTGATCGCCATCACGACCTCTTCGAGCGAGGCGTTGCCGGCCCGCTCGCCGATGCCGTTGATGCACGTCTCGATCTGGCGGGCGCCGGCCTGTACGGCCGTCAGCGAGTTGGCGACCGCGAGGCCGAGGTCGTTGTGGCAGTGGACGGAGATGCGCGCCTTGTGGATGTTCGGCACGTTCTCGAAGATGTCCTTAATGAATTCGGCGAACTCCTCCGGGATGGTGTAGCCGACGGTGTCCGGGATGTTCACTGTCGTCGCGCCGGCGGCGATGCACTGTTCCAGCATCCAGTAGACGTACTTGCGTTCGGAGCGGGTGGCGTCCATCGGGCTGAACTCGACGTCGCCGCAGTAGCCGGCGGCGCGCGCGACCATTGTGCGGGCCATCTCCAGCACCGTCTCCTTGTCCTTGGAGAGCTGGTGGGCGATGTGGATATCGGAGCTCGAGAGGAAGACGTGGATGCGGGGCTGCGCGCCCACCTTCACTGCGTCCCAGCAAGCATCGACGGCGCCGGCGTCCGCATGGGCGAGACCGGCGATCTGGCTGTTGCGGATCTCCTTCGCGATCGTCTGCACGGCGTCGAAGTCGCCGGGCGAGGTCTTGGGGAACCCTGCCTCGATGATGTCCACGCCCAGCTTCTCGAGCTGGCGGGCGATCTCGATCTTGTCGGCGGTTGTCAGCGCGACGCCGGGCGACTGCTCGCCGTCGCGCAGTGTCGTGTCGAAAATGATGACCTTGTCCATGTCTCCTCCGTTGGGTAGCGCGCGGTGGTCGGCGGCGCGGGTCTGATCTCGGTTCGCCTACGTGGCCCTCCGACCGCTCATGCGATCGAGGGCCGGCGAAGTGTGAGCCGCGCGATGTTGGAGCTCATGGCCGCCCCGGTGTGCATTCGCAGATCCTTCGTTGTCTTCACCCCGCCACTTCGGCGGATTGAACTTTCTCAGCGGCTCTTCTTCAGCCAGGCCATCATCTTGCGCAGCTCCGCGCCGACCTCCTCGATGGGGTGGGCGGCGTTGATGCGGCGCAGGGCGTTGAAGCTCGGGCGGCCGGCCTGGTTCTCCAGGATCCACTCACGAGCGAAGGTGCCGTCCTGGATCTGGCCGAGCACGCGCTTCATGTTCTCCTTTACGTGCGCGTCTACAACCACCGGGCCACGCGTGTAGTCGCCGTACTCGGCGGTGTCGCTGATCGAGTAGCGCATGTAGCCCATGCCGCCCTCGTACATGAGGTCGACGATGAGCTTGAGCTCGTGCATGCACTCGAAGTAGGCCAACTCCGGCTGGTATCCGGCCTCGACGAGCGTTTCGAACGCGCTCTTGACGAGCGAGGTTACGCCGCCGCAGAGGACGCTCTGCTCGCCGAAGAGGTCGGTCTCCGTCTCCTCCTTGAACGTCGTCTCCAGCACACCGCTGCGGGTGGCGCCGATGCCCTTCGCGTAGGCGAGGGCGATCTGGCGGGCGGACTCCGTCGCGTTCTGGTGCACGGCGAAGAGCGCGGGGACGCCGCCGCCCTCCGTGTACACGCGGCGGACGAGATGGCCCGGGCCCTTCGGCGCGACCATGGTCACGTCGACGTCGTCGGGGGCGTGCACCTGGTCGAAGTGGACGTTGAAGCCGTGCGCCCACATCACCATGTTGCCGGGCTTGAGCCCGTCGACGATGTGGCCGTAGTAGACGTCGCGGGCCACCTGGTCCGGCGTGAGGATCATGATGATGTCGGCCTGCTCGGCGACCTCGCGCACGGAACCGACGCGCAGGCCGGACTCCTCGACGGCCTTCCACGACTTTGAGCCGGGGTAGAGGCCGACGATGACGTCGCAGCCACTGTCCTTCAGGTTGAGTGCGTGGGCGTGGCCCTGGCTGCCGAATCCGATCACGCCGATCGTCTTGCCCTTGAGGACGGAGAGGTCGGCGTCCTTGTCGTAGTACATCTGAGGCATGCTCTGTGTGTTCCTATCCGTTGTGTTCGCGCCCGCGAAGCTGTCCTGTTTCGTCCCGCCTCAGATGAGGCTTCCCACCTTCGGCTTGCCTTCGCCGGCCGAGCGGTGCTTGTGTGCATCCAGATCCTGGGCCACGATCGTCGAACTGGTTCCGCCGCCGCGCGTCATGGCGACGCGGCCCGTGCGCACGAGCTCCTTGAGCCCGAACGGCATCAACATGCCGACGAGCGCATCGATCTTGTCCTCCGTGCCGGTGGTCTCGATCACCAACGCGTCCGCCGCGACGTCGACGACCTTCGCGCGGAAGACGTCCACGATCTCGATGATGGCGCTGCGGTTCTCCTTCGTCGTCGCCACCTTGATCAGCGCGAGCTCGCGCGCGACGGTCTGTTCGTCCGTGACGTCGGTGATCTTGACGACCTCGATCACCTTGTAGAGCTGCTTCGTCACCTGCTCGATGTCGTGCGCGGCGCCGTCAACAGTGAACGTCATGCGCGACAGGCCCGGCACCTCGCTGTGGCCGACCGTGAGGCTTTCGATGTTGAAGGCGCGCTGGCGCCACTTGCTGGCGATCTTGTTGAGCACGCCGGGGCGGTTCTGCACCAGGGCGACGATCGTGTGGAATCGCTGGCTCATCGTGCCATCTCCGGCTGCTTCACTTCGGGCTGATCGATCGTGTCCGACAGGCTGACGCCGGGCGGCATCATCGGGTAGCAGTCCTCGGCCTCCTCAACCTGGAAGTCGATGAGCACGGCGCCCGGGTGCCGCAGCGCCGCTTCGATGGAGGATTCGACCATGGCCTTGTCGCTGACGCGCATGCCCGTGATGCCCATGGCCTCGGCGATCTTCACGAAGTCAGGCTGGAACATGCGGACGGACTGCTTGTTCCCGGCATAGAACGTGTCCTGCCACTGGCGGACCATGCCGAGGTAGTTGTTGTTGATGATGGCGTACTTGATGGGCAACTCGTACTCGGTGCAGAGCGCGAGCTCCTCCATGGTCATCTGGAAGCCACCGTCGCCGCAGATCGACCAGACGGTGTCGTGCGGGCGAGCGAGCTGCACGCCGATGGCGGCCGGCACCTCGAAGCCCATCGTGCCGGCGCCGCCGGACGTGACGAAGGAGTACGGGTTGTCGCCCCAGAAGAACTGTGCGGCCCACATCTGGTGCTGGCCGACGCCGGTCGCGTAGTAGGCCTTCGGGCCGGACATGTCGTAGATCTTCTTGATCACGTACTGCGGCACGATCTTGTCCGACTCCGGGATGGCGATCGACGGGTGCTTCTTGCGCATGTCGGTGAACCAGCCAAGCCAGGCATCGTGGCGCGCCGGCTGCACGTGCGGGAGCATCTGCTGGAGGACGGTACGCACGTCGCCGACGATGGGGATCATCGTCTTGACGTTCTTGCCGATCTCGGCGGGGTCGACGTCGATGTGGATGATCTTCGCCTTCGGCGCGAAGTCCTTGAGCGCACCGGTGACCCGGTCATCGAAGCGCATGCCGATGCCGATCACGAGATCGGCTTCCTGGATGGCGATGTTGTTCCAGTACATGCCGTGCATGCCGGGCATGCCCATGTAGAGGTCGTGCGAGCCGGGGAAGCCGCTGATGCCGAGCAGCGTGGTGATGACGGGGATCTGCGCCTTCTCGGCCAGCTCCTTCAGCTCGTCGGCGGCGCGCGAGATGACGACGCCGTGCCCGGCGAGGATCACGGGCCGCTCCGACTCGCCGATCAGCTGCGCGGCCTTCTTCACCTGCTGGCCGTGGCCTTTGATCGTCGGCTGGTAGCCGGGCAGGTCGACCTTTTCGGGGTAGTTGAACTCGCAGAGCTGCTGCTGCACGTCGCGGGGGATGTCGATGAGCACCGGGCCGGGCCGGCCGGTCGTGGCGATGTGGAACGCCTCGGCGACGGCGGGCGCGATGTCCTCGACATCCAGCACGAGCCGGTTGTGCTTCGTGATGGGAATGGTGATGCCGGTGATGTCGGCTTCCTGGAAGCCGTCGCGGCCGATGAGCCACGTGACGACCTGGCCGGTGATGCAGACGAGCGGCACGGAGTCCATCCAGGCGTTTGCGATGCCGGTGACGAGGTTCGTCGCGCCGGGGCCGGAGGTCGCCCAGACGACGCCCGCTTTGCCTGAGATGCGGGCGTATGCATCGGCGGCGTGGGCGGCGCCCTGCTCGTGCCGGGCGAGGATGTGCCGGATGTCGGGGTAGTGCTGGAGCGCGTCGTACATCGGGAGGTTCGCGCCGCCGGGGTAGCCGAAGATGAATTCGACCCCCTCCTTGCGAAGGCACTCCATGATGATCTCGGCGCCCTTCATCTTTGCCATGTTGATGCTTCTCCTGTCCGCCCCGCCATCCATGCGGGGCCGCTGTCTCGTGTCGGTGTGGTCTCGTCCCCTTCGCGCCCGCGCGGTTGCGGTGGAGGGGACGCTACAGCGCGAGGCCCGGAAGCAGGTCGAGCGTGAGCAGCCGACCCGATACCGGGAACGCGGGCCGGACTACGACGCGGCCGCGGCTCATCCGCCGGGAGCGGACTGCCGGGGCCGATTGGACCTCCGTCGGAGAAGCTGTGCGGTGTCCCATGTGCTCCAATACTCGGCGTTGCGCGGGTACAAAAAAACCCGACCCACAAAGGGACGGGTTCATGGCCCGCGGTGCCACCCTTCTTCAGGTGTCTTGCGACACCCGCTCTCGGAGCGGTGTAACGGCCGCGACCCGGCCGGGGCTGGCGTTCCAGCGTCACCCCGACGGCTCCACGCTGAGTTCGGTCCGCACTCGCCGCCGGTCTCGCACCATCACCGGCTCGCTAGGGCTGTGTCTGAACCTACTGCCGCGCTTCAGCGCCTGTTCGACGGGGAGTATACGGGGACATAAGCGGGGGTGTCAAACGGAGGTCGGGATAGGAGATAAGGCCTCGGAAATGTTTCCCCCTCCCCGCTGGCGATGTCCGCTCGGCTTGGGGCGGCGACGGCTTGATGTGTCCTGCTGATTCCAGAGCGCTGGGTTACGGAGGTGTGTTTGTAAAGTGCTGAGGTTGGTCTGAAGAGAATAGAACAGTGCAATATGTGGATTGTGCTTGCAGCAAGTGTGCTGTGGCGTCGGCCAGGCAATCGTGCTGGACGGGTGGGAAGCATCGCGGCAAGTCAGAATCGATGCGGGGTTCTCGCACTTACGTGAGACGTGCGCGCTAGTTCGAGGTGGTGGCGAGTGATACGACCTCAAGACAACGGGTTACCTTACTTGGTATGTGGGTTGGATAATTGCTTGGCTTCTGATGCTGGGGAAGATAGAGGGAGTTGGTTAAGTGCTAGAAGGTCTGATAAGATGGGCTAGAAACAGTTGACGAGTTCCGCGAAATGTCTCCCCCCCGGCTCGAGCGCGCTAGGCTTGGGGCCTCGCGCGCACTAGCGAGAGCTTGCGGAACAAGTACGGACGCCCGGTTGGAAAGTGCCTCCCCCTCGCTGCCGAGGGCCGGTCGGCGACGCCACGGCTATAGGCGAGCGCAAACGTCTGCCCCGTCTGCTGTGGGGACGGTCGTCTTGGCTCAGCTAGTGAAAGAGTCTCTCCCCTCGGCTGAGCGCTGGACGTGCTGTCTGAACTACCGATGGCGCGTGTATATCTTTCACGCATGCGGCCGATATGCCACGCCGACCTCGGCGGAACGGTCCAAGGCGATACTGTGGCCAGCGGATAGCTTCATCCCAAGCGCAAAGAAAGAAAGCTATGAGATAAGAAAAAATATGGGATAGAAAGAAAGAGAAGAAGAGACTAGGATAGATGAAGAAGAAGAAAAGAAAAAAAGATGTAGAAGAATATAATCATCCTAAAGAGAGATATAGAAGAAAGTAAGAGAGTGTGACTGACTATGTAATATGTGATAGTAGACGGTGCACGCGCTACGGAGGCGAAAAAAGGTGGGAAAGCTTATCAGCGGAGCTCTCCAAAGAGAGAAGGTTCGCTGAGCGTTGACTCATCTTGCCAAACGCCTCGACGTCCTCAGCGGCGGAGACACTCTATGGTGATACGGCGGAGCAACATAAGGAGAAGACGCTAGCGCAGAGCGGAGATAACACCGGCGTGCTCAAAGCGACCACCGCGGAAACAGCGATGAACAAGGCTTTTACTACAACACTGATAGAGAAGGGTTTAGAAGGACTAGACGGGTAGAGTGTAGCGCAAAGGACACGCAAGTTGCGTCGGCCCAAACTACATCGTAGAGATGGTGAACAACTCAATCGAGATTTGTGATCGAACCGAATGGAAGTGGCAACTAGAAACCTGAGCTACATCTTTGCTCTGAATCTTTCGCACGATCTACAGTCAGATCCGAGAGTAATCTATGACAGAGCAAGTGACAGCTTCTTCGACAGTTACAATAGCTATCAGTCAACCGGTAACCAAGCAGCGCTATACGTGGCTTGGAGCCAGCGAGAGATCCGTTCAGATGGTGGACGTGCGAGTATGACAAGAAGGGTGTGCTACAAGACTACTAGTCCATAGGTGTCAGCGACGACAAGGTCGTTGTTTCTGATCGCGCGTTCACCTACCAAGGCACCAACACCCTACAAGGAGCTGAGAAAATGGAGCTGGATAAGAAAAAGATGTAGCTAGCTACGACGCAATGAGTATAGGGTGCTAAAAATACAGATAATAGCTACGACGAAGAGCAAAAAGAGCGATCTCTGTCTACAACGTAAACGCAGTAAATAGAGAAAAAAAAACAGGGACTGCTAGGTAGGTACGTAGATATATGGACCAACACAGGAAATCTCTCAAATAAGAATGTAAGCAAGAACAGGCAAGCTATGTCGATCGCGGACATGTCACGCCAGAGAGCACACGAACCAGGAACGAATTCCCTGATAGAACTCTTGATACGAGTGTAATAGAAGCATCTAGGCAGAAAGGCACCCTCTGGGCGAAGGCCAACACTGGTTGCATTAAAAGAGGTGACAAAAGAGAGAAAGCTAGTATACGTCTGATAAGGCTAGACACAAAGAAACTCAGAGGATAAACTAATGACTAAGGGGCTGAAGGCTACGACTAGTACGATGCAGCTGTTCGCCCCAAAGCCGCGGGCGATATGCTAGAGAATATCTAAGAGTCATCGGCAACGCTATACCCTTCCATATAAGTATAGGGGTTCGACTCTGTGGAAAAATAGATAAAGAAGAAAGTACTGCGCCTCAGTTAAGACAACATACGCAGGTGCGACTGACTTTAACGAGGCGTATAGATAGGGCGACTATGAAAAAGCGAGCGCTGATCAGATAAATGAAACGACTGAGAGAGAAAAGAAAAAAAAAGATAAAAAGAATAAAAAAGAAAAAAGAGAAAAAAAAAAAGAAAAAAAAAAGAAGAGAAAAAAGAAAAAATAGAAAAAAGAAATAAAGATATATGAATATATATACAAAGAAAAAATAAAAAAGTCGCTAGCGACAAAACAGAGAGAAAAAATCAAAAGAAGAAAAAGAGAGAAAGGTAAGAAAAGAAAAAAAAAGAAGAGAGAAGAGAAAAAAAAAGAAAAAAAAAAGAGAAAAAAAAAAGAAAAAGAGAAGAGAGAAAAAAAGAGAAAAGAAATAAGATAAATAGAAAAAAAAATATAGAGAAGAAGAAAAGAAAGAGAGAAAAAAAGAAAAAAATAGAAAAAAAAGAAGAGAGAGATGAATAAAAAAATCGCTATCAGGTAGGCGACTACAAGGGGAGATCCGCGAGCTCCGCTTCCACCTCGAGTACTGACAGCCAAACGACATGAGAAAAAAAAAAAAAAAAAAAAAAAAAAAAGAAAGAAAGAAAGAAAAAGAAAAAAAGAAAAAATAAAAAGAGAAAAAAGAGAAATATAAAGAAAAAGAAAAAAAAAAAGAAAAAAAAAAAAAAAAGAAGAAAAAAAGAAGAGAAAAAAGAAGAGAGAGATAGAGAGAGAAGAAAAAAAAATATGAGAAAGAGAGAAAAAAGAAGGCAGCGAGAGTGTATATAAAGAAAACCTGTCTACGGCCATATCACAAAGCAATTCGCAAACGCATAACCGACCGGCGGGACGTGCTGTCATCAAGCTAACGATGATCTCGACGGCCTCGACGACGACCGTTGCGGCGACTAAGGTACAGCGAAGACGGTGGATAAAAAGCCAAAAAAAAGAAAAAAAAAGAAAAAAAAAAAGAAAAAATATAGATAGATAAAAACTGAAATAACGAAATCGCTCTCGTCGGGAATCGATTGTGACTGGCTCTCTAAAAAAAAAAAAAAAAAAAAAAAAGAAAAAGAGAAAGAAAAAAAAAAAAAGAGAAAAAAAAAGAAAAAAAAAAGAAATAAAAGAAAAAAGAAAAAAGAGATAAAGAAAAGAAAGAGGAAAAAGAAAAAGAATAAGAAAAAAAAAGAAAGAAGAGAGAGATGTGGACGCTGACTACGAAAGGACTGCTTTCGGCCGAGGAAGAGTCCGTGCTAAAAAAAAAAAGAAAAAAAAAAAAAAAATGCAACGCCTACCTTCACAGAAAAACCAACTATCACCGGCGACGAAAACGCAAACAGCCACAGGCAACAGCACATAGACAGCTACAGGCACTAGCACGCCGACTGCTACAGCCAGCGGCGCGCACCGACGTCCACAGTCTCAGCACGCAGACGGCCTCGGCACGAGCACACCGACAAAGACGAACAGCAAAAGAAAGACAACTACAACGAAAAAAGAAAAAAAAAAAGAAGAGAAAAAAAAAAATGAAAGAGATGAAGAGAGAAAGAGAAAGGAGAAAAAGAAATAGAAAAAAAATGAGAAGAGAAAGAAAGAAAAAGATAAAAATATAAAGAATAGAGAGAAGAAAGTAAAATAGCTGCTCTCGGGAAATACTAACGATCACGATAACCGCCAAAATCGACGATAGTACACGCCCGGGATGCAGGCATCCAGTGATCGAACTGGACGAAATCGGCGCGGGGGCCGGCGTAAAGAAGAGAAAGAAGAGAATGGAAGAAGAAAGGAGAAGAGAATGGCTAAAGAAAAATCTAGGAAAGAGGCTAGAAGAATCGACAAGAGGTAACGACCAGGAAGAGAGAAACTAAAGGAAAAAGAAAAAGGAAGAAAAAGATGAAAGAGAGAAAGAGAGAGAAAAAGAGAGAGAGAAGGAGAAAGAAAAAGAAAAAGAAAAAAAAGAAGAAGGAGGAAGGAAAAAAAAAGAGAAAAAAGAAGGAGAAGAAGAGGACAAAGAAAACGGCGCTGAAAAAAAAAGAAAAAAAGAAAAAGAAAAAAAAAAAAGGAAAAGAAGAAAAAAAAAAGAAAGAAGGAGAGAAAGAGGAAAAAGGAGAAAAAGAAAAAAGAGAGAAAAAAAGAGAAGGGGAAAAAAAAAAGGAAGAGAGGAGCCCTCACGACGGCGCTGAACTTGACGAACTGCATGGAGAAAAACTAGGACGAGTAGAGCGACGAGTCGAGCGCAAAACAGAGCCGTGTACCGCTGGGGGCCTTAAAGGACACGACGGACGGTGCGGGCGACGCGAACTTCCGCAGGCGCTGCATTCGCTGTAACGCCGAGGCAGATCGTGCCGGCCACCGCGACCGTCCTCAGAGCGCAGCTCGAAAGAGAAAAAGGAAAGAGAGAAGGAGATAGGGGAAAGATACTGTAAGAAAAGGCGAGCAGATAAGAAGGAGATGGAAAGATAAAGATAGACGATCTAGGCAAGGTAGCTCAGAAATAAAAAGAGAAAAAACCAGCTGCAACGGAAAGCTACGGAAAGGAGGGGGACTGGCTGATCAAGAAAGAAAACAAAGAGAAGAAAGCGAAAGACTACCTGAACTGGGACGACTGCCCAAAAACGAAAAGCAAAGAAAGAGAAAAGAGAAAGAAAAAAAGAGAAGAAAGGAAAAAGATAAAAAAGAAAGAGAAGGAAAGAAAGAGAGAAAAAAGAAAAGGAAAGAAAAGAGAAAAAAAGAAAAAGAAAATAGAAAAAGAAAAAAAAGAAAAAGAAAGAAAGAAAAAAAAGAAAGAGAAAGAGAGAGAAAAAGAAGAGAAAAAGAAAAAAAACTATAGAGCGGCGGATAAAATAGAAACGAACGGATACAGCGGAACTGAAAAAGAAGGAAAAAAAAAGACAGAAAAGAGGATAGCTGAGAGACCTGCAAAAAGAAAACGAGAAAGAGAAAAAAGAGAGAAAAAAAGAGAGAAGAAGAGAAAAAGGAGGAAAAAGAATAAAGAAGAGAAGGAAAAAGAAAGAGCAGAACGACGCGGTGCTCGAGGAGCAGAGGCGAGCACACCGACCGCGGAGCTGTGCCGCCGACACGGCAACGGACAGCCGATGCTGAAAAGAAAAAAAAAAAAAA
>CAWJLO010000010.1:755000-942500 GCA_963843685.1 uncultured Chloroflexia bacterium
CAGAACGCGGCACCGACCCCTGTGTGCCGGACACGGACGGAGACTCGTGTGGAGACGGTGCGGAGCTGTCGCAAGGGCTGGAATCCGACGGATCCGTGGGACTTCTACAACGTCCCGGTACCGGCGCTGTTCAGCGCGCCCGACCCCACGGTCGTGTTCAAGGACGGCGCCATCGGCGCCGGCGATGCGCAGGCCGTTTTCGCGTATTTCAAGAAGGCCGCAAAGTCGGGCTCCACCGAGTACGAGCAGGACCTGAATGAGAACGGGATCAGGGACGGACTGGAGTACGACCGGTCAGTTGCGGGTGGCCCCGGTCAGAGCGGTGCGCCCGACGGAGTGGTTAGCGCATCGGACGCGCAGCTGGCGTTCGCGCAGTTCAAGCGCGGCTACCACTGCTGATCGTCGCCGCGAGATGGTGCAACAAGCGGCCTTCGCTCTCGCGAAGGCCGCTTCGCCTTTTCTGTGGTCAGAGGAGCCGCTCAGTCGGCCGAAGGGAGCACCTTCGGCTGCTGGAGCTGCATGGGCACGCCGCAGCACTCGACCGTGCCGTCGCCCGGCTTGATGCAGAGGACCTCTGTGCCGCAGTTCTCGCACTGGAAACGCTTGCCCAGCTGGTTCGGCATCGTTGGCCCCCTACTTCTGCTGCATCGGCTGGCCGCAGCACGAGAGTGCGCCGTCGCCGCCCTTCGTCACGATCATCTCAGAGTTGCACTTCGTGCACTGGTACCGCTTGCCCACCTGGTTGGCCACAATCCCTCCCGTTTCCGGCCTGAGAGCCCGCAGGACGCGTCATCTGCACGCGTCCTGCGATAAGAAGTCTAGAATTGCGCGTTCTGAAGCGTCAAGCCGCGCTCATTGCACCGTCAGCGTGCCGAACATCGTCGTCGGATGGACGTCGCAGTGATAGTAGTACGTGCCCGGCTCGAGCGGGCCGAAGTTCAACGTCTGCGTGATCGGGCCAGCCTCAACGTCGGTCGCCGCGACGCTCTCTCCCGAAGCATCCGTCCCCTTGAAGATGTGCACGTTGTGCGGGGTACCCACATCCTTGTTGTCGAACGTCAGTGTCAGCGCCTGGCCGGCTGGCGCCACGAGCGACGTCTTGTCGAAGAGGATGTTCTGGCCGACGAGCGTGAGATCCGCCGAAGCCGCCTGCGCGGTCGGTGTCGGGCCGCCCGGCGTGGGTGATGCCCCCGGCGTGGGCGAGGCCGCGGGCGGATTCTGCCCGCAAGAGGGCGCGCTGTCCGCACCCGTGATCGACGGCGGGTCCGGGGGCACTGAAGGGTGAACCACGATGTCGCCCGTCTTGTGCGCGATGGCCTTCGTGGAGGCGGCGCCGCGGGTGACGGTAGCGGTGTTCTGGTCGGCGCTCACGTCAGTCACGACCATGATCTCGGTGTTGTCCATCTGGCCGGAATCGGTGGGCTGCTTGCCGGTGTCGATGACCTGAAGCCGGTCGCCCTTGTTGACTAACGGGGCGCCGAGGGCGGAGACGACCTTGTTCAGGTGCACCGTCGTCGAGGTGGCGTCCAGATCCTGCGTCAGCGTCAGCCCGTCGCTGGCCTCGCCGGTGATCTGGGCGGGCGGGTAGCCGTACAGTGAGTAGCTGAGCGCCTGATCCCATCCCGTGCCTTCGGTGATCATCGTCGCTAGCTGACGGATCTGCGTGTCATTCAGCGTACCGCCCTGGGTATCGCCCCACGTCGGCATGGGCGTGCCGATGCGGCCGCAGGTAATGGTGTAGTAGACGCGCTTGAACGCGTCGCTCTTGGCGACGACGTCGATCGTGCCGTCAGCGTTCTTCCCCTGGAGGTCGGGACGGTTGAGCGGCGGAGCCTGCGCCAGACGATGCGCCGTCGCGCCGCCTTCACCGGCGTCGCCGTGGCAGACGCGGCAGTTCTGGGCGAAGAGGTACGCGCCCCGGTCGACGGTCTGGGTGAGTTCCTGCTTCTTCGCGTCGGACGCGCGCGACGGATCCCACATCGTGTAGGCGCCCGCGGTAATCACCGCAATGAACACCAGTGCCACCATGACGTTGATCTGCTTGGCTGTGTTCATGCGGATCCCGGGGGAAGGACGCCCCGCGAGGAATCCACGTCACTGAAGGGCGCCCCGCCCGTCATCACCGTGCCCACGTTCACCGAGATCGAGCCGTCGTCGTTGAGGACAACAGGGTACTGATCGAGCGACCGCGGCGCCGGGCCGAACACCTTCACGCCGGTGTCGCTGTAGGTGGAGCCGTGGCATGGACAGCGGAACCAGCCCGAGTAGGTCTCATTACTGCGCGGATCGAGCCATGAGAAGTCAGGGCGCCACGGCACCGTGCAACCCAGGTGGGGACACTTTCGCCAGAAGGCGTAGATCATTCCCGTCTCCGCGCCTTCGTTCTTCTTCGCCTGCTCGGCGTCCACGCGCACGAGATAGATATTCGTCGTCAAGGAAGCCAGCGGATCGTTGGGGTCGGGGACAGAGACGACGATGGCCTGCTTGTCGCCGGGCTTCAGCGTGTCGACGGTGAACCCGGTGGGGTGGATGCCAGAGAGCTTGGCCACGCCGCGACGGTACAGCGTGTTGACGATCGTCGTGACGATGCCAAGCAGCATCGCGCCCATGCCGGTCCAGAAGCCGATCAGCAGCACCTTGCGCCGGGAGACCGCCGGCAGGTGCGGTCCCGCCGCGGGCGTGGGCGCGACGACGACAGCGTGGCCACCTGAGCCGGCCGCCACCATGCCGCCACGAGGCGCGGCCGCGCGCGTCACTGCCCGCTCGGGCTGCGCCGCCTTCGCTTCCGGTTCGCTCGGTTGCTGTTCCTCGTCAGCCATCTCTCACACTTCCCGATCCAGAATAGCTCCAGACATAGCCGTAATCCGGCGGTTGCACCTGGCGCTGGATGTGGGGGTCTTTATCCAGGTTTGGTACGTGGTTCGGAGGCACGAGGTTTTCCGATTTTCCACGGAAGGCGGCACCAACGATGGTTAACGCGACATAGGTGAGGATGAACCCCGTAAACAGCGCGATCATCGCGTCGCGCACCGAGTGGGCCCAGCCAATCTTGACGAGGATCAAGATCATCAGGGCGGGCAGACCGATCATCGCCATGATCGGCATCACCCACTCAGCCGTGATCTTCGGGATGTTGAAGTCAGAGTTGTACCAGTAGACGTGCGCCATCCAGCCCGGCATCCATCCCGGGCGGCCCCAGTGCCACAGCCACGTGCCATTCAAGGGCAGTGGCACCTGCTCCAGATCCTGCGGCCAGTTGAGGCGTCCGTCGTGGTTCGAGCCTCCTAGCTGGAGCGCCGTCGGGACGGGGAGCGCGAACTTGAACTGCGACGGGTCATCGAGCGCGAGACGGTCCTTGAGGAAGATGAGCTGCCAGATCGGCTGCATCACGCCCTCGATTGCGTGAGGGAAGGGCGCCTTGTCGCCCGGCCACTTCCACACCCACGTGTCGTTCCCCCAGAGGCGTGGAAAGTTGTGGTAGACCTTCACGTGGCTCTGGTTGTCCCACAGGATCAACCACGTGATCCAGACGCCGGTCCAAACGAAGCTGAAAGCCGTGATCCGGATGGCGTTCGGGGTCGCGAACCAGCCACCCTGACCCTCGTTGCCCCGATCGATGTACGGAATTGCCATCAGGGCGACCAGCAACATCGTCGGCACGATGACGCCGGCTAGTCCCTTGTCCATGTGCAGGAGGAGCTCCTGCAGGTTCATGAAGTACCACGGCGCCTTGGAGGGGTCCGGCGTCAGCCCCTGGTTCGCCTTGTTGAGAAGCGGTGCGTTGAACACCGTCGAGAGGATGACGAACGTGACGGTGAAGAGGACGGCGCAGATGAACTCGACGAAGACGAGATCCGGCCAGACCAGGAGCTCCTGGTCGCGCTCTCGCTTCTGCCGGACGGTCTCGCGCGTGGAGCCCGCCGCCGGAGTCGCTACTGCCATCGAACTTCCGCCTCCACCTAGAGCGGCCGAGCGAGACCGCCGTCACGGCGGATCCGCCAGAAGTGCACGGACATGAAGATCGCCGCCAACAAGGGTAAGGCGATCACGTGGAGCGTATAGAACCGGATCAGCGCCGCCTGCCCGATGCTGTAGCCACCGAAGATGACGAACTGCGACTGCGGGCCGAGGATAGGCGCCGCACCGGCGATGCCGAAGCCCACCGTAATCGCCCACACGGCCAGCTGGTCCCACGGCAGGAGGTAGCCGGTGAACGACAGGAGGAGCGTCAACACGAGCAGAATGACGCCGACCACCCAGTTGAACTCGCGCGGGGGCTTGTAGGCGCCCATGTAGAAGACGCGCATCATGTGCAGCAGCACGGTCAGCACCATCGCGTGCGCCATCCAGCGGTGCAGGTTACGGATCAACTCGCCGAAGCGCACCGTGGTGTTGAGCGCCTGGACGTTCGGGATAGGCCTGATCCGTGGACGGGATGTAGTAGAACATCAGCATCACGCCGGTGACCGTCAGCCCGAGGAACATGAAGAAGCTCAGGCCGCCGAGGCAGTAGGTGTGGGTGATGCGGACGTGCGTCTTGTGGATGCGCGTCGGGTGAAGGTGGAGGAATACGCTCGTCGCGACGGCCAGCATCTGGTTGCGAGGCGTGTTCGGGTAGCCGGAGCGGAAGATGGAGCGCCAGATGTAGTTGTGGAACAGCTTGTCGTAGAGAAAGTCGCCGAGGCCTGGGCCCTTAGGCTGTTCCGACACCGCCATCTCTTGCAGTCCCTCCCCTGCGCTCTAGCGCGACCACCAGGCGCCGAACGCCACCATGATGCCCAGTGAGATGAGGATCGTGATCAGAACGAGGAGGAGCTCCGCGGCGTCTGGTGCGTACGGCGGCACCCAGGCAAGCAGGACCATCCGCGAACTCCCGTGCACCCGAGAACGCACGTAGGCGCTGGCGGGCGTCATTTGTGAATCCCGTTTCAATCGCGAATCTAACACCGGTCCCTACTAGTGTCAAGGCAACGTGAACGACGCCAACGTCGCGCGTGATCGAGTCTGAGAATGTGCGCAGCGGCCGGAGGCGGACGGTCCCCCACGCTCGCCGGCGCAGGCACCTCAGGCGAGCAACTTCTCCAGGATCGGCGCCATCTCGGCGGCGTCACGACCGGGCATTGGGATCAGCGGGAGATCGACGCCGAGCGCGCGCCGCTCGTCGATCTCCTCCTTGCAGCGCTCAAGCGGGCCGACGACGGCGGTCTGGTCGAGCATGCGGTCCGACACGCCGGCGGCGGCCGCGCGGGGGTCGCGGGCGGCCCAGCCCTCCTTGATCTTCGCGACCTCGGCCTCGAAGCCGTGCCGTTCGAGCATCTCGTAGTAGTAGGTGCCCATGCGTCCGACGTAGAACGCGATCGGGGCGCGCGCCTGCATGCGGATCTGCTCCTCCGATCCGGAGTCGGTGATCTGCATCACCAACGCCGGAGCGACAGTGACGTCCGAGCGGCTCTTCCCGGCCTTCTTCGCGCCCTCCATGATCGTCTCTACGCCCGAGGCGATCTTGTCCTTCGGCCAGTAGATGGGGATCCACCCGTCGGCGATCTCGCCCGTCTGCACCATGCTCTTCGGCGTGATGCTGGCGATGTACGTGGGAATGTGGTCGCGGAGGGTGGGGAACTGCATCGTGAAGCCGCGCGAGAGCTTGAAGATCTCGCCGTCGTAGTTCAGCTTCTCCCGCCGCATGATGGTGTCGATGATCTGGATGTACTCGCGCAGACGCGTTGCCGGCTTCTTGAACGGCACGCCGTGCCAGTGTTCGATCACGTTCGCGCCGGAGCTGCCGAGCCCGATGATGGCCCGGCCACCGGAGAGCTCATCGAGCGTGCCGAACGTCATCGCCAGCACCGCGGGGGAGCGGCTGAAGACGTTGACGATGGCGGTGCCGAGCTGCACCTTCTTCGTCGCGAGCGCGAGCTGCGTCAGGATGCTGAACGCGTCCCGGCCCCAGGCCTCGGCCACCCACACCGACTCAACACCGAGGTCGTCGGCGATCTGCACGCGCTTCACGAGGTCCTCGCGCTCCGCCGGGCTGCCCGCGAAACCGATCTGCAGTCCAAGCCGCTTCACCATCGCCGTTGCCTCCGCTGATGCCCGCGATCATCATGCTCGTCGCGGCCCCGGCATCATGGGCGCGCGATGCGCTACGGTCAACGACGGCGCGTCTGCGGCGGACGCCGCTCGATGCTACGATGCCGCGATGCGCATCGAAGTCCTCGCCGACGAAGACGCCGTTGCGGTGCGCGCCGCCGACATCATCTGCGACGCGATTCGCGCTCACCCCGACGCCCACGTGGGCCTGCCGACGGGAAAGACGCCGATCGCGGCGTATGCGGAGCTCGCGCACCGGGAGGGCGCCGGTGCGATCGACGTCTCGCGCGTCGTTGCGTACGCGATCGACGAGTTCGCGGGCGTGCCACCGACGACTCCCGGCACGAACGCGGAGTTCTACCGCTTGCACGTCCGCCTGCATCTGAAGGCGCTGCACTGTCCGATGTCCGGCGCGCTGCACCCGGACGTACACATCCGCGCGTTCGCCGAGGCAATTCGCTTCGGCGGCGGGCTCGACCTCTGCGTGCTTGGCATCGGCACCAACGGCCACATCGCCTTCAACGAGCCGGGATCGAGCGAAGATTCTGCGGCACGGCTCGTCGAGCTGACGGCCGAGTCGCGCGCCGCTCATGCGGAGGACTTCGGGGCACCGGACGCGGTACCCGCGCGCGGCATGACGTTGGGCGTGGCGGATCTTCTCGAATCGCACGCCATTCTCGTCATCGCCGTCGGAACGTCAAAGGCAGCCATCGTGCGAGACGCAATCGAGGGGCCGGCCAGCGCCGACGTGCCGGCCTCGTGGCTGCAACACCACGCCGCCGTCACGTGGCTGCTCGACGAGGCGGCCGCCGCGATGCTTCGCCGGCGCTAGCGTGGCGACAGGTCGTCAGGCGGGCAGTCGAGCGACGACCGTGGTGCCGTTACCGGGCGCGCTTTCGATCGTGAGCGTGCCGCCGAGCTTCTGGGCGCGCTCTTTCATCGAGTGCAGACCGACGTGCCCGGGGAACGACGCCGTCGCGTCGAACCCGCGGCCATCGTCGCTCACGGAGAGCACAAGCGCGCCATCCACGCGTTCGAGGCGGACGCGCACGCTCGCGGCTCCCGCGTGCTTGACGATGTTGTGCAGCGCCTCCTGCGCGATCCGGTACAGCGCCTCTTTCGAGGCGAGAGTGC
Source organism: uncultured Chloroflexia bacterium (assembly GCA_963843685.1). Lineage (GTDB taxonomy): Bacteria > Chloroflexota > Dehalococcoidia > DSTF01 > JACRBR01 > DASQHL01. The sequence goes on from CAWJLO010000010.1 coordinate 762,225, forward strand.
AATCCGGCTCCTCCGCGGCCTGGAGTTCGAACGCGACGTTGTGACGCGCGCTGATCGAGGCGCCCTGCTTCTCGATGGCCGACCACCAGCCCCTCGGTCTCGAGCGACTCCGGCCGCAGCTCGAAGATCAGCGCCCGCATCTCCGCGAGTCCGGCCTGCGCCAGCGACTGCACATACTCGATGGGCTCGACGGCGGCCTCCGGGCTCTCCCGGAGCCTGGCGCGTGCGGTCCCTGCTCCCAGCGTGATGCCGTAGAGGGCCTGCGAGACCGAGTCGTGCAGCTCACGCGCCAGACGCTGCCGCTCCTCCAGCGACGCCGCCCGCTGCGCTTGCTCGAAGAGCTGCGCGTTCTCGATCGCGATCGCGACCTGCGATGCGATCGCTTTGCCCAGCGCGGCGTGGGCGGTTCCGTACGCTCCCGGCTCGGCGCGAGTGACCGTCATGACCCCGGCCACTTCGCCCTTCATCATGAGGGGGACGCCCATCCAGGAGCGGAACTGGCTGACCGCCCCGCCGATGAACGCCCCGACCTCCTCTCGATACGCAACGGCCAGCGGTTCGTCACCCTGGACGTCGGCGATGGACACGGGATCGCCCGAGCCCAACGCCTCCCAGAGAACGGGTGCGCGCGACAACGGAAGGCGCATCCCGACCTGGCGCGCGAGCGTTTCGTCCGCGTCGCCGGCGCCCGGGCGGACAGCCAGGATCTGCAGTTCCTCGCCCTCACGAAGCATGATCACCGACCGGTCGTACGGAAGTACGTTCGCGGTCTGTTCGAGGACGAGCTGCAGCAGGGGTTGCAGCTGCAGCGTTGACGACACGGCCCGCGTCACCTCCAGCAGGCCCGAGAGCTCGCGCGTCCGGTCATCGACGCGCTGCTCGAGCTCGCGTTCCGACTCCCTGAGCTGCTCGACCATCACGTTGAACGAGTAGCCGAGTTCGCCGAGCTCATCTCGCCTCGTAACCGGCACCTCCGTGCTCAGATCGCCCCCGGCAACCGACCGCGTGGCGTAGAGCAACCCCTGGATTGGCCGGAGCAACACGCGGCGGTTGAGCCACGTCGCCCCGGCGATCGCGAGCAGGTACATCACGGCCACCGTCACCAGCGTGATGCGGAGCGTGACGTTGCCCTCGTGGCCGATGGAGTCGGTGACCGCGGCCGCGTTCGCCGCGTCCCGGATGTCCTCCACAGGGGAGACGAGCGCAAGGCTACCCCCTAGTCCGTCGACAGGCGCGTAGCCCACGATCACTTCCTCGCCATTGATCGTCGTGCGCGCGGTGCCCGCCTCGCTCCCGCGCATGGCGTCGAGCGCGGCGACGAGCGACTCATGTTCCGGCACATCGACCGCCGCCGAGACGTCAACCGAGCGCTTCGTCGCCAGCAACGCGCCGCCGCTGTCGATGTAGAAAGCGTAGCCGTGCGGGGACGGATTGATCCCGTCGATCTGCGTGATGAATCCGTTGAGCGAGATGTCGATCCCGACGACACCGATGAAGTCGTCCTGAAAGTACACCGGGGCGATCGCCGAGACGATCAGTCCCTGCCCGGCCGAGTCTTCGTAAGGCGCCGTCCAGACCACGTTCCGCTCGGGGTTCTTGTCGGGCCGCGCGCCATCGAACCCGGGGACGGTCCAAAGGTCGAAATCGGGAGGCACGACGTCCTGCACTCCGTTCGGCGGGTAGTAGCGGCCCTCGCCCCCCTTGCCGATGAAGTACGCCGCCACGCCGTCCGGCACGTTCTGGAGCAGCGCGCCGAAGAGCGTGTCGAGGGCGGACGCGTCGCGGAGCCGCTGGTCGACGCCGGGGTCGTCGGCGAGGAAGTTCGGCACCCACGCATCCGCGACACGATCGGGCGCCGCGTCGTAGCGGATGCCGTCGTGCCCGGCCACCAGCTGGCCGGGGTCCCACGGCGGCTGGCCGTGCCCTTTGAAGGTCGCCATGTACGTCGCGCCGGCGGCGGCGGACTCACCGGCCCGGGCGAACTCGAGGGACACGCTCCCCGAGACGAAGCGGGCGAACGACCCGAAGACGCTGCTGCCAAACTCTTCGAGGCCACTGCCGCTGGCATCGCGTGCGTTGCTCTGCGTGCGGTGGAAGCCGTACAGGATGGCCGCCGAAGTCGCGGCCGCCAGCAGCAGCAGGAATACGAGGAGCGAGAGGCTGAGCTTGGCGCCGAGCGAGAGGTCGCGGATTCGCATGGCGCCGATGTTACGGTGGTCGTCGCCAGCGGGGCGAGGCCGATCTGGGCCGCGTAGAGGGCCGCTTGCGTGCGGCTGCTGACGCCCAGCTTCATCAGGATGTTGCTCACGTGCGTCTTCACCGTCGCCTCGCCGATCGTCAGGGCCGCGGCGATCTCCTTGTTCGCCTTTCCGCCGGCCAGGAGCCGCAGGACCGAGATCTCGCGCTCCGTCAGCTCCACGCGGCTTTCCGGCGCGCGCACTTCGCGCACGAGACGGGCCGCCGCCTTGGGCGTGAGGTGCACCTGCCCCGCGGCCGCCGCCCTGATCGCACGCAGCAACTCTTCCGGCGCCGCCTCCTTGAGCACGTAGCCGATGGCGCCGGCCTTCACCGCACTGACGACGGCGTCGTCGGAGAGGACGCTGGTGAGCGCGATCACCTCGGTGTCCGGCTGTTCCGCGCGGATCCTGCCGATCGCGCCGATCCCGTCAAGCACCGGCATGAGCAGATCCATGAGCACGACGTCCGGCTTCAATTCCGCGACCTGGCGCACGGCGTCCGCGCCGTCGGCGGCTTCCCCCACGAGTTCGAAGTCGGGCTCGTCGGAGAGGAACATGCGCAGGCCCTGGCGCACCACGGCGTGGTCGTCCGCAATGAAGACGCGAATCCCCATACGATCGGCTGCCTTTGCTCACGGATCCCGGCCTAGATTGGAAGAATGATACACGGTTACGCCGCGCGCGCCGCCTCGTTCCCGGCATCGCTTGCCACGCCAGCCTCGGCGGATGTACCGTGCATGCACAACTGAACAGACAGCGACGGGAGCCCGGAGTGACGGGCTGAGAGGGCCGAAGGCCGACCGTTTGAACCTGTCCGGGTAATGCCGGCGAAGGGAACGCACCGAATTCGCCGCTGCCGTGCAGCGGCGTTCTTGTTTCTTGATCCACGCAGGGAGGTAGCGATGACCACCAGCAGCACGAACGGCCACACGCCCGAGAACGCGAGCCCCAGCGCCAGCCGCAAGGCGTACGTGCAGGGCCCGCGCCCCGACCTGCGGGTCCCCGTGCGCGACGTCGCAGTCACCGACACGGACCTCCCGGACGGCGCCTTCCGGCTGTACGACACGAGCGGCCCGTACACCGACCCTGGCGTTGCCACCGACATCCGGCGGGGCCTGCCGCCGCTGCGCGAGCCGTGGATCCGCGAGCGCGGCGACATCGAGCCGTCACCCGGCCGGGCAGTGAAGCCGGCCGACAACGGCCACCGCAACGGTGATGCGCCGACAACGGAGGAGTTCCCGGGCCTGCGACGTCAGCCGCTGCGCGCCAAGAACGGCGGCAACGTCAGCCAGATGCACTACGCCCGCCTCGGCATGATCACGCCGGAGATGCAGTTCATCGCCCTGCGCGAGAACGTCGCGCCGGAGTTCGTTCGCGACGAGGTGGCGGCCGGCCGCGCCATCATCCCCTCGAACGTCAACCACCCGGAGACGGAACCGATGATCATCGGCCGCAACTTCCTGGTGAAGATCAACGCCAACATCGGCAACTCCGCCGTCGCCTCATCGATCGACGAGGAGGTCGAGAAGATGACGTGGGCGACGCGCTGGGGCGCCGACACGGTGATGGACCTTTCGACGGGCAAGAACATCCACACGACGCGCGAGTGGATCATCCGCAACTCGCCGGTGCCCATCGGCACCGTGCCCATCTACCAGGCGCTGGAGAAGGTCGACGGCAAGGCCGCGGACCTGACGTGGGAGGTGTACCGCGACACGCTGATCGAGCAGGCGGAGCAGGGCGTCGACTACTTCACCATCCACGCCGGCGTGCTGCTGCGCTACGTGCCGCTGACGGCGAAGCGCGTCACCGGCATCGTCTCGCGCGGCGGCTCGATCATGGCCGCGTGGTGCCTGGCGCACCACGAGGAGAACTTCCTCTACACGCACTTCGAGGACATCTGCCAGATCATGAAGGCCTACGACGTCGCGTTCTCGCTCGGCGACGGCCTGCGCCCCGGCTGCGTCGCCGACGCCAACGACGAGGCGCAGTTCGCCGAGCTGCGCACGCTGGGCGAGCTGACGCAGATCGCCTGGAAGCACGACGTGCAGGTGATGATCGAAGGCCCCGGACACGTGCCGATGCACAAGATCAAGGAGAACGTCGAGCTGCAGATGGAGGTGTGCCACGAGGCGCCGTTCTACACGCTCGGCCCGCTCGTGACCGACGTCGCGCCCGGCTACGACCACATCACGTCGGCCATTGGCGCGGCGATGATCGGCTGGTTCGGCACGGCGATGCTCTGCTACGTGACGCCGAAGGAGCACCTGGGCCTGCCCGACAAGCAGGACGTGAAGGACGGCGTCATCGCCTACAAGATCGCCGCCCACGCCGCCGACCTCGCGAAGGGCCACCCGGGGGCGCAGGCGTGGGACGACGCGCTGTCACGCGCGCGGTTCAGCTTCCGCTGGAACGACCAGTTCAACCTCTCGCTCGACCCGGAGACGGCTGCGTCGTACCACGACGAGACGCTGCCTGCCGAGCCGGCGAAGGCCGCGCACTTCTGCAGCATGTGCGGCCCGCACTTCTGCAGCATGAAGATCACGCAGGACGTGCGCGACTACGCGGCCGCGAAGGCGCTGGCCGAGGGCGAAGCGATCGCCGCCGGCATGGACGAAAAGTCCCGCGAGTTCCGCGAGGCCGGCGCCAAGATCTACGTGGCGCCGCGGGAGTAGCGGCGGATCCCAGGGCAGGGAAGTCTGAGAGTCGACAACACGTAGCTCACGATGCCCGCCTAATCCGCGATCCGTCGCCTACCGTCTCCACCAGCAGCTGATCCGGGAAGTTGTCGCGGTCGGTGAAGGCTTCCAGGTGCGAGACGACGATCACCTTGTCCATGATCTCGGCGAGGTGCTTCAGCTCGTCCACCATGAGCTTCTGACTGTCGACGTCCAGGCTCGCGAAACCCTCGTCGATGACGATCGAGCGCATGCCGCCCGCCCCCGCGTACTGCCCGATCCCCGACGCGATCGCCACCGCGCAGCGGAACTTCTGCGACCCGGAGAGCGCCTTCGCGCTGCGGGGCTCCCGCATGCACGTCGCGTCACGCGCCTGTAGCTCCAGCGAGTCGCCTTCCTGCTGGATGCTCAGCTCCAGCGTGCCGCCGGTCAGCCGCTTGAGGAAGCCGTTGGCGTTGCTCGTCACCTGCCCCAGCGCGTCGGCGACGAGCGCGCCCTGCAGGCCGTCCTTCCCGAGCAGCTTCACCAGCTTGCGCAGCAGGCGCGCGCGCTCCTCCGACTTCGCGCGCTCGCACCGCATCGCCTCCAAATCCTTGATCCGCATCTCGACCGTCGTCAGCTCGCGCGCCGCCGCGTCGCGCTGTTCCCGCGCTGACTTCGCGTCCGCCTCCGCCTGCGCCACGGCCGCCTGCGCCGCGGCCGCCTCGACGTGGTGCGCCGCCGGTATCTCGTCGACCTCCTGCTGCTTCGCCTCGCGCTGCGCCGTCGCCGACGTGTGCTCCTGCACCGCGCGGTCGAGCGCCGCCTTGCGCTTCGGCGCCTCGGCCAGCTCCTTCTGGTTCTTCCGCAGCGCGCCGAGCACCTCCGCCGCGATCCTCCAGCGCCCGCGCGCCCAGCTCGCCCAAGCCCCGCCGCCGTCGACTCCGCGAGCTTGCGATGGCCCGCCGCCGTCGCCGCCTGCTCTCGCGCCGTCGACTCCAGCTCCGCCCGCCGCTGCTTGCCGGCGTCCAGCGCCGCGCGCGCCGACTCCTCCGACGTCCGCGCGGCGTCGTGCGCCGCGCGCGCGGCATCCAGCGCTGCGGTAGCCCGCTTGAGCTGCGCGTCGGCGTCGGCCAGCGCCTTCTGCGCCGTCGCGACGTCCTTCAGCCGGCCGTTGAGCCGCGCCTCGTGCTCCGCGAGCGCCGTCGCCGCCTGCGCGCGTGATCCTGTCGGCCGACGCGCGCTCGCCGTCGAGCCGGCTGATCTGCTGCGCGCTCGTGCTGACGGCCGCCGCCGCGTCGTCCGCCGCCTTCTTCGCCGACGCGCGCGCCTTGTTCGCGGATCTGCTCCGCCGCCGTCGCCTCCGCCGCCTTCGCCTGCGCCTCACCGAGCCGCGCTGTCAGCTCCTCCACCTCGCGCTTCGCCGCCGCTTTGTCGATCTTTTGGCCGCAGCGCGAGCAGCGTCGCCTCCTTCGCCGCCGCCTTCCGCTCGGCGAGGTCGCGCTTAAGCTGATCCGCCTGCGCACGCCACTCCGCGCCGTCTTTTCGCGCCGACTCCAGCGCTACCTCCGCCGACGTCAGCGCCTTCGCCGATGCCGCCGCGTCGCGCTCGGCCTTCTCGCGCGCCGACGACAGCTTCTTGAGCTGCGCGTCGATCTCCGTTCACGCGCGCCTCGAACGACGCCACGCGCTCGCGGCCCTCCAGCACTGCTGCGGCGATCTCCGCGAAGTCGTACGCCGCGCGCTCCGCCGCCTGCGCCGACGCGTGCGCCTTCTCGGCCGACGCCTGCTCCTTCGCCGCCGCCTTCACCGCTTCGGCCGCCGCCTTGTGCGGCGGACGTCAGCGCCGCGACGTCGATCTTCGCCGCCTGCTTCTGCGCGTCGGCCGCGGCCGCCTCGGCACGCGAAGCGTCTGCCAGCGCCGCCTGGATGCGCGTCACGCCGTCGAATGCCTGTGACAGCGTCTCGAACAGGCCAGCGTCCTTCTCGATCTGCTCCTTCTCGGCACAGCAGCCCCGCCGCCCGCGCGATCGTCGCCTCGAGCGCGCGATCTCGCCGGTGAGGCGGCTGTAGCGCTGCGCATCGGCCAGCATTGCCGTGGCCGCCTTCAGCAACGCCGCGGCATCCGCCTCGCGCGCGGTCGCCGCCTCCACGTCGTCACGCAGCCGCACCAGCGTCGTCTCGTCGACGCCGTCGTACCCCTTGAGCTTCTCCTTCAGCTCCTCGAGTTTCCGCCGCTCCTCGCGGCCGGCGTCACGCGCGCGCTTCTCCAGCTCCTCGTACTCCTTGAGGCCGATGAGGCTGCTGATGATGTCGAAGCGCGGCTTCGGGTCGGCGTCGATGAACTCCGTCGAGCCGCCCTGCTGCAGCATGAACGACGCCGTGAACGCATCCGCCGACAGCCGCACGACGTGCGCGATCGTCCGCTCGAGCGCATCCTCCTTCTCCGTGCCGGGCACCTGCGCCCAGTCGTTGCCGGCGTCGTCCCACGTCCACATGCTCTGGTCGCGCTCGCCCTGCTTCTTGCCGCGGCTGCGCCGCACGAGGTAGCGCTGGCCGTCGACCTCGAACTCGAACTCCACCGAGAGACGGTCCATGTCCTCTGAGATGAGCTGGTCGGCGTGCATCTTGCCGAGCCGATGCTTGCCGTAGAGCGCGAACGTGATCGCGTCGAAGATGGACGACTTCCCCGCGCCGTTCTCGCCGCAGATCGCGATGAGCCGGCCGTCGCCGAAGTCCGCGACCTGCTCGTCGCGGTAGCGCATCCACCCCTTCATGCGCACGCTGAGCGGGATCACGCGTCCGCCTCCGCCAGCGCTCCCGCGCGCAGTTCGACCACGAGCGCCATCAACGCCTCCCGCTCTTCGTCGGGCATCTGCTGCTCATCCAGGTAGCGGCGCACCGTCTCCTCGAGATTGGCCTTGTTCAGCCCTTCGATGACGTCGATCTTCGGCGCGTCCTCCCACTCGTGCTCGACGTTGCCGTACAGCCGCGGGAAGAGCTGCCGCGCCCTATCGACGAGCGGGGCGGTGTACGTCCCGTACGGCACCTGCAGCGTCAGCTTCACGAGCGTGTCGTCCGGCCGCTCCAGCCGGTCGCGCGCGGCCGTCAGCTCCTCCTCGTCACGGGCGACGATCGCTTCGAACGGCGTGGGGTCGAGCAGCAGCGATGTTATGTCACGCAAACCGTCCGGACCGACGTCCGCCAGCAGCACGCGCGGCTCGTACGCCTTCTCCCCGACGTCCATCCGGTCCAGCCCGCCGACGTAGTAGAACTCCGCGCTGCCGATGCGCTCCGGCTTGTGGATGTGGCCGATCACGGTCAGCTCGAACTCCGGGAACGCTCCGCGCGGCACGACGACGTCGTCGCGCTGCGAGATGCGGTGCGCCTTCACCGTCGACCCCTCGACCGTGACGTGCGTCAGGAGCACGTCGGCAGCTTCTGCGCCGCCGCCTCCTTGCGGATCTCCTCCATCTTCTCGACGAAGAGCTTGGCCAGCCGCTCGTTCCGGTGCGCGACGCCGCCGGTGTCGTCCTGCCGCAGGTCGTAGCGCGCGGGCGTCGGGAACGGCAGCAGCGCGAAGTTCACGCGCTCGCCGTTCGCGTGGATCGTCACCAGCCCCGGCTTGGTGCGGAAGATGATGCGCTCGTCGCCGGGCGCCGCCTCCGCGCCGAGCCAGACGTTCGCCGTCTCCATGAAGTAGTCGCGGTCGTGGTTCCCCGCCACGGCGACGATGCGCAGCCCGCGCGACAGCGGCGCACGCAGCGCGTGGATCATCAGCTGGACGGCGGTGCGGGCCGCTCCCCGCTCCTGCGCCTCGAACACGTCGCCGGCGATCGCCAGCACGTCGACCGCGTGCTCCTCGCAGTAGGCGGCGATCTTCTCGATGTTGCGGACCTGGTCATCCAACCGCGACTGGGGGTTCGCGCCCGCGAGCGTGTAGCCGAGGTGCCAGTCAGCGGAAAACAGGAGCTTCATCTCACAGCTCCAGCGACTCCGCCTTGCGCCGGCCGGCAGGACTCGGCGAGGCCTTCGACGATGCGACGTTCGGCGCCTGCTTCGCGTCCTTGAGCCAAGATGGCGGCGGCGTCGGTCTGCTCCTCGGGGCGCATCGCCCACGGCGGCCGCGGCACCTTCACGTGGAGCGCCTCGCGGAAGTTCGGCGCGACGATCACCTTCTCGTCCGGCCCCAGCCGCAGCGCCAGCTTGCGGTCGCCGTCCGAGAAGCCGCGCCAGATCGAGTCGGCCAGCTCCTGTCCGCCAGAGCGGCCGAGCACGCGCGTCTGGCTGTTCTCGATCACGACCTCCGACACGCGCGAGCCCTGCTGCTGCGCGCCGAAGAGGATGATGCCGCGCGAGCGCATCTGGCTGGCGACGTACTCGAACAGCTTTGTGATCGGGTCCGATGCGCCGCGCGGCGCGTAGCGGTTCAGCTCGTCGATCACGACGAGGAACGTCTCGTGGCGCGCGGCGTGCGGCCCGCTGCGCCACTGCACGAGCTGGTTGAGCGCGCTGGCGATGACGAATCGCTGCAGGTGCGCGTCCGTGATCGACTGGATGTCGATGACGGTCACGTCCTCCGGGGCGGTCGCCAGCGCGAGCGGCGAGCCCTCGACGTCGTCGCGTCGCAGCAGCCCGGAGTTCGGGCCGAGCACGCGCGCCAGCCTGCGCCAGAGCGCCTGGATGGTGGAGTTGCTCATGCTGCGCAGGCTGTCGTCGTCCAGCTCCTTCGACTCCGGCTGCGCCTTCTGCTCGATGTAGTCGAGCAGGTCCTGGAACGTCAGCAGCGGCATGCCGTTCCGTAGATCGTTCTTCGCGTTGAACGCCTTCTCGTTGGAGTCGGTGAGCTGGCGTCGCGCCGCGTGCCGCGCGTCGGGCTGGCCGCCCAGCCGCTCGTCGAGGCTCAGCGCCTTCGTTCGGCCGGTCGAGAGGCGGTGACCGAGCCAGTTGATCAGTGTGACCAGGTTGTCGTTCGCGCGCGCCTCCTCGGAGAACAGCAGCTCGAACAGCCCGAAGTCGATCACGTCCTTCAGCGACCAGGAGTAAGGGCGCACGTCGCCAGGCCGCTCCGTCGGGATCGGGCGCGCGTCGCCGCTGCGGATTGACGTCTCCGGGGCGTAGTAGGCGATGCTGCGGAAGACGTCGGGCGACGTCATGCCCATCTCGGCCAGGACTCGCGCGTCGTCTTCGCCGAACTTCGTCGACCAGCGGTCGAGCCAGAACAGGTCGAACCCCTTCACGTTGAAGATGAACGCCTTCACCCGCGGCTGCTGCCCCGTGCCCACCATCCCGGCAGAGCGCGACTTGATCGCGTTGATCGTCTGGTACGTCGCCAGCGTCAGGAAGGACGACTTCGTCCCGGAGCCCGCGGCGCCGTTGACGTTGAGGTGGCCCGCCTGCGCGCCAAGCAGGAAGTCCTGGTCGAGGAACGCGCGCCCGGCCGTGGAGTCGCCGCCGTTGCGGATCAGGCCGATGCAGACGCCGCGCTCCGTGGCGTACTGGTCCATCTCGTAGGCGCGCTCCGCCTCCTGCTCGCCGCAGGAGAACACGGTGCTGCCCTCGATCGGCGGCGCGAGCTTGGGCGGGAAAGCGTTGACGACGCGCACCTTCGCGTACGTCACGCCGTCGCGGTCCAGCATCAGGTCGTCGGCGACGGGATCGCCGTCGTGCGCCGCCAGCTCCATGTGCATCGAGGAGATCGTGGAGCGACGGTACACCTGCTCGACCACGCCGAACAGCTCCACGTCCGTGCCGCCCATGTTGGTCGGCACGCGGACGATCTGCGTCTGCTCGACGAGCTGGCCTGGCGCCACCCAGAAGTAGAACTCGTCGACGTTCGCTTCCTGCCCGACCGGGCAGCCGATGCGGCCCACGGCCACCGGTTCGGCGCTCTGCTCGGCGACACGTCCGTTATCGACTGCCACGTGTCCCTCCCCGAATGCGCGCTTGCTTCACCGGCGTGCCCGTCGCCTCGATGTTGTCACCAAATGCGGAGGGCGTGCTGATGCCGATCAGTCGCACCGTGCGGCTGTGGATCTTGTAGGTGTGCGGCGTGCCAAGGGGGATGTAGACGAAGCCGCCCTTCTCCATCTTGAAGGAGCGTCTGTCCCGCGCGGAACGTGATCGAACCGGAGAGGACGTAGAAGATTTCGTCGACGTCGTCGTGAACGTGCATGTGCGGCTCCTCGCCGGGGCGCGTCGTAACGTCCCACAGCGCGAACGCACCGCCCGTCTCCGCCTGTGCCGCCTTCATTGTGAACAGCACGTCGTGCCAGACGTACGATCGCCCTTCCCCCGCCGCGAGCGCATAGGCCTTCTTCATGCGGCCCTCCCGAACATGCGGTGGAGTTTCGGGATCAGCACGTCGACGTCGGGCAGGATCGCGTGCAGGTGGTCCTCCACCCGCACGATCGGCTCCACGCTGATCCCGGCGCGCGAGTACGCCAGATCGCGGTGTCGCATCCGGTACAGGTAGCCGGCGAGGCCCGAGAGGTACGCGCCCGCCGCCTCGCCCGGATAGCGGTGCTCGACGTACTGCAGCGGCGCCGTCACGCGCACGACGCCGTACGAGGGCGATGCGCCGCGCTCCGACGAGAGCCGCACGTACACGTTCACCAGGTCGACGTGCTGCACAGTGCGCAGCACGAACGCCGGCGTGCGCTCGCCGGGCTTCAGCGCGTACGTCAGCTCCTGCAGCCCCGAGGGCAGGTACGCCGTCATCTGCCGCTTCACCAGCCCGACCACAGGCACGTCGTGCGACGGGACGGTCGCCAGGCGGCGCTCCAGCAATCCGTCCATCAGCGTGGGCTTGCGCAGATCGGCGATCAGCACCGCGCGCTCCGCCTCCTCCATCGCCTGCATCGCCAGCTGCCGCGCGCCCCTCCGCATCGAATCGAAGTCCGGGGGCATCGCCTCCGTCGGCCGGTCGAGCAGCTCCACGCCGATCTCATGCAGCGCGTGCGCCGCTTCGACCATCGCTTCGCGCGCGATCCCGTCGGAGTAGAGGCAGAGCACCTTCCGTGTGTGCGCGCCCGCCCCGCGCCGCAGCGTCCGGCCCTCGAGCTCCAGCGACGCCGCCGAGATGGCCGCGGCGATCAACGGCCGCCGCCGGAACCCCACGACGATCGAGCCCACCGTCTTCGACGAAATCGAGCCGTCGATGAAGCGCACCGGCACGTCGTCCGTCGGCTCGCCCGGCCCGATCGGCGACCAGTCCTGCTTCGGGCGCTCCCACTCCAGCTCGATGCCGCCCTGCTCGCCCTCTTCCTCCTCGTCGGCCTCGTGTCCGGGGAACGGCGGCACCGCGACGTCGTTCAGCGGCGTCGGGTCGTATTCAGCGAAGAGCGTGCGGCGTGCGGCGTCAGTCGCCGCCATGCGCGCCCAGCGGGTCAATGGCAAGCCGGAACATAGGTTCTATTGTAGGACGATCGAAAGGGCGGTGCTAGCGATAACGGGGTAAGCCGCACGGGGAATTGGCCGCGATTAATGCTTGAGGCTCGCCGTGCGCCGCTCCGCCTCTCGCGCCGAGAGGATCTCGTCGATGATGCCGTAGCCCTTCGCCTGCTCGGCGTCCATGTAGAAGTCGCGGTCGAAGTCGCGCCGGATGCGCTCCTCCTCCTGGCCGGAGTGCTTCGAGAGGATGCCGCGCAGGATGTCGTTCTCGCGCAGGATCTCCTTCGCCTGGATCTCGATGTCGGTCGCCTGGCCGCTGATCCCGCCGCCGCCGAGCAGCGCCTGGTGGATGTGCACCGTCGCGTTCGGCATCGCGAAGCGCTTCCCGTGCGCACCCGCGCAGAGCAGCACCGTCCCCATGCTCGCCGTCATCCCCACGGCGAACGTCGCGACGTCCGGCCGCACGAGCTGCATCGTGTCGTAGATCGCCAGCCCCGCCGTGATCGAGCCGCCCGGCGAGTGGATGTAGAGGTTGATGTCCTTCTCGGGGTCTTCGCGCTCCAGGTACAGGAGCTGCGCCACGATCAGGTTCGCCACCTGGTCGTCCACCGGCGTGCCGAGGAAGACGATGCGCTCCCGCAACAGCAGCGAGTAGATGTCAAAGGCCCGCTCGCCACGCGCACTGGTCTCGATGACGGACGGGATCAGCATGCGGCGAGCCTCCTCCGGCGCTCCGATACGGCAGTTCCTGGATCCCTGCGCCGCTGCTGGGCCCGCGACGCAGGGGGTGCAGGGAGCGCAGCGCACCCTGCCGGGGGGCTCCGGGGGGTGTCCCCCCGGCCCGCAATTTAAGGTGGTGCAGGGTACGCGGCAGCGGACACTGCGCCACCACTGCTCCTGCTCCACCCCGGCGCGGCGCCCGCGCCAAACACGCCGTCGGGGAAGCCACCCGCTCGCCGGCCCAGCGCGCAGCCTCGTTGCGGTTGCTCACCCCGAGCTTTCCGAGGATCTCCGACACGTGGAACTTGACGCCGTCGAGGCTGATGCCGAGCCGAAGCGCGATCTCCCGGTCGGTCAGGCCCTCGCGGATCAGGGCGAGCACTTCCCACTGGCGGGGCGTGAGTACGTCCGGATACGGAGGGCGGCCTCGTCGTCTCATGGGTTCAGGATAAGGGAGGGAGGCTCGATTTACACTACTCTCGCGATGCGCGGGATGCATCGTGATGCGGCTACGCCGTCCCCTTGAGCCCCAGCGCCTCCGCATTCGATCGCAGCGCCTCGATCACCTCCGCGATCTGCGCCTCAAGCTCCACGCCGAGCTGCTCCGCTCCGTGGACGATGTCGTCGCGGTTCACCTGGCGTGCGAACGCCTTGTCCTTCATCTTCTTGCGCACGGACGACGGCTCCACCTCGAAGATGCTCTTGTTGGGGCGTACGAGCGCCACCGCCGTCACGAAGCCCGTCAGCTCGTCGACGGCGAAGAGCGTCTTCGCCATCAGCGTCTCCCGCGCCACACCGGTGTAGTCCGCGTGGCCCATGATGGCCGTCTTGACGTCGTCCGGATAGCCGCGCTCGGTCAGGATCTTGTTCCCCTCGTACGGGTGGCCCTCCGCCGTCGGCCAGCGCTCGTAGTCGAAGTCGTGCAGGAGCCCCGTGATCCCCCACACTTCCTCGTCCTCGCCGTGCTTGCGCGCGAGGTGGCGCATCACCGTCTCGACGGCCAGCCCGTGCTTGCGCAGCCCGTCCGTCTGCGTGTACTCGCACAGCAGCTCCCACGCCGATTGCCGGTCCATCATCCACCTCCCGCGATCGCAAGACGACGCACGCACATCATACGCCGGGGCCCCGCCCCAGCTCCTCCGCGCAGAACACGGCTACTTCGAAGAGCCGCACCGAATCGCGCAGCGACCAGAACGCCGATTGCAGCGACCGCACCGCACTCCACGCGTACACCCGCTCCCGGTCGAGCGACAGTTCGTCGCAGAGCTGGTCGGCGCGCCGCCGCACGATGCGCCGCCACTCGCCCGGATCCGGCGGCAGGTTGTTCATCAGGAACGGCGCGATCTCCCACGCCGGCTCGCCGACGACGCCCTTCGGGTCGATGGCCAGCCACTCATCGCGGTCGGACGAAAGGATGTTGTCGTGGTGCAGGTCGCCGTGTAGCAGCATCTGGTCTGCGTGGCCGGCCGCCATCTCGCTCGCGCGCGCCAACACGCCAGCGATCCACGGATGCTTCGCCTTCGTCGCCGGAAGCGTCCGCGGGTCGCTCGCCGCGGCGAGCCAGTCGCCCGCCAGCGGGAACACGTGCCCGGCCGGCGGCGCCGGTCGCCACAGGCGCCGCATCACGGAGGCCGCGGCCACCGTCTCGGCGATGTCGTCGACGAGCGAGCTCACGGGCCGGCCCGGCTCGACGTACTCCAGCAGCATCGCACCGCGCTCGGGGTCGCACTCCCTCAGCCGCACCGACGCACGCCCGTCGAAGATGCGGAGCGCCTCGGCCGCGGCGAAGAACTCCGGCTCGATGAAGCAGACCTTCAGCACGGCCGGTGTGCCGTCTGCGCGGAGGGCCTGCGCAACGTAGTTGTACGACAGGTTGTCGAACGGCCATCCAACGTCGAGCGACCATTGCCGCGCGCATTCCTCGACGATCGCGGGCACGCGCTGGAGCCACGCGAGGCCTTCGTCGCCGCGCTCGTCGCGCGTCGTGTTGAGGAGCGAGTCTGGGATGGCAACCTTGGCGCCGGACACGCCCGCTATCATACCGGCCACATGGTCTACTACGACCGCAAGCCCACGCCCGACGACCGGGAGCCACGCCCCGGCTGCCTCGACGCGCTCGTCATCACCCGCATGGTCTTCGGGATGCTGCTGTGGCCGCTCGTCGGCATCTTCGCCGTGCTGATCGACGGAACCATGATCTTCCTCCTCTACGTAACGAATCCCCCGCTCGCGTTGATCCCCATCGCGATCTCGGCCGCTGGGAATCTGGCTGATCGCGCGGTGGGACCAGCGCCAGCATCGCCCTCCGGGGCTGTAAGCTTTCGATGGAACACTTGCAGGGAGGGTTCAACTGCCTCTGCTCGTAGGCGTCGCTCTCGCCACCGCGATCCTCGCCGTGCTGGACGTCGTGGCGCTTCGGCTGCTGTTGCCGAAGTGGAAGCGGGTGCAGGTGCCCCGCTGGGAAGACCGCGCCCTCGCGCTCCTCGCGCCGGCGGCCTTCGGCGGACTGGCATTCGTCATCCCACTCCGCGCGATAGGCCTGCTCGGCCTCATCGTTTCATTCCCGTGCGCGCTCGCCGGCGTGCTGTTCGGCGTCGCGTTCAACCTCTATCACTTCTGGGCGCGCGGCAGGTGGTCCGGCAGCACGCTGCGAGCCGAGGATCGAGACGCAGCCGCCGCGGCCGAACCGAAGCGCAGCGGTTTCTTCCGTCGCCTCCTTCCGTAGCGCCGGCGGCTGCGCTCTGACGCCGCACCCGCCGATGGCTATACTGACCCCGCTCCAACATTGAGGAGGGATCCGCGATGAAGATCGGCGCACACGTCTCCACGGCCGGCGGAATCGCCACGGGATTCGAGCGCGCGCAGAAGATCGGCGCGGAGTGCATCCAGATCTTCGAGTCGGCGCCTCAGCAGTGGGGGACGGCGCGGCTCGACGACGCGCAGGTGCAGGAGTTCCGCGACCGCATGGCGGAGACCGGCATCGGCCCCGTCTTCATCCACGGCAAGTACCTGATGAACCTCGCCAGCGCCGACGCCAAGATCTTCAAGACGTCGGCCAGCACGCTCCGCAGCACGCTGAACATCGCCGGCCGCATCGGCGCGGCGGGCGTCATCTTCCACACCGGCAGCCACAAGGGCATGGGGCTCGACGCGGTCTTCGACCAGATCTGCAAGGCCGCGCAGGACGTGCTCGCGGAGACGCCGGAAGAGACGCTGATGATCTTCGAGAACTCAGCCGGCGGCGGCGGCACCATCGGCTCGCAGTTCGCCGACCTCGGCCGCATCCTCAAGGGCATCGACAACCCCCGCGCCCGCATCTGCATCGATACGTGCCACGCCTTCGCCGCGAGCTACGACCTCAGCAACACCGAAGGCGTCGCCGCGGCGATGGAGGAGCTGGAGCGCGAGGTCGGCGCGAAGAACGTGGCCGCCGTCCACTGCAACGACTCGAAGACACCGCTCGGAGCGGGTCGCGACCTCCACGAGAACATCGGCGACGGTCACATCGGCCTCGGGGGCTTCGAGGCGATCGTCGCCCATCCAGCGTTCGCTGACGTACCGTTCCTGCTTGAGGTACCTGGCTACAAGATCGACGGCGCCGCCAAAGGCCCCGACAAGCCGAACATCGACCGGATGAAGGAGATCAGGGACAGGGTCTTGGGCGGTGCGAAGCCCGCAGCCGCGCGGAGAGGTGCCGCAGCGGCGAAGCCACGCAAGAAGTAGCAGCTACGGCGCGAAGCTCGACCGCATCTTCACGCCCCAGTGCCCTTCCTGCAGCGTCACCACATACACCGAGTCGTACGTGCCGATGACGCTGCCGTCCGACCGGTAGCGGGTGAAGCACGTGTCGAAGTGCACCTTGTCGTCGCCGCTGCTGATGATGCGCCGCCGGTCCCAGGCGCTGTGGTCCCAGCCGATGCTGGCCAACAGCTCGAACAGGTTTGGCCGGTGCGACGCCGCGGACTCCAGGATCACCAGCCGCCCGCTCGCCAGCCGCACCGACGGGTAGTTGAACGTCGCCGCGAACCGCGCTACGTCGCGCGAGTTGAACGCGGCCATCCACTCGTCGAGCAGCGCCATGGCCTGTTGTTCGCTGTCAGTCATCGATCACGCCACGCCAGAGAGCGCTGCCTCCGGGATCGTCACTTCGTACAGCTCCGCGATCAGCGTCAGGAACGCGTGCACGGCGCGGGTGTGCTTGCGGTTCTTGCGGAAGATGAGGGAGATCTGGCGGCGAGGCATCGTCGCGCCGGTGACGCCGATCAATCGCAGGCGGGCCTGTTCGATCTCTCGCTCGGTCGAGACCTTCGGCAGCAGCGCGATGCCGAGCCCCTCCTCCACCATCTTCTTGGTCGCCTCGATCGTGTCCAGCTCCATCAGGGTGCGCGGCACGATGCCATGCTGCCGGAACACGCCCTGGATCAGCTGGTTGTAGCTGCTGCCCCTGTCGAACAGGATCAGCGGCTCGCGGCCGACGTCCTCGATCGATGCCGTGCCGGCGCGCGCGAAACGGTGGTCCGGTGAGGCGACCAGCACCAGGTCGTCTTCGTACAGCGGGATCGTGACGATCTCGGGGTGCTGCACGGTGCGCTCGAGCGCACAGTGCACGTCGTCGCTCAGCACCATCTGCAGCACCTGCTCGGAGCGGCCCGTGTGCACACTCACCTCTACGCCGGGATACGTGGAGCAGTACTGCTTGAGGATTTTCGGCAGGACGTACGTGCTGACGGTGAGCGCGGAGCCGAGCTTCAGCGTGCCGATGTCGAGGTTGCGCATGCCCTTCCAGCGCGTCGCGGCCCTCCTGCAGCGCCTTGAGGGCGCGTCGGGCGTACGGCAGGAAGGTGCCGCCCATCTCCGTCAGCCGCACACCACGGCCGTTCCGCTCGAACAGCGCCTCGCCCAGGTCGCGCTCCAGCGACTGGATGCGCGCCGTTACAGATGGTTGGGTGAGGAAGAGCGCGTCGGCCGCCTTGCTGAAGCTGCGGTGCTGCGCGACCTGTACGAACGCCTCGATCTGCCCGAGGTCCAAGCCTGCCGCCTCTCGCAGCCTCCGGATCGCCCGGAGTCGCCCGCCGATAACCTGTCGACGTATCGGTGCCGTCTATAGAGACCGAAGTGTGCCACCGAACGCCGTCGATTGCAAGACCACCCCCGCCCGCCGGTGACACGAAACGCTTGGAGCTCCCCTCGTGCCGCCCTAAGCTCACTCCATGGCCCGTACCACCCGTATGCCCGCAGCCTCGGCTTCTCACGTTGCGCCAGTGATCGCGCCTGGCCCGTCGATTGAATCCACCCTTTTCGAACCCTCAAGTGCATTTTTTCGTCGCGCATTTGGTGATCGCGATGGTCGAGTCAACCCAGCCGGTTACACTGCGCCACCCGGCGCACTCTGCGGCTCGCACAGGAGGGCACGTGCTGAAGACTGACTACTGCGGCGACCTGCGCGCCGAACACGAGGGCAAGGACGTGACACTGGCCGGCTGGGTGCACCGCCGCCGCGACCACGGCGGCCTCATCTTCATCGACCTGCGAGACTCCCGCGGCATCGTGCAGGTGGTCTTCAACCCGGAGCAGTCCGCTGCCCACGCCGTCGCCAGCGAGGCGCGCGGCGAGTACGTGCTGCAGGTGCGCGGGACGGTGGAGCGGCGCCGCGAGGGCACCGAGAACGACAAGATGCCCACCGGCGCCATCGAGGTGCGCGCCGCCGAGGCCTCCGTGCTCAACGCCGCCAAGACGCCGCCCTTCTACATCAACGAGGACTCGGAGATCAGCGAGCCGACGCGGCTCAAGTACCGCTACCTGGACCTCCGGCGCGAGCGGCTGCACGACAACATCGTCATGCGCCACCGGATCATCGCCTACATCCGAAAGTTCCTGACGGACCGCAAGTTCATCGAGATCGAGACGCCCGTGCTGGCCAACCCGACGCCGGAGGGTGCGCGCGACTACCTGGTGCCCAGCCGCGTCCACCCGGGCAGCTTCTACGCCCTGCCGCAGTCGCCGCAGCAGTTCAAGCAGCTGCTGATGGTGGCCGGATTCGAGCGCTACTTCCAGATCGCCCGCTGCTACCGCGACGAGGACCTGCGCGCGGACCGGCAGCCGGAGTTCACGCAGCTCGACCTGGAGATGAGCTTCGTCGAGCAGGACGACATCCTGGAGCTCATGGAGCAGCTCTACCTCGGCATCGCCGCGGAGGTGCGGCCGGACCTGGACGTGCCAGTCCCCGTTCCCGCGCATCACGTACGCCGAGTCGATGCGTCGCTTCGGCACCGACAAGCCGGACCTGCGCTACGGCATGGAGCTCATCGACTTCACGAACGCGGTGCGCGGGACGGAGTTCATCGTCTTCAAGAGCGCCGTCGAGAGCGGCGGCTCCGTCGAAGGGCTGTGCGTGTCCGGCGGCGCGGAGTTCAGCCGCAAGGAGATCGACGCGCTGACCGAGACGGTGAAGGGTCTGGGCGCGAAAGGCCTCGTCTCTATCGCCTTCACGGCCGCGCCCGCAGCCGCTACGGAAGACGAGATCCGCTCGCCGGTGCTGAAGCACCTCGGCCTGGAGCTCACACGCTCGATCGGCACGCTCGCGGGCGCAGCGGCCGGAGACCTCGTGCTGATCGTAGCGGGTCAGGGCGGAGTGCCGGCCAAGGAGCCGGGTTCGGCGGGCCGCGTGCGGCCGGCGCTGGACGCACTGCGGCGTACCGTCGCGGGCAAGCTGAACCTCGCGGACCCAAACGTGCTGAAGTTCGCGTTCATCGTCGACTTTCCGCTGGTGGAGTGGAACGACGACGAGGAGCGCTGGGACGCCACGCACCACCTCTTCACGTCGATCAAGGACGAAGATCTCGGCCTGCTCGACAGCGACCCCGGCTCGGTGCGCAGCAATGCCTATGACCTCACGTGCAATGGCTGGGAGATCGGCAGCGGCAGCATCCGGATCCACCGCCGCGAGGTGCAGGAGCGCATCTTCAAGCTGCTCGGGATCAGCGAGGAGGACGCGCGCGTGAAGTTCGGCCACATGCTGGAGGCGTTCGAGTTCGGCGCGCCGCCGCACGGAGGCGTGGCGCCGGGCATGGACCGCACGGCCGCGCTGTTCGCGCAGGAGACGGACATCCGCGAGTCAATCGCCTTCCCGAAGACGAAGAGCGCGACGGACCTGATGACGGGAGCGCCGACCGCGGTCGATCAGACCGTGCTCGACGCGGTGGGGCTGATGGTGAAGCCGGAGAAGACGTCGAACTAGCGGCGGGCCGCTCAGTCTGTCGTGGTGTTCACATACCACTGCGCGACGCTGCTGAAGCGGGAGGACGGCGTGAACAGCAGCGAGTCCGCGAAGCCCTGCACGCGCGTACTCTGCACGTAGGTGTAGACAGGCGAAAAGAGCGGAACCTGCGGCGCCGCCCCGATCAGATAGCCGGCGAAGAGCGCATACAGATCCTTGCGCCGCGCCGTATCCGTCGTCTGCCTCGCGCGCTCGAGCACGTCGTCGATGCCGGGGTTCGAGTAGTTCGAGAGGTTGCGTCCGGGAGGGGCGATCTGGCTGGAGTGCCAGAACGGATACGGGTCGGGGTCGGGGCCGGGGTCGACGAGGACCAGCGCGGCCTCGTACTGGCGCGGCACGAGGACGTCGTCGATGTAGCTGGAGGCGGCGTACGCCTGCACCGTCACCTCGGCGCCGATGGCGTCCCATTCGTCGGCCAGCTCGTGGGCGATGGCTACCTGTTGCGGGTCGTTCGACGTGCCGAGCGTGAACGAGAGGCGCTGTGCGCCCTTGAACCGAACGCCGTCGCGGCCGCGCGACCAGCCGGCCGCCTCCAGTGCACGAGCGGCGGCGCCGGGATCGAAGCCCGGAGTATCTGCGTGCGTGTAGGCCCACGACTGCGACGGGATGGTCGTTTCAATGGGCTGGCCGCGCCCGCCGGCCGCCCGGTCGATGACCAACTGCGGATTGGTCCCCTGCCACAACGCCTTCCGCACTGTGGCGTCGCCGAGGAGCGGTGAACGCGTGTCGAGGAAGACGGTGTCGTAGGCCGTCGTCGTCAGCGCGTGGAGTGCGAAGCGCTTGTCCGCGGCGAAGAAGTCGATATCGGACGACGGTGTCGCGGGCGGCAGGAGCGCGCCGTCGACCTGGCGATCGCGCAACGCCGCCGTCAGCGAATCCTGGTCGGCGTAGACGCGAAACTCCATCGTGGCAATATGAGGCGGGCCGAGATAGTACGTCGGGTTGGTCGTGAGCTCGACGCCGTGGCTCGTGTGTTGCTTGAACTCGTACGGCCCGGTGCCGATCGGGTGCGCGTTGAACTCCGCATTGAACAGCCCGTTGGCGTCGAGACCATCCAGCAGGTGCCGGGGCAAGATCCCCACATTCAGGTAGGAGAGGAACGGCGCGTACGTCTGCTGGAGCTTGAACTCGACCGTCAGGGGATCGCGCGCGGTGACGATGACGCCGTCCATGAGTTGGGCGAGGGCCGGATCGCCTTTGAACCCGGGATCGGCCAGCGCCTTGAAGGTGAATACGACGTCGTCCGCATCGAACGGCTGGCCGTCCTGCCACGCGACGCCCGGGCGCAGATGGAAGATGTAGCTCTGCCCGTTGCCGGTGATCTCCCAGCGCTCGGCCAGGTCGGGCTGCGGTGTGCCGTCGGGTCCGAGCCGGACGAGGCCGCTGAACACGAGTGAAGCGACGTCGGCGTCCACGGGGTTGGCGCCGGCGAAGAGCGGGTTCATGCGCTCGGGTGCGCGGGCTACGCCCTCAACGTAGCGGCCCCCGCTCGCGGGGACGGCCGGGCCACGGGCCTGCGCGAGCACGGAGTAGGAAATGACGCCGAGCGTGATGACGCCGAGCACGAGCGCGCCGAAGAGGGACCATCGGGAGTGCAGATACTGCAACTCAGCAGCCCCTTCGGGCGACGGTCAGGCCGCTAGATGAGTGATGCGCGGACACCCAGTGCGGAGATGATCAGAAAGACGATCGCCAGAACGATGGTGAGCTGGAACAACGTCTTCTCGACGCCGCGGCGGGTGCGGAAGCTGCTCCCCGTCGAGCCGCCGAACGCAGCGCCGATGCCGGAGCCTTTCGCCTGCAGCAGGATCACGATCGTCAGCACGGTGGCGATCAGAATCTGCGCGATGTCGATGTAATCCTTGTATTGCACTCAGCACTCCGTTTCGGCAGGCGGCTGCTTCGGCAGCGGCTGTATTTAAGCACACTCTGCTCCCACCACCAAGTTCGGAATTGAGTTACATCGCCCGGAGGAGCCGGATGCGCTCCTCGACGGGCGGGTGGGTGTCGAAGAGGCCGTTCAGAAACGACTCATGGTCACGCAGCGGATTGGCGAAATAGAGGTGCGCCGTCGCTTTGTTGGCGTCGGCCAACGGCTCGGGATCGGCGGTGATCTTCTCCAGCGCGCGGGCGAGCGCATCCGGATTGCGGCAGAGGAGCGCACCCGAAGCATCGGCCAGGTATTCGCGCTGACGCGAGATGGCGAGCTGGATGAGCTGCGCCGCGAGCGGCGCAAGAATCGCGAGGACGACGGCGATCAAGATGATGATGGCATAGGCGCCACCGCCGCGGTCACGGTTGTTGGATCGGCTGCCGCTGCCGAACCACGCCCAGCGCATGAACAGGTCGGCGAGCAGCGCCACCAGGCCGACAAGGACGACGGTGATCGTCATGACGCGGATATCGTAGTTGCCGACGTGCGACATCTCGTGCGCGATCACGCCTTCCAACTCGGACTTATCGAGCTTGTTGAGGAGTCCACGCGTGGCCGTGACCGAGGCGTGTTTCGGATCTCGACCGGTGGCGAAGGCGTTGGGCGCGGCGTCCTCCATGACGTAGACCTTCGGCATCGGCAGGCCGGAGCCGATGCTGAGGTTCTCGACGACGTTGTACAGCTGCGGCTCCTCCTCCTTGGTGACTTCGTGCGCGTTGCTCACCGCGAGGGCGACGCCGGCGCTGGCGTAGTAGCTGATCATCGCGTAGGCGCCGAGCGCAACGAACACGAACGGCGCCGCCTGCCACGGCAGGCCAACGGCGTAGCCGATGGCGGTGGCGAAGCCGCCGAGCACGACCACGAAGACCAGCATCATGAGCCACGTTTCGCGCTTGTTGGTGGCGATGCGATC
The DNA here is from genome assembly GCA_963843685.1 of uncultured Chloroflexia bacterium. Classification (GTDB taxonomy): domain Bacteria; phylum Chloroflexota; class Dehalococcoidia; order DSTF01; family JACRBR01; genus DASQHL01. Next base: position 785,353 of record CAWJLO010000010.1, read on the forward strand.
GTAGACGAGGACGGGCTCGCCGGTGTCGCCGGGCAGATCGGGGGTCTGGGCCATTCTCAGCTTGTCGCCGCGGGCGGCGGGGCCGGCGGCGCGGCAGGAGGCGTGGGAGCGAAGCTCACCTTGACGTCTTCACGCGCGGCCTCCTCAGCCTCGAAGAACTCCGACGGCTGGAAGCCGAACATGTTGGCGAAGATGACGCTCGGGAACGTCTGTGTCTTCGCGTTGTAGGAGAGCACGTTGGTGTTGTAGAACTGCCGGGCGTACGCGATCTTCTCCTCGATGTCGCTGAGCTCGTGCTGCAGCTCGAGGAAGTTCTGGTTCGCCTTCAGGTCCGGATACTGCTCCGCTACGGCAAACAGCGAGCGGAGGGTCTGCGTGAGCATGTTGTTCGCTTCGGCAGCCTGCCCCGGCGTCCCCGCCTGCTGGAGCCGAGCGCGCGCTGCCGTGACGTTTTCGAACGTCTCGCGCTCGTGCGAGGCGTAGCCCTTCACCGTCTCCACCAAGTTCGGGATCAACGACGCGCGACGCTTGAGCTGCACGTCGATGCCGGACCACGCTTCCTTCACACGCAGGCGGGACCGAACCAGCCCGTTGTAGATCATGATGCCGGAGAAGACGGCCACGACAGCGACCGCGACGAGAACGATGACCACGATGACGAGTGCCACGAACGGCTCCCTTCGTTGTGCAGTTCCTTTCAATTGTAACACGGCGCGCCGCGCCGATGAGGAAACTCGAATCCTGCACACGCGCGGGATGTGCCGGGCGATCCGTGGAGATGGTAGCCTCAGGCGGGCGGGCGAGATCGCCGGCACCGGCGTCAGAGATCGGGTGCGCGGCGGGGCACCTCGTCGAGCGTCCGGCGGACGTGGCACGGTACCGGGACAGCAGAAGAGGCCGCATTTGGTGACACGTCGGAGAGCCGCCATCGTCAGTCTCGTCGTTGCCACGCTGATCGTTGCGGCGTGCTCCGGATCGAGCAAGTCATCGTCAACGACCACCGCGACGGCCACGGACGCGACGACGCCGGCGTCCACGACCGCGCCAGTGACCGCAGTCGTGCCAGCGATCCGCACGGAGGCCGGCCTCACGACGCCGCAGATCGTGGCGAAGCTGGCCCCATCTATCGTGCGCGTACAGACGGACAGCGCGACGCTCGACATCTTCGGCCGGAGCGTGCCCAGCACCGGCGTCGGCACGGGCGTCATCGTCGACACCGACGGACACATCATCACCAACAACCACGTCGTGACGGCGGGTACGGGCAACACGGTCGCGGACCGCATCACGGTTACGCTGAATGACCAGCGCACCTTCCGGGCGACGGTCATCGGGCGCGATCAGCCGACCGACATGGCGGTGATCAAGATCGACGCTTCAGATCTGACGCCGGCCGAGTTCGCTGATCCGAATTCGCTGCAGGTGGGCCAGGACGTCGTGGCGATCGGCTACGCGCTGGACCTCAAGGGCGGACCGACGGTGACGAGGGGGGTGCTCTCCGCCAAGGGGCGCACAATCGATGAGAGCCCCTACACGATCAACGACGCGCTGCAGACCGACGCCGGGATCAACCCGGGCAACTCCGGCGGCCCGCTGGTCAACGCGGACGGCCAGGTCATCGGGATCAACACCGCCATCATCCAGGGCGCGCAGCAGATCGGATTCTCCATCTCCGTGGGTCTCGTACAGTCGGAGTTGTCGACGCTGATCCAGAGTGGGGAGATATCGCGGGCATACCTGGGCGTGGGGACCGTGGAGGTCACGGACGCTGTGGCCCAGAACTTCAACCTGCCGGTCGACAAGGGACTCGCCGTAACGGCGGTCGGTCAGGGCACTCCGGCTGAAGCGGCGGGCCTCCAGGCGAACGACGTGATCGTCAAGATCGACGGTGAGGAGGTCGACAACAACGGCCAGCTGCTCACGGTGCTCGCCAAACACAAAGCCGGCGACGTCGTGAGCATCGACTTCTATCGCGGCAACGAACTCCGCACCGTGAGCGTGACGCTCGCGGCGCACCCCTAGCGACAGAACGACCAACTCATGAGCTCGTACGAGGCGGAGGTGATATGAACAAGCGCACAGTGGCCTTGATTGCGGCGGCGTCCGCCGCGGGCGCCGGGTACGTCATCGCCCGACGCTCACCCCTCCGTCCGGAGCTCGACTGGGAATCGGTCGAGAAGCCGGGACGCATCATCGACGTCGATGGCTACGGCGTGCATTGCGTGGAGCAGGGGGCCGGGCCGGCGATGGTGTTGGTGCACGGGTTCGCCGGCAGCACCTACTCCTACCGGAGGCTGGCTCCGATCCTCGCTGAGCATCACCGCACCATCGCGGTCGACCTCAAGGGTTACGGGTACAGCGAGCGCGATCCGAACACCGGTCTCTCGCACGTCGACCAGGTGGCGATGCTGCGCGGACTCCTCCGCGAACTCGGCGTGGACCATGCGGTGTTCGTCGGACACTCGATGGGCGGCGCGGTGGTCCAGCGCTTCGCCAGCACCTATCCCGAGATGGTGGACGCGCTCGTGCTCGCAGCGTCCGTCGCGGGCGACGAGCGCTATCGTCGCGCAGTACCACCGCCGACCCTCGTGAAGCCGTTGGCGCCCGTCGTTGCCGCCCTGGTTTCGCGACGGCTTCTGCGGCTGTCGTTCTACGATCCGACGCTCCTCACCGACGAGCTGCGGGAGGAGTACTTCCGGCCGATCCGCATCCGCGGCACGATCGACGGGATTCTCAGGTCCGGAAGGGAGGCCGCGGGCGATCCAGAGATCGATCGGTCGCGGATCACGATGCCTGTGTTGCTGCTCTATGCCGCATACGACCGCGTGGTGCCGTTGAAGACGGCCCAACATCTCCGTGCGTTGATCCCGCAGGCGCGGCTCGTCGTCATCGACAGGGCGGCACATCTCCTGCTCGAGGAGCAGCCCGAGGCGTGCGCCAGGGCTATCGGCGACTTCGCGCGCGAAACGCTGGACGCGGGCGAGGCTGCACCTCTACGACGCGACGGCTAGCTTCACCAGCTTGCCGCCGCTCGGGCGCCGATGCTAGGCTGACGTGCTTCCAGGGAGGGAGCGTCGATGCCTCTGCTCGCCGGCCTCGGACCAATCGGTCTCCCCGAGTTGGTGATTGTCGCCTTCATCGTCGTGCTGATCTTCGGCGTGGGCCGCCTGCCCGAAGTGGGCGGCGCCGTCGGCAAGAGCATCCGCGAGTTCCGCAAGGCGACCAAGGACGAGGACGACAACACGGACAAGTCGGCGCACCCGTCGGAGAGCGCGGCTTCGCCCGCCGGAACGGCGAGCGCTTCCCCGGATACGATCTTCTGCTCCGAGTGCGGGACGAAGAACCCGCGCGGCGCCAAGTTCTGCTCCAACTGCGGCACGTCAATAGGCGCGACGGTCCAATAGGCTGAGACGGCCGGGACGACCGCCGATTTCCCCTCGATGCAAGGAGTGAGCCGTTGGGCACGCCGTTGCGCGCGGTGCTGTTTGATCTCTGGGGTACGCTGATCGTCGACGATCCGGGGGCGGGCGAACTGCGGCACCGTCTTCGCGTCCAGAGAGCCCGAGACACGCTCGCGACGCTGGGATTCGACTTCAGCGTCGCGGATATCGAAACGGGGTTTGCGGCCGCGGCCGTCCAGCATTCACTGCTGCACGAGCAAGAGCGCGACCTCTCCCGGCGCGGCCGCACCATCGTCTACGCGCAGCAGCTGGACGAGAGCCTCCCGGGTCGCCTTGACGAGGACGGGTGGGCGCTGCTCGACGAGGCGATCCTCACGCCGGCATTGCTTCACGGCCCCGGAGAGATGCCGGGCGCGCGCGACGCGCTGGCCGCCGTGAAGGAGCGCGGGCTCTCGACGGGGCTCATTTCGAACACGGGCATCACGCCAGGGACGGTGTTGCGCCAGATCCTCGACCACATGGGGATGCTGGAGCTGCTGGACATCGCCGTGTTCTCCGATGAAGTGGAAGTAGCGAAGCCCGCGGCATCGATCTTCGCTGACGCGCTCGAGCAGCTGGGCGTAGAGCCGGCGGGGGCGGCGTTCGTCGGCGACCAGCCACGTCTCGACGTGCTCGGCGCGCGACGCGCGGGGATGTGGAGCGTGCAGATCGGCGACGTCTTGCATGAGGGGGTGCCGGAGCCCCACGCGCGCATCCTATCGATGGCGGAGCTGATGGCGGCGCTCGATGGGCTTGGCTCGCCGCCGACCCCGGAGACTGAGGTCGCTTGATGCGACACCCGGAATCCGCGCCCGCGCGGCACGGCGCTACCGACGCGCCGACATGGACAGGATCGCGCCGGCATCGCCGGGATAGCCTCCGCCGGCGATCCCCACGCTGACGATCGCCGCAGCCCACGGCCGCAGGATGCCGATCAGTTCGTCCAGGTCGTCGCCGATCGCGTCCACGATCGGTACCTCCATGTCGTCGGTCTCGGCCTCAATGCGCTCTCGAAAGGCGCGTCCCTCCGGCGAGAACGCATCCGCTTCGGGATCCATCCATCCTTTCGCGCGCATGCCGGCTATCGCCTCATCCATCTCGGCGACGGTCCAGCCACGCGTCGCCGAGTACGTCTTGAGCGGAATGTTGAGTTGCAGCTCGGACATGAGCTGGATCTCGACAGGGCGCAGCATGGCGCGCGTCCAGACGGCGATGTGGCTGTCACCGCGGTGCTCGCGCACCATGTCGCAGCAGCGCCACAGCTGGCCAAGCGGCTCGTCCGGCCACGGCAGTCCCCGGAGACCGCTGTACAGGACGTGGCCCGCGCCTTCGGCCGCCTCGAGGCCGTGTGATAGCAGCTCTACCGCGCGGGCGATCCGGCCGCGATCAGGCTCGCCGAGCAGGCGGCGAAGCGATGCCGTTGCCCCGTCGTATCGGGCCTGCAGCAACGGGCCGGGCTCAGTCTTCGACCAGCCTTCCTCAACTGCCGGCACGACAACGGCCGGACTAAAGACGCCGAACGCCGCGGTAACGACGAGGCCGCTCGGCCGGCCCAGCGAGGCACCGCGGCTGCAGAAGTAGCCGGGGCCGTAGCCAGCGAGCCCAAGGGCCGCGTATCGCTGGTGCGCCTCCGGCGCGAAGTAGACGTTCGCCCCGATCGGCTCGCAGACATCGCGCAGGGTCCGAGTGCGCCGGTCCATCTGGCCCTCCATGGTAGGCGCGCGGTGCCAGGTCGGGAATCAGGCGATCCGTTGTTTCCACAGCGGCGACAACCGTTTGGCGACGCGCATCGTAATGCGGGCGAGGCGGCCGGGTGGCATCATCGCGTACACGGCCCAGGGCAGCAGGCGAAACACCGTGCGGCGGATCGTGGACGGACGCGCACGAGCCGTGAACACGTATCCCAGCGGCAGGGCGACCGTCTTTTCGAAGATGGGCTCCGGCATGCCTCAGGCTAACACAGGGTAGGAGATCAGTCCTCGTACCGGCTGAAGATCACGCAGGCGTTGTGGCCGCCCAGGCCCACGGAGTTCGACAGGGCCACGCGGACGTCGGCCTGTCGCGGGACGTTGGGCACGTAGTCCAGGTCGCAGTCGGGATCGGGGACCTCGTAGTTGAGCGTGGGCGGGATGATGCCGGTGCGGATCGCCTGGATGGCGGCGATGGCCTCCAGCGCCCCGGCCCCGCCCATCAGGTGGCCGTGCATCGACTTCGTCGAGCTGATCGCCAGCTTCTTCGCGTGATCGCCGAACGCGTCCTTGATCGCGGCGGTCTCCGCGCGGTCGTTCAGCGGCGTGCCGGTGCCGTGCGGGTTGATGTAGTCGACGTCCGCCGGTTCGATGCCGGCCTTGCGCATCGCGCGCTTCATGGCGACGGCGGAGGCCCGGCCGGTCTCCAGCGACGCCACCATGTCAAAGGCATCATTTGTGGACGCATAGCCGAGCACTTCCGCCAGGATCTCGGCGCCGCGGGCGCGAGCGTGGTCAAGACTCTCGAGCACCAGCGCTGCCGCACCCTGGCCGACGACGAAGCCGTCGCGGCGCGCATCGAACGGTTTGTTCGCGCGCTCCGGGTGCTCTGGGTCGTTCGCAAGCGCCCGCAACGCGTGGAAACCTGCGAGCAGCACCGGCAGCAGCGGGTTGTCCGTGCCGCCCGCGATGATCGCCTCGGCGTCACCGCGTCGGATCGTCTCCCACGATTCGCCGATGGCGCCGGTGCCGGTAGAGCACGCCGAGGCGACCGCCATGTTCGGGCCGCAGGCACCTGTTGCGATGGCAACGTGCCCGGACGCGGCATCGGGGAGCATGTTGCTGATGAGGAACGGGCTGACACGGCGATAGCCGCTCTTCAGGAAGATCTCGTTCTGCTCCAGCAGGAGTCCGTAGCCGCCGCCGGCCGAACCGAAGATGACGCCGACGTCGTCGCGGTTGCGCTCGTTGATACAGAGCCCGGACTCGGCGACGGCCTCCCGCGCGCTGACGACGGCGAACTGGCCGTTCTTGTCCATGCGCCGCAGGTCCTTCGTGGGAATGACCTCCTCGGGATGGAAGTCCTTCACCTCGCCGCCGATCTGCACTTCGAACTGATCGACGTCGAATTGCGTGAGTCTCGCGATGCCCGAGCGGCCTTCGCTCATGGCGCGCCAGGCGTCGCGCCAGTTGTTGCCGAGCGGACATACGGTGCCCATGCCGGTGACCACGACACGACGGTTGGGGAGATGGTCCGGGCGCCGCCGTTCGCTCAAGAAGCGACAACCTCATCCGGCGCGGCGCGAACCTCGTGCGGCTCAAGTGATCCGTCGCTGGGGATCAGGTCACGCCACTGCGACTCGTCGAAAATATCGATGAACTGCGCGTCGCGGTCGACGCGTCTGCTGATGTTACCCAGCACGTGGCCCGGGCCAACCTCGAAGAACGCTGACGCCCCGGCGTTGCGCATCGCAAGAAACGCACGCATCCAGTTGATCGCGCCCGTCATCTGGTCGGTAAGCTCCTGCCGGACCTCCTCCGCGGTCGTCAGGGCGCGACCCGTGAGGCTTGAGACGACCGGCTGCTTGGGATCCTTGAACTCGATGCGGTCGATGAAGCGGCGCAGCTCCTCGCGCGCCTCCGACATCTTGGGAAAATGCCCGGGCACCGAAATCGGAAGCTGGACGACGCGGCCCCCGCGCTCACGGACGACGTCCATCGCGCGCGACAGCGCGGCGAGCGTACCGGAGATCACGGTCTGGCCAGGGGCGTTGACGGCAGCGACGCCGACGTCGCCATCGGGCGACACCGAGTTGCATACGTCCGCCACATCCTCATCGGTGGGACCGATGACGCTGGCCATGCCGCCCGGACGCCGCCGCGACCACTTGGCCATGATCCGCCCGCGCTCGCGTACGAGCCTCAACGCGTTTTCGAAGGATATGGAGTCGGCGGCGGCGGCGGCGGAGAACTGCCCGAAGCTGTGACCCGACACATGTGACGGGAGGAACTGGCGGCCCATTTCGCCGGCGCGCTCGCGCAGGTACACCAAATACGCCCAGCTGACGGCCAGGATCGCGGGCTGCGTATTCGCCGTCTTGAGGAGATCCGCCTCGGAGCCTTCCATCACGATACGCGTCACGTCGAAGTTCAGGATCTCATCCGCGCGGGCGAAGACTTCGCGAGCGCCGGGCGAGGCTTCTGCGACGCGCTTGCCCATGCCAGCGCTCTGCGATCCTTGACCGGGGAAGATCAAAGCGAGCTTGGAGGTGATCGGCGGGGTTTGTACCATCGGCGTCATTTCACGCGCGTGCCAGAATGGGCCAATCATAGCACAGCTGGGAGTCCGCAAGCGGGACGGCGGCGGGCAAGCCGGGCGGGGCCGGATGGCGTCTCTGCCGGTCGGAGAGGCCGCTATACTGCCGACGCTTGGGAGGTGCCTCGTTGCGCGGCCGTGATCTGTTGTCCATCGCCGACCTCAGTGCGGACGATGTCGAACGCATCCTCCGCACGGCCCTGAGCCTGAAGCGAGACGGGGGCGGGCACGACATTCTCCGCGGAAAGACACTCGCACTCCTGTTCGAAAAGCCGTCCCTGCGTACCCGCGTCAGCTTCGACGTGGCGATGCAAGAGCTCGGCGGGCACGCCATCTATCTCAACCAGGCCGAAGTAGGCCTCGGACAGCGAGAGCCGGTAGCGGACGTAGCCCGCGTGTTGGCGCGATACGTCCACGTCATCGCCGCGCGGACGTACGCGCATGGCACCCTGCTGGACCTGGCGCGGCACGCGGACGTGCCCGTGATCAATGCGCTGTCCGACGAAGAGCACCCCTGCCAGGCGATGGCCGACCTCCTTACGATGCTCGAGCGGTTCGGGTCGCTCCGGGGCGTGCGGCTCGCGTTCATCGGTGACGGATTCAACGTCGCCGCGTCGCTCGCTGAGGCGGCGGCGCTCTCCGGCGTGAGTTTCGCGATGGCCTCCCCAGCCGGCTACAGCCTGCCAGATCCGACGGCGCGGCTTGTCGAGCGAACCGCAGCGGAACACGGGGGTAGCTTCGAGATGTTCGAGTCGCCAGCCGACGCGGTGCGCGGCGCGGACGTCGTGTACACCGACGTCTGGGCGAGCATGGGGCAGGAGGACACGTATTCCCAGCGCAAGGAAGCGTTCGCCGGCTACACGGTCACGGCGGACCTCATGGGCCTCGCCAAGCCAGACGCGATCTTCATGCACGACCTGCCGGCCCATCGCGGCGAGGAAGTCACGGACGAGGTGATCGAGAGTTCGTGCTCCGTCGTGTTCGACCAGGCGGAGAACAGGTTGCACGCCCAGAAGGCGATCCTCGCCCTCACGACCAGCGATGCCGCGTTGTAGTTGTTGATGAGCTTCTATCACCTGCTACGCGACAACTTCGAACAGTTCAACGGCACTTCGGCGCTGGACGTCATCATCATTTCGCTGATCTTCTTCTGGATCCTGATGCTCCTCAGAGGCACAACGGCGATGGCCGTGATGCGCGGGGCGTTCATCATCCTGATCGTCGTGCTGGCGCTGGGGCGTGCGTTCAACCTGCGCGTGCTGAACTTCCTGCTCGCCAACTCTTTCACGGGACTCTTGATCGGCCTCCCGATCATCTTTCAGCCAGAGATCCGACGCGCGTTGGAACGGGTGGGGCGCACGGGCGCGCGCGCGTTCGGCGCCAGCGTCAGTGGTCGCGGCACCATTGAAGCGGTGACGACCGCATCGGTGGACATGGCGAAGCGCCACACCGGCGCGCTGATCGTCATCGAACGCGAAACGGGGCTACAGGACTACTCAGACAGCGGAATCAGCGTCGATGCGCTCCCGTCACCGGAGCTGATCGAAGGGATCTTCTTCCCGAACTCGCCCCTCCACGACGGCGCACTCGTGCTTCGTGGCGACCGCGTGGTCGCGGGCGCCGTCACGCTGCCCCTCTCCGAGAACACAACGCCGGGCGAGATGGGGACGCGCCATCGCGCGGGCCTTGGCATCACCGAGCGTACGGACGCCGTATCGGTCATCGTCTCCGAGGAGACGGGCCAGATCTCGGTCGCCGCGGACGGCCGAATGCACACGCGCCTCGACGAAGCACGTCTTCGCTCGACGCTCGAACGCCTGCTTGGCGGGAGCTGGAATGGAGCGACGCCGTGAACGACATGCTGCGTCGGCTGCCGAGGGCAGTTGTATACCTCGGACGCACCGCGATCACGTCGGTGTTTGGCAACCTGAGCCTGGCGGTGCTTTCGGCGGCGCTTGGATTGAGCCTGTGGGTCTTCGTTACGAACCGCGAGAACCCCCGAGAAGTCCAAACGTTCAACAGCGCGATTACGGTGAAGTTCATCAACGTCCCGAAGGACCTGGCGATCGCCAACGTGTCGGTGAACACGGTGCGCATCCGGGTAGAGGCGCCAAAGAGCGACCTGAACGACCTGCGCGCCGAGGACTTCCACGCCACGGTGAACCTCGGAGGGTTTACGAAGGGCAACGTTTCGGCTGCAGTTGAAGTGACACCGCCGAGAAGCAGCGTGAGCGTCGTCGACACGTCCCCCGCGACGATCGACGTTACGCTGGACAACCTGACCACGAAAGAGGTGCCCGTGAGTGTGAATCTCGTCGGCTCACCCCAACAGGGATATCGAGCGGTCGAGTCCTCGGAGCGGGCGTCTCCGGCGACGGTGACGGTTTCTGGCGCCGCAAGCCTGGTCGCGTCGGTCGACGCGGCGTGGGCAGACGTGATCCTAACGGGCCGGCACGTAGACCTCGACCATGAGCGGATCGACCTCGTTCCGCGGGACGGGGCGCACCGCGACGTCGGACTCGTGACGGTGGATCCACCGTCGTCCGAGATCAGCGTGCAGGTTCAACAGCAGGACTTTACGAAGACCGTCATCGTTAACCCGGTGATCACCGGCGTGCCAGCGGAGGGGTACAACGTCGTCGGTGTGGCGGCGAACCCTGCGCTCGTCCAGGTCACCGGCCCCGCGGCGCTGCTGTCTACGATCGACGCGGTGCAGGGTCTCGCCACCGCCGAGGTGGCCATCGACGATAGCCGGGCTGACGTGGTGCGCACCGTGGCCGTAGTCGTGCCGGACGGCGTGCAGATCCAGGGTTCGCCCACGGTTGACGTGACCGTGTCGATCCGTCCCGCACGCGGCGAGGCGACCTTCCGGATCATCCCGCAGGTGCGCAACATCGGCGACGGACTCGTCGTCACGATATCGGGCGATATTACGATCACGCTGGCGGGCGACATTCCGACGCTCAACGCGCTGACGCCGGAGGCGATCGTGGGGATCGTCGACGCACAAGGGCTCGGGGCGGGGCTGCACGTCCTACCGGTGGCCGTTACGCCGCCGACGGGGACCACCGTCGTCAGCGTCGACCCGCCACAGCTCGGCATAGCGCTCACGCCGCGCCAACAATGACAGCACCCGGGCATCTGCCCATCGTCGCGATCGTCGGTCGGCCGAACGTCGGCAAGTCGGCACTGTTCAATCGAGTGGTCGGTGGGCGACCCGCGCTGGTTGAGGATCTCGCCGGCACGACCCGAGACCGCCTCTACGGCGACGCCGAATGGCGCGGCAAGGCGTTCCGCATCGTCGACACGGGCGGGCTGGAGCCGGAAGTCGCGGGCACGTACACGCCGCTCGTCCGGGCCCAGGTGGAGCTGGCGCTGCGGGAGGCTGAGATCGTGCTGTTCGTGGTCGACGCGATCAGCGGCATCACGGCCGCCGATCTCGAGGTCGCCGACCTGCTGCGCCGGACGAGCAAGCCGGTGCTGGTGCTTGCCAACAAGGCCGAGACGGCGGAGCGCGAGTCGGCCTCCGTGGCGTTCTACGAACTTGGGCTGGGTGAGCCGATCCCGATCAGCGCGCATCACGGGCACGGTGTCGCCGACGTGCTGGACATGATCTTCGACTCGCTCCCGCCGGGCGAGGCGAGCGAGACCGAAGACGGGCTGCGCCTGGCCATCGTCGGCCGTCCGAACGTCGGAAAGTCGTCGCTGCTGAACGCGATCCTCGGCGAGGAGCGCGTGATCGTGAGCGAGGTGCCGGGGACGACGCGCGACGCGATCGACACTCCGTTCACGTTCGATGGACGGCCGCTCGTCCTGATCGATACGGCAGGGCTGCGGAGGCGCGGCGCCATCGAACCGGGCGTGGAGAAGCACTCGACGCTGCGCGCGCGGCGGGCGCTGGAGCGCGCCGAGGTGGCGCTCTGTGTATTCGACCTGTCGGAGGGGTTCACGGCGCAGGATTCGCATGTCGTCGGGTTCGCGCTGGAGGCGGCGCGCGGCGTCATCGTCGTCGCCAACAAGTGGGACCTCGTCCGCGACGGGGAGTGGACGCAGGAGGACCACGAGCGGCGGCTGCGATGGAAGCTGAAGTTCGCGTCCTGGATCTCGATCCGCTTCGTTTCGGCCGTGGAGGGCAGCGGGATCAACGAGCTGCTGGCGGAGGCGGCGCGCATCGGCGACGAGCGGCAGCGGCACATCGAGACCGGGCCGTTGAACCAGGCGATCCGGCGCGCGGTGGCGCAGAAGCCGCCGCCCACGCCCTCAAAGGGCAAGCGCATCAAGCTGCTCTACGTGACGCAGGCGGAGGTGAACCCGCCGACGTTCGTGTTCTTCCTCAATGATGCGTCCGAGGTGCACTTCAGCTATCGGCGCTACATGGAAAACGTGATCCGGCGCTCGTTTGGCTTCGAGGGCACCGCGGTCCGGCTCGTCTTCCGTGGCCGGACTACCGACTGACAGGTGGCGATACCGTTTGCGTTACAGTTCCGGCGAAGGAACTGACGCCAGGGAGGAGCCGCACAATGTGGTGGGCGATCGCCGTTGCGGGCTTGCTGGGGTACGCGATCGGCTCGATGCAGTTCGGGCTGATGGTTGGCCGCATCACGCGCGGCGTCGACATCCGCGACTACGGCAGCGGAGCCACGGGCGCGACGAACGTGATCCGCACGTCGGGCGCGAAGGCGGGCGCTCTGGTGATCGTGCTGGACATCGCCAAGGGCATCGTGCCGGTGTACGCGGGCATCGCGCTGGGGCACGCGGCCGGGCTGGACCACGACGAGCGCGCGTGGGCGGCGGCGACGGGCGCGTTCGGGGCGGTGCTGGGGCACATCTGGCCGCTCTGGTTCGGGTTCCGAGGCGGTAAAGCCGTGGCGACGGGCTTCGGCGGGGCGCTGGCGATGAACCCACTGGCGTCGGTCGCCCTGATCCCGGTCGCGGCGGTCATCGTCGGGGCGGTGCGAATCATGTCCGTGATGTCGATCCTCATGCCGCCGATCCTGGCGGGCGTGTTCGTCGTGCTGGCGGTGATGGGCGTGAGCCCGCCGGCGTACGCGTTCTACGCGGTGCCGGCGGCGGCGCTGATCATCTTCAAGCACCGGGCGAACATCAGGCGACTGCTGGACGGGACGGAGCCGCGCATCGGCAAGGGCGGCGAGAAGCGGACGGAAGCGGCGCCCGAGTCCCGACAGCCAGCCGCGACGCACCGGTAGGACTCGCGACACGTTTCCGGCACAGGAAATTCCACTTGTCGGTTTGGTTAGGCTGGGCTCGCGGCCGGCACGACGGCACGAGCGGGGCTCCCGGGCGTCGCAGGCGCAGTGGTCCAACATGCGGCGAGCGTACGCCAGGCGCGCCGCGATCTCCAAGCTCTTCATGTCACAGGGTTTCGATGCCGCCGGCGCGGCGACTAGTCGCGCGTCGCGGGAAGGCGATAGAGCGACGTGACGGCGATGGGACGGAAGCCCATGGCGGCGTACATGTTCTTCGGCGTGTCGTCGGGTCGGCAGACGATGACGATGGGGCCGGCGCCGTGCGCGCGGGCATCGGCGACGCAGTGGTGCATGAGCGCGGTGGCGAGGCCGCGGTGGCGGTACGCGGGCTGCGTGTAGAGGTCTTCGACCTGGCCGACGCCGTCGTGGCCCTCCCATGCGTTGAAGTGGGCCCGCGGTTCGCCGTCGACCCAGGCGAGGAAGTAGCGCGAGGGCGGGCACTTGCCGCGGTTAGCGGCGGCGAGGCCGGCGGCGACCTGCTCGCGCACGTCGTTGTCCAGCGGGGGATCTCGCTCCAGGAACTCCTCGCGCTTGAGGGCGGCGAAGGCGCGCCAGTCGTCCTCCGTCTCGGCGAGGCGGACGTCGCAGGGCGGGGCGGAGCCGATGAGGTCGCCCTGGAGGAGCATGACGAGCGAGTCCTCGCGCTCGTAGCCCATGAGGGCGAGGCGCGCCTCGAAGGCGGGCGGGGTGCCCTTCAGGGTGCGGTAGGTGCGGGCGCGGGTGTGCGTGTAGGTCTCCTCGACCCGGGCGAGCAGGGCGTCGATCTCGTCGGGGGTGCTCGCCTTGACGTCCTTCACGAAGTTGGCGTCGTAGATGAGCGGCAGGCGCTCGTCGTGGACGAGGGTGGCGTTCGGGACGCGCGTGATCGCGTGGCCGAGGGCGAGGTTGTCGTAGTTGACGGCGAGGGCGAGGCGGGTGAGGTCGTCGATCATGGGCGGGGTACTCCGCTCGCTGCGGTCATTAGTTGACCGTTGTTATCGCGATCTTGAATCTGTAGTTGACCGATTACTTCGTTTTGCACTTTTCGGTTCTGCCGCCGGCGGTGGGCCTCCCGGTAGGGGGCTCCGCGATTCGCCCGATGCGGGTTGTTGGTGTCGAGGGTAGTTGAGGAGGCGCGTAACTCCAAGCGTTTCGTGTCACTGGAGGAGCGGTCAGGGGGCAGCGAGTGGGCGGCGGACCGGGGAGGGCGGCCACGTGGGGCCGCCCCTACGGCGGTCTGCACGGGACGACGCGGGCGGGGACGCCCGCGATCCATCCGTGCTGTGCGTTCGCGATCGCTATGAGGTGAAGCCGAGGCGGGCGGCGGTGGCGACGGCGAAGTGGTCGGTCATGCCGGCGATGTAGTCGGCGATGCGGCGGGTGAGGGCGTCCTCCTCGCGGGTGAAGCCGGAGGCGGCGACTTCTTCCGGGTGCATGAGGAAGTACGACCCAGAGGAACTCGATGACGCGGCGGGCGCGGGCGGCCTCGGCGAGGCGCTCCTCCCAGAGGTAGACGTTCTCGAAGAGGTAGTCGCGGAGCTGGTCGGTGGCGGCGGCGACGGCGTCGCTCATGGCGATGGGCGCCGTCGCACCGTGCTCGGTGCGCGGCTGCGCGGCGGCGTCCCAGGAGGCGTCGACGATGTCGCTGACGAGCGTGTCGATGCGCTGCGAGTGCGTGCGGCCGAGGGTCTCGATGGCGGCGCGGGGGAGGTCCTCGGTGCGGAGGAGGCCGGCGCGGACGGCGTCGGCGATGTCGTGATTGAGGTAGGCGACGGAGTCGGAGAGGCGGACGACCTGGGCCTCGAGCGTCGAGGCGAGCGGGGCGCCCCACTCTTCGGACGACCAGTAGCGCTCGCCGAGCTCCTCGAAGATGCCTTCGCGCGGCTTGGAGTGCTTGAGGATGCCCTCGCGCACCTCCCAGGTGAGGTTCAGACCCGGCGGATGCGGTTCGCCAGTATCGCGCGACTCCAGCAGGTCGACGATGCGGACGGACTGCTCGTTGTGGCGGAAGCCCTCCGGGAGGAGGTCGCCGAGCGCCTGCTCGCCGGCGTGGCCGAAGGGCGTGTGGCCGAGATCGTGGCCGAGGCCGATCGCCTCGGTGAGGTCCTCGTTGAGGTCGAGGGCGCGGGCGATGGTGCGGGCGACCTGCGCGACCTCCAGCGTGTGGGTGAGGCGCGTGACGTAGTGGTCGCCGGTGGGGGCGATGAAGACCTGGGTCTTGTGCTTGAGGCGGCGGAAGGCCTTGGAGTGGATGATGCGGTCGCGGTCGCGCTGGTACTCGGTGCGCATGTCGGAGGGGGGCTCGGGGCGGACGCGGCCGCGGGTGTCGGTGACGCGCATGGCGGCGGGGGCGAGGGAGTGCTCGCGCTGTTCGAGGCGGGCGCGGACGGACTCGTGGGGGTGCATCGTGGGGGAGTGTAACAGCATGGCAGTGGCCACAGGCCGATCCACAGAGGAACACAGAGAGCACAGAAAAGTCTGAGCATCCGCGGATGGCGGAGATGGCGCAGTTCTGGTGTGGACCCGGGCAGAGGCGGCCGCGCGTGTGGGTGCCGCGCATGGCGGTGGGGGCGAAGGAGTGTTCGATCTGGAGAATCATGATCGGGATCGGGGTGCCGCACGCACCGCGAAGCATGGACCGTACAGTAGTCCGGATTGGGGATCAGCGATCCGGTGATCCCCAAATGTCCGCCGCAGGCGTTCTTGATTCCGACGAATGTCCGTCGTCTGAGATGTACCAGAGGTCGCCGACGTTTCCCGTCGCGGCGCGAAGTTCAACACGTAGCCACCTGTGATTGGACGATGCCGATGTTGCGAACAACGCTGTAGATCTCCCAGGCGGCGTGCTGACCGAGCTTCGTTCGCACCGCGGCCTGAGCGGATGAGACATCGGTCAGATAGGGCGGATCACAGCCGCGCCAGGAACCCTCCACTGGCGTACCGACCGGACGACCGTCACATGGCGGACCATCCGCCGCGCTCTGGGAGCAAGCGAACGGCGCAAGACCACGTGCTCCGACCAAACGTCCAGCCAAACGCGGACGAGCGCAGGAATTAGCGAGTCGAGCGTGGGATCACCCGTCACGATCGGCGTCGCTGATGGCACGGGGCCGGGCGTTACTGGTGAATCGCAATGGCCTCAGGAGACGCCGTCTTCGACGGGAGCTCTGCCGTCGGTGAGGCGTGCGCGAGACGAGCATGCGGCACCATCGTGCTGGCCGCGAGAATCGCCACGACGGCGCTGAAGGATCGCAGTCGGTTCATGTCACGACAGTAACACATGGCGGAGCGTTCAGCCCGACACGTCGCCGACGCAATCCCACCGACACGATGACGGGTCGGAGGATTCTCACACGGACCACGAACGGCACGGGGCCGAACGAGTGGATCGAGCGAGATGGACCGAATCATCGAACTTGGGCAAAAGGGGTGTCGGACGACGGCAAAGTGCACATCGGTTGGGGCCGGGTGGCGGGGCGGGAGGGGCCGGGCGGCGGGGGTGTGCGGGGGTGGGGCTGCCGTACCTTCGTAGTGCGGGCAGGAGCTCGCGGACGATGGACGGCGCGGGGTGGCCGGCGCCTGGGTGATGGAGAGAGACGATGCGCTGCCCGAACTGCACACGAGAGTTCGAACTGCGATGGGAGTACGCGGAGCACCTGCGCGACTGCCGGCCGGCGCTGGCGCCGGCGATCACGACGGAGCTGCTGCTGGCGCGGCTGAACGCGGCGGCGGCGCTGCTGGAGGCGGAGGTCGAGGCGTACGAGCGGGGGGCGGGGACGGCGGCGGAGCCGGAGCCGGTGCTGGCGTGCGCGTGAGCGCCGCAGTCGATCAGAAGTAGCCCTTCATCAACTCATCGACCCACGGGGGCGTGGTGGCGGCGTCGACGCGGTCGAAGGCCGGGAAGTACGGCTTGACGTCGAGCACGGGCGTGCCGTCGATGGCGTCGAGGCCGCGGACGCGGAGGACGTTGCCATCGCGCGCGATCACCTTCACGGCGGTGAGGCCGATGGGGTTCGGGCGGTGCTTCGCGCGCTGGGCGAAGATGCCGATCTCGGGCATGTCGTCGCGGCCGCGGGGGCGGCGGACGAGGTCGCGGGCGGGATCGAAGGTCGATTGGTGCATGAGGAAGAGCACGAGGACGTGCGAGAACCGCTCGATGCCCTGGAGGCCGCGGGCGTAGGGCTCGTCGAAGACGATCTGCGACTCGACGCCGCCCCAGTTCTCGTCGACGGGCTCCGTGGCGGACGTGCGGACGACGGCGATCGGCGTGAGCTGGACGGCGTCGGTCATAGGGGCTGCCAGTAGCGGCGGCCCTCGCCTCGCAGCACGCGACCGAAGGTGAGGCCGGGGAAGTGCGACGCGCCGACGAGCGCGCCGGTGCCTTCGACCTCTTTCGCCAGCGCCTCCTGCGTCTTGCGGGCGAGGTCCTTGTCGAGATCGCCGAGGCCGGACCACTCGGGCTCCTCCAACTGCACCGGGCAGGAGATCGCGTCGCCGAGGATGAAGGCGCGCTGGTCGCCGGACGAGAGGACGATGCCGGCGTGGCCGGGCGTGTGGCCGGGGAGGCCGATGACGGAGACGCCGGGGAGGATGGTCGAGCCGGGGTCGCTGGCGCTCCAGCGGGGGGAGACGGCTTCGAGGATGTCCTTGCGGCTCATCGGGTTGGCGGGCTGGGCGGCCCAGTGATCCTGCTCGACGGAGGTCCAGTGGTACGCGGCGTTGGGGAACGTGACGGTCATGGCGCCGTCCTTCTCGACGGCGGCGGTGCCGCAGTGGTCGAGGTGGAAGTGGGTGAGGAAGACGTGGTCGATGGTGGCGGGATCGACGCCGGCGGCGGCCATGTTCTGGAGGAGCTGGCCGCCCTTGAAGACGCCGGTGACGACGGGGCCGACGCCGGTATCGATGAGGACGCTCTTGCCGCCGGAGCGGACGAGGAAGCAGCCGTACTGGAAGGTGATGGTGCCATCGTGGGCGAGCCAGCGCTGGTGCTTCTTCCACGCCTCCTCGGTGGAGGCGGGGAAGTACACGGGGGCGGGGAAGGTGACGTCGCCGTCGGAGAGGACGAGGACTTCGAGGTCGCCGACGTGGAAGGTGTTGGTCATGGATGGACGTCCTTCATGAGCAGCGTCTTGTGGGATGGGGGTATTGTCGGGGGTCGGCCCGCGTAGGTCTAATGACGGAGGCCGGGGCGGGGCGCGCGAGCTATGATGGGACGTTCAGCCGGACGATGTCCCGGTCAGCGGCTCCGCGGAACGGCCAAAGATGCGCAGCAGTCTCGAAACCTCCATCACCTGCCCGATCCTGATCGGCCGGGACGAGTGCCTCGTCCGGTTCGAGCGCGCGTTCGCCGCGACAGAGGACGGCGCCGGGCTGACCATCACCGTGGCCGGCGAGGCGGGGATCGGGAAGTCGCGGCTTGTCGAGGAGCTTGCGGGGCGGGCGCGGGAGCTGTCGCCGGCGGGGCGCGTGCTCAGGGGCGGGTGCTTCGAGCACGACGCATCGGTCCCGTTCGCGCCGCTGATCGACCTGTGGCGATCGTTCATCGCGACGGCGCCGCGCGAGGACCTGGCGACCGCGTTCGGGAGCGAGGCGGGCGACCTTGTGAAGCTGATGCCGGAGCTTCGCGAGCTGTTCGGCGCGTCGTCAGGGGCGCCGGCGGGAGAGCCCGAGCAGGAGAAGCACCGGCTGTTCCAGGCGCTCCTCCAGCCGATCGTGCGGCTGGCGAATGATGCGCCGCTCCTCCTGATCATCGAGGACCTGCACTGGAGCGACGCCACGAGCCTGGAGTTCCTGCTGTCGGTGGCGCGCCGGACGCGCGACCTGCCGGTCGTGCTGCTGGTGACGTACCGGTCCGATGAGGTCGACCGATCGCTCGCGCACTTCCTCGCGGAGCTGGACCGGGGGCGGGCGACGGTGGAGCTGGCGCTCAACCGCCTGGGGCGGGCGGAGGTGGCGCGGATGATCGCGGCGATCTTCGGCGCGGGCGATGCGCCGCTGGCAGACCTCGTGACGAGGCTGCACGAATTGACGGACGGGAACCCGTTCTTCATCGAGGAAGTCCTGAAGTCGCTGACGATGTCCGGCCAGGTGGTGTATCGGGACGGGGCGTGGGGCCAGGAGTTGATCAGCGAACTGCAGATCCCGCGCAGCGTGCAGGACGCGGTGCAGCAGCGCTCGGCGCGACTGAGCGAAGAGGCGCAGCGGCTGCTCGTGCACGCGGCGGTGGCGGGCCGGAAATTCGACCTGGCGTTGCTTGCGCGGGTGAGCGGGACGAGCGACGCCGTGATCCTGGCTTCGACGAAGGAGCTGATCTCGGCGCAGCTGGTGGTCGAGGAGTCCGAGGACCGCTTCGCGTTCCGTCACGCGCTCACGCGGCAAGCGATCTACTCGGGGCTGTTGATACGCGAGCGGCGCACGCTGCACCGCGAGATCGCGGAGGCGATCAAAGAAGGCGGGGCGGACGAGATCGAGGCGAGGCTGGGCGGGCTGGCGTACCACTTCTTCGAAGCGGGCGAGTGGGACGAGGCGTTCGAGTATTCGGCGCGGGCTGGAGAGATGGCACAGAAGCTGTTCTCGCCGGCGGCGGCGGCGCGTCACTTCAGCCGCGCGCTCGAGGCTGCGGGACGGACGACGCGGGCGCGGCCGGCGTGGATCTACAGCGCACGCGGGCGCGCTCACGATGCAGTGGGTGACTTTGAGGCGGCGCGCGAGGACCACGAGACGGCGTTGCGCATCACGCGCGCAGAAGGCGACGCGAGCGGCGAATGGCGCGCGCTTCTCGACCTGGGATTCCTGTGGGCGACGAAGGACTACGAGCGAGCGGGCGAGTTCTTTCGCAGGGCGCTGGACCTCGCACGCGTCAGCGGTGACGGCAAGATGCTTGGCCGGAGCCTGAACCGGCTCGGTAACTGGCTGGCGAACGTCGGGCGGGAGGCGGAGGGGCTGGAGGAACAACGCGCGGCGCTGGAGATCTTCACCGAGCTGGGGGACGTCGAAGGCGAGGCGGAGACGCTCGACCTGCTCGGGATGGCGCTGGGCATGAGCGGTGAGCTTGTGGAGAGCGTGAGCCACTACGGGCGGGCCATTGCGCTGCTACGAGAGCTCGGCGACGAGCAGCGGCTGATGTCGGCGCTGTCGAGCCGCACGACGTATAGCAGCCCGGGCATGGCGGACACGGTGCCGGGAGCAGCGCGATCGTTGGAGGACGTGCGCGGGGAAGGGCGGGAGGCGATGGACCTCGCGTCGCGCAGCGGCTCCGGGGTGGCGCTGGCGTACGCACACTGGACGCTGGCCGCCACGCTGGGAACGTTCGGGCAGCTGGCCGAAGGCATCGCGATGGCGGAGGCCGGACTGCGCGTCGCGACTGACATCCAGCATGAGCAGTGGATGATCGGTGGCTATTTCACGCTCGGCCAGCTGCACTGGCTGACGCTGAACCAGGACGCCGCGATCGATGTGCTGGAGGCTGCCATGCCGCTGGCAGCGTCGCTGAAGTCCGCGTGGTGGATCGGGAACGTCAACAGCTACCTCGCGCTCGCATGCCTGTCGAAAGGTGACGTGGTGCGCGCGCGCCGGGTGCTCGAATCGACGCCGTTCGGCGAGGACGACCTGATGACATTGCCGGCACGGCGTGTCGCCTGGGCGCGCGCGGAGCTGCTCATCGCCGAGAAGCGGGGAGATGAGGCGCTGGTCGCGATCGACCGGCTGCTGTCGGCGGGAGCGAGTGCGGACGCAGAGCACAAGCCACCAGCGCTCCTCGTGACCCGGGCGCACGCCCTGCTCCAACTCGGGAGAGGCGACGAAGCGTGCGACGTGCTGCAACAGGCGTACGAGTCGGCGCGGGCGCAGGGCGACGTGCCGTGGGCGTGGCGCGCTCAGTGTGAGCTGGCGCGCGCGTGCGGCGCGACGAAGCGACCGGACGCGCAGGCGGCCTGCGACGAGGCACGCGCCGTCTTCGCGGCGCTGCTGGAGAACGTCGCCGAAGGCGACCGTGAGCGGTTCCGATCGGCCGCCGAAGCGCTCATGCCGCAGGTCCGGCCACCGACCGCGCGTCGCGCCGCCAAGGAGGCGTGGGAGGGGCTGACCGAGCGGGAGCGCGACGTGGCCGCGCAGGTGACGCTGGGCCGGACCAACCGCGAGATCGCGGACACGTTGGTGTTGAGCGAACGCACGGTCGAGACGCACATCGGCAACGTGCTGCGAAAGCTGGGATTCAGCTCGAGGGCGCAGATCGCCGCATGGGGCGCACAGCGAGGGCTGATCGGCGACTGAGTCGTGCCAAACCCCTGGATCTGACCACTTAGACCGGCTCGAGACGCACGGACACGTTTCTACGTGCCCGCGCGCGCCCAATCTACGTGTTCTCCACGAAGCTATCGCATCGCCGCACGGCGAAGATGCACGGGTCGCTTGGACAGGACGAGCGAGCGCGAGTGCAAGGAGACCACACATGGCTATCACTGAGACGGCGGCGATCACACCAGAGGCGCCGAGCATGGACGAGGTGATGGATTTCGCCCACAAGATGGTGAGCGAGCTTGGAGCGGCGATGGCGGCGCCGCACGTCTACATTGGCGACCAACTCGGCATCTTCAAGACGCTGGCGGAGACGGGCCCGGTCACCGTCGATCAGCTGGCGACGAAGACGGGTCTGCAGGAGCGCTACCTGCGCGAGTGGAGCGCCGCGATGGCGGCGTCCGGCTACCTTGACTACGACCCCGCCGCGCGGACCTTCCACCTGCCGGCGGCGAAGGCCGCGGTGCTGGCGGACGATCTGAGCCCGGTGTTCGTGGGTGGATTCGCGCAGATGCTCCCGGACCACTACAAGGTGATCCCCGGCATCATGCGGGCGTTCCGCGAAGGCGGCGGCGTGCCGTACACAGAGTTCACCGACGACACGTTCGTGGGGACCGAGCGGTTCTTCAAGCCGGGGTACGCGAACTTCCTGGTCGACCAGTGGATCCCGGCGATCGGCGGCGTGCAGGAGAAGCTGCAGCGCGGCGCGAAGGTCGCGGACGTGGGCTGCGGGCGCGGGCAGGCGATCTGCACGATGGCGGCGGCGTTCCCGAACTCGCGGTTCTTCGGGTTCGACAACCACGCGCCCGGAATCGCCGGCGCGCAGCAAGAACGCGGCGAACGCCGGCGTCACGGGCAACACGACGTTCGAGGTGCGGGCATCGACGGAAGTGCCACAGACCGGGGACTTCGACCTCATCAGTACACTCGACTGCCTGCACGACATGGTGGACCCGCACGGCGCCGGCCGCTCGATCTACGGCGCGCTGAAGCCGGGAGGCGTCTGGTTCATCATCGAGCCGAACGTCTCAGACGACCTGGAGGAGAACATCAATCCCGTCGGGCGCGTGTTCTACTCGGTGAGCATGCTTCAGTGCATGACGGCGTCGCTCGCGCACGGCGGGAGCGGCTACGGAGCTTGCATGGGACCGGCAAAGATCCGCAAAGTAGCGGAAGAGGCGGGGTTCGCGAGCTTCGAGCAGCTGCCGATCGCGAACCCGTTCAACAAGTTCTTCGCGGCCCGGAAGTAGCGGGCCGGAAGCAGCGCGCCAGAGACGCCCACACAAGGAGGACAGACTTACCATGGGAAAACGGACTGAAGCACTGGCCACGCAACTCGATGAGGCGATCGCGGAGTTTGCCAAGACGATCGAAGGTTGCACCGACGCGCAGTGGGGCGCCGTATGCGACGCGGAAGGCTGGACGGTCGCGCAGCTGGCGCAGCACGTCGCGGGGCAGTTCCCGCTGGAGATGACGTTCATCACGGCCGCGGCGGAAGGCAAGCCGCTGCCGGCGGCGACGTGGGACGAGGTCAACGGGGCGAACGACACCCGAGCGGCAGCCAACCGTTCTGCGACGAAGAGCGCTGTGCTGCAGGAGCTTCGGACGAACGGCGCATCCACGGCGGCGTACCTTCGCGGCCTCGCCGACGAGCAGCTCGACCGCAAGGGCAAGCTGTCGCTGGCGGACGGGGCCGAGGTGACGACGGAGCAGCTCATCCTCAGCGGCGTGCTGATCGAGCACGTGACCGGGCACCTGGAAAGCATCCGCGACGCGGTGAAGAGCGCCTCGCGCGCGTAATGCGCGAGGGAGTCCTCTGAGCCGCGCCAGGAGCAGCACGCACGGGGCCTCGCCGGGAACTCCGGCGAGGCCCTGCTTCGCCTCACACAGACGGCATGAACTTCTCGGGGTGCAGGCCTGATCCCTCGACGACCACGGCCGTCAGGCCGGATGACGTATGCGCGCCGTGTGACTCGCCCGGATCCCAGAACGCCGCCTGTCCGGCGCGAATCGCGACATCCTGTCGTGATTCGTCCTGAACGAAGCCTTCACCGGCTACCACGGCGAAGATCTGGCCGATGGCGGCCTCGTGGAAGCCGACGCGATCGCCCGGCGCCAGATGCATGATCGAGACGCTTGTCGGTGCGGCCCGTGCGACGGTGAGGAACTGGTGGAGGAAGGAGCTGCCGTGCTTGTCGATGTGGCGGGAGACGCCGGGATCGAATCGAAACAGACGCACGGTGGTCTCCTTCTTCGCGTAACGCGATGGCGCGAAGTATATGCAACCGGGACGGCCTCGATCGACGATTTCACAAGGTTTCTTGCACGCGCAGAGGGGCGGCGCTAGATTTGGCTCACCTGCGCGTTGGGCGCCGAACCGGCCCGGACGCGCGCCCCGCTCATTCTCCCGGAGGTGACCCCATGGGACGGCCCGTCCTGCGCACGCGACTCTGCGACATCCTTGACATCGAGTACCCGGTGATCCTCGCCGGGATGGGGGGCGTGGCGACAGCGGAGCTTGTCGCGGCGGTGTCGGAGGCGGGAGGGCTGGGGATCGTCGGCGCGGCGTCGATGCCGCCGGACGAGATCGAGCGTCAGGTGCGACGGATCCGCGACCTGACGTCGAAGCCGTTCGGCGTGGACGTGCTGCTGCCGAGCGGCGTGGCGGCGCCGCAAGCCGCGCCGAAGGCGGAGGCATCGGCCGCGCCGAGCAAGCCGAAGCGGCCGATCGAGTACTTGCCGCAGCCGTACCAGGACTTCGTACACAGCGCGGAGAAGGAGTTCGGGCTCCCGGAGCGCGGCCAGGACCAGGACTGGTCGCAGGGCATGCGCCGCATCGGGGCGGGCGACTTCTCGAAGAAGCAGGTAGAGGCGATCCTCGATTTGAAGGTGCCGGTGTTCGCTTCGGGCCTGGGGAACCCCGCGCCGTACGTCGAGGCGTTCCACGCGCAGGGCGCGAAAGTGATCGGACTCGTGGGCAACGTGAAGAACGCGCGGCGCGTCGCCGACGGCGGCACGGACGTCGTGGTGGCGCAGGGCACCGAGGCGGGAGGCCACACCGGGCGCATCGGCACGATGGCGCTGCTGCCGCAGGTGATCGACGCAGTGGCGCCGACGCCGGTGTGCGCGGCGGGCGGCGTCGGCGACGGGCGCGGCATCGCGGGCGCGCTTGCAATGGGCTGCGACGGCGTATGGGTGGGGACGGCGTTCCTGGTCTCGCGCGAGGCGACGTGGCCGGACGTGCTCAAGCAGCGCATCCTCGCGGCGACGGAAGAGGACACACGCGTGACGCGGCTGTACAGCGGGAAGACGATGCGCAACATCAACAACCCGCTGATCGAATACTGGGAGTCGCAAAAGCTGGACGCGCTGCCCATGGGCGCGCAGGGGATCGTCTCCGGCGAGATCATGGCGGGGGCGCGGCAGGCAGACAGGCTGGAGCTGCTCATGAACCCGGCGGGCCAGATCTCGGGCATGCTGCACGAGTCACGGAACGCTCGCGACATTCTCGAAGAGATGGTGCGGGAGGCGGCGGAAATCCTGGCAGACGGGCTGGGGCGACGGGTCACGGCGGAGATCTAGCGCGGAGCCCGATGAAGCCGCGGCGCCGCCTCACACCGGACCAGCTGAAGACCGCGATCGCCTCTCGCCACGCGCTATTTCTGGACGATGGCGGCGTGTTGAACGACAACCGCCTCAGGGGGCCAGAGTGGCTGCGATTGATCGGCGAGTTCATGCCCGTTCGAATGGGTGGTGGGACCGCGGAGCAGTGGGCCCGGGCGAACACCGTCGTGTTTCACGGAGGTGTGGGGTGGGCTCGTGGAGCGCATGGGCGGCTTCACCAGTCAAGGGGACTTCCACCGCGCATATGCGACGCAGTGGATGGCCCGGATGTGCGCGCATGCGGGCGTCCCGGCTCCGTCCGACGACGCGGCGATGGCGACGTTTCGGGAGCTTTCCGTTTACGTCGCTGAACGGGCGAATTCCGAGATCGCGGGCGCGGCGAACGCCGTTCGATCGCTGCACCGCGCCGGCTACACCCTACGCGCGGCATCGGGAACGACGTCGTGGGAACTGCGGGCGATCACGGCGAAGATGGGCGTCGCCAAGGCCTTCTCAGGGTTTTGCGGCCCCGACCTCGTCGACCACGTGAAGCACGGCCCAGCGTTTTACGAGAAGGTGTTCGCGCACGCGGGCGTCCGTCCCGGCGAGGCACTCGTGATCGAGAGCGACGAGGTGTGTTGCAGCTGGGCATCAGAGGCGGGCGCGCAGGCCATCTGGGTCGACGGGGATGGCAGCGGGGACGTGACGACGTTGGCGGCGCTGGTCGACATGCTGGCGTGAGAGGATGAGGCCACGCGCGGTGTCGTGACGACAGCGCTTACGGGCTCAGAGAGGACCAAACGATGACCGAGGCACTTAACGGGCGGCACGTCCTTGTGACTGGCGGTGGATCGGGGATCGGGTTGGCGTGCGCGGCTCGGCTGCGGGCGGAGGGGGCGATCGTCACGCTGATGGGGCGGACGGCGGCGAAGCTCGAAGCGGGCGCGGCGCGCCTGCGCGAGACGCCCGGCGCGGAAGTGCGCGTGGCGGCGGGCGACGTCGCAAACGAGGAGCAGGTCGCGGCGGCGGTGAAGGTCGCGTGCGGCGACGGCGGCGCGCTGCACGGGTGCGTCGCCGCAGCGGGTACGGGATCGTTCGGGCCGCTGCTCGACACGGACCGCGGGCAGTGGGACGCGGTACTGGCGACGAATCTCACCGGCACCATGTTGACCCTGAAGCACGCGGGCCGCGCCATGATCAGCCGGCGGGGGGTCGATGGTGGCGATCTCGTCGATCGCGGGCGTGCTCACGCACCGTTGGATGACGGCGTACTGCGTGTCGAAGGCGGGGCTGGAGATGCTGGTGCGGAACGCGGCCGACGAGCTCGGCGGCGCGGGCATCCGGGTGAACGCGGTGCGGCCGGGGCTGGTGCCGACGGACCTGGCGGCGCCGCTCGTCGCAAGCCCGCCGATCCAGGCGGACTACCTGGAGCAGATGCCGCTGCACCGTCTGGGCACACCGGAAGATATCGCCGAGATCGTGCGGTTCCTCATCGGGCCGGAGTCAGCGTGGGTGACGGGACAGGTGATCGCATCGGACGGCGGGCATACGGTGCGGCGCGGACCGGACCTCGATTCGGCGGCAGCGATGATGCGCGCGAGCCAGCAGCGGCCGTGGCCTGGTGCGCCGGAGGGTTGAGCGCGTCAGTCTCTCAGTGATCGCTGAACCAAACCCGACCCTCACACCCGAAAACTGAGCCGGGGTTGCCCCAAGACCCGCTCCGCACCACAATCGACGAGCGGACTTCGCGGTGGAAGAGGGGCTTGAACGCATGACAGACTGCGCGCTCGACGATCTGCGCGTCATTGACCTTGCCGGCGAGATCGGCGTGTACGCGACGAAGCTGTTGGCGGATCTCGGAGCGGACGTGATCCGCATCGAGCCGCCGGACGGCGATCCGTTGCGCGAGATCGGGCCGTGGTGGCACGACGATCGCGCCGTTGGCCGCAGCCTCTCGTTCCTCAACAACAACACGAACAAGCGCAGCATCACCCTCGACATCGCGAAGCCGGAGGGGCGCGCGCTGTTCGAGAAGCTCGTCGCGACGGCCGACATCGTGGTGGAGACGTTCGAGCCGGGCTACATGGACTCGCTTGGAATCGGGTACGCGGCGCTCGCGGCGAAGAAGCCGGGCATCATCATGACGTCCGTGACCGGGTTCGGGCAGACGGGGCCGCACGCGCACTACAAGTGGAGCGACATCGTCGGCGTGGCGATGAGCGGGATGATGACGCTGGCGGGGGACAAAGATGACCCGCCGAACATGCCGGCATCGAGCCAGGGGTACATCGGCGCGAGCATCCAGGCGGCGGCGGGGTCGCTGATGGCGCTGACGTACCGCGACCGGACGGGCATGGGGCAGCACGTCGACGTATCGATGCAGGAGGCGCTCTCCATCAACCAGGAGACCGCGATGCAGACGTACGACATGATGAAGCAGATCCGCGGGCGCACGGGCGCGCGGGCCGCGATCCCGATCGACCTGCCGGGGCTGGGGACGTTCGAGTGCGCCGACGGGCACGTGTTCGCATACCTGGGGACGCCGGGCGGCGCGTCGTGGACGGTGATGCTGGAGTGGATGAACCGAGAGGGGCTCGCTGAGGACCTGAACGACGAGCCGTACGCGACGCTCATCAGCCAGCTCAACCTTCGATTCCTGACGTCGCTGTTGACGGAACCGGACAAACTGCCGGAGCGGCTGAAGGCGCTATCGCACATGCACGGCGTGTTCTCGCGGTTCTGCAAGAGCATGAGCAAGTGGAAGGTCTACGAGGAAGGACAGCGGCAGCGGCTGATGTTCGGCATCGTCTCGACACCGGAGGACATCGCGAAGAGCCCGCAGCTCGAGTCCCGGCGCTGGCTGCAGGACGTGCGGCACGACGAAACCGGTGAGACGCTGCGCTATCCGGGGCCGCCGTACCGGCTGTCGGAGACGCCGTGGTCGATCAGGCGACGGCCGCCGCTGCCGGGAGAGCACAACGCGGAGGTGTACGGGGAGCTGGGCGTGCCGGCCGCCGAGCTGAGCGCGCTGCAGGCGAAGGGTGTGGTGTAGGCGATGGCAGAGAACGGCGCGGGGCCGCTGTCGGGGTTGAAGGTTGCGGACTTTTCGTGGTTCGGGGCGGGGCCGATCTGCGCGGAGAACCTGGCGTCGTTCGGCGCGACAGTGGTGCGCGTGGAGTCGGAGGCGCACGTCGACGGGCTGCGAGCAGTGGGGCCGTTCCCGCCGGGCAAGAACACGTACAACGTCTCCGGCTTCTTCAACAACTTCAACGCGGGCAAGCTGGGGCTGACGCTCAACCTCAACACGGAGCTGGGACGCGAGATGGCGATGAAGCTCATCGCCTGGTGCGACGTCTTCATCACCAACCACACGCCGCGCGTGCTCGAGCGGTGGGCGCTGACGTACGACGATCTGGTGAAGGTGAACGAGCGGATCATCGCGGCGTATCAGCCGATGCAGGGGATGGACGGACCGCACAAGTATTTCATGGGGTTCGGCGCGGTGCTGGGACCGATCACAGGGTACAGCTACCTGAGCGGCTTCCCGAACCGGCCGCCGATGGGGTTGGGCACGAACTATCCGGACTACGTGATCAACCCCGGCCACACGCTGGTCGCGATCCTGGCGGCGCTGCACTACAAGAAGCGCACCGGGAAGGGGCAGTGCATCGAGCTGTCACAGATGGAGTCGTCGGTGGCGCCGCACGGGAACGCGATCCTGGACTACACGGCGAACGGCCGCGTGGACATGCGCGCGGGCAACCGGCTGCCGCACGCCGCACCACACGGCGCGTTCCGCTGCAAGGACAACGTCTGGCAGGACAAGCCGGAGGACCGCTGGGTGGCGCTTGGCGTGTTCGACGATGCGCAGTGGACGGCCCTTGTTGAGGCGATGGGGTCGCCAGCGTGGGCTGTGGATGCCGGCCTGGCGACGCTCGCCGGCCGAAAAGCGCACGAGGACGAGATCGAGGCGAAGATCGGCGAGTGGACGCGCGATCAGGTCGCGGAGGACGTGATGGCGCTGCTGCAGTCGAAGGGCGTGCCGGCGGGCGTCGTCGAGAACGCGCGCGACATGCTGGAGGACGACGAGCACATGCGGGCGCGCGGGTACTACGTGTACCTGGATCACGCCGAGACGGGGCACAGCGCTTACGACGGGCCGCCGTTCGTGCTCTCGAAGACGCCGGGCGTGCTGCGGACGCCGGCGCCGCTGCTCGGCGAGCACAACGAGCAGGTGTGCAAGGAGATCCTCGGGATGAACGACGAGGAGATCGCGGAAGCGATCATCGCGCAAGCACTGTACTAGTTCTCAGCGCACAATGAAGGAAGACCGGGGCGCGAGTGCCCCGGTCTTGTGTTCTGTCGTCTGGCCGGACGGGTGCGTCAGGCCGCGAACTCACCGTGGCCGTCGGTGACGCGCCAGTCGAGCTCGCCGAGGAGCTGGTCGAGCGTGGCGCCGTCGACGGGGTACTCGGAGAAGTACATCTGGAGGCCAGGCACGAGGCCCTCGAGCCGGCCGATGACGGTGGCGGCGCCGTCGCGCTTCGTGTTCGGCAGGAGCACCGCGAGCATGTCGCCCAGGTCACCGGCGAAGTCGGTTTCGCGCAACCAACCCTTGAGGGCAAGACGCGGCGCGTTGAGGCCCTCCGGCGTCGTCGCGGCGATGCGCAGCATCGTGAACGGATGGCCGTAGCGACTGGCGCGGGCGATCTCCTCTTCCACGCGAAGGCGGAAGTACCAGTTGGCGTAGAGTCCCGTGTCACGGTCGAAGGTCGGCCTGCGGCGGTCGGACTGCAGCGCCTTCGTCTGCGCCGCAGAGATGCCGACGATCTCGGCCTGCGCGACCTCGCGCGGCGCCGACACTCCCACGTAGTAGGCCATCGACAGGAACGCGGCGACAGCGACCGCCTGGAGCCCGATGCTCAACGCCGTCGCGTCGACGGCGGATGCCGCGGCGACGGCCGCGGTGCCCGCGACGAACGCGGGGACGAGCAAGAGTAACGTGCTTCGGTTGAACATCAGTTGCCACCTCCGGCGGAGCTCAGGCAGATCAAGGGCTTGCCAGCGAGCGCGGGCGGCGTCTCGGCCGGGCAGGTATCGGGATCGGGGCTGGCGTCCGCGGCGGCGAAGAGCGTGTAGCTCTGGCCGTCGGAGCGGTACCAGTACGGCGTCGTGCCGTCGGTCACGGGAAGGTCCTTCGAGACGGTCGTCAGCAGGCAGCCGGCGTCGAACGCGAGCTGGCAGAGCGTCGCGAAGTACTGCTGGGTGGTGGGGTAGGTCGCGTTGCGCGACTTGTACGTCGCCAGGACGTCAGCGATGGTCGCCAGGTCCGCCGCGCGCGCCGCATCGGCCGGCGATTCCGTCGCGGCGGTCGGGACGGCGGCCGCGGTTGGAGCGGCAACCTGTGGCTGGCTGCCGCCGTCGGGCGTGGTCGCCTGCGCGAGCGCGAGCGAGACGATCGTCACGGCGATGAGTACGCCGAGCGGCAGCAGGTAGCGCGGGTTGCGCAGCGAGTTGTTCACGTCTGAAACCTCACGTATGTATCGTCTTCGAGCCACCGCGGGTGAACGGGCGGCCCGAGAAGTAGGAAGTCTCCTTAGGGAGACGGACCATTTCGCCTCCCGTATCGCCAAGTCTCCCCACGCCGTAGACTCAGATCCGTACTGAGACGCACATCGAACGGGGACAAGCGCCCCGCCCGGGAGGAGCACGCCATGGCGCAGATCGACGGCGGCGACCTCGTCGCACGCATGCTGAAGGGCGAGGGGATCGACACGATCTTCACGCTCAGCGGCGGCCACATCCAGAACATCTACGACGGCTGCATCGACGAGGGCATCCGCGTCATCGATACGCGCCACGAACAGGTGGCCGGACATGCAGCCGAGGGGTACAGCCGCCTGACGCGCAAGTGCGGGGTGGCCGTGGTCACGGCGGGACCGGGCGTAACGGATACGGTGACGGCCGTCGCGACGGCGTACCAGAACGCCAGCCCGATGCTCGTCATCGGAGGCGCGGCGCCGCTGGGGACGTCGCTGATGGGAGCGCTGCAGGAGATCCCGGGGACAGTCGAGATGATGCGGCCGATCACGAAGTGGGCGGCGACGATCCCGTTCACGCGACGCATCCCGGACTACCTCGCGCAGGCGTTCCGCGTCGCGCTCACCGGCCGCTACGGGCCCGTGTTCCTGGAGATCCCGTCGGACGTGCTGTTCGGCCGCATGGAGGAGAGCGACGTGCGCTTGCCGAGCGGCTACCGCACGGAAGGGCGCACGAACGGGGACCCGGCGCTGATCAAGCAGGCGGCGGAGCTGCTGGCGAACGCGGAGCGGCCGGCGGTGATGGGCGGCACGGGTGTGTATTGGGCGGATGCCGGCGGCGCGCTGCAGGAGCTGGCCGAGAAGGCGCAGGCGCCGATCTACCTCAACGATATGGGGCGCGGCATGGTGTCGCAGGACCACCCGCAGTTCATGAGCCGGACGCGTCGGACGGCGTTCGGGGAGGGGGACGTGATCCTCTTCGCGGGGACGATGATGGACTTCCGGCTGCGCTACGGCCAGAGCATCAACAAGGAAGCGAAGGTGATCGCGCTGGACATCGACCCGAACGAACTGGGCCGAAACCGGGGGATCGACGTCGGCATCGAGGGCGATCCGCGCAGCGCTCTGCAGCAGATCACGGCGGAGCTGTCCGGGAAGACGATGCGCCACGACGAGTGGCTGTCGAAGCTGCGCGACGGCGAGACGAAGGTCGTGGAGCTGCGCCAGCGCTGGCTGCACTCCGAGAACACGCCGATCCACCCGCTGAGGCTCTGCAACGAGATGGCGAAGTTCGTCGACGACGAGACGGTGGTGGTCGGAGACGGCGGCGACATCGTGGCGACGGCGTCGCAGGTGCTGCCGGTGAGCCACCCGGGGCAGTTCATGGGGCCGGGACCGTTGGGGACACTGGGTGTCGGCACGGGGTTCTGCATCGCGGCGAAGTCGGTGCACCCGAAGAAGCGCGTGCTGATGGTGAACGGAGACGGTGCGTTCGGGCTGAACGGGTTCGACTTCGACACGCTCGTGCGGTTCGACATGCCGGTCGTGTCGGTGGTCGGGAACGACCGCCAGTGGGGCCAGATCCTCGTCGGCCAGGAGAAGATGTACGGCGAGGAGCGCGTCGTGGCGACACGGCTGGCGGACAACGCGCGCTACGACAGGGTGGTGGAGGCGCTGGGCGGGCACGGTGAGTTCGTCACCGAACCGGGCGACATCTTCCCGGCGATCGAGCGTGCGTTCGCATCGGGGAAGCCCGCGTGCGTGAACGTGATCATCGACCAGAAGCCAGAGGGCGTGTCCGGCGGGTACGAGTTCCTTGGATAGCGGTCGCGAGGCGGCACCACACAACGGCAGAACGCGCCGGTTGATCCGGGCGCTGGGGCTGGCGCCGCTCCTCGTCGTGATCGCGCTGTTCGCGGCGGCGAAGTGCTACCCGCCGGGGACGAACGTCGTCGTCTTCATCCAGGGCATCTACACGACGTATGACGCGAGTGGCACGCAGACGTCGCTGATCGAAGCGCACCGGTTCGACACGCTGAAGGCGGCGTTCGAAGCGAAGGGCTACGCGAAGTCCTCGTTGCTGGACTTCAGCTACGCGGGGGGCACGGTCAGCGCAAGCGGGCAGTGGCAGCCGAAGCCGTACACGTGCGATCAGACGGACCGGGTGCCGAACGTGAACCTGGCGCCGCTGGAGCAGATGCTGAAGGACTATCGAGGGAAGCACCCGAACGTGCACTTCACGCTCGTGGGCCACAGCCTCGGCGGCTACCTGGCGTTCCTCGAAGGGGCGCGAGAGGCCGCGCGGCCGGACAATGCCAGGCTCGGGGTGGATGTCGTCGTGACATTCGACGCGCCGCTGAAGGGAATCTCCGCCGACAAGAAGACGATCATCGACCTGCTGCCGTGCGACAAGACGTACCAGGCAGGGGCAGACCTCGTCGAGCAGCGCCTGGACCCCGGGACGGCGCAGACGCGGCGCGACCAGACGGCACTGATGGTGCAGCGGGGCATGAGGCTGGCGACGCTGGGGAATACGTTCGACTGTTTGTACAACACCGCGCACTGCGTCGGCGGATCGTGGGTGGACGACAGCGACACGCAGTTCCTCTTTGGGCAGGCGTCGGTCGCCACGGACTACAAGGTCGATGCAACGGCGTTCGCCAGCCACGACGCGCTGCTCGGCGACGCGGCCGCGGTGCATGACGCCGTGACGTTCGTCGGGGCGCCGTAACTCTCAAGCAGAGAAGGTTTCAGGCGGCGCGCTGCTCCCCATCGAGCAGCACGGGCGCCGCGGGCTCCATCGCGGCAGGCACCTGCCTGGTGTGGGGACGGGCCGCGGGCCGTCGATCGCGCGCGTGCGCCACACCGAGCCGCGCGAGGAGGGCGTACGCTCCGGCGCCCCACGCCACGCCGGCGGCGGCTCCGAGGACGTAGTGTTCGCCGGTGTAGACGACGGACCAGGCCATCAGCAACGTCCAGACGGCAAGCAGCGCGCCAAGCAGGCGGAAGCGGCGGTCGCCGGCGCCCATGAACCAGAGCGCGTAGATGGCGGGCGCACCGACGTGCAGGCTCGGCGCGGATGCCAGCGGGTTGGTGTCGTCGGCGACGGCGTTACGGCTGAAGTCGGCCACGATCCGGGTCACGGGGAGGTCCATCCACGGCGGGCGGGTGGGCGCGAGCGCGTAGACGACGTCGGCACTGAAGATCAGAAGCGCGTGGACAGCGAGCAGGCCGAAGAACGCGCGCGGGCCCTTCACGGCGAGCACCAGCGCGCAGAGCAGAAGCGGCGCGTAGAAGAGCGACGACCACACGACGAAGGCGAACCCGGAGACCGCGTGAAACGGATCCGGTGTCCAGTGCTGGAGCCAGAGCGACGGGATGCCGTGGAACACGGCGTGCTCCCAACCCTCCATGGTGTAGGTCGTGCGGGCGCCGTTATCGGCCTCGCCCCGGATCAGGCCGTGGAGGATGACGGTGGCGGAGAACGCGGCGTAGCCCACGGCGAAGATGCCGAGCTTGCGAGCGATCGCGGCAGCCGCGCGGAGACCCTGCGGCAGGGGGCGCTCCCTCTCCAACGTGCCCTCGACATCCATGCTGAAATAATCGGAGGCGGGCGCTTCGGACGATAGGCTTCAGGGCGACTTACCATCACAGGCCGGGGAGGCGCCGCGACCTGGCGCGGAACCGACCGGTGGGCTCGATTTAGCGCTTCGAGAAGACTCGCGCGCTATTTTCTTAGCACGAAATCACACGTCTACTTCCCGTCTGAATCGCGGCTCTCTATAATGCCGCACGCTGCGCCAGGGCGGCGCGCGTCCCGAATCACACACGACCGACGTCTCCGGGCCGAAGGATCGACCGTTGATTAACCCGCTGACCGCGCTTCTCGGGCTCTTCTCCCACGATGTCGGGATCGACCTGGGCACGGCGAACACACTCGTCATGGTGAAGGGCCGGGGCATCGTCATCGACGAGCCGTCGGTGGTGGCGATCGACCGGCAGACGAAGAAGATTCTCGCCATTGGTGCGGAAGCGAAGCGGATGGTGGGAAGGACGCCCGCCAGCATCGTGGCCGTGCGGCCGTTGAAGGATGGCGTCATCTCGGACTTCGAGGTCACGGAGCGCATGCTCCAGTACTTCATCCGGGCGGTCCACGAGCGCTTCGGTTTCGGGGTGCCGCGGCCACGGGTGGTGGTGGGTATCCCCAGCGGCGTCACGGAGGTGGAGAAGCGGGCGGTGCACGATGCGGCGCTCAACGCGGGCGCCCGGGCAGCCTTCCTTGTGGAGGAGCCGATGGCGGCGGCGATCGGCGCGGGCCTGCCGATCATGGAGCCCAACGGCTGCATGATCGTCGACATCGGCGGCGGGACGACAGAGGTCGCCGTGATCGCGCTCGGGGGTGTCGTCGTCAGCACGTCGATCCGCACCGCCGGCGACGAGATGGACCAGGAGATCATGGCCTACGCGCGGCAGGTGCACAACATGCTGATCGGCGAGCGGACGGCCGAGGAGATCAAGATGGAGGCGGGGTCGGCGTTTCCGATGGAAGAAGAGGGGACCGTGGAGCTGCGCGGGCGCGACCTGGCGACGGGACTTCCCAAGTCGGTGGAGGTCAGCACCGTCGAGATCCGCGACGCGCTCTCCGGCAGCATCAACGCCGTCATCGACGCTGTGCGATCGACGATTGAAGTGACGCCGCCGGAGCTGGTGGCGGACCTGATGTACCGGGGCATTGCGCTGGCGGGCGGCGGTGCGATGCTGCGCGGCCTGGACCGGCGGCTCGCGCAGGAGACGCGCTTTCCGGTGTACGTGGCGGAGGATCCGCTGCTGTGCGTCGTGAAGGGCACCGGCGAGGTGCTTGAAGAAGCGAAGATGCTCCAGAAGGTGCAGTCCGCCCTTGCTGCGCGGAAGCCCCCGCGCTAAGCCCTCCCTCGATCAGGGCTGTCCGGCGTCGAGTACGGGCGAAGCCGGCCGCATATCTTCGATGCGGAGCTCCGCGGGGGCGTCGGGGCCGGCCGTCGCACCGACGCAGTAGACCACGTCGACACGATCGCCCGGGACGGCAGCGAAATCGCCCATATCGAACGCGATGGCGGGCCAGGTGACCTTGCCGTCGCGCAGGCGCAGCTTCAAGTGGCGGTCGCCGCTCCCGACGACGCGCGCATCGACGACGGTCACGTCGCGCGCCAGGAACGCCGGCTCCGGGTTGCCGATGCCGAACGGGCCGATGCGGTTGAGCCAGCGGAGCTCGTCGCCGCGAAGCTGGCGCAGCGGCATGTTGCAGTCGATCTCGAGCACCGGCGCGAGATCGCGCCCCGCCAGTTCGCGCTCGGCTTCAGCGACGAGGCAGGTGCGCACCTCCTCGATGCGCGACGTCTCCGCCGTGAAGCCGGCGGCGGCGCGGTGGCCGCCGAAACGGACGAAGAGGTCGGCGTGGGCGCGGAGCGCGTCGGTGATGTGAAACTCGTCGATGCTGCGGCAGCTCGCGCGGCAGCTCGTCTCGCCCAGCTCGTAGACGACGGCGGGGCGGCCGTAGAGCGTGACGAGCTTCGAGGCGATGAGACCGACGATGCCGGACGAGAAGTCGGCGTGGCCGAGCATGATCAACGGCGGAAGATCGCCTTCCTCGACCATCGATGCCGCGAGATCGACGGCCTGCGCCGTCCGGTCCTGGCGCTCGCGATTCAGCGTGTCGAGCTGCGACGCCAGATCATGGGCGCGTTCGTCGTCCCGCGTCATGAGCAGCTCGAGCGCGAGGCGGGCGTGGGCGATGCGACCGGCGGCGTTGAGGCGCGGACCGAGCCGGTAGCCGACGTCTTCGGCGGTGACCACGGCGGGGTCGACGCGCGAGACCTGCATGAGCGCGCGGAGTCCCGGCCGCGAGGTGCGCGCGAGCACGGGCAGGCCCGCACGGACCAGCCGGCGGTTCTCGTCGACCAGCGGCGCCATGTCGCAGATCGTGCCGAGCGCGGCGACGTCGAGATATGCGCTCGCATCGAACGGCCGGCCGGCAGCGGCGTGCAGGGCGGACGCCAGGTGGAACGCGAGGCCGGCGGTCGCCAACTCCAGCAGCCCGCCGGGTGTCGCTCCGGGCAGGCGCGGGTTGACCAGCGCGGTCGCGTCCGGAACGACGGGCGGCACGGTGTGGTGGTCGAGGATGATGACGTCCATGCCGAGTCCGCGCGCGC
This sequence comes from uncultured Chloroflexia bacterium, assembly GCA_963843685.1. GTDB lineage: Bacteria > Chloroflexota > Dehalococcoidia > DSTF01 > JACRBR01 > DASQHL01. The sequence goes on from CAWJLO010000010.1 coordinate 821,949, forward strand.
GGGCGACCTCCGCAACGGAGCTGGTACCGCAGTCCGCCGTCACGAGCACGGTCGCGCCCTCGGCGTGCAGGCGCTCGATGGCGGGGACGTTCAGCCCGTAGCCCTCGCTGAAGCGGTCTGGGATGTATGGCACCGGCCGGGCGCCGAGCGACGCCAGCGCTTCGGTGATCTGCGCAGCCGACGTGACGCCGTCGACGTCGAAGTCACCGTACACGGCGACGCGCTCGCCGTCGCGGGTGGCATCCAGCAGCCGGCGCACGGCGACGTCGAGCGCGGGCAGGGTGTATGGATCGGGCTGCGGACCGGCCGGGGCGAGGAACGCCTGCGCGTGAGTTGCATCGGTGACGCCGCGGAGGGCGAGCAGGCGTCCGGCGAGCTCCGGCCAATCGCCGGCGGGGATCACGTCCGGGCGAGGACGGCCGCGCCAGCGCCGACGGCGAGCGCCGGCTACGTCGGACGTCTCCTGGGCAGCGGGGAGCGTCATCCGGCCGAGTGTACCAGCACAACGCGGACGGCGTCGATCTCGCCGGGCGTTATGTCGGCCCCCGGCCGGCACCGACGTTGCGCCCTTCACCGAAGAACCAGCGTCGTTTCGGCGACGGCGCGAGCCTCAGCCCGAACTTCGTCGTGGCGACCTCGCGCACGAACGCCGCAGCATCTTCCGGCGAGTCGGTGACGCGGATGATGCCGAGGTCTTTCTCATCGATGGCGCCGTTCGTCAGCAGCGGGTCGTGGAGGAGATCGATGAGCGGCCGCCAGTAGTCGGAGCCGACGAGGACGATCGGGAAGCCGTTGATCTTCGCGGTCTGGATCAGCGTCGCCGCCTCGAACGTCTCATCGAGCGTGCCGAAACCGCCTGGCAGCGCGATGAAGGCGTAGGAGTACTTGACCAGCATGACTTTGCGGACGAAGAAATGTCGGAAGCTCACCATGACGTCGAGATACGCGTTCGGCTGTTGTTCGCGAGGCAGCTCGATGTTGCAGCCGATGGACTGCCCGCCTGCGTCGCGCGCGCCGCGGTTGGCCGCTTCCATCACGCCGGGCCCGCCGCCGGTCATGACGGTGAAGCCTGCCTCCGCGAGGCGGCTCCCCACCTCGCGCGCGAGACGATAGTAGCGGTGATCCTCCGGGAAGCGGGCGGAGCCAAATACGGTGACGCAGGGTCCGACGAAGTGGAGCGCCCTGAACCCATGCATGAGCTCGAGGAAGACCTTGATGGCGCGCCACAGCTCGAAGGCGCGGCCGCGCGGGCCATCCAGAAACTCCAGCTCCGGGGGGCGAGGGCTCCGGGCGTCGTCGTCTCGCGGCTGTGCGTCCTGCATGGTGTCGTGCTCCGCGCATGCGTACGGAAGGCGCGGTGCGCCGCGCCTTCCGCTTACTGTACGCGACGACGACCGATCAGGGGACGGCCGCGGGCACGGCTTCGCCCGTGACGTCGCCGGTCGACGCGGGTTCACTGACCCGACGCACGGACATGGTGCCGGCGGCCTCCCGGTCATCGATGAGGAGCGACATGACCAGCCCCACGACGCCGAGCGCCGAGGCGACGATGAACGCCTCGTGGAACGACGTGACGGCCGGGTCGAGCGTCAACGGGCTGCCGAGCTGCGCCCCGTGGTGCGTCATGCGGTTGCTCAGCACGGTCGCCAGCAGGGCGACGCCGAAGCTGGCGGCGACCTGCCTTCCGGAGTTGAAGATGGCGCTGGCCCGGCCCGTGTCCTCGCCCCTGATCGTGGCGAACGTCGCCGTCTGAAGCGGGATGAGCGTGAAGGCGAACGACCAGCCGCGCAGCAGCATGATGCCGCGGATCCACCACTGGTCGGTATTCAGGCCGACCCACACGAACATGCCCGTCGTGAGGCTGATGCCGAGCATGCCGACCATCATCATCCGGCGCGGGCCGATCGCGCGGTAGATCTTCTCCGCCGGGCGCACCATCATCATGACGCCGATCGCCTGCGGGAAGGTGGTGAGGCCGGACTGCAGGGGGCTGAGCCCTTGCTCCGACTGCAGGAAGAGCGGCAACAGGAACAGCGCGCCCTGCATCGCGCCGAAGCCAACGAGCTGCACGGCGTTCGAGGCGGCGAAGAGCTTGTTCTTGAACAGCCTCAGGTCCAGCATCGGCTCCGAGACGCGCAACTCGACCACCGTCAGGAGGCCGAGCAGGGCCAGCCCGGAGAGGCCGAACGCCATCACGCGGCCGTCGTTGAACCCGCGGTTGCCTGCCTCGGCGAGCGCGTAGACGACGGATGAGAGTCCCGAGGCCGACAGGATGAAGCCGGGGATGTCGAGACGGCCGGGGTTCGCCTGCTTCTCTTCTCGGAGGACGAGACCGGCGAAGATCAGCCCGCCGATTCCGATCGGCACGTTGATGAGGAAGATCCAGTGCCAGGACTGGAACTCCACCAGATAGCCACCGAGCACCGGGCCGCTGGCGGGGGCCACGACGGCCGGGATGGAGAGCAGCGCGGACGCGGTGGCGCGCTCGGCGGGAGGGAACGCGCGGAAGAGCATGGCGGTGCCGACGGGCGTCATCATGCCGCCGCCGACGCCCTGGACGACGCGGAAGAAGATGAGCTCGCCGATCGTCTGGGAGAGGCCGCACGCGAGCGAGCTGAGCGTGAACATCGTGAGGGCGAACATGAAGACGCGCTTGGTGCCGAAACGATCTCCGGCCCAGCCACTGACGGGGATGAAGATGGCGAGGCTGACGAGGTAGCCGGAGACGACCCACTCGATCGTCGTCGTGCTGGCGTGGAAGTCCTCGGCCAGGCGCGGCAGGGCCACGTTGGTGATCGTCATGTCCAGCAGGTCCATGAACAGGCCGAAGACGAAGGCGATGCCAACCAGGTACTTGTATTCGATGCGCTTCATCGCTGGCTCCCTTCCGTGCCGGCAGACTCAATTCCTCGTGTGACGGCGCGCGCCATCTCAGCAGCGCGGCTCCGCAGCTCCTCCCGGTCGTGCCGAAATACGACCTGGGTGAAGAAGGCGGCGGAGAACATGTAGCTGCTCACGCCGGCAGCGATGGCACCGGTGTCGACGTCCGAACGCACGCGGCCGGCTTGCTGATGGCGTCTGAGCTTCTCTTCGATGACGATGACGCGCTGGTTGTTCAGCTCCGACATCAGGTCAGCGACCTCGTCGTCGACGACGGCCCGGGCCACCGCGACGCGCATGAACTCCCGCGCCTCCCAGGTGTAGTCCAGCCACCAAACGATGCAGGCCTCCAGCTCGTCGAGCAGGTTGTCCGAGTCGGCAAGGCTCGCGCGCATCTTGTCGGCGGCCACGACGGTCTTGCTGCGCAGGACGTCGAGCAGGAGGCCCCGCTTGCCGCCGAAGTAGCGGTGGATGAGGCCCTCCGAGCAAGCGGCCCGCTCGGCTACTTCGCGCGTGGTGGCCGAGTCGTAGCCCTTCTCGGCGAAGACGCCCATGGCCGCGTCGCGGAGCGCCTGCTGGCGCTGCTCCTTGTCGTGTTTGCCCCGTTCGAACTGGGCGGCGACGGTGTGATCCACGCTCTTTGGCTCCAATGTGCGTGTGCACGCATTTTCGATGCAGGAATGCTAGCAGGCTCCGCGGGGGCCGGTCAATCCGTCTTTGGGCGGAGATCGGACCACTCCCGCCGCGCCGTGTCAGGAGCGTCAGCTATCCGCTATCCCGGGCACGGGCCATAATCACGCCAGATTCAAAGCGAGGAGGATGGCGCATGAGCGGGCCGATGGACGGGGTGAAGGTCGTGGAGATGGGCGTGTGGGTGGCAGGGCCGTCCTGCGCGGCGATCCTCTGCGACTGGGGCGCGGACGTGATCAAGATCGAGCCGCCGACGGGCGACCCGTTCCGGGGGCTGTTCGCGAGCGCGCTCGGCGCCGCGGTGCCGGTGAACCCGCCGTTCGAGATCGACAACCGCGGCAAGCGCAGCGTGTGCTTCGACCTGACGAACGAGGAGTCGCGCCGCATCGTCCACCAGATCATGGAAGGGGCCGACGTCTTCGTCAGCAACATGCGGCCGCGCGTGCTGGAGCAGTACGGGCTGACGTACGAGCAGGTGCGAGCGTACAACCCGCGCATCATCTACGGCCAGCTGAGCGGCTACGGGCCGGACAGCGCGGACCGCGACCGGGCCTCGTACGACATCGGCGCGTTCTGGTCGCGCGCGGGGGTGGCGGCGTCCTTGACGGCGGAAGGACAGCCGATCCCGCAGCAGCGCGGCGGCATGGGCGATCACATGACGGGCATGAACGCGGCCGGCGCCATCTCCGCCGCGCTGTACCACCGCGAGCGGACGGGCGAGGGCCAGCGGGTGGGCGCATCGCTGATCCGCACGGGCATCTACATGATGAGCTGGGATTACATGCTGGAGATGCGCATCGGGGCGAGGACGAACCCGTACGACCGCTACCACGCGCCCAATCCGATCATCAACAGCTTCTGCGCGAAAGACGGGCGCTGGTTCTGGCTGCTGCTGCTGCAGGGCGACCGGCACTGGCCGGACCTGCTGGCGGCGCTGGGTCGGGAGGACCTCAAGGAGGACGCGCGCTGGAACAACATCGTCGCCCGGCGGGAGAACGCCGCATCGCTGGTGGACGAGCTGGACAAGGAATTCACGAAGCGCACGCTCGACGAGTGGGGTCCGATCCTCGACAAGCACAACGTCTGGTGGGCGCCGGTGAACACGATCAGCCAGGCGTTGCAGGACCCCACGGCGCGGGATTCGGGCGCGTTCCGCGAAGTCGCCGGGCCCGACGGTAACGTGCCGATGGTGAACTCACCGGCCGACTTCTACGGCACTCCGGTGGGGCCGCGCGGCATCGCGCCGGAGCTGGGGCAGCACACGGAGGAGGTGCTGCTGGAGCTGGGCTACGACTGGGACAAGATTATCGCGCTGAAGGAGGCCGGAGCGATCCCCTAGCGCCGACGGGCACGACCTCTGCGGTGCGGTCGAACCTGCGAACGGCGAGAATCTCCTCGCGGTGCGCGAGAAAGTACAGGAAGCCGACGCCGACGCCGACGACGCAGAGGGCGGCTTCGATCCCCACAGCGGCCTGCACGCCGAGCGCGTCAGCAAGCACACCCGTGAGGTACCCACCGATCGGCGTCGAGCCGGCGAAGAGCAGCATGTACAGCGCCATCACGCGGCCGCGCAGGTGGTCGGGAGAGGCGATCTGGAGCGACGTGTTGGCGGTAGCGGCGAAGGCCGTGTTCGCGACGCCGAGCAGCACCAGGAAACCCAGCGTCACCAGGAACCACTGGCTCAGAGCGACAGCGCCCAGCAGGAGTGAGAACGCGGCGCCGCCCGCGAACAGGAGGTTGTGGCTCGCCTGTTCCCGCCGGGCGATGGCCAACGCCGAGATGAGCGCGCCAAGCCCGACGGCGGCCGTCATGAAGCCCAGCCCAACCGAGCCCTGGTGGAGCACGTAGCGGTCGACGAGCGGCAGCATGACGGTGAAGTTGTAGCCGAACGTCCCGACGATGGCGACGAGGATCACGATGAGCATGGCCGGCGGCGTACGGAAGCAGTACACGAGCCCCTCGCGCAGCTCCGCCACCGGACTCATCGCCACGCCATCGTTCCTGCGGTTCTGAGCGTACAGCGCGGCCGTGTTCATCATCATCAGGCCGGCGATCACCGGCAGGAAGCTGATGCCGTTCAAGGCGAATGCCGCCTTCACACCGACGGTGGCGATGACGAAGCCGCCGATGGCCGGGCCGACGAGGCGCGCCGCGTTGAACACGCCGGAGTTCAGCGCGACGGCGTTCATCAGGTCTTCCTTGCCCACCATCTCGACGACGAAGGCCTGCCGCGTCGGCTGCTCGAAGGCGTTCGCGAGGCCGAGGACAACCGCGAGGACGTACACGTGCCACAGCTCGATGTGCCCGGACCACACCAACGCCGCCAGGATGAAGGCCTGAATCATCGCGAGCGTTTGCGTCGCCAGGATGAAGTTGCGTTTCGGAATGCGGTCCGCGATGACGCCGGCGGGGAGCACGAAGATCGTGATCGGCAGGAACTGGAGCATCGTGACGGTGCCGAGCGCGATCTTGGAGTTGGTGATCTGCAGCACCAGCCACGCCTGGGCGATCGTCTGCATCCAGGTGCCACTGAGCGAGATGATCTGGCCGAAGTAGAAGAGCCGGTAGTTACGGTTGCGCAGCGCCCGGAACGTGCTGCCGGACGACTCCGGCGGGGCGGCGGCGGGCGAAGGCTGCACGCCGCCCATGACCGATTGCCGCCCGAACGGCAGCGCCCGTGTCACGCGTGAGGAGAACCGGCGCGCCACCCGCTTTGACCTTTCCGTTAAGGGGAAGTTTTCGCAGTGTAACGTATCGCGGTCATAAGGCGGCTCTATCGCGCTCGGCGTTTGTACGCGCATAGCGGGGATGCTCACGGCGTCGTGCGTCGGGTCGTGCAACCGCACAGCGACAGTGCGCAACGCCAGCGATCCACCCGTCGGCACTTGCGATCGGCGAATGTCAAGAAGCACGCGCCGCGACGGCGCGAAGGTTTGACTTTCAAGCGATCGTGCTATGATGAATGCGAAGGCGATCAACGCCGGGGAGGATTTTCTGGACTCCGACTATCGCATCGACATCTCGGAAGTCAACCGCAACATCGACAGCGCGGAGGTGATCGCGCTGTACTTTCAGTTGCTGCGCAAGACGCTGCTGATGGATCTGCGCACCAACGACGTCGACGGCGCGCTGATCAAGGTCGTACCGATGGCGAACACGCCGGAGGAGCGCTTCCAGTCGCTGGTGAAGATGCGGCCGCGCTTCGGCAAGCCGGAGGTGATCACGATCATCCCGTGGCCGAAGTACATCCGCAGCCTCGTCGACCTGGAAGTCTGGGATCACATCGTCCGCCGCTTCGCGGAGACGGGCTCTCCGGAGATCGTGCGACAGTGCGAGCGCTGCTACGCCGAGCTGGCCAAGCTCGAGCGCGAGGAGATCCGCCGCGCGATCACGGGCGAGAACTACGACACGCTATGGGGAAAGCCGGGCGTGGAGGACGAGGTCGAGGCGCTCGTGGGCGACGAGGACGATGAAGATTACGACGAGGACGACGAGGACGACGACGTCTTCGATGAGGACGAGTCGTAACGGATCGTCGGGCGAGACACGAATCAAGCGGGGACGGCGCACGCCGTCCCTGCTTCGTTTGTGCGGCCAGTGTTTTGCCACAGAACGGATCATCGCCCTACGCAGTTGATCGCGAGCGGCGGACAAGCGTGGTAAGATCGCGTTCGTACGGAGGCGCCGAACGCGATGCAGGCTCGTCAGATCGGCCGGCCCAACCCCACCTCGCAGGCGCGTCTCCAACTCATTCTCGTGTTGCTGGCGGCCTGGGATCTGCTTGGATTCCTGCTGGAGTTGACGAACACGCGCCTGCTGAGCATCGGCCAGGTCGACGGCGTGCTCGGCGCGCGCTCCGTCAGCGGGACGATGGCGGTGCTGGCGATCGGGTACTTGTACGCGGCGCGGAATCCGATCCGGTATCGGTTCGTCCTGTGGCTGGCATCGCTGGAGCAGTTCATCGCGCTATTCTCATCGACGTTCCACTGGGCGCGCGGCGACCTGGGCGCCGGCGAGACGATCGTCCCGATCCTGGTGGCGGCCGCCTTCCTGGCCCTGCTGATGACGAGCCTGCCGCGGCAGACGGACACCATCTGACGTGACGAGAGACCAGCAGCCGGGCCAGCGCGGAGCGGCGCCGTCACGCGAAGATGCAGTGGCGGTCATCAGCGCGTACGGCGCCTTCCGTCTCCTGATCATTCTCCTCGCGATCTGGTCGTTCATCGAGGGCTTCGCGCTGTTCACGGGCGGACTGAACGCACTGACGTTCGGCGGCGGCGACCGCACAGCCGAACGCGTCGTCGGCGCGCAGCTGATCGTCTTCGTGCCGGTGTACGCCTTGCTCGCGTGGCAGCGGGAACGCTACCGGCTCCTCATATGGGTGCCATACGGCGCACAGCTCGCCATCATCCTGCCGACGTTGTGGTCGCTGTTGCACGGTGACACGGACGGCCTGCTGCTCCTCGTGGTGTCATCGATGTTCTTCGCGCTGTTGTTCTACTTCTGGTGGCACAGCCACCCCCTCGATTTCTTCCAGCCGGGCGACGGGGACTCGGACGAGGAGGAGTACGACGACGACGACGAAGACGACGACGACGAGGGCGACGAAGACACCGAGGGAGAACCGCCGCACGAACGCCCACCAGGCGACGGGGAAGCTCGCGGGCGCCGCTATCGCCGCCTGCCGCCGAAGCAGGGCTGAGCTTCGGCACCAGCCTTCGCGCATCCGGTCGATGATCACCTTGAAGGGGTTGGGACAACCTTGCCCGTTGCACCGGAGGGTCAGCTCACTGTGATTACGCTTACCGTGCTCATCGCGATTCTCGTCTCGGCCGGCTCCGTCGTCGCCCTGCTTTTCCGTCGCATGACGAGCCGCAAGGAGCAGTAGCGAGCGCTCGCCGTTAGCCGGCTACGGCTCGCGCCAAACGCGTCGCGGCCTCGCGCACGAGATCGCGCGCTCGGCGCACCGCCTCATCCAACGGCATGCCGTCGGGGCTTGCGCGCTCGATCCGGTCGAAGGGGCCGCCGTGAGCGTCGTACGCCGAGTCGATCCCGCCCGCGATGATGGCGACGTGACGTCCATGGGCGCGCGCAAGGCCGGCCACGCCGGCGGCGGTCTTTCCGTACGCCGTCTGCGCGTCAAGCCGGCCTTCGCCGGTGATGACGAGGTCGGCGACGGCGATCCTGGCTTCGAGCCCCACTTCACGCGCGACCAGCGGGAAGCCGGGCTCGACCGTCGCGCCGGCGCCAATCATCAGCCCCGCCGCAAGCCCCCCGGCGGCGCCAGCACCTTCGATCTCCAGGACGTCTACGCCGGTATCTCGCCTGGCCACATCGGCATAGCGACGCAGCGCCGCTTCCAGGACAGGGATCTGGTCCGGCGAAGCGCCCTTCTGCGGGCCGAAGATCGCGGCGGCGCCGTGGGGGCCGCAGAGGGTGTTCCGGACGTCGCAGGCGACGCGGATCTGCGCGTGGGCCAGGCGCGGGTCTCGGCCCGAGAGATCGATGCGATCGAGTCGCCCCAGCGGGCCGCCGCCGACGGCGAGGTTCGTGCCATCCGCATCGAGCAGGCGCACGCCGATCGCCTGGAGTGCGCCGGCGCCGCCGTCGACGGTTGCGCTGCCACCGACACCCACGACGATGCGCGTGGCGCCGCGGTCCAGCGCAGCGAGAAGCAATTCACCGGTGCCGAACGTGGTTGCGACGAGCGGATCGCGATCTCCGTCGGCCAGCAGCACCAATCCCGACGCGGCGGCCATTTCGATCGCGGCGGCGCCGTCGGCAAGGAGCGCCCAGGTGGCGTTGACGGGCCGCATGATGGGATCGTGAACACGCGACGTGACGCGCTCGCCGCCACGTGCCGCAAGCAGCGCATCGACGAGGCCCGCGCCGCCGTCCGACATCGGCACGACCTCGATCTCCGCGTCCGGGAGGGCGTCGCGCACGCCGGCGGCAATCGCCTCCGCCGCCTCAGCGGCGGTGAGGCTTCCCTTGAACTCCTGCGGCGCGACGAGGACGCGCATCGTCATCAGACACCGACGTCGAATGGTTCGGCGAGGAGGTCACTCCCGAGAAGCGCCGGCAGCAGCTCGCCGAGGCGGCGTGGCGCGAACCACTCGCCGGACGACGCGATCTCGTCCGCCGTCCAGAGGCGATGTTCGACCATAGCGACGCGCTCGAGGTCCGTTTGATTCGCGCGATCGACCTGAACGCGGTCCACGCGCGTGAAGAAGAAGCGCTCGCGCTGGTCGATCCAGCGCTCGCCGACGCGCACGACGTGCCGGCGCTCCCAGACGCAGGGGCCGGGCGAGGCCTCGATGCCCGTCTCCTCCCAGAGCTCGCGGCGGGCGGCCTGTTCGTGTGATTCGCCGGGGTGCAGTCCGCCGCCGGGCGTGATCCAGACGCGGCGGCGGTCCAGGCGCTCGTCGTCCCAGCAGAACAGGAGAATCCGGTCGTGGCCGTCGACGAGGACGACGCGGGCAGCGTGGCGCAGGACAGGCTGGACGCCGGGGGGCGGTGTCTCTGGCATCGCCGCATCATACGGCACGTGGGGTTAGCTGCAGGCGCTGAATCCGCAGACCGGGCACGTCACACAGCCTTCGGCGTGGACGAGCGGCCCACCGCAGTCGGGGCAGGCGCGGGCGCGAGGGACGACGAGGGTGCGGATTCGGATTCGACGTGGCATGGCGAGCTCCTGTAGCACATTCGTTCTTCTCCGGCGATCATAGTAGAACGCCCGTGCTGATGTCAACCCCCGCGGTCGCAAGCGGTGGGTCACCGCTTCAGCTTCGGATTCAGGTTCAAACCGGCGATCCGTGCTGGTATGATGCGACCGCATCTGAAGGGGAGGACGATCGCATCGATCTGCGCCTGACGGACACCGAACCGATGCTGCACGTGGTGGCGCAGAAGGCGTGCCGCCGTCGCAGCGTCCCCCCGTCCCGAAGCATCTCTTACTGCGCCATCCCGCGACGCATCCAGGGTCCAGCAGAGGTGACGGCGTGAGCGACGAGCCGATGGAGCAGGCCAACCGGTTCGCCATCGTCGTGACGGCGCTCGTGCTGATCTTTCTGGCGACGCTGGTGGTCCTCCTCGCGTGGGGGGCCTCGTCGGACAGCATCGGCCGTCTCGAGGACTTCACGGGATGGCTGCGGAAGCACGACAACAACGAAACGAAGACCATCATCACGCTCGGGGCAACGGTGATCGTGCTGTTGATGCTGTCCGTGATCATCCTGGAAGTGACGCCCTCGCCGACGCAGAAGTTGCGACTCCGGAACGTCAAGGCCGGCAGCGCGACGATCACGACGAGGGAGATCGCCGACAGGATCAACGCCGAGATCGCGGCGCGCGTGCAGCACGTCGCTAGCTGTGACGCGATCGTCGGGACGAACGGCAAGCGCGTAGACGTGGCGCTGGACCTGCACCTGGACCCGGGCGCGGATCTCGCGCACACGGCGAACGTCGCCTGCGCCAACGCGCACGCGCTCCTCGAACAGGAGATGGGGATCGAGCTGGCGTCGCCGCCGCGTGCGACGCTGCACTATCGTGAGCTACGCTTGAGCGGAGAGCAGGTGCCGAGCGGATTCGAGCGGCCGGCGGCAAGTGCCGAGGAGGAACGTGACGAGCGAGGACAGTCCGACACACCTGAAGAAGCGCAAACCTAGGCTCATCGAACGGCCCGAGCCCGATCAGCTCGTGCCGATCCTGGAGGCGGTGCTCTTCGTAGCGGACGCGCCGGTAGAGATGGCAGCGCTCGCGCGGACGATCAACGCGTCGAAGAGCGAGGTCTCGGACGCGCTGGAGGAACTGGCCGAGGCCTGCCGCGACCGGGGGGTGCGGCTGCAGCGGACGGGCGAGCTGGTGCAGCTCGTCTCGGCGCCGCAGACGGCGGCATACGTCGAGCGGTTCCTGGGGCTGGAGCACCCGCCGCTCACGAACCCCTCGTTGGAGACGCTGGCCATCATCGCCTACCGGCAGCCAATTACGCGAACCGGCATCGAATCGGTGCGAGGCGTCGACTGCGACGGGCCGATCCGGACGCTGATGGCGCGCGGGCTCATCGAGGAGATCGGGCGTGCGCCAGTGATCGGCCGGCCGACGTTGTTCGGCACGACGGTGCGGTTCCTCGAGTACTTCGGGCTGGAGAAGCCGGACGACCTGCCACCGCTGCCGCTGACAGAGGAGCCGGCCGAAGAGCCGGAAGAGGCCGCAATCTGAACGTCGGCATCCTCCGCTTCACCCTGCGACTTCCCGAGAGCGGCTCGCTCAAGGACAAGCGCCAGGTCGTACGCAGCGTGACGCAGCGCATTCGCAACAAGTTCGGCGCGGCGGTGGCCGAAGTCGGCGACAACGAGGCGTGGCAGATCGCGACGATCGGCGTGGCGTGCGTCTCTAACGAGGCCAGTCACTGCGAGCAGGTGCTGAGGGAGATCGTCGCGTACGTGGAAGAATCGCGGCTGGACGCTGAGCTGCTGGACGTCGAGACCGACGTGATCGCGATGGAGCGCTAGACCGGAACGGCGAGCGGCGTTGCGACGAGGTCGTACGGCAGCGCCCGCGTGACCTTCGCGCGGACGAAGTCGCCCGGCGCAAACTCTCCCTCGAGCAGCACCAGACCGTCGACCTCCGGCGCGTCACGGTACGAGCGCCCGATGACCAAGCCTGCCTCGACGTCACGGCCCCGGGCCGCCGCAGATTCGACCAGCACGTCGATCTCGCGGCCGACCATGGCGCGATTGCGGATCAGCGAGACCTGCTGCGCGACCTCCATCAGCTGGCGCTGGCGCCGCTTCTTCACACGCTCCGGCACGGGATCCGGCTCGTGGGCGGCCGGCGACTCGGACTGCGGAGAGAACGTGAAGCAACCCACGTGGTCGAACGCCATCTCGCGCACGAAGCCCAGCAACTGCGAGAACTCGTCCTCCGTCTCGCCGGGATAGCCAACGATGAACGTCGTCCGCAGCGCGATCTCCGGCATGACGTCCCGCAGCATGGCGATCATGTCGCGCACCATCGCCGCGTTGCTCGGACGGCGCATGCGGCGGAGCACGCTCTCGGCCGCGTGCTGCAACGGCACGTCGACGTAAGGGACGACGTTGGGGAGGCGCGCCATCGTCTCGGCCAACCGGCGCGTGACGTGGCCGGGGTAGGCGTACATGATGCGAAGCCAGGGCACATCCGGTACCGCTTCGGACATGCGCTCGAGCAGATCCGGCAGACCGTCGCGCAGGCCGAGGTCGCGGCCGTAGTCGGTGCTGTCCTGCGCGACGAGCACGATCTCGCGCACGCCCTCGTCCGCGAGGCGACGCGCCTCGGCGATCAGCTCGCCGGCCGAGCTGCTGTGCAGCTTGCCCTTCATCTTCGGAATGATGCAGAAGGTGCAGGGGGCGTTGCAGCCATCGGAGATCTTGAGGTAGGCGCTGGCGCGACGTGATGCGGCCGGAGCCGTCTCGGGGAGATCGTAGCGCTGCGCGTCGAGCCGCAGCGGCACGACGGTCTGTGCGAAGGCGCCGATGCCGGTCCAGTCCTCGGCGCCGAACACAGCGTCAATCTCCGGGATCTCCGCGCGCAACTCCTCCCCGTGCAAGGCCGTGAGGCAGCCGGCAACGACGAGCTGTTGGCCCTCGCGCTTCCCGGCGGCAAGCTCCAGAATCGTGTTCACCGACTCCTCCTTCGAGGCATCGATGAAGCCGCATGTGTTGACGATGACGACGTCGGCGACGGACGGGGCCGTGACTTCTGCGTGGGCGCCGGCTCCCAGCACGCGCGCGATGCGCTCGCTGTCCGCGACGTTCTTCGCGCAACCGAGGGTGACGATGTGATAACGCACGGGGCTCATGGTAGCGGATCGACGCCGGGCCGTGCGGAAGACGCGGAGGGCGCTACTCGCCCCGCGGGACGACGAGCGTCACGGACGTGGAGGAGTTGCCCTTGGTGCCGGGCTTCGGGTCCTGCGACGTGACGATGCCCGGTTGCCCCTGGGCGCTGTCGGTCTCGACGACGACGTAGCTCAGTCCCGCCTGCGTCAGCGCCGTCATCGCATCGTCGAGGCCAACGTCGGTGAGATCCGGGACGGTGCCTTCCGTGATCTCGCCGACGGCGCGGCCGACGACCGGTCGGGCACCGCCGCCGGACGCCTCGGTCGTGAGTGTGGGCTGAGCCGATGCGGAGGAGCCGGCCGGCGTGCCGCCGCCACCGCTGCTCGACAAGTACAGAAAGATGCCGACGACGAGCAGCACCACCAGCACACCGCCCGCGAGCATCCAGTTCATCGAGCCGGTGGCGGGCGGTGCGGGGATCTCGGGGAGGGGGCGGACGGCGGGCGCCTGCTCTTCCGCCTGGGCGTGGAAGAGCTTCATCAGGTCAGCCGGGTTCAGACCGAGGTACTGCGCGTAGGTCCGGAGAAAGGCGCGGCTGTAGACCGGCGCAGGGAAGATCTTCCAGTCTTCGCGTTCGAGTGCGTCGAGGTACCGCTTGGAGATGCGCGTGTCGCGCTCGCAGTCCTCGAGGGTCAGCGCCCGCGCGACTCTCGCCTGGGATAGGGTCTTGCCGAGGTCGGCCATGCGGGGCTCTATCCGCTTCGCTCCGGCGAGGTTTGCATCGCTTGGAGCCTAGCGGACGAGGCTGAGGGGGTCAAACCTGCGTGTCTACCTGAACGTCGTACGGCGGCACGTCTTGACAACCGGACGGGGCCCTCATCAATCGAGGCCAAGCGTCTCCAGGCGGTCGTCGTCGATGCCGAAGAAGTGCGCCAGCTCGTGGAGCACGGTGACGCGAATCTCGCGGAGGAGCTCCTGTTCGTCGGGAAAGTCCTCTTCCAGCGGCTCCTGATAGAGGTCGATGACGTCGGGCGCGACGAGGTTGTAGCCGCTGTCCCGCTCCGTGAGGGGCACGCCCCGGTAGAAGCCGTACATGGACTCACCCGCGGACAGCTCTGCGTCAGCCAGGTCGGAGCGCGTGGGACGCCGCTTGACGACGATATCGATTTCCCGGAGGCGCTCCCTGAAAGGAGAGGGGACGTCGCGCAGGGCGCGATGGACGGCGCGGATGAAGTCGGCGCGCTCCACGAGTTTTCGCCGTCAGCGGGAGGCGGGCCAGAGCGTCCGATAGCCCTCGCCGCCGATGGCGTTGACCATCTCCGCGCGCTCCATCCTGCGCAGCTCGTCGAGGAGCGCGTCGCACTCTTTCGCCGCATCCGGGAAGCCGTTGTCGACGATGCGCGCGATCAGTGCGTCCCAGACACCGGATTCGGCGAGGCCGTTGACGTAGCGCGGCCACCAGATCGCGCTGATCTTGTTCGGCAGGCGGAAGCGCGGACGCAGCACCTTCAGGCTCTTGAACCGCTCCTCGGCACTGGTCACCTTCGGCACGAGCTTGACCATCGGCGCATCGATCTCGTTGAAGCGGTTGTCGACGAGCAGGCGCTCCTGGACCGTAACGAAGCGGAAGGCCACGACCTCGGCCTCGCGGACGGTCTTGAGGATGGCGTCGTAATCGAGGTGGTAGACGTTATCCATGCGTCTCCAGGCTTCGGCAGGCTTCGAAAGGGCGTGTCGCGACTCCATTCTACCACGGGTGCCGCGGAGCGCCGCCTTGACGCTCCCTGTCTCGGGCAGGCGCTCGCCGGTACCCTAACGACATGCTGCTATCTCGCGAGGAGCTGGCGCGCCACGCGGCTGGACGGCCGACGGCGATCACGATCGGCGTCTTCGACGGCGTGCATCGGGGCCACCGACACCTGATCGATGCGCTGCGCGGGCGGGCGGCCGAGCGCGGGCTGGCGAGCGGCATCGTGACATTGCACCCCTCGCCAATCCAGGTGCTGCGGCCCGAGGTGCGCGTCTCGTACCTGACGAGCCTGGAGGAACGCGTCGAACTGCTCAGGGCGACCGGCGTCGACACCGTGGCGCCGCTGACGTTCACCTCGGAGGTTGCGGAGCTTTCAGCGACGGACTTCCTCGCGCTGCTGCGCGACACGCTCGGCATGCGGTTTCTGTTCATGGGGCCGGACAACGCGTTTGGCCGGGGACGCGAAGGGACGCCGCAGCGCTGCGCGGAGATCGGCGAGGAACTCGGGTTCGAGGTGGAGGTGCTGGCGGCGCCGCTCGGCAGCGACGACGGGCGCGTGAGCGCGACGGCCGTGAGAAACGCGCTCGCGGAGGGAGACATGGAGCGCGTCGCGGATCTGCTTGGACGTTCGTACGCGCTCAGGGGGCCGGTCGTGCGGGGCCACGAGCGCGGCCGCGGCATCGGATTCCCGACGGCGAACCTGGCGGTGACGCCGGACCGCGCGTTGCCCGCGTTCGGCGTATACGTGTCGCGCGCGGAGACGCTGGGGCGCAGCTACGCCGCGGCGACGAACATCGGCATCAATCCGACGTTCGACGACCCGCTGCCGTCAGTGGAGACGTACATCCTCGACTTCGAAGGCGACCTCTACGGGCGCGAACTGCGGATCGAAGTGCTGCACCGGCTGCGGGGCGAGATGAAGTTCGAGGGCATCGACGCGCTGAGCAGGGCGATCGACGCGGACGTGCAGGCGGCGCGCGACTATTTCGCTGAACGCGCATGATCGATGAAGTTCGCGCATACCGCGACTCGATCAGCACGCGGCTGTCGCTGATCTGCCACGCGCTTGACGGGCTGAGCGCTGAGCAGCTCAACTGGCGTCCGCTTCCGGACGGGAACAGCGCGTGGGTGCTGGCCACGCACACGCTCGGCAACGCGCGGGCGTGGGTGCTGGGCATCGCCTGCGGCCAGCAGGTCGGGCGCGACCGGCCAGCGGAGTTCGCCGCGTCAGGTTCCGACACAGAGGCGCTGCGGGCGGACGTCGAGCGGTTCATGGCGGAGGTGGCGACAGCTCTCGAGGGCCTGACGGCGGCTGATCTCGAGCGGCAACTCGTGCCTGCGAAGGAGCTGTGGGGTGAGAACGAGCCGCGCGAGATCAGCGTGCGATATGCGCTGCTGCAGGTGATCGAGCACGCGTCGCTGCATCTGGGGCACGTGCAGATCACACGAGATCTCGCGCTGGCGGGTTGATCTGGGCGAATTAGGAGGCAGCAGAGGTGGTCACCGCGCACGTATTGCCGAAAATACTGTGACCGGTACGCGGCGTTGCAGGGCGGCCGGTCAACCGGTTACAGTGAGGGCCCTGCGAGAGGCCCGCAAGGGCCGACCAGAGAAGAGGCATCGCTCATAGCAAGAGAACTCCGCATCAACGAACGGATCCGCGTCCGGGAAGTCCTCATCATCGACGATGAGGGTCACAAGCTGGGCGTCACGCCCATCAACGACGCGCTCGCCATGGCCCGCGACGCCGGCCTCGACCTCGTCGAAGTCGCCCCCAACGCCAACCCTCCCGTCTGCCGCATCCTCGATTACGGCAAGTTCAAGTACGAACAGGCCAAGAAGGAGCGGGAAGCCCACAAGCACCAGAAGCAGGCCACCCTGCGCGAGGTGCGCTTCAAGCCCAAGATCGGCGCCCACGACATCGATTTCAAGACGAAGGTCGCCCGCAAGCTGCTGGCCGCCGGCGACAAGGTGAAGGTCTCCGTCATGTTCCGCGGCCGCGAGATCACGCACCCGGAGATCGGCCGCGCGCTGCTGCTGCGTGTCGCCGAGCAGCTGAAGGACGCGGCGCAGGTGGAGCGCCAGCCCTCGATGGAGGGCCGCTTCATGAACATGTACCTGGCGCCGCTGCCCCAGAAGCAGGCCCCGAAGCCGGCGAAGCCACGGGCGACGGCGACGGTCGCGTCCTCAGATGGCGCGGCGCCGGCCGAGACGGCGCTGGCCTCTGCGCTCAAGGATGCCGGTGTCGAGGCGAGCGAGCCGGTCGGCTAGGGCCACTTTCCCGCTCGGACCTGTCTGCTACACTGGCGCCTGCGGCCCACGGGCCGCGCATGTGACCTGCTGATTCGCTGAGAGGCTCATCCCGATGCCCAAGCTCAAGACGCACCGCGGCGCCGCCCGTCGCTTCAAGGTGACGGGCACCGGCAAGTTCACCCGTCGCAAGGGCAACATCAGCCACAACCGCACCCGCATGTCGAAGGCGGCGCGCGGCAAGATCGACGAGATGCTGGTCGTTGCGAAGCCTGGACAGCGCACGCTGCG
Organism: uncultured Chloroflexia bacterium; assembly: GCA_963843685.1. GTDB lineage: Bacteria > Chloroflexota > Dehalococcoidia > DSTF01 > JACRBR01 > DASQHL01. The sequence goes on from CAWJLO010000010.1 coordinate 839,631, forward strand.
CAAGCTCATGCCCTACGCGCGAAGGAAGTAGCTCATGGCACGCGTGAAACGGGGCGTCACCGCCCGCGCACGGCACAAGAAGATCATCGGCCTGGCGACCGGCCACAAGGGCCAGCGCCACCGCGTCTTCCGCCGCGCCAACGAGTCGGTGCTGCACTCGCTCGACTACGCCTACCGCCACCGCCGCGAGCGCAAGGGCGACTTCCGCAAGCTCTGGATCGCCCGCATCAACGCCGCGGCGCGCCTCAACGGGACGACGTACTCGCGCCTGGTCGACGGGCTCGGCAAGGCCGGCATCGCCATCGACCGCAAGGTGCTGGCCGACCTGGCGGTGCGGGAGCCGCAGGCCTTCGCCGCCATCGCCCAGCAGGCCATCGCCGCACGGGCGTAACGCAGCACATGCCCGACGCGCCAACTCCCGGACACGTTATCGTCATCTTCACGCAGGGCACCTGCGAGTTCTCCGAGATGGTGCGCCTGCACCTGGAGTCGCGCGGTCAGCGCTACACGGAGCGTGACGTGGACTTCGACCCGACCGCGCGCGAGGAGATGATGAAGCTCGGCGCGCAGGGCACGCCCGTCACGGTGATCGACGGCGAGGTGGTCGTAGGTTTCGACGAGGAGGCGATCGACGACCTCCTGGGGTTCGAGCCATACAACGCACGCCAGGAGCGCGGGCCGGGGCTCGACGAATAGGGGCGTTATCCGCGCAGCTCTGCGCTGAAGTCGCGGCGGAGGCGCTCGATGAGCTTGCGCTGCGCGCGAGCGACCTCTTCGTCCGTCAGCGTGTGATCGTCCGACTGGTAGAGCAGCGAGAATGCCAGCGACTTCTTGCCGGGCGGCACCTGATCTCCCGTATAGACGTCGAATACACGCACCTCACGCACGAGCGCGGCTGACCGGATCACCTGCAACAGCGCACCGGCCGGCGTCTCGCGGTCCACAATGAGCGCGAGGTCCTGCTCGACGGCGGGGAAGCGCGAGACCGTGTGCGCCTTTGGCCTGTCGCCGGTGAACGGGAGCAGCGCGTCGAGCGTGAGGTCGAACACGAACGCTTCCTGCTCGATTTCAAACGCGGCCGCCACATCCGGGTGCACCTGGCCGATGACGCCGACGCGCGTGTCAGCGACGCGCACTTCGGCCGTGCGGCCCGGCACGAATCCGTATTCGTTCGCCGGGACGTACTCTGCACTCACGCCCAGCGCGCGCAGGAGATCTTCGAGATACGCCTTGGCGTCGAAGAAGTCGAGGGTTTCGTCGCCCGGCCGACCCCAGCGGTCGAGCCGACGCCCCGTGACCGCGCCGATCACCTGTTCCCTCTCGTCCGGCAGGCGCTCCGCTCCGATCGGCTCACCCGATTGCGGCAATCGCTCGTCGGGGCGCTGGTACGTGCGCGCTGTCTCGAAGATGGCGACCTCGCCCTGCTGAAAGCGCAGGTTGGAGGCGAGCGTCTGCAGCACGCTGGCGCGCAGAGTGGGACGCAGGTACTCGTGATCGGCGCTGATCGGGTTGACGACGCGGTACGGTCGGTAGATGGCGAGATCCTCTTTCGGCACCACGCGTTCGAGCGCCTCCATGGTCGTCATGGAGTACGAGACGACCTCCGTCATGCCCGCCTCGGCGAGCGCGTCCCGCGCGTGCTCTCGCAGCGTGCGCAGGGGCTGTTCGACGAGCGGCGGGATGGCGCCTTCCAGCAGCTTCGCCGGGATCTGGTCGTAGCCGATGACGCGCCCGACTTCCTCGGCGACGTCCTCCGGGATGCGGACGTCCGGGCGCCAGTAGGGCACGCGGACGAGGTATCGGTCGGGCGGCACCCAGCGGGCGGAGAAGCCGAGCGCGGTGAGCACACGGCGCACTTCAGCCGTCGGCGGGTCGATGCCGAGCAGCGTCGACAGTCGTTCGCGTGTCAGCTCCACGCGCTCTTCGCGCGACTTGCGCCCGTAGACGTCCACGCAACCCTCGGCCGCAACCCCGCCGCACACCTCGACGAGGAGCTTCGTCGCCCGACGCGAGGCGATCATCGCCAACTCCGGCGGCAGTCCTTTTTCGAATCGGAGCGATGCTTCGCTCCGCGACTTCAGCGCGATGCTGGTGCGACGGACGTTCGAGCCGAGGAAATTCGCTGACTCCAGCAGCACGTTCACCGTGCTGTCGGTGACTTCGCTCTCAAGTCCGCCGATTACGCCCGCGAGCGCAACCGGGCCGCCGGCGTCGGCAATGACGAGGATATCGGGCGAGAGGACGCGCTCCTCGCCGTCGAGCGTCGTGAAGCGCTCCCCGTCATGACCACGGCGGACGATGATGTGGTGGCCGGCGACGTGATCGTAGTCGAAGGCGTGGAGCGGCTGGCCCAACTCCAGCATCACGTAGTTCGTCACGTCGACGACGTTGTTAATCGGGCGCTGGCCCATCGCGACGAGCCGTTCTTGCATCCACTGAGGGGACGGGCCGAGCTTGATCCCCTTGACCACGGTCGCGACGTAGCGACGGCACAGGTCAGGCGCGGCGATCTCCACCTTCGCCTGGCCCTTCACCGGTCCGCCCGCCGCGGCGTACTCGAACGACGGCTCTCGGACCGGCACGCCGGTGAGCGCGGCGACCTCCCGCGCGATGCCGAGGACGGACAGCCAGTCCGCGCGGTTCGGCGTGACCGACAGCTCGAAGATCACGTCGCCGAGTACCCCCGCGAGCGGCGCCCCGAGCGGCGCGTCTGGCGGCAGGACGAGAATGCCTTCGTGATCCTCCGAGAGACCCAGCTCGCGTTCGCTGAGCACCATGCCGGCCGACTCTACGCCGCGGATGACGGCGGGCTTGAGGACAGACTCCTTACCGGTGTGTCCGTCGCGGACGCGCGCACCGACGGTGGCAAAGGCGATGCGTTGCCCCACGGCGAGGTTCGGCGCGCCACAGACGACGCGATGGCGCTCGCCCGGGCCAACGTCCACGGTCGCGAGGCGGAGGCGGTCGGCGTTAGGGTGCGGATCGACGGCAGCGACCTCAGCGACGCGTATGTCATCGCCCCAGTCGCCGCTGCGGACGATCGTGTCGACGGCGAGACCGGCGTGCGTGAGGCGCTCTGCCAGTTCCTCCGGCGGGAGGCGCAGGTCAACGTACTCGCTCAGCCATTTGAGTGAGACTCGCATCTTCCGGCCTTAAAACTGTTGCAGCACGCGCAGGTCGTTCTGGTACCAGGTGCGGATGTCGTCGACGCCGTAGAGCTGCATGGCGAGACGCTCGACGCCCATTCCCGCGGCGAAGCCGGTGTAGCGGCTGGAGTCGATGCCCATGTTCTCCAGGATCTCCGGATGCACCATGCCGGCGCCACCCATCTCGATCCAGCCGGTGTGGTGGCACGTCGCGCAGCCGGCGCCGCTGCAGTTGAAGCAGTCGACGGCCACCTCGGCGCCGGGCTCGACAAAGGGGAAGTAGGAGCACATCAGGCGAACCCGGCGCTCGCCGCCGAAGAGACGATGCATCAACTCCAGCAGCGTGCCCTTGAGGTGAGCGAGTGAGAGTCCCTCGTCGACCGCGAGGATTTCGAGCTGGGTCATCATCCATTCGTGCGTCGTGTCCGTCGCTTCGACTCGATACGCACGCCCGGGCACCGCGACACGTATAGGGGGCTTCTGATTCTCCATGAAGCGGATCTGCATCGGCGACGTGTGCGTGCGGAGGAGCAGCGGCCGCCGTCCGTCGACCTGCTCGTCCACCCACATCGTGTCGTACATGTCGCGAGCAGGGTGGTCGCCGGGGATGCGCAGGGCCTCGAAGTTGTAGTAATCGAGCTCGACCTCCGGGCCCTCGACGACCGAGAAGCCCATGCTGCGGAAGGCGTCGAGCATCTTGCGGAGCGTGCGCGTGACCGGGTGGAGGCCGCCGCGACGGTGCGGGCGCGCGGGCAGCGTTACGTCGATCTTGCCCGTCTCGATCGAGGCGGCAAGGTTGGCGCGGCGAATCTCGGCGGAGCGCGCATCGAGCGCCGCCTCCAACTCCACCTTGAGAGCGTTGGCTGCGGCGCCCGCGGACTTGCGTTCTTCGATCGAGAGCGCAGCGAGGCCCCGGAGCACGCCCGTGAGGCGGCCCTTGCGGCCGAGGTATTCGACGCGCCACTCGTCGAGCGCGCGCTGGTCGGGGGCCGACAAGAGCGCGCCGAGCGCCGACGTTCGTAGCTGCTGTACCGTTTCGTCCGCCATCAGTGCCTCGTGATCCGCCGGACGCGGGGCGTGCGGCATTCGTGCGGCATTATAGGCACGGGCCACCCTAGGCGCAGGGAGCTAGCGCGCTGATACGTGGATGACGCCAGCCATTCCGGCGAGTACGTGGATCGTGCACGCGTAGGTGTAGGTGCCGGGTTTATCGAACGTGAGGCGCCAGGTCGTCCGCGGCATCAAGATGCCGAGCGAGCCGGACGACAGGAACGTGGTCTCGTCGAAGCCACCGGGCGGCGGATCGACGGCCGTCGCGGAGCGCTTGTCCAGCGAGTAGTTGATGCCGCGACCGAGCGGGTCGGCGATGACCCGCACGCCGGGCGGATCCTCGCCCGCGCCCTTGAAGACGACGTTGTGGAAGTCGCGGTCGTCGCTCTCGAAGATGACGGTGTCGCCGGCCTTGATGTCCAACGACGGCTGGACGAAGGTAGCCACCTGCCCGTACGGCGTCGTCAGGCCGACGGCCACGCGGTGCACCACGGTCCCGTCAGGACCGGGCAGTTCGCGCGTCTCCGCGTTCGCGCGGTCGAGCGTGCGCTGCTCCTCCGCGAGATAGTCGGCGAGTTGCGCCTTACCGAGCGCGGCTACAGAGTCCGGCGACTCAACCGGTGCGTCGGCGGCGTCCACGGTGACGGTGCCCCGCATCCAGAGCGGATGGACGAGGCAGAGATACTGATAGACGCCCTGCTTCTCGAACGTCAGGCTGTAGGTCTGCTCTGCGGGAACGCCGAAGAATCCGGAGTTGACGAACGTGCCGTCGCCGGAGAACGTGGCGCCGGTGTCGGAGCGCAACGCGACCTGCGGATTGAAGAGCTGCGAGCCGGGATCGTCGGGATCGGGGACGAGGTAGTTCGCCAGGACCTGGTGGAGTTGATCCTCGTCCTTGAAGAAGGTGACCGTGTGGCCCTCGATGCCCTGGGCCGTCCATTGGATGGTGTCCCCCTCGCGGATATGGATGTCGCGCGGCATGAACTGCTCGATGTCCATCGCGCCCTGCGCCTTCCCGGCGATCACGTCGAACGTGGCGGCCCCGACGGGAGCGAACGCTATCGTCGGGATGACGGAGGACGGCGTGGCCGCAGAGGTCGAGTCGACCGGGGGCGCTGGCCGGGGATCGCTCTTGCCGCTGCAGGCGACGAACGCGACTCCCAGAGTGGCCGTTATGACAAGTGTGAGCCAAGGTGATCGCCGCAAGTGTGAACCCTCCAACCAGCCGTGCCCGGAGGTCAATTCTTACGGGATGCCAACGCTTCGGTCGAGCCCCATCCGGGCGTGCGCTGCTCGAGAGTGCTCTGGACGAACATCAGCGCGAACACGACGACCACCGCTTCAGCGAGACCGCCGGCGGCGGCCATAGGCCAGTACCGGGTGGAGGCGAGCCAGTTGATGCCCTCGATCGCCGGCCAGATGCGCAGCAATGCGGCGATGTTGAGCCCGAGCAGCATCGACACGGCGATCCAGTTCTCGTGTGGGTGCTGGATGCGGCGGCCCGCGAACTCCGGGAGGATCATCATGCCCATGCCGACGATGATCTGCGTGAGCACGCCGACGGTGAGGGCGTGACGGATGGCGTCCAACTCGAATGAGTCGATGAGAGCTCCATCACGCAGGGCGCGAACGGCGTACCAGGTCGTCAGGAGCGAGGCGAAGGCGAGCCAGGCGAGGGCGGCCCGGACGAGCTGGAACTGATATCGGGACGATGCACCAACGCGGTTCGCGCGCGGATGGAACACACCCGTCATCCAGACGACGGACAGCAACGCAGCGGCGACGACGATGAGGCCAACGTCTTCCGTACGCGCCACGGCGCGGCTGTACGCGTACGTGGCGCGGAGCGCGGCGACCGCGTACAGCGTCACGCCGATGACGAGCAGGACGGCGGCGAGCCTCCCGAGCACGGCGGCGCGCGGCCGGCCTGTGAAGGTCGCAACTGCGCGGGTGCTGACGCCACCCACAAACATGAGCAGGAAGCCATAGAGCTGGACGAAGACCAGGACACCGTCACGGCCGGTCGACGCGAGCGGCGTCGAGTCACGCACCATATCGAGCACGAGCCAGGCGTTGAGCGCAGACCCGGCGACGTACGCGATCGCGCCGAGCACGAAGAACCAGCCCGTCGCCTCGGCCTTGCTGCCGGGACGGAGCAGCATGCGCAGCACGATGGCCGAGAAGGCGAGCGCGCCGGCGACGAGCAGGATCGCGGAGACGATGAGGGCGACGTCGCGGGGCGCGCCATCCCCGGCGGGTTCGGCGAGAGCGCGAAGCACCAGGCTCGAAGCGACGAGCAGCATCGTCGCGCTGAAGAGGTGTGGGAAGGCGAGCGGGGCGCCGGAGAAGCGCGGCATCAAGCGGAGCGCCATGCCCATGACGAAGAGTCCGGCGAAGCCCAGGAGCTGGAGCTGGCCGTGCACCTGCACGAGCGCCGGCCAGTGGCGGCCCCAGTCCCATTCGAGCGCCTGGGCGAGGGGGAGCAGAATTGCCAGCGCAAAGCCACCGCCTATCGCGAGCGTGAGGCTGGCGAGGATGTACGCCTGATGGGGCGCGTCACCGTTCCGGCGCGCTGGCGTCGCCGCGTGTCCCACGGGCGTCAGGGGAATCGACATCGCCGCTCAGTGTCGCAACTCCGAGCCGTAGGCGCGCCGAACCTGTTCACGAAGGCGCCGAGCGACGCTGGGCGGGAGCGGTCCGTCAGCTACAGGCCACCCTTGCTGGCAACGAGCGCGCAGGCGTCGGCGAGGCGGCAGGCGTAGCCCCACTCGTTGTCGTACCAGGCGGCGACCTTCACGAGATCGCCGGCGACGACGTTCGTGGTGTCCGCATTGACGATGGACGAGCGCTCGTCGCCTTTGAAGTCCATCGAGACGAGCGGCTCGTCCGACACGCCGAGGATGCCCTTCATGGGACCGCCGGCGGCCTTGCGCATGGCGTCGTTCACGGCTTCCACGGTGGCCTGTTTCTCGAGCAGGCACACGACCTCGACGATGGAAACGGTGGGCGTCGGCACGCGGTAGGCGGCGCCGTCGAGCTTGCCTTCGATCTCCGGGATGACGAGCTTGAGCGCGCGGGCGGCGCCAGTCGAGGACGGGACGATATTGAGCGCGGCGGCGCGAGCGTCACGGAGGTCCTTGGCCTGCGTGTCGACAAGGCGCTGGGTGCCTGTGTAGGAGTGGATGGTCGTCATCTGTCCCTTGACGATGCCGAACGTGTCGAGCAGCACCTTCACCACGGGCGCCAGGCCGTTTGTCGTGCAGGAGGCGTTGGAGATGACGTTGTGCTTCGCGGGATCGTACTTCTGGGCGTTCACGCCGAGGACAATCGTGATGTCCTCGTTCTTCGCCGGGGCGGAGATGACGACCTTCTTTACGGAGTCGCGGATGTGGTCGCGCGCCTTGGTGGCGTCCGTAAAGAGGCCGGTGGACTCGATGACGAGCTGGACGCCCACCTTGCCCCAGGGGATCGCGCCGGGGTCTCTTTCCGCGAAGACGCTGATCGGCTTGCCATCGACGATCAGGCCGCCCTCCCCTGCCTCGACAGTGCCGGGATAGCGGCCGTAGCTGGAGTCGTACTTGAAGAGGTGGGCGTTGGTCTTGTTGTCAACGAGGTCGTTGACGGCGACGACTTCTATCTCGCCCGGGTGGCGCTCGTTGATGGTGCGGAGGACCTGCCGTCCGATGCGGCCGAAGCCGTTGATCCCGATGCGCGTTGCCATTAGGGTCATCCTTTCAGCAGCGGTTATGTCGTGTTCGAGGCGCTGCGTCGCCGTAATCCATTTTGCCGCGCGGGTGAGGCCGGTGGTAGGGGCGAACGGCCGGAACGGTCAAGGATTTCGGCCAACTGAGACCAAACGCAAGCGTGTTGCCAGATTCGCGCCATGACTCACCCTACTCCACGAGCTCATAGCCGGAGAAGGCGAAGACGCGGGCCTGGACGTCGTCGATCTCCGTCACGTCCTCGGCCAGAAGCTCCTCCAGGAACGTCTCCCGGCGGTGGAGCTGCTCGAGGAAGTCGTCTTCCTCCATGCCGAGGCGGCGGGCGACGGCGTTGACCTCCGCGGGCGTCGACAGCACCTCGTAGCCGTCGTCATCGGGCCGCCAGCGGGCGACCGAGTGCCGGTCGTAGCCGTCTCCGAGCGGCTCCAGCACACCGACCTCGCGCACGCGCCGGATGCGGCGCCCGCCGTGCACGCCGACGAAGATCGGGACGACAAAGGCGCAATGGCCCACCAGGTTCGGCGGCACGTCGCACTCGTCCGTGAGTTGCTCGATCACGCCTTCGACGGTGTCCGCGTGCATCGTGGATGCGAGCGCGTAGCCTTCGGGGATGAGCTCGAACGCGCGCACGACGTAGGGGCCCCACGAGTAGACGGGGAGGTGGTCGCTCATCTCGTTGACCATCACGAAGATCGGCGCGTCGCCGTCTGGCGGAGGGAGGCGGAACTGCTCGCCCCAGCCGCGCGTGAAGTAGACGCCGGCGTCGGGGCGGGCGAACGCGAGGAGCGCGGTGAGGATGGTCGTCTTGCCGGCGCCGGGCGGGTCGGCAGCGAGGATGATCGAGCGGCCGCGCTCCATCACCAGCCACAGCATGGCGGCGACGCGCGGCGGCATCGTGCCGGCACGCAGGATCTGCGTGATCGAGAGCGGCTCCGGGTGGTTGTAGCCGTGCCACCCCCACCAGCTCTCAGGTTGATTCAGGGCTCTCACTCACCCATGATAGCGCCCGCGTATGAGACAGATTCGCGGGCAAGCTGACGCGTCGATCTGGAGGAAGCATGAGACAGGCGGTGATGGCCGGACCGAAGGCGTTCGAACTCAAGGAGGCGGCGACGCCGCAGCCAGGGCCGGGGCAGGCGCTGGTGCGGGTGCGCAGCACCGGGGTGTGCGGGAGCGACCTGCACTTCTACCGCGGCGAGTTCCCGGTTCCGCCGGGCTTCGTGCTGGGACACGAGTGCGCGGGCGAGGTGGCCGAGCTGGGCGAGGGCGTGAGCGGGTTCGAGAAGGGCGACCGCGTGGCTCTGGAGCTGTTCACGGTGTGCCTGACGTGCGACCAGTGCCGCTCCGGCAACTACCACCTGTGCCCATCCCGCAAGGCGAACGGACTCAACGCGCCGGGCGGGCTCAGTGAGTACCTCGTCGTGCCGTCGTACGCGCTGTACAAGCTGCCGCCGGAGGTGGACTTCGAGCTGGGCGCGCTGTGCGAACCGCTGGCGGTCAACGTACACGGGCTGCGGTTGGTGGACTTGCGTTTCGGGGACCGCGTGGCGGTGCTGGGCGCGGGGACGATCGGGCTCCTCGGGATCGCCGCCGCGAAGGCGATGGGGGCGACGACGGTCGTCGCGACGGCGCGGCACCCGCACCAGAAGGAGATGGCGGCAGCCGTCGGCGCAGATGCGGTGTACGACGCGACGAGCGAAGGCGTAGCGAAGATGGCGAAAGACACTGGCGGTGCGGACGTGGTGGTCGAAACGGTGGGCGGCCACGGCGACACACTGGCGCAGGCGATGCAGGTGGCGGGGATCGGCGGGCGGATCTGCGTGTTGGGGGCGTTCACGCAGCCGGTGAAGATCCATCCGATCACGTTCTTCATCAAGGAAGTGCGGATCTTTGGCTCGAACTGCTACGGCCGGCCGGGTCGCCGTTCAGACTACGACCTGGCGATCGAGATCATGCGGCGGAACGCGGACTCATTGCGGCGGATGATCACGCACCGGTTCTCCCTGGATGAGATCGCAAAGGCGTATGCGACGGCGGACGACAAGAGCAGCGGGGCGATCAAGGTGCAGGTGGCGCAGGGGTAAGGGGCCTGGTCGCGGGATAGGGGTGGCTGGGGCTACGCCAGCACCGCGGCCAGGGCTTCGCGGACGACGGACTCCGGTACGTCGTCGCGGAGGACGGGGCGGCCGAAGTCTTCGAGCAGCACCCAGCGGACACGCTTCGCGGCGACCTTCTTGTCGTGCGCGGTGGCGGCGAGCACGGCTTCGAGATCGAGGCCGGGATGCCGAAGCGGCAGGCCATAGCGCTCGAACAGGGCGCGCTGGCGCCGGGCGACGGCCGGCGGCGTCACGCCGATCGCCTCGCCGATGGCGGCGGCCGCCATCATGCCGACGCTGATCGCCTCGCCGTGCAGGATATCGGCGTAGCCGCACACCGCCTCGATCGCGTGACCGACGGTGTGTCCGTAGTTGAGGATGGCGCGACGGCCGCCCTCTCGCTCGTCCTCGGAGACGACGGCGGCCTTGAGCGCCGCGTTGCGGGCAACGATCTCGGCCGTCAGTTCCGGATCGACGGCGAGGAGGCGCTCCGAGTCGCGCTCCAGCACGTCGAGCATGGGCGGGTCCATGATCAGGCCGTGCTTGATCACCTCGGCGTAGCCCTCGCGCAGGCAGCGCGGCGGCAGCGAGGCGAGCACGCCCGTGTCCTGGACGACGAGGCGAGGCGGGTAGAAGGCGCCGATGAGGTTCTTTCCGCGCGGGTGGTCCACCGCGACCTTGCCGCCGATCGAGGCATCGACCATGGCGAGCAGCGACGTCGGGACCTGCACAAAGGGCACGCCGCGGAGATATGTCGCTGCGACGAATCCGGCCATATCGCCCGTGACGCCTCCGCCGAGTGCGACGACGGCCGATCCCCGTTCGGCGTGATGGTCGAGCAGCCAATCATAGATCGAGCGGACGACGTCGAGGCTCTTGCTCGCTTCGCCCGGCGGGAACGTGGTCATCGCGGCTTCGAATCCGGCCACACGCAGCGACACGAGCGCGCGCTCGCCGAAGAGCGCGGCAACGGCATCGTCCGCAACGAGAAACGCCGAGCCCTGCAGCCCGGCGTCGCGCATCAGCGCGCCGAGGTCATCGAGCGCGCCGCGGCGGCAGTGGACGTCGTAGGCGCCGTCACGGGCGGTGACTCGGATCACCCGGCGCCACCCGCGACGGCCGAGCGCTCGCGGAAGGCGAGCAGCACCTGGTGCGTCACCTGGTCGGGCGTCATGTCGTCCGTCTGGATGATGAAGTCCGCCTGGTTGTAGAGCTGCTGACGCTCACCTTTGAGCTCGACAATCCGGGCCAGCGGGTCATCGGCGACGAGCAGCGGCCGCTCGGAGATGTGGGCGCTCGAGTCGGCGATGCGTGAGGCGATGGTCTCCGGGCGCGCGTCCAGACAGACGACGAAGCCGTGACGGCGCATGGCTGCGCGGTTCGCGTCCGACAGGATGGTGCCGCCGCCGGTCGCCACCACAACCTTTTGCATGCCGGCTATCCGCTCCACGACCTGCGCCTCGATTGCGCGGAACGCGGCCTCGCCGCCGGCGCGGAAGATGCCGGGAACGGTGTCGTGCGCCTGCTCCTCAATGAGGGCGTCGAGATCGACCGCCTGCCAGTCGAGCGCGACCGCGAGCGGCCTCGCGGTGCGTGACTTCCCCGTCCCCATGAACCCCGTGAGCCAGATCTGGTCGTACATGGTCAATGAATCCCGTGCCTGCGCGGCAGGCGAACATCGGGCTGCGCATCCCTCAGGGCTGCTCCGCCCTCAACTTTAGAAATGGTTGGGGGACATCCCCCACACCCCTCGGCAGGGCGCTGCGCCCCTGCACTCCGCTCGAAACCTCTGCACGAATAATACCGAAGCACCTCAATCGCGACGCCCGTGCCGTCGACGGACGACGACAGGGAACCGTCACGACGCATCAATACGGCCGCCGTCAGCCCTCACGCAGGTCGCGCGGACCCGTCGTCGCTACAAACGCGCGCCAGTTGCGCAGCGTCTCCTTCATCGAATCGCCGCCGAACTTCTCGGCGGCCGCGGGCGCCAGCACGATCGCGCACATCGCCTCGACGATCACGCCGGCCGCCGGGACGACGCAGACGTCGCTGCGCTCGTAGTGGGCGGGGATCTCTTCGCCGGTGCGCAGATCCGCCGACGGCAGTGAGCGCGGCAGCGTGGCGATGGGCTTGAGGCCGACGCGCACGACAATCTCCTGCCCGTCCGTAATGCCGCCTTCGGTGCCGCCGGCGTTGTTGGTCGCGCGCTCCCAGGGCCGATCCGTCCAGCGCTCGCGCGGAAGGATCACGTCGTGCACGTGCGAGCCCGTGAGGCGCGTGGACGCGAAGCCGCCGCCGATCTCGACGCCCTTCACGCTGTGGATGCTCATGAGCGCCTGCGCGAGCAGGCCATCGATCTTGCGGTCCCACTGCACGTGGCTGCCGAGGCCCATCGGCACGTTGCGCGCGCGTCCCTCCACGACGCCGCCGAGCGTATCGCCGGCATTCCGCGCGTCGTCGATGGCGGCGACCATGCGCTCGCCGGCGGCGGCGTCCGCACAGCGCACGGGCGACTCTTCCACGGCGGGCCAATCGATCTCTGGCGGGACGTCGGCGTCGACGGTGCCGATCTGCACGGTGTGGCTGTGGAACGTGACGCCGAACTCCTCGAGATACCGCTTGAAGACGGCGCCGACGGCGACCCGGGCGGCCGTCTCGCGGGCGCTCGCGCGCTCGAGGATCGGACGCACGTCGTCGAAGTCGTACTTGACGGCGCCGGCGAGGTCTGCGTGGCCGGGGCGGAGGCGCGTCACCTTCTCGACCTCGCCTTCGACGGGATCGACGGACATCACCTCCGTCCAGTTCACCCAGTCACGGTTCTGGATCGAGAGCGCGATCGGGCTGCCGAGCGTCAGGCCGTGGCGGACGCCGGAGATGATCTCGGCGCGGTCCTGCTCGATCTTCTGGCGGCGGCCACGGCCGTAGCCTCCCTGCCTGCGCCGCAGATCGACGGCGATGTAATCCTCGGACAGGGGTAGGCCGGCGGGCACGCCCTCGACGACGACGATGAGGCCCTTGCCGTGCGATTCACCTGCGGTGAGGAAGCGCAGCATGGCCTAATCCTTGTAGAAGGCGGCCGGGACCGCGGTCTTGCCCGTGGCCTCGGGGTCGACGGGGAGGGGGTAGCCGCGATCGTCGAGCAGGAAGCGGCCGCCGAACGCGCGCACGACCTCCTCGGCCGTCATCTCGTCCCAGTCGAGTTCGTCGCCGGTCTCGCGTGAGCACAGGGTCGAGAGGATGCAGCGCTGGACGGGGGCACTCTCGTCGCGGTAGGTCGTGTAGACGTCGATCTGGCAGTCGGGCAGACGGACGTTGGGGATGTCGTACATCGTCATGTCGGCGAGCTTCGCCGTCACCCGAAACGCCTGGTCCAGCGGCGATGCGACCTCGCGGCGGGTGCCCTCCACCGTGGCGTACTGGCCCTCGGCGGCGGCGCTGAGACGGATGCCATCGCCGGTGGCGGAAACGAGCTCGGCGCTCTGCACACCCCGCCACACGGCGGGATCGACGCCCCTGGGCATGCGCATCGTCTTCCAGCGCTGCAATTCGTCGGTGACGAGCGTGGTGATGGCGCCGACGTCGCCGGCCTCGACGGCCTGGCGCCAGGCGAGCTGCGCGCGCGTGCCCTGCACGATGATCCAGCCGACCACGACGAACAGCAGCATGACGACGCCAATGGCGACGGCGATCCCGTAGTCGGAAGCGGCGAGCAGCGGCAGCAGCATGATGGAATTATGGCAGATGCCCGCGATGGGTGCTGTCACATCCGGGCGCGGAGACCGGAGATGCGCGCCGCTACGCGCGGACGGAGAGCGCGGAGCGGGCAGCCTCGAACATGACGCCGGTGTCGGCGTCCTGCCCGGTCCAGAGGCGGAACGACTCCGCGGCCTGATACACGAGCATGCCGAGGCCGGTGACGGCCTTCGCGCCGCGGGCCTTCGCCGCGGCCGTCAACGGCGTCTCCTCCGGGTTGTACACAAGATCGAACACCGTCGCGGTGGGCTGGATGAGGTCGGCGGGCAGCGGCGACTCGCCGGCCGTCTCCGATCCGGCGGTGCCGATGGGCGTGCAGTTGACGACAAGCTGCGCCTCGCTGAGGGAGCGGAGGTACGAGCCGTCGCCCCAGTACGCCCAGGTGACCGTCGTGCCGCTCGGGAGTGAGCGCCTTCAGCGGGACGACCATCGCATCGATCTTGCGCGGCTTGCGGCCGACGACGTAGATGAGGCTGGCGCCCGCCTCGATGAGCGCGAGCGCGACGGCGCGGGCGGCGCCGCCGCTTCCGAGGATCATCGTGCGCTTGCCCTTCGCTTCGAAACCGGCGTCCTCGCGGAGCGAGCGCGCGAAGCCAGCGACGTCGGTGTTGTGGCCGACGAGCTTGCCGTCGGCGTGGACGATCGTGTTCACGGCGCCGGCCTTCTTCGCCAGATCGCTCATCGAATCGAGCAAGGGGACAACGGCCTCTTTGTGCGGGATCGTGACATTCGCGCCGAGGTAGTCAGCGGCGCGCAGGGAGTTGAGGCGGCCCTCCAGCACGGCCGGCTCGGTGTCCCAAGCCTCGTACGCGGCATCGATGCCCGCCCTGGCGAACGCCGCGTTGAAGATCGCCGGGCTGAGAGAATGCCCGAGCGGGTGGCCGATCACTCCCGCGCGTTTCGTCACGATGTTCGCTCCTACTGGCCCGGCTGGTACTTCTCGACGTTTCTCAGGTGCTCTTCCAGCGTCTCCGCGAAGGCGTGCGTCCCGTCACCCTTTGCCACGAAGAACAGGTAGTTCGTCTGCGCCGGCCGGACGACGGCCTCGATGGCGTCGAAGCCGGGGTTCGTGATCGGGCCGGGCGGCAGGCCCGGGTTGACGTACGTATTGTACGGAGAATCGATCTTGAGGTCGTCCACGGTCAGATCGGTCTTCCAGTAGCCGTACTGCGCGACGCTGGCGGGATCCTGCGCGACGGCGAACTGCACCGTCGGATCGGCCTGTAGCGGGATGCCGGCGCGGAGACGGTTGAGGAAGACGCTGGCGATGATCGGACGCTCGGACGGCACCTGCGCCTCGCGCTCAACGATGGACGCGAGCGTGATCACCTCGTCGAGCGTGAGATCCTGGCCCTCGAGCTGGAGCTTGTCGGCGACGTTCGTCTGGAACGCCTGCAGGAACGCGTCGACGACGTCCTGCGGCTTCTCGTCGCGGAAGAAGTCGTAGGTCGCGGGAAAGATGAAGCCCTGCAGGTCCGTGGTGTCCGTCTGCGCGAGGAACGGCTCGCTGTAGCGCGACTTCACGAGCGCGTCGAGGAAGTCCTGCTTCTTGACGACGCCCGCCGCGTCGAGGATATCGGCCACCTCCTCGGTCCGGCGGCCCTCCGGGATCAGCACCTCGCGCGAGGCCGTCTTCCCCTGCGCGATGCGGCGGACGACCTCGATGGCCGGGAGCCCAGGGTCGAACTCGTAGTCCCCTGCCTGGAGCGAGCCCTGGACGCCGGTGACGCCGACGAGCACCTGGAACAGACGGCTGCTGCGGATGATGCCCTGCTTCGCGAGGGCGTCGCCGATCGCCTTCGGGCTCTCACCCTTGCTGATGGTGACGAGGACGGTGGGGCCGGTCGCGGTGGGCGCCGGGATCACGTGCTCCGACTCGTCGGAGAAGACGGAGCCCGGCGTCTGCGCGACGTACCAGGCGAGGCCGGCGGTCAGGGCCAGCGCCAGGACCGCAACGATGCCGCCGACCGCGCGCCGCGTCATACTCGACGCTCGCGGTCGTCGATGTACGACTGGAGGATCATGGCGGCGGCGTGATCGTCGATGCGGACGCGGCCGCGTTTGCGCGATGCCGGCGCCCCGACGGCCTCGGCCGCGCGGACGGTGCTGTAGCGCTCGTCGTGGTAGACGAGCGGGGCGTCGATGCGGCGGGCGACGGCGTCGCCGAAACGGCGGGTGCGGCGCGCCTGCTCGCCTTCTTCGCCGGACTCCAGCAGCGGCAGGCCGACGATCACCAACGCTGCCTCCTGCTCGCGGATGATGTCGACGACGCGATCGATGTCGTCGGCGCGGCTACGGTGCTCGACGATGGTGAGCGGGACGGCCAGCGTGCCGTCGCTGACGGCGACGCCGATGCGCCGCTCACCGACGTCGAGCCCCAGCATGCGTCGGCCCTCAACCACCGAGCATTTCTCGCGCGACCGTGCGGGCCACCTCGAGCGCAGCGTCGACTTTCGCGGCGTCCTTGCCGCCGGCCTGCGCCATGTCGGGGCGGCCGCCACCGCCGCCTCCCGCGACGGCCGCTACCTGCTTGATCAGGTTGCCGGCGTGCACCTTCTTGCCGGTGAAATCCTTCGTCGCCATGGCGAGGAAGCTCGGGCGGCCATCCGCCACCATGCCGAGCACGACGACGGCGCTGCCGAGCCGCTCGCGCAGCAGGTCGCCCATCTCGCGCATCGCCTCCGCGTTCGGCGCGTCCACGCGCGCGACGACGAGCGACGCGTCGCCGATCTTTTCGGCTTGCTGCAGGAGCGTATCCGCCTCGGCGCGGCCGGCCTGGCGCTCGAGCTGCTGCAGGCGGCGGCGCTCCGTCTCAAGCTCCGCCTCCAACGCGTCGATGCGGGATTCCAGCTCGGCGGGCGTGGCGTTCAGCCGCTTGGCGAGGCGCGCGACGGTGGCCTGCTGCTCGAGGACGTAGGCGTCAGCGAGCGGGCCGGTCAGCGCCTCGATGCGGCGGAGGCCGGAGCCGACGCTGGTCTCGGTGGCGATGACGAAGGCGCCGATCTCGCCGGTGCGGCCGCAATGCGTGCCGCCACACAGCTCCTTCGAGAAACAGTGCGGCTCGGGGTGGTCGTGATCGTGCGGCTCACAGATGCCGACGACGCGCACGTTGGCGTGGTACTTCTCGCCGAAGAGCGCCATCGCGCCGCCGGCGATCGCCTGGTCGTAGGGCTGCTCCTCCCAGTGGACGTCGATGTCCTCGCGGATCTTCTCGTTCACGAGACGCTGCACCGCGGCCAGCTCCTCCGGCTTCGTCGCCTCGATGTGCGTGAAGTCGAAGCGCAGGCGGTCAGGCGCGACGAGCGAGCCGGCCTGCTTGACGTGCGTGCCGAGCACCTGGCGCAGGGCTGCGTGCAGGAGGTGCGTGGCGGTGTGGTTGCGCTGGCTGGCGCGGCGCTGCTGCGTGTCGACCGAAGCGCGCACGGCGTCGTTGACGGCGATGTGTCCCTGGACGACGCGGCCGCGGTGCACGATGAGGCCTTCGGCGGGCGACTGGGTGTCCTCGACGAGCACGCGGCCACTCGGACCGGCGATCTCGCCCGTGTCGCCGACCTGGCCACCGCCCTCCGGGTAGAACGGGGTCTCGACAAGCACGACCTCGACCTCGTCGCCCTCGCTGGCGTCTTCGCGTACACCTGTGAGGCCGATGATGGCGGCGATCGTCGTGTCGGCGCGCGTGGCGTCGTAGCCGACGAAGCGCGTGCGTACGCCCGCGAGCTGGGCGTACGCCTGTGTGCGGCCCGCGTCGATCTCGAACTTCGCGGCGGCGCGGCCGCGCCCGCGCTGGGCGTCCATCTCCTTCTCGAAGCCCTTGAGGTCGACGATGAACCCCTGCTTTCTCGCGATCTCCTCCGTCAGCTCGAGCGGATAGCCGAACGTGTCGTAGAGGAGAAACGCCTGGGCCCCGGAAATGAGCTTCTCGCCGGCGGCCGACGCGAGGATCTCGTCCAGCTGCACACGGCCGCGGTCGAGGGTCTCGCGGAACTTCGACTCCTCCGACGAGAGGAGACGCAGCGTGAACTCGGCGCGGTCACGGAGGTCAGGGTGGGCGCGCTCCATACGACCGATCACGGCGGCGGCGACCTGGTCGAGCAGCGTCGCTTCGGTCGCGGGTGAGATCTGCGTGAGATGGTAGACGGCGCGGCGGAGGATGCGGCGCAGCACGTAGCCGCGGCCCTCATTCGAGGGGAGCACGCCATCCGTGATCAAGAAGACGGACGCGCGCGTGTGCTCCGCGACAACGCGGATCGCCTGGTCGAGCGCCGCCGTCTCGCCGTACGCCTTGCCGGACAGCGCTTCGATGCGCTCGATGATGGGGGCGAACACGTCGGTCTCGTACACCGTCTCCTTGCCCTGGAGCTGGACGGCCATGCGCTCGAGGCCGGAGCCGGTGTCGATGTTCTTCTTCGGCAGCTCCGTGCGGGTTCCGTCCTCGTGGCGGTACTCGCCCATGAAGACGAGGTTCCACACTTCGTTGAAGCGGCCGCAGTCCGGCTCCAGGTTGGGCTTGCAGCTGCCGGCGGCGCAGTACTCGCAGCCGGGGCGCGGGCCGCGGTCGTAGAAGATCTCGCTGTTCGGCCCGCACGGCCCGAGCGCCTCGGAGCCCTTCGGGGGCCAGTAGTTGAAGTAGTCGTCGTAGCGGTTGATCCGCTCCTCCGGCAGCCCCATCTCGCGCCAGAAGTCGTGGGCTTCGTCGTCGGTCAGGAAGATGGAGACCCAGAGCTTCTCCTTCGGGAACTTGAAGCCCTCCGTGAGGAGCTCCCACGCCCACTGGATGGCTTCCTTCTTGAAGTAGTCGCCGATGCTGAAGTTGCCCAGCATCTCGAAGAAGGTGAGGTGGTTGTAGTCGCCCACCTCCTCGATGTCCGTGGTCCGGAAGACCTTCTGCACGGTGACCATGCGGGGCGCGGGCGGCTCGGACAGCCCCATGAAGTACGGCTTGAAGGGGACCATGCCGGCGCTGGTGAAGAGCAGCGTCGGGTCGTCGTGGGGGACCAGCGAGGCGCTGGGGATGTGCTTGTGGCCGCGCTCCGTGTAGAAGCGCACGAACGTCTCGCGAATCTCGTCGACGCTCATGTGGTGGGGGTCGCCCGTCATGTGCGGCATTGTATGGGGGGAGGCTGGAAGCTGGAAGCGCGAAGCTGGACGCCGGTCATCATCAGTGGTCAGTCGTCGGTCGTCGGGGTTGTCCCGTACGGGACTCCGGCGGCTGGCAGCCGATACTCAATCGATGACTCGGACTATGTTCGTCACTTCGGCCGCGGCGGCCGCGCTGGCGCTGCTGGTGACAGTCGCGCTGGCGGCGACGGGGATCGCGCGCGTGCTGACGGCGACGGGAGGCGCGGGCGGCGACTTCCTGAGCTTCTACGCCGCAGGGCACCTCGTCCGGACGGACGCCGGTTCGCTCTACGACGTCGCCGCGCAGGCCGCGGCGCAGCGATCGCTGTACCCGGGGACGCTGGAGCACGCGACGGGCTACCCGCTGCCCGTGTTCGCGGCGTGGCTGTTCGCGCCGCTGTCGGCGCTGCCGTTCTCGGCGGCGTACGGGGTTTGGACGGCGATCAACGTCGCGCTGCTGGCGGCGATCGTCGCCGTGATGTCGCGTGAGCTGCGCGACGCGCCGGCCCTGCCGCGACGCATATTCCTCGCCGTCTTCGCGACGTCGATGCCCGTCGTAGCGAACGTCGTGTTCGGCCAGGTGGACTTCATCATCCTGGCGGGGATGCTCGGCGCGTGGATCCTGCTGCGAGACGGGCGGCCGGGGTGGGCCGGTGTGGCGCTGGCCGCGGTGCTCCTCAAGCCGCAGTTTCTGGTCGGCGTGGTGCCGATGCTCTTGCTGGCGCGGCAGTGGCGCGCGCTGGCGGCGCTGTGCGGCATCGGGACGGCGCTGATCGTGATTCCGGCTCTGCTCACGGACCCGGGACTGCTCGCGGACAACGTGCGGTATGTCACCCACTACCCGGGCGCCGGCAACGACCTGCAGGTGAATGCGGCGATGATGTCGAACTGGCGCGGGCTCGTCGTCAGCGTGACGGGCGATGACAGCGCGTGGCTGTGGGCGCCGGGGCTCGCCTTCATCGGGCTCGCCGCGCTTGCGCTGTGTGTCTCACGGTGGCGGAAGGACGACGGAGTGGTGTCGCCGCAGGCGTACGCGCTCGCCGTGATGTTGCCGCTGCTCGTCTCGCCGCATCTCCACACGCAGAGCCTGGTGCTGCTGTTCGTGCCGGTCGCCCTCGCGCTCCAGGCGCAGCGCACCGAGCCTGGCGATAGGGATGGGAGTCAACACGTGGCCTCGATGCTGTTGGCGCTGCACGCGGCGCTGTTCGCCTGCTGGATGAGCACGGCTCTCGGCTTTGCGCCGTCGGTGCTGCTCATGTGCGGCCTGTTCTGCGCATTCAGCCTCGGATGGCCGCAGGGCCACGCCGAGGCAGGAGCGTCGCAACTCCCCGAAGCGGCATGACGGCAAGCTTGACACCTTCTTATGGGCGCCGATACGATCGATCCACCCGACGCGGGCCGTCAGACGCGGGCCGGCGGGCATTGATATTGAAGACATCCTCAGACGAACCTCCCCAGAGTCCTTCGCCCTCTCACCCACGATGGGCCGCGGTGATCATGGCCGCCGGCCAGGGCACGCGCATGCGCTCGTCCGTGCCGAAGGTCGCGCATCCGATCGCGGGTCTGCCGATCGTGCGTCACGTGATCGAAGCGGTGCGAGCGGCGGGCGTTGAAGACGCGGTGGTCGTGGTCAGCGCGGACGCCGCTGCCGATGCGGTGCGGGCGGCGGCCGGGGGCCGCGCGCGCTTCGCCGTCCAGCCGGAGCCGCTGGGCACAGGTCACGCGGTGGAGTGCGCGCGCGAGGCGGTGGCTGACGCGGAGTACGTGCTCATCGTGTATGGCGACGTCCCCCTGGTGCTGCCGGAGACGCTGCGCCGATTGATGGACGGGATGGAGAGCGCCGACCTGGCGTTGCTCACCGCCGAGGTGCCAGTCGAAGCGTATGGCTTCCTGGAGCTGAGCGACGGGCGCGTGACCGCGATCGTCGAGACGAAGGACCTGACGGAGATCGATCCGCGCGAGGTGCGGCCGATCAACGCGGGGCAGTATGCCGCGCGCGCCGCCTGGCTCTGGCCGCACGTCACGCGCATCACGCCGGCCGCCAACGGCGAGCGCTACCTGACGCAGCTGGCGGCGATGGCGTACGACGAAGGGAACCCGGCGATCGCCGTCGAGGCTACGGAGGTGGCGGAGGTGCGCGGGATCAACGACCGGGTGCAACTCGCGGAGGCGGAAGCGACGATACGCGACCGCATCCGACGGCGCCACATGCTCGCCGGCGTGACGATCGTCGATCCGCCTTCGACGTTCATCGACGCGACGGTAGAGATCGGCGGCGACACGACGATCGCACCCCAGACACACCTGCAGGGCGCGACAGTCGTCGGCGCGCGATGCGAGATCGGGCCGGGATCGCTGATCCGGGACTCGCGCATCGGCGACGGCTGCGCGGTGCGGTTCTCGACGATCGAGGAGTCGACGCTGGAGGACGGCGTGGACATGGGGCCGTACAGCCACCTGCGCCCGGGGAGCCACCTGTGCGAGGGCGTGCACGTCGGCAACTTCGCGGAGGTGAAGTCTTCACGGCTGGGGCGCGGCACGAAGATGGGCCACTTCAGCTACGTCGGCGACGCGGAGGTCGGCGAGGGCGTGAACATCGGCGCCGGGACGATCACAGCGAACTACGACGGCGAGCGGAAGCACCGGACGACGATCGGAGACGGCGCATTCATCGGCTCCGACACGATGCTCGTGGCGCCGGTGAACGTGGGACGGGGCGCGCGCACGGCCGCGGGGTCCGTGGTGAATCGCGACGTGCCGGACGGGATGGTGGCGATCGGCGCGCCTGCCCGCATCCGCAAGCGCGAACCCGAAGACGACGAGGAGGCGGGCGGCCCTGGACGCTGACAATGTGCTGGGGGTGATCCTGCTGGCGCTCGCCGCGGTCCTGCTGATCGTGGCGGCCGCGGCAGAAGCGGGCGTGGCGTCGGTGAGCCGCATCCGGCTGCGGGCGATGTCGGGCCGAGGCGTACGGCGAGCCGACCTGCTCTACCGGTACGCGGACGAGCGCGCCTCAACGCTGGCGTCGGTCGCGGTCGCGCGCAACCTGGCCGTCGTCCTGGCGACGGCGCTCGGGGTCTTCTTCGTCACGCGGAATCAGGGCCATAGCTGGGGCGTGTTCGCCGCGACCTGCGCCGGCGTGCTGCTGGCCGTCGTGCTGCTGGACGCGCTACCGCGGCTGGTCGTCGCCCGGAGCCCGGAGACGTGGGGCGTGCGGCTGGTACCGGCTGTCCGCGTCTTCCGGGTGCTGTTCGGCCCCCTGGCGATCGCCGTCAACCGCTCGCTGGCGGCGGTGGTGCGGACTGCGGAAGAAGCGCGCGAGGACGAGACGCAGGAGTTCCTGCGGCTGGCCGACATCGAGACGGACGGCGAGCCGATCGAGGAAGACGAGCGGCGGATGATCCGCGCCATCATCGAGATGGACGACACGACGGCGCGCGAGATCATGGTGCCCCGGATCGACGTCGAAGCGCTGGACGTGTCCGAGACCATCGATGACGCGATGAAGCTGATCGTCGAAAAGGGGTTCAGCCGCATCCCGCTGTACGACGAGACGATCGACAACGTCATCGGCATCATCTACGCGAAAGACCTGCTGCGCTGCGTCGCGGAGGACCGCCGGCCGCCGCTGAAGGACGTCGCGCGACCGCCCTACTTCATCCCGGAGTCGAAGCGCGTCGACGAGCTGCTGGCGGAGCTGCGGCAGAGCAAGGTGCACATCGCGATCGTCGTCGACGAGTACGGCGGCACAGCGGGCCTGGTGACGATCGAAGACCTGCTGGAGGAGATCGTCGGCGAAATCCAGGACGAGTACGACCGCGAAGAAGCGCCGATCGAGCGGATCAACGCGACGGAGGCGATCCTCGACGCGCGCGTGAGCATCGAGACGCTCTCCGAGCTGTTCGGCTTCGAGCCGGAGGAACCGCAGGAGTACGACACGGTCGGCGGCTTCGTGTACCACCGTCTGGGCAAGGTGCCCGTCGCCGGGGACGAGGTGCGCGTCGACGGGCTGACGCTGCGGGTGCTGAGTGTGATCGGCCGGCGCATCAAGAAGGTGCGCGCGCGGAAGCTCGCGCCGGCGAAGGACGCAGCGGCCTCCTGACGCCCCGCCAGGCGCGCACGCGCGACCCTGTACCATCACGAACATGACCCCCGCGCCGTCGCACCGCTCCCGGACAGCCGAACTTGCGCCGTTCGTGGCGCTTGCGGCGCTCACGGTCCTTCTCGGCTTCGCGCTGCGCTACCCGTCGCTCTACGAGCCGCGCTGGTACGGCGATGAGGGCATCTTTGCGGCGATCGCGCAGAACATGCGCGAGGGCCGGACGCTGTACGCGCAGGCGTGGGACAACAAGCCGCCTCTCATCTACTTCACGTACGCCGGCATCCAGTCCGTCTTCGGCACGAGCGTGTTCGCGCTCCACCTCGTCACTACCGTGGTCGTGCTCTCGACGCAGGTCTGCGTCATGGCGGTCGCCGTGCGGCTGTCGGGCTGGCGACGAGCGCTGGTCGCCGGGCTGGTCTTCGCCGCGCTCATGGATACGCCCATCATCGAAGGCGACCTGGCGATGACGGAGACGTTCATGATCCTGCCGGCGTCGCTGGCCGTGCTGGCGTTCGTCGTCGCGGAGGAGCGCGAGGAGGGCGGTCGGCGGTCGCTCTACCTTGCGGCGGGGCTGCTGCTGGGCGTCGCGGCGGGGTACAAGCAGGTCGCGGTCTTCGACCTCGCGGCGATCGCGGCGATGATCGCGTTCACGCACGAACGCCCGCTCCGCGCGCTCGCGCCGCTGGCCGGCGGATTCGCGGCCGTGCAGATCGCGCTGGCGGCGTTCTTCTTAGCGGACGGGGCGTTCGGCGGCTACTGGTACGCGGTGGCGGGGTCGCTGGGCCTGTACACCGACATGGCGCCGGCGGCGGGCCCGTTCGTGCGGTTCAGTGGCTTCTTGCCGTCGCTGATGGTGCTGGCGTGGCTCACGCGGCGCCGGCAGTTGGGCGAGCCGGTGACGCTGTCGACGTTCCCGGCGCTGTGGCTCGCGTTCGACGTCGCCGGAGCGACATCGAGCACGTTCCCGTTCCCGCACTATCTGCAGCAGGCTGTGCCCGCCCTGGCGCTCACGATCGCCACGAACCCACTCGGCGTCGAGAAGGAGCATCTGAGCCGCGCGCTCCTCGGTGTGACGGCGGTGCTGGTCGCGGCGCTCGTCACAGGGCAGTTCGCCGTGGCCTTCCGGGACCGTCGCCAGGTCAATCCTGTCAGGTACTACCGGACCTTCGTGGAGCACCAGTTCGGGACGATGAGTGATCTCGATTACGACTACTCGTTCGACGGCAAAGCCGTGGCTGTGAACGACATCGTGTCGTACATCGACAGGGACGGAGCCGGGACATCGGTCTACACGTGGAGCGAGCTGCCGTGGATCTATCCGGCCGGGGGCTACAGCAACCCGGCGCGCTACTACACCTCGTTCCTGGGCGAGTTCATCCCGGGCGCGAGGGCACGGATCCTGGACGACCTCGGCCGCGATCCGCCGGATTATGTCGTGTTGTCGACGAGCGCATACTCGCCGTTCCAGGGGCTGCAACGGTTCCTCGCGGAACGCTACACACTCCTCCACGTCCAGGGCGACTGGTCGATCTACCGCCTCGCGACGGCGAGGGGCGCTCTGCAGCCGGACGCAGCGACCGTTCCAGCACGTTCCACGGCGGGCTCCGCACCAAGTACTAGTCATTCGCGACGCGCGGGCCTATAGTGGTGCCCTGTGGACGAAGTAGAACGTAAGTACTGGATCGCCTTCAGCCGGGTGCCTCGGGTAGGCCGGGTCCGCACCGGCCAGCTCGAGGACCACTTCGGGTCGCTCGAGCGCGCCTGGCACGCGACGCCGGGCGAGCTTCGCGCCTCCGGGCTGGACGCCGGCAGCGTGAACGCCTGCATCGCCGCCCGCGACGCCGTCGACCCGGACGCCGAAGTGGCGCGCCTCGATGAGCACGGGGTGCGGGCGCTGACCTGGCACGACGACGAGTACCCGAGGCAGCTCCGCGAGGTGTACGACCGCCCGCCTGTGCTGTACGTCCGCGGCACGCTCACGCCAGCGGACGAGTGGGCCGTCGCCGTCGTTGGCACGCGGCGCGTCACGGTGTACGGCCGCCAGGTGGCGGAGGAGATGGCGCGCGGGCTGGCGGCGAACCGCGTGACGGTCGTCAGCGGCCTTGCACGTGGCGTCGATGCTGTCGCGCACAGAGCGGCGATTGAGGCGGGCGGCCGGACGATCGCCGTGCTCGCCTGCGGGCTCGACCTGGTGTACCCGCCGGAGCACAAACGGCTGGCGGAGGAGATCACGCAGCACGGCGCGTTGATCAGTGATTACGCGATCGGCACGCAGCCGCGGAGCGAGTTCTTCCCACGGCGCAACCGCATCTTGAGCGGCATCGCGCTGGGCGTGCTCGTGGTGGAGGGCGACGTGAAGAGCGGGGCGCTGATCACGGCGCGCCAGGCGTTGGAGCAGAACCGCGAGGTCTTCGCCGTCCCCGGGAGCATCTATTCACCCGCGTCGCGCGGCACCAACAAGCTGATCCAGGACGGCGAAGCGAAACCCACGCTTGAGGTCCAGGACGTGCTGGCCGAACTCAACCTCAGCATGGCGGCACACCAGATCGAGATGACAGAGCTGATGCCGGCGGATGAAAACGAGAGCGTGATCCTGCGACACCTCAGCGCTCAGCCGTCGCACGTCGACGATCTGCGGCGCGAATGCGGCCTGCCGATCGCGACGGTGACAGGCACGCTGGCGATGCTGGAATTGAAGGGCCTGGTGCGGCAGGTGGGCCGCATGAACTACGTGCGTGCCCGCGAGGCGGCCGTCCAGTAGGGACCTGGGCACATCCCTCGTGCGTCAGTACTGACGCATCACGCAAGTTCGATTTCGGATTCCAACAGCCGGTGGTCGTGCCCGCAGCGGTCGAAGTGGACGATGACGTACAACCGGGACATCGCCGGGGACTGCCTGGACGGCGCCGAGACTACGCCTACGTCGCGCTGCCGGGCGTGCTGGAGGAGGTGCGGCCGGTGCTCCGAGAATGCGTCCTCTACTATCCTGACCCTGGTTCCTTGTTGGATCTCGTCCTCCCGTCCGCCTCCCTGTTGAACCGTCGGTCTGCGTTGCATCGCGCTCACATTTCACCGTTGCCCTCGATGTACGCCTCTCGATACGCCGAATACGCCTTTCGAGCAAGCGAAATAGCTTGTCCCTCAGCGAGTCTTACACAGCAGCGTCGCCGCCGTGTGGTCATCGCCTCGACGCTGCGCGGCCACCTTCGTGGGCTGCCGCCGGCGAGAGATACCCGCGGTTTCGTCGACCCCCACTGGCCCCCGCGTCGCCGGTGCGTGCGGCGGACGGGCGGCTTGACAGGCTTGCTACGCTCAATTGCCGGACTGGCAGCGCCTCTGATTGTTGCGGTCGCGCCCGCGGCCGAGTCGGGGCGACCACCGTATTCGTATTCAGGGTGGCGGCCGCCGTACCGAGATAACTGTTGTGCCGTCGGCGCCGTCGTGTATAACAAGCGGGGCCGCCGGGCGGCCGGAATTGATAGGAAGCTATGGCGAAATCCAAGGGTAAGAGCCTGGTGATCGTGGAATCACCGGCGAAGGCGCGCACCCTCTCGAACATCCTCGGCAAGGAATACGACGTCAAGGCGTCGGTCGGGCACGTACGAGACCTCCCCAAATCTCAGCTTGGCGTCGACGTCGACCACGACTTCGCCCCGAAGTACCTGATCCCCCGGGACAAGAAGGAGATCGTCAAGGGGCTCAAGGAGGCGGCGAAGAAGGCCTCGATCGTCTATCTGGCGACCGACCCCGACCGCGAGGGCGAGGCCATCTCGTGGCACCTGGCGCACGCCATGGACCTGGAAGGGAAGCCGTACGAGCGGGTCGAATTCCACGAGATCACCTCGGACGCCGTGAAGGCCGCCTTTCAGCACCCACGCGAGATCGACGCACGGCTGGTGGACGCCTACCAGGGCCGGCGCGTCCTCGACCGGCTCGTCGGCTACAAGGTCAGCCGCGTCCTCTGGAACAAGATCCGCTGGGGCCTGAGCGCGGGGCGCGTACAGTCGGTCGCGCTGCGCATGGTGGTGGACCGGGAGCGCGAGATCGAGGCGTTCACGCCGCAAGAGTATTGGACCATCGACACACGCCTGGCGCGGCAAGCGGACGCCGACGAGTCCGCCTTCTCCGCTCGACTGGCGGGGCTGCCGGGCACGAAGAAGGCCGAGATCGGCAGCGGCGACCAGGCTGACAGCATCAGCGCAGATCTCCGCGCGGCGGCGTTCAGCGTCCGCGATGTGAAGAAGAGGCAGCAGGTCCGCCGGCCATCGCCGCCGTTCACGACCAGCACGCTGCAGCAGGAAGCATCGCGCCGCTTCGGCTTTTCGGCGAAGCGCACGATGGCGGTCGCGCAGCAGCTGTACGAAGGTCTGGCGATTCCGGGCGAGGGCCAGGCCGGTCTCATTACCTATATGCGTACCGACTCCCTGAACATCGCTCAGATCGCGCGGGATGAGGCGCGGGCGTTCATCACGCAGAAGTTCGGTGGCGACTTCGTCCCGCCGGAGCCGCGGTTGTACAAGACGAAGGCGAAGGGCGCGCAGGAGGCGCACGAGGCGATCCGGCCGACGTCTCCCGCGCGACAGCCCGCCGACATCAAGAAGGCGCTGACGTCCGACCAGTTCAAGCTGTACAGCCTGATCTGGCAGCGGATGATCGCCAGCCAGATGGCCGACGCCGTGTTCGACCAGGTGAGCGTGGAGATCGACGCGAAGGCGCCCGCCCACGACCAGCCGTACCTGCTGCGCGCGTCGGCGAGCCACATGCGCTTCCCGGGCTTCCGGCAGGTGTATATCGAAGGCCGCGACACAGAGACCGATGAGGACGAGGAGAAGTCGCTGCCGGAGCTGTCGGCGGCCGACATCCTGCGCCTGCTCGAGGTGAAGCCGGACCAACACTTCACGGAGCCTCCGCCACGGTACACGGAGGCGACGCTGGTGAAGGCGCTGGAGGAGAACGGCATCGGCCGCCCGTCCACGTACGCTTCCACGATGTCCACGATCCAGGACCGCGGGTACGTGAAGAAGGACGGGCGTGCACTCCGGCCGCAGGAGCTGGGGCTGGTGGTGAGCGACCTGCTCGCCGAGCGCTTCCCGGCCGTCGTCGACGCCGGTTTCACCGCCAAGATGGAGGACGAACTGGACGACGTGGCCAACGGCGAGCGGCAGTGGCCGCCCGTCGTGCGCGAGTTCTACATCCCGCTGGAGATCGCGCTCGCGGCGGCGGAGGACGCGCCCCGCGTCGAGCAGCAGACCGACGAGGTCTGCGACAAGTGCGGGAAGCCGATGATCGTGCGCTGGGGCCGCTTCGGCCAGTTCCTCGCCTGCTCCGGCTATCCGGAGTGCAAGAACGCGCGCCCGCTGGGCGAGGAGGCGGAGCAGCAGGCGGAGGCCACCGACGAGATCTGCGACCTCTGCTCTTCCCCGATGGTGATCAAGCGCGGCCGCTTCGGCCAGTTCCTCGCGTGCAGCACCTACCCGGAATGCAAGGGCCGGCGGCCGATCCTGCGCAAGGTCGGCGTCGCATGTCCAAAGGACGGGGGCGAGATCATCGAGCGGCGCAGCAAGAAGGGCCGCACGTTCTACGGCTGCGCCAACTACCCCAACTGCGACTTCACGAGCGGCACGCGGCCGCTCAAGCAGCCGT
This sequence comes from uncultured Chloroflexia bacterium, assembly GCA_963843685.1. GTDB lineage: Bacteria > Chloroflexota > Dehalococcoidia > DSTF01 > JACRBR01 > DASQHL01. The sequence continues at coordinate 868,264 of CAWJLO010000010.1, forward strand.
GCCCGGTCTGCGACGGGTTGATCGTGGCCGCCGGGCGCGGCAACGCCCGCTGCACCAAGTGCGACTGGAAGGGCGAGCAGGACAGCGACGAGCCGGAACTCGCCCGGGCGTCGGCTTGATCGCACCCATCCCGCATTCGTCGACACGGCGCCGCCCGCGCGCCGCCACCCGCACACGCGCCGGCTCAGCGTGAACTCACGCGTCTCCCGCCGCCGCTTTCTCGCCTCATCAGGCGCCGTGCTCGTCGCGGCGTCCGCAGCCGCGATCGCCGGCTGCGACAGGAACAACGGCGGCGGCAGTCCCACCCCAACGGGAATGGAGCCTACGCCGGCGCCGGCGCGGCAGCGCGGAGGCATCCTCCGCGCCTACAACTTCGATGCGCTGACACCGGACACACTGGACCCGCATCTCACGCAGATGGGGCCGGTCGCGAACGTGCACTCCGCGATCTTCAGCCGCCTGCTCCGCTACGACGACATCGCCGCGGGCACGCTCGTTCCGGACTTGCTCGAATCGATGCCCGAACAGCCGGACCGGACTACGTACGTCCTCAAACTGCGCGACGGCGTGACGTTCCACGACACACCGCGCTTCCGGACCGCATATCCGCAGACGGCGGGGCGCGCGCTCACGGCCGAGGACGTGAAGTACAGCCTGGAACGCCAGATCGACGCGAACAGTCCGCAGGCCCACCGCTTCTTCCATCGTTCCGGGTTCAGCACAATCCACAAGATCGATATCAAAGACGCACACACCCTGACGATCACGACGAGCGCGCCGACCGCGCCGTTCCTCACCTACCTGGCCGGGCGGCACGCCTTCATCATCGCGTCCGAGACCGTCGGTGCTCGCGACCAGCTCACGAGCGACGCCGCGCTCCTCGGCACGGGGCCGTTCGTCCTCGACGCCTACGAGCCGCGGACGAGGGTGAGCCTCCGGCGGAACCCGTCCTGGTTCGCGCGAGACGACAACGCGACGGAGGGGACGCGCCGGCCGTACCTCGACGGCTACGACGCGTTCTACACGCCGCAAGAAGACCAATTCCAGCGCATCGCCTTCGAGCGCGCCGACATCGACACGACGGGGTTCACGGACGTCGCCGTGCTCGACCAGGAGCACAAGGCAAACCTCGCCGACATCGTGCTGGAGGCGAGAGACGCCGGCGGGATGCTGGCGAGCCGCCTGCTGCTGGACCGGGCGCCGTTCAAGGACGACCGCGTGCGGAGGGCGCTGCACCTCGCCATCGACCGGGCCGGGCTCGCCGCGCTGCTCTACCCCCCGGTCTCCGAGCAACCGTCGGCAAAGCTGACGGGGCCGGTGACGCCGGCCATGGGCTCCTGGGCGGCCGATCAGTCCGCGCTGCTGAGTCGCCCGGGGTATCGCTCCGACGCCGGCGGGAGGGCCGCCGACCTGGCCGAGGCGAAGCAGCTCTGGGCGGCAGCGTTCGGCGGCGCGACGGCGCCCGAGATCCGCGTGCTCTTCGCGGGCGTGCCGCGGCTGATCCCTGACCGCGCCGTCGCCTTCATCCTCCGCCAACTCCAGGACGCGCTAGGGCTCGCCATCACGCCGGTGGTCGACTCCAGCGGCCAGTTGCTCATCGCCGCGGCGCTGGCGCGCAATCTCGACGGGGCGACAGATGGGGTGACGCCATTCACGTTCGGGTTCGAGGACGGCGGGCTGGACCTGGACGACTGGCTCTACCCGCACTTCCGGAGCGGAGAGCCGATGAACACGTACCGCGTACAGGACGCGCAGCTCGATTCGATGTTGGACAGCGAGCGGGCCGAATTCGACGAGGACGCACGCCGCAAGATCGGGCTCGATATCCAGGATTACCTGCTGGCCAACGTCAACGCCCGGCTGGAGTACCTGGCTCCCGTTGAGCGACGTCTCACCTGGGGCTACGTCGGCAACTCGCACATGCCCTACTGGTACGGCGAGAACGAGCATCTGGCTGACACCTGGATCGACACCGCCAACCCGGCGTCGCACAACCGGCCCGCGTAACCACGCCCCGGCTCGCCTCGGAGTCGACCGTTCCCCCGGGCGACCCGCCACCTAGGCGGAGCCCCTACGCAGAATTGCTACGCTGTGACCGATCATCCCCACAAGGAGACACTGTGACCGTCGTTATCATGCTGCTCGCCGGGCTCGTCGCCGGGTTCGCGCTGGACAACCTCATCGCCCGCATGGCGAGCGAGCCGTATCAGCGCGTGGAGCCGGAGGAGGGCGGCCAGGGCGAGGAGCATGGCCCCGGAACGTCGCTCGACCTCAGCAGCGAGACGGGCGCGCTCGCGATGCCGGCACTGCTGACGGACCGCTGGTGGCTGCGGCGCGCGATCGTCGTCTTCGCGACGGGCGGTGCGTTCGCGCTGGTGGGCTGGCGATATGCCGGCGCCGGCTGGCAGATCCCGATCGTCGCCGCCTACGTCTCGGCGCTCATCATCTGCACCGCGACGGACCTGCTGGCCTACCGCGTGCCGAACGCCGTGACGTATCCGGCGATCGTCGCCGCGCTGGTGATCGGCCTCACCGTCAACGGCACGAACCGGCTTGACGTCGTGTTCGGCGGGCTGGTGTTCGGCGGGCTGCTGTTCGTGCCATCGATCCTGACCGGCGGCGCGATGGGGATGGGCGACGTGAAGCTCGCCTTCTTCGTCGGCTTCGCGCTGGGACTCACGTTCGTCGTGCCAGCCATGCTGCTGATGGCCATCTCCGGTGGACTGGCGGCGGCGCTCATGCTGGTGACGCGCCTTCGCAGCAAGGGCGACCCGATCCCGTACGCCCCCTTCATCGCCGGAGCCGCGCTGGTCGTGCTGCTGATGCAGGGGACGGCGTTCCGCTCGCTGTAACCCACGATCCTCCCTCGTCGAGCCGAACATAACCGGCGCTCCGCGCGGGTGCCATCGGCTACACTGGGCCGTATCACCTTCGTCCCGGAGACGGCCTTTGGCACTGAACGTCCGCCTGATCGACCACACGAGCGACCCCGCACGCTCGCTCTACGTCGCCTACCGCACGGCGTACTCGGCGCTGACGCCACAGACGATCGTCGACCGCATCGAATCGGACCGGATCACGCGCGATCAGATGCTGGAGTTCATCGAAAAGCGGCTCGAGACGGGGCACGCGTCGCCGCTGGAGCAGGTGTGGTTCGAGTTCGCCATCTCCGGCGTGAGCCGCGCGTTCAGCCACCAGTTCGTGCGCCACAAGATCGGCATCAGCTTCGAGCAGCAGAGCCAGCGCTACGTGGCGTTCAAGAAGGGCGAATTCCCGTACACAGTGCCCGAGACGGTGAAGCGGGCGGGATTCGGCGAGAAGATGGAGGAGGCGTTCGACCGCCTGGGCGAGCTGTACCAGGAGATGATCGACGCCGGCATCCCGGCCGAGGACGCGCGTTTTCTCATCCCGAACGCCGCCAACACGAACTTCAAGGTCGTGGTGAACTTCCTGGAGCTGCTGCACATCTGCGACCTGCGGCTCTGCACGCGCGCGCAGTGGGAGTTCCGGCAGGTGGCGTCGCAGATGCGAGCGGAGGTCCACCGCAAGTTCCCGGAGCTGGCGAAGTACATTCAGCCGAAGTGCGGCGACAAGCGCTGGGGCTACTGCGACGAGTCGCTGCAGGACTGGCAGGCCTGCCCCATCGGCAAGAAGCGCCCACACAAGAAGCAGCTCTTCGAGCTGTACGACGCGCACCGCCGCGGCGAGCTGGCGCCGCTCGCCGACGAGGACTTCAAGACGATCGAAGAGATCGGATCGTCGGTCGCCACCGCCGGATCGACGAAGTCGCCGGCCGCGAACGGGCGCGAGGCTGCGCCGAAGGTGCCGGAGACGCGCGACGAGGGGTAGCGGCACTCAATTCCGCGTTCCCCGCGCACGAGACAGGTATTCTTCATCCATGAGCCGCGTACTTCTCGACCAGATGATCTGGCAGATGGGCCAGGCGTTCGACTCGCTCTTCGGGAACCTGTGCGATCTCGACGAGGGCGACTGGCTGTGGGTACCACCGGGCGGCGTCCGCTCGATCCGCGCAATCGTGGGGCACGTCGGGTCGTGCAAGGTGATGTACGACAACCACGCGTTCGGCGACGCCTCGATGACGTGGGCCGACGCACCGTTCGGTGACGCGCAGTCGTCGGCGAGCGAAGGAGGCATGTCGTCCGCGCAACTGGTTGATTGGCTGCGCGCGGCCGAGCTACGCGTACGGCGCAGCGTGGACGCGCTCGGCGACGACGAGGAGTTGCTGAAGCCGCGGGCGGTGAACTGGGGCGGTACCCGGCCGACGCGCTGGATCGTGAACACGCTGATCCACCACGACGGCTTCCACGCCGGCGAAGTCAACCACCTGCGGGCGATCCACCAGCAGAACGACCGCTGGGAGTGGGAGCAGTGAAACTCACGCTGCCCTACGGCGAACGCGGCCTCGACGTGGAGGTGCCGAACACGGCGACGGTGTTGATCCCGGAGCACACGACGCCGGTGCCCGACGAAGACGCCGCCGTGCGCGCCGCGATCGCGGAGCCACTCGGTTCGCCGCCACTCTCGCGGATGGCGGGCGCCGGACAGAAGGCCGCCATCGTCGTGTCCGACGTCACGCGGCCGGTGCCCAACACCGTCATCCTGCCGCCCATCCTCGCGACGCTGGAGGCGGCTGGCGTTGCGCGCGACGACATCACGATCGTCGTCGGGACGGGGCTGCACCGGCCGTCGCGGCCGGACGAGCACCGGCGGCTGCTCGGCGACGCGATCCTCGACCGGTATCGCGTGGTCGACCACGTCGCGAAGGACCGCTCGACGCAGGAGTACCTGTGGACGACGCCGAGGGGCACGTAGCGGTCTGGCTCAACCGCGAGTATCTGAAGGCGGACGTGCGCATCGTGACCGGATTCGTAGAGCCGCACCTGTTCGCCGGCTACTCCGGCGGCGGCAAGGGCGTGATGCCGGGTATCGCGGGGGCCGAGGCGATCATGGCCAACCACGACGCGCGCATGATCGGACACCCGAAGGCGACGTGGTGCGTCACCGAAGGCAACCCGATCTTCGAGGAGATGCGCGACATCGCGCTCAAGTCCGGGCCGACGTTCACGGTGAACGTGACGCTGGACGTGGAGAAGCGCATCACGGGCGTCTACGCGGGCGAGATGGTGGCCGCGCACGACGCGGCGATCGCGCAGGCGGCGCGGCAGGCCGTCCGGCCGATCCCGCACCTCTACGACGTCGTCGTCGTAACGAACATGGGGTATCCGGCCGACCTCGTGCTGTATCAGTCCGTGAAGGGGATGTCGGTCGGGGCGCAGGCGTGCGCAGCCGGCGGCACGATCATGCTCGTCGCCGAATGCCGGGAGGGCGTGGGCGGCGACGAGTACGTCGATTTGCTGCACCGCGAGGCGAATCCGGACGCGCTGCTACGTGAGATCGAGGGTGCGCGTCACGAGACGGTGTTCGACCAGTGGCAGGTACAGGTGCAGGCGATGGTGCAGGCGCGCTGCGACGTCTGGCTCCACTCGTCGCTCCCGCGCGAGACCGCCGAGGCGGCGCACCTGCGTTACGCGCCGGACGTGACGGACACGCTGGCCCGGATCATCGACGAGAAACGCGCGGCGCTCGGACGAGAGCCGACAGTGTGCGTGCTGCCGTACGGCCAGCTCACGGTGCCGAAGGTGGTGGCTTGATGAGTCCTCGGCTGACCCTATACGCGCTTGGAGTCGTGGTGGCGACCCTGCTTGCGGCGTGCGGTGGCGGAGGGTCGACAAAGACCGACACGCCGACGAGTGTACCGGCGTCGCCGACGGCCGTCATAACGCCAATGCCGTCGCCGGTCGCCTGTCCGACGACGCCAGCGCGGCCGCTCGCCGTCGTTACGCCGTCGGCGAGCGGGCTTATCGCGACGCTGGACGACGTGCAGGTGACGACGCAGCCGTGCCTCGACCGCGTCACGTTCACGTTCACGGGCGACACCCTGCCCGGCTTCGATGTGCGCTACGTGCAGAGCGTCACGACGTGTGGCAAGGGCGATCCGGTGTACACGCAGGGCAACGCGCAGCTCGTCGCGAAGTTCATGCCGGCGAACGCGCACGACGACTCCGGCCAGTCGACGATCGACTCGCGCGACCTGCTGCCCGGCTACCCCTCCGTCAAGGAGCTGGTGCTGTCGTGCGACTTCGAGGCCGATACCACGTGGGTCATCGGGTCGGAGGAGCGTTACTACACCGTCACGACGGCACAGTCACCGGCGCGCATCATCGTCGACGTGTATCACTAGCGTCTGAGAAACGCTACCACCGCAGGACGGGCTTGCGGGCGGCGGTGGCCTCGTCCAGACGCCGGAGGGGCGCGTCGTGCGGCGCTTCACGCAGCAGCTCGGGCTCCGTCTCGGCCTCGTGCGCGATCTGGAGCATCGCGTCGCAGAAGGCGTCCAGCGTCTCCTTCGTCTCGCTCTCCGTCGGCTCGATCATCAGCGCCTCGTCGACGACGAGCGGGAAGTAGATCGTCGGCGGATGGTAGCCGTAGTCGATCATCCGCTTGGCGATATCGAGCGTCTTCGCGCCCTGCGCCTTCTGCCTCTTACCGGAGAACAGCACCTCGTGCATGCAGGTGCGGTCATGCGCCAGGTCGTAGGCGCCTCGCAGCCGTGCCTGCACGTAGTTCGCGTTCAGCACCGCCGCTTCACTGATCGCGCGCAGGCCGTCAGCGCCCAGGCTGCGGATGTACGCGTACGCCCGCAGCAGCACGCCGAAGTTGCCGTGGAACGCACCCAGCCGCCCGATCGTGTGCGGCGGATCGACGAGCGCATAGCCGTCGCCATCCAGCACGACGTGCGGTGACGGGAGGAACGGCGCCAGGCGCTCCTGTACGACGATGGGGCCGCTGCCGGGGCCGCCGCCACCGTGCGGCTGGCTGAACGTCTTGTGCAGGTTCAGGTGCATCACGTCGAACCCGAGATCGCCGGGCTTCACCTGCCCGAGCATCGCGTTCATGTTCGCGCCGTCGCCGTACATCAGCGCACCGTGGGCGTGCACCATCTCCGCAATGCGCACGATGTTCCGGTCGAAGAGGCCGAGCGTGCTGGGCAGCGTGATCATCAGCGCCGCGACGCTGGAGTTGTGCTTCTCGAGCGCCTCCTTCAGCGCATCGAGGTCCATGTCACCGTCCGGCTGCGGCTTTACGGCCACGACGTCGAATCCCGCCATCGACGCGGTCGCCGGGTTCGTGCCGTGCGCCGAGTCCGGCACGACGATCGTCGTGCGCCGCTCGCCGAGCGACTCCAGGTACGCCTTGATCACGAGCACGCCCGCCAGCTCGCCCTGCGCGCCGGCGAGCGGCGCCAAAGACGCGTCGGCCATGCCAGTGATCTCCGCAAGCAGGCGCTGCAGCTCGTACATGACGGCGAGCGCGCCCTGGACGTCCTCTGCCGGTTGCATCGGGTGCGCTTCGGCGAACGCGGGCATGGCGGCGATGGCGTCGTTGACCTTTGGGTTGAGCTTCATCGTGCACGAGCCCAGCGGGTACATGTGCGTATCGATCGACCAGTTGAGCTGCGACAGCCGCGTGAAGTGGCGCACCACGTCGAGCTGCGACAGCTCGGGCAGCGGCAGGTCGCGGCGCAGCAGCTCGGCCGGCATCCCGTCGGTCGCGGCCGGCACGTCGCTCGCCGGCAGCGTCACACCGACGCGGCCGGCGTGGGACAGCTCCATCAGCGTCTTTTCGAGGATCTGCGTCATGCCAGCTCCCCCAGCGCTTCGACCAGCGCGTCGATCTCCGCGCGCGTGTTCATCTCCGTCACGCACAGCAGCATGCGGTGGCGGATCAGGTCCGAGACGTCGAGCCCGCCGATGATCCCGCGCTCGATGAGCGCGCGGTTGATCTCGGCAGGCGGGCGCGGCGTGCCGACGACGAACTCGTGGAAGAACGGCTCTCCGCGCTCGACGCTGTAGCCCGGCAGCGCGTCGATTGCATCTGCGGCGTAGTGCGCCTTCTCGTAGCACAGCTCCGCAACGCGCCGCAGCCCGCGCGGCCCCATCGCCGCCAGGTACACCGCCGTCGAGAGCGCGATCAGCTGCTGGCTTGTGCAGATGTTGCTCGTCGCCCGCTCGCGGCGGATGTGCTGCTCGCGCGTCTGGAGCGTGAGCACGTACCCGCGCCGCCCTTCGATGTCCGTCGTCTGGCCGACGATGCGGCCGGGCATGTGCCGCACGAACTCCTGGCGGCAGGCGAACATGCCGGCGTACGGCCCGCCGAAAGCTCAGCGGCACACCGAGCGACTGACCCTCGGCGACCACGATGTCCGCGCCGTACTCGGCAGGCGACCGGAAGAGCCCCAGGCTCACGGGGTCGGCCGCGACGACGAACAGCGCGCCGGCGGCATGTGCCGCGTCGCCCCACGCGCCCGCGCCGGCCGAGATGCGGCCGAGGAAGTCCGGCTGCGCGACCGCGAGGCAGGCGTGCTCCTCCGTGAGCACGAACGCGGCGTGCGGCTGCACCTCGACCGCGATGTCGCGGCCGTGCGCGTAGCCCTGCACGACGGCGAGCCAGTGCGGGTGCAGCCGGTCGGACGCGACGATGCGACGGCGCCCCGTGATAACGCACGCCATCAGGCAGGCTTCCGCCAGCGCCGACGCGCCGTCGTACATGCCGGCGTTCGCGACGTCCATGCCCGTGAGCGCGCAGACCAGCGACTGGAACTCGAAGATCGTCTGCAGCGTGCCCTGGCTGACCTCGGGCTGGTACGGCGTGTAGCTCGTCAGGAACTCGCCGCGCATCACGAGCGGATCGACGATCGACGGGCGGAAGTGGCGGTACGCTCCGGCACCCAGGAAGCACGCGTAGTCGCCGGCGACACGGTTGTGCGCGCCGAGCGCCTGCGCCTCCTGCAGCAGCTCCAACTCGGAGAGCGCGTCCGGCAGATCGAGCGCGGGGTTGCGGTGTTCCGGTGGAATATCGCCGAACAGCTCCGCCGTCGACCGCGCGCCCACGGTCGCCAGCATCGATGCGCGGTCGTCGTCGGTCAGCGGGATGTAGGGGTGTTGCACGGTCGTGGGTTCAGCGCGCGATGCGCGGACGCGCGCGGTCGTGTCCTGCGTTTCCAGCGTCAATTTCGGTCTTCACCTCGGCCCGGCTTCCCTGCACCCCAGTGTCCCGCCGATCGTCCTCGGTCGCACGTCTCCGGCACGAATCACGCCGCGGCGACGAACGCGTCGTAGTCCCCCGCGGAGAGCAACGCGTCGATCTCCGCCGCATCCGCGAGCCGCACCTTCAGCAGCCATCCTTCGCCCTGCGCGTCGCTGTTCACCAGCTCCGGCTTCTCGACGACCTGTACGTTGCCTTCGATCACCTCGCCGGAGATCGGGGCGAACAGATCCGAGACGGCCTTCACCGATTCGATCTCGCCCATCTTCTCGAACTGCTTGATCGTCGCGCCTGGCTCCGGCAGGTCGACGTAGACGATGTCACCGAGCTGGTCCTGCGCGAAGTCCGTGATGCCGATCGTGGCGACGTCACCGTCGACCTTCACCCACTCGTGCTCTTTGGTGTATTTGCGATCTTCGGGGCTCGCCATGGCTTCTCCGATCAGGCTGATCTTGCTTGCGCGGGCTGCGTGGCGCCACCACTCACGAACGGCCTCGGCACGACGACCACCGCCAGGCGCCGCCCGCGTACGTCGACGGCCAGCTCCGTGCCTTCGGCGCACAGCTCCGGCGGCAGGTACGCCATCGCGATGCTCACGCCGAGCGTCGGCGAGAAGCCGCCACTGGTGACCGCACCGACAGTTTCGTCGCCGTGGAGCACCGGATAGTGATCGCGAATGACGCCGCGATCCGTCGCCTTCAGATGCGCCAGCTTGCGCGTGACGCCGGCCGACTTGATGCGCTCGAGCGCCGCGCGGCCCGCGAAGTCTACGCCGTCACGGAGGCTGACGACCCAGCCGAGGCCCGCTTCGTACGGATTCGTCGTCTCGTCGATGTCGTTGCCCCAGAGCGGCAGCGCCGCCTCCAGCCGCAGGGTGTCGCGCGCGCCCAACCCGCACGGCTCGACGCCCTCGGCGAGGAGCTGGCGCCAGATCGCGCGTCCCGCCTCGGGCGACGTGACAATCTCGAACCCGTCTTCGCCCGTGTAGCCGGTGCGCGAGACGAAGAGCTTGTACTGCATGAACGGCAACTCGGTGCAGGCACGCTTCTCCAGCGCCGCCACTTCCGGCCCGATGATGCGCGACACGTGACCGCTCGCTGCCGGCCCCTGCACGGCCAGCATCACCGTCTGCTCCTGGCGGTCGAGCAGTTCGACGTCCATGCCCGGCCGCAGACCCGATCGCACACGTTGGGTGTCGCGGTCGGCGTTGGACGCGTTGCCGACGAACAGAAAGCGCGTCTGGTCGAGCCGGTACACGTAGGGATCGTCGATGATGCCACCGTCGTCGTTGCAGAGCAGCGTGTAGTGGCCGCGACCCTCGCGCACCTTCCCCACGTCGTAGGTGACGGCGCTCCGCAGCAGCGCCTGCGCATCGGCGCCGACGACGAACAGCCGGCCCATGTGCGAGACGTCGAACACGCCGGCGCGCTGACGTACCGCGTTGTGCTCATCGACGATGCCGCGGTACTGCACCGGCATCGCCCAACCGGCGAACGGCACCATGCGCGCGCCCTGGCGTTCGTGCAGGTCGGAGAGCGGCGTCTTGCGCAGGGTCGACGTGTCGGACATGGATCGCCGTATTGTACCGGCAGCGTTCACGTGGAGTTAGGCGCTTATGATCAGTCGGCACACGTCGGCTCGATGCGGCCGGCCATGATCTTCATCCGGTTCGCCTTCCATCGCGGCCGCACCGCGACCGAGGGCCGCGCAGGGGCCCCGGGCGCGGCGACGGCCGGGGCTCATGAACCCCGGCCGTCCTTCGCACGCACGGCGTGAGCGCGTTACGCCGTCATCTCGTCCCACTCAGTGCCGGCTTCGGATGCCTCGCGACGCCCGCCGCGAGCCTCCATCGCCGGCAGCCGCAGCACCAGGACGAAGTCATCGTCCGCGGCGATGCGGTTGTAGCGCTCGAATCCGCACGACAGGCAGCGATGCACGATCACGTGCTCGCCGTTGCGGCGCCGGAACGCCCCGGCCGGCTGCATCGACCCGCCGCAGTCGCTGGCGCGGTCGCCCGGCCGGCGACCGTCGACGTGCCGCGAGTAGAGGCACGACGGGCAGTGATTGCGGTGACGGCCACCTGACGGCGGCGCCCCCACGAAGGTGCGGCAGTGGCGGCAGCGGAACTCATCGCTCCGGCCGCCTATGCGTCGCTGCCGCGATCGGTCCTTGTATGTGTTCGACACGGCGTTCGTCTCCTGACGCGCGCGGCGTTTCCGCGCGGCTCATTCGTCCTCACGAGACTGACAACCCGTGTCCGAGCAGTGGGTGATCGCATGTTGCTACTCCTTCTCAACGCCGGCGATCTCTCGCCGGTCCGAACAAACAGAAAGGCCACGGAGAGTTCCGTGGCCTTCGACGACGACCTGCGTGATAGACGGCGGCGGCGCGCGGATCGCGTCGTCGCACCGTGGCAACGTCACACCAGGGTCACGAAAAAGGCCACAGGCGCCGCCGCGTCCGTGGCCGATGTCCCTGGCTTGAAGTGAACGGTTAGCTGGGGAGCACGACAGGAGACGCGGCGGCATGCGCCGACACCACGGCGAGAGGGGTGGTCAACATCGTGTCCCTGTCTTCCTAGAGCGCCCGGCCGGTCGTCCGCGCCCAGCGCCGCCGCAAGTATAGCCGCCCGGCATGGAGTTGTGAACCCCGCTGGCCGAGCTCAGGCGGCCGGCCCTCGCTTCGCCCCGAATCGCGCAACCTCGCGCGCCATATCCAGCGGTTCGATGACGGCGCGGCGGTCGTACGCACCCCACTGCTCGCGCGGCACCAGCCACATCACCTCAAACTCGATGCCATCGGGATCCTGACCGTACAGCGACTTCGTGGCGCCGTGGTCGCTCATGCCGGTTAGCGCACCCAGATTCGCCAGCGACGCCTGCGCCTCGGCGAGCTCCTCGATCGTCGCCACCTCCCACGCCAGGTGGTAGAGCCCGACCGAGCCGTGGGCCGGCCGCGGCGCCCCCGCACCCACAGACATCAGCGCGAGGTCATGGTGGTTCGACGAGCCGTCCGCGCGCAGGAACGCCATCACGCCGCCTTCGCGGGCGATCTCCTTCATCCCGAACGCGGTGGTGTAGAACGCGACCGACCGTTCGAGGTCCGACACGTACAGTACAGCGTGGTTCAGCCTGGTGATCTGTGGCATCGGCAGTCCTCGAGACCGAGCGGAAGCCCGCTACTTCGCCGGCACGAACTTCATCGACAGCGAGTTGACGCAGTGCCGCGTGTTCTTCGCCGTCAGCCGTTCGCCGACGAACACGTGGCCCAGGTGGCCGCCACAGCGCGCACACTCGATCTCGACGCGCTGCCCGTCCGGGTCCGGCAGCCTCTTCACCGCACCCTCGATCTCGTCGTCGAACGCCGGCCAGCCGCAGTGCGCGTCGAATTTGTCGTCCGAGCGGTACAGCTCGGCGCCGCAGCGGCGGCACGTATACGTGCCCGGCTGGTAGAAGTCGTCGTACTCGCCGGTGAACGGCCGCTCCGTGCCTTTCCGTTCGATGACGTAGCCGCTCTTCGGCGGTCAGCTCGTTGAACTTCGTCTCGGTCATATCCGCTTCCTCGCTCGGTGCGCTTTCGCGTCGCGTGATGCGTTCGGCTACACCAGATACACTACCTCGCGATAGGCCGAAGTGGCGGAATGGCAGACGCGACGGTCTCAAAAACCGTTGGGCCGCAAGGCTCATGTGGGTTCGACTCCCACCTTCGGCACCAATTTCGAACCTGAATCGGGTCGGTTTCGGTCGCTGTGCGCGGTCGGAACACTCGGTTTGACAGCAACGGTGACAGCAACACACACGGACAAGCGCGGACGAATTCAAACGAACGCGGGAGAACGGCGATGTTGAGGTGAGCATGGAGTGGCGCGATGCACCGGTTGTCTCCAAGGGCGTTTGGGAGCGGCCGTTCTTCGCGACGCGCCCGGCCGAGAAGATCCCGGGGATTCTCTGGATGCCGGCGGAACCTACGCAACCGGTGCCGCTGGTGCTCATCGGCCACGGCGGGAAGAGCGAGAAGCGCAACCCGGCCAGCCTTGCGATCGCCCGTCGCTTCGTCAGACGGCACGGCATCGCCGTCTGCGCCATCGACGCGATCGATCACGGCGAGCGCGGTCCGATCATCGACACCGGCGACGGGCCGCCCCAAGCCGAGTATCTCGAACTCTGGAAGCGACCGGACACGTTCGACCGTATGAACGCTGACTGGCACGCGACGCTTGATGAGTTGCTGGCGTCGGACCGGTTTGATCCCGCGCGGGTCGGCTACTGGGGACTCTCCATGGGTACGGTGCTGGGGCTGCCATTCGTCGCCTCGGAGCCGCGCATCAGCGCCGCGGTGCTCGGTGCTTGCGGGTTCACCGGGCCCAGCGCGGTTCGCGCGCGCTTCGTCGAACGGCACCGCGCCGACGCTCCGAGGGTGAAGTGTCCGGTGCTGTTCATGGTGCAGTGGGACGATGAGATCTTCGATCGAGACGGCGCGCTTGAGCTCTTCGACACGATCGGGTCACCGGACAAGCGAATGCACGCCCACCCAGGCAAGCATGGCGCGTTCCGGCAGGAAGCGGCCGATGCGACACGCGAGTTCCTCGCCGCGCGACTGTAGCCCGACCGGCGATACACCTATCCGCTGACGATTGCCTCCATCGCCGCTATGGCAAGAACGTCATCCTCGCGTCGCGCGTCGCGGGCAAAGCTACCGGAGGTGAGATCCTCGTCTCGTCGCTCGTGCGCGCGCTCGTTGAGAGCAGCGTCGAGCCGGGTACGTTCGCCGAAGGGCGTGAGGTGGAGCTTAAGGGCTTATCTGGAAGTCACACCGTGTATGCGGTGGAATCCGTATAGACGTCTTGGCGCACCCAGAACGCCGGACTCGCCCGGAGCGTTACTCCAAGACACCGCTCACGACGAGGTCCAACACCTCGTCGTCCGAATAGCCGAGGACATCGCGCAGTACCCCGTCGTTGTGCTGACCGAAGACCGGTCCCGCTCCGGTGACACGAGCAGGTGTGTCTGAAAAGATCATCCGCGAGTTCTCGATCGTGACGGATCCGAATTCGGGATGATCAACCTCGACGAAGTGCTGGCGCGCTGCGAGCTGCGGATCCGCCAGAGCGTCGACGCCGCTGCTTGCGCGATGCGCTGGGACGTGCGCGGCCTGCAGCACGTCTTCGATCTCGTCCACCGTGCGCGTGGATGTCCATGCGCCGATGGCGGCATCGAGTGCTTCCCGGTTCGCGATGCGTGCATCAAGCGTCGCGAAGCGCGGGTCGGCCAGCCCAGACTCTTCGCCGGTCCCCTTGCAGAGTGCGGACCACTGCTCGTCATTCATGGCGACAATCGCGATCCAACGATCGTCGCCCGCTGCTGGGTACACGCCATGTGGTGAGTATCGCGGCGACGCATTCCCCGAGCGCTCCCACACTTGGCCGTTGGCCGTGTAATCCAGAAGCGCGGTCGCCAAGAACTGCGCCGATGCTTCGCCCTGTGAGAAATCGATGTACTGCCCCTCCCCTGTGCGGCGCCGGTGGTCGAGCGCGGCGAGAATAGCGGCGACTGTGAACTTCGGGGCGATGTAGTCCGTGTAGGCGCCGAGCGGCCCGGCGGGCGGCCGGTCGGGCCAGCCTGCGAGATATCCGAATCCCGCCAGCTGCGCGCCCATTGTGCCGAAACCTGCGAGCTTGGCGTGCGGACCATCTTGCCCGTTAAGGCATGAGCTGATCATGATGAGGCCCGGATTCGTCTTGGAGAGTTCGTCATAGCCCAAGCCCATCCTCTTCGCGGCACCGGGCGCAAAGCTCTCGGTTACGACGTCGGCCCAATTCGCCAACCGAAGCGCCACCTCGCGGCCTTGTGGAGTCGCCAGGTTGAGTTGGAATCCCAGCTTGCCGGCGTTGACCGTCGCATAAATGCCGGACCGTTCTGAGCCGGGAGTGCTGTCCTTGAACGGCCCGATCGTGCGGGCCGTGTCGACGCGGGTTGCACTCTCGACGTGCACGACCGTCGCGCCGTAGTCTGCCAGGTAGCGCGTGCCCCACGGTCCTGCCAGCACCCACATGAAGTCCGCGACCTTTATGCCGGCGAGCGGCAATTCACGTTTGCCGCCGCCGGCAGCTGTGGCGCCTGTCCGAGCTGGAGTCGGCGTGACTTCATCGTTGTGCTCGCCGAGCAGGGGCGGCCGTCTTCGATACTTGATGGGCGTACCGGAAAGGCCTGCGAATGGCCCTGGATATGCGAAGGTCTCGCGGAGCTCAGGATGCTCGATGCCTATCCAGAAGTTACGGGCTGCGAGTTGCTTCGAACTCACCACATCGGCCGTGCTGTTCACAGGGACAATCAGCAAGCTCCTTCGCAACGCCATGTCGAAAAGTTCCGCGCGAGTATGCCGCTTTGTGAACTCCTCGATAGCGGCGGCGCACCGCATCAACTCACTCGGCGGCTCTTGTCTGGACACAAGAAGTGTTGTGTAGTTGAACCAATCCTTGTCGCGTGTCGCTTCGTCGATGATGCCTTCGTCGTGCATCACTTCCATCAGCCTGCGCGTGAATGGTCCAATCGCCGAACCGAAGAGAAACGTCACGGAAACGAACCCATCCGAGGCGGGGTAGATGAAGCGGAGCGGGATGCCGCCGAAATTCACACCCCCCGCGAGGCGCACGGTATCAGCGGCGCCCCACGCTGCGGAAAGCACCGTCCCCTGCGTTGCCATCATGGCTGCTGTCTGCACAGACACATCGACGTGCTGGCCAAGTCCGTCACGCTCGCGGCCGGTGTGCGCTATCAGCGCTCCAACGGCCGCTTCGGCGCCGGCATGGAGATACGCCTGCGGCACAGCAACGGCGACCGGCGCGCGATCGCGATCGCCGTTCAGGAGGAGCGCGCCGGACGCCGCCATACAAGTGAGGTCGCTTGCCGCCCAGCTGGCTTTCGGCCCGATCTGTCCGAACGGGGTGATCGAAACCATGACGAGCCGCGGATTGAGCTTGGACAGAGCTTCATAACCGAGCCCGAGGCCGTCCAGATAACCCGGCGGCTTTGATTCGATCACGAAATCGGTCGTGGTTGCGAGCTCCAGGTAGCGCTGGCGATCGGCTTCCGCTTCAAGATCGAGCGTGATCCCACGCTTGTTGCGGTTGACAGCCCACCAGCTCAGGCACTTGTTGGCGTCCACTTCGCCACGATAGAACGGGCCTTTCGTGCGTGTGTGCGCGCCACCCGGCGGTTCGACAACGATGACGTCGGCGCCGAGGTCGCCGAGTATTTGGCCGCAGAGGAGGGCCCCTTCGTCCGTAAGATCCAGCACGCGGTATCGCGAGAGCATAGGGTCTCCTCCCTGGCAGAATGTTGCGGGATCTTACCTGCGACGAACGTCGCCCGGAAGGCTCCGAGTTCTTGCCGTTTCTTGCTAACCGTTTGCTAACGGACTGAGCGTGAATGGCTGGTACTTGTTGGGACTTACCGGAACCGTGTGCCGAGGACTTCAGCTACCGAGCGTGACTGAGCTGGACTGAACGTGACGGGTTGGAACGACAGCGCGCACACTCAACAACCGTTGGGCCGCAAGGCTCATGTGGGTTCGACTCCCACCTTCGGCACCAATTTCGAACTGTCTTCGGCCGTCACGCCGCGCACGCGTTCGTGCGCGGCTTCACGTGTCCGATATCCGTATCTGGTATCCTGTTCGTGGTTCCAATGGCCGAACCCATCACGGGACGGGGGACCCAATTCAGTGGGGTGCATCTCGCAACGAGAGCGGCAGCTTCTCAGCCGTAACCCGTCAGCTAACCCCGTAGGCCACTGAGGAGAGGCGCTGTGAATCTCGGAATGCCCGAGGCGACGCCTCGGGCATTGCGTTCCCCCCGCGGATGCGCAAACGCCTCCTGAAGCGCCCAAGGAGGTCATTCCGTGAAGGAACTGCGAGAGACGATCGAGATTGAGGCGCCGGCGTCCGACGTGTGGGATGCCCTGTGCGACCTGGATCACTATCCGGAGTGGAATCCGCTCCTCCCGGCCGTGCGAGGAGAGCTGCGCCGCGAGGCGGAGATCCAAGTCGACGACCCGGCTCGCGGCATCGTCCAGTCGGCCATCGTGACGGAGGTCAACCGTAATCGCATGCTGAGCTGGCGTGCCGGTTCGTCCATCGCCGGCCTGTTCGAACGTGAGCACATCCTGGAGTTGAGTCCCGCCGGCCCGGGCCTGACGCGGTTGGCGAATCGCGTCCAGTTCCGGGGCATCCTCGTGCCGCTCCTCGGACCTCACCACGACGAGGAGCTGGCGCGCCGACTGGGGGAGATGAACCGCGCGCTGCGCCATCGCGTCGAGCATGCTGCCGGCACCGCCGCCGCGGCAACGCGAGTCCAGGGCCGCAGTGCGTCCTCACCGCCGGAGCGTCGCACGTCCGGGATGAGCCCGCGGCCCGCCGAGCGGCAACGCGCGCTGCCGGGATAGGCCGAGCTGATGCGCGATACGCAAGCGTCGCGCGGCGGGCAGTCGCTAGTCGCCTGTCCCCGAGAGCACGAGCCGGAGGCCGTCCGGCGACTCGACGGCATCGAGCGTGGCGCCATCGAGTGCGTCCGAGATGGCCGGCTCGACCACGAGCACTTCACGCCCGTCATGCGAGACCACCTGGTCACCGTCGCGTCGTGCATCGACACGGAGCGCGAGTGCACTCGCACCATCGCGTTCGATCCGCAGCACGTGTTGGTCGTCCTCCGTATTCCCTTCGAGGGTCGCACGCAGCGCGGCCGCCGCCTTGTCGCTTACGTTCAGCATGATGGTCCTCCTTGCGATACGTCGAGGGACAACCCTGTCACCGTACTACGATCGGCGGGCGCGCCTCACGCGCCGGCGATTCGAACACGCCGATACCGGTATCGAAGAGTTCTATGCCATCGCGGCGTCCCTTTACGGAGCGGGGGCGGCGGACCAATCGCGGAGGTATCGTCGTGTGATGCCGATTGACACCCCGCGAGCGCAGCGGTGAGACTGATCGAAGGCCTTTCGTGAAGTCTCTCACACCATGAAACTCGTCTCGACGACGCTGCTGCTCGCGAAGCGCACGGTCCATGAGTATGGCGACGACAACTGCAGCCACATGGCCGCCGCGATCTCGTACTACATCCTGTTCTCGATCGTGCCGCTCGTCGTATTCCTCGTGTCGATCTTCGGACTCGTGGTGCGGAGCGATCGCCTTCAGCGCGACGTCTCGAACCGCATCGTGGATTTCCTCGATGTGAAGCCGGGCGACGTCATCGTCCGGCCGACCGACTCTGTGACGGCGCGCTATGGGGGCGAGGCGACCATCCAGATCGCGCAGGATCTGAGCGGTCAGAGTCAGGAGAGCCTCAACGCCCTCGTCGACCGGATCGACGCCGGAGAGACGGTCGTCGTCGCCGGACGCACGTTGTCGTCCGACGACCTTTCCGTCAGGCACGACAATCTGGTCGTCGACACGATCCGCGGCGTCAGCCGCGTCAGCGGCGCCCTGACGTTGGTCGGACTGGCGGGCATCGCCTGGTCGGCGGCGGCGATGTTCGGGGCGATCCGCAAGTCGCTGAACATCGCCTGGGACACGGACACCACGCGTCCCATCGTCCAGCAGAAGCTGTGGGACCTGGCGATGGTGGTCGGCCTCGGCGTGCTCCTCGGACTTTCGATCGCCGTCACCGCGACGCTTCGCGTCCTGCGCGAGCTCAGCGACGGCGCGCTCGGCCCTCTCTCGACCGGCACGGGCTTCGTCTGGTCCGTCCTGCCGCTGATGTTGCCCGCGGCGATCACGTTCCTCGTGTTCCTGCTGGTTTACCGGCTCGTGCCGAACGTCACGCATCGCTGGCGCGACGTCTGGCCGGGGGCGTTGCTGGCGACCGTGCTCTTCGAGCTGCTGAAGAACGGCTTTGCCATCTACATCGCCAACTTCAGCAACTATGACGCGGTGTACGGGTCGCTGGGCGCGCTACTGCTCTTCATGCTGTGGACGTACCTTGCCGCGAACATCCTGCTCATCGGCGCCGAGCTCTCCGCCGAGTACCCGCGCGTCCTTCGCGGCGACTACGACGAGGCGCCCGGCCGGACGTCGCCATCCGCTCCCGTAGCGGTCCGGATGCGGAGGGCCGTCCGCGGGCTCTTCGTGCGGGAGCGACCGCCCTAGTCGGGCGGCTCCGTCGACGCCGCCAGCCGAGCTAGGGCTCGCCGATCAACAGCGCAACAGGCGCGGCGTTGAGAACCGCGGCCGCCGGCAACGCGTGGCGCGATCCGTCGACCTCCGTCTCGACGTTCGCTCCGAAGACGGCCTCGCGCCACCGGCGAGGCGCACGGTCCGGCAGCTCAATCCGCACGCCGTCCCACGCGGACCCGATGGGAAGCCCGCCGTCGCGGCAGTCGTCCGCAACCATCCGCGCGGCAACGGTGACGGCCCACGCGCCTCGATGCTCCCTCGCGAACGCCACCATCCGGCTCGGCCTTGGGCCCGTCACACGCAACGCACGATAGCCACCGAGGCTGAAGAGGGTCGCGTGTTCGTTCCGTGCGCGCAGCACGCGCTGCGTGAGCAACAGCTTGAGCCGGCCGTCGTCGCGCGCGGCCCACAGCACATCCGGCGTGCATCCGTCGAGTCCGGCCAGCAGTCGCCGCCTGAGCGGGAAGTCGACAGGCCGCCGGTTGTCGGGATCAACCATGCTGAAGTCCCACAGCTCCATGCCCTGGTACAGGTCGGGGACGCCCGGCGCCGTGAGCTTGAGCAGCGTCTGCGAGAGCGAGTTGACATAGCCAGGCGTCGCCAGCCAGCGGCGGACGAACTCGTCGATGTCCGCCACGAACGGATGATCCGGCGCCAGGATCTCCCGCACAAAGCGCTCGGTCGCCTCCTCATAGCGCTCGTTTGGCTCGATCCACGACGTGTGCGTCTTCGCCTCACGAATCGCCTTTTGCATGTACCCGGAGGCGCGGTCGGCGAGCGCGGGGACGTCCGCCAGGTCGCTCGGCCAGACGCCGGCGAGGGTCTGATACAGCAGGTACTCGTCGTTGCGGTCGGGCTGGGCGGCGCCCTGGTGCTGCGTCCTGGACGGCTCGTTCATGACGGACCAGCGCTGCACCGCGCTGCGCCATTCCCCCGCCAGCTCCGTCAACACGTTGATGCGCGCGCGTGCGTCCTCGCTCCGCTTCGTGTCGTGCGTCGAAGTGGCGAGCATCGCGTGCGGCCACGCCGATGCCCGATCCGCGTTCGCCCGGTGAAACGCGGCGACCGACTCGCCGAACCGGTTGGGATCGGCGCCCACTTCGTTGAGCGAGACGAGCCGGTTGTAGATGTAGAACGCGGTGTCCTCTACGCCCTTCGCCATCACCGGACCGGTGACCTGCTGCACGCGCTCCACGAAATCGCGTACGCCCACCTGGTCGGTTTCGTCGAACGTCTCGAGATTCTGCAGCGACAGCGTCTCGCCGACGAACGCGAACACGGAGGTGGCGGTGCGGGGGTTGCGCAACTCCGCGGCGCGGACCGCTTCGGCGATCACGGCGAGATCCCAGGGGCTCGGCCGGCCTTCCTCCGGGATATACGTCCGGTAGACGGAGAACGAAGCGATGATCTCGCGCAGCGCGAACGTCAAGGAGTTGAACGTGAAGTCGCGGAAGTGCCGGTTACGCGCGGCGATCTCCGCGAGCCGCCGGCCCAGCGACTGGATCTCGCCGGCGAACGAGGTGAGCATGATCAGCTTCTTCATCGCCACCGCGACCTCGTTGAACGAGGCGTTCTGGCCCGTAAACGCCCGGTAGACGCGGTCCAGCGACCCGCGGGACCGCCGGCTGACGTACAGCTGGTTCACCTCGGCGAGGAAGTCGTAGCCGGTCGTCCCGTATATCGGCCACCTCCGGTCCAGGACCTCGTCGTGCGCCCGGATCTTCTCGATGACGACGTACAGCGCGCGCTGATCGGGACTCGCGTCTTCGGGCGCCCCGGCCTCCTGCAGTCGCTGGAAATACTCCCCGGGCCGAAGGAGTCCGTCGGGATGGTCGATGCGCAGGCCGGTGACCAATCCCTCTTTGACCATCTGGAAGATCAGCCGGTGCGTGTCCGCGAACACGTCGGGGCGTTCGACCCGTATGGCCGCCAGCTCGTTGATGTCGAAGAAACGGCGGTAGTTGATCTCGTCCGCCGCGACACGCCACGATGCGAGCCGGTACGGCTGGCCGCTAAGCAGGCCGTCGAGCGCGTCGAACGTCGACGGCTCGCCCGCACGACCCTGGATCGCGGACACCGCGCTGCGGCAGCTTCGCGACACGTCGGCGGAGCGCCCGAGCAGTTCGGCGAGGCGAACCTTGAGATCGCGCGCCCACTCCCGCGCCGCCATCCTCCGTTCGACGTCCGGATCGTCGTGCACCGGCAGCGCGCGCAGGGCTGCGACGATCGCAGAGAGTTCGGCGAGGTCCTCGCCGGCGTCCGGCAGCGTCTCCAGCTCCGAAAGCGCTTGCTCCAGGATGCGCGGGTAGGTGCAGGGTGCGAGCGGAAGCGTCCGGTCGTGATACGTGAGGACGAATGCCTCATCGCTGAGCTCAACATGCAACAGGCCCGCCTCCAGCACAGAGCCGTACTGGTCTTCGAGGATCGGGAGCAGCACGCGGTGTCCCAGACCCGCGACGTCGGGACGCCAGTCGATGTCGAAGTACTGCGCGTACGGCGACGCCTCGCCGAACTCCAGCACGTCCATCCACCACGGGTTTGACCCTTCGCCGATCCCCATGTGGTTCGGCACGACGTCGACGATCAGCCCCATCCCCCGTTCCCGGAGGGCGGCGCTCAGCTCCCGGAGCTCATCGTAGGTGCCGATGCGCGGATCGATGCGGTTGTGGTTGATCACGTCGTAACCGTGCGTGCTGGAGTGCCGCGCCTCGAGGAACGGCGACGCGTAGGCGTCGGTGACGCCCAGCTCCGCAAGGTACGGGACGATGGCGATGGCGTCCCGGAACGTGAAGTTCGCGCCGAACTGCAGCCGGTACGTCGCCGAAGGGATCCGGGGCCCGCTGGAGCCGCTTGCCCGCTCCGCCGCCAGCTTCTGCGTGGGGGCGAGGCTCACCGGCGAGCCTCGCCGAACCGCGTTCGCATGCGGCGGCCGTGTGCTGATGCCAACGTCACTCCCTTACAAACAGCAACGCGCGCAGCGCCCCGATCTCGACGTGCTGGACGCTGTCCCACGTCGTCCGTCCTCCCGGTTCTTCACCCGTCGTCACCAACCCCTGGGCGGAGTCAACGCGAAGCCGCCAGGCCCCCTGGCAGTCCGTCAACGTCACGCTGCGTGGTTCCTCGGCAAAATTCAACAACAGTATCGCCGCCTGGGCACCCGAACGCGCAAGCATCGCGACGGCGGCGCCCGTCTCGTCGCAGCGCGCCTCAATCGTGCCCGCCAGCACATCCCGAAGCTGACGCCTGACTTCGATTAGCTGCCTCGTGAAGGCCAGCATCGCAGCGTGCGGCGCCTCCCGTTTGAGACGGTGATCCAGCTTCGAGCGCTCAAACGTCTCGACGGCCTGCGGGTCGGGGACCTCGCCCTGCCAGTCGAACGACGCGAACTCTTCGCGCCGTCCGCGCCTTACGGCCTCGATCAGCGCCGGGTCGGAGTGGCTCACGAAGTACTGGAACGGCGCCGTCTCGCCGTACTCCTCCCCCATGAACAGCAGCGGCGTGTTGGGCGAAAGCAGCACCGCCGCGGCCGCGAGCCCCAGACGATCGCCGTCGACCAGCTGAGAGAGCCGCGCCCCGTCCGCGCGGTTGCCGACCTGGTCGTGGTTCTGCGCGAAGACGACGAGCCGCTCCCGCTCGATGCCGCGCAGCGGTGCGCCGTGCCTCCGTCGCCGGAACAGCGAGTAGCGGCCCTGGTACACGAAGCCATCGCCATACGCCGCCGCGAGATCCCGCGCGCCGTCGAAATCGGAGTAGTAGCCGTCGCGCTCGCCGGTGAGAGCGACGTGCAGCGCGTGGTGGAAGTCGTCGTTCCACACGCCATCGAACCCCATGCCCCCGGCAGTCGACGGACGGAGCAGCCGCGGGTCATTCAGCGAACTCTCCGCGATCACGTGTTGCGCACGGCCGGCCTTCGACGCGCATTCGTGGACGGCCGAGCACAGCTCTTGCGTGAACGGCACGGCCGTCGGATCGACGATGGCGTGCACGGCGTCGACGCGGAGCGCATCGATGCGGCAGTCACGCACCCACCAGAGCGCGCTCTCGATGAAGAAGCGGCGCACGTGGTCGCTTTCCGCCTCGCTGAAGTTGATCGCGCGTCCCCACGGCGTGTGATACCGGTCCGTCGTGTACGGGCCGAACTGACCCGTGTAGTTGCCCTCGGGCCCGAGGTGGTTGTAGACGACGTCGAGCACCACCGCCAACCCCTGCGCGTGACAGGCGTCGACCAGGCGCCGCAGGCCGTCCACACCGCCGTACGAGTTCTGCGCGGCGAAGGGAAACACGCCGTCGTAACCCCAGTTCCGATCGCCGGGGAACTGCGCGATCGGCATCAACTCGATCGCCGTGATCCCCAGTTCGCGCAGCTCGCTGAGATGCGGGATAACGGCGTCGAACGTCCCTTCCGGCGTGTACGTCCCGACGTGCAGCTCGTAGATGACGTATTGGCGCAGCGGCAAGCCCCGCCAGCCGTCGTCGCTCCATGGGAACGACGGATCCGCCACCGCCGACGGTCCGTGCACGCCATCTGGCTGCGACCGGGAGGCCGGATCGGGCAGCGCGCCGCCACCGTCGAGCGCGAAGCTGTATCGCTCCCCGGGCGAGGCCTTCGCCTCGACGCTGAAGTACCCGTCGGCCGACGGCTGCATCCTCACGCGCCGGTCGCCGCCGCCGACAACGAGTTCCACATCGCGGGCGTACGGCGCCCAGACGAGGAACCGCGTCGCGCCGTCGCCGGCGTAGATCGCTCCGAGCGAACGAGTGTCTGGCGTCATGCGCCCGCGCTCAGGGCGATGCGCGACTTCGTTGTCTTCATCGTTTCACGAGTATAGCCGTCGTCTCAGTGGGTCAAGCGTTTGACGGTACGGGGCTGTGGCACGGCGCCGATCCTCTTGAACGCGACCGGACAGCGACTGTCGGCCTCTAAGCCGTGCTCCACTCCAGTACCGTCTTGATCTCGTCCGGCGGATGGTGCGTGAGCGCTTCCTCGAACGACGTGTAGGGCAGCCGGTGCGTGATCAGCCGGTCGACCGTCGCGGGCCACCTGTCCTTCGCCCTCACCAGGTCGTCGACGCCGAGCGCGAAGTGCTCGTGGCTGGCATTCACGCTTCCTACCGTGACCTGGTTCTTCAGCACGAGCGCGCGCATCAGCGCCGAGCCGTCGATCGTCGTCGGCCGGTCGCCGCCCGCGATCCCCGTGAGCACGTACACCCCGTTCGTCCCCAGCGCCGAGAGCAGGTCGAACTCGAGCTGCGCGACCCCTGTCGCCTCGAAGATCAGCTCGATCTGCGGGAAGTGATCATCCAGGGCGTCGGGCTTCACCTGCCGGCCGTCGACGTACGTCCCGCCCAGCTCACCGAAGATCTGCGGCCGGATCGAACCCTTGTCCACGACGTCGAGGCCGAGCACGTTCGCCCCGCGGAGCCGCAGGACGATTGTCGCCAGCAGGCCGATCGGCCCGAGCCCTGCGACCAGCACGTTCTTGCCGTTGAGCCACGTCGCGGCGTCACCGGCTCCAGGAAGCCGGCCGATCTGGATCCGCAGCGCCTCGTCGACGGCCTTCTCGGCGATCGACATCGGCTCCGCGAGCACGCCAATTGAGGCGACGCCCTCCGGCACCTTGACGACGTAGGCTTCGGCATCGACAACGAACTCCGTCTGGTAGCCGTCGCGGTGCCGGATGCCGCGGTCCGCGTACTCGCCGGTGTTGCACATGTCGCTGCGGTTGATCGCGCACATCGCGCAGCGGCCGCAACCGCGCCGCACGGTAAACACGGCGTGGTCTCCCGGCTGCACACGGCGTACGTTCGCCCCGACCTCCACCACCCGCCCGAGCATTTCGTGGCCGATCACAAGCTCAGTCGAGCCGGGAGGCGCTGCGGCGCGGCCACCCCGCGCCTCCTCCCGGTCCGTCCCGCAGATCCCCACACGCAGCACCTGCAGCTTGACGGAGTCCGTGCCGCTCACGACCGGCTCCGGCCGCTCTTCGATGCGCAGCTCCGTCGTGCCGGGCGTCAGTACGATCGCTTTCACCGTGACCTCGCTTCCTTCTCCAGAAAGGCTAGCTCCCGCGGCCCCCGCGCGACACACCATCGGCGGGCATCGTCAGCGATGATGGGCAAGAGTCAATGCGGAGCGCCTGCGCCGCTCGTGCATGGCAGGCCCGGGTTTGCGCGCACAGGCCGCGACCGTACACTCATTGCATGGAGCAACCCCAGCTCCCCGTTCCAGCGCGGGTCCGAAACCACGCCCTGTCGACGCTCGGCGCGACGGCGGTGTTCACGTCCATGATCCGCATCGCCCAGGCCGTGGGCTACACGCGCATGGACCTTCCGCTCATGCTCGGCACCACGATCACGCCCGATCGCGACCGCGCGAAGGTGTACGGGTTTCTCCTCCAGATGTTGAACGGATGGGTGTTCAGCGCGGTGTACGTCGCTGTGTTCCGATCGCTGCGCCGGTCCGGCGTCGTACTCGGGGCGCTGATCGGCCTCCTGCAGGGGGTCTTCATGCTCGTCGCCATCATTCCGCTGCTGCCGGGCGCGCATCGCCGCATGGCGTCCGACTTCACGGGCCCGCAGCCCACGACCCGCCTGGAACCGCCCGGCTTCCTCGCCCTGAACTACGGCCGCCGCACCCCGATGGTCACCCTCGTCGCGCATGCTGCCTACGGCGGACTGTTGGGAGCTCTGTACAGCGCACCTGACGGTACGCCGGGCGAATCGCCGCACGCCGACGCCCGACCTTAGGCGCGTCTCCCTTCGGCCTCGCGAATCGCCAGCGCCGCCGCAATGAGACCGATGTGGCTGAATGCCTGCGGGAAGTTGCCGAGCGCCTCCAGCGTCGCCGGGTCGATCTGCTCGGCCATCAGCCCCAGGTCGTTCTGCGCCTTGAGGGTCGTGCTGAAGACGTCGTGCGCCTCGCCCACACGGCCCGCCTTGGCGAGCGCCGCAGCCAGCCAGAAGTTGCAGATCACAAACGCGCCTTCGGAACCGCTGAGCCCGTCTTCGCCCAGATAGCGCCGCAGGAAACCGCGATCCGCCAGCTGCGACTGGATCGCGCTGATGGTGGACGCCATGCGCGGGTCGTCGGCCTCGATGAACCCGACGAGCGGAAGCATCAGCAGCGCCGCATCCAGCCCCTCGCCGTCCAGCGCCTGCATGAACGTCCCGCGCTCGGCGCTGAACCCTCGCTCCAGGACAGCGCGGCGTATCGCATCAGCCTCTCCCCGCCATCGGGCCGGATCGCCGCGGATGTGGCCGTCCTCCGCGAGCGACGCCGCGTGCTGCATCGCGCTCCACGCCATCACCTTGGAGTGGGTGTAGTGGCGCGGGGCCACGCGCGGCTCCCAGATGCCGTTGTCCGGATCGCGCCAGTGGTCGGCGACGTAGCCGATCACTCTCTGCACGAACGACGCCGCATCGTCGGTCATCAGGTCTTGCGTGTCGATCACGTAGGTGTGGAGCGCGTCGATCAGCTCTCCGTACACATCGAACTGGTGCTGCGTGGAGGCGCCGTTCCCGATTCTGACGGGCGCCGACCCGCGATACCCCTCGAAGTTCGCCAGCTGCGACTCGGGAATGTGCGTCTCGCCCGTCAGCGTGTACATCGGATTGAGTCGTGGCGCCGACTGCCTGGTGGCATGCATCAACCAACCGGCGAACGCCTCCGCCTCGCGCCTCAACCCCAGCTCGAGGAACGCCTTGATCGTGAAGGACGCGTCGCGGAGCCAGCAGTAGCGATAGTCCCAGTTGCGCTCGCCGCCAATCTCCTCCGGGAGCGACGTCGTCGCGGCCGCGGCGATTGCGCCCGAAGGCGCGGACGACAGCAACTTCAACGCCAGCGCGCTCCGCACCACCTGCTCGCGGTACGGCCCCTGGTACACGCAGTCGCCGGCCCAGCCCCGCCAGAATGCGAGCGATCGCTCGTACGCCCAGTCCACGTAGCCGTCAGACAGGATCACGCCCGGCTCGTACTCGGAGTACGCGAGCGAGAAGCGCAGCCGCTTCCCGGCCTCAGCGGCGAACACGGCCGATGCGTTGTCCGATCCGACTTCGAGCGGCACCGCGCTCCTCAGATGCACGGAGTACGGCCCTCGCGACGCCGTCAGCTCGAACTGGTCGCGCGCCCGGAGCCTGGGACGCTGTCGCCCGTAATCCGGGCGCGGTTCGTAGTCGAGGCGCATGGGCATGCGCCCGCGTCTGCACTCGACGATCCGCAGTATCGCGCGCAGTGGTTGCAACGCCGCGCGCTTCTCGTCCTCGGTGAGCGCGGGCATGAAGTCGATGACGGACGCCTCGCCGTCATCGCTGACGAAGGTCGTCTCGAGTATGTTCGTGTCGGGCACATACCGCCGCTGCGACTCATACGGCACGTCCGGCGCGATGCGGAAGAAGCCACCGCTCTCCCAGTCCAGCAAGCGCCCGAAGAGCGACGGGCTGTCGAAGCTCGGCGCGCAGAACCAGTCGATCGACGCCTCGCGCGACACCAGCGCGCAGGCACGCGAATCCCCGATCAGCCCGTAATCGCCGATCGCCGGATACCGCCTGCCCCGCTCGCTGCCCACCCGATCATCCTAATCGGCGCCGCGTGCTGGCGGTACCAACAGCGCGATTCGCCGCAACCGGGGCCGTTGCACCGGACCCATCGAGACCGCCAGCACAGCGCGGGCCATGTAGCTCCTGTCAAGGTGCTGATCGCCTCTCCCGCGCCCCGCCACTGACGCGTTATGGTCGAGGAGAAGGGGTGTGCGAGATGGGGGTCGAGATCTACCGCGCAGGTGACGCTACTACGGCTGGCGCGCCGGGCATACCGTCGCACGGCTCCCAGCGCGTCCCCGTCAAGGTGTACGAGTCGGCCGACCGCCTCACCATCGCCGCGCCGATGCCCGGCATGGCCGTCGACGACATCGCGGTGGAGATCACGCCCGGGAATCAGTTGATTCTGCACGGCACCGGCCGCGGCACGCTCAAGGACGAGAACCTCGTCCTGCTCGACGAGTGGGACCCCGGCCCGTACTGCCGCGAGATCACGCTCCCTGCCCCTGTCGATGGCAGCATGGCCAACGTCACCTATCGCAACGGCATCCTCGTCGTCTCACTGCCGTTCGCCTCCCGGACCCGACCCGCACACCTGAAGCTGGAGCCGATGGGCAGCGACTACGGCGAGCGGGTCGGCAACGCGGGGCACCCCGTGCACCGCGTGACGGCGGCGGAGCACGGCGGGTCGGCCCCCTCGCATCACCAGCACCACGTGTAGCGCCTACACTGATCGGGTGTTCATCCTCACGCTGATCACCGCCTCCATTGTCATCGTGGTCGCTGGCGTCGTGCTCGCGAGCAGCGGCGAGCGTATCGCCGACGTGACGGGCATCGGCCAGGCGTGGTTCGGCGCATTCTTCATCGCCGGGGCAACCTCGCTGCCCGAGCTCGCTACGGGCACCTCCGCCGTGCTTCGCGACAACCCCGGCCTGGCCGTGGGCGATCTCTTCGGCAGCAACATGGCCAACATGGCCATCCTCGGCCTGCTGGCGCTGGCACTTCCCGGCGCGCGCATCTTCGCGCGCGATGCCGTCGAGCTCACGATCACCGGCTCCGTGGGCGTGATCCTCACGGGGATCGCGTCCCTCTTCGTCATCGCCCGCGTCGCGCACAGCGTGGCTGGCGCGTTCAGCGTGGGCTCGCTCGTCCTGCTGGCCGTCTGGGTGGGCGCGCTGATCCTGCTGCCGGGCTACCGCGCCACGCTCGCCGAAGGAGCGCTCCCGGAGGAGCCGGCGGAACGTCCCACGCGCCGCTGGCCGGGTCGCATCCTTCTGCTGCAGTTCACCGGCGCGGCCGTCGCGATCCTGGTCGCCGCGCCGACGCTCACGTCCTCCGCGGACGAGCTCGTGCGTCGCTCCGGGCTCGACGCCACGTTCGTCGGCGTGATCGTGCTTGCCGTCGCGACGTCGCTTCCGGAGCTGGCGACCTCCTGGGCGGCGGCCCGAGCCGGCGCGCTCGACCTCGCGGTGAGCAACCTCTTCGGCAGCAACGCCATGAACATGGTCATCCTCGTGTGGCTCGACCTCCTCTACGTCCGCCGGCCCCTGCTGGACACCGCCGACCGCAGCGCAGCTGCCGCCGGCATCATCGCCATCCTCCTGATGATGATTGGCCTCACGGCGATGGCCTTACGGGCTCAGCGGCGTCGCATGCCTGTTGAGACGACCGGCGTCATCATGCTGGCAGCCTATGTCGCTGGCGTCGTGCTCGTCTGGTCCATTGGCGCGAGTCCAGGATGAGCGGGAAAACGACGGCCCTCGGGCCTCGACCATGGCACGCGCTGCCCGTTTCCGAGGTCATCGATGCGCTGGAGACGGACGCCACGGTGGGCTTGACGGCGGCCGAAGCGAATCGCCGACTCTCCAAGTTCGGACCCAACCGACTTCCGGAGGAGCGCGCACCGTCCTGGGGTGTTCGTCTGGCGGGTCAGTTCAAGCAACTGCTCGTGATCCTCCTGATCGCCGCCGCCGTCGTGTCCGCGCTGATCGGCGAGCGCCTGGACGCCATCGCGATCGGTGCCATCGTCGTCGTCAACGCGCTCCTTGGCTTCGTCCAGGAGTCTCGCGCCGGGCGGGCGCTGGACGCCTTGCGCGCGATGACCACGCCAACGGCCCACGTCGTCCGGGAAGGCCGCCATCTGCAGATCGACGCGACCGATCTCGTGCCCGGAGACGTGCTCGTGGTGAGCGCGGGCGACACGGTGCCGGCCGATGCCCGCCTGGTCGAGGCCGCGTCTTTGCGCACGGATGAGGCGTTGCTGACCGGAGAGTCTGCGCCCGTACCAAAGGACGTGGCCGCGGTCGATCCAGACGCCGACCTGGGCGATCGCTCCTCCATCATCTACCACGGGACGCTGGCAGTAGCGGGGCGAGCGCGCGCCATCGCAACCGCCACGGGCGCCGGCACCGAGATGGGGAAGATCGCCCTTTCGGTCTCACGCCAACACCGGCCGAACACTCCGCTGCAGCAGCGCCTTGAGCGTCTGGGCCGGGCACTCGTCGTCGCAGCCATGCTTCTCTCGGTGGCCGTGTTCAGCGTGAGCCTGCTGCGTGGCCTCGGTTTCAAGACCGGATTCTTCACGGCCGTCAGCCTCTCCGTCGCCGCCGTCCCCGAGGGCCTCCCGGCCGCCTCGACGATCGTGCTCGCCCTGGGCGTCCAGCGCATGGCGAAGAGGCACGCTTTGATGCGGCGCCTGTCCGCCGTGGAGACGCTCGGGTCCGTCACGGTGATCTGCGTCGACAAGACCGGCACGCTCACCGAGAACTCGATGCGCGTCGAAGAGCTGTGGCTTGACGGCGCAACCCACACCATCGATGACACAGGCAGCGTTGACGGCGACCTCCTGGCGCGCCTCCTCACCATCTCCGTGCTGTGCAACGATGCCGCGGTCGCGGAGTCTTCGACGCACGGCGACCCGACCGAGATCGCGCTCCTGCGGCTCGCCGACTCACTCCGACCCGACCTCCGCGCGAGGTCGAGCGACGTGCCGCGGGTGCGCGAGATCGCATTCGACACGACGCGGCGGAGAATGACGGTCGAGGTAGATGCGCCGGAGATGAACCCCGTCCTCATGAAGGGCGCGCCCGAGGCGGTGCTCGCGCACGCCACAACCGTCGCGCGCGACGGGCGGACGCTCCCGCTCGACGAGCGCGCGCGCGCCAGGATCCTGTCCGATGCGGAGGCGATGGCGGAGCGCGGGTTGCGAGTCCTCGCGTTGGCGGATGGCCCGACGTCGTCGATGCCGGATGAACGCGGCCTGACGCTGGTCGGGCTCGTGGGAATGGCAGATCCGCTCCGAGCGGAAGCGCGTCCTGCCATCGCGCGCGCGATCGACGCGGGTGTCAGGGTGGTGATGATCACCGGCGATCACGCGATGACGGCGCGCGCCATCGCCAGGGAGGCGGGCCTCGGCGACGTGCGGACGATCACGGGCAGGGATCTCTCGGAGCTGCCCGACTCCGAACTCCCGCGCCTGGTGCGTGATACGGACGTCTTCGCCCGTGTCACCAGCGAACACAAGCTCCGCATCGTGGAGGCGTTGCGGGCACAGGGCGATGTCGTCGCGATGACGGGCGACGGCGTGAACGACGCTCCCGCGCTTCGCGCCGCGGACATCGGCGTCGCGATGGGCGTTGGAGGCACCGACGTCGCGCGGGACGCCTCAGACCTCGTCCTCGCCGACAACAACTTCAACACGATCGTGGCGGCGGTCGAAGAAGGCCGCACGGTGTTCGCGAACATCCGCTCGCTCATCCACTTCCTGCTGACCTGCAATCTCGCCGAGGTCGTCGTCGTGTTCGGGCTGCTGGTCACCGTGGGCGCAACGCCTCTCCTCCCGTTGCAGATCCTCTTCGTGAACCTGTTGACCGACAGCCTTCCGGCGTTGGCACTGGGCGTCGAGCCGCCGGAGCCGGAGTTCATGCGGTCTGGCCCCAGGCGGTCAACGACGATCTTCGACCGGGATTCCGCGGCCGCCCTGTTCGGAATCGGTGCGCTCATCGCGTTGGCGACACTCGCCGCCTACGCCTGGGGGCAGGCGACCGGCGACGACGCGCGGGCATCGCGCCTCACCTTCGCGACCCTCATCGGAAGCCAGCTCGCCGCGTCGTTCGCCTTCCGCAGCGAGCTGCGCTCGGTCATCCACCTGCCGCGGAACCCCTGGCTCCTGGTCGCGGTCGCGGCGTCCGCCCTGGCGCTGGTGGCGGTCTTCTACGTCCCGGGGCTGCGCGACGCCTTCGAGACGGGAGCACTCTCCGCATCCGAATGGGGAACCGTCGCTGGACTCTCTCTGACGCCACTTATCGTGGTGGAGCTCGTCAAACTCACCGGCATCGCGCGACGCCTGCCGGGCCACGCGTAGCTGAACGCCGCGATCACACCGCCCTCACAATGCAACCAGATCGCACGTCCGTAGCGTGCGCGGAAACGTACTCTCATCGATGGTCTAGACTGCTTCCAGGCGGCGCATACGGCGTACGCCAGCCCGCATGGGACATCGGTGAGATGAGCGACGTGACCGCACATGCGCCACCAGCCGAGGCGGTCGCGCCCGGAGCGCGGCCCCTGAACGTGGTTGGGCGCCCGTTGCTGTGGGACGACGCGCTCACCCTCCTCATCGCGGGCGCCGCGTTCACTGTTGTTGCGATCAATGTCCAATCTGCGGACTGGGTCAGCGGGGCGCCCCTGCTGTTCCCGATCGGCCTGCTCGCGCTGATCGCGGCGTACGCGCTCTCGCGGGTGAGATTGAGCGCCCTCATACTCCTGCCTGCGGGCCTGTTCACCGGTGCGACGATCGTCTACCTCCAACTGATGGCGATCGTGCCCGGCGACACGCTGCGAATACGATCGACCGCGCTCGTCGCCCGCATGCACCACTGGTGGTATGCCGTCACGCAGCACGGCACGAGCCGCGACGCGCTGCCCATCATCGTCATCATGCTCGCACTGACGTGGATCGGCGCCTTCATCGCCGCCTGGGCGATCTTCCGCTGGAGGAACGCCATCCTCGGCCTCGTTCCGGGCGCGGGCGCGCTGATCTGGGACGCGGCCTTCAGCCCGGGCCGGTTCAGCGTCACCGCGCTGCTCTACGTCATCCTCGGCTCGCTGCTCTTCATGCGTCTGCGCGTGTTGAGGGAGCAGACGCGCTGGCGACGCGAAGGGGTGTCCTACCCGCGCTTCCTCGCGCTGCCGGTGCTCAACGCCTCGTTCTGGGCAACGATCGCCCTGTTGGGCGCCGCGTGGCTCCTGCCCGCCGGCACGGAGTCAGCGTCCGCGAACGCGCAGTGGGACTCCATCACGAGCCCTCTCACCTCGCATCTGACCTCGGTCGCCGGGGCGTTCGTCGGCATCAATCCGGACAAGGGCGCGAAGATACACGCGCTGCGCGACGCGCTGCTGCTCGACGGTGTGATCACCTTGGGCGACCTGCCCGCGGGCGAAGTGAGCGTCCACCTGCCTCCTGGCGTCGCGCCGTTCGTGCGCGTCGAGTCGTTCCAGCAGTACAGCCGCGGCGGCTGGCAGGTCAACGGGCAGTCCGAGCAGTCGCTCCCGGCCGGCAGCGCAGCCGACGTCCAGGACCCCCGCGACGGCACGCTGCCGCTCCTGCGCAAGCCGGTCGCCGTGACGGTGACGGTCGCCGGCGGCAACGGCGACCGGCTCCTCAGCGTCGGACAGCCGCTCAAGTCGAACCGCTCCGCCAGCGCGACAACCGGCGATGATCGGCCGGACGTGAGCAGCATCGAACCGTCGAGTCACCTGGGCAACGGCTCCGTGTACACCGTCATCGGCAGCGCCAGTGCCGCCACCGCGGATCAGCTCCGCGCCGCCGGTACGGACTACCCCTCGTGGGTCACGCAGAGCTACCTCCAGCTGCCTCGCCGCCTGCCCTCCCGCGTCGCCGAGCAGGCGCGCGCGATCACGGCCGACGACACCAACCCCTTCGACGCCGCGACGGCGATCGAAGCGTACCTGCGGACCTTCCCCGTCGACGGCTCGGCGCCGGCGGCTCAGGACCGGCGCGACCCCGTCGACGAGTTCTTGTTCGATGCGGGGCGAGGCGGCTTCGCGCAACACGCATCGGCGATGACCGTCATGCTGCGCACGCTGGGCATCCCCGCCCGCCTGGCGTCAGGCTACGTGCTCGATCCGTCGCAGCAGACGGCTGACGGGACGTTCGAACTCACGCTGGCGCAGTCGTTCGCGTGGCCCGAGGTCTTCTTCCCCGGCGCCGGCTGGGTGGAGTTCAACCCGACGCCGTCGGAGCCGTTGATCACGCGGCCGCTCGTCCCGCAGACGCAGGTACCAGCCTGAGCCGCCGCTTCCGGCCCCGACCTCCGCCACCAGCACGGACTTGCTCTCGCTGCCCGGCATACCGAACATCGCCGACGTCGCCGGCAGCGTGTCGCCGACTGCCTGGCGCAACATCCTGCTGACCGCGCTGGCGGCGGTCGTCGCATGCGGGTCGGTCGGCGGAATCGCCGCCTGGGAGCTGAGCGTGCGGCGCCTCAGCCTGACCGAGCGCCTGTGGGAGAAGACCGTGCGGCTCGGGTCGCTGGCGGGCGCTCCTCCCGGAGCCGCACGACACGCCTCGCGCATACGCCGCGAAGCTCGAGCGCGCCCTGCCGGCGGCCGGCGCCGTCGCCTACATCGCATCTCGATACGAGCGCTTCCGCTTCGGCAATAAGACGCCGTCGGCGGCAGAGGCCCGACAACTGCGATCAGCGTGGCGGTCGGCGCGCGGCGCCCTGCTGCGGAGTGTTCTGCGCCTGGATCGGCGGCCTGATGACACGGACGACGGCACCTGACGTGGCGCCGCGTCTCCTTTACCGACCATTAACGATGGCGGGGCACTCGCGCCCGCTTCGCCGGGCTGGCGCATCCTTCAAGCGGCTCCGCCTCGCGAATGAGGCGATCCGCCAGCGTTACGCGCCCTGCCGCGCAGCTTCCTTGAGCCGCTGACTGAACAACTTGCGAAACTTCGCCACCTTCGGCCCGATCACCGCCCGGCAGTAGCCGGAGTTCGGATTCCGCCGGAAGTAGTCCTCGTGATACTCCTCGGCCGGATAGAACTCGCCCGCATCCGAGACGGCCGTCACGATCGGGTCGGCGAACTCCCCCGACGTGCCCAGCCGGGCGATCACATCGCGCGCGATCCCCGCCTGCTCCGGCGACGTCGCGAAGATCTCGGACCGGTACTGCGTCCCGACGTCTGCGCCCTGCCGGTTCAGCGTCGTGGGGTCGTGGATCGCGAAGAAGACGTCGAGCAGATCCTCGTAGCCGATGACGTCGGGCCGGAACCGCACCCGCACCGCCTCCGCGTGCCCCGTCCGGCCGGAGCACACGGCCTCGTACGTCGGATTGGCGATGCTGCCGCCGATGTATCCGGACTGCACGGACTCCACGCCGTCCAGGTCACGAAAGACGGCGTCGAGGCACCAGAAACAACCCCCAGCCAGGATCGCCACGTCCGTCGCCGGTTGCGTTGTGCTGTCGTTCACGGGACCTCCCTCTCGAATGTTGCGCTCGCGCTATGCGGCGCACTCTTCTGACGTTCAGGCGGGAATTTAACCGCACAAGCACTCGCCTGGCCGAAGCGAAGTGGCCGCCGTGTGCGTATCCTCTCTGTATGGTCAACCAAACACCCCGGCGCCGTCCAGCAGCGCGGCTGATCGCCGCCGTCCTGATCGCCACACTCTTCATCCTCGGCGTGGGCGACGCACGTGGGGCGACGCACGCGCACGCGGCGGACGGAATCACGCTCCAACTCGCCGCGAGCGGACTCTCCAGTCCCCTGGGCGTCACGAACGCGGGCGACGGCCGCCTCTTCATCACGGAACAGACCGGCCAGATCCGCATCTTCGACGGCTCCAGCGTCCTGTCAACGCCGTTCCTCGATGTCTCCTCGCTGATCTCGGTCAGCAGCGAGCGCGGCCTGCTCGGGCTGGCGTTCCATCCCGGCTACCCGGCGTCGCCCTACTTCTACATCGACTACACCGACACGTCCGGCGACATCGTCATCGCGCGCTACGAGGTGTCCGGTGACCCCGACGTCGCGGATGCTGGGTCGGCGCTCATCCTCGAGACTATCCCCCATCCGGTGAACGCGAACCACAACGGCGGCCAGCTCGCCTTCGGCCCCGACGGCATGCTCTACGCCGGCGTCGGCGACGGAGGCTCCGGCGGCGATCCGCCGAACAACGCGCAGACCCTCTCCGTCCTGCTCGGCAAGATCCTGCGCCTCGACGTCGACATCGCGGCGCCGTACGTCCCCGCCGACAACCCCTTCGTAAGTACGCTCGACGCGCGCGGAGAGATCTGGGCGTACGGCCTGCGCAACCCGTGGCGCTTCAGCTTCGACAGCCAGACGGGCGACCTGATCGTCGGCGACGTCGGCCAGGGTGCCTGGGAAGAGGTCGACTTCCAGCCCGCCGCCGATCCGGGCGGCGAAAACTACGGCTGGCACGTGACCGAGGGCGACCACTGCTACGATCCGCCCAGCGGCTGCGACACGACCGGCCTCACACCGCCCATCCTCGAGTACGACCACGGTTCCGGCGACTGTGCCATCATCGGCGGCGTCCGTTATCGCGGCTCGGTCGCCTCGTTCAAAGGGACGTACGTCTACGGCGACTATTGCACCGGGCGCATCTGGGGCGCGACGCCGGGGGCGGGCGGCGTATGGTCCGCGTCCCAGCTCATCGACACGCCGTATTCAATCAGCTCGTTCGGACAGGACCAGGACGGCAACGTTTACCTCACCGATCTTGGCGGCGCGCTCTACGAGCTGGTTCCGCCCGCGGCGAGC
Organism: uncultured Chloroflexia bacterium; assembly: GCA_963843685.1. Classification (GTDB taxonomy): domain Bacteria; phylum Chloroflexota; class Dehalococcoidia; order DSTF01; family JACRBR01; genus DASQHL01. Next base: position 904,897 of record CAWJLO010000010.1, read on the forward strand.
CTCCCCGTCGGTGGCGTCGCGGAGCCGGCGGCCGCGCCGGCGTCCCGCGCGTCATCCAGGGCAACCGCGCTCTACCTCGCCGCCGCCGGACTGCTCGCGCTCGTGTTGCTGGCGGGGCTCACGCTACGTCGGCGCCTTCGCTCCTGACGACGCCCACTGCGCCGGGTTCCAGCGGCGCGACGTCGTGTCCTCCGAGGCCACCGGCCGCCGCAGGGAGCGCTGGTCACGCGTCCGGCGCCATTCTGTACGCCAATCCGCCGACGCGTCGAAGCTTGCGTCGACGAACTCCAATCATCGCCGAAGGGTAGTGACGGCGTGCCGCGGTGTGATCTACTATGGTCGGCACCAACGTCACGTGTCCGCGTGAAGGAGGCAGCACGCCATGGGCGACAAGAGCCCCAAGAACACCGCGAAGACCAACAAGCAGAAGTCGCAGAAGAAGGGCGCCGCGACGGCCAAGAAGTAGGCCAGCGCCGCACACGCGCCGAGCAGGGATCTCGAGCGTCCCTCTAGCTCTTCCCGCGCGCGAGCAGTTCTTCCGACACCCTCCAGAGCCGGGCGGCGCGTTCCGGGTCGAGCGCGTACGGCATGTAGCCGCGCATTGCGTTCGCATCGGTCACCGGCCGCGCGATCGCGCAGTCTTCGAGATACAGCCCGCCCACGCCCTCAAGCTCCGGCGCGACAGCCGCCCAGATCGACGTCGCCGCCCCCTGGCCGGGATCCTTGAAGCGTGCATTCACCGCGCCCGATTCGTCGATCCAGCCGGCGCGCGTCATGAACTCGCGGCTCAGGTGCTTCTGCAGCCCGGTCATGATCCCGCCTGGCATCACCGCGTTCGACGTGATGCCGTCAGACGCGTAGCGCGCTGTCAGGCCCACGGCGAAGAGTGCGTTCGCCGTCTTCGATTGCCCGTAGCCAAGAAAGGGCTCATACGGACGCTCCCGGAAGTTCAGATCCTCGAAGTGGACGTCCGATCGCCGGTGCCCGGACGACGTCAGCGCAACGACCCGCGCCTTCCCCGCCGCCCGGAGTGCCGGCAACAGCCCCACCGCGAGCGCGAAATGGCCCATGTGATTCGTCCCGAACTGCGACTCGAATCCGTCCTCGGTGTAGGACAGCGGCGTCGCCATGATCCCGGCGTTGTTGATGAGGAAATGCAGCGCGCGGTCGCTCGCGAGGTACTCCGCGACGAACGCGCGCACCGATGCCAGCGACGCCAGGTCGAGCGTTGCCGCTTCGATCGCCCGGTTCCCCGTCTCCTCCCGCAGCGTAGCGGCGACGCCCTCCGCCTTCGCCCGGTCCCGCGTCGCGACCACGACGCGGGCGCCCGCCGTCGCCAGCGCGCGGACGGTCTCCACGCCGATGCCGGACGCTCCTCCTGTGACAATCGCCTCGCGCCCCCGCAGGTCGTGGCCCGCGATGACCTCGAGCGCCGACGACCGCGCGCCGAAGCTCTGCGCCGGCGTTGATTCTGATTCTGGCGTCGTCATGTTCGGCCTCGGTTCACGTCTCCAATCGTCGTGGCAGCACTCAGTCTAGCTCGGCGCCACGCGTCGCCCGCAGGACAATCGGCCAGCGCGGCGCTGGGCGTGATAGCCTGAGACCCGACGGTGACGTTCGGAGGTGTGGCCATGGCGATAAGTGCAGCGTCCGGCAAGGGGACGCAGCAACAGCCCTGGGTGCTCAACACGCCCGGCGGTCAGTCCCGGTTCGAGGCCTACCGCGACGAAGCCTCCGATCCTCCCGCCCTAGTCGTGCAGGTCGGCAAGACGCAACTCCGCTACCACCTCCGCTGCCTGGACGATCTGAGCGACATGCTCAAGGCGCACGGCGACTGGATGCCGCTCGGAAGCGCGGACGAGCAGAAGCCTGCCGCCGATGGCACCGTTGAGGCGTGGGCGCGCTCCCCAAAGAACCCCATCGGCGGATGGTACGGACTCAAGAAGGGCCTCCGCGGCCGCTTCGCCAACTACGTGCCGCCCGTCATGGAGGCCCTCAAGCTCGCAGAGGTCGAGCATAACGCCAGGAACAACCGGATGCGGGCGCTCTAGCCCGCATGGGAGGACCGCCATGACGACCTCACCTGTACCCCGCACCATGCCCGGCCGGACGGAGACGGCCCCCCGCACCGCACTCATCACCGGCGCGTCGGCCGGCATCGGCGCTGCGTTCGCCGACCGCCTCGCCCACGACGGCTACAACCTCATCGTCGTAGCTCGCCGTCGCGATCGGCTCGAAGCGCTCGCCAACCGGCTGCGCGCGGAAGAAGGCGTCCGTGTCGACGTCCTCGCCGCCGACCTGACCGACCCGGCGGAGCTGCTGGGCGTCGAAACCGCCATCGAAGGGTCACGCTCGCTCGAAGTCCTGGTGAACTGCGCCGGCGTCGCCGGCTACATGCCGTTCGTCGAGCTGCCGCCGGACGACGCCGAGGCGCTCATCGGCCTCCACGTCACCGCGATGACGCGCCTCACGCGGGCCGCGCTGCCGGGGATGATCGTGCGCGGCAGCGGCGCCGTGATTAACGTGGCGTCAGCCTTGGCCTTCAGCGCATCGATCCCCGCGCCGCCGCTCCCGTATCGCGCCGTCTATGCGGGCGCGAAGTCCTACATGGTCACCTTCACGGAGCTCCTCGCGCTGGAGCTGAGAGAGACGGCCGTGCGCGTCCAGGCGCTCTGCCCGGGTGTGGTCCGCACCGAGCTGCACGAGGTCGCCGGCTACGACGTCTCGCACATCCCGTTCATGATGGAGCCGGACGACGTGGTCACGGCATCGCTCGCCGGCCTCGAGCTCGGGGAGGTCGTCTGCCTCCCGTCTGTCGCCGATGCAGATTTGCTCGCGAAGGCGCAGGAGGCCCGCACCCGCGTCTTCGAGGGCGCGCGCAGCAGTTCGACCGCCGACCGCTACGGCACGGAGTAAGGCGACGCGCTCTCGCCCGCGCTGGCTGACGCAGACTGCCTCCTGGGCTACAATCGCAGCACCGCGCACGTTCCCCGCGCGAAGGAGATCCGCATGGTCAGCCAGGCCGCAACACCTACGGTAGACGACGTCGTCGCGGGACTCGAACGCGACGGCTACGCCATCGTCCCGCATCTCCTCAGCCCCCAAGAGGCCAGCGAGAAGCGCGCCGAACTTTCGCGCGTGCTCGCAGCCATCCCCACCGGCCGCAACGACTTCGAGGGGTTCAAGACGCAGCGCATCTACGCCCTCTTCGCCAAGACGCGCGCATTCGATGGCCCCGCAACGCACCCGCTGGTGCTGGGCGTGCTCGACCGCGTGCTCGGCGCCAGCTACCAGCTCAGCGCGCCCGTCGGCATCCAGATCGGCCCCGGCGAGAAGGCGCAGGTGCTGCACTGCGACCACGGCATCTACCCCCTCCCGCGCGGAGGCCCCGAGATCGTGCTCAACACGATGTGGGCACTCGACGATTTCACGGAGGCGAACGGCGCCACCCGCGTTGTCCCCGGCAGCAACCATTGGATGGAGCAGCGCCCCGACGAATCCACGCCGACGATCTGTGCCGAGATGCCCGCCGGCTCCGTCCTCTTCTTCACCGGCAGCGTCTACCACGGCGGCGGCGCCAACCGCACGGACAAGCCGCGCCTCGGCACGATCCTGGAATACGTCGTCGGCTGGCTACGGCCGCAGGAGAACCACTGTCTCGCGGTCCCTCGCGAGATCGCGAAGACCCTGCCGCCGCGCCTCCAGGAGCTGCTCGGCTACAACATTCATCCGCCGTTCATGGGGTATGTGGACGGCCGGCACCCGCGCAAGGTGCTTGAGGAGTAGCTACCCGGCACTACGTCCCGTACTCGTCACGCTCAGCACCCAGTCGATGATGTCGCGCGTCACCTCGTCACGGTTCGTCTCGTTCAGCATCTCGTGGCGGCCGCCTTCGTAGTACAGCGTGTCGATCCGCCGCACCCCCGCCTCTCGCCACCATGATTCGAGCAGCCTGAGCCCCTCGAGATCACGATTGATCGGATCCTGGTCGCCAGCGACGAAGAGGCACGGCAAGTCCGCCCGGATCCGCCGCAGCCGCTCCCGATCGCCCAGCAGAGCTGGATCGGCGCGCTGGCCCGGACGCCGCGTCCTCCCCATATCAAAGCCGCAGAATGGGTCCGCCACGTACCTGTCCACCTCCGCCTCGTCCCGGCTCAGCCAATCGAACCGTGTCCGCGCCGGCTCGAACCGTGCGTTCAATGCGGGCGGCGGCGCCGTCTCGCCGTCACGCGGCGCCTCACGCGCCGTCGATCCAGACAGGATCAGCGCGTCGATCGAGCGCGAGCACTCCGGCGCGAGCTGCTGCGCCGCCATCGACCCCATGCTGTGACCCATGAGCACCACCGGCAGCCCTGGATGCGCATCGCGCGCCAGCGTCACCAACTGCCCCAGATCTGCCACCAGGCCGTCCCAGCCACCTTCGCCATAGTCGCCGAGGCGCTCCAGGCCCGCCGTTCGTCCGTGCCCTCGATGATCGCTGGCCCAGACTTCAACGCCGCGAGCGTTGGCCGCCCGCGCGAACCGCTCGTACCGCAGCGCATGTTCCGCCGCGCCGTGCGCGATCACCATCACGACCGATGGATTTGCGGCCCGCCACACGTACGCCTGGATCGACACCCCATCGACTGGTGAAGCAAAACGAAACTCGTCGTCGGGCATGGCGTCTCCTTGTCGCGACATGTCATGCGCCGCAGAGTAACAGTCCCGCGCAGATCACGACGAGCGCGCGCCTCTCCTCTGCTCCCCCGAGACCGAGCCATGACCGTTATTCCCCACCAGACTCGCCGGGGTCTTCTCAATCGCCTCGCACGCAAAACGGGTGCTTGCACCTAGAGCGCGTCGCTCGGCCTGACGACCATCACCACAGGCAAAGGACGGAGACCGTCTCGGGCGACCACAGGATGTTCGCTGCGGCACGGTACGAATCATCAAGGGAGGACCGGGCATGATTAAATCCAGAGGAACACTCGTCGGAGCCGCCGTCGCAGCCGTCGCCGCTGTCGCGATTCTCGCGGGGCTCGGCGTTCACGCAAACGCCGGGGCGGCCACGGACATCGTTATCCCTGGCCCAGCCGCGACCGCCACTTCGGCGCCGGCTGTCGAGCCGACCGTCATTCCCGCGCAGCCGCCGGCCTCGCCGATCGAGCCCGTGGGGACAACGCCGGACACCAACGCCGGCGCGCCTGCAGGCGTGAACGCGGGCCCGGGCGGTCTGCCGGACACCGGCACGGGGCCCAGCAGCACCAGCAACAGCGCGTCTGAGCTGCTCGTCGTCCTCGCGCTCGCCGGCCTGGCGCTCGTCGGCACCGGCGCCGCTGTCAAGGCACGGCGCGGTTAACGGCACGACAACTGCATAGCCTCGAAGGCCCCGGCCGCTCGGCCGGGGCCTTCTTGCGTCTTGCGTCTCGTGAAGGGAGGCAATCGCAGCGCCCGCAGCGAATCAGGGCATTCGCCCGGCCTGCACAGTCGTTCCCCCGACGACCCGCCCCCTCCGCGTCCCTAGACTGCTTCCGAAGCGACAACGTGGAGTCCGCATGAACGACCTTTCCGTCGCGCGCTGGTTCCCGCGCTCGGCGCCGTCCATATCATCCGCGCCGGGCTTGCGCGCGCGTGTGTTGATCGGGCTCGCCGCGGGCGCGGCGCTGTTCGCAACGACCGTCATCGTCGCCCTCCTCTACACGGCACCACGCGCCCCCCTGACCTCAGACGAGTCTCTCTACATCTCCGAAGCGCTGAACATCGCGAAGGGGATTGGCCCGCGTTACACCACGCATCAGTTGGTCCAACACCGCCCGTTTCTCTTTCCCGCGCTCCTCGCGCTGCCTCTGCGTATCACCGGCGACTTCACGAGCGTCTACTGGGTCACGAAGACGATCGTGCTGCTCAACGCGCTCGCCATTTCCGCCTTCGCCTGGCGCCTGCGGGGCCGTACCGCGGCAGTTTTCACTGCCGCCCTGGTGCTCCCGAACGCTTTTCTGACCTCGATGGGCATCAGCGCGTACCTCGACGGCGTCGAGACGTTCTTCCTGCTCCTCTCCCTGCTCCTTGTATGGCACGGCTTCGACCGGCGGTCTCCTTACTGGTGGGGAGCCGGCGGCGCCGCCCTCGGTTTCGCCTTCCTCACCAAAGAGGCGGCGATACTCTGGACGCCCCTTCCCGTCGTCTTCGCCATGCTCACCTGCGGGACAAGTGACGCACGCTGGTCGATCCGGGGATCGGCCGCCTGGCTCATCGCCTTTGCCGCGGTGGCCGGCTGGTGGTGGCCGTACGTCTTCGCCGTGGACGCCCGTGTCTACATGTGGCCTGGATCACCCCTCTCAGCCGTCGTCGCTCTCCTCGCAGCGGCCGCAGCCGTGTCCGTCGCCGCATTGCTTTTCGTCCTGCTCGAACGGCGCCGTCCTGCCGTGGCGGTGCCCGTGCTACGCGCGGCGGGCCTCATGCTGACCTTCGGCTGGGTCTTCGCGTTCATCTTCGTGATGGAGACCACCAGCTGGCCGTACCCCAACGACTTCGCCGAAACGATTCCGCACTACCTTCGCACCGTAGTTGCCGGCAACGTCACACCGTGGCCGCTCGTTACCTTCGCGGCGCTCTGGCTGCTGGCTCGCGCCGTCCGCGACCCCGCCGCCCGCCTCGTCGCGCTCGGCCTGCTCCTCTGGAGCCCGTTCGCGGTCGTGGTCGCCCATCGCGGGCTCGCCCTGCGAGATATGCTGCCCATGATCTACCTGACATACGCGGCGGCAGGGCTTCTTCTCGCAGAGCTGAGCGGTTGGCTGCGACGCGAGGCCGGCAGCACCATGGCCCCGATCGCCATCGGCGTCATCGTTGTGGCGATCATCGCCAGCGGTGTCGCCGGTGAGCGCAGATTCTTCGATCAGTCCCACCGGCAACTCGACGCGACGGACTGGAACAATCCGCTCGTTCAGCGGACAGCCACCTGGCTTGAGGCGAACGTCACTCCCGGCACGCCCGTGATGTCCAGTCGGCTCTACTTCTCGCAGCTCTACGTCTTGGCCGACGCAAGGTTTCCGATATCACAACTGCCGACCGTGAACGTCGTCCCGCGCCCGGAGCAGCAACCCTTCCTCCAACGGCGGTCTACGCTCTTCCGATGGGAGGATTCCGAACTTGGCACACCTCGCCCGGACGAGCGTTGGCTCACCGTCGACGAGTTCGAGGGAAAGCGCTACTTCACGGCGCTGTCTGAGACGGATCTTCTCAACGAACTCCGCCAGCGCGACATCGGCTATCTCGTGATCACAGGCGAGGACGCCGCGTTCAGCTCGCTGCGCTACCTCGACTATTTCCGCGACGATCCCGCCTTCTCCCTCGTCCACGAAGACCAAACCGGAGACGGATCCGTCTACGTCTTTAGCGTGGACCTGAGCAGGCTGGCGCCGCGCGACTACGCGACGGTTGTCCCCGCCACCGCCCTCAACCACCTGTATGAACAGCAGGGAGCACGCATGTCGCCCGGGCAGTTCGTGCGCGCCATCAGCCCTCGCGGCATCGTCGTGCGGCCATCCGCCGGCCTGGACCCTGCGCTCACAACCGTCACGGTGGCCGGTGACTGACGGCCAAACGTCTCTGGCAGGATGGCCCATCAGCGTGGCTGCGACCCCGACTCAGGGGATTCACCGACTGCTACGCCCCCCGCTCATGGAAGACACTTGACCTGCGGCGATGGCGTTGGGCCGCAACGCGCACACCTGGAGACATGCGATGAAGCTCATCGTCACCATTCCGGCGTTGAACGAAGCCGCTACGATCGGCAGCGTGATCCGCGAGATCCCGCGCACGATCGAGGGTGTTGACACCGTTGAGGTGCTCGTCATCGACGACGGATCCACTGATGCCACCGTCGCCGTGGCCCTGAACGCCGGCGCCGATTACGTGATCTCACAGCCCACCAATCGCGGCCTCGCCGCTGCCTTCAAGGTCGCGCTGCACGAGGCCGTCGCCCGCGGCGCCGACATCATCGTCAACACAGACGCCGACAACCACTACGACCAGACGCGTATTCCAGAACTCGTCGCCCCGTTGCTCGCCTCTCATGCCGACATTACCATCGGCAGCCGGATCCTCGGCGACCTCCAGATGCGTCCGGCCAACAAGTACGGCAACAAAGCGGCCAACTTCGTCATGCAACGCCTCTTGCGCCTGCCGGACATCGACGTCTCTACCGGCTTCCGCGCCTACACGCGCGAGGCCGCCATGCGGCTGAATATCCTCTCCGATCACACCTACACACACGAATCGCTAATCAACGCACTCGACCAGAGGCTCTGTATCGCGAACGTGCCCATCGCGGCCCGGCACGTAGCACGGCCGTCGCGCCTGATCAGGGGCATCGCCAGCCACGTTGCGCGCGCCGGCGGTGTCATCCTCCGCAGCTTCTTGCTCTATCGGCCAATGCAGGTATACGGAGTCTTGGGACTGACCCTGCTCGCACTGGGCGCGTTCCCATTCGCACGCTACGCCTATTTCGTGGCAGCGGGCCACAGTCAGGGTCACCTGCAATCCCTCGTGGTGGGATCCGCCCTCTGGATCATCGGCGGCCAGATCTTCATCACGGGCATGCTCGCTCTCGCCATCAGCTGGAATCGCCGCATGCTCGAAGACGTGCTTTACCGCATGAAGAACGACGCCGCAGACAGTGCGTTCAGCCGTCGACCCCGCTCGCCGGCTCGTCGCTCTCACGACCGCGTGATGGCCGATACGACGGAGTCCGAACAGGGCGAGCGACGTGTGGCGTAGCACCAGGGCCGCCGCCACGCTGCGCCAACGAACGCTGGCTCGGGTCACCCCTGCGGCCGGCATCGCGATGGGAGGAACCGGCGACGCGCCCCCCCGCCGCGACAACCCTATCGAGCTTCGTGTGTTGCGGTTCACCGTCAGAACCGCCCTGTCGTGCTTCAGGGCGCTCCGCTTCCTGCCGGCCATCATCGTCGTATCGACCATCGGCGCCTGGTTCTTCGTGCGCGGCACCCTCGCTTGGAATGCCGACGGCGACGAAGCACTTCATCTCGCCCTCATCAAGCAGATTGCCTCCACGCACCGGCTGCCGGCAGTACTCCCGCACCTGCCGGCGCGCATCGCCGAAGGCGGGGCGGTGGAGGCCTCGTTTCCGTACGCCTACACTCCCTTGTATCACGCGACCGGCGCCATCATGTACACCATCGCCGGTGTCAACGGCGTGCTCGCCATCAACGCCGTTTCGGCAGCCGTCATCGGATATGTGATATTCGCGCTCGTGAGACGTAGCGCACCCTGGCCGATAGCCATCGTCGCCGCAGTCGCTGCGTTCATCTCGCCGTACGTCCAACTCGTGTTCTCGGGCATCTACATGGAGCCGATGGAGTTGGCGCTGCTCTGCGTGGGCGCCTGGCTCATGTACGTCACGATGGTCTCCCGCCGTCTGCGCCCGGCCGATCCTGGCCGGCGTCGCTCTCGGTCTGTCGATCGGCACGCGTCAAAGCGCGATGATGTACGTGGCAGTGCTTGGCCTCGTTACGCTCTCGATTCTCTATACCCGCGAGGGTCGCTGACCCGGTCTGGAGTGCGACGCGAGATCCCATGGCTGGCAACCCTTTCCATCTGCACGGCTGTCGTCGCGGCACCATTTCTACTGGTTCCTCGCCTCGCACAATGGCGGCATCGGCTACGCCGACCTGACGATTCCGGGCACGGGAAGCGGCCCGCACGTCGACCCAACCGCCAACGCCTACATCGCGAGCATCAGCAAGCCGTCTGAGCCCGTCTCGTACTGGATGAATCGATTCTCGCGCACGCTGCTCTACGGAAGCGATGCGCGTCCCCCACTGGCTCCAACTCTTCCTCGTGGCCGCCCGCCTTCGTCGGGCTCGCTTGCCTCGAGACGCGCCGCGGCGCCGCGCGCTTCCTCGCTCGCTGGATCGCGTTTGAGATCGCCGCCGAGATCACCATGTTCCTGACCCTCCACGGCAATGGCGGTACATCATCCTCTCCCAGGTGCTGTTCTTCGTCGCCGCCGCGGTCGGCACGTACGCCATAGCGCGATACGCGGTGCAGGCATCCGTAGGCCGGCACCTCCGTCGTGCGGTGTATTCCCTGTGCACCGTCGGGATTCCTGATTGGGATCGGACTTACGATATTCCCGCCCGGCTATTTCGACCTGTACACCGGTTGGCTGGATCGCGACCACCGCGCCTTCCGCGGCGACGCCTACGGGGACATGGGCGCCTGGGTGAACACCAACACGCCATCCGGATTCGCTCATTCCTCGTGCCCCGCACCTACACCGCCCTGCTCACCTGGGACCGCGATGTCACATGGGTCACCTTCTACGGAAACGCCTGGGTGGTCGATGCGATCTCGGCGCCAGACCCGGCAGAGGCGAACCGCGTTCTCACCAGCCACGGGGTCGACTACGTCTTGATCTCCGACCCTCCAGGCACGTACATCGATCGCATGCCGGCCGACGGAATGCGATCGTTCCTGCAACTCGGAGCGTCGCCGACCCCGTATTTCACCCTCGTCCACGTCACACAGCGTGACGAGCCTTACGAATACGGATCTCGCAGCATCTCGAACGGCCTCCGCCTCTACCGGGTCAATTCCGTGGAGGCTACCGCCCGATGAGCAACCTGGACGCGCGTGCTCGCCAAGGTCTCGTCACGATACTGATCGCCGGTTGTGTGGCCGCGGCGGGTGTCACCCTGGCGCACACCTGGTCGGTGGGCCTCGCGCAGCTGTCGCCCGCCCGCCTGCGCTGGCAGTTCCTGGCCCTCTCCACGATCAGTGGAATCGCCTTCGTTGGCACCTACGCACTCTGTTGGTGGCTCCTCCTGGGCGCGCTTGAGCGCCGGCCCGTTCCACTTTCGGGCGCGGTACGCCTCTTCTTGCTCGCGTGGCCCGGAAGGTACGTGCCGGGCAGCCTCCCCTACTACGGGGGGCGACTCATCGCCGCTCCGCGCGTCGGCATCTCTCGGTCGGCTGCTGCCGCCTCCCTTGTGTACGAGAATCTCTTCGCAATCGCGACGAGTGGCGCGCTTTCATTTCTGCTCCTTCTGCTCGGATTCCGCGATCGCCTCGCCGGCGGGCCTTGGTTCATCCTCGCCTGCGCCGCCGCCATGTCTTCACTTGCGGCCCTACACCCGGCCGTGGTTCGCGCCATCATCCGTATCGCCGCGAGCCGCATTCAACGGTTGAGCGCGCTCGAGGATCACGTGCTCGACCTCGGGGCTGTCTTGCGTCTCATACCGGCGTACGCCGCCGGCTCACTGTTTGCCGGATTGGCCTTCTATTTCGCACTGCTGAGCATCTCCGGCGCCGTTCGTCCTCCGCTGCTATTGGCGCTCGCCACGTACAACCTCGCCGGCGTGGCCGGGCTCCTCGCCATTCCTGTTCCCAGCGGCGTGGGAGTCCGCGAGGGTGTCACTGTGGCGCTAATCGGGGCGGTCGTTTCTCCGCCGGTCGCACTCAGCGCCGCGATCCTGGCGAGGTTGACGGCGATCATGGCCGACGTTGCGCCGGGTGCCGCGATCATTGCTCTGGCTGTCATCGCCCGGGCGCAGCGCAGGCAGTCCCGTTTGAACAGGGTACGGAGCAGCGCCTGATGGCCAGCCGACGGCCACGCATCGTTTTCATTGCCCGTGCCTTTCCGCCGACCGTCGGCGGCATGGAGAACCTCGCGCTCCAGCTCTCGACCCACATGCAGGATCTGGCCGACGTTACGCCGATCATCAACCGCCGCGGCAAGGCCGCGTTGCCGGCGTTCGTTCCGTACGCAGCCATCGCTGGGGTCCGGGCGGTGCGCCGGCACGATGCTGATGCCGTCCATCTTGCCGACGCGCTGCTGGCGCCCGTAGGCGCGGCGATCAAAGCGGCGACCGGCGTGCCCGTGACCGCGTCGATCTGCGGATTGGATGTCACGTACCCGAGCAGGGTCTATCAGGCCCTCATACCGCGCGCCTTGCGACGGCTGGACCTCGTCATGCCGATCAGCGCGGCGACGGAAACTGCGATGCGCAATCGCACCGGCGTACGCCCGCCCAGCCGGGTCATCCCACTCGGCGTCAATCCGCTTCCTGCTCCCGACGGGCGCGCGTACGACCAACTCGACCGGCTTATGGCAGTGCCGCCCGGATCACGCGTAGTGCTGACAGTTGGCCGGCTGATCGAGCGGAAGGGCGCGGCGTGGTTTGCCGAACAAGTCCTGCCGCTTCTTGGCCCGGACGCGGTGTACGTGCTGATTGGTGACGGTCCTCACCGCGACGCGATCATGGCAGCCGCGACCGCTGCTGGGGTCGCGGCGCGCCTCCGGCTACTCGGTCGCTTGCCGGACAACCTGTTGGCTGCGGCGTACCAACGCGCTGACATCTTTGTCATGCCGAATGTGCCGGTGCCGGACGACTTTGAAGGTTTTGGGCTCGTGGCCCTCGAGGCGTCGGCCTCGGGGTTGCCCGTTGTAGCATCCGCACTGGAAGGTATTACTGAGGCGATCCAGCAAGAACGCAACGGCATCCTCGTGCGACCTCTTGATGCGTCCGGGTTTGCCCGCGAGATCTCACGTCTCCTCGGATTGTCTTCGGAGCGGCGGCGCGAGGTCGGCTCGACCTTTGCCCGACACACCGACTCCCACTACGGCTGGCGACAAACGGCCCGGGCCTACGTCGAGGCGATTGATGCGCTTCCGAACGACGCACGCATGAGACACCGAGACGGGCGGACACGAGCCGTACGCAATGAAAACGCCGGTTGAAGAATTGGTCCTCACTCAGGACGAGCGGAAGGAGGCCCCGATGCTCAACGAGATGTCGAACGCGCAGCTCGGTAAGCACAGTTCCAGCAGCCCTGCATTGCAGTGGGACGGGGCGCCCAGCGAGTCCCAGAGTTCCGGTCCTGCGTTCCTTGCCCGCACCTGCCTCGTGGACAAGGCATTCCGGCGCCTGCGGCCCAGGCGTCTGCTCGACATCGGATGCGGTCGCGGGTATGTAACCGCCATCGCTGGCCGTCACGCCTCAGCGGTCGTCGCCGTTGATCAGGCGCCAGAAGCCGTCGCCGAAACGCGCACGCGGCTGCTTGGTCACCCGGACGCTGAAGTCTGGGGGGAAGACGCACTACGTGGCCCTTGGCACGAAGAGCAACGACGTGGCTTCGACGCCGTACTCCTCTCGGAAGTGCTGGAGCATTTGGACGACGACCTTGGCGCGTTGGCGGCGATCCGCGAACTGTTGATGACCGGCGGCAATCTCGTCGTGACCGTCCCTGCGAAACCGTCCCTCTGGACGCGCTGGGACGACCTCGCTGGCCACCGTCGTCGTTACCGCAAGGCGGAGCTCGCCGACCGCCTCACAACCGCGGGCTTCACGATCAGGGAGATCAGGAGCTGGGGATTCCCTGTGACGGGCTGGCTCGCGATCCGCGGTGCGAAGATGCGATCCCGTCGGGTCTGTGAGGGCTCCGCCACGGAGATCCCAGGCTCCATCCAACGCCTCCTGCCACTGGCGAAGCTCGGCTTCACGGGCCTCTCGCGACTGGAATTGATGTTTTCACGCCTGGACCGCGGAGCAGGATATGTTGCCATCGCTACTCGCGACGACTAATCGCCGTAAGCATGAGAGCTGAAGCGGTGGCGGCAGCTTGCTTCAAGCCCGAGTCTCCGCATCCCCCTAGGTGCAACCCCCCATCTTGCCCCTTCTCGCTCCATCTGACGGCAGCCGCCGCCGATCATTCATTGAATACCCCGGACGCTGATCCGGGGTAGCCGGAACACGCCGGGGAGACACCGCATGAAGCCCCGCCGCCGCATCTCCGTGCGCACCGCCACCGCCCTGCTGCTCGTGGCCGCGTGCCTCACTACCGGCTTCGTCATCCTCGCCACCCAGCTTGCCGGCCATCAGCACCGCGACGCCCAGCAAGAGGCCGACCGCGCCATCGCCAACAGCACCACCTGGGAAGACGCCCTCTCGTCCGCCTACGACGAGTGGATCTCGATCATGGCGTACTACACCCTGAATGATCCGGCCTACGTCGACCGCTTCCAGGCGTCGCGCGCCACAGTCGAGTCATCCCTCGCCTCGCTCCGAGCCGACGCACAGCGGAATGACCCGACGCTCGTTCCGACCATCGACTCCTTCGCGGCAAGCCACCGCAGCTTTGCGGACACGGAAGCGCAGGTCATCGCCGCGATCGGCCACGGTGACCTCGCCACCGCGCTGAGTCTGAGCGCCAACTCCGATCTCACCCGCGAATCGTCCGACCTGCTCGTGGCCATGCGACAGCAAATCGAGATCCAGCATGGACGCATCCTGCAGGCCCAACAGCGGCAGGACAGCGCCGAGTCCGCCACACTCAACTGGACGCTCGGCATCGGCGGGGTGTTCGTCCTCCTGCTGATCGTCGTCGGATTTGCGAGCGACCGCTGGATCGGCCGTCCTCTGCAACGTGCGAGCGCCGCCACCCGCGCCATCGCCGTCGGCGATCACTCAACTCGGGTCTCCCCCGCCGGACCGGCGGAGTTGGCGGGGCTCGCCGAAGACGTCAACGTCATGACCGACGCGCTCGTCGCGCGGTCCGCTGAACTCAACTCCTACCTTTCGAAGAATCTCGAAGCCCGGACCCAGGAGCTCGAGCGTGCGAACGTCAACCTCGCCCGCGAAGTCGAAGAGCGCACCCGCGCCGAGCATGCGCTCGCCGACACGCTCACCACGGAGCGTGAACTCGAGGAGCAACTCCGCCACCAGGCCTTCCACGACCCGCTCACCGGCCTCGCCAACCGCGCGCGCTTCATGGACCGCCTCGATCACGCGCTCGCCCGCATCCGATCGTCGGAGTCCGTGGCGTTCGTCCTCTTCTTGGACCTCGACAACTTCAAGACCATCAACGACACGATGGGCCACGCTGCCGGCGACCGCACGATCTGCGAGGTCGGCCAGCGCATCTCCAGCTGCCTCCGCTCCGGCGACACGGCCGCCCGCCTCGGCGGCGACGAGTTCGCCGTCTTGCTGGAGGACGCGGCCGACATCGACGCCGCCGCGCGCACCGCACATCGCCTCATCGAGGTCGTCCGCGCACCCATCGAGTCCGATGGTCGTGAGATCGTCATCTCCGCCAGCATCGGCATCGCCGTCGGCGATGCGAGCGCGATAGCCGACGACGTCGTGCGCAACGCCGACATCGCCATGTACGTCGCCAAGAACCGCGGCAAAGGCCGCTATGAGGTCTACGAGGCCGGCATGCACGCCCGCCTCGCGGAGCATCTCTCATTGCTGACAGACCTGCGCCACGCCGTGCCACGCAATGAGATGGTCGTTCACTACCAGCCCACTGTCTCGCTGGAAAGCCGCACGGCGATCGGCGCCGAAGCCCTGATTCGCTGGAACCACCCCACGCGTGGCCTGCTCTCTCCGGCGGAGTTCATCGCGCTGGCGGAAGAGTCCGGCGAGATCCTGCAGATCGGCCGCTACGTGCTCACCCAGGCCTGCCAGCAGGCGCGCGTGTGGCAGGACCGCTACCCGGAGCGGCACCTGGAGATCAACGTCAACGTCTCGGCGAAGCAGATCCAGGATCCCGGGTTCGTGGACACGGTACGGGACTGCCTCGCCGACACTGGCCTCGAGCCCACTCGCCTCGTCCTGGAGATCACCGAGATCGCCATGCTCCAGGATCCCGAGCGAACGCTCGAGGTGCTCTCAGATCTCCGAGAGCTCGGCCTGCGCATCGCGCTCGACGACTTCGGCACAGGCTACTCCTCGCTCAGCTACCTGCGCCGCTTCCCCATCGACGTGCTGAAGATCGACAAGTCTTTCGTCGATGACATCGATTCGCACGACCGTCAGGAGCTCCTCGCGAAGGCCGTCATCGAGCTTGGCCAGAGCCTCCATCTGCAGGTCGTCGCCGAAGGGATCGAGCGCAACGACCAACTCAACCGATTGCGCGCGCTCGACTGTCAGCTCGGCCAGGGATTCCTGTTCAGCAAGGCGCTGGACGCCGCGTCCATCGACGCCTTCTTCGGCGCCGCGCTCGCTTCGCGGGAAGACGAAGCCGCCTGAGGCTCGCGCTTCACATGCCGCTGCCGCCGTCGATGCGCAGCACCGCCCCCGTCGTGTAGGACGACGCGTCGCTCGCGAAGTACAGCGCGGCGCCCACGATCTCTTCCGGCTCCCCTCCCCTGCGCAGCGCAAACTGCCGCGCCTGCCGCTGGAACGCCTCCATGTCCCACGCCTTGGAGATGTCCGTCAGGAACGGCCCCGGCATGATGCAGTTCACCCGCACCTTCGGCCCGTACGCGTGCGCGAACGCTTCCGTCATCGCGTTCAGCCCCGCTTTCGCCGCCGCGTACGGGATCACGTGCGGCCCCGGCCGGATCGCCGCCGTGCTGCTGATGTTGATGATCGAGCCGCCGTCGCCCTCCGCCATCCGCGTCCCCACCAGCGCCATCAGCCGGAACGGCCCCTTCAGGTTCACGTCCAGCACCTTGTCGTAGAGCTCCTCCGTTACGTCAACCGGCCGCGGGTACACCGGCGACATTCCCGCGTTGTTCACCAGCACGTCCACGTGCCCGAACCGCCCGTACGCAGCATCGACGAGCGCCTCCAGGGCGCCCCACTGCCCGACGTGGCACGCCTGCGCCATCGCCTGCCGCCCCGTCGTCGCCTCCACCTCCGCGGCCAGCGCCTCGCACGCCTCTACCTTGCGGCTGGCGATCACCACGTCCGCACCCGCCCGCGCGAACCCCAGCACCATCGCCCGGCCGAGCCCACGGCTCCCGCCCGTCACCAGCGCCACCTTGCCACTCAATGGCTGCGTTATGTCACTCACGGCTCATCCGCCTCCGCTCACGCTCAGTCGACCTCGCCGTACATCGCTTCCAGCCCCTCGACCGTGCACGCGTCCGACCGGGCGTACTCGATCAGCCGCCGCTCCGCTCGCTCGATCGCCGCCGACGCATCCGCCAACTTCGCCGCGATGTCGATAGGGATACTCGTCACGCCGTGCTCGTCGCCGTGCAGCAGGTCGCCGGGCCGCACGTTCAGCCCGCCGACGTTCACGGGCGCACCAACTTCCACCACGTGCACGTAGGCGTGCGATACCAGCACGCACGAAGAGAAGAAGTGGAACCCCAGCGGACGCACCTCCGCCAGATCGCGGACGCCGCCGTTCGTCACGACACCGACCGCCCCCAGGGCCCGGTACACGCTCGCGTTCACTTCGCCCCAGTACGACCCGATCGGCGACGGGTCGAGGTCCTCGATCACCACGACCCACGGCTTCGGCACGCGCGCGAACTCTCGCCACACGGCGTCGTGCCGCACCTCCGACGCCGCTGGCGCCGCCGCCCGGATCCGCGCCGTCACGGCGTATCCCGCCATCCGCCCCAGCTCCGGGAAGCGGCACACGATCGAGGAGTCCATGAACCCCTCGTCCCGCCTGCGCACGCCGAACGTCTCGATCGCGTTGCAGATCGTCGGCGTCGAGAAGCCCCGCAACGCCTCCAGCTCGCTCGCGCTGAGCGGCGCCGCCGTCACGCCGTCGCGACGGGTTCGCGCGCCGGGTGCTGCGCCTGTGCAAGCGCCTCCAGGCTCGGCAGGTGGATCTTCGCCATCCGGATGCTCGTCGGCCGGAACATCCCCAGCACCCACGTGTAGTCGCGCCTCACGTCGCTGGTGTAGTACGACGCATAGAGGTCATCGCCCTGGATCACGATCCCCGCGTACGACGTGTCGCCCGCGCTCGGCAGGTCGCACAGGTACGTCAGCCCGTCCTCCTCTACCAGGTAGAGAGACGTACGCTTGCGACTGTACATCCCGCCTTGCTCGACGAACCTGCGGGCCTGCGTCACCTGCTGCCGGCCGATGGCGTACACGCGGCCGTGGTACGGGAACAGGCACGGCCCGTCCAGCCGCGTCACTGGGCTCTTCCGGTACGACCAGTGCTCGTAGGGCGGCTCCGCCACGGAGATCAGCGTCGATGCGGTAGCGTCGCCCCACTCGTTCCCGTTCCCCTCCAGCCGCGCCGTTGCGATGATCCGCCCGTCCGGCAGGAACTCGAAGTCCGTCTCGTCGTTCCGTTCACCCTCGTAAATCATCGAGACCGGCTCCCAGCCGACCCCGTCGTTCGACTTGAACAGCATCGACTTGCCGTGCTCGTTCCAGTACGCCGTCACGTACCAGGTCTCGCCGTCCCGCGTCTTCGGCCGCCAGTACAGCCACCCTGGCTGGTTCACCTCCACCATCGGCTCCCACGCCACGCCGTCGCCGCTCGACGTGTACACCGTCGTCACCGGCTCCGCCATCACGGTCAGGTTCGGCAGGACATAGAGGAACAGCCGGCCGCGGATCTGCGCGAACTTGGGGTCGCGGTACTCGCGCCCCGTCTCGTTCTTGAACTCCGTTACCTTCTCCCAGGCACGCGCGTCGCGCGATCGCCACAGCAGCAGCCGGCTCCGCCGCGACCCCAGGTGGTACGGCGACGTCTGGTGGCAGAGGTAGAACCATCCGTCGAAGAACGTCAGGTCCGTGTTGGAGTTGTGCTTGCCGTCCGCGACCGCGTCCCACGTGTCACGCACGACCCGACGGTCCACCCCCGCCGGCTTCGGCCGCAGCAGCACGTACGCGATCGCGCCGTTCGCCTCCACCCGGAAGCGCTGTAGCCGCCCCCGCCATCGCCGCAATCGACGGTCCATCGCGAGCCTCCTGCATCTCTGGATGCAGCGACCCTAGCCGATCTGCCAGTTGTGAGGAAGTCCGGTACGCCCGCTACGCCCCGCCGCCGCCCTTGTCGATGACCCGCCCCTGCTTCTCCTCCAGCCGGCCCAGCGCGCGCCCCTTGTCAGGCATCGGGTCTTTGATCAGGCCGTAGATCTCGCGACCCTCGTGGTCCTCCGGCAAGTACTCCGTGATCGGCAGCCCCTCCTCGTTCACGAAGAGCAGGCAGTGGCAGTACTTGTACTTCTGCATCTCCTCACACGCGCAGATCCACGTGCTCCGCTTCGCCTCCGCCTCCTTGTCCTCGTAGAAGTTGCACGGACAGAGCGGCCGCCCCAGCTGGTCCATGTGCTTGGCCAGCCCGATCACGAGGAACTCCGTGATCTCCTCGTTCGGGTGCAAGTACGACCCGCTCTTCTCGGCGAAGTGCCTCGCGTACTTCCACATCTTCTCCATGTTCTTCGGCGAGCACTGGCTGCGGTCCTCATCGCTCGGCTGGTCGAGAGGCATATCCGGCTCCTTTGGCGATGAATTCATTCGCGCGCGCGTTCTGACACCGTACCACAGCGCCTCCGGCCGATCAGCGCCGCCGCCGCTTGCCCGCACCCGTCACGTGCGCCAAGCTCCCACCTGGCGAGATCGTCAGGGGGCGCACGTGTACCACACCGAACACAGCATCCACATCGAAGCTCCACCGGCCACCGTCTGGGCCACCCTCACCGATGTCGAGCACGCGCCCGACTGGACCCCGACGATGACCAGGGTCGAGCGCCTCGACTCGGGCCCGTTCGGCCCCACGAGCAGCGCCCGCATCAAGCTCGTCGGCCTCTCGGCCGTCGTGTGGCGCGTCACTCGGTTCGACGACGGCCGCTCGTTCACCTGGGTCACCCAGACCGGTCCTCACATCGTGGCAACGCACGTCGTGCAACCAGACGGCGCCGGCGCCAAGCTCACACTCGGCATCGACGCCAGCGGCGCCCTCGCCCTCCTCTTCGCCCCCCTCATCCGCTGGGTCTCACCCCGCAACATCCGGCGCGAGGCCGCCGGCCTCAAAGCGCACTGCGAACGCAACTCCTGAGAGAACGCCAATCACCCGCTATCCTGCTCAGGCCGCGCCGGCGGCTGGCGTTGTCCTGCCGCGGCGCTCGCACGACGGGCAGCATTGACTGAGCAACTCACCCTCCGTCTGGTCGCCATCCTCGCCATTGGCGTCGCCTCCCAGTGGATCGCCTGGCGGCTCCGCTTCCCCGCCATCCTCCTCCTCCTCGCTGCCGGACTGGCCGCGGGCCCCGGCCTCGGCTTCATCGATCCTGATCAGGTCTTCGGCCAGCTTCTCCTGCCGGTGGTATCGCTCTCCGTCGGCGTGATCCTCTTCGAAGGTGGCCTGACGCTGCGCCTGCGCGAACTCCCGGCGATCAGCGGCGTGGTGCAACGTCTCGTCACTCTCGGCGCGCTCGCCACGTGGGCCACGACGGCTCTCGGCGCCTGGCTCCTCTTCGACATGAGCGCCGGCGTCGCCGCTCTTCTCGGTGCCATCCTCGTCGTCACGGGCCCGACCGTCGTCGGCCCGCTGCTCGAACAGGTGAGGCCGGCCGGAAGCGTCCGCGCGATCCTCAAGTGGGAGGGCATCGTCATCGACCCTCTGGGGGCCATGCTCGCCGTGTTCGTGTTCGAATCGATCTCCTCCGGTGGCCGCGGCTTCGGCCTGGAAGCCGTCAGTCGCGTGCTCCTCACTCTCGGCCTCGGCACGGGACTCGGCGTCGCCGCGGCGGCCCTCGTCGTCATCGCTTTGCATCGATTCTGGGTGCCTGACTCCCTGCAAGCGCCCGTCGTACTCGTCGCGCTCCTCGCTTCGCAGGTGGGTGCCGACCGCGTACAGGCCGAGTCCGGCCTCCTCGCCGCCACGATCATGGGCATCGCACTTGCCAACCAGAACTACGTGGCCGTGGCCCGCATCGTGGAGTTCAAGGAGAACCTGCGAGTCCTCATCATCGGCGGGCTCTTCGTCGCCCTCTCCGCGCGCCTCACGCGCGACGATATATCGGCGGTCGGGTTCGCAGGCATCGCGTTTCTCGCCCTCGTCATCTTCGTCGCGCGGCCGCTGACCGTTGCCGTATCAACCATCCCTTCGAAGCTCTCCTGGCGCGAACGCGCGTTCCTCGCGGGCGTCGCCCCTCGTGGCATCGTCGCCGCCGCGATCTCCTCCGTCTTCGCACTCCAGCTCTCCAGCGAAGGCCACGCCGGCGCGCACCTGCTCGTTCCCGCCACCTTCAGCGTGATCATCGGCACGGTCATCCTTTACGGCGTCGGGGCGGCCCCCCTCGCGCGCCGCCTCCGCTTGTCCGAGCCTGATCCGCAGGGCCTGCTCATCGTCGGCGCCCACCCCTGGGCGCGGTCGCTCGCCTCCGCACTTCAAAGTGCTGGCCTCCGCGTCCTTCTCATCGACAGCAACTGGCAGAACGTCAGCGACGCCCGGCTCGATGGCCTCCCCTGTCATCATGGCAGCGTCCTCTCCGATGAGACGCTCCCCAGCCTCGATCTCGTGGGCATCGGCAACCTGCTGGCCGTCACGCCAAACGACGGCATCAACGCCCTCGCCGCGCGGCGGTTCCAGCACTCCTTCGGCAGCGCCAACGTGTTTCACCTCGTGCCGTCGACGCGCGAGCCGGGATCCACCGAGCCGATCGCGCGCGAGCTGCGCGGACGCTCGCTCTTCGGCGCGCAGTTCACGTTCGAAGAGATCCAGCGGCGCTTTGACTCCGGCCAGGTCTTCAAGGCGACACCCCTGACCGACCAGTTCGGCTGGGACCGCTACCGTGAGCGCTATCCCGATCCGCTGCTCGCCGCTACCGTCGACGCCTCGGGCCGTATCACTGTGAACACCGGCGCGTCAGACCCGACCCCGGGCCGAACCGTCATCGCACTGGTGCAAGACGAGCCAGACGTGACGGGCGGCAGCACGACGGGCGGGACGGCGCACACGTAACCCTCGCCCGCCCGCGAACAACGTGCTCCCTGGCGCGGTTCGAAACCATCGTCCGTCGCGCGCGGGCCGAATGGCCGTACCGCCACCGTTGGCCTGCTCCTACCTTGGCGATAGCGGCGCAAACATGACGCCAACAGCCAAGGAGCCGCCCGCCATGACCAACGCACGCCACCTCGTTGCACTCGTCGTGCTCGTCTCCACCGCCCTGCTCGTCGCCGCCTGCGGTGGCGGCAGCGACGCCAGCGCTACGAAGACCGCGGCCGCGCCCGAGACCCCCGCGGCCACAACCTCAGCGCCGACAGCCACCGCCACCGTCCCGGCCGAGGTGCAGCTCACCGACGCCGACAACGGCACCTCTGTGACACTGGCAAACGGCGGTACCCTGATCATCGCGCTCGCCAGCAACCCGTCGACCGGCTTCACGTGGAGCGTCGCCGACCCGTCGCCCTCCCAGCTCGTGCTCCAGGGCGAGCCAAAGTACGTCCCGCCCGGCTCCACCACCACGCCCGCCGTAGGCGCCGCCGGTACGCAGGTCTTCACCTTCAAGGCGACCTCGACTGGCGTGGCCGAGCTCACCCTCAACTACGCTCGATCGTTCGAGCCCACGGCCACGCCTGACAAGACCTTCACCGTCACTGTGACCGTGGAGTAGAACGCGCGCGAGCGTAGCTGCGGGCAAGGTGTCTCCGCGGGAGTCCACACCCGAGACGGCTTAGGCGCGCCTACCCTTGATAGCCCACGCCCGCGCCAACAGCCGAATCGAGCCATCCAGCGCAACCGGCAGTGCGCTTCGAATCCTCTCCCGCACCGCGGCCTGCCCATCGCCGTCCAAAGACGCCAGATACGTCGGCGCTGGCCCCTGACCGCGGGTGAACGGCGCCCAGTAGTCGGCGAAATCGGTGAACACCGTCGACACCTCGATGGCCCGGACGCTCACGTCGCGCATCCCGGCCGGCCGCCACATCTCCGTCAGCGCCTCCGGCGAACACATCGGAAACCGCCGACCTTCGTCGAGTTCGCCCGCCTCCGGGTCGAGCGATGCTGCCGCGTCCCAGAAGTAACGCAGCATCTGCATCTCTCCCGCGTAGTCCCAGACGTACGCAGCCGCCGTGCCGCCCGGCCGCAGCACTCGCGCGAATTCCTCCACTGCCTCAGCCGGCTCCGGCACGAAGTTGAGCGCCAGCGCCGACACCACCACATCCCGACACCGTCCGTCGAGAGGCAGCGCCCGCGCGTCGCCGGTGCTGAATACGACGCGTCGATCTGAGATGCGCGAGCGCGCGAAGGAGACGAATGCATCGGACGGATCGATGCCGTCGACGGACGCCGGGCTCTGCGTAGCCAGGATCGCTTCCGTCAGAGCGCCCGTCCCGCAACCCACGTCGACCCAACGAAGCCCCGGCCGCGCGTTCAGCCACGCGAGGAACTCCGGCGCGATCAAACGGCTCCAGCGCCCAACATACCCCTCGTACGACTCTCCGCTCGCCCACACGTCTTCGATCTCAGAGGACATGCCGCGAGTGTACAGCCGCACCCGTACGTGCGATCCCTGACCGTAAGCTCTTGCGCCCCTGGGCTCGCCTCTCGATCGCCCTCACGACATCCCGTCCGTGCGCGAACCGTGCCGCACTGCCGAACATCTTCAAGATGAACCAGCCCGACCAGGCCGCCTCGACGCGCCCCGTCGCCACTGTGGTGCCGGCCGGCTTCGCGCACCTCGGCGAGCGCGTCCAGCCGTGGCTATTCGCCACCGTCGTCGGCCTCTCGGCGTTCCTGCTCTTCAGCCTGGAGCTGCTCGCCGCGCGCCTCGTCCTTCCCGTATTTGGCGGCGCACCCGCCGTCTGGACCACCGGCCTCTGCTTCTTCACCGGCGTGCTCTTCCTGGGCTACGTCTACGCTCACGTCGTCGCTGCCCGCATCCCGCCCGCCGTCGCCGGCATGCTGCAGCTCGTGCTGGCGGTCGCCGCCGTCGCGCTCACGTTCCTCGCGCCCGCGCACGTCGCCTCGCTCCGCGTTGACTGGATGCCTGCCGCGCTCAACGTCCTCCTCGCCCTCGCCGTCATCGGCGGCGCCTCCGCCTTCCTGCTCGCGACGACGACGCCGCTGCTCTCGTCCTGGTACGCCGGCCGAGGGCGCGATCCGTGGTGGCTCTTCGCCGTCTCCAACGGCGCCAGCTTCCTCGCCCTCCTCGCCTACCCGTTCGTCATCGAGCCCGCCATCGCCCTCTCCGCGCAGCGCACCCTGTTCGTCGTCGCGCTTGCCGCCTACGCCGCCGCGCTGATCCCCATCGTCCTCGGCAACCAGCGCGCGCGCGCCGCCGCCGAGCACGCCCAATCCGCCGGCGTCGCCGCGATCGCAATACCGCGCCAGGCCCTCTGGCTCTTCGCCGCGCTGGTCCCCGCCGGCCTGCTCGCCGCCACGACCAACTTCCTGCAGACGGACCTCATCTCCGCGCCGCTGATCTGGATCGGCCCGCTCGCCGTCTACCTGGCCAGCTTCGTCGTCGCATTCGCTGATCGCGGCCGCCCGATCGTGCGCGCCTGTCGCTGGCTCGTGCCGGCCGCCGCCACGCTCCTCTGGCTCCCCTTCGTCAAGCCCGAGGGCTGGCCCGCGACCCCACTCCTCGTCGTCGAGCTCGGCGCCTTCTTCGTGCTCGCCGTCGCCATCCACGGCGCGCTCGCCGCGGATCGGCCCGAAACGAGCCACCTCACGCGCTTCTACCTCATCCTCACCGCCGGCGGCGCGCTCGGCACTGCCTTCGTCGCCATCGTCGCCCCCATCATCTTCTCGACGATCTACGAGTACCCGCTCCTCATCGTCGCCGGCCTCGTCGCCCTCGCGCTGCTGTCCGCCGCGCCCGAAAACGCTCCCGGACGCCTGCGCCTCGGCCCGGTACTGCGTGCCGGCGCCGCACGCCTCATCCCGTACGCCGCCGCCGGAGCGTTGCTCGTCCTCCTGATCGACGCGCGCCAGCCCGCCGCCGCGGCCGACGTCCGCAATCTGCTGCTCGTCGGCGGCATCGTCGTCTTCGCAGCGGTCACTCCCCGCATCCTCGCGACCGCCGCGCCGCTCACGTTCGTCGTGCTGATTGCGCTCACGTCGGCCTCACCCCTCGTCCGCACGCGCAACTTCTTCGGCGTCGTCGAGGTGCGCGAAGCCAGGGACTACCACGCCGAGTACTCCGGCACGACGCTGCACGGCCTCCAGTACACAGACGCCCGACGTGACGAGCCCACCACCTACTACTCCCGCCTCGGTCCGCTCAGCGCCGTCTTCGACGACCTCCGCGCCCGCACGTCTAACGCAGAGATCGGCCCGAGGATCGGCGTTGTCGGCCTCGGAGTCGGCACCATCGCCGCGTACGCGCAGCCCGGCGACGACCTCACCTTCTACGAGATCAACCCTGCCGTCGTCGACATCGCCCGCAACCCCGCCTACTTCACGTACCTCAGCGACGCACCCGTAACGCCGCGCGTCGTTGTCGGCGACGGTCGCCTCTCGCTCGAGGATCAGCCCGCCGGCTCGTTCGACCTGCTCATCCTCGACGCCTTCTCATCCGACACCGTCCCCGCGCACCTGCTGACACGCGAGGCCATCGAGACGTACGCGCGCACGCTTCGCCCCGGCGGCGTCCTCGCCTTCCACCTGTCCAACCGCTACTACAGCCTCACCGCGCCGGTCGCCGCCACCGCGCGCTCCGCCGGTCTCGACGCTCTTACCCGCGGCTTCACGCCGGACGCCGACCAGATCGAGCAGGACGGAGCCACCGGCTCACGCTGGCTCGTCGTCGGCGCGCCCGAAGATCTGGCCCGCTTCGCCGCCGCCGGCTGGACCGCCCCCACCGGCGGCTACGCCCTCACCGACGACTACTCCGACCTCACCCGCTCCCTCAACCTCGCCGGCTTCTGACCCCACCGTGATCGCGCGTCCCGTCGTCGCCGGAGCCCCGCCTCGCTAAACTGACTCTGCAATGGACATCATCCCGTTCGTCACGGACAGCCTCGGCGACTCCTCCTACCTCCTCGTCGCCGGCGACGTCGCCGCGGTGATCGACCCGCAGCGCGACGTGCGCCCGTACCGCGAGGCAGCCGCCGCCCGCAACGCCGCCATCACGCACGTCTTCGAGACCCACGTCCACAACGATTACGTCTCCGGTGGCCGCGAGCTCGCCGCGCTCGGCGCCACGATCGTCGCCCCGGCCGCGTCCGGCCTACAGTTCCCGCATCAGCCCGTTGCCGACGGCGATGAGGTAGCCATCGGTCACGTCCGCATCCGCGCCGTCGCCGCCCCCGGCCACACGTACGAGCACACCGCCTACGTCGCAACCGGCCCCGACGGCTCCACCACCGCCGCCTTCACCGGCGGATCACTGCTCGTCGCCTCCGCCGGCCGCACCGACCTCCTCGGCCCGGACCACACCGACGAGTTGACCCGCATGCAGTGGGCCACCGCCCACCGCCTCGCGTCGCTCCTCCCCGATGGCGCACGCGTCCTCCCGACCCACGGCGCCGGCTCGTTCTGCAGCGCCACCGACGTCGGCGGACAGCGCACTACCACGCTCGCCGCCGAGCGCGCCGTCAACCCCGCCCTGCTGCCCGAATACGACGAATTTCGCTCCATCCACCTCGCCGCGCTCCCACCGATCCCCACCTACTACAAACACATGGCGCCCATCAACCGCGCCGGCCCGAAGGTCTACGGCGATCCGCCGCGCCCGCCCATGCTCGATCCCGGCGCGCTCGAGGCCCTCGTCCGCACATCCGTCCGCGTCGTCGACGTGCGCGACCGCCACGCCTTCGCGCGCGCCCACATCGCCGGCTCGGTGCTCCTCGAGGAGAGCGCATCGATGCTCGCTTACGCCGGCTGGGTCCTCCCCTTCAACACTCCGTTAGCCCTCGTCACAACCGACGCCGCACAGGCCGATCGCGTCACCACCAATCTCCTCCGCATCGCCTACGAGGACGTGCGTGGCTACCTCCCATTCGACGTCTGGCAGCGCGCCGGCCGCCCCGTCGCCCAGCTCGACGCGCTGGACGTCAGCCAGGCGCGCGCCGCCATCCGCGACGGGCCGCCCCGTCATCGACGTCCGCTTCGACTACGAGCAGGACGCCACGCCAATCCCGAGCGCCGTCCGCCGCCCCATCGACCACCTCTCCGAATGGCTCGGGGACCCCGGCGCCGAGTCGCCGCTCATCGTCTGCGCCAGCGGCGAGCGCGCCTCCATCGCCGCGAGCTTCCTCGCCGCCGCCGGCCGCCCCGCCGCCTTCCTCATCGACGGCGGCGCCGAAGACCTCCGCTGACTCCCACCATTCGTGCATCCGCGTCCATCCGTGTCATCTGCGCACAACCGCTGTCAACTCCCACCTCCAACTTCTGACCCCGAATTTACCCGCCGGTTACGCGCGGCGGCCCAAACCCGCCGTATGATCTCGTAGTACGGAGGTCGTACCGGCATGCTGCAGCACATCATCACCCTCACCATCGCCCTCGCCGTCCTCGCCGCCGCCTTCTTCGTCGTCGAGCGCATCTGGCCCGCCGTGCCCGATCTGCGCCACAAGCGCACCGGCCGCCGCACCGACATCGCCTTCTACTTCTTCAACGCCACCGTCACGAAGGTCGCCTCAGCCCGATCATCATCGGCGTGCTCGTCATCATCGGCGCCCGCTTCGTCGGCCAGCACCTCAACGGCGACGACCTGCGCGCGCTCACCTCGCGCGACACGCCCGTCAGCAATCTGCCAACGCTCGCGCAGTTCGGCCTGCTCATCCTGATCGCCGACTTCATGGGCTACTGGTCGCACCGCCTCTTCCACTTCGACCCCCGCCTCTGGCGCTTCCACTCGATCCACCACTCGTCGCGCCAGGTCGACTGGCTCGCCGCAGTCCGCGTGCACCCCTTCAACGACGTCGTCACCAACGTCGTCCAGGCGCTGCCGCTGCTGCTCATTGGCTTCGATTTCCAGGCGTTCGGCGGCTACGTCGCGCTGCTCACCATCTTCGCCATCTTCCTCCACTCCAACGTGCCGTGGTCGTACGGCAAGTTCCGCTACGTCGTCGCCAGCCCCGTCTTCCACCGCTGGCACCACACGACGGAGAAGGAGGGCATCGACAAGAACTTTGCCGGCCTGCTGCCGCTGTGGGATCTGGTCTTCCACACCTGGTACATGCCCGAAGGCCGCCAGCCCATGGAGTTCGGCGTCCTCGGCGAGCCGATCCCCGACGGCTTCTGGCGTCAGCTCCTCTACCCCCTCCGCCCCGGCGCCGTCCTCGTCGGTAGCAACGCCTGACCGGCGCACCGAACACCCGGGCGAAGAGAGGAGGCGACGCGAGATGCATCGCCTCCTCTCTTCCCTGCATCGCCAATTGAGGCGCATGCCTCCCCGCCTCCGCATCATTCAACGGACATACGCAGACCCTCTCCCCAATTGTGGGAGAGGGTGGTCACCGCAGGCGGCCGGGAGAGGGCCGCGCGCAGCGCAACAGCGGAAGTGCAGAGGGCGCAGCGCCTCTGCCGGGGGCTTCGGGGGTGTCCCCCGAAGAATCATTCTGTTTAGGAGGGCGGAGCAGCCCGCCAGGGATGCGCAGCCCTCCGTCGTCCCCTACGCGCCATCCATTTCGTCCGGGTAATCTGTGCGCAACGCGACCGGACCGACATAGCCCAGAGGTAACCCCCATGACCGACATCGCCCCCGGCACCGGCATCGCCGTCAGCCGCCGCCACCGCCGAGACCCTCACCCTCCCCATCGGCTCCATGAAGCTCTTCGCCGAAGGCACCGACACCAGCGGCCACTTCAGCGCCCTCCGCGCCACCCTGAACCCCGGTGTCGACGGCGCCCGCCCGCACCACCACTCGAAAGCTTCCGAGCTCTTCTTCGTCATCTCCGGCGCCGTCGACATCCTCGTCGGCGAAGCCGTCGTCACTGCCCGTGCCGGCGACCTCGCCGTCGTCGCCCCAACGTCCATGCACGCCTTCGCCAACGCCAGCAAGACGGAACCCGCCGATATCCTCATCGTCTTCGGCCCCGGCATCGAACGCTTCGACTACTTCCGCATGCTCAAGAACGTCGTCGAGGGCAAGGCCCAGTACGCCGACGTCCTCGCCAGCCAGGAGCGCTTCGACAACTGGTTCGGCGACAGCCCCGCCTGGACCGCCCACAAGAGCGGCACGGGCTAGGCCCGGCCGCCCCCCGCGGCGAACCCGCGTCCTGGTCCTGCCCTCACGCTCGTCAGGCGTCGGCAGGGCATCGACGTCTCCGTCGCCTCCGCTGCCCTCCGCGACGGCGGCCGCATCGCCTACCATCGCGGCAAGGTGACGGTGCTCGAACGCGCAGGGCTCGACCCGGACCGCGGGCGACGCCCGCGTTCCTGCCACGTTCCGGACAGCCCTAGACCGTCCACTGGCCGACGCTGCGTTTGTCACCTTGCGGACCGACGGGCCAGGGTGTATGGTCTGGAGGAAGACCAACGACCGCGTGCATCCTCGTACGGGTCTGACGTCGGACAGAAGCCCGCGCTGGTAGGGCATCTACCCCAAGAGGCGCCGCCTCCTTCTCGACTCTCAAGAAGCAAACTAGCCGACTTGGATCCGTCCACTTCTTGCCGTCTCCGGCTTCTGCCGGCGTGGCGGGTGCGTGCTAGAAAGTCAATCGTGACGACTGCGACCATCGAACGCGCATCACACCGCCCCACGCAGGACGGAGGCGGTTCACGTCCCGTTGTTCCTCACCGCCTGGATACATCCACGCTCGTCGAGGCGTACGATGCGCATCGTAGTGCCGCGTACAACCTCGCGTATCGGATCCTCGGTGACGGGCCGGCGGCGGAGGACGCCGTCCAGGACGCATATCTCAAGCTCTGGACCGGCACGGCCCAGTTCGATCCATCGCGTGGTTCGATGCGCGGGCTGCTGCTGACCATCGCGCGCCACACCTCCATCGACGGCATACGGAGGCGGACGCGGCGTCTGCGGAGCGAGAGCACGTATTGCACCGACGCAACGTACGTGACTGACGGCCCCGAAGGTGCCACGGAGCGCGCGGACGACGCGCGGCATGTTAGAGACGCGCTTTGCGCGCTCCCGGGGGGACAGAAGCGCGTGATTGAGTTGGCGTACTTCTCCGGCCTGACCCGTCGCGAGATCGCCGCCTCGGACGCCGTGTCGGTCGGCACCGTAAAGAGCCGCATGCGACTCGGGATGCGCAAGCTGGCCGTCGCGTTAGGTGCCCCGGCGACGCACTCAGAGTTCGATGGCCAGCGATGAACCCTCTCAACTCGATGCACGTCCCCGCCCTGCCGCGTGACCGCGCCGCCCCTTTTATGACGCAGGCGAATCATCTCCGAGACGTGAGCGTCGCGCCCGCGATTGAGCAAACAAACGCGTGGCCGGTCCGGCTTTGCCCCTCGTTCGTGCGGATTACCCGCAAGCCAACGGCAGAACTCCGCCGCGAGGGCAGATCGGTAACAGTAATGGTGGCGCGACGATGATGCCCGTGGCCCGCCCGCTTCCGCCGCCTCTGAAAATCCGAACCGACGTGTTCAAAGCCAGGTCAACGTCGCTTGGCGCATGGCGCGCATCCAGCGCGGCGCGTGCGGCCACCTGGGTGCCGCGGGACAAGGCGCTTCATGCATTCGTCCTCGGCATAACGGCGATCGCGGCCATGGCGACCGCTCGCTAGAAAGGGATCCGGACGTGTTGCTGTTAAAAGACTGCCCGCGTTGCAGGGGCGACCTGCTTGTTCGCACCTTCGAGGGGGAGCAGGCCGCCACCTGCCTCCAGTGCGGGTTCACGCGGATCCTGAGTGATGCGCGAGCGCCAGCGCAAAGTAGGTGAGAGATCAAAGCGAGGCACCTGCGATAGGAGCGCCCGGTGAGCATGCCTTCGTCCTTTGCGTCAGGGCCGCGGTCCCTCGCGGTCACGCAACACCCCACCCTGAGCTGTGACCGCACTGCGGCTCTGACGCAAGGGACGGAAGGTCGGAAAGATTGGCTGCTGGGCCATACGGTCCGCGACGTCGATGTACGCAGTCGTGGCCATGAGAGCCCAGGGAAGTCGGCGTAGAGGAGGCGACTGTGCTGCGAAGAGCCAGAGATCTCGAGCGGTTCAAGGTGCGCGCCACTGACGGAGAGATCGGCGACGTCGACGAGTTCTTCTTCGACGACGAGACGTGGACCTTACGATATCTCGTCGTCGAGACGGGAAGCTGGCTCAATAAGAGAAGGGTACTGATCGCGCCGGAAGCGTTCGGCTCGCCCGACTGGCCGGTCCGCGAACTCCCCGTCGCCCTCACGCGGGAACAGGTCAAGGACAGCCCGCCCATCGATACCGACAAGCCCGTGTGGCGCCAGCACGAGATCTCTTATCGAAACCATTTCGGCTGGCCTCTGTACTGGACACCCGCGCCAGGATTTGCTCCATCGACCGTTATCGTGACCGCACAGTTCCGGCAGCAGCAACAGGAATCCGAGCCAGACACAGCCGTGGAGGACGGAGATCCGCACCTCCGGAGCTCGCGCGCCGTCACGGGCTATCACGTCGAGGCGCGGGACGGGGCGGTGGGCCACGTCGAGGACTTCCTCATCGACGACGAGACCTGGGCGATCCGCTACATCATCATCGACACGCACAACTGGCTGCCAGGCAAACACGTGCTGATGGGTCCGGAGTGGGTTCAACAGATCGACTGGGCCGCGGCGAAGCTGCGCGTCGCCGTTGAGCGCGACCAGATAAAGCGCGCGCCGGAATTTGACGGCTCAGCGCCCGTCGGTCGCGACTACGAAGAGGCGCTGCACGCGCACTACGGCAGAGAGCCGTACTGGACGTCGCCGTGACGCGTCTGACTGACAGCAGTGGTCGCACTTGAAACTGGCATCGACCGCTAAGACTACTTCGGCCTGCTCAAGAACGTCGTCGAGGGCAAAGCGCGGCACGCCGAGGTTCTCGCCAGCCAGGCATGGCGCACCCTCTTCAATCGTCCGGTGCGTAGCCTCAGCTTCTTCAACAATCGCGCCCTGTGTGACAAACGGCCCTTGGTACCGCTACCTCGAGCGGACAACGATATGAGCAGGGAACCCAGATCGCCGCTGGATGGTTCGAGCCGACGGAGGTATCCGTCATGCGTGGTGTGCCATCAGCCGTCCCGACTCAGGAGAGCAGACCTTCCGGCCCTCTCTCCGCTCTGGCGCGCTTCCCACATTGCCCGACGGAGCAGGTCTTTGACGAGCGCGGCTGCCTGCTCGCCGACGTGAGGCTCCTTCCTGGCGGAACGGAGCGTACGACTGGGAGATGGAGCCGTTGAGCGCGGCGCCCCTCCTCGACTACTTCTTCGGTCGTAGCGGCAGGTTCGTCCGCCTCGGCGCGACGGATGCCGCCCCCGGTGCCTGGCTGGTGACCGCGTGGAGAGGAGGCCGGCGGATCTGGTGGCTGAAGCTCGTCCCGCCGCCGGATGGCGCTCCCGAAGCTACGCGAGATCCCGCCGTGGAAAGCGTGTCGCGCGGCAGCCGCGCCGATCTGCGGAGCGCGGCGCCGGCAACCTGATGCACAGCGCCGGTGGGGCGCAGGAGCGTGTGTAATGGCTGCGGATGTGCGGGTCTGGCTGCGTCGCCCCGCCAACGGAAGCGCCGGCGACATCCATACCCCAGGAGATGGTGATTGTCCGCGACGGTGCGCGCCTCGCCGTGCTGCGCGACGACGAGCCTCTCGGTAGCACGCTGATTCGTCTCTCCAGGTTGTCAGAGCAGGAGTTGTGCTGGGCCGTCGTCGCTCTCGATGCGTCGGTGATCCGCGAGCATCCCTTCGTCCGCGACATCATTCTCGCGTTCATCGAGGATCGCGTGGCCGCACGCGAAGGTGCGTGTCGGGACACAGGCCTGTCGACAGCGTCCGCTGAACTAGACGAGGACGAACGTCGCGGCCGCGAAGAAGACCGCTACCACGTTCCGCGAGGCCCGGTCACGCGCGCTTGCTCGCCAGCCGCGGCAACGACCCTGCTCCCGGGATCGGCTCCGTCCGGTGATCGGCGGATCAAGTCTGCTGCGCCACCGTCAACCAGCTAGCTAGCGCCTCGCGCCCCCCTCCAACACCGCCACGCCCTCGCCGGCCTTCAACGCGTATGGCCTGATCGCTTCGTCAGCCATCGCTCGCTCCTTTCTCCACCCAACATGTGCCGAGATCCCCAATTCGAGTCTCTGGCGGCCTCCCCGCCGTCTGCGTATCCTCGCCGCATGCCCGGCCTCAGCCCCTGACGACCGACGACCGACGACCAGCACCAGGAGGAGGGATCCGCCCATGACCATCAAACTCTACGGCACCAACTGGTGCAGCGACTGCAAGCGCACCAAGCAGTTCTTCGGCGAGCAGCGCGTCCACTACGACTTCGTCGACATCGATGGCAACTCCGAAGGGCTCGCCACCGTCGAGCGCGCCAACAACGGCAAGCACATCATCCCCGTCCTCGTCTTTGATGACGGCAGCACGCTCATCGAGCCGACCAACGCCCAGCTCGCCGAAAAGCTCGGACTGCAGACCATGGCGGAGCGCAGCTTCTACGACCTGATCGTCGTCGGCAGCGGCCCCGCCGGCCTCACCGCCGCGCTTTACGCCGCCCGCGAGGGCATCGACACGCTCGTCATCGAGCGCGGCGGCATCGGCGGCCAGGCCGGCGTCACCGAGCGCCTCGATAACTTCCCCGGATTCCCGGAAGGCGTCACCGGCGCCGACTTCGCCGACCGCCTCCGCCGCCAGGCAGAGCGCTTCGGCGTCGAGATCCTCTCCGCGCAGGAAGTCACCGGCATCACCACCGACGGCGACTACCGCTGCGTCCGCACCGCCGATGGCGCCGAGTACCGCGCCTGGGCCGTGCTCCTCGCGCTGGGCTCCACGTACCGCCGCCTCGGCGTCCCCGGCGAGGACGACTTCATCGGCGCCGGCGTCCACTTCTGCGCCACCTGCGACGGCGCCTTCTACCGCGACAAGGACGTCCTCGTCGTCGGCGGCGGCAACTCCGCCGGCGAAGAGTCCATCTTCCTCACCAAGTTCGCCCGCCACGTCACCATCGCCACCCGCGACACGAAGCTCAGCGCAAGCCGCGTCGTCGTCGAGAAGGTCGAGGAGCACCCGCGCATCGACGTCATCACCGGCGTCACGCCCGCCGAATTCCGCGGCGACGGCAAGCTCGAGACCGTCGTGCTGAAGGAGATCGCCACCGGCGCCACCCGCGAGGTAACGCCCGCCGGCGTCTTCGTCTTCATCGGCCTCACGCCCAACACCGCCATCGTCAAGGACGACGTCGCCCTCGACGCCTACGGCTTCATCGAGACCGACGGCACGCTCACGACGAACATCCCCGGCGTCTTCGCCGCCGGCGATTGCCGCGCCGGCAGCACCAAGCAGGCCGCTTCCGCCGCCGGCGAGGGCGCCGCCGTCGCGCTCGCCATCCGCCGCTACCTCCAGCCGCTCACCAGCGGCATGCCCGACCACGGGATGATGATGGAGGAAGCCAGCGCCTGACGAGTTTCATTTCGGCCCGTTGACAGGACGCCACCGCCGCCGTACACTCGGGCCAATATGTAAGCATTCGGTTACACATTGGAGGCAGCGATGCTCGGCACGGACAGCTTCCTCGTCGTCAGGCGTTCGATCCTCATCAAGGCGCCGCCGGAGCGCGTCTGGCGCGAGTTCGAGACCTTCGACCGCATGAACGCCTGGTGGGGCGTGCTCGTCGGCGAACCGGAGGCCGGCAAGCAGAACGGCCAGCGCCTCGTCACCTACGAACCGCGCGTCGGCGGCCGCATCGAGATGGAGGTGAGCTTCGACGGCACACCGGCGCGCTACGGCGGCCCCATCATCACCTTCGACGCGGCCCGCGAGCTCACCTTCGAGAGCGACTGGATGCCGAACATGGGCTGGCGCCACCCGACGCGGCTCACGCTGCGCCTCACCCCCGCCCTCGGCGGCACCGTCGTCGAGATCCTCCACTACGCCTTCGAGGGCGCCGTCGACGATCCGGGCGAAGAGCACAGCGGCTACGAAGGCGGCTGGGGCATGACCCAGCTCAACGCGCTCCGGCAACTCGTGCAGTCCGCATGACCGCGACGTCGCCGCGTCACAGACCCGGGCGGCAGGCGGCCCACGGCCGGCCGCAACTCCGCATCAAGGCGCCCGACCCGTTCGAGGCAATCGCCGACCCCACCCGGCGCGCCATTTTGGCGATGCTGGGTAAACACCGAAGGATGACGGCCGGCGCTATCGCAGCGGCGTTCCCGCGCGTCACACGCCCCGCCATCTCCCGCCACCTGCGCATCCTCCGAGAGTCGGGCCTCGTCACGGCCACCAGCTCCGGCCGCGAGCGCCACTACAGCCTCGAGGCACGCGCCCTCCACGAGCTCCACCGCAGCTGGTTCGACCAGTTCGTCCCCCTTTGGGACGACGCGCTCGCCAAGTTGAAGAGCCGCGCCGAGACCGTTGACGGCGTCTAGGCACACGGCCACCGATGACCGACGACTCACGACCGATGATCTCCCCGGACAAGGCGAAAGCCCCGCGCGTTAGCGTGGGGCTTTCATATACACCCTGGCACTGGCCTATTTTCCACAGAGGATTGCTCCCCCAGTATCGTCGGCGCTGAGGCGTTTCACTTCCGTGTTCGGGATGGGAACGGGTGGGTCCACCTCGCTCTGAGCACCAGAGAATATTCAGTTGGTAGCGGGGGAAGGATTCGAACCTCCGACCTTCGGGTTATGAGCCCGACGAGCTGCCACTGCTCCACCCCGCGATGCGCACGTTGAACAGGGAAACACTAACGCTGGTACACCGCCCACCGCAACTCTGCGGTGGACGCATCCGCCGCAACTGGCGGACGTAATCGCGCCCGGAATTCAATGTAGGTCAAGCCCTCGACCATTAGTACGGCTTAGCTGAACACGTTACCGTGCGTACACCTGCCGCCTATCAAACGGGTAGTCTGCCCGTGGTCTTACCTGGTAACCCAGTGGGAGATCTCATCTTGAGGTGGGCTTCGCACTTAGATGCCTTCAGCGCTTATCCCAACCAGACTTGGCTACCCGGCAGTGCTCCTGGCGGAACAACCGGCACACCAGAGGTCTGTCCACCCCGGTCCTCTCGTACTAGGGGCAGCTCCTCTCAAATCTCCTACGCCCACGCCGGATAGAGACCGAACTGTCTCACGACGTTCTGAACCCAGCTCGCGTACCGCTTTAACCGGCGAACAGCCGGACCCTTGGGACCTACTTCAGCCCCAGGATGCGACGAGCCGACATCGAGGTGCCAAACCTTGCCGTCGCTATGGACGCTTGGGCAAGATAAGCCTGTTATCCCCGGGGTAGCTTGTATCCGTTAAGCCACGGCCCTTCCACTCGGAACCGTAGGATCACTTTGACCGACTTTCGTCCCTGCTCGACTTGTAGGTCTTACAGTCAAGCCCCCTTATGCCAATGCACGCGACGGGTGATTTCCATCCACCCTGAGGGGACCTTTGTACGCCTCCGTTACTCTTTAGGAGGCGACCGCCCCAGTCAAACTGCCCACCAGGCACTGTCCGTCTGCTTGATCAGACGTTAGAAGGTAAATCAGGAAAGAGTGGTATTTCAACGTTGGCTCCACCGAACCCGAAAGCCCGGCTTCATCGCCTCCCACCTATCCTACGCATTCCAGACCCACCCCCAGTGCCAAGCTGCAGTAAAGCTCCACGGGGTCTTTTTGTCCTGGCGCGGGAAACCCGCATCTTCACGGGTACTTCAATTTCGCCGAGTCCCTCGTTGAGACAGCGCCCAGATCGTTACGCCATTCGTGCGGGTCGGAACTTACCCGACAAGGAATTTCGCTACCTTAGGACCGTTATAGTTACGGCCGCCGTTCACTGGGGCTTCGGTTCGAGCCGTGAAGCCCTCCCCTTAACCTTCCAGCACTGGGCAGGCGTCAGCCCCTATACATCCCCTTACGGGTTAGCAGAGACCTGTGTTTTTGTTAAACAGTCGCCTGGGCCAGCTCGCTGCGACCCTCGGACGCTCGCGGAGCAAGTCCGGTCACGCCCAGGGGTGCTCCTTCTCCCGAAGTTACGGAGCTAGATTGCCGAGTTCCTTAACGAGGGTTCTCTCGATCACCTCGGGGTACTTACCCCCACCTACCAGTGTCGGTTTGCGGTACGGGCACGTGCGTCGCTAGCACCGAGGCTTTTCTCGCCGGCATAGACTTGGCAGAATCGCTTTGACCGAGGTCGCTGCTTTCCCCGAGGCCTCCGCTTAACCTGACCGTGGATTTACCTGCGGCCAGACGCCTACACCCCAGGGACGGACCATGTCCAATGGGCCCGCTCCACCTATCTTCCCGGGTCACCCCTGTACCTTAAAACGCTACGCACGTGGTGCAGGAATACTAACCTGCTGTCCATCGCCTACGGCTTTCGCCCTCGGCTTAGGCCCGACTAACCCTACGCGGATAAACCTTCCGTAGGAAACCTTAGGTTTACGGTGTGGCGAATTCTCATCGCCATTACGCTACTCATGCCAACATTCTCACTTCCGTCCGCTCCAGCACGGGTCACCCCGGCACCTTCACAGCTGGACGGAACGCTCCTCTACCACTGCCCTTGCGGACAGTCCACAGCTTCGGCGTCTGGCTTGAGCCCCGGTACATTGTCGGCGCAGAGCCACTCGACCAGTGAGCTATTACGCACTCTTTAAATGGTGGCTGCTTCTGAGCCAACATCCTGGTTGTTTCTGCAACTCAACATCCTTTGACACTTAGCCAGAACTTAGGGGCCTTAGCTGGTGGTCTGGGTTGTTTCCCTCTCGACCGCGAAACTTAGCTCCCGCGGACTCACTCCCGGGGTTCTTCCACCGGCATTCGCAGTTTGATTGGGTTTGGTAGGCGATTAACCCCCTAGCCCATTCAGAGCTCTACCTCCGATGGATAA
>CAWJLO010000010.1:947500-969108 GCA_963843685.1 uncultured Chloroflexia bacterium
TCGGATGGACCGGCCCCTCATTCGGCAGCCACGACCCGAATGCGGCCCCTCTCGCCCCCTCAGATTCTCCCCTTAGGGGCCGATCCTCCTATGTGGAGAGAGAGGGCTGAATGCGCACGCTCCTGCTCGGCGGCTTCGTGTTCCTGTTGCTCAGCTTCGGCATCGTGGCCGGCTGGATCGCAATGAACTACTACAACCCCGGCAGCGTCGGCACCCCGGCGCACGCCGGCGCCATCTCCAACGGCCACCCCGAGGAGTGCACGAACCTCAACTTCAGCGTCAATCCGCGCGCGAAGGTCAACAAGACCGTCTCGCTCGACATCAATACCCTCCTCCGCGGCACCTTCGAGGCGGACGGCGGCTTCGGCCGTGTCGACGTCATCATGCAGATCATCGATCCGCAGGGGCAGACCATCCTCGCGACGCCGAAGGTCTCGAACTACGACTTCAGCCTGCCCCCGAAGTACAGGGGCGACTACACCATCCAGTTCGACAACAGCTACTCGCTCTTCACCTCGAAGTCGATCGCCCTCTACTACTGCATCGACACCGGCCAGCCGACGAGCACCGACACCCCCTTCTTCCCCCGCCCGACGCAGTAGCGAACCGCCCGCCTTCTGCGTTTGCCGTTACTGTTTTGCCGTTTGCTGTTTGCCGTTTGTCGAAAGGCGGAGTGCAGGGGCGCAGCGCCCTGCCGGGGGGTCCAAGGGGGGTGTCCCCCTTCCAAATTTCTATTTCATTGAGAGGCGAAGCAGCCCAGGGGGATGCGCAGCCGAGCGCTCTAACCCCTACACCCGTATCGTCTTCAGGTCGTCCGCGATCATGATCCCCGCCTCGGCGATCGCCTTCGGCGCTTCCCCCCGCCGATGTGCGTCAGGACGAACTTCGTCGACGGCGTGATCTGCTTCCGCAAACTCAGGATGTCCCGCGGACTCAGGTGCGGCCCGCACTGGTCCCCCCAGCACGAGCACTCCACCACGAACACGTCCGTCCCGTCCGCCACCGGCACCAGCGAGTCGCACATCACCGTATCGCCCGAGTACGCGATCGTCCCGTCGGGCGTCTCGACGCGGTACGCGTAGCAGTCCAGGTCCGGCACGTGCGTCACACCCCGCGCCGTGAAGCGGCACCCCGCCGCCTCCCCCGTCAGCCCGTCCTGCGCTTCGATGAACCGCAGCGAGTACCCCCGGTTCGGCTTCCGGAACACGTTCGAGAACGCGAGGTTCGTCACCGCCTCCGTCCGCTTCGCGATCCCCGGCGGCCCCACGATCGTCAGGTCCTTCTTGCGTGGCGCCAGCTCCGCGTACTCGAGGAAGAGGAACGGCAATCCGAAGAAGTGGTCGCCGTGAAAGTGGCTGATGAACACCACCTCGATGTCGCCGACGTCCTTGCCCAGCTTCTTCATGTGCGCCAGCAGCGTGGGCGGCGCGTCGAACAGGTACTTGTCGTTCGCCAGGAACGAACTCCAGTAGCGCGTCGGGGCGAATGCGTTGCCGGTGCCGATGAACGTAAGGTCGAGCGGCATCCCCTTACGCCGCCACGTACGCGGCATGCACGCCGTCCAGGAAGCCCCACAACGCGTCAGCGCACTCTCGCGCCGACGACAGCACCGCCTGCCGCGATGCCTCGTCCGTCACGTGCCGTCGCACCATCCCCGCCCCCACCTCCGAGTGGATCTCGTCCGCGCCGATGTGCACCTCGAAGAACTGCAGCGTCCGCTCGTCGTCGCGCCCGTAGAACCGCTTCAGCCCGTCGATCTTCGTCTTCGCCACCTCCGGCACCTGCGACTCGTACACGTACAGCGCCGCGCACGCCTCCGCGAACGACCGCCGCATCGTCACGTCGCGGTACAGCTCGACCAGCCGCCGTGTCTCCGGCAGCGGCGCCGCCGCCTCCACCTCCGCCCGCGTCGCGCCGACGCCCTCCGCGAAGCGCAGCCACAGCTCCGGGTGGTTCTCCGGCCCGCGCTCTTCTTCGATCAGGTTCTCCAGCAGCTCCTGCCGCTCCCCCTGCTCAGGGCAGATCGCGTGCGCGCCGCTCACGTACTGCGGGAACGCCAGCACGTGGTGGTAGTACTGCCCCGCGTAGCCGCGCAGGTGCTCCAGCGTCAGCTCCCCCTGCTGCCACGCCTGGTAGAACGGGTGCTTCAGCAGGCTCCGCTCTTCGATGATCTCGCGCACGTCGTCGATGATGTCGGTGGTGGCGACCAAGGGGTGGCTCCTCGCTGTCCCGCGCCGGGGCTCGTTGGACAGCGGTGTTATAGCAGCCCAATCCGCGACGGACTAGCGCCGCTCCCGATCACTGTCACCTGTCCCCTGTAACCTGTCCCCTGCGATGCACTGACACTGCATAACCGCCCCCCGCCTGCCACGCCCCGCACTCCCACGTCGACCATCGCTCCGCAAGCTCCAGCCCCGCCGCTTGCGCAACCTCGTCGTAACGGTCGAGCGTCAGCCGCCCCGGCTGCAGCTGGAACCCCGCGATCAGCACGCCCCCCGCCTCCAGGTGCCGCGCCATGTTCGCCACCACCGCGCCCTCCGTCCCCGGCGCCAGGAAGATCATCACGTTCCCCGCCATCACGATCGCGTCGAACGCGCGCCCCAGCTCGACCTCCGCCAGGTCCCCCAGCACCCACGCCGCCCCCTCGCCCTTGCGCCGCGCCGTCGCCAGCATCTCCGCGTCGATGTCCACGCCCACCACGTCGAGCCCGCGCCGCGCCAGCTCCCGCCCCACCCGCCCCGTCCCGCAGCCCGCGTCCAGCACCGACTTCGGCGAGAACCGCTGCACGAAGTCCGCCTCGCCGTGCACGTGCTCCCCAGCCGCCGCCCGGCGCTCGTACGTCGCGTCGTAGTCGTCGCCCGAGACGCCCCGCGTCCGCAGCCATCGATTCTCCGGTCCCGTCGTCATGCCCGCAGTGTGGTGCGCGATCGCCGGAAACGGAAGAGGGGCCGCATCTCTGCGGCCCCTCTCTGATGTTCGTCACAGTTCAGCGTTAGCTGATGACGATGTTCCACTGTCCACGGACGTCGTGCCGGATTGTCGGTGCTCGCCGTCAGGTGATACGTGCCGCGTCGTGATGTTGCATCGCCGTCGCGACCGTCGTGCGTCCGTCTGCACGTGAGCTACCGCCGCTCGAGCAGCGTACGTGTCGTGCTGTCGCGATGACGTCCCGTCGCCGTTCCGAGCTGACACGGCTGCTGCGCGCGTGCCACGCTCGGCGTCGACCGCTCGGCGCGTCGTGAACACCAGCTTCACGACTGGTCGATGAACGCTGTCGCGATGATCGGCGACCTCGGCCCTCAGCGTAACGTGCCCGCCTTGGTGATGCTACAGCCGTGAACGTCGCGATGCCGTTGCTCGGGACGACGTCTGACGTGCAACTCAACACCCGTGCTCGGTCGAGATCGAGAGCACGCGGTGGTGTCGTTCCAGACTTGTCGCCGTCGCGTCGTCTGGTCACGCGATGCGTGCGCCCGAGGTACCGTCGCCGGTCCAGTCGTGAACGCCAGCGTCGTCACCGCGCCTGCGTTCACGTTAAAGCTGTTGCTCGTCCCGGTGCTGAGTCCGGAAGCGGTCGCCACCAGCCGGTACGCCACGCCGCCGTGGTCGATGCTACACCGTAAACGTAGCCCGCCACGCCGCGATCGTCAGGTGCTCGTCGTGCACGTCAGCGCTGCGCCGGCCGTGCCGGTGCCGCTGGCGATGGCGAGCGTCACGCTCGCCGTGCTGCTCGTCACGGTGACACCGCTGGCGTCCTGGATAGCCACCTGCACGCTGCCAAACGACGTGCCCTGCGTCCCCGTCGGGATGGTGTTGAGGACCGTCAGCTTCGCGGCCGCGCCCGGCGTGCCGACCGGCGTCAACGTCGCCGTCGGCGTGAGGTTCACCGAGTTCGCCAGGTCCGTCGCCACCGGCAGCGTCGGGATGCCGTTCTTCAGCCGTCCACGTAGATGCTTACGTGGTCGACCGTCGTCGTCGAGTCAGGCACCGTCACCGTCGTGCTGAACGTGTCGCTCGCGTTCGCCGCCATGTCTGACAGCTCTTCGTCGATCTTCA
Organism: uncultured Chloroflexia bacterium; assembly: GCA_963843685.1. Taxonomy (GTDB): domain Bacteria; phylum Chloroflexota; class Dehalococcoidia; order DSTF01; family JACRBR01; genus DASQHL01. The sequence goes on from CAWJLO010000010.1 coordinate 951,557, forward strand.
CGACGATCACCGCGCCCGCGCTGTTGAAGACCACGACGCACACGTTCGGCGCTTCCAGCGTCGTGCTGTCCGTGTTCTTGAACGTCCCGGCGACCGTCAGCGACGTCGTGCCGCGGTTCACCGTCACGCTGCTCAGCGTCCCGGAGCCCACCGCCGCCGTCCCGACCTTGAACGTCGAGTCAAAGTTGATCCGCGCCAGGCCTACTGTCGTCGTCGCCGATGAGGCGCTGCTCTGCGCGGAGAAGAAGTTCGTCCCGCCGTTCGGCAGCGTCCGCAGGCACGGCTGCACCGTCTTCTTCTCCACAACGCTGCCGCTGGAGTTCAGGAACGCCACCAGCACGTTGTGCTGCAGGATGTTGACGCCGCTGCTGTTGTCGATCTGGCCCGCAAACACGTCGTTGCTGCCGATCGTCGTCAGGGCGATGTGCGTGATCGTACACGTGCCCGCGAATGCGATGAGCGTCGCGATCGCGAGTGTCGCGACAAAGAATTTCTTCATAGACTCCTACCTCCTTGTTACCGCGGACGGGGCACTGTCTGCCTCTGTCACCGGGACAGACCGCGGGTCGATCGTTAGAACGTTCTCTGGCGCTCGAAGGTTAACGCGGATCGCCTGGCAATCTCGTCGCCCTCGGTGGATTGTTAGCTTCGCGCCGTCGCGAATCGGCTGACTTCAATGAGCGCGCGCTCGCTCCTTTCTGTAACCCTGCCGTCGCGCATCCTAGCACATGCGATCCAACCCCCACACGGGGCCACACGGCCTGTCGCGTCCCGCGTTCACAAACTTAGCGTGTGTTAAACTCGGCCCCGGAGATCCCATGCCGAGGCTGCGCGTCCTGCCGCTTGATGTCGAAATCGAAGCCGCGGACGGCGCCACCGTCATGGGTGCGGCGCAGGCGCTCGGCTACTACTGGCCGACGACCTGCGGCGGCGAGGGGCGCTGCACGACCTGCGCCTGCGAGGTGCTCGAAGGCGCGCAGGCCCTCTCGCCCATCGGCCGCGCCGAGGAGCGATCGCTCGTCGATGAGCGCGGCCCCGGCGTCTTGCGCACCTCCGTGCGGCTCGCCTGCCAGGCGCGCCTCCACGGCGATGCGACGATCGTGGTCAGGAAGCCGGGCGTCCGTCCGCCCGAACTGTAGACTCGCGGAAGGAAGCGAACCGGAGCCGGACATGGCCTACGTCATCACCGAACCCTGCATCGGCACCAAGGACGCCTCCTGCGTCGACGTCTGCCCCGTCGACTGCATCTACACCCGCGAGGAAGACCCCCAGTACTACATCGACCCCGACACCTGCATCGACTGCGCCGCCTGCGAATCCGTCTGCCCCGTCAGCGCCATCTACTTCGAAGAGGACGTCCCCGCGGAGTGGAAGCAGTACATCCAGGTCAACAAGTCCTTCTTCAAGGACGTCCCCGCCGCCGAGCGCACCTTCCGCCCCCGCTCCGAGCGCACCTCTTCCTGAGAGGCGCACCAACCCATCAGGATGCGCAGCCTCGAACAGACCCACAGAGGTCCAGCCCGCTGTGGCCGACTGCCCGCGCACACACTCCCCACTTAGGATTGTGGCCCGCGGCAGGCGGGTGCAGGGCGCAGCGCCTGCCGGGGGGGCAAGGGGGGTGTCCCCCCTCTAGAAACATATAGTGAGAGGCGGAGCAGCCCATCGGGATGCGCAGCCTCGAAGGGTCCGGTGTGTGTTCGGCCCGCAGCGCACGCCCCCGCATTGACTCCACCGTCTCTGCGAGCATCACTCTCTATCTGTGTAATCTGCGCAATCTGTGGTTCCCCGTCCCCCCTCTCTCGCCGCCCGACCATTTGCCACGCGATCCCCGCATGTGTAGAGTGCCCGCGGTGACGGGGCCTTCGTGGAAAGGGCTGCCCGCAGGGTGTCCAGGCTCCCCCATCCCTCGCTCACTCCGCTCCTCATTGGCGCCGCCGCGCTCGCCATCGCCTATCTCACCTTCACCTCGGTCCACTACGTCGTCCACAACTACCGTCTCCACCAGCAGGAGCAGCAGGTCCGCCGCGACATCGCCCAGCTCGACCACGATCACCAGCAGCTCACCGCCGTCCGCGACTACCTCAAGTCCGATGAGTACGTCGAAGACGTCGCCCGCCGCGTCCTCGGCCTCGTGAACCCCGGCGAGACCCTCGTCATCGTCTCCGGCACCGAACAGCCGACGACCTCGCCGACCCCCGCCCCGCGCGCCGCCCTCACGCCGCAGGCCGAATGGTGGAAGTCCCTGTTCGAACCCGGCGGCGCCCCCGTCCCCACTCCCACCCCTTGACCACGCGAAGAAATGGATCGCGGGCGTCCCCGCCCCTGACGACTGACGCCTGACGACCAATCCCACATACTCTCCCCGTGCGAACGTACGCCGCCCTCGCCGCGATCGTCGTCCTCGCCCTCGCCCTGCGCGTCGCGTGGCTATCCGCCACCGACACCGTCCCTCCGCCGCTCTCCGACCCGCAGTACTACTCCGCCACGGCGCAGAACCTCGCCGAAGGCCGCGGCTACACCGTCGCCTTTGACAATCGCGGCTTCGTCGCCGGCCCGGCGAGCGAGAGCACCGACTTCTGGCCGCCCGGCTACCCCTTCGCCCTCGCGCCGCTCTACAAGCTCACCGGCTCCGACGAGCGCGCCGCCAGGGCGCTCAACGCGATCGCCGGCGCCCTCACCGTGCTCCCCGTCTTCTTCATCGCCCGCCGGCTCGGCGGCCGCCGGCTCGGCGGCCGTCGCCGCGCCGACACCGTCGCCCTCCTCGCCGCGCTGCTCGTCGCCGTCGCGCCTGCCTCCATCTTCTGGACCGCGACGCTCTTCAGCGAGACGCTGTTCACCCTCGGCGTCGCGACGACGATCGCGGTCGCGATCTGGGCCGCCGATCGCCGCTCGATCGCCGCGTACTTCCTCGCCGGCGTCGTGCTCACGGTGACGGCCTTCGTCCGCTCGCAGGGCCTCGTGCTCATCGCCCCGGTCGCCGTCCTGCTCGCGCCGTCGCCCATCAGCGACGTGCGGCGGCTGGCGCGCGTGGCACTACCCGTCGTCGCCGGCATCGCCCTGCTCGTCATCCCGTGGGCGATCAGAAACGAAGCCGCCATGGGCAGCCCCTACCTGATCAGCGACAACCTCGGCTACAACCTGCGCCTCGCCCACGCGCCGTACGCCACCGGCACGTCGGTTGCGCCGCGGGACCTCTGGGACGAACGCCCCGGCCTCTCGTTCCACGACCGCGAGATCTTCTTCGCCGATGTCGGCGCCCGCCGCGCCTTCACCTACGCGCGCACGCACCCCGGCCGCGAGCTGCAGCTCGCCCCACGCCGCATCGGCTGGCTCCTCCGATCCGACGCCGCGTCCAGCGATGGACGTGGTCGGAGAGCCTCGGCGCGACGCCATTCGGCCGCGGCCGCGACGCCTTCGTCCTCATCGGTGATGTCTACTGGTACGCGCTGCTCGCGCTCGCGGCCGCGTCACTCGTCGTCGTGCGGCGCCGCGATCGTCTCTGGCTCGCCCTCTGGTCGACCGTCGCCGTCTGGCTCGCCCTCCACCTCGTCTTCGCCGGCGAGCCCCGCTACCACGTCCCCCTCGTCCCCGTCCTCGCCATCCTCGCCGCCGCCGCCCTCACCTTTCGCGGCCCACTCCTCCCCGACGACTGAAGACCGACAACCGACGACGCCCTCACAGCGCGAACTCCCGGATCGCCCACGCCACCCCGTCCTCGACGTTCCCCGGCCCCACGACGTCCACCTGCGCCTTCACCTCGTCCGGCGCGTTCCCCATCGCCATGCTCAGCCCCGCCACCCGCATCATCTCCAGGTCCGGCGCCGCGTCGCCGATCGCCAGCGCCTCCGACAGCGGCACGCCCACGTGCTCGCACACGAGCGCCAGCGCCTTCCCCTTGTCCGCGCCGCCGTGGACGATGTTCAGGTACATCGGGAACGTCGCGCTGTACCCCCACGCGAAATTCAGCGCGCCTTCGTACTTCCGCCGAGCTTCTCCCGCACCCCCTGCACCGCGTCCTCACCGAAGAACAGAAACGCCTCCACGTCGCCCGTCACGTGGTCGGACAGCCGCGCCGTCTGCGTCATCCCGGCCGGCAGCCGCGCCGGGTCGATGTTCGGCATCTTCGAGATCAGCCACGTCGAGTCGCCCGCCGTCACCATCCCCTCGTACCGCTCCGCGTCCGCCAGCTCCGCGATCTCCCGCGCCGCATCAGCCGGGATCTTCAGCTCCAGCAGCCGCGCGTCGTCGACCGGGCTCCGCACCACCGCGCCGTTGTGGCAGATGATGGGCGCTGCGATCCCCAGCGCGTCCGCCGTCCGCTTCGCCAGCGTGAACCAACGCGACGTCGCCAGCACGATGTGCACCCCCGCCGCCACCGCCTCCCGCACCGCCGCCGCGTTGCCGTCGCTCACCGTGCTCGCCCGCGTCAGCAGCGTCCCGTCGAGGTCCAGCGCGATCAGCCGCACCCGCCGCCCCTCCCGCCGCATCGCCTCAACCCGCGCCGACGTCGTCGCCACTACGCGAACCCCATCCGCTGCTGCTTCATGCTCACATACCGGCCGCCGCCGATCACCACGTGGTCCAGCAGGTCGACGTCCATCAGCTTCGCCGCCTCCCCGAGCTGCTTCGTCATCTGCACGTCTGCCGCCGAAGGCGCCGGATCGCCCGAAGGATGATTGTGCAGCAGCACGATCGCCGCCGCCTTCACCCGCAGCGCGTCCGCCAGCAGCTCGCCGATCCGCACGTTCGTCGAGTGCACGCTCCCCACGTACACCGTCGGCAGCCCCAGCACGTGGTTCCGCACGTCCAGCAGCATCACGCGCACCTGCTCCTGCTCCAGCGCCGACATCTCGTGCAGCACCAGCGCCGCGATGTCCTCCGGCGACCGCACGATCGGCCGCTGGTCCGCGCCGTCCTTCTTCGCCGCGCGCAACCCCAGCTCCAGCGCCGCCTTGATCTGCGCCGCCTTCGCCTCGCCGATGCCGTGCTCGTTGCACAGCTCCTGGAACGGCGCATTGCGCAGCCCCTCCAGGCTCTGAAACCGCGCGAGCAGCCGCGTCGCCTGCGACAGCGCGCTCTCTTTCGCCGTCCCCGTCCGCAGCAGGATCGCCAGCAACTCCGCCGCCGAGAGCGCGTTCGCCCCCGCGTCGCGCAATCGCTCCCGCGGCCGCTCCGTCGCCGGCAGATCGCGGATCAGCGTGTACGTCACGTGCGCGTCCCCATCCATAGGCCACGAGGCTAACAGGGTTCGCGCATCGTTGGGAAGCAGCCGGGTGTTAAGTCGCCGTGTTCGCGTCCGCACCGGCAAGATCGAACCGCCGCCACGCCGCCGACTCCGACCGCGTGTCCTCGCTCAGGCACACGTTCGTCACCGGGATCGACCACCGATAGTCGCGCCGCCCCAGGAACTGCGCGATCGCCTCCTGCGACGAGTCGTCGCCCAGGTCCCCCGCCGCTAACGACACGTGCGGCGCCCACGTCGCCGCGTACTCGCTCCGCACCCCGTGCGCGTGCCCGGCCATCGCTTCCCAGATCCGACGGTGCAGCAGCCCCACCGCCCCCTCGCGGTGCAGCGTCATCGCCAGCACCGTCACCCGCCCCCGGAAGATCCCCAACCCCGCCGTCTCGACGACGAACGGCGACGTCTCCCGCGCGATCCGTTCGATGATCTCGCCCGCGCTCGCGTCGTAGCTCTCCGCCGCCTGGTAGATGAAGTGCGGACGCGTCGCCCCGGCCATCCCCTTCAGCCCGAAGACGGCCTTCAGCTCGCCCCACACGTTCTCGATCTCTTCCCGCACCGGGTCGTCGATCGCCGTGATGATCGCCTGCATCTCGAGAGTCTACCGGCGCACGCCTTCACCCTCGACTCGCCACCCCCGCTGCGTAGTTCATCGTCGCCCGATCCGACATGCCCGTCGATGCGCTATACCGGTAGCGTGACGAACGCATTTGTGCAGAGCATGGCCAGCAATTTCGAGGACGCGCTCCGCCGCATGGAGGCGGCGCTGACCGCCTGTCCCGACGGCTTGTGGGAGACCGATTTGTGGCCGGACGAGGCGCCCACGGGTCCGGGCCCGCACGGGGGACTGCACGGGTCCGCCCCGTGGTTCCTCGGCTACCACGCCCTGTCCTGCCTCGACTACGACCTCTCCGGCGAGTTTGAGCCGTGGAAACCGCCGCAACCCTTCGACGAGAACACCTGGTCCTTCCCCAACCGCATGTTCACCAGGGCCGAACTCCTCGGCTACGTCGAGTACTGCCGCGGGCGCGCGCGCCGAACGCTCGACGCGCTCACCGAGGACGCCGCGGCCCGGCCGCTCCCTGACGCCCATCGCTATCACGGCACGCTGTTCGGCGTGCTCATCGGCAACATCCCTCTGCACGTCGTCGAGCACGCCGCCCAGATCCGCCAGTTCGTCACCGCCGCCGACCCCACGCGCCGCCCTCCCCCGGCCGCGTAGCCCCATCGCCGCCCGATGTCGCATACTCCCCATATGGACCAGCCGCAGATTCGGTACACCAAGACCTCCGACGGCGTCAGCATCGCCTACTTCGCCATCGGCAGCGGCCGGACGCTGGTGTACATGCCCCCGATGCCGTGGACGCACATCGAACTCGAGTGGAAGGTCGACGACCTGCGTTTGGGGGCCGAAGCGGCCGCACGCGCCGGAAGGTATGTCCGCTACGACGGGCGCGGCTTCGGGTTATCCGATCGCAACGAGCGCGACTTCTCAGTCGACGCGATGGTGCGCGACCTGGAGGCCGTCGTGGACGCCGTCGGGTTGGAGTCGTTCGCGCTGATGGCCCATCAGAATATGGCGATGCCGGCGGTAACGTTCGCCTCACGATACCCGGAGCGAGTGGCTGCGCTGGTTCTGCCAATGGGCTACGCGAGCGGCGAAGCCATGGTGGTAAGCGGGCGTTGGAACTCCATTCTGGAGTTGGCGCGCACCGACTGGGGATTGTGCAAGGAGTACATCGCGCAGTCGGTCGGCTTTGACAGGCCAGAAGCGCACCGTCAATTCAAGAAGCTCATCGATGAAGCCGTGACGCGGGAGTCGTACATCGAATACTGGGAGGCGATACGGCGCTGGGACGTCAATGACGTGCTCAAAGACGTGCGCGCGCCTGCGCTGGTGCTTGCCCGCCGGGAATTCGAGAACATACCGATCGAGGCCGTGCGTGAACTGGCGGCGGGGCTGCCCGACGCAGAGTTCGTCACGCTGGACGGCCCCGTCGCGGCGTTGACGGCGCCAGATGCCTCGGCGGCGATCGCCGCGTTCCTCCGCCGCATCGCGTCGTCGGGTGCTCCGGAACCCGGACCTACCACGACGCGGGCCGGCGGCCTCCGCACCGTCCTCTTCACCGACATCGTCGGCCACACCGAGATGATGCAGCGCCTCGGCGACGCAAAGGGCCGCGACGTCCTCCGCGAGCACGAGCGCATCACCCGCGATCTCCTCAAGCAGCACGGCGGCGCCGAGGTCAAGACCATGGGCGACGGCTTCATGGCCTCGTTCGGCAGCGTCACCGCCGCCATGGACTGCGCCATCGCCCTCCAGCGCGCCTTCGCCGCCCGCGACGGCGAGCCGCTGCAGGTGCGCGTCGGCCTCAACGCCGGCGAACCCATCGAGGAGGACGGCGACCTCTTCGGCGCCACCGTCATCCTCGCCTCCCGCATCGCCGCCAAGGCCGGCCCCGGCGAGATCCTCATCCCCGAGCCCATCCGCCATCTCCTCGCCGGCAAGTCCTACGCCTACGCCGACCGCGGCGAGACCATGCTCAAAGGCTTCGACGACGCCGTCCGCCTCTACGAAGTCCGCTGGAGCGAGTGACCGCTGCGTAGCGCCTGCGCGAGCCGATCTCCGGCGCATGCATTAACACGTGCTAATCCGAGTTGATCCGGTCGGAGTGCACGCGTAGAGTGGCGCAGCACGCTCGCCAGATTCTGATGACAGCCCAAACGCGACTGCGGACTCGTGAGCGTGGACGAACGCAAGGGGGAGCTATGCGAGAGTGGTTGTTGCGCGTGGGCGGAGCGTCCGCGCTGATGATGTTCGCTGCTGTCGTCGCGGGCGGCCCCGCGAACGCGCGCAGTGCGAACGCCAGCGCGCAGGGGCCCGAAGCCACCTACCGCGCGTATGTCGCCGCGGCGAACGCGCAGGACGTGCCGGCTGAACTCGCGCTCCTCGACCCGAACGTCACGAGCGTCAGCGACGGTGAGGATGGGTGGACGTCGAACAAGGTCATCGGACGCGACGCATTTCAGTCTTCTCTCGCCCCTGGCAACCCCAACGTCACGATTGACAGCCTGAACGTCCAGGGAAACACGGTCACCGTCGTCTGGGAGGGCCACGACGTGACCGCGGCGCCCGCGGGCGTCACCAGGTACGTCTGGCGAACGACCGCGACGGTCGTCAACGGGCTCATCACATCTCTTGTGAACACACCCGATCTCACGGACGCGCAAACCGCCAAGTACATCAACTACTACAAGCCAATTTTCGCGCCTAACCCGCCGAGCGCGCCGCCCGCAGGCGCACTCACGGTGACGATCGGTTCCGGAGCTGACGGCAGTCAGCCCGGGACGGCGTATATCACCAAGCTCTCGGATACGGTGACGCAGGTGCTCGTATACGTGAGCCCCGGGCAGCCGAAGGTCCGTCAGGCATCGAACCTGAACACGGGACCGTGCTCCGCCCCCGGGAGCGTGCTGTACGGTCTCGCTGACGTCGTCGACGGAGCCGCGAACACGGACATCAGCGCGCCATTCGATCAGATCGTCGCCCAGGCCAAATCGATTGACGTGCATCAGGTCGCGCAGCCTTCCCTGGTCAACGCGTGCGGTGACGTCTCAGCGGCAGCCGCTGCTCCAACGGCCACGCCTGCAGCGCCGGCAACGCCTGCCCCTGCGCCGACGGTCTCCGGCGTTGTCTCGGCGCCATCGACGGGCACCGGCCCGTCGGGCGGAGGCGATGCATGGCTCCTGACCTCCGTGGCGTTGGCGGTGGGGCTCTGCGGCATGCTCTGCGTGATAGGGGGCCGGCGTCTCGAGGCAACGCTCCGTCGAAGGCGATAGCCCCACACCTACGCCGACCGCGGCGAGACCATGCTCAAGGGCTTCGACGACGCCGTCCGCCTCTACGAAGTCCGCTGGCAACCCTGAGCCTGCCGGATGGCGGCCGGGTAGTCCCCGCTGACGGCGTCAGCGTCCGTGTACGTGCTCACACTCTGAAACGATCACAAGCAGCGGAAGTGCAGAGGGCGCAGCGCCTCTGCCGGGGGGCTCCGGGGGGTGTCCCCCCGGCCCCTCCTTCTTCTCTTCTTCTTTAGAAGGAATGTGCGGGGTACGCGCCAGCGGACACCGCACCCCACCACGGACTAGACGCGCGCCGCTGCCGCCTCCTCGACCCATTGGGGCCGCGTCGTCCCGCGGCAGAAGTCCGCGATGCTCCGTGCCGTCTCGCGGCTGATCTCGGGGCACGTCGTCGGGAAGATCTCCGTCCCGTGGATCGTCCCCATCACCTGCCGGCACACCGCCGGTACCCCCGCGCTGATGAGCAGCCTGTAGAAGTTGATGCCTTCGTCGCGCAGCGGGTCGCATTCGTTCACGCTGATCATCGTCGGCGGCAGGCCACGCACGTCGTCAACCGTCGCGAACCCGGGCCAGGCCAGTGGGTTGCGGCGCTTCAACTCGTCGATGCCGTACGCCATCGGGCCGTTGTCGTTGTACAGGTCCAGCAGGATGCCGTTGTTCTCGATCGACGACGGGTTCTGCTCCAGCGGCCAGATGCCCGCGATGTACGGACACAGCGCGTACAGCCCCCGGATCAGGTCCAAGCGCCCCTCGCGCTGCAACCGCATCCCGGTCGCCAGCGTCAGGTTGCCGCCGCCGCTCTCTCCGGAAATGATGATCGCGTCGCGGTCGATGCCAAGGGTGGCGCTGTTCTCCGACACCCACTTCAGCCCGGACACGCAGTCGTTCAGCCCGGCGGGGTACGGCGCGACCTCCGGCACCGACGAGGGTGTGAGCGCGTTACGAAAATCGACCATCGCTACGGCGACGCCCTGACCCGCGATGATCCGGCCCCACGCCTTGTAGTTCCCGTCATAACACGACATCGTCGTCATGCCGCCGCCATGGATGTAGTACACGCATGGCAGAAGTCCTTCGGACTCCGGGCGGATGAACTGGATGTTGATCGTGTTGCCGTCGGGCTCCGAGGCGAGCGTGTGCGTCGTGATCGTCAGCCCCGTCGAGGGCGCAACCTCTTCGCTGTCGGCGGAATCTAGGAACATCTGGAGCACCTGTCGTGCGGCAAGAGCCTCGGGGCTGCTGGCCATGGCCAGCACCTCTTCGCGGCTCTTCGCGACCTGGACTTCCGGCAGGTCAAACACACCGAACTGCGCCTTGATGCGCGGGTCGATACGTGGGTCGTCGCTGATCTTGCTCATCTCGTTCCTCACTACTGGAAATACGGAACTCTCCGGCCGCCGCCGGACTCCGTCCTCGTATGACCGCCTCTCGTCGAAACTGAAGCTATCGTGCCTCCCGTTCCCCCTCCGGTCAACCAGCGTTGGAGCTTCGGCTCGACAGTTGGAGATCACCCGGCCCCCAACCGTCGTCACCGCTGCACAAGCGACGCGGCCAATCGATCGGCCGACTGCTCCCCGCTCACCACACGCAGGAGTGCAGAGAGCGCAGCGCCCTCTGCCGGGGGGCTCCGGGGGGTGTCCCCCCGGCACCTTCTCCGTTCTTTCTTCTTCTTAAAAGAATTGTGCGGGGTACGCTGGCGCGGACACTGCACCCCACCGCTCACCTCCCCGACGTCGTCACGTCACCTGTCCGCGCTCCGACGATCCAAACAGCGGGAGTGCAGAGAGCGCAGCGCTCTCTGCCGAGGGAGCTCCAAGGGGTGCCCCCGGCACCTTCTCTTCTCTTCTTTCTTCAAAAGAATTGGGCGGGGTACGCCGGCGCGGACACTGCACCCCACCGCTCACCTCCCCGACGTCGTCAGCGTCGCCCGTCCGCGCTCTGACATCCAAACAGCGGGAGTGCAGAGAGCGCAGCGCCCTCTGCCGGAGGGCTCCGGGGGGTGTCCCCCGGCACCTTCTCTTCTCTTCTTTCTTCAGAAGAATTGTGCGGGCGTACGCCGGCGCGGACACGGCACCTCCCCGACGTCGTCGCGTCGCCTGTCCGCGCTCTGACGATCCAAACAGCGGGAGTGCAGAGGGCGCAGCGCTCTCTGCCGGGGGGCTCCGGGGGTGTCCCCCCGGCACCTCTTCTTCTCTTCTTCTTTCGAAGAATTGGGCGGGGTACGCGCCAGCGGACACCGCACCTCCCCAACGTCGTCACGTCGCCCGTCCGCGCTCCGACGATCCAAACAGCGGGAGTGCAGAGAGCGCAGCGCCCTCTGCCGGGGGGCTCCGGGGGGTGTCCCCCCGGCACCTTCTCTTCTCTTTCTTCTTTAGAAGAATTGTGCGGGGTACGCGCCAGCGGACACCGCACCCCGCCAGTCGGTCGACGACCAACCAACGACCAACCACCACCCCCCATCCTGCTACCATTGAACTCCAATGACGAACAGAGACGACCGCATCAAGCTCCTCCATGAGGCGCTCGCCGAGCGCATCCTCGTGATCGGCGGCCCGTACGGGACCTACATCCACGGCCGCGATCTGACGCCCGAAGACTACGGCGGCGTCACCTACGACGGCTGCCCGGAGCAGCTCAACGTCACCCGCCCGGACGTCATCGCCGACGCCCACCGCGGCTACCTGGAGGCCGGCGCCGACATCATCACCACCAACACCTTCGGCGGCGGCTCCATCGTCCTCGCCGAATACGGCCTCGCCGACCGCGTGCTCGAGATCAACGAAGCGGCCGCGAAGCTCTCCCGGCAGGTCGCCGACGCCTACAGCACCCCCGCCCGCCCACGCTTCGTCGCCGGCAACATCGGCCCCACCACGAAGTCACTCTCCGTCACCGGCGGCATCACCTTCCCCGAGATGGCGACCGTCTTCCACGACTGGGCGGCCGGCCTCGTCGCCGGCGGCGCCGACCTGCTCGAGCTGGAGACGCAGAACGACACGCGCACGATCAAGGCCGCCCTCATCGGCATCAACCGCCTCTTCGATGAGCTCGGCTTCCGCGTGCCCGTCATGGTCTCCGCCACCGTCGAGCTCACCGGCACCATGCTCGCCGGCCAGACCACGGAGGCGCTCGCCGCCTCGCTCCAGCACGCGGATCTGCTCACCATCGGCCTCAACTGCTCCACCGGCCCGGAGTTCATGACCGACCACCTCCGCACGCTCGCCGCGCTCACGGAGTTCCGCACCTCCGTCTGGCCGAACGCCGGCCTCCCCGACGAAGACGGCAACTACCGCGAATCGCCCGTCCAGATGGCCACCGTGCTCGAGCGCTTCGTCGACAACGGCTGGCTCAACGTCCTCGGCGGCTGCTGCGGCACCACGTTCGAGCACACGCGCGCCTTCGCCCAGATGGCCGAAGGCAAGCGCCCCCGCGTCCCGACGAAACACACGCGCACCGTCTTCTCCGGCGTCGACTTCCTGGAGGCGACCGACGACAACCGCCCCCTCATCGTCGGCGAGCGCACCAACGAGGTCGGCTCCCGCAAGTTCAAGCGCCTCATCTCCGACGAGAAGTACGAGGAGGCGAGCGAGATCGCGCGGCAGCAGGTGAAGGGCGGCGCCCAGATCATCGACGTCAACCTCCAGAACGCCGACCGCGACGAGCTCGTCGACGCCGACGCCTTCTACGAGCTGCTCGGCAAGAAGGTCCGCGTCCCCATCATGGTCGACACCACCGACCCCGTCGCCATCGAGCGCGCCCTCCAGTACTGCCAGGGCAAGTGCATCATCAACTCCATCAACCTCGAAGACGGCCTCGAGAAGTTCGACCGCGTCACGCCGCTCGCCCGCGCGTACGGCGCCGCCCTCATCGTCGGCTGCATCGACGAGGACAAGGAGCAGGCGCAGGCCATCACCCGCGAACGCAAGGTCGCCATCGCCGAGCGCTCGTACCAGCTCCTCACCGAGAACTACGGCATCCGCGGCGAAGACATCATCTTCGATCCGCTCGTCTTCCCATGCGCCACCGGCGACCAGAACTACGTCGGCAGCGCCGTCGAGACCATCGAGGGCATCCGGCTCATCAAGCAGGCCCTGCCGCTCGCCAAGACCGTGCTCGGCATCAGCAACGTCTCCTTCGGCCTGCCCGAAGCCGGCCGCGAGGTCCTGAACTCCGTCTTCCTCTACCACTGCACGAAGGCCGGCCTCGACCTCGCCATCGTCAACGCCGAGAAGCTCGAACGCTACGCCTCCATCCCGGAGGACGAGCGCAAGCTCGCCGAGGATCTGCTCTGGAACCGCGGCGATGACCCCGTCGCCGCCTTCGCCGCCCACTTCCGCGGCGCCAAGTCGCGCGCCAAGAAGGACGTCTCCTCCCTCCCCCTCGACGAGCGCCTCGCCAACTACATCATCGAAGGCACGAAGGACGGCCTCGTCCCGGACCTCGACCGCAAGCTCGAAGAGGCGCAGCCCCTCGACATCATCAACGGCCCCCTCATGAACGGTATGGACGAGGTCGGCCGCCTCTTCAACGCCAACGAGCTCATCGTCGCCGAAGTCCTCCAGAGCGCCGAGGCGATGAAGGCCGCCGTCTCCCACCTCGAGCGCTTCATGGAGAAGGACGAGTCGTCGACGCGCGGCAAGGTGCTGCTCGCCACCGTGAAGGGCGACGTCCACGACATCGGCAAGAACCTCGTGGACATCATCCTCTCCAACAACGGCTATCGCGTCATCAACCTCGGCATCAAGGTGCCGCCCGAGGCCCTGATCGAGGCCGCGCACGAGCACACCCCCGACGCCATCGGCCTCTCCGGCCTGCTCGTGAAGTCCGCCCAGCAGATGGTCATCACCGCCACCGACCTCAAGCAGGCCGGCGTCGGCGCCCCCCTGCTCGTCGGCGGCGCCGCCCTCTCCGATCGCTTCACCCGCACGCGCATCGCCCCCGAGTACGAAGGCACCGTCGTCTACTGCAACGACGCCATGAACGGCCTCGCCACCCTCAACAAGCTCATGGACCCCGACGCGCGCGTCCAGCTCGAGTCAGAGCTGCTCGAGAAGACCCACGCCGACAAACCACGCACGCCCGCCGCCGACGCCTTCCCCGAGACGGAGCAGCGCAGCCCGCGCATCTCTCTCGACGTGCCGATCGCGCCCGTCCCCGATCTCGACCGCCACGTCGCCGATCTCGATCTCGATGAGACGTGGAGCTACATAAACCCGCAGATGCTCTTCGGCCGCCACCTCGGCTTCCGCGGCCGCTTCTCGGAGGCGCTCGAGGCCGGCGACGTCAAGGCCGTCGAGCTTGAAAAGAAGATCGAGGCCGTGAAGCGAGAGGCTCGCGACGGCGCCATGCACGCCCGCGCCGTCTGGCAGTTCTTCGAGGCCGAGCCCGACGGCAACAAGATCCACGTCTTCGAGCCCGGCGGCGTCGTCCCGCTCGAGACCTTCGTCTTCCCCCGCCAGCGCAAGCCCGACGGCCTCGCCCTCAGTGACATGCTGCTCCCCGCCCGCCGCGATCCGCAGGGCCGCGTGCTGGAGCGCGATCACCTCGCCATCTTCGTCACCACCGCCGGCGCCGGCATCCGCGAGCGCGCCGAGCAGGCGAAGCTCGCCGGCGAGTACCTCCGCTCGTACGCCCTCATGGCCCTCGCGCTCGAAACCGCCGAAGGCGCCGCCGAGTGGCTGCACGCGAAACTGCGCGCCGACTGGGGCTTCCCGGACGCGCCCGACACGCCGCGCAAGGACCTCTTCCAGGCCCACTACCGCGGCAAGCGCTACTCCTTCGGCTACCCCGCCTGCCCCGACCTCGAGCAGCAGGCGAAGCTCTTCCGCCTCCTCCGCCCCGAGGAGATCGGCGCCCAGCTCACCGAAGGCTTCATGATGGAGCCCGAGGCCAGCGTCTCAGCCCTCGTCTTCATCCACCCCGACGCCGCCTACTTCAGCGTCGGCCCGAGCCGATGAAGACGAGTCACGCTGATCGTCCGCAGGCGCAGTTGCCCATGTGCTACGTTGTGATCAGAGGTTCACATGGTTACCGCACGTAAGCCACGCAACACCGCCTCGCCTTCCGCGGCCCGCAAGACCGCGCGGCGGCCTGCAGCCACGCCTGCCTCAGACCTCCAGCGCAAGATCGACCGAATCATCAAGCGCCGCGCTTCCGCACTCCGCGAACTGAATTGACATGGCACGGCGCTGGTGGTTCCCAGCCCGGGACGATGTCTCGGTGGTTGTGGCTCGGCTTGACGTGTACTTCGACGTCCGCGACGCCTCGGTGATGACGGGGAGACTTCGCGACGCCGGCCTGCTCGACGCCGCGCTCGCGCTACCGCGTCAACCGTACTACCCGACAACCATCGACAAGGCCGCTGCCCTCTTCCGCTCGATGACCAAGAACCACCCGTTCGCCGACGGCAACAAGCGCATCGCTGTCGTGCTCACGGAGATGTTCCTCAACGAGAACGGCTATGCGCTCGCGGCCAACAACTCTGAGGTGAGAGATTTCACCATGGCTCTCGCCGCCAGCGAACCGCAGATGCCACTTTCGGACGTGGCGCGATGGCTGCGCGCGCACGCGCGACGCGCCGGGAGTTGATCGTGGACCTCCACACCCGCACCGCCACCGAACTCGCACACCTCATCCGCACCCGCGCGATCACCTCCACCGACGCCGTCGCCGCACACCTCGCCCGCATCGCCGACGTCAACCCGAAGATCAACGCCGTCATCCAGATCGACGCTGACGCCGCGCTCGCCGCCGCCCGCGCCGCCGACGACGCCCTCGCTCGCGGCGACGCGCTCGGCCCGCTGCACGGCGTGCCGTTCACGGTGAAGGACTGGATCGAGGCCGAAGGCCTGGTCTGCGCCGCCGGTTTCGAGCAGCGCCGCAACTACGTCCCGAAGCGGGACGCCACCGCCGTCGCCCGCATGCGCGCCGCCGGCGCCATCCTCCTCGCCAAGACCAACGTCAACGACGGCTCACCCCTGCATCCGCGCCCCGCCAACCCGCACGATCTTGCGCGCACGCCCGGCGCCAGCAGCAGCGGCGAAGCAGCCATCGTCGCCGCCTGCGGATCACCCCTCGGCATCGCCTCCGACTCCGGCGGCAGCATCCGATGGCCCGCTCACTGCTGCGGCGTCGCCAGCCTCAAACCGACCACCGGCCGCGTGCCAAACACCGGCCACTTCCCCCGCATCGGCCACATCAAGGACCCCCGCACGAGCATCGGCCCCGTCGCCCGATCCGTCGCCGACCTCGCGCTCGCGCTGCGCGTCATCGCCGGCCCCGACGGCCGCGACCCCGCCGCCGTCCCGATGCCAGTCGAAGATCCCGCGAACGTCGACCTCAACACCTTGCGCGTCGCCTGGTACACACACACGCCGGGCGCATCGCCGACCCCGGAGACCGTCGCCGCCACCGAAGCCGCCGCCCACGCCATCGCCTCGGCCGGCGCGACCGTCGCCGAGGCGCGACCGCCACGCCTCGAGGACGCGCTGCAGATCACGAAGGACTACTGGTCCCGTCCCAACTCCGTCTCCTCGACCCGCTGGGAGCCCTACCGGCCCGCCACCCTCTCCGGCGACGACGTCGAGCGCCACCTCTTCGAGTGGGAGCGCTTCCGCATGCACATGCTCGCCTTCATGGAGGACTACGACCTCATCGTCTGTCCCGTCGCCGCCGAGCCCGCCCCGCTCCACGGCCCCGTCCCCGTCGAGACGTGGCTCTACACGCTCCCCTACAGCCTCACCGGCTACCCCGTCGTCACCGTCCCCGCCGCCACGTCGCCCGAAGGCCTCCCCATCGCCGTACAGGTCATCGCCGCCCCCTGGCGCGAGCACCACGCCCTCGCCGCCGCTGCCGCGATCGAGCGCACCCTCAACGCCCTCCGCCTGCCCACCCTCTAACGCATCTCCCGCCCGCACGCGCGTAGGGGCGGCCCCACGTGGCCGCCCCCGCACAACACCCGATTGCTCGAACCCCGGCGAGCTAAACGACGACGGGGATACGCGCGAGGACACCGCCTTGCGGACGTGACCAGCGCGAGGCACCCTGCCGATCACCTGACCACCCAGACTCCCGCCCATCCGTCGGGCGGCCAGCATCTGCTGAAGGGACACCCCCATGGCAACCGAACAAGAGCCGCCCGAGACACGAGGCGTGACCGTGGAGCACCTCACAGCCTTTGACCTCGGCCCCGAAATCGAGGGCATGGCCGGTCGCCAGCTCCGGATGCGCAAGTTCACCATCGAGCCCGGAGGCGTCCTCGGCCCCCTGCACGACCACAAGGACAGGCCCGGCCTCGTCTACATCCTCCAGGGCACCATCACCGACCACCGAGACGGCGTGGCGACGGACTACGGCCCCGGCGTCGGCTGGCCCGAGGACCACAACACCATGCACTGGCTCGAAAACAAAGGCACGACCCCGGCCGTCGAGATCTCGATCGACATCTTCCGGCCGCAGT
>CAWJLO010000011.1:0-109460 GCA_963843685.1 uncultured Chloroflexia bacterium
CCGCGGCAGGCGGTGGGGCTGCAAGACTCCCGGCTTGACAGCGCCAGGCGCGCGAACCAATACTAAAGCCTACGCTTAACCATCACCGGGCTGCCACCGGGCAACGAGGCACGGGAAAGTGAAGGGCATCGATGTCCATCTCGCAGCGCTTCCAGACGATCAGCTCGACGCATCTCGAAGGCTGGGGGAGACCGTACGGGGAGTGCAGCAATAGGTAGGAGGCGCGATGAGCAAGCTCAGACTAAACATCACGATCACGCTGGATGGCTACGTCGCCGGCCCGAACCAGAGCCTTAGCAACCCACTCGGCGAAGGCGGCGAGCGAATGCATCTCTGGATGTACCCGCTGAAGGCGTTCGGTGAGATACAGGGGAATCCAGACGGCGGAAAGACGGGGACCGACGACGATGTCCTGCGCGAGGCGTGGTTTTCGGATGTCGGCGCCTACATCATGGGGCGGAACATGTTTGGCGGCGGCCCGGGCCCCTGGAAGGGCGACGAGTGGAAGGGCTGGTGGGGAGACAACCCGCCCTACCATCAGCCGGTCTTCGTGCTGACACATCATGCCCGTGAACCGGTACCGATGGAGGGCGGCACGACCTTCTTCTTCGTCACCGACGGCATCGGATCGGCCTTGCGGCAGGCGCGGGAGGCGGCGGGAGCGAAGGATATCTTGGTGATGGGTGGCGCCAATGTCGCGCAGCAGTACATCGCTGCCGGTCTGCTCGACGAGATCAGCCTTCACGTCGCCCCGATGTTTCTCGGCGCGGGTGAGAGGCTCTTCGACAACCTCGGTGGTGCCGACCCTAACCTCGAGCAGGTTCGGGTAGTGCAGGGCGAGGGCGCGGCGCACCTCAAGTACGCCGTCGCTACGCGGAGGAGCTAGCACGTGGCGAGCCGCACAGCGGACCGGGTCTTCGACGCCCTGGGCGATCCGACGCGGCGCGCGCTGGTGGCGCGCCTCAGCAACGGCCCGATGACTGTCTCCGACCTCGGGCGCCCGTTCGACATCACGCTCGCCGCGGTCGTCCAGCACGTGCAGGTGCTCGAGCGCAGCCAGCTCGTCCGCACCCGGAAGGTCGGCCGCGTGCGCACCTGCTGGATCACGCCGGCCGGACTCGACGTTGCCTCGGAGTGGCTGGCCGAGCGCCGCGCCCTCTGGAAGCGCCGTCTCGACCGGCTGGGCGATTTCCTGGCGGCCCAGGAACCGCTGATCACCGACCAGGATGAGCAGGGCTGATGGCAAGCACGGTCGTGCACCGCATCGTCAGCGTCGAGCGGACCTACCCGGCGCCGCCCGCGCGCGTCTTCGCGGCCTTCTCTGACCCCGCCACCAAGCGCGGTTGGTTCGCCGAAAGCCCCGGGTTCACGGTCGACGAGTACGCTCTTGACTTCCGCGTTGGCGGGTTCGAGCGGACGCGCTTTCGGGTCGTCGGCGGTGCGACCGGTCTCAACGACACGCTGTTCCTCGACATCGTGCCCGACGAGCGGATCGCCTTCGCCTACTCGCTGACGTTCGACGACGTCCGCACGTCGGTCGCGTTAACGACGGTCGAGCTGGCCACCGCACCCGGCGGGACGCGGTTGCTCCTGACCGAGCAAGTCGCCTTCCTCGACGGTGTGGATGGCACCGCAAGCCTCCAGCAGGGCTGGGGCGGCCTTCTCGATAGACTCGGCGACGCGATCAGGAGGGTCAATTGAGCAGGACTTCGTCATACAGGCCGGACGGAACGGCGAAGCCGCCGTAAGCCTGTGGATGACGGAAATGAAATGTGGAGCGGGAGACGAGACTCGAACTCGCGACCCTTTGCTTGGGAAGCAAATGCTCTACCAACTGAGCTACTCCCGCTCGCGGGCGGCATTTTAGCACGCGATGCGCCGCACGACGACGCACCGCCGTCGTGACGACGCCAGACGGACGCGCCCCACGACGTGATCTCGATCGAAGCCGATGTCTTGCTTCTGGGCGATACGGCGTAAGAAGTGAGCGCCGGACCTGATCTCGGCGGTTCTTCGCGTCCCGGCCACCGCTCACACACTAGGGCTCGCGTCCGGCCCTCTTTCGGAGGCGCTTCAGGATCGCGTTACGGTAGGCGGGCCCGGTCGTGGCGCCGTGCTTCTTCATCCGGTCACGCTTCGCGCGCTTCCGTTCGTCCCGCCGGTCCGCGCGCTCGTCCCGCGGCTCCGGCCCGCTCCCACTTCCCACTTCAGATGCGCGGGCCGCGGCGCTGGTCCGGCTCCGCCCCGACGAACCGCGGTTTGTACTCCGGCGACCGACCCGCCATCTGGTCCCGGTGCATCCGGTCGTGGCGATAGTACGAGCGCAGCCACTGCATCGCCGTCAGCCGGCCGAACATCGCCTGCGACGCCGTCCGCTCGAACTGGTCCGGCGTCATCGATTCGATGAGGGCGACCGTCTTCGCGCGCTCAGCACGGAGCTGCGCCGTCAGCTCCGGCACGCTATGTGCCGAGGCCGCGGTCAGGGCAATCGCGGGCCGCGGCCCACGCACCTCGCTCACGTCGGGGTCGTCCTGGGCCAGCGCGGCCTCCACCCAGGCGCGGTAGGCCGTCTCCATCTCCGCCAGGTGGGCGAGCTGCTGCTTGGCCGACCACTGGGCCTCGCCCTCCCCGTCGGCCGGGGCGGTCGAGGCCTCGGCGTCGTTCATCGCCTCCGCCTGGGCCAGGAGCGCTTCTCGTTCGCTCTTCATCTTGTCAAGCAACTCTCGGATGGACTCGGGCGTAGCCATATGGAGCTCCTTTGCGCCGCAATCCCGTGCCGGCGCCCGTAACGCGACCGCGGGCGGCCCGTTTGTAACTGTGTCAAGGGTAACGGAGAAGAAGGCATGGCCAAACGAGACCCTGAACGAACCGAAAAGCTCCGGATCGCCGTCCGCTACCTGCTCCAGCGCGGCGACATGGCGCAGGGCACCCAGTCGCGGCTCGCGGAGCATTTCAAAGTGTCCCGCCAACGCGTCCACCAGATCGTCGTGGAAGAGCGCAGGAACCTCCCCGCCGATAACGGTAACCCGCCAAGCCGGCACGAGTCCCGCGCCTCGTGACCGAAAAGGCTCAAGCGCAGGAACAGAGCGAAGGGGAGGCGAGAGAACACATGGCGAAGCGAGACCCACAGCGCACGATGAAGCTCCGCATCGCGGTCCGCTACCTGCTCGACCGGGAATGCCTCGCGAAGGGCAACCAGACACGGCTGGCCGAGCACTTCAAGGTCTCACGACAGCGTGTGCACCAGATCGTCGTCGAGGAGCGCCAGCGCACGCAGCACCCGGCAGGCGTGAACTAGCACCCCAACAGCAAACGACAAACAGCGAAGAACAAGGGGCCGGCTCCATCGCCGGCCCCTTGTTCTTGCCACCTTCGGCCCAACAAGCTCACACGAACAGCGGCGTCATCTCCCGCCGCGACACCAGCGCGTCCATGTCGGCCTCCTTCGGTGCACCCGTGAAGCGCTCCGCCGCGTGCAGGATCTTCGCGAACAACCGCACGTCGGATGCCGTGTTCAGGAACACCCCCGCGCGCCCCAGCACGTACCCAACCGCGAGATCGACGTCGTTCTGCTCCGTCAGCGGCTCGTACCACGTGCCGTGCGTGTGCTCCTTCTCGTTCCACGGACCCAGCGTGATCCCCTTGATCGTCTGCATGGCGATGCCCCGCTCGCCGCACACCTGCGCCAGCTCATTGAAGTCGGCCGCGTACTGCGGGTTGCGCATCATCACGCAGTTGTACGGCAGCAGCACGGAATCGAACGCGAAGCGCTCCAGGCTGCGCAGGTGCATCCGCGGCACCGTCACGCCGTGCCCCGTCACGCCGATGAAGCGCGTGAGCCCCTGCTCCCGCGCCTCGACCGCCGCCTCCAGCGCGCCGCCCGGCCCGAGCGCCGTCTTCCACTCCTCCTCATCGACGAGATTGTGGAGCTGGATCAGGTCGACGTGGTCCGATTGCAGCCGCTCGAGCGACTTGCTGATCTGGTCCCGCGCCTTCTCCCGCGTGCGCTCGCCGGTCTTCGTCGCAAGGAAGAAGCTCTTGCGGTGCGCCGGCATCCACGCGCCGACGCTTCGCTCCGAGCGTCCGTACGCCGCCGCCGTGTCGATGTGGTTGATGCCGTGGGCGAGAAGCAGCTCGAGCGCCTCCTCGCTTTCTTCTTCCTTCCCGCTCCAGAGCGCCGCCGCGCCAAAGATGATGCGCGTGCTGTCGTGGCCCGTCTTGCCGAACGGTTGCGTCGGGATCATCGTCTGCCTCCTGCCGTGTCGCTACACCAGCGCCCGGTGCGGGTGCGGCCCGAACTCGGCCTCGTAGAACGGCGCGACTGAGTCGCCCCGCCGGATCACCCGGTTGATCGCCTTGCGGTCGTCCTCCGTGATCTCCACCTTCAGCGCGCCCATGTTGTCGACGTACTGCTCCATCGTGCGCGGCCCGATGATCGGGCTCGTCACGCCCGGCTGCTGCACCACCCACGCCAGCGCCAGCTGCGACAGCGTGCAGCCCTTCTCCGCCGCGATCGGCTTCAGCCCGTCGACGACGTCGTAGATGCGATCGTTCAGCCGGCGCCGGTAGATCGGGTTGCTGGCGTCGGCGAAGCGCGCACCCTCGGGGGGCTCCTGTCCCCGCTCGTACTTGCCGGTGAGCAGCCCGCCCGCCAGCGGGCTCCACGGGATCACCGCGAAGCCGTACGTCTGTGCCATCGGCAACAGCTCCCGTTCGATGCGGCGGTCCAGCAGGTTGTACGGCGGCTGCTCGCAGATGAAGCGGTTCAGCCCCAGCTCCTTCGCCACCCACAGCGACTCCACGAGCTGCCACGCCGCGAACGTGCTGCTGCCGATGTAGCGCACCTTCCCGGACCGGATCAGGTCGTCCAGCGCCCGCAGCGTCTCGTCGATCGGGATGCCGGGCTCCGGCCGGTGGATCTGGTACAGGTCGATGTAATCCGTCTGCAACCGCCGCAGCGAGGCCTCGCACTGCTGGATGATGTGGCGGCGGCTGTTCCCCTGCATGTTCGGGTCTTCCGCCGCCATCACGCCGTGCACCTTCGTCGCCAGCACGACGTGGTTGCGGCGGCCGTTGCGCTGCAGCGCTTCGCCCGTCACCTCCTCGCTGCGGCCGACGCTGTACACGTTCGCCGTATCGATGAAGTTGATGCCCTCGTCCAGCGCCCTGTCGATGATGGCGTAGGAATCGTCCGGGCTGGTCTTGCCGCCGAACATCATGCAGCCGAGACACAGTGTGCTTACCTTGGCGCCGGTCCTGCCGAGCGGTCGATAATCCATGGCTTCCTCCTTTGAGGCCTTCAATCCAAGCTGACGCGAGAGAAGAGGCGCTGCGATGCGCCCGGATCGATCTTGGCACAGTTGCGCCCTACGAGGAACGAGCCACGAGATCACGGAGCTGACCGCCGGCCCGCCTGCCGCAGCGACGGTCGAAGCGCGCTAGGGCGAGAGGACGGTCAGCGACCAGACCGGGTGTATCTCGTTGTGGCCGTGGACGATATCGAGGACCCAGGGGCCCTGGACGCGCACCCGCTGGCCTACCTGGGGCGTCGGGAGACGCGGTTGATCCAGCGGCACGATCTCCATGTGCAGCCAGCCGTGCATGTTCTGGAGGTTGCCTTCGTTCAGAAGCCGCTCGTCGGCCGGTCCTACCTCCACGTTGAACGAGAGGTCGCCGTCGCCCTCGCCCTGTTGAGGCGACTCGACCTCGCGAACCACGCCTTCGACGGTGACGCAGCGCTCGAGCACCTTGAGCCGCGACGGCAAGTAGACGCCGGCGAGGACATCGCCCTCGGCGCAGCCGTCGGCAGCGAAGACGCGCGGTGGCGCCGCCGGGGCGCCGAGGCCCGCCGCGGCGAGCGCCGTCTGCAGGAAGTGGTCGGCGAGCTTCCAACGGCCGTCCTCGCGGACCAGGTAGGCGACATCCTTCAGCGGGTACTGCTTCCCCTGGTAATGGACGATCAGGGTCATCCCGATCTGCGCCTGGTCGCCGTTGACCTCCGTGTCGCCTACCGTGTCGATGTCAACGTGGAACTCGGGGTCGGTGCCCGAGATACGAGCGATGAGGTCGGCGACTCGCTCATCCGAGAGATCCTGTCGCGCCTGCATCGAGAGCAGAGCGGCAACGCCGGCCGCGTCGCGGGCGTTGAGCGCGGCGAGCACGGACTTGAAGTCGTCGAGCGGCGTAGAGGCGCCAGGGGTAGAGGCTGGCGACGCCGCCGGTGTCGACGCGGACGGCGTCCCGCTCGGGCGTGCGGAGCCTCCACACGCACCCAGCGCGAGCGTAACGGCGAGCGCCAGCGCGGCGGCGATCACGCGCGTCACCGCTCACCCACTGCCGCATCTGCCGCCGCGCTCGCCGGTGTTTGCCCGCCCGCGACTGACAGCAAGCCCAGGCGCGATCCCGCCTCCACCGCCGCCAGGCCCACGGCATTCGCGAGGACATACAACATCCCCAGCGCGAAGCCGACCGACGCGCCCTGCGCCGCCGTCCCGCCCGCGTGCTTCACCAGCGCCGAGAACGAGGACTCCCGAACGCCGAGACCGCCCAGCGTGATCGGCAGCAGCGCGGCCATCGCCTCGACCCAGATCGCGAATGCCCAGTACCACCACGAGATGTGGATGCCGAGCGACCGTCCGGCGACTGACAAGCGTCGTGATGTTGAGCGCCTGGATGGCGAGCGAAAACACCAGCATCGTGTAGACGGCGACGAGCTCGCGGCGGTGCGCGATCAGGTTGCGCAGAAAGTGGTCGTGCCGAAGCACGGGAAACGGCACGCGCGGCAGCACCAGCGCCAGCACGCCGGCCGCGATGGCTCCCGCCACCAGCGCCAGCAGCCCGAGTCCGGCGTTCGCGTAGTAGAACGCCGCGCCCAGCGCCCCCAGGCACGTCATCGCGCCGAAGCCCGTGGCGCGCTCGTAGAGCACGCTCATCGTCACGTCCGCCGCCCGCGCCCCTGCGTTGCGCTGCACGCGGTACACGCGATAGACGTCGCCGCCGATCGCCGTCGGCAGCACGTTGCTCAGCAGATTGCCCAGGCAGTACGCGCGCACCAGCTCCGTGCCGGCCAGTCGCACGTCGCGCGCCAGCAGCAGCACGCGCCACTTGATGATGACGAGCGCCTGCACGGCGATCATCATCACCGCCGCCAGCAGCATCAGCCACGGATCGGAGTGGCGCAGCGTATCGGCGAGGTCGCCCGGCGAGAGCTTCCAGATCAGGCCGGCGATGATCGCGAGCGAGATGGCGACGCGCAGCGCCGCGAACGCGCGGCCGCGGAGGGCGCTCCCCTCGCGTGCGTCAGGTCTTGCGGCCGCGTCTGCGTCTGTGACCAAGAATGCTCTGCAGTATGCCCAGCGACGCGAGGATCGTGATCAGCGAGCTGCCGCCCTGGCTGACCAGTGGCAGCGGCACGCCGGTCACCGGTACCAGCCTTATATTAACCCCGACGTTGATGAACACCTGGAACAGGATGAACGACATGACGCCGACGGCGATCAGCCGCCCGAACGCATCGTCGGAGAGCCCCGCCACCCGCAGGCAGCGGAACAGCATGATCGCGAACAGCCCGAACAGGATCATCGCCCCGACGAAGCCCAGCTCCTCCGCTCCCACGCTGAACACGTAGTCCGTCGTCTGCGTGCGCAGGTAGTCGAGCTGTGTCTGCGTGCCGTGCGTCAGCCCTTTGCCGAACAGCCCTCCCGACCCGATGCTGATCTCCGCCTGGAGGATGTTAAACCCCTTGCCCAGCGGATCCTTGTTCGGATCGAGCCAGACGGAGATGCGCTCCTTCTGATAGTCGTGCGCGATCGCCCAGATCGCCGCCGGCAGCAGCGCCAGCACGGCGACGAAGAGCCCCGCGAGATGCGACGGCCGCGCCCCCGCGATGATGACCATCGCCAGCCAGATGATGCCGAAGACCATCGCCGAGCCCAGGTCGGGCTCCATCAGCACCAGCCCCGCCGGGACGGCCGCGATCAGGATCGACGTCGCGAACACGCGCAGCGAGTCCATCCGCTCCTCGTTGTCCGAGAAGTACTTCGCCAGCATGATCACCGTGCACACCTTGGCGATCTCCGAAGGCTGCACCTCCGTCCCGGCCACCGGTATCCAGCGGCGCGATCCGTACGCGCTCGACCCGACCACCAGCACGAACAGCAGCGCCGAGAGCGACGCGACGTACAGCGCCAGGCTCAGCGGCCCGAACGCCCGATAGTCGACGCGCGACAACGCCAGCATCGCCACCAGCCCGACGACGCCAAACGCGATCTGGCGCGACACCGGATGCGCGAACGCCTGCTCGGGCGATCCGTATGTCGTGAGGCTGCCGCTGTAGATCAGCAGCGTGCCGTACACCGTCAGCGCCGCCGCCGCCAGCAGCAGCACGAAGTCGAACTCGCGCGTCGGCGCGTTGCGAAGGTTCACGGCGTCACCGCCGGCTGCGTCTGGCCCGTGGGCGCCGCGGCGCCGCCCGACGCCTGCTGGTCGTGCCGCGTGAGGTAGTAGTCGAGGATCGCCGAGCCGAGCGGCGCCGCGTTCGTTGCACCGACGCCGTTCAGCAGGAACACCGTCACGGCGATCTGCGGGTTGTCGGCCGGCGCGAAGCCGCTGAACCACGCGTGCGTGTCGTACGACCCGTCGGGATGCCGCGGGCCGAACTCCGCCGTGCCCGTCTTCCCCGCGATCTGCAGGTCCGACCGATACGCCGGGTTCGCGGCGCCCCACGCCACGGAGTCCGCCATCGCTTCGCGTATGATCGCCAAGTTGTCCGCGCTCACCGGGACGTGGCTCTCGATCTTCGGCTCGTCCGGCACGACGATCCGGCCTTGCGGATCCAGCACCTGCTTCACGACGCGTGGTGTGAAGAGCGTGCCACCGTTCGCCACCGCCGCCGTCACCCGCACCATCTGGATCGGCGTCGCGGCCACGTATCCCTGGCCGATGCCCATGTTGTACGTGTCGCCCAGCAGCCAGTCGTCACCGAACGTCGCCTTCTTCCACGCCGGGCTCGGCAGCACGCCGTCCGCTTCGCCGGCGATGTCGATTCCCGTCTTCCGGCCGATGCCGAAGTAGCCTGCGTACTTTGACAACCTGTCAATGCCGAGGCCATCGAAGCTCTGGCCGTAGGCGTGGTATCCGCCGGCCATGTAATAGAAGTACACGTCCGACGACCAGGCGAGACCCTGAACGAACGTCAGCGGGCCAAACGAGCGCCAGTCATTAAATCGGTAGATGACCGACGGGTCGTACTCGTTCGGCACGTTGACGTACCCGTTGCTGACCACCGTAGTCGACCTGTTCGCCACGCCTTCTTGCAGCGCCGCCGAGCCGGTGATCTGCTTGAAGATCGATCCCGGCGCGTACTGCTCGGCCAGCGCATGGTTCACCAGCGGCTTGTTCGGGTCGTTGAGGTACCCTTCGAGCTTCGCCTCATCGACGTCGCCCTCCAGCACGTTGTCGTCGTACACGGGCAACGAGACGAGCGCCAGCACCTCGCCCGTGTGCACGTCCATCACGACGGCCGCCGCCTGCCCGCCGTTCGGCGTCGCGGCGAGCATCTGCGCCACCTTCTTCTGCAGATCGAGGTCGATCGAGAGCACCAGGTTGTCGCCGGCCTGCGCCGGCTCGCTGCCGAGCACGCTCACCTGGCGTCCGGTCGCATCCTTTTCGATCTCCTCGCGGCCGGGGATGCCGCGCAGGTAGCTTTCGTACGCCGCTTCCACGCCCGCCTTGCCGAGGTAGTCACTGGCCTGGTAGCCCCGGTCCTTCAGCGTCGCATAATCCTCTGGATCGACGCGTCCGGTGTAGCCAAGCACGTCGGACAGCTCCGCACCGCCCACGTAGTGCCGCACGGGCTGCACCGCCACCTGCACGCCGGGCAGCTCATCGAGCTGCTCCCGAAGGTGGAACGTCTGCTCCTGCGTCAGCCCGTCCTTGATCAGCACCGGCGTGAACGGGTCGTTCGACTGCCGCGCCTGCTCGACCTTCATCACGGTCTCCAGCGCGGGCGCTCCCGTGAGCTGCTCCAACCCGCCGGCGATCGCCAGCTCCTTCGACTCGGGGATATCCGCGGCGATCGCGACGGCGCCATAGCTCGGCACGTTCTGCACGACGGGCACACCGTTGCGATCGGTGATCACACCGCGCGCCGGCGTCACCGGCTCGATGCGGATCTGGTTCTGCGACGCCCGCTCCTGGTACTGCGCTCCGTCCACCAGCTGCAGCCGCGCCAGCTGCACGATGAGCACGCCGAACGCGACGACCACGGCGACGCGCATCACCCACAGCTTCCGGTTGAGCACCTGCCGCGGGTCAGCGGTCTCCGTGTTCTCCGTGCGCCAGCGTCTCCGCCGGCCGTTGGTAAGCAGTCCCATAGACCTCGCTCAGTACGAAAGACGGCGGCGCGCGTCCACGGGCTTCGCGAACCGCATCACCACCCAGACAGGCAGCGCCAGCGCGACGTTGACCAGCGTCGCCGGCACGACCGCGTGCATGAACGCGGCGCGCACGTCCAGCACGCCGCCCGTCGCCATCACGCTGGCGAGCAGGATCGTCTCGTACGCGACCGTCGACGCGAGGACCAGCGCCAGCACGAGTACCGCGTCGCTGTGCACCACGTGCAGCTCGCGCACCACCCCGAAGCCCGCGATCGGCAGGAGCGCCAGCAGCACGAGCCCCGGCGTCTGCGAGCCGATCAGCCCGAGCGTCAGGCCGGCGACGAACAGCATCGGCAGCACGTCGTCCAGCCCGCGCACCACCAGCCACGCGACGAGCAGCACGAGCAGCAGGTTCGGCGCCACGCCGAGGATCTTGAACTGCTCGATGCTCGACGCTTGCAGCAGCGCGAGAAACACCGCCAACGTCCCGCCGATCCAGTACCTCATCGCGTGCTCACCCGCGGCTCCTCACGGCGGCGGCAGCCGGCTCGGCACGAAGCTGGTCAGCACCAGCACGTGCTCCAGCTGCGTCAGGCTGGCCAGGTAATCGACCTTCACGTGCTGGAACAGGTCCTGCTCCGCCGTTCCGACGTCCGAGACGCGCCCGATGACGATGTCGGGCGGATAGCCTCCACCCACGCCCGAGGTGATCACGAAGTCGCCTTTCTGCACCGCCGCGCCCTGTCCGACGAACTCCATGTTCAGCGCGCCGTCGTAGTTGCCCGCGACCACGCCCTGCGCGCGCGACTCCTGCACCATTGCGCTCACCGCGCTCTTCGGGTCCGTGATCAACGTGATCCAGGCGTAATCGCTGTAGACCTTGGACACAGTCCCCACCAGGCTGTGTCCCTCCGTCACGACGATCATCCCCTCTTTCACGCCGTCCGAGCTGCCGCGGTCGATCGCGACGAGCGACCGCAGATCGCTCGCGTCGCGCGAGACGACCGACGCGGACAGGAAGGTGTCATTGGGGAACTGCTGGCGCACCTGGTCCAGGTCCTGCGCCTGCTGCGCCTGTACGGCGTCTTCCCGCGCCCGCGTAAGGTCGTTCGTCAGCCGCTCGTTCTCATCGCGCAGGCGCTGGTTCTCTTTCGAAAGCGCGCGCGCGTCCGTGATGTTGTTGACCCAGTCGGCGATCGGACGCGTCGTGCTGCGCATCAACGCCTGCACCGGCGATGTCACGTTCAGCGTCAGGTTTTCGACGGGGTCGAGCAGGGTCAGCCGGCTCGCCGCCATCAGCATGAATGCCGCGATGGCGATGAAGCCGGTCCACGCCAGCGTGCGTGCGGTCATCCGCAGCGTCTCCTCCCGGCGGAATACATCAGCGCAACGTTATGTGAAGACGAGTCTTGCCCGCCCGTCCGTGCTCACGGCTCTCTGAGGAGTGGGTGCAGTCCAGCAGCGAGTATAGCCGATGCCCTGCGGCGAGGCGAAGGAATCACAGGCTACAGACCTGTTACGAACGTTGGCGGCGTTAAGCGTGCTCCGTCTGCCCGCGCAGCAGCTCCACGGCGTGCGGCAGCACGTCCAGCACCGCGCCCAGGCTCTCACGCACGCCCTTCTCGCTCCCCGGCAGATTCAGGATCAAAGTGCGCCCCCGCACGGCGGCCACGCTGCGGCTGAGCATCGCCCGCGGCGTGTGTCGCAGCCCTTCCGCCCGCATCGCCTCGGCGATCCCGGGCACCAGCCGCTCCGCGACGTCCAGCGTCGCTTCCGGCGTGACGTCGCGCGCCGCCAGACCCGTCCCCCCTGTCGTCACCACGAGGTCGAGGTCCCCGCCGTCACACCACTCGCGCAACAGCTTGCCGATCTCATCGCGTTCGTCAGGCGTGACGTGCGAGCGCACGACCTCCCCACCATTCCCCACAACGAGTTCGCGGATCGCGGCTCCACTCGTGTCCTCGCGCTCGCCGCGGCTTCCCTTGTCGCTCACGGTGAGCACGCCAACGCGCATCTTCGTCATGGCGACATCGTATCAGCGAGCGTCTCCCTGCGCGCCCGGACACGCGCTGATCTCACGGGTGGACGGATGTGGGAAAATTTTCTGCATAAGCGCTTGACAACAGTGAAGCTGATGGTAATCTGTGGGGGTTCGTGGGAAATCTGGCTTACGGATGGACCCGATGAGCACCCGGCAGGACATCAGATCCAGTGTATTTCCTCGGAACCTTCGACTATGCGATGGACGAGAGGGGGCGGGTACCGCTCCCGCCTCGCTATCGCGACTCGTTCCGGGAAGGGATCGTGCTCAGCCAGGGTTCCCCGGACCCCTGCCTGCGCGTGTACACAGTGGGTGCGTTCACAGCCCAGGCGTCGGAGTTCACGGCGGAGTCCGCCATGCACCGGAGGGGGCGCGATATGCGAAAAGTGCTCTTCTCCCGTTCGCACGAGGCGGAGCTCGACAAACAGAACCGAGTGTTGATCCCGGCGCCGTTGCGCGAGTACGCCGGCCTGTCCGGGAAGGTACTGGTGATCGGGGCCGGCGAGTGGCTCGAGATTTGGGCGCCGCAGACGTACGAGTCCGAGATGGCACGCATCGAGGACCGGTTCGAGGAAACGCTGGAGTCGATCGAGTCACGGAATCGATGATGATGTCACCCACCAGGACGGTCCACGTACCGGTGATGCTCGCGGAGGTGCTTGATGCCCTCGCGGTGCGCCCTGGTGGCCGTTATGTCGATTGCACGCTCGGCGGCGCCGGCCACGCTGAGGCCATCCTCGATCGATCCCAGCCCGGCGGCACGCTTCTGGGCATCGACGCGGACCCGCAGGCCGTCGCCCGCGGCGAGGAGCGCCTCGCCCGCTTCGCCGGCAGCTTCCGGCTGGTCAGCGGCAACTTCAGCGAGGTCGGCCGCATCTGCCGCGAGTTTGACTTCGCGCCTGTGAACGGCGTGCTCATGGACCTTGGCCTCTCGTCCTTCCAATTAGAGGAAGGGGAGGGATTCAGCTTCCAGCGCGAGACGCCGCTGGACATGCGCTTCGGCGACACCGCCGTCACCGCCGAGGAGATCGTCAACACCTACAGCGAGGCCGACGTGGCCGACCTGATCTTCAAATATGGAGAGGACCCGGCGAGCAGGAGGATCGCGCGCCAGATCGTCGCGGCACGTCCGATTCGGACGACCGCCCAACTTGCCAAAGCCGTCGAGCAGGCCGTGGGTAGGAGAGCCAATTTGAAAACCCACCCCGCCACCAGGACGTTCCAGGCTCTCCGCATCGCGGTCAATCAAGAGCTAGACAATCTAGCCGCCGCACTTCCTCAGGCCCACGGCCTGCTCGGCTTTGGATCCCGTCTGGCCGTACTCAGCTATCACTCTCTGGAAGACAGGATCGTCAAGGAGTTCATCCGCCGCGAGTCTCGCGACTGCATCTGCCCGCCCGGCCTGCCGGAGTGCCGCTGCGGCCACAAGGCCACGCTCCGGCCTGTCACACGCGGCGCGATCACGCCCGGACTCGACGAGATCGCCGCAAACCCGCGCGCGCGTAGCGCCAAGCTGCGCGCAGCCGAACGCATCGACGACCACGCGGCTTAGGAGGCGCCCATGGCTGCGCTCCAACGGCACGCGCTCCCCTTCCCAAGGCGCTTCCGCTGGCCGAACCTGGCCGGCCGTCTGCGTTCAGGCCGCGCGCTGCTCGCCCTTGCCATCGTGCTTGTGCTCGCCGTCGCCCTCTTGCAGGTGAACCAGTTCAGCCGCCTGACGAGCACCGGCTACCAGATCGACAGCCTCACCCAGCTTCGCGACGCGAAGCAGGCGGAGAATCACCAGCTCGAGGCCCAGGTCGCACAACTCTCGTCCCTGGCGCGCGTCGACTGGGAGGCGCGAGTGAACCTGCACATGGTGCCCGCCACGAGGAAGCTCTACATCAGCGTGAATCAGCCCGTGCCGGCGCGCGAGACGCTGCCGACGCGCTTCTTGCCGCAGGAGAACGCCTCGGCGCCGACTCCTGCTCAATCAGATTCGATCTGGGAGCGGCTTCTGAAGCTGCTTCCGTTCCACTAGCGAGGGAGCCGGCAGCGCACGGCCGGCCACGAGGGGGTGAATGTTCGGGCAACGGGGCCGCATGAACGCACGCCTGACGACGCTGGCCCTCGTATTCGCGCTGTCCGGCGCGGCCCTCGCCGCCCGCGTCGCCTACATCCAGATCGTCGATAGCTCCCACTACACCGCGCAGGCCAACGACGAGCACTACGGCCAGGAGGTCGTCCGCGCACCGCGCGGCGCCATCCTCGACCGCAACGGCTACCCGCTCGCCACGACCGTCGACGCCTGGGACGTCTACGTGAACCGCCCTGACTGGCAGGATCTGGCATCGGCCCAGGCGGCCGCCGCCGTGATCGCGCCCGTCATCGGCGAGAAGCCCGAAGATCTCATCAACCAGGTGCGCCAGCAGGCCACGGGCCTCTACCTCGCGTACGGCGGCCTGGACTTCGACAAGGGGAACGCCCTGCGCGACGTATCGGCGCCCGGCCTCCGCATGGTGCAGACGACCAAGCGCTTCTATCCGGAAGGCGACCTCGCCTCCAACCTCCTCGGCTTCGTCGGCCGCGACCACGTCGGCCTCACCGGCATCGAGGCGGACTACGACCGCGAGTTGGGCGGCATCCCGGGCACCATCTACTTCGAGCACGACAGCATCGGCAACAAGATCGCCTTCGGCAGCGAGCGCATCGGCGAGCAGCCGAAGCCCGGCGGCGACATCACGCTCACCATCGATCGCTACATCCAGCGCCTGGTGGAAGGCGAGCTGGACGATCAGATCGCGAAGACCGGCGCCCTGGGCGGGACCATCATCGTCACGAACCCCAAGACCGGCGAGGTCCTGGCGATGGCCAGCCGCCCCGGCTTCAAGCTCTCGCAGCTCGACCTGAACAACCCCGACCAGGCGCTCTTCCGCAACCGCGCCGTCACCGACGTTTATGAGCCCGGCTCCGTCTTCAAGACGCTCACCGCCGCCGCCGCCATCGACCTCGGCCTCGTGACCCCCGAGTCCACGTACAACGATACCGGCGCCGCCTACATCGGCACGTCGACCATCCGCAACTGGGACTACAGCGTCAACGGCATCACGACCGTCACGCAGATCCTTCAGCGCAGCCTCAACACCGGCGCCGTGTGGATGAGCGGCCTGCTGGGCCCGGACAACTTCTACCACTACATCCAGCAGTTCGGCATCGGCACGGCGACCGGCGTCGGGCTCGGCGGCGAGCCTGATGGCCTCGTCCGCACGAACCAGAATCCCGCCTGGTCGCCCGTCGACCTCGCCGACAACAGCTTCGGTCAGGGCATCGCCGCCACGCCTCTGCAAGTGATCACGGCGATCGCCTCGTTCGCCAACGGCGGCAAGCTCATGCGGCCATACATCGTCAAGGAGATGGACACGCCGGAGGGGCCCCGGAGCTTCAGCCCGGTGGTCGTGCGCCAGGTCGTGAAGGAGCAAACCGCGAACACGGTAGCCGATATGATGAATCAGGTGGTGGAAGGCGTGGTGGGCGAGCTGGCCGCCATCAAGGGGTACCACGTCGCCGGCAAGACCGGCACGACCACGGGTGCCACCCTGGCCGACGGCACCGTCCACGACGGCAACATCGCCTCGTTCGTGGGATTCGCGCCGGTCAACGACCCGCAGATGATGATGCTGGTGAAGCTGGACTTCAAGCAGGACCGGCTTGGCGGAGAGGTCGCGGCGCCCGTCTTCCACGACCTCGCGCCCAGCATTCTCGCCTACCTGGGCGTCCAGCCGAACGGTCCCCAGCTTGTTGCGACCGGCCCATAGGCGTCGCACGCGCCTGCCGGAGGCGCCACTCTTGGTTCCGAACGCCGCCCGCTACCCGAGGCGGACACAGACACCCCGCCTGAGGCAGGCAGGCACACGAATGATTACGGCAATCGAGATCGCCACCGCGCTGCGACCCACGCTCATTCGCGCCCCGTCCGTGGGACCGCTGCGCTTCAGACACGCCGTCGTCGACTCGCGAAAGGCCGGCCGCGGCGACGTCTTCGTCGCCCTCAAGGGTGAGCGCGTCGACGGTCACGACTTCGTCGCCGCCGCCGCCGCCCGCGGGGCAACCGGCGCCATCGTCGAGCGCCCCGTTGAAGCCGACCTCGCGCAGTACGTCGTGCCGAGCGCTCTCGGCGCGCTGCAACAGCTCGCGAGTCAGCGCCGGCTCAGCCGGCCGAAGCTCAAGGTCGTCGCCATCACCGGCAGCGTCGGCAAGACGACGACCAAGGAGCTGGTGGCTGCCGTGCTCGGCTCGCGCTACCCGCTGCTGAAGAACGAGGGCAACCTCAACAGCGAGATCGGACTACCGCTCGTCCTCCTGGAGCTGACAACGCGCCACCGCCGCGCCGTGCTCGAAATGGGCATGTGGGCCGCCGGAGAGATCGCCTTCCTCTGCGACATCGCCGCTCCAGAGGTCGGCATCGTCACGAACGTCGGCCCGTCGCACATGGAGCGCCTCGGCAGCATCGAGGCGATCGCCGACGCCAAGGCCGAGCTCGTGGAGTCGCTGCCCGAGGACGGCACCGCCATCCTCAACGCAGACGACGAGCGCGTGCTGGAGATGGCGCCGCGCACGAACGCCAACGTGCTGACCTACGGCCTCTCGCTCCGCGCCGACGTGCGCGCCGAGAACGTCGAATCCCACGGCCTCGCCGGCGTCAGCTTCACGCTGGCCCACGGCTCCGAGCGCGCGCCCGTCTACTCGCGGCTCCCCGGCCGCGCCATGGTGCACAACGCGCTCGCCGCCGCCGCTGCCGGCATCGTCGACGGGCTCTCTGTCGAGGAGACCGCGACCGCGCTCAGCGAGGCGCAGGTGCCGACGCGTCTCGCGGCCCACCGCGGCGTCAACGGCTCCACGCTCCTCGACGACACGTACAACGCCAGCCCCGCATCGATGAACGCCGCCCTCGACCTGCTGGGCGAGGTGCCCGGCCGCAAGATCGCCGTCCTCGGCGACATGCGGGAGCTCGGCGCCGCCGAATCGGACGGCCACCGCGAGGTCGGCCGGCGCGCCGCCGAGATCGCCGACGTGATCTACGCCGTCGGCGACCTCGGCCGCTGGATCGGCGACGCCGCCATCCAGGCCGGCCACGGCGACGTCCACATCACCATGGACAAGTCGGAGATCGCGCGCGAGTTGCTCCCCCAGCTCGCCCCCGGCGACGTCGTCCTGCTCAAGGCCTCGCGCGCGCTCGAACTCGAGACGCTGCTCGACGAGCTGGAGGAGCGCCCGTGACCTACGCGCTGATCACGGGTTGCGTGGCCGCCGTCGTCTCCCTGTTCGCCGGCTATCCGCTCGTCGCCTTCCTCCGCTCGAAGAAGCTCGGCAAGGCCATCAGCGCCGACGGCCCGCAGACGCACATGGTGAAGGCCGGCACCCCGACGATGGGCGGCCTGCTCATCATCGGCGTCGCCCTCGGCGCCGCCCTCGTGGCCGCCGTGCCGAAGGACCGCCACACCCTGCTCCCGATCGCCGTCGCCGCCGTCATGTGCGCGATCGGCTGGTTCGACGACCTCGGCACCCTCATCGACCGCGAGAAGCGAGAGGCCCACGACCGCTACAACATGATCCTCAAGCTCGCGGGCTTCGCGATCGTCTCGGTCGTCATCGCCTACGTCCTCTACGACCGCATCGACACGCCCCGCCTCCTCGTCCCGCACTACGGCAGCTACGACATCGGCCCGGTCTACTGGCTCGTCGTCGTCGGCGTCATCGTCTCGCTGACCAGCGGCGTCGGCGTCTCCGACGGCCTGGATACGCTGACGGGCAGCACCTCGGCCGTGGCGTTCGGCGCGTTCGGCGCCATCGCGCTGATGCAGGGCCAGACCGGCCTCGCGACGCTCTGCTTCGCCTTCACCGGCGCCCTCGCCGGCTTCCTCTGGCACAACGCCTACCCGGCAACCGTCTTCATGGGCGACACCGGCTCGCTCCCGCTCGGCGCCACGATGGCCGTCGTCGCCCTCATGACCGGATGGTGGCTGCTGGTCCCCGTCATCGGCGTCGTCTTCGTCGCCGAGATCCTGGCCGACGTCATCCAGATCGGCTCCTACCGCCTCCGCGGCGGCAAGCGCGTCTTCAAGATGGCCCCTCTCCACTGCCACTTCGAGCAATTGGGCATGCCCGAGACCCAGATCACCACCCGATTCCTGCTGATTACGGTCGTCGGCGCGCTGCTTGGCATAGCGCTGGCGGCGCTGGATTGAGGCTCAGGGGCTTGACAACCAATTTGATAACGTGCTATGACAGGTAAACGAGACTTCCTGGTGGGGAAACGGGTGACCGTTATCGGTCTCGGAATCGAAGGCGTGGACGTAGCCAGATACGCGGCGGCGCACGGGGCCAGGGTCGCCGTCTTCGATTCGAAATCTCCCGATGCCCTCGCCGCCCGCATGCAGGAGCTAGAGGGCGTTCCTATCAACTACTCACTGGGCAGCCAGACCTCGCAGGGCGTCGCAGACAGCGACATCGTCTTTGTCTCCCAGAGCGTGCCCCTCGATAACCCGCTCGTCGCCGACGCGCGGGCCCGCGGCATCCCCGTCGATTCGATGGTCCGCTTCTTCATGGAGCACTGCCCCGGCCCGACCATCGGCATCACCGGCAGCAGCGGCAAGACGACGACCACCAGCCTCGTCGCCGCCATCATGGCCGCCGACGGCCGCTCGTACCGCGTCGGAGGCAACATCGGCACGGGCCTCCTCGGCCTCCTCGACGGCATCGACGAGCAGACGTGGACGGTGATGGAGCTGAGCCACACGCAGCTCCAGCTCACCGACCGCAGCCCGCACATCGCCGCTGTCCTCAACGTCACACCCAACCACCTCGACCAGTTCTCATGGGACGACTACGTCGCGCTCAAGCGCCGCATCGTCGAATTTCAGGCACCGGATGACATCGCCGTGCTCAACGCGGACGACGAGACGGCCGCGGCGTTCGCGTCCGCCACTCAGGCACGCGTCTGGGGCTTCACGCTCGAGGACGACCTGCCGGGCGACGGCGCCTTCCTGCGCGATGACGCGATCTTCGTCCGTCGCGGCAAGGTCGAAGAGATGATCCTGCCCGCGAACGAGATCCCTCTGCGCGGCGTCCACAACGTTGCCAACGTGCTCGCAGCGAGCGCCATCGCTGCCGCCGCCGGCGTCCCGGCTGAGGCGATCGGCCGCGCCGTGCGCGCCTTCACCCCCGTCCCCCACCGCCTGGAGGACGTCGCCGAGATCGACGGCGTCCGCTACGTCAACGACAGCATCGCCACGACGCCGGAGCGCGCCCTCGCCGGCATCCGCTCGTACGACGAACCGCTCGTGCTGCTGCTCGGCGGCAAGGACAAGGACCTCCCGAAGGACGAGCTGGCGCAGGAGGCGCTCCGTCGCTGCCACGGCATCGTCTTCTTCGGCGCCGACGGCGCGTTGCTCGAAGCCGCCATCGAAGCCAACGCCGCGTTCTCGCCGCCGGAGGACCGCCCGACGACCGTGCGCGTCGTCACGCTCGCCGAGGCCGTCCGCGAGGCCCGCGATCTCTCCGAAGCCGGCGACGTCGTGCTGCTCTCGCCCGCCTGCACCAGCTTCGACGCCTACGCCAACTTCGAGGCGCGCGGCGAGGAGTTCCGCCGCCTCGTCCACGCGATGGAGGAGCGCTGATGGCCGTCACCGCGCACCCCTCCCGCCTCAGGGTCGGCAGCCCCGACTACGCCATCGTCGCGGCCGTCGGCGCGCTCGTCGTGCTCGGCGTGCTTGCCGTCTACAGCTCCAGCTTCGCCCTCGGCCTGCTGGAGTACGGCGACGCCAACTACTTCGTGCTGCGCCAGGTGATGTTCGCGATCCTCGGCGGCGTCGCCATGTACATGCTCATGAAGAGCGACTACCGCCAGCTCCGCATCGTCAGCCCGCTGCTGATGCTCGGCGCCATCCTCGCCCTCTGCGCGGTGCTGATGCCCGGCATCGGCCTGGAGCACAACGGCGCCACGCGCTGGATCGCCATCGGCGGCCCCATCCCGCCGCTCCAGCCGAGCGAATTCGCCAAGCTGGCGCTCATCATCTACGTCTCCGCGTGGCTCGCCGGCCGCGGCGACAACGTCAAGACCTTCTGGCTTGGATTCTTCCCCTGCGTCCTGCTCGTCGGCTTCGTTGCCGGCCTCGTCATGCTCGAGCCCGATCTCGGCACCGCGATCGTGCTCGTGTTGACGACGATGACGCTCGTCTTCGTCGCCGGCGCCTCGCTGCGCCACGTCGCCGCCTTCGCCTGCGTCGGCGCCATCGTCGCGACCATGCTCATCCTCGCCGGCCAGTACCGCACAGACCGCATCTTCGCCTTCGTCCACGCTGAGGACGACCCCAGCGGACGCGGCTTCCAGACGCTGCAGCTCCTCATCGCGCTCGGCAGCGGCGGCATCAAGGGCCTCGGCCTCGGCGCCAGCCGCCAGAAGTTCTTCTACGTGCCCGGCGCCCACACCGACGGCATCTTCGCCATCATCGGCGAGGAGTTCGGCCTGATCGGCTGCGCCGCCGTCCTCCTGCTGTTCGCCTTCCTCATCGTCCGCGGCTTCCGCGTCGTCCTGCGCGCGCGCGACGACTTCGGTTCGCTGCTCGGGGTCGGCATCATCTCCTGGATCGGCTACCAGGCCCTGATCAACGTCGGCGGCACCACCCGCACGCTGCCGCTCACCGGCATCCCCCTGCCGTTCGTCAGCTACGGCGGATCTGCTCTGCTCTCGATGCTCGCCGGCGTCGGCATCCTGCTCAGCGTCTCGCGCTACGGCGTCGACGCGAAGTCCCTGAAGAAGCGCGAGCAGCCGGTGGACGGCTCCGACAAGATCGTCCGTCCAACACGCAAGACCACGGGCCGCGCTCGGCCGCGCAACGGCTGGCCGGCCCGGAAGGGAGCGGTGTGAGGGTGATCCTTGCTGGTGGCGGCACGGGCGGTCACGTGTACCCGAGTCTCTCGGTGGCGCGCGCGCTTGAATCCCGTATGCGCGACGAGGGCCGCCCGCTGGAGCTGCTCTACGTCGGCGTGCGCGGCCGCATCGACGAGACAATCGTCCCGGCGGAAGGCATCCCCTTCCGGGCGATCGACGCCGGCCAGCTCCGCGTCTCGTCGCCGCTCACCTTCGCCGCGCAACATGTTCAAGCTCGCGCGCGGCGTGTTCCAATCCGTCCGAATCCTGCGAGGCTTCCGCCCGGACGTCGTCTTCGCCACGGGCGGCTACGCCAGCGTGCCCGTGGGCGTCGCCGCCCGGCTCCTCCGCAGGCCGCTCGTCGTCTTTCTCCCCGACGTCACGCCCGGTTGGGCCGTGCGTCTCCTCTCGCGTCTGGCGACCCGCATGACGACGACGTCGGACCGCGCGCTCGACCACCTGCCCCGCACGAAAAGCACCGGCGCGGCGGCGGCCGTCGTCGGCTACCCCGTCCGCGACGCCTTCTGGCACACCGACCGTACCGCCGCCCGCGCGAGCCTCGGCCTCCCGCCTGACGAGAAGGTGCTGCTCGTGACGGCCGGCAGCCTCGGCGCGCGCCGCATCAACGAGGCGATCTGGCCCGCGCTCCCGCAGCTCCTCGACCGCTGCCTCGTCCTGCACGTCACCGGCGCCGCCGACGAGTCCGTAGCGCTCGAACAGCGCTCGCGCCTCTCGCCCGAGCAGCAGGCGCGCTACGTCGTGCGCGGCTACCTGGCCGACATGCCCGCCGCGATGATCGCCGCCGATCTCGTCATCAGCCGCAGCGGCGCGTCGACCCTCGGCGAGCTGCCTGCCGCCGGCGCACCCGCCATCCTCGTCCCCGGCGAGTACGAGGGCTGGACGCAGGCCCCGAACGCGGAGTTCCTCCAGTCGGAAGGCGCCGCCGTCATGCTCCGCAACGCGCAGATCGATCAGCTCGCCCCGACGGCGCTTGAGCTGCTAGCGGACGACACCCGTCTCGCCGCAATGCGCGCGGCGATGAAGAAGCTCGCCCGCCCCCACGCCGCCAACGACCTCGCCCGCATCCTCGTGGAGGTGGCGGCGTGAAGGCTGCGAACGTGCCCGAGCGCGTCCACCTCGTCGGCATCGGCGGCGCCCACATGTCCGCCATCGCCCAGATCCTCCACGCCTGGGGCCACACCGTCACCGGCTCCGACCAGAAGGCGAGCGCGATGACGGAGAAGCTCGATCGCCTCGGTGTGCGCGTGTCGATCGGCCACGCCGCCGCAAACGTCGGCGACGCGCAGCTCGTCGTCACGACGTCCGCCGCACACGAAGACAACGCCGAGATCGCCGAAGCGCGCCGCCTGGGCGTGCCCGTGATCAAGCGCGCGGAGATGGTCGCCCGCCTCATGGAGGGCCGCTACAGCATCGCCGTCGCCGGCACGCACGGGAAGACGACGACCAGCGGCCTCATCGCCCACATGCTCGTAGAGGCGAAGCTCGACCCCACGTACCTGATCGGGGGCGAGGTCCGCAGTCTCGGCACGAACGCCGCGCCGGGTGAGGGGAAGTACATCGTCGTCGAAGCCGACGAGTACGACCGCGCCTTCCTCAGCTACACCCCGGACGTCGCCGTCGTCCTGAGCATCGAACCCGACCACCTCGACATCTACGGCACGATCGACGCGCTGCAGGCCGCCTTCGAGCAGTTCATGGCCAGCGCCCCCATCGACGGCCACGTCATCGCCTCCGCCGACAGCCCCCGCGTGCGGCAGGCCGTCGCCTCCGGTGGCATACGCGCCCGTGACGTGCAGACCTACGCCGTCGACGAGCTGGCGCCCTGGCGCGCGACCGGCGTCTCACACGACGAACGCGGCCAGACCTTCGCCGTCACCGCCAGCGGCCGCGACTTCGGCACCTTCACCATCACGCTGCCCGGCCGCCACAACATGAGCAACGCACTCGCCGGCATCGTCGCCGGTAGCACCATCGGCATCGAGGCAGCCGTCATGCGCGACGCCCTCGCCACGTACCGGGGCGCCGTCCGCCGCTTCGAGTTCGTCGGCGAAGTCGATGGCATCACCGTCATGGACGACTACGCCCACCACCCGACGGAGGTGCGCGTCGGCACCATAGCCGCCGCCCGCGAGCACTTCCCCGGCCGCCGCCTGGTGCTGCTGTTCCAGCCGCATACGTTCACGCGCACGCAGTACCTGCTCGACGAGTGGAAGACGTGCTTCGCCGGCGCAGACGTGCTCTACGTCACGCACACGTACGCCGCCCGCGAGGACGCGGCGGAGGG
The DNA here is from genome assembly GCA_963843685.1 of uncultured Chloroflexia bacterium. Taxonomy (GTDB): domain Bacteria; phylum Chloroflexota; class Dehalococcoidia; order DSTF01; family JACRBR01; genus DASQHL01. The sequence continues at coordinate 23,631 of CAWJLO010000011.1, forward strand.
CCTGAGCGGCGCCGACCTGGCATCGGCCGTGACCTCACCGCCAGCCGTGTACGTCGATTCGTTCGAGGACGCGGCGCGGCGCATCGCCGCCGACCTGCGCCCCGGCGACGTCTTCTTCACCGTCGGTGCGGGCGATGTCGACAGCGTCGGCCCGATGGTCATCGATGAACTGAAACGCCTACGAACGGCACCGGCGTGAGCGCGCTGCCGAGTGTCCTTGACGCGCGGGAGGTCCCGCAACGAGCCCGCGATTGCGCGGAGACAGTGGAGCGGATGGACGAAGAGCTGATAGCCACGTTGCGGTCGATCGCACAGACACGGCAGGACGAGCCGCTGTCGCGCTACACCACGTTCGGCATCGGCGGCCCCGCAGACGTGCTCGTCACCGTCCACACCGCCTCGCAGCTGGCCGCCGCCGTTGTCGCCACCCGAGCGCGCGGTGTGCCCTGCTTCATCCTCGGCGCCGGCAGCAACATCCTCGTCGGCGACGCCGGCATTCGCGGCGTCGTCATCGACAACCAGGCGAAAGGCATCGAGGGCCCGCGCGAGCTGGCCGGCGAGTGGGTCCTGCGCGCCGAATCCGGCACGCCGTTCGCCACCCTCGCCCGCAATCTCGCGAAGCACGGCTACGCCGGCGTCGAGTGGGCCTGCGGCATCCCGGGCACCCTTGGCGGCGCGACGGTCTACAACGCCGGCGCCTACGGCGGCTGCCTCGCCGATGTCCTCCGCTCAATCACCGTGCTCGATGCTGACGGCGAGGAGCGCCACGTGGACGCGCCCGACCTCGGCCTCCAATACCGCAGCAGCGTGTTCACACGCGGTGAGTTCGCGGGCCGCGTCGTCCTCTCGCTCGAGCTCGTCGTCACGCCCGGCGACGCCCTCGCCCTCACCCGCCGCATCGCCGAGTACGACGCGCAACGGCTGGACGCCCAGCCGCGCGGCCGGAACTCTGGCAGCACCTTCAAGAACCCGCCGGGCCAGCAGGCCTGGGAGCTGATCGAGAGGGCCGGGCTGCGGGGCCACCGCGCCGGCAACGCGCAGATCTCCCAGAAGCACTGCAACTTCATCGAGAACCTCGGCGGCGCCCGCGCGGCCGACGTCTTTGCCCTGATCCGTGAGGCGCAGCGCCGCGTGAAGGAGCAGTCCGGCATCGACCTCGATACCGAGGTCGAGCTGGTGGGCGAGGGGTTCGAATGACGGCGAAGATGCGGCTCGGCGTCGTCTTCGGCGGCCAGTCGGTCGAGCACGAGGTGTCCGTCGTCTCCGCGATGGACGTGCTGCAGGCCGCCGACCCCGCCCGCTTCGAGCCGATCCCGTTCGGCGTCACGCGCGACGGACGCTGGCTCACCCCCGACGAGACGCGAGCCCAGCTCGCCCGCGAGGAGCCGCTCTTCCAGAAGCGCGTCGCCGCCGACGTGCCGCGCCTCATGGAGCGCGGCGCCGTGCTCGACGAGCTGCGCCGCATCGATGTCGTCTTCCCGCTCGTCCACGGCGTCAACGGCGAGGACGGCACGCTCCAGGGCATGCTGGAGATGTTCGGCGTGCCGTACGCCGGCTGTGGCGTGGCCGCCAGCGCGCTCGGCATGGACAAGGCGCTCCAGAAGCAGCTCTTCGTCGCCGCCGGCCTCAAGGTCGCCCGCCACCTCACCGTCCTCGACCACGAGTGGCGCGACTCGCGCGAGGACGTCACGCGCGCCATCGAGGCACGGCTCACGTACCCCGCCTTCGTGAAGCCCTCGAACGGCGGCAGCAGCGTCGGCGTCAGCAAGGTGCGCTCGCGCGAGGACCTCGGCGAAGCCGTCCGCGCCGCCTTCTCCATCGACGCGAAGATCCTGATCGAGGAGATGGTGCCCGCCCGCGAGGTGGAGTGCGGCGTGCTCGGCAACCAGCGACCTCAAGCGTCGCCCATCGGCGAGATCACCCTCGACAAGGAGTACTACGACTACGCGGCGAAGTACCTCGACGAGAGCGCGCGCATCGTCGTCCCCGCGGAGCTGCCTGCCGCGACGGCGGAGCGCTTGCAGGCCCTCGCCATCGACGCCTTCCAGGCGATCGACGGTGACGGCTTCGCCCGCGTCGACTTCTTCCTGCCCCGGGACGGCGACCCGCTCGTCAACGAAATCAACACGCTGCCCGGCTTCCGCCCCGTCAGCATGTTCCCGCGGCTCTGGGCCGCCGCCGGCATCACCTACCGCGAGCTCATCAGCCGCATCGTCGACCTCGCGCTCGCGCGATTCGGCGAGCGAAGGGAGCGCGCATGACGGCCGGTCGCACCCCCGGACGCTGGCCCTACCGCGCCGCCAAGCCCGGCCGCACCCGTCGCGTCATCAAGCTGCGCGACGGCGAGCCGCACGGCGGCGTCATCCGCCCCCAACCACCCGAGCCGCGCCTGCGCGTCACGCGGCTGCAGGCGCGCGCCGCGTTCGCCGCGACCGTCATGGCGCTCCTCGCCTGGACTGCGTGGTGGGGCTACCACGCGCCCTGGGTCACCGTGCAGCACGTCACGGTGACCGGCGCCGTGCAACTCACGCCAAAGCAGGTCGAGGCCGCCGCCCACGTCGACGGCGCCAGCGTCTTCGGCCTCGACCTCAAGCCCGCGCAGGCCCGTGTCGCCGCGCTGCCCGGCGTGCGGAGCGCCACCGTCACGCGCAACGGCTGGAACGGCGTCACCATCGCTCTGCAGGAGCGCACGGTCTGGGGCTCGTGGCAGATGAACGGCGTCAACGTGCCCATCGACGCCGACGGCTACGTGCTCGCCGGGCAAGCCGCAGCCGACGGCGCACCCGTCATCCAGGAGATCGACCCCCAGCGCGTACTCAACGCCGGCGACCGTGTCGACCCCGGCGCCGTCGATGCGGCCGTGAAGCTTGTGCGCGACTCCGAATCGGCGTTCGGTCGCACCGTGCTGGCGCTCGTGTACCGCCAGAACGCCGGCCTGACCGCCGTGCTCTCGGGCTCAGCCGACGACGGCAAGCCGCTCTGGGTGACCTTCGGCGACTCGCGCGACTACGACTACAAGGTGGCCGCGCTCTACGTGCTCATCGAGCAGGCACAGCAGAACGATCTGGCCCTCAACACTGTCGACCTGCGTTTCGGCGACAGGTTGAGCTTCAACTAGGAGACGGGAGGCAACCATGGGCCGCGGAGGGACATTCGCCTCAATCGACATCGGCACGACGAAAGTCTGCACGGTCGTCGGTGAGGTCACGACGGACGATATGCGCATCCTCGGCGTCGGCATCGCGCCGGCCGCCGGGCTCACGCGCGGGATGGTGGAGAACATCCGCGACGCCACGGAGTCGATCCGTACGTCCGTGGAGAAGGCGGAGCGCTCCAGCGGCACCCGCATCCTCTCCGCCCACGTCGGCATCGCCGGCACGCACATCGCCTGCCTCAACAACCGCGGCATCATCGCCATCCCGGACCGCACGCGGCCCATCATGCCCGACGACGTCACCCGCGTCCTCGATGGCGCCCGCGTCGTCAGCATCCCGACCAACCGCGAGATCATCCACGTCATCCCGCGCTACTACGTCGTCGATGGCCAGGACAACGTCTCCGACCCCGTCGGCATGTACGGCACCCGCCTCGATGTCGAGACGCACATCGTCACCGGCATCGACAGCGCCATCCAGAACCTGACGAAGTGCGTGGAGAACGTCGGCGTCCAGGTCGACGGCCTGATCCTGGAGCCGCTCGCCAGCGCGGAGGCCGTGCTCGACGAAGAGGAGAAGGAGCAGGGCGTCGTCCTCGCGGACATCGGCGGCGGCACGACGGACATCGCCCTGTTCATCGAGGGCAGCGTCTACCACACCGCCGTCCTGCCCGTCGGCGGCAACCACGTCACCCGCGACATCGTCGTCGGGCTGCGCGCCCCCTACCAGGCGGCGGAGGACGCCAAGCGCAAGTGGGGCCACGCCATCCCCAGCATGGTCGACGCGCGCGAAGAGATCACCATCGACGCCTTCGGCTCCGAGGGCTCGAAGACGGAGATCCGCCGCCGCCTCTGCGAGATCGTCCAGGCCCGCTGCGAGGAGATCCTGGAGATGGTCTCCGCCGAGGTGAAGCGCGCCGTCCACGACGACATCGTCTCGGCCGGCATCGTGCTCACCGGCGGCGGCGCAAAGCTCGCCGGCATCGATCTGCTCGCCGAGCAGGTCACCGGCTGGCCCGCCCGCGTCGGCATCCCGCGACACCTGATGGGCCTGAGCGACGCGCTCATCGACCCCGCCTACGCGACGAGCGTCGGCCTGCTGCAGTGGGCCGTCAACGAGGCGGAAGCCAGCGCGTGGCACCGGCCGCAGCGTGCGTCGCTGGACCTGCACGGCGTCTGGCGCCGCATCGGCAACTGGGCCCGCGTCCTGCTGCCGGAATAGTCCGATGGTCGCTGGTGACCGGTTACCGGTCACCGGTCATGTAGTTGGAGGAGGAGGCCAGGAATGCCACGCGAGGGAGTACGCGCAAGGGCTGCGCCGGATGTGGGCTGACCAGCGACCAGCGAGCAGCGACAAGGAGACCGGCGTGGAGTACAAGCAAGTACCGATGTTCGAGGAAGAACTGAAGGAACTACAGCAAGAGGAAGAGCGAAGGGAGGCCATCATGAGCAGGGCGTATTCAGACGGGTTGCCGCCGATCAAGGTTGTGGGCGTCGGCGGTGGGGGCTGTAACGCCGTCAACCGCATGATCGCCGAGCAGATCCCCGGCGTGCAGTTCGTCGCCGTCAACACAGACGCGCAGGCGTTGCAGCAATCGCCGGCCGAGGTGAAGATCCGCATCGGCGACAAGCTCACCCGCGGGCTAGGCGTCGGCGGCGACCCCTCCCGCGGACTCCGCGCCGCCGAGGAGAGCCAGGACGAGCTGCTGGAGGCCATTCGCGGCTGCGAGATGGTCTTCGTCACCGCCGGCATGGGCGGCGGCACCGGCACCGGCGCCTCTCCCATCGTCGCCGAAGTGGCGAAGGAGGCGGGCGCGCTCACCATCGGCGTCGTCACCAAGCCCTTCGGCTTCGAGGGCGCCAAGCGCCGCGCTCAGGCCGAAGAGGGCATCCAACGCCTGCAGGAGAAGGTCGACACCCTCATCGTCATCCCCAACGACCGCCTCCTCAGCATCTGCGACGAGAAGGCCACGGTCGAAGAGGCGTTCCGCACCGCCGACAACATCCTCCAGCAGGGCATCCGCGGCATCAGCGAGATCATCACCATGCCCGGCGAGATCAACCTCGACTTCGCCGACGTCCGCAAGATCATGTCGGAGGCCGGACCCGCCCTCATGGCCATCGGCCGGGCCAGCGGCGCCAACCGAGCAGCCGACGCCGCCCAGATGGCCATCACCAGTCCGCTGCTGGAGGTCTCCATCGACGGCGCGAAGGGCGTGCTCTTCAACATCACCGGCGGCAAGAACCTCGGCCTGCACGAGATCAACGCCGCGGCCAACGTCATCGCCGAAGTCGTCGACCCCGGAGCGGAGATCATCTTCGGCACCGCCATCGATGCCCGTCTCGGCGATGAGGTGCAGATCACCCTCATCGCCACCGGCTTCGCGCGCCCCGTCGCCGTGAGCCAGATCCCGGAGCAGTACCGCCGCCAGGACCCGGATGCCGGTTCGGGCGGAGAAGCCCCGCGCCAGCCGGAAGGCGAGCGCGCCGCGCCCATCGCCGCCGTGCCGGACCCCGCCGACACGGAGTTGCCGACGTTCCTGCGCCGCACCGTCGCGGCGAGGTAAGCACGTTCGGAGGGAGTTGAGAAAGGAGGAGCCTGTCTAGCCAGTCGTCCCGGGGCGGCGGCGTCCCGGGGACTTTCCCCCACCAGGGAAAGAACAGGGCCGTGAGCGGCGTACATGGGAGATGACGCCGCTCACGGCCGACCCATCTCTCCGGCCGGGCGCACCCGCACCGGGGAGCGATCGTAGGATAAAGAAAAGTAGCCCGACCCGGTGGAGTGGCACGGGCAGGTACCACAAGACCGGGAGCCTGGGCTACTTCTGGCGGCTATTTTACACCCCCGGCCCGACGATTTCCATAACCCGCTCCAATCAGCAACTTATGGTCGGATCGGCCGAACAGGCCCGCGAACGACATCCGCTCAGTTACGTCCTGGTGACGCCCTCGTGGCCCGCAGGATCGCGCGCCACAAGATATTGGGGCACGAGCGGCGCAAACCCGTTGACAAGCACTACATCTGGTGATAATCTCGCGAAGCCGAACGGAGACGGGCTCTCCGCCGGCACGGGAGAGGGTTACCTGCCGATGCGGTGTCCGTTCTGCGGCAGCCAGGACTCCAAGGTCGTCGACTCGCGCGACGTCGACGAATCGATCCGCCGCCGCCGCGAGTGCCTCAACCCGGACTGCGCCGGCCGCTTCACCACCTACGAGCGCGTCCAGGCCGTCGCCCTCTACATCGTGAAGAAGGACGGCCGCCGCGAGGAGTTCTCCCGCGAGAAGCTGCTCGCCGGCGTCCGCAAGGCCTGCGAGAAGCGCCCCCTCGCCGCCGGCGCCGTCGAGACATTGGCCGCCGATATCGAGGCCACCCTCTACCAGACCAACGCGCCGGAGATCCCCTCCAGCGTGCTCGGTGAGGTCGTGATGGACCGCCTGCGGTCGCTCGACCCCATCGCCTACGTGCGCTTCGCCAGCGTCTACCGGCAGTTCGCCGACCTGGAAGCGCTCCGGGAGGAACTCGAAGCACTGTCGTCAGGAGCACGGCCCACCGCCGCGCAACTGCCGTTCATGGACCCAGAGTTCTCCCCCTCCTCTCTTCGGCTGCGACCGGCCGCACCGAATTCCCGAACCCGTACCCGTCGCCCGGTGCGGCCGGTGCAGACTCCCGTCCCCATCGTGGGACAGGATCCTGCGCCGCGGGAGCAGCCGAAGAGGAACCGCAAGGCACGAGAGGCGTAGGCGCGCCCGGCGCCCGCCTGTTGCAAGGAGAGCAGACCCCGTGCGCATGGAAGGCAAACTGACGAACGCCGAAGGCGAGTTCATCGCGAGCGGCCCGTGCGAAGTCCACCACGACCGCGGCGAGGTCACCATGTGGCCCTCCTGGGAGCTCCACATGCTCGAGCGCGAGCGCGGCGAGCTCACGCTGGAGCTGGACGACGGCGCCAGGCTCGCCATCAGCGACAAGCACCTCACCTTCAAGCTCCGCGGCACGTCGGAGCAGCGCATCTCCGTCTACCGGCTCCGCATCATCCAGCGAGAGGCCGTACCGGAGCACCTCGCCGCCGGCTACAGCGCGAAGCCCGCGCTCGAGATCGTGCCGCGCGCCGACGAACAGCCGTCCGAGACGCCCGGTGAAGATCAGCCGGCGCACACGCAGGCAGCACCACCCGCGTAAGCGGGTGTCGGGAGGGCAGGGAGTGCCTAACGTCGATCTCTTCATGGATGAAGTCGTGGCCGACTTCCGGCGGCGTCTCGCGCTGCTGGGCGATGGCGGCGACCGCCGTGCGATCGAGGATGGCATCGCGCTGCTCACCGACCTTCGCCTCAGCGGCATCGACGCGGCGCAATTCGAGGAGCTGCTCTCGACGCTGCGTGCGGGGCGCACGCCGGACGGCTGCCACCTGTTGCGGCCGGAGAAGATCGGCACGGAGCTCGCGCGCCGCTGGCGCGCCTGGGCGGCGGAGGCCGCGGTCCCCGCGCTCAACTGAAGAATCACGCGGACGCGCCGGTCGGCGGTTGCCGATCGGCGCGCGCGTTCCGGGAACACGTTACGGAAAGAGTGGGTTTGTCGCTTTGATAGTTGGGAAGTCAGTCGTTGCGGCGCGCGCGGTTCTCGCGCAGTCTGGTGCTGTTCGCGGCGCCGGCGACGACGTCACGACGCGACTCCATCTCATCGCGGCACACGACATGCACATCACAGGGCGGCGCGCTGTGGCCAGGCACGCCGCTTCTGCGATCAGTTCGACGTCCAGGGCAGGCTAGCAGCGGAAAGGAATTCCCCCACCATGGTTCTCCAGGCCGACCCCGTCAGAAAGAGCGTTGCCAGCACTGCCTTCACCGTCGAGCGCTTCTTTACGCGCTCCGGCGAAGATCCCTTCGATGAGCTCCAGTGGGAGTACCGCACCGCCGTCATCGCCGACGAGAGCGGCAACGCCTTCTTCGAACAGAAGGACTGCGAGATCCCCGCGAACTGGTCACAGACCGCGACCAACGTCGTCGTCTCGAAGTACTTCCGCGGCCAGCTCGGCACGGACCGCCGCGAGAACTCCGTCCGCCAGATGATCGGCCGCGTCGCGAAGACGATCACGGCGTGGGGCGTCAAGGACGGCTACTTCGAGGGCGACGAGGAAGCCCGCACCTTCCACGACGAGCTCACCCACCTGCTCGTCAACCAGAAGATGGCCTTCAACAGCCCCGTCTGGTTCAACGTCGGCGTCGAAGAGAAGCCGCAGTGCTCCGCCTGCTTCATCCTCTCCGTCGAAGACACCATGGAGTCCATCCTGGAGTGGTGCAAGACGGAGGGCATGATCTTCAAGGGCGGCTCCGGCTCCGGCATCAACCTCTCCCCCATCCGCTCCAGCCGCGAGCAGCTCTCCGCCGGCGGCCAGGCCAGCGGCCCCATCTCCTTCATGCGCGGCGCCGACAGCATCGCCGGCTCCATCAAGTCCGGCGGCAAGACCCGCCGCGCCGCCAAGATGGTCGTCCTCAACGTCGACCACCCCGACGTCGAGGAGTTCATCGACTGCAAGGTCAACGAGGAGCGCAAGGCCTACGCCCTCGGCTCCGCCGGCTGGGACATGTCCCTCAACGGCGACGCCTGGTCCTCCATCCAGTTCCAGAACGCCAACAACTCCATCCGCGTCACCGACGAGTTCATGCAGGCCGCCGTCGAGGGCCGCGACTGGAACCTCACCGGCGTCGTCGATGGACAGCCGCATCGCACCGTCAACGCCCGCGACCTCCTCCACCGCATGGCCGCCGCGGCCTGGGAGTGCGGCGACCCCGGCATGCAGTACGACACCACCGTCAACGACTGGCACACCTGCGCCAACACCGCGCGCATCAACGCCAGCAACCCCTGCTCGGAGTACATGCACGTCGACAACTCGGCCTGCAACCTCGCCTCGCTCAACCTCCTCCGCTTCGTCGATGACGACGGCGTCTTCGACACGGAGTCGTTCCGCCGCGCCGTCACCGTGACCATCTGGGCGCAGGAGATCATCGTCGGCAACTCCAGCTACCCCACGAAGAAGATCGAGGCGAACACGATCGCCATGCGCCAGCTCGGTCTCGGCTACGCAAATCTCGGCGCGCTGCTCATGTCGCTCGGCCTCCCGTACGACTCCGACGCCGGCCGCGCGTACGCCGCATCGATCACCGCGCTGATGACCGGACACGCCTACGCGACGTCCGCATCGATCGCACAGCGCGTCGGTCCGTTCGAGGAGTTTCACCGAAATCGCGATCCGATGTTGCGCGTAGTTGCAAAACACCGTGACGCTTCGCGTACAATACAGACGGCGCACGTGCCGGACGATCTGATCGACGCGGCGCACAGAGCATGGGACGACGCACTGGAGTTGGGACAGAAGTTTGGTTATCGCAACGCGCAGGCGACGGTGCTCGCTCCGACAGGGACGATCGCCTTCATGATGGACTGCGACACGACGGGTGTTGAGCCGGACATCGCGCTGGTGAAATACAAGAAGCTCGTCGGCGGCGGCATGATCAAGATCGTCAACCAGACGGTCCCTCGCGCGCTCAAACGTCTCGGCTACTCGCAGGACGCGATCGAAGCGATCGTCCGCCACATCGACGACACCGGCACCATCGAAGACGCACCGGATCTCCGCGAAGAACATCTCCCCGTCTTCGACTGCGCGTTCAAGGCCGAAAACGGCCAGCGCTCCATCCATCACATGGGTCACATCAAGATGATGGGCGCAGCCCAGCCGTTCATCTCAGGAGCTATCTCCAAGACCGTGAACCTCCCTAACGAGGCAACGATCGAGGACGTCGCCGACACCTACGTCGAGGCCTGGCGCCACGGCATCAAGGCCATCGCCATCTACCGCGACGGCTCCAAGAAGGTGCAGCCGCTCTCCACGTCCAACGGCGTGGCCGGAGCCGCCACCGCAGAAGCGGCCGCCGCCCAGCCCGTGCGCCGGAAGATGAGCGACACCCGCAGCTCCGTCACCCACAAGTTCAGCATCGAGGGCCACGACGGCTACATCACCGTCGGCCTCTACGACGACGGCACGCCTGGCGAGATCTTCCTCTCCATGGCCAAGCAGGGATCGACGGTCAGCGGCCTCATGGAAGCCTTCGGCCGCGCCGTCTCCTACGCCCTCCAGTACGGCGTGCCGCTGCAGGACCTCGTGCGCAACTTCAGCCACATGCGCTTCGAGCCCATGGGCCGCACCGAGAACCGCGACATCCCGGTCGCGCAGTCCATCATCGACTACGTCTTCCGCTGGCTGGCCAGCTACTACATGTCGCCGGAGGAAGCGTACGAGGTCGGCGTGATGACGCCGGAGATCAAGGCCGCGCTCGCCGCGGGCCAGTACCCGCTGCCGCTGCAGGGCGCCGTTGCGCCCGTCGCCGGCGGCAGCGTCAACGCCGGGCCCGCGCCATCCAGCGCGACCAGCCCGGTGCCGCTGGCCTATCGCGCGCCGCGCGCAAACGGGCAGGGGGACGCGCCCGCCTGCGCCAGCTGCGGCTGGATCATGATTCGGTCGGGGACGTGTTACCGCTGTGAGAACTGCGGTAGCACGAGTGGCTGCTCCTGACGGCAGGGGCAACAACAAGTCAAGGAAGACAGGAGGCAGGGAAAGAATGGCTGTAGCGAAGAAGAAGCCGGCCGCCAAGAAGAAGAAGCCGGCGGTCAAGAAGGCGGCGGCGAAGAAGCCAGCCGCGAAGAAGAAGCCGGCAGCGAAGAAGGCCGTCGCAAGGAAGCCGGCAGCGAAGAAGCCGGCCGCCAAGAAGAAGCCAGCGGCCAAGAAGAAGCCGGCAGCGAAGAGGAAGCCGGCGGCCCGCAAGCCCGCAAAGGCTGCGGCCGCCAAGTCCCGAACGGCCAAGAGGCCGGCTGCCAAGCGCAAGCCGGCGGCCAAGAAGAAGTAGGTCGGACGGGTGGCAGCAGTCCCCGGCTGCCACCCGCACGCCTTCTCCCCGACAGGCGTGTACACAAATCGCGTGGTTGGCCCCGGGGATTCCGGGGCCAACCACACCTTGACGCGAGGACACGACGCATCAGGAGAGTGAGGCCATGCAGTTCTTCATCACGTTGAGCGTGCTCGCCGCCGCCGCCGCGGCCTACCTCCTCTACCAGTACCGCAGCCGCGCCTTCGTCGCCGACGACCCCGCCGAGGCGCAGCGCCAGTCCGAGTCCCCCGACAGCACACTCAAGGCCGCCTGACCCGCACCGCTCGCGGGAAATCCAACATAAGAACCTCCCACAAATCCCGGGCACGGGACTAATATCTTCGTGACGACAACCCGCCGGAGGGTGGTGGCGTCCGAAGCAAGGACGCTCCCCGCCGCCCCCTCCGGCGGGGTTTTGCTGTGCGCTGGATCAACAAGTCCCCGCGGCAGACCCGCATCCGCGCTCGCGCTCCTCACCGATTGCCCCGTTGCTGATTGCTGTCTGCCCGCGCGTAGCGCGCCGGTCACGCGTCTCCCGCGCTGGCCGACGCAAGCATCCCGGGGATCGCGACGTCGTCGAAGATCAAGCCGTCGACGCCCCACGAGAGCAGCTCCTGCGCCCGGTGCGGGTTGTTCACCGTCCATGCGTACACCAGCAGCCCCGCGTCGTGCAGTTCCCCGACCACGCCGCGCGACAGCAGCGTCTGGCGAATGGAGGTGCCGGCCGGCCGCGGCGCCGACTCCGCCCGTCGCAGCAGCGCCTCCAGTCCCGACGGCTTCCCGACCGAGTAGAACATCTGCATATCCGTGCCCTCGCCGGCCAGCCGGTCCAGCAGCTTCCACTCCTTCGAGGACACCAGCGTCCGCGGCATCTGCGACGCGTTGTCGCGGTACAGCGCCAGCACGGAGTCGGCGGCCGCCGGCGTTGCGGACTTGATGTCGAGGAACAGGTCCGCTCGGTGGTTGATTTCGCGCAGCAGGTCGGCCAGCTTCAGCTCCCCCATCGCGAAGCGGAGGTACCAGCGGTCGTAGAACACCGGCAGCGCCGGCAGCTTCCGCTCGTGCCGCACCACCAACCGGCCGTTCGCGTGCCAGAAGTCGCACTCGATCGCGTTCACGCCGGCCGCCAGCGCTTCTTCAAGGTGGTGGAGGTTGTTCCCCGCGCGATGTGCGATCGCGTAGTAGCCGCGGGGTACCGGCGTTGAGGGTGTGCCGTCCGTCACCAGACGGTCCGTGTCAGGCGGTGCCGACCACGTTGACGAGCACGCGGCGGAGACGCGGGTGGTCCAGCTCCACCAGGAACACCCGCTGCCACGTGCCGAGCGAGATCCGCCCGTCGATGATGGGCATCGTCTCGCCGGCGCCCAGGAACAGGTGCTGCACGTGCGAGTGGCCGTTGGCGCACTCGTCCTCGTTCATGTTCACCGTCCGGCGCGAGAAGTCGTTGTGCTCGTAGTAGGCGTTCGGCGGCGCGAACTGCCGCAGCGTGCGAGCCAGGTCGCGCAGCAGAAGCGGCTCGTTCTCGTTGATCTTGATCGCGGCCGTCGTGTGCTGGGAGAACGCCGTCACCTGCCCGAACTGCACCCCCGACGACTCCACCACCCGGCGGATGTCGTCCGTGATGTCGATGAACTCGGGAGCGCACGTCGTTTCGAACTCTATGGCCTCGCAGATCACCCGCGCCGCAGGCGCGTCCGCTCGTGCTACCGTCTCGCGTCGCGCTTGGACCAACGTTCGCTCCATCAATCCGCCTTGTGTCACGTGGGAAGCTGCCCGCGGAGAGTCCCCCCGAATCTGCGCCCATTCTCCGCGACGTACCCCCCAAGCGCAATTCTGGCGGCGCATAAGGCGAATCCGCGTGAGCCGATTGCCACGATCTAGAAACGATCGTGACGAACACCCGTCGCACATAACGTTCCGGACGAACACCGGCCCGCCATCTCGCCCGCCAGCCGGGTGATCGTGGCGCGCGGCGACACTACATTGGAAGACGCAATTCCGCCGATCAGAGCGGCTCCCGCCCGGCGAACCCCGCCTCGATCTCGTGCCACCAGCCGATGCGCTCTTCGCCCAGCCGCCAGCACAGATACACCACCCGCCCATCCCGCTCGCTCGGAAAGTCGACGAGCCCTTCGTCGATCCCCTTCAGCTCCACGCCCCAGCCGTTGATCCGCGCCAGCCGGTCGTTGATCTCCTCTACGAGCGCCTCTGCCCGCAGCCGCTTCTTCGCCAGCTCGTCCTCGTGCTTGACGTGACCGTTGCCGGACGCGCCCTGCACGGCGTTCGTCAGCTCTTCGCGCAGCGCGTCCAACTCCCGCTTGCGCTCCTGCATCGCCAGCAGCTCGTCGCGCACGTTCGGCAGCAGCGCTTCGGCCTCGGCCAGCGTGAACAGGATCATCGGACGACGCACCGGCGGCGTATCGACACGGCGCTACGTCTCGCTGACGCCGGTGAACTCCCACTTCCCGATCTTCAGCGCCGGCACGCTGCGCACGCCTCCGCCGAAATCGCCGAGCACCAGCATCGTGTCACGACTGACCATGTCCACGTGGTTCAGCGCCTCGACGTACCCCTGCGTGAACCGCATGCTCCGCACCGGCCCGACGATCTTCCCATCTTCGATGAGAAACGTCCCGTCGCGCGTCATGCCCGTCACGACCACGTTCAGCGGGTGTACCGTCCGCGTGTACCAGAAGCGGCTCACCCAGATCCCCCGCTTCGTGTTCCGGATCATCTCGTCGCGCGTAGCGTCCCCCGGCGCCATGAACAAGTGCAGCGGCAGCGGACCGATCGTGTTACCCGCCGGCAGCGCGTGCCCGGTCGAGTGCGCGTCGCCGCCCTGCTTTCCGGCGAAGTAGCTGTCCCAGCACACCTCCTTCGCCACGCCGTGCTCGATGAAGTCCACCCGCTGCTTCGGCACGCCTTCGTAGTCGAACGCCATCGGCAGCCCGGCCGGCGACAGCCCGTCGTCCCAGATGCTGACGTTCTCGCCCATCACCCGCTCGCCGAGGCGCCCCGCCATGAAGCTGCGCTTCTCCATATATGGAAGCGCGCCGAACGACAGGTACGAGAAGAAGTCCAGCATGTCGACGACTGCGTACGGCTCCAGGATCACCTCGTACTCGCCCGGCTCGATCGTCTTCGGCTCCACGCCGCGCAACGCCTTGTCGACGGCCTCCCGCGCCACGTCATCGCCGTCGATGTCGCCCGCGTCCTTGCTCACGCGCGCCGCGTGCCCGCTCGACGTCTCCGACATGACGACCGTATTGACGTCCGCCTGCGTCTCGCGATGCAGCGCGAACACACCGAGCGAGTTGGCGATCGCGTACTCCTGCGCTGACGTCTGGAACGCCCCCGCCGCCGTCAGCCCCGCGCGCGATGAGGCGTCGCAAATCTGGCCCACCACCGCTGCCCGCTCCTCCGGCCCGCATCTCGCCGTCCGCTCCACGTGCGACTCCACCGCCGCGATCGGCGCCGGCCGCACCAGCGAGCGGAAGTCCTCGTTCTCACGCTGGTGCTCCGCCAGCTCGTAAGCCCGCGCTGTGAGCCGCGCCAGCGCCTCCTCGGAGACCTCGTTGCCCGAAGCGATGCCGATCTTCTGGCCGATCACCGCGCGCACGCGTACGTCGACGTCCGTGTACTCGACGTTCTGGTGGATGTAGTTGTTGGCGAAGCGCGTCAGCGCCGACGCGTTCGCGAAGACAGCCACTTCGGTCTGGTCGGCACGGCTCGCCCCCAGCACGACGTCGACGATGCGCCGGATCTCCGATTCGCCCAGCATCGCGTCCTCGCTCTCTCGTACGATTGCCCGAGTCCGACTATAGCCCCTCGCGCCATCCGGCGGAATCAGTCCGCGCGCGCGAACGTGACGCAGCGCACGACGTTCGCGCCGGCGTCCAGCAGCGCCCGCGAGCACGCGTCCAGCGTCGCCCCCGTCGTCACCACGTCGTCGACCAGCAGGATCCGCCGTCCCTCGACCCGCTCTCTCGCGCCGGCAAACGCCCCCTGGACGATGCGCCGCCGTTCGTCCCGCCCCTGCGACCGCGCGAGCGGCGCCGTCGCCCGAACACGCCGCGCCGCGCGATCGTCGTACGCGAGCCCCGCCCCGCGCGCGATGTGCTTCGCCACCTCTGCGGCCTGGTTGTAGCCGCGCGACCGTTGCCGGCCGCGGTGCAGCGGCACCGGCACAACCAGGTCCGCCTCCGGCAGCTCGCACATCAGTCGCGCCATCGGCTCGCCCAGCGCCGACTGCCCCTGGTACTTCAGCTGGTGCACCAGCCGACGCGCCTCCCCGTCCATCACGAACGCGGCCCTCACCGACTCGAACGCCGGCGGCTCCGCGAGGCAGTCGCCGCAGATCGCCCGCCCGGACGGCCGCCAGCAACGCCCGCAGCGATTGCCGCCCGCCCGCGGCAGCGCGTCGGCGCACGGTTCGCATAGCAGCGAGCCGCCGCGCCCGCATAAAACGCACTGCGCCGGGAACAGCAGATCGACCGCGATGCGAGAGACTGCTTCGAGCACCTTCGCCATGAGCGGCGAGTATACGCCCGCACGACGGCGATGGGCCAGCGCGCATGCCTTGTTCGCTGGCTACAATGGCCGCATGACAACCGTAAGCGTCCGACTCTACGCCGGCCTGCGGGACGCTGTCGGCGCCCGCGACATCGAGCTGCAGCTCTCCGAGCGCGCCACGGTCGCCGAGCTGCGCGAGACGCTCGCCTCGTGCCATCCCCTGGTGCGCCCGTTCCTTCCCACTCTCGTCTACGCTGTCGATGAGGAGTACGTCACGTCCGAGCACGTCCTGCGCGACGGCGATCACGTCGCCATCATCCCACCCGTGAGTGGAGGCTGACGATGTTCGCCATCACGAGTGATCCCCTCGACCCGGCGCCCCTCGTCGAAGCCGTGCGGCGCGACGAAAGCGGCGCCGTCGCCCTCTTCTACGGCGTCGTCCGCAACGAGAACCAGGGCCGCACTGTCCAGTACCTGGAGTACGACGCCTACCCGGAGATGGCCATCAAGAAGATGAAGGAAGTCGCCGACGAAGTGCGCGCCCGATTCCCCGTCACGGGCGTCGGCGTCCTCCACCGCATCGGCCGCCTGGAGATCGGCGAGACCAGCCTCCTCGTCGCCGTCTCCTCGGGCCACCGCAAAGAGGCATTCGACGCCTGCCACTTCGCCGTCGACCGCATCAAGCAGATCGTCCCTATCTGGAAGAAAGAGGTCTGGGAGGACGGCGAAGAGTGGATCGAAGGCCACATGCCCGACATCCCCAACCGCCCGACGAAGTAGCACGCCGTCGCGCTGCGCGCGGCGAGACTGCCGCCACACGTTCATCGCCGCCGCACGTGGGACGCTTCGAGGATCGCGTTCCCATCGCGCGTGTGGCTCCCGCGAGCCAGGCAAGCGGGGTGCAGGGGCGCAGCGCCCTGCCGGGGGGCGCACGGGGGGTGTCCCCCCGTCTTCATCATCAATAGTGGGCGGAGCAGCCCAACGGGATGCGCAGCCACGCGCCCCGGACAAGAAGAAAGCCCGCCGGGTGTGATCGGCGGGCTTGTCATCGCACTTCGATGAGAACGTCCTAACTCGCGACCGGCGCCTTCGCCTGCTCGAAGCAATCGCTGCAGTACACCGGCCGGTCCAGCCGAGGCACGAACGGTACCGTCGCGTTGCCCCCGCAGCTCGCGCACGTCACGGTGGTCAGCTCACGGCCACCGGTGCTCGTCCGCTCCCGCCGCCGGTTCGCGCGGCAACCCGGGCAGCGCTGCGGTTCGTTCAGCAGACCCTTCTCGAGATAGAACCCCTGCTCCCCCGCCGTGAAGACGAACGACGTCGAACAGTCACGACAAGTCAAAGACTTATCTTCAAATGCCACCGTATCTTCCCTCCTTGAGACAGGTAGTGAGACCGCGTAGGGTGTCGCGGCATGGCGCCGAGTTTAGGCGAGGCGTGATTTTTAAGTCAAGCGACTTGATCCGGAATATCTTCTCCGTATGCGAGGATGTCAACCGTGCCTGAGAAACTCGTCACCCCGCGCTACTGCCAGCTCTGCGGTCACGATCTCATCGAGCGCTTCGTCGAGTCGGAAGACCGCATGCGCTACCAGTGCGAGGGCTGCGGCTTCGTTCACTATATGAACCCGCGCGTCGTCGCCTCCGTCATCGTCGAGCACGCCGGCCGCCTCCTCCTCCAGCAACGAGCCATGGAGCCGTCGCGCGGCCTCTGGACGTTCCCCGGCGGCTTCCTCGAAATCGGCGAGACCCCCGAAGAAGGCGCCGTGCGCGAGGCAAAGGAAGAGGTCGGCCTCGACGTCACCGTCCGCGCCCTGCAGGGCATCTACACACGCCGCCAGCACGGCATCGTCCTCGTCGTCTACGACGGCTCGACCGCAAGCGACGACGCCAAGGTCGCCGACTACGAATCCCTCGCCGTCCGCTGGTTCGCACCCGACCAGATCCCCTGGCCCGACCTCGCCTTCGAGACCACCGAAGCCGCCCTCCGCGACTGGACCCGCCTCCACCCGAGCGGCTGAACCGCCCAGCCGCCCATATCCGCCGACTATAATGTTGCGGAGGTCGTATGGTTGCAGATAGCGAGATCATCTTCTCGGTCGAAGAATCGCCCGCTGGCGGCTATGAGGCCCACGCCTTGGGGTACTCCATCTTCACTGAAGCTGAGACGATGCCCGAACTCAAGCTCATGATCCGCGACGCCGTGCGTTGCCACTTCGAGGAAGACAGCCGCCCGAAGGTCATTCGACTCCACCTGGTGAGAGACGAGGTCATCTCGGCTTGAAATTGCCGCGCGATTTGGCCGGCACCGACCTTGCTTCACTCCTCTCGAAGCACGGTTACCAGCAAACGAGACAGACCGGGAGCCACATCAGACTCGTATCCATGGCAAGAGGCCCCGAGCACCACATCACTATCCCTGCTCACAAGGACTTGAAGCCGGGCACTCTGAGTTCGATTCTCCGAGACGTCGCGGCTTACTTGGAGATCGAGCGGGACGCTCTGGCCGAAGACCTATTCGGGAGCTGAGCGTGCGCATCGACGTCCTCACCCTCTTCCCGGAGATGCTCGTCGGCCCCTTCGACCACAGCATCATCGCCCGCGCCCGCGACGCCGGCGTCCTCGACATCAACATCTACAACCCCCGCGACTACACCGACGACAAGCACCACGTCGTCGACGACTACGCCTACGGCGGCGGCCCCGGCATGGTCATGAAGCCCGACCCCTGGTTCGCCTCCGTCGAGGCAGTCCGCACCCTCGCCGAGCCGCCCGGCAAGGTCGTCCTCCTCACCCCGCAGGGCCGCCTCCTCAACCACGACGTCGCCGCCGAGCTCGCCCGCGAACCGCGCCTCATCATCCTCTGCGGCCACTACGAGGGCGTCGACGAGCGCGTCCGCGAGTTCCTCGCCGACGACGAGATCAGCATCGGCGACTACGTCCTCTCCGGCGGCGAGCCCGCGGCCATCGTCCTCGTCGACACCGTCGCCCGCCACCAACCCGGCGTCCTCGGCTCCGAGTTGTCGCTCGAGGAGGAGTCGCACGCGCAGGGCCTCCTCGAATACCCGCAGTACACGCGCCCCGCCGTCTTCCGCGACATGCCCGTGCCGGAGATCCTCCTCTCCGGCCACCACGCCGAGATCGCGAAGTGGCGCCGCCGCCAGTCGATCCTCCGCACCGCCCGCCGCCGCCCCGATCTCCTCGCCAAAGCAGACCTCACCCCCGAGGAGCGCCGCCTCGTCGAAGAAGAATCCGCCGCCGACTGAAGGAGCACGCCGTGCGCATCCGTCTCTTCCGCTTCATCGTCCCCGTCGACGGCATCGACCGCGCCGCCGCCTTCTACGGCGCCATCTTCGGCAACGACGGCGAGCGCGTGTCCGTCAATCGTCATTACTTCGACTGCGACGGCGTCGTCCTCGCTCTCGTCGACCCCACCCCCGGCGGCCAGCAGTTCCGCCCGAACCCCGACCACGTCTACCTCGCCGTCGACGATCTCGAGACCGCGTACGAGCGCGCGAAGGCCGCCGGCTGCCAGTGGCTCGAAGACGGCATCAAGACGCGCGACTGGGGCGAGCGCTCCTTCTATGCCCGCGACCCCTTCGGCAACCCACTCTGCTTCGTCGACGAGACCACCCTCTTCACCGGCGGCCGCTTCGTCCCATAGGCTCGCGCAAGCAGCGCCGCACATCCTCGCACTGGCGCGTTGAACGATTCCGCACGCCAGACGGTGAGCGTGACGTTGTGACGGCGGGAAATGCAAAAGCAGGGGGTGCAGAGAGCGCAGCGCGTCCGCACACTAACACCACCCGAGACAATCTGTGCCATCCGCGAAATCGGTGCGTCGATCCCGGAGTCACCAGCCAACCAGCGACCACCGAACAGCACCCGCCACAAGCAGGGGGTGCAGGGAGCGCAGCGCACGCTGCCGGGGGGCTCCGGGGGGTGTCCCCCCCGGAAATCTCGATTTAAGGTGGTGCAGGGTACGCGCCAGCGGACACTGCGCCACCGCTGCACCATCATGGCCACGTTCCATGAAGGCCAACCACCACCCGCTATACTGATTCCGACAAGCAAAGCTCGTTCTGCGGGAGCTGGGACTCGCCCGGCTGAGAGGGCCGCCGACGCGGCCGACCGCCGAACCTGACCGGGTAATGCCGGCGCAGGGAGTGGACGCCGCACCGCGCCTCCCTCGCCCGGAAGGCGCGTCTTCATGTCCGACGACCAGGCCACCGCCCCCCGCGCCCTCACCATCGCCGGCAGCGACTCCGGCGGCGGCGCCGGCATCCAGGCCGACATCAAGACCTTCTCCGCGTACGGCGTCTACGGCGCATCCGCCGTCACCGCCGTCACGGCGCAGAACACCCGCGGCGTCGCCGGCTGGCTCGCGATGCCGCCCGCGCTCGTCGAACAGCAGATCGACGCCGTCCTCGCCGACATCGGCGCGAGTGCCGTCAAGATCGGCATGATGGCGAACGCCGCCATCGTCTGCTCAGTCGCCGCGAAGATGCGAGAGCACGCCGTCGAGAATCTCGTCGTCGATCCCGTCATGGTCGCCACCAGCGGCGACCGCCTGCTCGAAGCCGACGCCGTCGACGCGCTGATCCACGACCTGCTGCCGCTCGCGCTCGTCATCACCCCCAACGTCGCCGAGGCCGAAGCGCTCACCAACCGCACGATCGCGTCGTGGGACGACGCCCGCGGCGCCGCCGCCCAGATCGTCGAGATGGGCGCCCGCAACGTCGTCATCACCGGCGCCGACGCCGTGGTCGACAAGCCCGGCGCCGCGATCGATCTCTTCTACGACGGCCACGCCCACCGTGAGTTCACCTCGATCCGCGTCGACACCACGAGTACGCACGGCACCGGTTGCACCTTCTCGTCCGCCATCGCCGCCGGCCTCGCGAAAGGCATGGACCTCCCCGGCGCCGTCGCCCTGGCGAAGTCCTACGTCACCCTCGCCATCCAGCACGCCTACCCCGTCGGACACGGCCACGGTCCGGTCCACCACTTCTATCGATACTGGCAGCCGGTCGGACCGAAGTACCGCCCCGGAGTGACGCCACGATGACGCTCACCGCGTTCGGATTCGCCGCCGTCGGCACGATGTTCCTCACCTACTGGATCGAAGACCGTTCGCCCTGGTTCGTGCTCGTCTTCGCCGCTGCGTGCGCCGCGTCCGCCTTCTACGGCCTGCTCGCCGGCGCCGCGCCGTTCGCCGTCGTCGAATCGCTGTGGGCCGTCGTAGCCATCTTCCGGTTCCGCAAGCGACACGCGGCGCGCGAGGGAGCACGCTGATGCACCTCATCTGGAAGCGCTACTCCCGCTCCGGCTACGCCCCCACCTGGTTCTACGCGCTGCTCGGTTCCGGCTTCGTCTCGATCACTATCTGGGCGCTCGCGCAGCGCGACTGGATCGTTGCCGCCATCGCCGCCTTGATGGTGCCCGTGACGATCGGCGGCAGCGTCCTCATGCGACACCTCCGCGAAGCCTCCGCAGCATCTCAGCGCTCGATCGATCAGCGAAAGGACGACACGCCATGACGACAGACACCCTGACGATCGCCGGCAAGACCTTCACCTCGCGCCTCTTCCTCGGCACCGGCAAGTACGCCAGCCCGGAGCAGACGGTCGCCGCGCTCGACGCGTCCGGCACGCAGCTCGTCACCGTCGCCATCCGCCGCCTGGATCTCGACAACCCGAACGCCCGCACCGAGCTCGACTACATCGATTGGTCGCGCTACTCCGTCCTCCCCAACACGGCCGGTTGTGCGACTGTCGACGAGGCGCTGCTCACCGCCCGCCTCGGCCGCTCCGTCACCGGCTCCAACTGGGTCAAGCTGGAGGTCATCCCCGACCCCAAGTACCTCCTGCCCGACCCCATCGCCACGCTCCGCGCCGCCGAGCAGCTCATCTCCGAAGGCTTCGTCGTCCTGCCCTACATGCACGCGGACCCCGTCCTCGCCAAGCATCTGGAGGAGGCCGGCTGCGCCACGGTGATGCCGCTCGGCTCGGCCATCGGCTCCGGGCAGGGCATCCTCACGCTCGACGAGATCAAGATCATCATCGAGAACGCGCGCGTCCCTGTCGTCGTCGATGCCGGCATCGGCGCGCCGTCCGACGCCGCCCTCGCGATGGAGATCGGCGCCGACGCCGTCCTCATCAACACCGCCGTCGCGAAGTCGCAGGACCCGCCTGCGATGGCCGCAGCCATGCGCAAGGGCGTGGAGGCCGGCCGCGAAGCATGGCTCGCCGGCCGTATCCCCGCGAAGGCCTACGCCTCCGCCAGCAGCCCGACCGAAGGCGTCGCCGCGGCCGCGCGCGAGAAGGCACCGGCGTGACTCGACGGCATGTCCCGGCTCCGGCGCTCATGCTCGTCACCGATTCAGCGCGCCTCCGCGGCCGCAGTCTCGACCACGTTGTCGGCGCAGCCGTCGACGGCGGCGTGAACATCGTCCAGCTCCGCGAGAAGTCGATGCCACGTCCGGACCTCATCGCGCTCGCGATGCGCCTTCACGAGATCCTCGAGCGCCGCGCCCTCCTCCTCATCAATGGCGATGTCGACGCGGCGATCGACTCCGGCGCCGACGGCGTCCATCTGCCGGCGAACGGCATCTCGATCGCTGAGGCGCGAGACCGCATCGGCCCCGACATGCTGATCTCATCTGCCGTCCACAGCCTCGACGAGGCGGTGGCAGCGCAGCGCGAAGGCGCCGACCTCCTCGTGCTCGGCTCCGTCTTCCCGTCCGCCACCCACCCCGGCGGCGCCGCCCTCGGCCTCGACGCCTTCGCCGACGATCTGCGCGCAGGTCCGTGCCCCCGTCATCGGCATCGGTGGCATTACGCCCGAGAACGCCGCAGCCGTCATGCGCGCAGGCGCGACCGGTGTCGCCGCCATCGGCGCCATCTTCGATGCCGCGGACCCCCGCGCCGCCGCCTCCGACCTCTCGCTCGCCATCGGCGCCGGAGCTCGCGCCTGAGATGAAGATCACCGTAAACGGCAAGCCGCGCGAGATCGACCGCGAGATGCCCCTCCCGGACTTCCTCCGCGCGCACGACATCAACCCCCGCCTCGTCGCCGTCGCCATCAACGGCGATGTGATCCCGAAGGATCAGTACGCATCGGCGACCGTCCGCGCCGGCGACGCGCTGGAGGTCGTCCGCATGGTCGGCGGTGGCGCCCGATGAGCAGCGACGTCGTCATCGTCGGCGGCGGCATCGTCGGCTGCGCCTGCGCGTGGGAACTGGCGAAGGCCGGCGCGAGCGTCACGCTGCTCGAATACGGCAAGACCGGCATGCAGGCGACCAACGCCGCCGCCGGCATGCTCGCGCCGCTGATCGAATCGGACGGCCCCGGCCCGATGCTCGCTTTCGGCCTGCGCGCCATGCGCGAGTACCCGAACCTTGTCGCCGAGGTCGAGGCGGCATGCGGCTTCGACCTCGAGTACCGCGCGACCGGCATCCTGAAGGTCGCCTTCGAAGAGGATCAGCTCACCGTCCTCAGCCGCCGCCTCGCCTGGCAGCGCGAGCTCGGACTCCCGCTCGAACCCCTCGACGCCGAAGTCTGCCGCGAAATGGAGCCGCGTCTGAGCCCTCGCGTCGTCGGCGGCGTCTTCTCTCCGTCCGAAGGCAACGTGAGCAACCAGCTCCTCGCCCTCGGACTGGAGCGCGCCGCCCAGGCCCTCGGAGCCGACGTCCGCAACCGCACCCCCGTCACCGGCTTCACCACGAAGTCCGGCCGCGTCACGCACGTCCGCTCCAACGATCAATCCTTCGCCTGCGACGTCGTCGTGCTCGCCGCCGGCGCCCGCTCCGGCCAGATCGCGCGCAAACTGCGCGCCGTTCTTCCCGTCGAGCCCGTCCGCGGTCAGATGATCGCCCTCGGCGGCATGCGCACGCCCATCCAGCACGTCGTCTGGGGCCCCGATGGCTATCTGGTCCCGCGCGCCAACGGCCTCGTCTTCGCCGGCGCCACCGTCGAACACGTCGGCTTCCGTCGGCGCACCACGAAGCGCGGCATCGCCGGTATTCGTGCGATGGCCTCCCGCCTCGTCCCCCAGCTCGCCTCCGCGAAGCAGCACTTCGAGTGGGCCGGCCTCCGCCCCGGCACACCCGACGATCTTCCCCTCATCGGCCCGATGCCGTCACTCGAGAACGTTGTCGCCGCCACCGGCCACTACCGAAACGGCATCCTCCTCGGCCCGCTCACCGGCAAGCTCGTCGCGCATGGCATCACCACAGGTGACTGGTCCGCCGTCCCGCCCGAGTTCAGCCCGTCGCGCGTTATGTAAGTTCCGGCGCGCGCATTCCGCTTCCCGCCATCCTCCCACTACACTCCGGTTGGAGGAGAAGGGAGTCGCATCATGCCGCACGGCTACGAGATCGGACTGTTCATCCACATTCTGGGCGTCGTGACGCTCGCCGCCGCCATCGCCCTCGGATTCGCGGCGTTCAGCATGATGCGCCGCGCCACCACCGTGCAGGAGGTGCGCGTCTGGGGCGGCATCGGTCGCATCCTCAGCCAGTACTACGTCAGCTCCGTCGCCGCCCTCGTCATCCTCCTTTCCGGCGGCTACGTCATCAGCAAGCTGGATCCGCTCTACAGTTGGAGCGACGGCTGGATCATGTGGTCGCTCATCGCCCTCATCGTCGCTGTCGCCGGCAATCTCGCCGTGATCACGCCACGCATGAAGGCTGTCGGCGCCGCCGCAGGCCCCGCTCCCGACGGTCCCGTCCCCGCGAGCGTGACTGAGAAGCTGTCCGACCCTGCGCTCTTCGCCGCGATACACGGCAACATGATGCTCTTCATCGCCATCGTCTGGAACATGACGACGAAGCCGGGCGGCGTCGGCGCCTTCCTCGCCATCGTCATCCTCGGCGCCATCGGCGCCGCCTCCGCCTTCCCCATGTACCAGCGCCAGCAGAAGGCGCGCTGAAGCAGCATCGCCCCGCGCTCGATACACTGCCCTCCGTCGATCCAGACGGACCGTCGCGACGACGCGCCGTCACGACGGCGGAGGCCGCATGAAGTACCACATCTGGACCGTCGGCTGCCAGATGAACGTCGCCGACTCCCGCAAGCTCGCCGCCGGCCTCGACCGCGCCGGCTGCACGCCCGTCGACGCCCCCGAACACGCCGACCTCGTCGTCCTCAACACCTGCTCCGTCCGCGAGCACGCGGAGGACCGCGCCATCGGCCAGCTCGGCCGCCTCAAGAAGCTCCGCGCCCGCGGCCAGGACGTGAAGATCGCCGTCATGGGCTGCATGGTCGGCCCCCGCCACGACGACCTCCGCCGCCGCTTCCCCTACGTCGATGCCTTCGCCCGCCCGCAGGACTTCGCACCCATCATGGAGATCGCCGGGGTCGACGACACCGGCGGCGAGTTCTGGCCTAACACTTTCGCCACACCCGACTCCGTCACCGCCTTCGTCCCCGTCGTCCACGGCTGCGACAAGTTCTGCACCTACTGCATCGTCCCCTACCGCCGCGGCCGCGAGAAGAGCCGCACCATCGACGACGTCCGCAACGAGATCGAGCACTACTGCGCGCGCGGCGTCCGTGAAGTCACCCTGCTCGGCCAGACCGTGGAGGCGTACGGTCACGACCTCCCCGATCAGCCCGACCTCGGCGACCTCATGCGCGCGGTCCACGACACGCCCGGCCTCGACCGCATCCGCTTCCTCACGTCCTACCCGAAGGACATGACCCCGCGCATCGTCGATGCCGTCGCCGCGCTCCCGAAGGTCTGCGAGAACTTCAACATCCCCGTGCAGTCCGGCGACGACGACGTCCTCGCCCGCATGCGCCGCGGCTACACGCTCGACGAGTACCTCGAGAAGTTCCACCTCGTCCGCTCGAAGATCCCGCACGCCGCCATGGTCACCGATGTCATCGTCGGCTTCTGCGGCGAGACGGACGCCGAGTTCCAGCACACCTACGACCTCCTCGCCATGCTCCGCTTCGACAAGGTGCACGTCGCCGCCTACTCCCCGCGCCCCGGCACCATCGCCCACCGCCAGCTCGCCGACGACGTGCCTGCCGCCGTCAAGCAGGAGCGCCTCAAAGCGGTCGAGCAGCTCGAAGCGCGCGTCTCCGCCGAGATCAATCAGCGATTTCTTGACACCGAACAGCGCGTCCTTGTCGAAAGCCGCCGCGAGGGCCGCTGGACCGGTCGTAACCGCCTCGGCAAGCTGGTACACTTCGATGGTGACGCGGAGATAGGACAGCTCGTCGACGTCCGCATCACGAACGCCACCGCCTGGTCATTGCAAGGAACAGCGCTCCCCGCACCGGTCCCTGCGTAGCATGTTCGGCTCGTTCGATATTCTCGCACTGCCATTGCTGGCCGGGGTCGGCGCGTTTGCGTTGGTCGGCCTGATCTGGAATCTGACCGAAGGGTACTTCGAGGAACGCCGCAAGGATCAGCGATAGTTCCGTGCCACCCCGATCATCATCGAAAGCCGCGCCCCATGTCGTGGCGCCACCGCCGGTGGCGCCACCGCTGGTGGCCGTCGTCGTCGTCATCTTCACGGTGGTCGACGACGATCTGCGCGTACTCCTGATTCGACGTAGCGCCGGGCCGTTCAGCGACTACTGGGCGCTCCCCGGCGGTTTCCTCGCGGAAGGCGAAACCCTCGACCGCGCCGCTGCCCGCAAACTCCTCGATGAGACGGGCGTCTCGGACGTCTACCTGGAGCAGCTCTACACCTTCGGCGAGCTCTCCCGCGGCGAAGGCGCCGGCCGCGGCGTCGCCATCACCTACTTCGCCCTCGTCCAGTACGGGCAGGTCCGCCTGCGCGAGAGCGACACCTGGCAGCCCCAGTGGCACAGCGTCTACAAGCTCCCCCCTCTCGCCTTCGACAACAACGCCGTCGTCGACTACGCCGTCCGCCGCCTGCGCTCCAAGCTCGACTACACGAACGTCGCCTACAGCCTGCTGCCGAGGCAGTTCACCCTCAGCGACCTCCAGGAGGTCTACGAGGCCATCCTCGACCGCGAGCTGGACAAGCGGAACTTCCGCCGCCGCATGCTCTCGCTCGGCATCATCAAGCCTGCCGGCGCCACCCGCATGGAGGGCGCCCACCGCCCCGCCCAGCTCTTCACCTTCACCCGCCGCGAACCCGTGCAGGTGTAGCGGCACACCAGTAATGGTGCACCGGCAGGATCGCGCGCAGGCATGGGTGCATGCCCGTCGTCCACCTCGAACCGTGAAGACGCTGCGTCACTGATCGGGTGCGATCCTGGCTACTCCTTCACCAGCACCCGCACCGGCTCCGCCTGCATCGCCCGTGGCGCCTCGACGCTGATCCGCGGCACCAGCCGGTCAAGCCAGTCCGGGAACCACCAGTTCGCCTCGCCCATCACCTGCATCAGCGCCGGTACCAGGATCAGCCGGATGATCGTCGCATCGATGAAGATCGCCGTCGCCAGCCCGATGCCGAACTCCTTGATCACGCGCTGATCCCCCAGCGCGAAGCTCAGGAACACCGCGACCATGATCCCCGCCGCGGCCGTGATCAGACGCGTCGTCAACGAAAGCCCGTGCGCCACCGACCCCGACGCGTCCCCCGTCCGCAGGTACTCCTCCCTGATCCGGCTCACGAGGAACACCTCATAGTCCATCGAGAGCCCGAACAGGATCGCGAACATGAACATCGGCAAGAACGACTCCACCGGCCCCGTCCGCGTCACCCCGATCAGGCTCGCCCCCCAACCCCACTGGAACACGGCCACCATCACGCCGTACGCCGCGCCGATCGCCAGCAGGTTCATCAGCGCCGCCTTGAGCGGCACCAGCACCGACCGGAACACCGCCATCAGCAGCAGGAAGCTCAGCCCGATCACCGACGCGAACAGCAGCGGCAGCCGTCCCGTGATCTGGTCCCCGATGTCGATGAACGCGGCCGTCGTCCCGCCGACGTACGCCTGCGCCCCCTGCCCCGCCGTGCTCGCGGCCAGTGTCGTCCGTAGATTGTGCACCAGCGTCGCCGTCGCCGCGTCCTGCGGCGACGTCGTCGGCGTCACGATGATCGTCGCCGCCGTCTTCTCCGGATTGAAGCGCGGCTCCCCCACCGCCTTCACCCCCGGCAGCGATGTCAGCTCCGCAGGCAGCGCATTCACAACCTCGGCGCCCGCCGCACTGTCGACGCGCAGCGCCACGACGATCGGACCGTTGAACCCCGGACCGAACCCGGCCGACAGCAGGTCGTACGCCCGCCGCGACGTGAAGCTCTCCGGGTTGTTTCCCGCGTCGGAGGACCCCAGCTGGATGCTGAACAGCGGGATCGAAAGCGCGATCAGGACGCCGAGCGAGATCACCAGCGCCGGCACCGGCACCCGCTGGATCAGCCGGCTCAGCCGGTACCCCATCCCGCTCTCGCCTTCGTGGGCCACCGGCTTGATTCCCGGCACCCGCCAGCTATCGATGCGCCGTCCGATCACCTTCAGCACCGCCGGCATCACGATCAGGGCCACTACGACGGCCAGGCCGACGATCACCGCCGCCGCCGTCCCCAGGTCCGCCACGAACTGGATCCCCACGGCCCAGAGCCCCAGCATCGCGATCACTACCGTCGAGCCGGCGAACAGCACTGACCGTCCCGCCGTCATCGCCGCCTGCGCGATCGCGTCATCCACGCTCATCCCGCGCGCCAGCCCCTCGCGATAGCGCGTCACGATCAGCAGCGCATAATCGATCCCGACGCCCAGCCCGATCATCGCCCCGAACTCCGGCGTGAACGACGGCAGCGCTACGAACCGCGTGCCGATCCCGATCAGCAGCATCCCGGACACCAGCGCGAGCATCGCCGTGATGATCGGCAGCCCCATCGCCACCACCGAGCCGAAGGCGACCAGCAGGATCAACACGGCCGCGGCGATCCCGATCAACTCCGCCGTGTTCCCCAGGCCTCCTCGCTCCGTCGCATTCACGACAGAGCCGCCCGCCTCCACCTGGAAATCGCTGGTCGAAACCTGCTTCCGCAGCGCCATCAGCGCATCGGCGCTCCCCGCTTTCAGGTCGCGCGTCTTGCTGTCGTACTGGACGCTGATCCGCGCGATCGTCCCGTCGGCGGAGATCGTGTCCTGACCGCCGTAGGGCGACGTCACGTCGACGACCTCCGGCAGCGCCTTCAGCTGGCCAACCAGCGTGTCGATCTTCGCGTGCACTTGCGGGTCATCGACGCCCGCCGCCGCCTTCACGACCACCGTGGCGCTATCGCCCGCCTGCTGCGGGAAGCGCGCGTGCAGCAGGTCGACGGCCTGCTGCGCCTCCGTTCCCTTGAAGCTGAACGCGTCCGTGTAGCTGCCCTTGAAGGCGCTGAACGCCAACACCAGCGTCGCCAGGGCGACGGCCGTCGCCCCCAGCACCCACCACGGATGGCGCGCCGCAAACCGCGGCCAGGTCTCGAATAGAAAGGAACGCTTTGCGTGCATGTGCCGGGGACTCCTTGACGGTAACGGGATGTCGTCATATTATGAACCGGAGTTCCGGTTCTCGCAAGGAAACTCAGGTTAAGGTTCCGTTATGGTCGATTCCACTCACGCTGCCCGCGCCGAGCGCTCCGACGCCGTCCTCAATCGCGCCCGCATCCTCGACGCCGCTAGACATATCTTCGCCATCCGTGGCCTCGAAGCGGAGATGAAGGACATCGCCGCCCGCGCCGATGTCGGCGTCGGCACCCTCTATCGGCACTTTGAGAGCCGCGACGGTCTGCTCTCCGCCCTCCTCGACGAAACCCGCGTCGAGCTGCTGGGCCACGTCCAGTCCGCCGTCGCGAACCACACGCCCGCCGACGCCTTCCGCGCCATCTTCGTCGCCGCCGCCGACGTCTTCGAGCGCTTCGGCGCCCTCATC
The DNA here is from genome assembly GCA_963843685.1 of uncultured Chloroflexia bacterium. Lineage (GTDB taxonomy): Bacteria > Chloroflexota > Dehalococcoidia > DSTF01 > JACRBR01 > DASQHL01. The sequence continues at coordinate 53,071 of CAWJLO010000011.1, forward strand.
GAGGTGGCCATGGCCCGCAAACTCGACGTCGACGAGCGCCAGATCGACGAGTTCACCACCACGATGGACGCCCTGCTCGCCCGCGGCATTTCGGACGGTTCCTTCCGGCCGGACCTTGATATTCCCGTGACACGCGCCGCCGTCGAATCTGTCTTCATCTCCGGCAAGTTCGTCGAACTCGCCCGCGACCGCGGCTACGCCGCCGCAGCAGACGCCCTCTCCCGCACGTTCCTCGACGGCATGACCTCGTAGACCATTACGTCAAGCTATCGACGCTCCGCGGCTTCAGCGCCCGTCCCCGCGCGCCGATCATCTATGCGCCATGCGAATCTCTCGGCACGTCACAACGTGCGTCTGACAGCCGCACACGCCGCCGCAACGCCGCGGGCCATCGCGACCCCACGTCTGCGGCTCCCGTCGCTCGCCGCCACTTCGACCTATCGCCTCGCCTGGACGCTCGCCGCCGGCCTCTTCTGCTGGCTCCTCGTCTTCGCCTGGCTCCAGCCGCTCACCCCCGATGAGGCCGTCTACAAGGTCGTCGCCACCGGCGCCGTCCACGGCCACTGGCCTTACCGCGACCTCTTCGACCACAAGCCGCCGCTCGCCTACGCCTGGTACCTCCCCGCCGGTCTCGGCGCGAGCATGTTCGTCGAGCGCATCCTCGCCGCACTCTGCCTCGCTGCCTCTGTGCCGATACTCGCCGTGATCGCCCGGCGCTGGCTAACCCCGCGCAACGCCGCCCTCGCGACCGTCGCGTACGTGATCGCCCTCGCCAACCCGGGCCTCAGCGTGCGCGCCAACCTCGAGTCGTTCGCGCTCCTCCCGCTCGTCGCCGCGTTCGCCGTCACGTCACCGTTCACCGCCGGCGTGCTGCTCGGCGTCGCCGCCATGACCAAGCCGATGGCCCTGCTCTTCGCGCCGGCCCTCGTCTGGATCTGGAGGCGCGACGCGTGGAAGTCAGCCGCCGGCGCGATCGCCGTCGCGGCCGCCGTGTCGCTCCCGTTCATCCCCATCTGGCACGACTACTGGACTGCGAACGTCACCTTCAACATGGAGTACGGCGCCTTCACCTCCAACGGCGACCGTCTCGCCACGCTCCTCAAGGTGCCGCCGCCCGTGCTCATCGGCTGGCTGCCGCTGATCGCCGCGGCGATCGCCGGCGCCTGGTTCGTGCGCGATCTCCGGGTCTGGCTCGTCGCGCTCGGCGGCGTCGCTTCCGTCAAGCTCTCCGGCCAGCAGTTCAACCACTACTACACGCTGCTCGCGCCCGGCGTCGCCCTCTTCGCCGGCGCCGGCATCGCCTGGGCCTGGCCGCGCATCGCCCCCCGCACAACCCTCCTCGCCCTCGCCGTGCTCAGCACTCTCCCCGTCGTCTTCGGCTTCTCGCCGCTGATCACCGACTACCACGACATCCACCACCCGCTCGGCGCCGCCGCCGCCGAGATCGCCGCCACCCCCGGCGAGTTCTACGTCCTCGGCGATCACGGCCAGTCCTACGTCTTCGCGGACCGCCAGCCGGAACGTCGATTCTTCTTCGCCTCGCCCGCCGTCGTCCGTCCGGAGTGGGGCGACCAGCTCCGGGCCAGCCTCGTCGCCTGCCCGCCCGCCGTCCTCGTCGTCGCCGAAGACGCCCTCTTCCCTGTCCCCTGGCAGTCCGACGTCACCTCCCTCTACACGAGAGAGATCGACACGCCCGCCGGCGCCGTCTACCTCGACCCAACTCAACCCTGCCCCACGCGCTGACCTCGCGCTTCTCGCTCCCCGTTTCCGTGCCTCCCCTATCCCCTATCCCCTCTCACCTATAACCTCCCTACATGCCCAACCTCGCAGTCCGCGGCGGCACGCCCGTCCGCACGCAGCCTTGGCCCGATTGGCCCCAGCACGACCAGCGGGAGATCGAGAACCTCACCCGCGTCGTCGAGAGCGGCAACTGGGGCGGCTTCCCGTCCCCCAACACCGTCGGCGGTGAGTTCGCCCGCCGCTTCGCCGAGTACCACGGCGCGAAGCACGCCATCACCACCACCGGCGGCACGACGGCCCTCGAGATCGCCCTCAAGGCCGCCGGCCTGGAGCGCGGCGACGAGGTCCTCGTCCCCGCCCTCACGTTCTACGCCACCGCCTTCGCCGCCCTCGTCCAGGGCTTCAAGCCCGTCTTCGTCGATATCGACCCCGACACCTGGTGCATCGACGTCGACCAGATCGAGCGCCTCGTCACCCCCGACACGCGCGCCATCCTCCCCGTCCACCTCGGCTCCCGCATGGCCGACATGGACCGCATCAACGAAATCGCGAAGAAGCACAACCTGAAGGTCATCGAGGACTGCGCTCACATGCACGGCGGCTTCTGGCGCGGCAAGGGCGCCGGCACGCTCGGCGACATCGGCTGCTTCAGCTTCCAGTCGTCGAAGCTCATGACCTGCGGCGAGGGCGGCATCATCATCACCAACGACGACGACCTCGCCGGCCGCTGCCAGGCCTACATGAACTCCGGCCGCGGCACGACCACCGACCGCCAGGCCGCCGAGGGCACCATGCTCGGCTGGAACTACCGCATGACCGAGTTCCAGGCCGCCGTCCTCCTCGCCCAGCTCGAGCGCCTCCCCGAACAGGTCGCCACCCGCAACGCCAACATCGCCCACTTCGAGAAGCGCGTCGCCGGCCTCGAAGGCGTCAGCCTCCTCAAGCACGACGACCGCATGACGACGCGCTCCGGCTACGGCATCGTCCTCCGCTACGACGAATCAGCCTGGCGCAACGTCCCCCGCGACCGATTCGCCCGCGCCCTCTACGCCGAAGGCATCAAGCTCTTCGCCGCCTTCTACACGCCCGTGTACAGCGCCCCCCTCTTCGCCTGGAAGGACGCCCCCATCGACGTCGACTACTCCCAGACCCACTGCCCCGTCGCCGAGCGCGCCGCCGCCAAAGAGATGATCTGGCTCCCCCACGAGATCTTCCTCGGCACCACCTCCGACGTCGACGACATCATCACCGCCATCGAGAAACTCCGCGCCAACCTCGACGAGCTCACGAGCGTCTGACACACCACGCGCCCGACAGTTGGCGGACGGTTGTAACCTGAGAGCAGCGCAAAGCGGAACTCAGGCCGGGAGCACAGCATGGCTGAGCCGCGCATCAAGTACGCCACGACGCAGGACGGCGTCCGCATCGCGTATTGGACCATGGGCTCCGGACCGCGTCTGCTGGTCACGCCGCCGCTGCTGTTCAGCCACCTCGCGCGCGAGTGGCAGTTCCCGGCCGTCAGCGCCTGGTACGAGCGGATGGCCCGGAGCCGGACCGTCATCCGCTGGGATCCGCGCGGCTACGGAATGTCCGAGCGTGAGACCGCCGGGCCCTTCGTCGGCGGCACCCTCGATATCGAGGCCGTACTCGACCGCGTACCCGGCGACGGCTGCGACGTCATCGCCATCAGCCACCAGGGCAACGGCGCGATAGAGTACGCCGCGGGCCACCCGCAGAACGTCACGCGGCTCGTCATCTTCCAGCCACTGCCTTCCGGCGAAGCATTCACACGTGGCCGCGGGAAGGTCATGATCGACCTTGCCGCGCAGGACGAGACGCTCTGGAGCGAGAGCATCGCCCGCGCCGTCCTCGGCTGGGAGAGCGGCCGCCAGGCGCACGCCTTCGCCGAATTCCTCCTGGCCGCCGTCAGCCGCAGTGGCGTCGCGCGCTTCGCCGAGGAGATGCAACGCTACGACGCCATGGCCTTCCTCTCGGCCGTCAGGGCGCCAGCGCTCATCATCAACACACCGATGGGTGACACGGCGGATCCCCTCTACGGCCGAAGCGTTGCGTCGGCGGTTCCGGACGCCGAGCTGGTCGAGCTGGAGGGCGGCTCGCGGTTCCGGGGCGTATTCATCAACGAGCCGGCAAACACCGCCATCGCCGACTTCCTCGGCCTCAAGCCCGACCCGCACGGTGAAGCGTCGACCGCTCACGGCACCGCCATCATCCTCTTCACCGACATCGCCGACTCCACCACCCTCACTGAGTCGCCTCGGCGACGCCGCCTTCCGCGACCACGCCCGCGCCCTCGACGACGCCCTCCGCACGATCATCACCGCCAACGGCGGCACCCCCATCGACGGCAAGCTCCTCGGCGACGGCGTCCTCGCCACCTTCCCCGCCGCCTCCCAGGCCATCGCCGCCGCCCGCGCCTGCGACGCCGCCTGCGACGGCACCCCCCTCAAGCTCCATCTCGGCATCCACGCCGGCGACGTCATCCGCGAGTCCAACAACGTCTTCGGCGGCGCCGTCAACATCGCCTCCCGCATCTGCGCCCTCTCCCAGCCCGGCGAGATCCTCGTCTCCGCCACCGTCCGCGACCTCGCCCGCACCTCCGCGAGCGTCGCCTTCGACGACCGCGGCCCACACGACCTCAAGGGCATCGCCGACCCCGTCCACCTCTTCGCCGTGATGGCCAGGCGCTGACGGCCCGTGAGCCAAGAGCCGCTGTGAGCCACCACACAACGGACGTTCCTTCCGCCGGCCATCGCGTCGAAGCAATAACCTGGAACGTGAGCTACGCCCCTCTTGCATCCCCGGGCGTACGACCGTGGCACGAGCGACGCGATGCAGTTTCCGCTTACGTTCGCGCATACGACATCATCGCCTTCCAGGAGATCTCCGAACGCCAGTTTGCAGACCTCCGCAGTTCGCTTCACCGTCACACCGCGGTCGCCGTGGAGACGCCGCTCCCGAAGCAATCGGTTGACGCAGTCATCGGCCAAACCGGCGTCGCCGATTCCACGCTTATCGAAATCGCACTGTTCTTCTCGGAAGCGATCGCGGTCGTCGAACAAGGACACTGCTGGCTCTCGCCGGACCCGAAAACGCCCCTCTCCATCGGCTACGGCAATCGCACTCCTAGACAGCTCCTGTGGACGGTTGTGCGGCATCTCGCATCCGGACGAAGCCTTGTCGTCGCCACCACGCACGTCGACCACCGTAGCGTTGAGCCGATGCTGGCCGTCGTGCGAGAGCAGCTCGTGCCCGTGATAGAGGGCATTGGCGCCGCTCTGCTTCTCGGCGACCTGAATACGCACACCGCGCCTCAAGCGATGGAGATGCTGCTGCGTCACGGATGGCGCGATACACACCCGACCGGGCGCCTCGACGAGGATGTCACCTACCTGGGTGACCTGGGCGGCGGCCCGGGCCGCATCGACCACGTGCTGGTGACAGGCGGGCTCCGCAGCGAGCAGTGGTGGCGTGGCGCCGACACGATTGGCCTCGGTCTGTCCGACCACCTGCCGGTCGGCGGGACACTGGTGCTCTAGCGAATCAGTGATCTGCGTCCAGTTGGAGCACCGGAGCCAACACGACCTCAGAGGCATCGCTGACCCGTCCACCTCTTCGCCGTGCACCCCGCCTGAATTCGCGGACGACTATCGACGACTGAAAACCTGCTAAACTTCCCCCACCATGACCACCGACTGGCGAGCCAAAGAGCAGCAGTACTTCATGCGCACCGGCCGGCGCATGGATCTCCTCGCCGTCCGCGGCGAAGGCACCACCATCTGGGACGAGGACGGCAAGTCGTACCTCGACTTCTTCGGCGGCCCCGCCACCATCAGCCTCGGCCACTGCCACCCCGTCATCGTCGAAGCGCTCGCCGACCAGGCGAAGCAGCTCATCCACGTCTCCAACCAGTTCTACTCCATCCCCCAGCTTCAGCTCGCCGAGCTCCTCGTCGAGCACTCCTGCTTCGACCGCGTCTACTTCATGAACTCCGGCGCGGAGGCCAACGAGGGCGCACTCAAGCTCGCCCGCAAGTGGGGCAAGGAGAAGAAGGACGGCGCCTACGAGATCATCGCCGCTGACAACGCCTTCCACGGCCGCACGCTGCAGACCATCACCGCCGGCGGCACCGCCCGATACAAGGAGCCCTTCGCGCCGCTTCCGGAGGGCTTCGTCCACGTCGCCTTCGACGACGTCGACGCCGTCAAGCGCGCCACCACCGACCGCACCGCCGCCGTCTTCCTGGAGCCCATCCAGGGCGAAGGCGGCATCAACGTGCCCTCCGACCGCTACTTCCACGAGCTCCGCGACTGGTGCGACGAGCGCAACATCCTCCTCATCTTCGACGAGGTGCAGACGGGCTGCGGCCGCCTCGGCACGCTCTTTGGTTACGAGTACTTCGGTGTCGAGCCCGACATCATCACGCTCGGCAAGGGCATCGGCGGCGGCGTCCCCCTCTCCGCCTTCATGGCCAAGGAACACGCCGCCGTCTTCACCCCCGGCGACCACGGCAGCACCTACGGCGGCGAGCCACTCACCACCCGCGTCGGCTACGAGGTCATGAAGTTCATGGTCGACAACGACCTCCCCGCCGACGTCGCCCGCAAGGGCAAGATCGTCGAGCGCCGCCTCAACGCGCTCGCCGATACCCACCACAACGTCACGGCGGTGCGCGGCGCCGGCCTCATGTGGGCCGTCCAGTTCAGCGGCGATATCGGCGAGCGCATCACGAACGACGCCCTCGCGAACGGCCTCATCCTCAACAACGTCCGCCCCAACGCCGTCCGCATCGTCCCGCCCCTCACCGTCACCGACGAAGAGCTCGAGCAGGGCCTCGCCATCCTCGAACACGTCATCGACACAGACGCCCGCGCCTCCTCCCCGAAGTAGCCCGCCGCCCCGGTAACATTCGTACAAGACCCGGATCCTCATCGGCCGTACCGTCATCCCACCGAAGGATTCCGTCGAGGCGGGGTCCCATGACAGACGAACGAAACAGCTGCAGGTCGACTGGCGGCACTGGCTCGATCGCTGGGACGCGCAGCAGACCGGCTACGTCCCCGAACGCGAGGAGCGCTTCCGCATCATGCTCGACGTGCTGGAGGCGCTGCTCCCCGAAGACTTCGTCGCGCTCGATCTCGCCTGTGGCCCCGGCGCCATCAGCCAGCGCCTGCTCGATCGCTTCCCCCGCGCCCGCTGCGTAGCCATCGACATGGACCCCGTGATGCTCGCCCTCGGCCAGGGCGCGCTCGGCACCCGCGACGGCCGCCTCCGCTGGGTCGACGCCGATCTCGCATCGCCGGCTTGGACGGAGTCCGTCGGCGAGCAGAGCGTCGATGCCGCCCTCAGCACCACCGCCCTGCACTGGCTCGCCCCGCCCGACCTCATCCGCGTCTACGGCCAGCTCGGCAAGCTGATCCGCCCCGGCGGCGTCTTCCTGAACGGCGACAACATGGACTTCGGCCCCGATCTCCCCACCATCCAGCGCCTCACGCGTGACGCCCGAGACCGCAACTGGACCGATGAATCATTCGCCGCCCGCGGAGTCGAGACCTCCGAGCAGTGGTGGGACGCCCTCGGACGAGAGCCGTCCATGGCGCCCCTCATCGCCGAACGCACCCGCCGCCTCTCGCTGAAGCAGCGCCCCGAATCGTCCGCGACCTACGACCTCCAGGTCGGTGCCCTCCACGACGCCGGCTTCCGCGAGGTCGCGTCCATCTGGCAGTCAGGCACCGACCGCGTCCTCCTCGCCGTGAGATAGCCGCCCCGACGGAGCCACTTCCGCCCGCTTGCCATCACGACAGCCGCCCCTCCCTCGACTCTCACGCCTTCCGGCGCTTCGGTCTCAATCTCGTTGGCGAATATCGACCAAACTAGCTTGATCGATCAACTTATCTTGATGTATAGTCGCCCACATGAACCCGGACCTTCGCCCCAACACCGCCCCGCCCCCCTTCCTCCAGCTCGCCGGACACCCGCTCCGCTGGCAGCTCCTCCGCGAGCTCGCCCGCAGCGACCGCCAGGTCCGCGAGCTCACGGACGTGCTCGGCAAGCCGCAGAATCTCGTCTCCTACCACCTCGGCCGCCTCCGCTCCGGCCGCCTCGTGTCGATGCGCCGCAGCTCCTTCGACGGCCGCGACGCCTACTACCGCATTGACCTCCCGCGCTGCCGTGAGCTGCTCGCCGGGGCCGGCGGCGCGCTCCACCCCGGCCTCGCCCTCGTCCCACCCGACGCAGACGGCGACGCGCCCACGAGCCGCCGATCCAGCGTCCTCTTCCTCTGCACCGGCAATAGCACGCGCTCGCAGATCGCCGAGGCGCTGCTCCAGCACCTCGCCGGCGACGCCGTCGAGGCCCAGAGCGCCGGTAGCCACCCCCGGAGCGTCCACCCCAACGCCGTCCGCGTGATGCGCGAGCGCGGCATCGACATCAGCGCCAACCGATCGAAGCATCTCGACCGCTTCGCCCGCCGTCGCTTCGATTACGTCGATCACGCTCTGCGACCGCGTGCGCGAAGTCTGCCCCGACTTCCCCGGTGGTCCCGAGCGCATCCACTGGAGCATCGCCGATCCCGCGAACGATACCGGCACCGAAGACGAGATCTACGCCGCGTTCCAGCGCACCGCCGGGGAGATCGAGAGCCGCGTCCGGTTCCTGCTCCCCGTCATCAACCAGCAAACAGTCAGGAGATAGCAGCCATGCCCGATGACATCGTCAGCGTCCGTTACATGGTGGGCGACGTCCCCGCCGCCGTCGACTTCTACACAACACACTTCGGCTTCACCGTCGGCATCAACTCCCCCGCCTTCGCCGACGTCCACCGCGGAAACCTGCGCCTGCTCCTCAGCGGGCCGATGTCCTCCGCCGGCCGCCCCATGCCCGACGGCACGCAGCCCGTCCCCGGCGGCTGGAATCGCATCCACTTCATCGTCGATGACATCGCCGCCGAAGTTGACCGCCTCCGTGCCGAAGGCGTGCGCTTCCGCAACGACGTCGTCAGCGGCCCCGGCGGCAAGCAGATCCTGCTCGAGGATCCTTCCGGCAACCCGATCGAACTCTTCCAGCCGGCCGCTCGCTAGCCGCGGAACGGGGACGGCCGCTCAGGAGCCAATGATGCAGTACTCCCTGTTCGACGAATTGATGCTCGCGCATCGGCTCGCCGCCCTCGAACGTCGCGATGTCAGCCGCGCCGTCGAGGCGGAGGCGTTGTGCCTGCGCCCGTCACTCCGCGAGTCAGTCGCGGCGGCCTTCGTGCGGCTCGGCATCCGCCTGGACCACGCCGCTGGCGAACGCGCTCTCTCCGCGCTCGCCGGACGGCCCGCCCGCTAGCGTCAGACCGCGCCTGACACTCGGAGCGCGCCGCTCAAATCAACAACCGGTCACTGCACGAGCGGGCGCATCACGGATTCGAGCGGCGGCCACGGTGGACCCTCGCGCACGGCGCGGAGAAGCTCTCGACCCGCTTCCTCCCCATTCGGGAATTCATCGCCTCGATCCCAGCGCCACGCCGCGACCATCGCAAGCACGAGTCCCCCGCACTCGCCGAGCAGTTCTCGATCAACGTCTGGATAGCGCTCACAGACCTCTTCGGGCACATGGGCAAGGTCGAATTCGACCGGCCCACGGCAACACGTCTCGAGGTCGATGAACACCGGCCCGTCCTTCGTATTGAGCAGGTTGCCCGGATGCGGCTCGCCGTGCAGCAGTTGCTCCGCGGCGCCGCGGTCGCAGATCGTTCGCCTCAGGCTTCGCAACGTATTGGTGAGCAGTTCCCGGTCGGCGTCGACGAGTGCCGGCGTGCGGTCGCGGCTCTCGACGAGCGTTTGAGCCTCCGCGACGCGGTCCGTGAAGTGCGGCGTCGCCATGTCGAGCTTCCGCATGCCCGCGTGCAGCCGTTCGAGCGCGCTCGCGTAGTCGGCTGGCGAAACCTCTCCGGGCACGGGCTCGTAGTACGTCCACAGCGTGATCGCGAAGCCGTCACGCTCGTGGACGCGCGGCGCGACTCGAGGCTCAAGAGCACCCGCGGGGCTCCCGGTTTCGGCGAGGCGTTGTGCCAGCTCGACTTCGAACTGTGCGACCTCCTGCCCTACATACGCGACGCGGGCAAGCACATCGCAGGGGAGCAGCCGCACCGCGAGCTTGTTCGAGTTGCAAAGAACGATCGCGTTCGTCGACTCCAGCTCAAGCGCCGACGCCGTCGACACGGCCGCTGCCACTGCGCGTCGAACCTCTGATTCCTCCATCTCCCCCTCATCCCCGCCGCTCGCGCGAAGCACGCAACGTTGCGCGGGCCCTGTCAGTCACACAAGTCGAGGCAGAACGCCACCAGCTCGACGTGCGGGAGCGTGCGTGCCTCGTCCAACGTGAACCACGCAGCCGCATCCGTCGTGTTGTCGGCGTCGCGCGAGAACTCCGTCCGAAGGACGCCGCGCACGTTGGTGCCCTCGTACACGATGCCGACCGCGTGCCCCGCGTTGCCACTCACCGCCTCGTGAGGCTCGTACCAGCGGGAGAACACGCCGACGACGCGGCCAATCTCCGCGTGCAGTCCCGTCTCCTCTTCCAGCTCGCGCTCGGCCGTGTCCAACGGATCCTCGCCCCACTCCATGGCGCCGCCGGGCATCGTCCACTTGCCGGAGTCAGGGTGACCGGCCAGGGTGAAACGTGTGAGCAGGATCCGCCCGTCGTCGTCGCGACAAAGGACGTAGGCGGCGACCCGCCGCCAGTCAGCGTCCATCTGGCGCGTCTGGGACCAAACCTGTGTCCCCATGGATCGACACTGAGCCTGCTCTCCCAGGCGTCGCTCCGCCGACTGGCCAGCCAGCCACGCTACGCCCCAACCCTGATCCCCCGCACCCGCGGCAGAATCTCCTCCCCCACCACGTACGCCTCCTCCAAATGCGGATACCCGGAGAAGATGAACGTGTCCAGCCCCAGCGCCGCGTACTCCCGGATCCGCTCCGTCACCTGGTCGTAGCTCCCGACGAGCGCCGTCCCCGCACCGCCCCGCACCAGCCCGATCCCCGACCATAGGTTCGGCGCCACCGTCAGCGCCTCCATGTCCAGCTTGTCCCCCGCCAGCTGCGTCATCCGCTGCTGCCCCACCGACTCGCTCCGAGAGAACCGCCTCCGCGCCACCTCCACCTGCTCCTCCGTCATCGTGCTCAGCAGCCGCTCCGCCGCCGCCCACGCCTCCGACTCCGTCTCTCGCGCGATCACGTGCAGCCGGATCCCGAATCGCAGCGTCCGCCCCTGCTCCGCCGCCAGCCCCCGCATCCGCTCGACGCGCTCCTTGACCCACTCCGGCGGCTCCCCCCACAGCAGGTACACGTCGACGTATTTCGCCGCGATCTTCTCCGCCGCCGGCGATGCGCCCCCGAAGTACACCGGCGGCTCCGTCGCCGACCCCGCCAGCGACGCCTCCGTCGCCACTTCCCCCACCGGCGGCCGCAGCCCGCCCTTCCGCACCCGGTAGTGCGTCCCCTCGAAATCGAACAGCGCCGGCCCCCAGCACCTCCGCATCACGTCGATGAACTCGCCCGTCCGCTCGTACCGCTCGTCGTGCTCCAGGAAGTCGCCGTACGTCTTCTGCTCGGCCGCGTCCCCGCCCGTCACGATGTTGATGATCGTCCGCCCGCCGCTGATCCGCTGCAGCGTCGCCGCCTGCTGCGCCGCCAGCGTCGGCAGGATCAGCCCCGGCCGGAACGCCACGATGAACCGCAGCCGCTCCGTCGCGCCCGCCAGCGCCGCCGACGCCAGCCACGCGTCCTCGCACTGGATCCCCGTCGGCGTCAGCACCCCCTCGAACCCCAAACGGTCCGCAGCCTGCGCGATCTGCCGCAGGTAGTCGATCCGCGCCCTCCGCGCGCTCGAAGGCAGCCGCCCGTCCGGGTCCGGGAAGAAGTCCACCACCGAACGTCCGTCCCCGGACGTCGGCAGGAACCAGTGCACCTCGATCGGCCGTCCGCCAGCGTCGCGTGTGTTCGTCAAGCTCCGTCACCTCCCGCTCGCTGCGAATCATAGCGTTAGCGGCGCCACGACAAACCCGACCCTGATCCGCCCGATTGGAGCTCCCCTTCCCGTCAGGGAAGGGGCCGGGGGTTAGGTTCCTTCAAACCCGCGCCGCACGGCGCGTCGCTCGATTTGTGTCACGATGTCTCGACGGGACACCGGAGATGCCGGGCACAACTCGATGAAGTTCGCCGACGACAACACTCGCGACTACAAGCGCCTCGTCATCGATGGCTACGACGCGTGCGCCGCCTCGTACAACTCGGCCCGCGCGACCGAAACGGCGGACGAGCTTGCGCCGCTGATCACACTGCTCCCCGAGCGCGCCCGCGTCCTCGATCTTGGATGCGGCGCCGGCGTGCCGGTCGCCCGCGCCCTCAGCGCCCGCTACGACGTCGTCGGAGCCGACATCTCGCGGTCCCAGCTCCTCCTCGCGCGCCGTCAGGCGCCGGCGGTCTCGCTCCTTCTGGCCGACATGGAGCACCTGCACTTTGCGCCCTCGTCCTTCGATGCCGTGGTCAGCTTCTACGCCATCTTCCACATCGACCGACGCGAGCAGCCGGCGGGTTAGGTTCCTCCAACTGCGGCCATACGGGTGAGTCGCCCAATCCCCCGCTTTTCTGTCACGATGTTTGCATGCAAATGGGCGGCGGCATGGGCGGCGGTGGTGGCGGCGGTATGCGCGGCCACGGCCTCCTCACCGAGCGCGCCCGCCCGCAGCGAGGCGCCGGCGAGATCCTGCGCCGCGTGCTCGGCGTCTTCTCCGACTACAAACGCTCGATCGCCGTCCTCTTCGTGACCGTCACGCTCGCGGCCGTCGTCGGACTGGGCCCCCCGGTCCTCTTTGCCCGCATCATCGACAACATCACGAAGGGCGCCCACAACCGCAGCGCCGTCGACCGCGATGCCGCCCTCATCTTCGGCACCGTCGTCGCCGGCGCGCTCCTCAGCCTGCTCCAGACCTACCTGAACACGCGCGTCGGCCAGGGCGTCATGTTCGACCTCCGCAACCGCACCTACGGCCACCTCCAGAAGATGTCCCTCCGCTTCTTCACCTCCACCCGCAGCGGAGAGATGCTCTCCCGCATCAACAACGACGTCGGCGGCATCCAGGACGCCGTCACCGGCACCTTCACCACCTTCTACTCCAACCTCATCACCGTCATCACCACCGTCGCCCTCATGGCCGCCCTCGACTGGCGCCTCACCCTCATCTCGCTCTCCGTCCTGCCCCTCTTCATCATCCCCACGCGCATCGTCGGCGCCATCCAGCGCGGCCTGCTCTCGCGGACCATGGAGCGCATGGGCGACATGAACGCCCAGATGCAGGAGACGCTCTCCGTCAACGGCGCCCTGCTCACCAAGATCTTCGGCCGCCACGAATACGAGTACGGCCGCTTCGAGAGCACCAACCGCGAGGTGCGCGACCTCACCGTGCGCCGCCTCATGACGGGCCGCTGGTTCTTCATGCTCCTCAGCCTCTACGGCGGCATGGCCCCCGCCCTCGTCTACTGGTACGGCGGCCGCCAGGTGATCTCAGGCGGCCTCAGCGCCGGCGAGGTTGTCGAGTTCGCCGCGCTCGTCACGCGCATCTTCACCCCCGTCACCCAGCTGCTCTCTGTCTGGGTCACCATCCAGTCGTCGCTCGCCCTCTTCGAGCGCGTCTTCGACTACGGCGACCTCCCCGTCGAGATCGCCGACGCCGCCGATGCCGTCGAACTCCCCTCCGTCCAGGGCCGCATCGCCTACGACCACGTCAGCTTCTCCTACGCCGCCGGCGTACCCGCGCTCGAGGACGTCTCCTTCGAGGTCGAGCCCGGCCAGGTCGCCGCCCTCGTCGGGCCTTCCGGCGCCGGCAAGACCACCCTCACCTACCTCCTCCCCCGCCTCTACGACGCCACCTCCGGCCGCGTCCTGATCGACGGCCACGACGTCCGGAAGCTCGCCGGCGCCACGCTGAACCGCGCCATCGGCGTCGTCACGCAAGACCCCTACCTCTTCCACGCCACCATCAAGGAGAACATCAGCTACGCCAAGCCCGACGCCACCGACGAGGAGATCCAGGCCGCCGCCAAGGCCGCCTACATCGACGAGTTCATCGGCGGCCTGAAGTACGGCTACGACACGATCGTCGGCGAACGCGGCTATCGCCTCTCCGGGGGAGAGAAGCAGCGCGTCGCCATCGCCCGCGCCGTCCTCAAGGACCCGCCCATCCTCATCCTCGACGAAGCCACGTCGTCGCTCGACTCACACTCGGAGCGCATCATCCAGCGCGCCCTCGACGAGTTGGCGCGCGGTCGCACGACTCTCGTGATCGCCCATCGCCTTAGTACGGTACTGAACGCCGACGTCATCCTCGTCGTCGACAACGGCCGCATCGTCGAACGCGGCACGCACCAGGAGCTCCTTGCCCACGAAGGCCTCTACGCATCCCTCTACCAACAGCAGTTCCAGGCCATCGACGCGGCCTCCCTCTGAGCCATCTTTGGTGCGTGTCTTCACAAACCTTCACAGACTCCTCGACGTTTCGCCCGCCCTCCTCACGTTTCGCTCGCTGAGCCATCATGCGTGCTAGGGCCGCTTGACAGCCGGTAGGCGGGGCGCATACTGGATCGGGTAAGTGGGGCGTCGCATTGCCAGAAACCGCTTGAGTGTCAAGCGGGAAAGGCGAAAACGGGTGCAACCAGTGTTGAGCGACGCCATCTTCCGCGCCCTCGTCGAGTCCCTCCCCGACGCTGTCGTCATCGCCGGCAAGGACGGCCGGATCCTCGTCGTCAACGCCCAGACCGAGGCCCTCTTCGGTTACGAGCGCTCCGAGCTCGTCGACCAGCCGATCGAGTCGCTCGTCCCGGAGGAGCTGCGCCAGGCCCACGTCAAGCACCGCACGCAGTACGCTCAATACCCCGGTACCCGCCCCATGGGCATCGGCCTCGAGCTGCAGGGCCGCCGCAAAGACGGCGGCCGCTTCCCCATCGAGATCGGCCTCAGCCCTCTCGTCCGCGGCGAGCAGACGTTCGTCACCGCCGTCATCCGCGACGTCACCGAGCGCAGCCGCATGCGCGGCGAGATCGAGATGCAGCGCGACCGCCAGCGCATCGCCATGGACCTCCACGACGGCACCATCCAGTCCGTCTACGCCATCGGCCTCGGCCTCGAGCTCGCCCTCTCCGATCTCGCCAGCGATCCCGTGGAAGCCGGCCACCGCATCGACTCGTCGATCGACCAGCTCAACGGCGTCATCCACGACATCCGCGCCTACATCTTCGATCTGCGCCCCGTCCAGTTCGACGGCAACCTGCTGCAGGACCTTAGCTCGACGATCGAGGAGTTCCGCGCCAGCTCCGCCCTCAACGTCGCCGCCGACCTCACGCCTGCCATCCCGTCGCTGAACGAGGACCGCGCCGTCGCCCTCCTCCACATCACCCGCGAGGCCCTCTCCAACGCCCGCAAGCACGCCCAGGCGGACACCGTCACCATCTCTCTCGCCCACCTGGAGGGGTACGTCGCCGTGGAAATCCTGGACGACGGCGTCGGCTTCAATGCGGACGAGCAGCACGGCGCCGTCCACCGCGGCCTGCGCAACATGCGCCTCCGCACCCAGCGCCTCGGCGGCATGTTCGACGTCGAGAGCACCCCCGGCGCCGGCACCACCGTCCGCGTGCGTATGCCGGCAGGCAACTGATTACGGGTTGAAGCGCGGCTCCCGCTTCTCGATGAACGCCCGGATCGCCTCTTTGTGACCCGCGCTCTCGTACTGCTTCCCGATCGCAGCGCCCTCGCGCCGTACGACCTCGCCCTTGTCCGTCTCAACCATGTTTCGGTGCAGCAGCCGCTTCGCCTCCGTCACCGCGTCCGTCGGGTTCGCGGCGATCTCGCCCGCCAGCGCCATCGCCTCGTCCATCAGCCGCTCGTGCGGCACGACCCGGCTCACCAGTCCGTACCGCAGCGCCTCCTGCGCATCGATGATCCGCCCCGTCATCGCCAGCTCCAGCGCGTTCGCGATCCCGACGATCTGCGGCAGGTACAAAGTGCTCTGCGCCTCCGGCACCAGCCCCATCCGCACGAACCGCGCCGACAGCCGCGCCTTGTCCGACGCGATCCGCAGGTCCATCGAGAGCGTCATCGTCAGCCCAAGCCCGACAGCCGCGCCGTTGATCGCCGCGATCATCGGCTTCGACTGCTGGTAGAAATCGACGGGCCGCGTCCGTCGCCCCGCGATCGCCGCGTCGACGCGCTGCTTCTCCTCCGCGGTCGTCGCCTGCTCCCGCTGCTCGATGGCGCTGTTGAAGTTCCCGACGTCCGCCCCCGCGCAGAACCCCCGCCCCGCCCCCGTCACGATGATCACGCCGATCCCGGCGTCGTCGTTGCATCGCTCCACCGCGTCCGCGATCTCGGCGTTCATCTTCCACGTCCACGCGTTCAGCCGATCAGGCCGGTTCAGCGTGATCACGCCGACGCGCTCCCGCCGTTCGAAGAGGATCTGCTCATACGTCGCTTCCGTCGTCATCGCCAGCCTCCCGGTGCACGCTCGCCGTCGTGTCCTATTGTCATACGGCGGACGCCAACGCACGAGCCCCGGTTGAGGCCTCTACAATCCAGGTTCTGGGTGCTTTCGTCTCAGGGCGCGGCCGGCGGAGGCGCGTCAGGCGACACGTTGTGCACCACCACGCCGATGCTCTGCAGCCACTTGTCGTAGTTCGGCACGCTGCTCGCCGGAAGCGGCGAGAACTCCAGCCGGACGCGGCTCCCCTGCCCGTTGGGCGTGATCTCCACGTCCGCCAGCACCGACGCACCATCGCCATCCGCGGCGCGCGCCGTCCGCAGCGTCACGTCGCCTGACTCGGCGCTCGAGTCGATGATCTTCCACGAGCCGTCCGCCAGCTGCTCCCGCATCAGCCCCGCAACTTCGCTCGTCGCCGCCGGTGCGTCCCACTCGACACGATACGGCAGCCGCGCACCCGCGCCCGCATCCTCGATATGCGACCCCGGCACCACCGGAAAGTCCACCGGCAGCGCCCGCAGCACCGTCGTCTGCGAGAAGAACGGCGGCGTCCGGAACGGCGCGCTGTTGCTCACCCACGCCCCGCCCAGGTACCCAACCACAACCGCTGCGACCCCCGCCCCGCTCCAGGCCGACACGCGCGCCAGCGACACGTTCGCCGGCCACGCGATGCGGAACCGCGACGCACGCACCGCGTCGTCGACGCTCTCCGCGGGCCGCCGGCCCGCGATCGCCAGCGCGCACAGCGCGGCCAGCGCCGCCGGTTGGATCCAGAAGAACCCCCGCGTCCCCGGAGGACGGTACACGTCGACCGGGATCGGGAACGGTGTCGCGTTCTGCGTCGCCGCCGCCGCCAGCGCCAACCCGGCAATCATCACCGGGATCAGCCAGCGCGGCCGCAGGTCGGATCGCACCAGCAGCGCAGCCGCCACCGCGAGAATCGTCCAGTTGTAGAACGTCTCGTGCGGCATCGCCAGCAGCATGCCCAGCACCGTCGCCACCTGCGCCACCGACGGCGTGCACTTCCACCACGCCCACGCCATCACGCCCAGGCTGATCGCGATCAGGTCCGCCGCGATCAGCGGGTTCGGGTCCGCGCCGATGCTCACCAGCCAGCCGTACCACGAGTACTGCCAGCCCTGCACGTACAGCTCGTTCTGCTGGCCGGTCGTAATGTGCGCGAGCACCGTCGGCACCGCCTCCGCGTAGTACCGCGCCGAATACCCGACGACACCCGGCCCCATCATCACCACCGCGCCGAAGATCCCCGCCGCGCCCATCGCCGCCAGCGCCGCCACGCTCGTACCCAGCGCTCGCCAGTTCCGCGTCCACGCCAGGTACAGCAACGGCACGATGAAGTACTGCGGTTTCAGAGCCAGCACGCTGAACAGGATCCCCGCGACCACCGGCCGCCGCCGCGCCAGCAACATCCCGCCCAACAGCGCCAGCGCCAGCACCGGCGTGAAGTGCCCCACCCGCAGCGCCCAGTGCGCCTGCGGCAGCGCCAGCACGCCCAGCGCCATCGCCGCCTTCGCCGCGATCGAGCTCACCCCGCGTTGCGCGACGTACGCGACGCCCATCAGCGCCGCCACGTTCACACCCGTGTAGATCATGAACGCGTGCGCCATGCTGAACCGCGTCAACGGATGCATCAGCACGGCCAGCGCCGGGCTGTAGGTTGCGTTGAGGTAGTACCACCGCCCCTGCGTGAAGAAGATCTTGAAGTCGCCGGTCCCCGCCTGGTCAGGGTGGAACCACACCCGCAACGTGTCCGGCAGCCACGTCGCCAGCACCATCAGCTCGATGCCCGCCGCCGCGCACAGCAGCAGCGTCGGCGCCGCGGCCATCAGCAACGCCACGCGCCGGGACCGGGAAGTCGTGAGGGTCGAGGAGAGCTGCGCCATGCGGGATCCGCCTCATGCGAAGGTACGGCCGCCTCCTGCGCCCGTCTCGTGAAGTATCGACGCGTTCGATGAATCAGACCGATGAGGGGTTACCCGACGGCGCCGCTCCCGCGTCCCCTACGCACACCTCAAAACGAAGTGCGCACCGCCGTCACCTGCAGCTTGTTGCCCCAGCGCCCGAGCAGCGCGTCCGCCGCCGTCACGGCTCCGCGGTACGCCCTCCGCAGCAGCGGCGACGACGCCAGTCGCATGGCCGCGCCGGGATCGTGCTTGTAGTACATCAGGTACCGCTCGGCGAAGACCCGGAAGCCGTCCCGCGACAGCTCCTCCGCGACGTCCTCCGGCCGCAGCCGCGCCACCCGGTTGCCGGAGTCCTCCCACGCCTGCGAGACCCCCAGCTTCACCATGAGAGCCGTGCCGAGCGCGTCCGCCGGCTCGTTGATGCTCACGCCGCGGCCCGCCACGCGCGCCAGCTCCCGCACCCCCACCATCGGCTCCGCCAGATGGTGCAGCCCGTCGTGCACGTAGCCGATGTCGGCCGCGCCGTCACGCAGTGGCAGGTGCTCGGCGTCCGCCACCACCACCAGGTAATCAAGCCCGTAGCGCTCCGCGCGTTGTCGCGCCCGCTGCGCGCACCCCTCGGAGATGTCGACGGCGATCACCCGCGCCCCCGCCCGCGCCAGCAGCTCCGCGTCCATCCCGCTGCCGCAGCACGCGTCGACGACCGTCGCCCCGGCCAGCGCCGGCAGATGCTCGACGCTGCGCCGGAACTTCTCGCCGATCAACCAGCGGTACGCCTCCGGCGCGCCGTTCGGCCGTTCGATCTCGAACTCCTCCGCAACACCCCGGTCGAAATACGCCGCCTGCCCCTGCTTGTGCTCGTGCATGTGGTCGATCTCGTCGTGCACGTGCGACGCGTCGAACCCCGGCGGCAGCAGGATCGGGATCCCGTCGCGCACCGGGTACTCCGCCCGGCACACGCTGCACGTCAGCGTGCCATCGCTCGCGATCAGCTCCCCGTCGCGACAGGACGGACACACCAGCAGCCTGCGCAGCTCGTCGCTCACGCTCACGCCGCCCTCGATTCCGTCGTCGCGCTCGCGGCGCCTCGTGTCGCCGCACGCTCGGCGCGTTCCAGCTCCATCAGCTTCGCCCCGATGATGAACTCGTAGTACGCCATCAGCACACAGAACACGAAGCCCTCGCGCCCCTCCATGAACCCGCGCCGTGCCACGTACCACGTGAAGAACCGCAGCACCGGCCGCAACGGCAGCCGCGCCCACACGCGCCGCAGCACGCGCTTGCGCCTGAAGGCGTCCAGCCGCAGGAATCCCAGCGGCCCTACCCCGATCGGCTCGGCCCGGAACTTTCGGTAGATCCGCGCCTCCCACGTCGCGTACTTGTTGTGCCGCTCCAGCCACGGCGTCAGCCCGCGATAGTCGTCGTGCAACAGCGCCGCCTTCAGGAACCCGACGCGTCCGTCCACCTGGATGTGCTCGTGGATCTCGTTGTCGCCCGTCCCCGGCAGGTCGTTCATCTCCAGGTCTTCCATCCGCCCCAGACGGTGCTTGAACAGCCGCAGGTTCCAGTTCGGCCGGAAGCACCGCATCGAGCGGCCCATGAACATGAACTCCCGGTCGATGTAGTACCCGTCGCGCTCCCCGCGCCGCACCGCGTCCTCGATCTCCGCGCGCAGCTCATCCGTCACGCGCTCGTCCCCGTCGAGGATCAGCAGCCACTCGTTCCGGATCGGCGCGTTCGCCAGCGCCCACGCCTTCTTCTTCGGCCCGCTGCCGCGGTACTCGAACTCCACCACATCCGCGCCGGCCGCGCGCGCCAGCGCCGCCGTGCGATCCGTGCTGTGTGAGTCGACCACGATCACCTGGTCCGCCCACGCGACGCTCGCCAGCGCCGCCGGCAGGTTCTGCTCTTCGTTCAGCACCGGCAGCATCACCGTGATCGGCGCTTTCGCCAGTCGGCGCTCTGCGCTCGTCACCGCGTCCTCAGCTCTCACGCACATGCTCGCTCCTCCCGCCCCCACGCCCGCGGCGCGCTCGCCGCCACGTCCTCGTACATTGCGGCCAGCTGCGGCCCCACGTTCGACCAGTCGTACCGCCGCGCGAACGACACGCCCGCTCGCGCCCAGCCGCCGACGCTCCGCCTCGTCGCGCAACAGCGAGACGATCGCCTCCGCGAACGCCTCCGCGCTCAACTCGCTGACGATCCCCGCGCCCGCCCGCGCGATCTCCGGCGCGATGTTCACCCCCGGCGCTACCACCACCGCCCGGCCCGCGGCCAGCGCCTCCGCCACCGCCACCCCAAAGTTCTCCGAATGCGACGGCAGCGCCCACACGTCGGTCGCCGCCAGCGCCGCCAGCTTGTCCCGCCCGCGCAGCATCCCGGCGAACGTCACCGCTCCCGCCACACCCTCGCGCCGCGCCAGCGCCGCGAGTCCCGGCGTCAGCCCCTCGTCGTCCGGCCCGACGATCACCAGCCGCGCCTCCGGCGCCTCGCGACGCGCGATCGCGAACGCCCGGATCAGCACGTCGATCCCCTTCTTGTGCGAAAGCCGCCCCAGGAACGTCACCACCGGCCCCTCGTGCCCCTGCAGCACGCGCGAGCGAAACTCCTGCCCGTCCGGCAGATCTTGGAACTCCCGCCACCGGATCCCGTTCGGCGTCACCGCGCGCGGCACGTCCGGCGCGACGTCGCTCAGCAGCCGCGCCTCCTCGTCCGACGTCACGTGCAGCCGCGCCGCGCCGCGCAGCATGTCGCGCTGCCACAGCACGTCGTTGATCGCCTTCACCGCGCGGCTTCTGCGCCGCAGATGCGGGTCCAGCGCCCCTCTCGGCGAAACCACGTACGGCACGCCCGCCGCCTTCGCCGCCCGGTACGCCGCGAACTGCGGGAACAGGAACAGCGAGTGGATGTGCACCACGTCGTACGCGCCCGCCTGCTCGTGCAACGCCCCCCACATGTCCGGCGAGAACGCCAGCCTCCGCGGACGTCGCGCCGAAAACAGCTGCACGTCCAGCGCCTTCGTGCCTCGCGGCAGGTCCGCCGCCCTCACGACGCCGTGCGTCGCCGCCGATGCCGCCTCCGCCAGGTCCGTCGCGAAGATCGACGTCTCCACGCCGCACTCCGCCAGCGCCAGCGACGACTCCACCACCGACACGGCCGGCCCGCCGATGCGCGCCGCCAGGTTCGGGATCACCTGCAGCACCCTCACGCCCCGGGCTCCTCGCGCCCCGCCCGTGCCGTATCCGTCGGCCGCTCGCGCTTCATTCGCATCTCAGCTCCCCCCATCGAGCGCCTCCCGGTAGATCGTGTAGAGGCGCTCCGCCAGCGCGTCGTGACTGTATCGCTCGGCAACCAGTGCGTGGGCTCGCCGCGCCAGCGTGTCACGAAGCGCCCCGTCGTCCATCATCCTGACCAGAGCGCCCGCGAGCTCGCTCACGTTCTGTTCCTTGAAAATCAGGGCCGAGTCCCCCACCACCTGCGGGATGTATCCCGACGACGACGCCACGACCGGCACGCCGCACGCCATCGCCTCCAGCAGCACGTGGCCGAACTGCTCCTTCCAGTGCGCCGTCGTCTCAGACGCCAGCACGAACGCGTCCATGCAGCGGTAGTAGCGCGGCAACTCCCGGTGCGGCAGCGCCGGCACGTGGCGCAGCCGATCGCCCAGTCCGGCGCCGTCCAGCACGACCCGCACGTCGGCCAGCGCATCGCCCGCGCCGACCAGCAACAACTTCCAGTCACGATCGCGCCATCTGGGACAGCGCCCGGGCCAGCGTGACCATCCCCTTCTCGCGCACGATGCGTCCGGCGAATCCAAACACGAAGCTCTCGCCCAGCTCCAGGTCTGCCCGTAGCTCCCTCTCAGGCGCGGGGCAAAACTCGTCCTGGTCGATGCCAACCTGCGGCAGCAACGTCATCGGCCCGCCGAAACCCTTCGACCGCAGCACTCCGATCGCGTCGTCGTTGCCCGGGATCGCGTGTGAGAGTCGCGGCACGTTGAAGCCCTCGATCACGCGGGAGGCCACCGCCATCGCCGGATTGCGCACCGGGCGGATGTCTTCCCACGAGAACAGCACGGTCTTGGGCCGCTGTCGCAATGCCGCCAGCGCCAGGTTGAGCTGGAGCAGCGACAGCGCCACCGGCTCGTGCTCCACCTGCAGGACGTTCGGCCGAAACTCGCGCAACAGGCTGATCAGCCGTGGCGAGGTGAAGACGTACCGGCTGCCCCATCCGTGAAACACCACCGGGAGCGCCGTCACGCGAAAGCGCTCGTCCGCGCGTTCCTCCGCTTCGTACTCGCGCAGCCCGCTCCAGCGCGACGGCACGATCGCCTGCACGCGCACGTCCGGGTGCAACCGCACCAGCGCTTCGTACTTCGCCTGCGCGAAGCGCGTCATGTACGTGTGGCCGATGACGAGCAGCCGCACCGGCTCGACCGGCGCCCGTACGATCGAAAGCTGCGTTCGCTGCGGGTGCTGCGGCGCCGCCGCGTCGCGTTCAGGCCAGGTGCTCGTCATCTTCGCATCCTTGCGCAAATACACCGTGTTCCATTCCGACGTCTGCCGGCCGAGCGGCTCTTCGCGTCACGCGCTCAACTCCCGGCGAAGCTCCTCCGCCGCCTCGGCAGCGTCCGGGAAGCCCAGCGCGCTCCGGAACTGCCTGCGAAACGCCTCCCAGCCGTACTCCTGCACGCGCTCCCGCGCCGCGGTGCCCATCCTCGCGCGGAGCGACGGGTCCGCCTCCAGGGCGCTGAGCCGCTCCGCGATCGCCTCCGGCGACCCCAACGGCACGACGAATCCGTCGACGCCGTCTCGCACCGCGTCCGCGCCCGCATTCGGCGTCACCACCACCGGCACCCCACTCGCCATCGCCTCCAGCACCACCAGCGCCGAACCCTCGACGACCGATGGCAGCACCAGCACGTCCGCCCCCTGGTACACCGACGGCATCTCGGCCGGTCGCACCGCCGATCGATGGTGGAACAACCCCTCGTACTGCCGCAGCCCCGCGCCGGAACCGCGGATGTGCCCGACGATCTCGAGCGCAAACTTCGCCGGATCAAGCAGCCGCATCGCCTCCAGCACGTAGCCGATCCCCTTGCGCTGCGTCACCTGGCCCGCGAACAACACGCTCATCGGACCGTCGCGTCGTGCGCCCCGCCGCGGCGCGAACGCCGCCAGGTCCACCCCGTACGGGATCACCTTGATCCGGTCGGCAGGCACGACCCCCGCGAACGACGCCGCCGCGAACTTCGATCCCACCACGACCAAATCCGCCAGCTCGACCTCCGCGTCGATACGGTCCAGGTGCCGTCGGTCCAGGCGGCCTCCCCGCTCGTCGATCGTGTCCGCGAAAGCGGGCACCCGTCGCATCTCTTCGTCCAGCAACTCCCGCCCGTACTGGTGGCGGGCGATCGGGTGGTCCAGCACCGTGCGCCCGTACAGCACGCGCGCCCGCTTGAACGTCTCCTTGCAGCCTCCGTACTGCGCGATCACCGTCGCCCCGGCCGGCACCACCGCCGGCACGTGCGCGTCCAGCGCCGCGTTCCGCCGCCACATCAACTGGTAGTCGAAGTGCCTCACGTGTGCCCGGATCAGCGAGAGCCGCAGCAGCTCTGTCCCCGTCTCGACGAGCCGCGCCTTGCCGGCCAGCTCCGGCGGCAGCTTCCGCCGCGCCAGCTCCGGACCGATGCGCGGCAGCGTGAGCAGGTAGTTCTCTCCTGAAGACGCGTACGGCGTGTAGTAGTCCGTCAGGTGGTCCGCCACCGCCAGCGCCATCTGCCGCGTCGTCGGCAAGAACCCCGGGTCCAGCGCGATCACCGGCAGCTGCGTCCGGTCCGGCCCGGATGGCACCACCCGCAGCCGCCGCCCTCCGGCTCCCGTCGTCTCCGCCTCGGCTCCGAGTTCACGCTGCGAGTCGTTCATCGTCCACCTCTCGAGCTGCGCCGGCCGCGCCGCGCATCACCGCTGGCTGTAGCCTCCGTCTGACCGCCCGCCCGCCTTCCGCCTCCGCGCGCCGGCCTGCGAACGGCAGCTCCACAAACGGCGCCGCGACGAACGCGAACGCCACGGCCACAGCCGCACCGGCGACCGCCAGCCACCCGGCTCGCGGCAATCCGCCGAAATGGCTGCCATACACTGCCGCCATCAATATGAGAATCGGCGCGTGCGTCACGTAGAGCGTGTAGGAGCGGGCGCCAAGTGCTCGAAACTTGACAAGCGGCGCCCCCGCCAGCTGCCCCCACGGATGCAGCACCAGCACCGCGAACGCCAGCGCCGCGCCTGCCGCGAAGCCCATGTCGGGCGCCAGCGCCCCGAACGACCGGCCCTGCTGTCTCCCCCCAGATCGCAATCGAGGCCCCCGCCGCGAGCAGCAACGCCGGCTGTCGCACCGTCTTACCCAGCGCGAACGCCTCGGCCAGCACCGCGCCCGCGGCCCACACCGCGAAATACGGCGCGATCGCGATCGCCGGGTGCCACACCACCAGCGTCGCGAGCCATCCCACCGCCCCTGCGGCGAACGCCGATCCGTACGCGACACGTGCGCCCGCCCGGACCCGCACCGCGAGCAGCACCGGATACGCCAGGTAGAACGCGCCCTCGTACGCCAGCGACCAGAGCGGAGAATTCGATCCGAACGACGGCACAGCGAACGTCTGCAGGAACGCCAGGTTCAGCGCAAACGTGCGCACCCCGTGTGTAAACGACGCGTACATCGCCGGATCGGCCCGCATGCCGATCGCGTCGAGCGCCGCCGTCAGCAGCAGCGCGAAGACGAGCGGCGGCATCAACCGCCGCGCCCGCCGCCGCAGGAATCCGGCCGGCCGCACCGGCACCCGCTCACCCGCCGCCAGCGCCCGCGCCGCCCGCAGGTGGATCACGAACCCGCTCAGCAGGAAGAACACGAGCACCGCGCAGCGCCCGAACCGCAGCAGCGACGACGCGTACGCCAGCCCCAATCCGATACCGCTGCCGTCAGCGGCGTACTGGTGCAGCCCCACCCACAGGTAGATCCGCGCGTGATGCAGCACCACGTAGAGCGCCGCGAGCCCGCGCAGCCCGTCCAGCGCCGTCAGGTCAAACGCGCGCTCGCGGCCGGCGCCGCTGGCCGTGCTCATCGCACCGCCTCCGCCGTCGCTTCGGCCGCGTCTTCAGCCTTGTCCGTACGCCCGCGCCAGCCCCAGCACCATGCCCGCGAGCAGCCAGAAGTACACGTTGAACGGCGCCCAGTCGATGACCGGCCCCTTGAACAGCGTCGCCACCGTCACCACCGCCAGCGCCGCGATCGGCGCCGCGAGCCGCCGTTCGTCCGCCGCCATGCGCCGCACCGTCGTCACCAACCGCGTCGACAGCGACGCCAGCACGATCGCCGCCGCCGCCAGCCCGAAGAAGCCCAGCTCGAGCGCCGCCTTCGCGTACCAGTCCTCGACGTACCGCGTCTGGCCCGTCGCGCCGTACTTCAGCGCCGCCTGCGTATCCCAGCCCGTGCCGTGTCCGAACGGATGCAACGCCCCGCTGCTCCCCAGTTCGCTCCATGCCGTGCGGGTCTCGACGACGAAGTGCGCGGGCAGCAGCCTCAGTATCTCGGCGAACGTCGGCCACACGAGCAGCGCCCCCATGCCCGCGATCGCCAGCGAGACGGCCGCCGTCACCTCCCGGCGTCCAATGCCCGCCACCACCAGCGCCAGCGCCGCGATGAGCGGCACCACCACGTACGACAGGCGCGAACCCGTAGCCACCGCCCCGGCACCAAGCACTGCCGCGCACAGTTGCCAGCCCGCCCCGCCGTGTCGCAGGGCCTGCGACAGCCCCGCCGCGAAGGCAGCCAGCGCGAACACGTAGAACTGGGACATGCCGGTAAACGTGCTCGGAATGCGCGGAATGACATACGTATGACTCGCCACCGGAAGGGCCACCGCGCCGCCGCGCACTTCGGCCCACCAGCTCCCGTACAGGTACCGGAACGGCCCGAAGTCGTTGATCCAGGCGAGAAGCGTGCCATCGGCGTGCTGCGTCGCGTAGTACCACTCGCAGATCCCCAGCATCGCCGGCGCCAGCCCCACGATCGCCGTGATCCGCATCACCCTGTCGAAGTCGGAGGCGCGCCGCACGTAGCAATACCCCACCGCCAGCATCGGAATGTACGCCAGCCACACCTTCGCGCCGATGGCGCGCACCAGCAGCGGCTGCGCCGACGCCGTGCCCAAAACGACCAGCATCGAGAAGACCGCCAGCGCCGGCAGCGCTACCCCCAGCCGCGGCAGCACCCCGTCTCCGCCACGCCGCATCGCCACGCGCGAATCCCGCGTACATCGGAAGGACCAGCGCGACGTCGATCAGCGCCTGTCCGGCTTCGCCCGCCATGAACACCGGTACGCCGGAGAACGGCAGCGCGAACAGCATCAGCGTCACGCCACGCCGCCAGCGCAACGACAGCAAGAACGACACCACGCCGGCGGCCACGAGAGGCGCTGCCGACGGCCGCAGCGCTACCGCGCACGCGCCCGTCGCCGAGGCGACGAGGACCGCAACTGCCACCGCCGGCGCGACCCTGCGTTGGCGCTCCGCCAGCCCGCGGATCCGCGCGCCCAACCCGTCGGCGCGCCCGCCGCCGAACCCCGTCCGCGGCGCGAACGTCGTCGCCTGCATCAGTCGCCCGCTTTCACGGCCGAAGTGCGCCAGCTCCCCGCCCGCACCACGCGCCGCACCCCCGCCGCCGGCAGGAACACGCTCGCCAGCGACATCTCCAGCGTCCGCGTCGTCCGCCGCAGCATCCACGCCATGCCGGTCCCGTACGCCAGCAGCGACGCCACCGCCGCGCCCATGATCCCCAGCACCGGCAGCAGCACCGCCAGCGAAACCGTCGTCACCGCCAGCCCCAGCATCTCGGCGATGCCGGAGTCCAGCGGTCGGTCCAGCGCCTTCACGCACGCCGACATCGCCCGGTTCATGCTCAACGCCACGGCCGCCACGAGCAGCACCCGCGTCACGCCCGTCGCCCCCAGGTACGCGTCCTTGAAGAAGAAGCTGATGATCGGCCCCGTGAACATCACGGCCGGAATCGCGATCACCGCTGACGCGACCAGCGTCAGCCGCAGGAACCCGCGCACGGCGTCGCGTCGCGCCTCGTCCGTCTCCAGGCGCGCCAGCGTCGGCAGCGCCGCCGCCCCGATCGATGAACCCACGAGGTTGATCGGCGCCGTCATCGTCGCCGCGATGGCGTAGAGCCCCAGCTGCACCGGCGCGAGAAAGACGGAGATCACCAGTTGGTCCAGCCGCTCGTTCATCATCGCCGTCACGATGCCGGTGTGACTCTTGACGCCGAAGCCGAGCATGCGCCGCGCCATCGCGAATTGGAACCTCAGCCGCGGCCGCCCCGGCCCCCACAGCAGCGCGAACGCCACGATCCCCGTGACGCCCGTCACGCCCAGGTACACGATCGCGGCGTTCATCACGCTCAACACGTCGATCAACCGCAGCGAGACGAGCGCCACCGCGACGCACACCGCCGAAGCGCCGCGGACCGTCTGGTACTGCCCGAAGCGGTGCAGCCCGTTCAGCATCGACGCGCTCGAGAGCACCAGCAGGTTGAGTGGCACGAACGCCAGGAACACGTACGCGGCCCGCATCGTCGCCGCGTCGTAACGTGAGAACACCAGCGGCACGATCACCAGCCCCGCACCCACGCACACCACCGACTGCACCGCCACGATCACCAGCCCGCTGCCGATGAGCGCGCCCAGCTCACTCGCCCGCCTCGCCGCGTAGAACGTGGCCGCGTCCGTCATCCCCAGGCTCCCCACCGTCGCCAGCATCGATGGCCACAGCACGACAGCCGCTAACTCGCCGCGTGCAACCGGGCCCAGGGTGCGCGCGAGCAGCAGCCCCGTGATCACATTGCATCCCTGGATCAGCAACGAAGCGCCGAAGCTCAGCTTCAGCGCGTTTCGGGCGCCCGCAAACCCCCCGGCGCCTTCGACGGCCTCCGGGTCGGCCGCCACGCCGGCCGCCACGGTGGCCGTCATGCCGCGATCCCGATCGCTTCGCTGTTCTGGAAGTACGCGATCGTCGCGCTCAGCCCGTCTTCGAGCGACACGCTCGGCTCCCAGCCGTACCGCCCGCGCATCTTCGAGAGGTCCGGGCACCGCCTCGACGGGTCGTCGACGGCCGCCGGCACGAACGCCAGTCCGCCGCTGTGTCCTGTCTCCTGCGCCACCGCCCCGGCCAGCTCCAGCATGCTGATCTCGTGGTCGTTGCCCAGGTTGAACACCTCCCCGTCGGTGTCGCCGTCCAGCGCCACCAACAGCAGCCCCTCCACCAGATCGCTCACGTAACAGAACGAGCGGGTCTGCCGCCCATCCCCCGCGATCGGCATCGGTGCGCCCGACAGCGCAGCGGCCGCCAACGCCGGCACCACTCGGCCGTCATTCGCGTCCATCCGCGGCCCGTACGTATTGAAGATCCGCACGATCGTCGCGTTCACACCGTGCTTGCGCCTGTATTCGAACGTGATCGCCTCACCGAACCGCTTCGACTCGTCGTAGCAGGCGCGCGGCCCGTGCGGGTTCACGTTGCCCCAGTACTCCTCCGTCTGCGGATGCACCAGCGGGTCGCCGTACACCTCCGACGTCGAGGCGAACACGAAGCGCGCACCCGTGTCGGCGGCCAGCGCCAGCAACCGGTGCGTCCCCGCTGAATTCGCCAGCATCGTCTCGATCGGGAAGCGCTGGTAGTGCACCGGACTCGCCGGCGACGCCATGTGCAGGATCAGCTCGGCCTCGATCGCCGGCGTCCGCGTCACGTCCTCCCGCACGAAGCTGAACCGCGGGTGGTATTCGATCTGCGCGATGTTCTCCATCCGGCCCGACGCGAGGTTGTCCACGCACACGACCTCGTGCCCCCGCCGCAGCAGCTCGTCGCACACGTGGCTCCCGATGAACCCCGCCCCGCCGGCCACCAGCACGCGCATCAGTCCTCCTTCGAGTTCGAGGAAGGCAACCCCGGCCGCCTCCCCGTCACCACCGTCATCAGGCGCGCACCGCCGCCCGCCGCCGGCTCGGCTCGCCCACGCGGAACCCGAAGAACCCGCCTCCCGGCACGTTCGCATCCGCGTTCAGCACCAGTCCGATCATCAGCTTCGCCGAAGGCCGCAGCATCGCGACCGTCGCCGCCAGCTCGCTGCGCCGCGTGATGTCCCCCCGCGCCACGATCATCGTCGCGTCGCACTTCCCGGCCAGGACAGCCGCGTCCGTCACTTGCAGCGCTGGCGGCGCGTCGAACACCACCGCGTCGAACCGCTCTCGCAGCGACTCCAACACCGCATCGAACCGCGGCGAGTCCAGCAGCTCCGACGCATTCGTCACCGCCGCCCCCGCCGCAATCAGCGTCACACCCTCCGCCGCCGTCGGCCGCAGGATGCTGTCCACCGTCATGCTCTCCATCGCCAGCGCCTCCGACAGGCCGATGCCTGCCGGCGCCCCGAACACCTTGTGCAGCGACGGCGACCGCATGTCTGCGTCCACCACCGCCACCCGGCGTCCCGCCTGCCCCAGCGCCGTCGCCACGTTCGCCGCCGTCGTCGTCGCGCCGACGCCCCGCATTCCACCGGCCACGAGCAGCACCTGCGCCCGCTTCCCCTCCGTCGCGATCCCGATCGCCGTTCGCAGCATCCGGTAGCGCTCCGCCACCGCCGACGTCGCACCGTCGATGATCGCCAGCGCGCGCTTCGCGTTCCGGCCGATGTTCCACGCCGGGATGCTCGCCAGCACCGGCAGCCCGGCCGCGCGCTCCGCGTCGTTCCGGTCGCGCACCGCGTCCGTCATGTACTCGAACGCCACGACGATCGCCGCCGCGCCCAGCATCCCGAACACCGCTACCAGGATCACTGTGGGGATCTGCCCCCGCAGCGAGTCCACGGGTGAAATCGTCAGTTCCTGCGGCCGGTCGATCTCCACGATGCTGACCGAACCCGGAAGGTTCCCCTCTTGCCGCAGCCCGACGAACGCCTGCATCACTCCGTCGATCAGCTGCTGCGCGTCGCCGGCCGATGCGCCCTTCGCCGTCACCTTCATCAGCTGCGTGAGCGGCGGCGTCTCTACGCTGATCCGGCTCTGCACGTCCGCCGCCGTCTGCTGCAAGCCCAGCGCGCTCACGATCCGCTGCGCCACTCCTGGGCCCGTGATGATCTGTGCGTACGACTGCGTCAGCCGGTCAAGGCTCGCGTTGTCGTTCGCTGCCGGCGCCTGCCCCGCAGCCGGCGCTGCCTGGCCCGCGCTGACGAAGAACGTCGCCGATGCCGCGTACGTCGGCGCCGGCGTGCCCTGGCGGTCATCCCGCACCCGCACCGCGACGCCGTACGCCCCGACCGATATCACCGTCCCGACGATCAGCAGCCACCACCAGCGGCGTGCCATTGCGAAGTATTGAGTCGCGTCCATGCGTCCTCCCGACTGCGCTTCAGGCCCGGGCGGGCCTATCCACTACGACCCCTGGGATCGAACGACCCCTAAGGTCGGCCTGAGCGGACGTTGGATTCTCCCCGCCCGCAGGTTCCGCCAACCATAGGGGATTGCCCCCATATCGAATCCACGTGGCGAATCTCTGAGGCCCTTCGGCCGCGGCCGCCGGCCCGTGGCCGCCTACGCCGCCGGCCGCACCGACTCGGCCTCGCCCCCGGGCGTCTCCGCTTCAGCCTCTTCCGGCTTCCGCGGCCGCCTCGGGCGCACCGGTGTCTGAGCGCCCAGCTCGCGCGCCACGAACCACGCGATCGTCCGCTGCAGCCCTTCCTCGAAGTCTGTCGTCGCCTCGAACCCGAACAGCGCCCGCGCCCGCGACGTGTCCAGCATCCGCCGCGGCTGCCCGTCGGGCTGCGTCGCGTCCCAGCGGATCTCTCCCCGGTAGTCGCACAGCCGCACGATCGCGCCCGCCAGCTCCCGGATCGAGATCTCCCGCCCCGCCCCGATGTTCACCGGCAGCTCGCCGTCGTACCGCCGGGCCGCCAGCACGATCGCCTCCGCCGCGTCCTCCACGTACAGGAACTCGCGAGACGCCGCGCCTGTGCCCCACGCCGTGACCGCCGCGTCGCCCCGCACCTTCGCCTCCACGATCTTCCGCACCAGTGCGGGGATCACGTGGCTGCTCTCCGGGTCGAAGTTGTCCCCGGGCCCGTACAGGTTCACCGGCAGCAGCGAGATCGCGTTGAACCCGTACTGCTCGCGATACGCCTGCGCCTGCACCAGCAGCATCTTCTTCGCCAGCCCGTACGGCGCGTTCGTCTCCTCCGGATAACCGTTCCACAGGTCGTCTTCGCGGAACGGCAGCGGTACGTACTTCGGGTACGCACACACCGTCCCTACGCCGACGAACTTCTCCACGCCCGCCAGCCGCGACAGCTCCATCAGCTGGATGCCCATGATCGCGTTCTCGTAGAAGAAGCGCCCCGGGTTCCTCCGGTTCGCCCCGATCCCGCCGACAACCGCCGCCAGGTGGATCACGATCTCCGGCCGCCCGTCCGCGAGCGCCCGCTCGATCCCGTCCTTCTCGCGCAGGTCGTACGCCGCGCTCCGCGGCACGAACACCTCCGCGCCGCACGCCTCCAGCCTGTCGACCACGTGCGAGCCCAGGAAGCCCGCGCCGCCCGTCACCATCACGCGCGCGCCCTGCAGGTCGCGCTCTGTCGGGAAGTCGCTCGTCACGCTGCCCATCGGTCGCGCCTCCCGTCCGTCTGCGTCGCTTCGCCGGCCGTCCGCTTCCGAGCGCGACCCGCCGTGTGCACCCTGCCGTGACTCCCCCCCGCCAGCACCGCCGCCACCAGCTGCTCGTACCCGCGCAGCGCTGCCGGTTCCGACAGCATCTCGTCCGACCACCGCTTCGCCGAAGCCGCGAAGTGCTCCGCCAGCCCGCGGTCGCTCGTCACCCGGGATACCCCCTCCAGCAGCGCACGCGGGTCGTCCGGCGTGACCGGCAGCCCGCCGCCGCTCCACGTCACCTCGCGCCACGTCTCGCTGTTCCGCGCCACCGCCGCCACCACCGGCCGCCCCGCCGCCATGTACGACGTCAGCTTCGATGGCAGCGCCATGTCGCTCACCGTGCCCCGCTGGTTCACCAGCAGCACGTCCGCGCACGCCAGCACGCTCGGGAACACCTCCTCCGGCTGCAGCGGCAGGAACCGCACGTTTGGCAGCGCGTACTTCACCGCGAGCGCCTCCAGCGCCTCGCGCTGGTTCCCGTCCCCGACGAACACGAACAGCAGCCGCGGCAGCGTCGCGTCACGCGGCGCGGCTGCGGCCAGCCGCGCCGCTTCGATCACGTTCTCCAGCCCCTGCTTGAACCCCATGTTCCCGGCGTGCATCACCACCGCCGCGTCCTGCGGCAGGTCCAGCCACGCGCGCATCGCGCTTCGTTCGATCGTCACGGCCCCCGTGTGCGTCCAGTTCCGCACGCGGCGGATCCGCCCCGGCTCCACGTCCAACGACTCCAGGTAGTGCCGGAACCCCTCCGCGATCACGCCGATCGCGTCTGCGCCCCGCGCCACCCATCCCTCGGTCCGCCGCGTCAGCCCGCTGACCGCCCCGCCGCCCGACATGCCGCTCTGCTCGGCCGAAAGCCCCATCAAGTCCTGGAACACCAGCCCGTACGGCACGCGGAAACGCGCCGCCGCGATCCGCGCCAGCACCCCGCCGCTGAGGCTCGGCACCACGCCGATCACCGCGTCCGGCTGCGGCAGCGACAGCGCCGAAAGCCCCGACGCCAGGAACGTCGCCTCGTACAGCCCCCGTCGCACCGCCGATTGCCTCGACGGCACGTAATGCCATCGCCGCTGCACCTCGACGCCGTTGCGCTGCTCCGCGTACGTCATCCGGTCGCGATACCCGTCCGACACGCGCCACGCCGGGTAGTGCGGCAGCCCCGTCAGCGTCGTCACCTGGTACCCCTGCGAGGCCAGGTGCTCCGCCATCCCCGTGGAGTACGGCGCGATGCCTGTCTCCTCCGGTGCGTAGTTGATCGTCGTGATCAGGATCCGCGTCATCAGCGTCCGTCCAGCTTCAGCAGCGGCACGATCGTGCGCAGCATGTACCGCGCGTCCCGCCAGAACCCGATCTCGCGCGAATAGTTCGCCTCGATCTCCATCCGCGTCAGCGGCGAGAGCCCCTTCCGCCCGCGCACCTGGAACGGCCCCGTCAGCCCGGGCTTCACCGAGTGGATCGCCTCTGCCAGCGCCGGCTCCATCACCTCCCGCTCGAGGTACGGCCGCGGCCCGACAATGCTCATCTCGCCGCGCAGCACGTTCCAGAGCTGCGGCAGCTCGTCCAGGCTCGAACGTCGGAGAAACCCGCCCAGCGGCGTCACCCGCGGGTCGTGCGGCAACTGCCACGTCGTCGATAGCTCGGTCGCCAGGTGCGGGTGCGTGTCCTTCCATCGCTCGTACACCGCGTCCGCGTCCGCCACCATCGTCCGGAACTTCCACATCACGAACCGCCGCCCGCCCTGCCCGATCCGCTCCGACCCGTAGAAGATCGGCCGCCCCGACGTCACCAGCACGGCCAGCGCCACCGCCGCGATCAGCGGCGACAGCGCCACCGCCAGCACAGGGCCGAGTGTTGCGTCGAGCAGCGGCTTGCCCCAGCGTTCGTGCGCGCCGCGAGACTCCCGGGCCGGGGACAAAGCAACGGTGGTTTCAGGAAAGGCTCGCGCGTCGATCGCGCCCGCAAGCGGCGCATCGATGTGCGTGACCGTCGAGCGAAAGAGGTCGGGGCCTTGCCCGGTCGCCAAGGGGAGCCTCCATGCTCAGGCTGCGACGCGATCCGAACCCGAGGGCGCGTCCCTGCGCCCCGGGTCCTTCAAGACCATCTTCCGCTTTCAAAGCCCGCCTTCAGATTGGGAATCTCCCGATTCGCCCTCTCCCCCTCCCTCACCGCCGCTATACGAGGCAATCCGCCTGTGACCCGGCCCGGCCCTCCGCTAGCCTTCCTCCATGCCCGAGCTGCCCGACGCCCTCGCCACCGAAATCCTCTTCGACGCGAAGATCGACCTCCGTCCACCCGAAGCCCTCGGCCAGACGCCGCTCGGCGCCCGCACCATCTTCATCGTCGAAGGCGGCACGTTCGCGGGCCCAAGTCTCCACGGCACCGTACGCCAGGGCGGCGGCGACTGGTTCCTCGCCCTCCCCAACGGCGCCGGCGAGCTCGACGTCCGCCTCACCCTCGAGACGCACGACGGCGCCCTCATCCTCATGACATACAAGGGTGTCTTTGACGTCGACCCCGCCCTCGTCGCCGACGCCTTCGCCGGCAAGGACGTCGATCCCTCCCGCTACTACTTCCGCACCACCCCCCGCTTCGAAACCGGCGACGAGCGCTACGCCTGGCTCAACAAGCTCATCTGCGTCGCCGTCGGCTGGTTCGCCCCAAACCTCGTCGGCTACCGCGTCTTCGCCGTCCGCTGACGAGCTGCGGAGAGCCGCGCATGCCGTGGCGAGAGCGAGCGCGACACACGCGCACACACTCCGGCCACCACCACACGTCACCCTGAGCGAAGCGAAGGGTCCCGGCCGAGTGAATCTCTCGACTGTCATTCCGAGCGCCAGCGAGGAATCTTCGCCGCGCACACCACCCGCAGCATCCCGCCGACACGCCCCCGCCGCGCCGCGATGGGCACGCCGATCTGCGCGGCGCCGGAGACCGATCCCACCGACCGGAGCTCCCCTTCCCTTCAGGGAAGGGGCCGGGGGTTAGGTCCTCCAGTCGCGCGACAAAAAGTCCTCACCGTGTTGATCACGTCGCAGCACAAGCAGGGAGTGCAGAGAGCGCAGCGCCCTCTGCCGGGGGGCTCCGGGGGGTGTCCCCCCGGCCCCTATCCTCTTCTTCTCAAGATGATGTGCAGGGTACGCGCAGCGGACACCGCACCCCACCAGTGCCCCGCCCGACGACGGAGCCCCAACGACCATCGCCCATCGCAGGGTGTCCCCCCGAGAGACATCCTTATAAGGTGAAGACATGACCGCACGCGAGATCTACACCCACGGCCATCACGAGTCAGTGATCCGCAGCCACGCCTCGCGCACCGCCGAAAACTCCGCCGCCTACCTCCTCCCCCACCTCCGCCCCGGCCTCGACCTCCTCGACGTCGGCTGCGGCCCCGGCACCATCACCGCCGACCTCGCCCGCATCGTCGCCCCCGGCCGCGTCGTCGCCATCGACCGCGCGGCCGACATCCTCGAACAGGCGCGCGCCCACGCAGCGGAGCAGCACGTCGAAGTCACCTTCGAGCCCGGCGACGTCTACGCCCTCGCGTACGACGACGCCTCCTTCGACGTCGTCCACGCCCACCAGGTCCTCCAGCACCTCAACGATCCCGTCGCCGCCCTGCGCGAGATGCGACGCGTCCTCCGACCCGGCGGCATCGTCGCTGCCCGCGACGGCGACTACTCCTCCTTCGCCTGGGCCCCGCTCGACCCGCTCCTCGACCGATGGCTTCAGCTCTACCGCGCCGTCGCCCGCAAGAACGGCGGCGAACCCGACGCCGGCCGCTTCCTCAAGCGCTGGGCCCTCGACGCCGGCTTCACCGACATCCGCATCTCCAGCTCGACCTGGACCTTCGCCGATCCCGACTCCTGCGCCTGGTGGGGCAACCTCTGGGCCGACCGCTGCGAATTCTCACCCTTCGGCGAGCAGGCCGTCACCTACAACCTCGCCACCCGAGAAGAGATCGTCGACATCGCCGCAGCCTGGCGCGAATGGTCGACCAAACCCGACGCCACCTTCTTCGTCCCCCACGGCGAGCTCCTCGCCCGCCCCTGACCGGACCAGCGCTGTCGACGTTCTGCGATTCGCACGGTTCTGTCGTGCCGAGTCGCCGCTGTGTCATGCTGAGTCGCGGCCACGTCATGCCGGATCGCGGCCATGTCATTCGGAGCGCCAGCGAGGAATCTTCCCCGCGCGCCGCGTACGCTACGATCCCAACCAACCACCATCGATCAGCGCGGACAGCGTCCGCACCGAGAACTGAAGTGTCCAACCTCCGACGATCGGCGCCACGAGGCTCCTCGCGAACTGCATCGTGATCCTCGCGACCTTCGCCCTCATGGCCGCCATGGCCGCTGCCGTCACCGCGCTCGACCTCGGCTTGCTCGGCCTCACGCCTGGCTCGCCTGCGCTCTCCCGCTGAGCATCGCCATGACAGCGATGATCCACCGCCTGAACACTTAGCAGCGCGACCACGTCCACACTGCCTGTCCGTATCATCCTGAGCGCCGCAAAGAATCACCTGTCGCCAGGAGCGCCGCCATCCTCCCACCCCCGCCGCTCGCGCCGTGACCGGCGCACGCCAGGTCGGATGCATCGAGACGATGTAACGGACCGGTCGGCACACGGCCAGTCGCAAGTTATCCCCTCAGCATGTGAAAGTAGAGCAGGGAGTGCAGAGAGCGCAGCGCCCTCTGCCGGGGGCTCCGGGGGGTGTCCCCCGGGAATCTCACTTCTTTAGGGTGGTGCAGGGTACGCGCGGCGGACACTGCGCCACCGCGGACGGCAAATCCGCCCCTAAGCCGTGATCGCGACCGCCGACTCCACCATCGACCGGAAGATCACCAGCCCGTCCACCCCACCCATCAGCGCCTCCGACGACCGCTCCGGGTGCGGCATCATCCCCAGCACGTTTCTACGCTCGTTCATGATCCCCGCGATGTTGTGCGCCGAACCGTTCGGGTTCGCCCCGGCCGTCACTTCCCCCTCTGGCGTCACGTACCGGAACACCACCCGCCCTTCGTCCTCCAGCCGAGCGATCGTCTCCGCGTCGGCGTAGTAGTTCCCCTCCCCGTGCGACACCGGCACCATCAGCACCTGCCCCGCCCGGGCCGATCGCGTGAAGACCGTGTCCGCGTTCTCAACCCGCAGCCACGAGTCCACGCACCGGAACTCCAGCGAGTCGTTGCGCATCAGCACCCCCGGCAGCAGGTGCGCCTCGCACAGGATCTGGAACCCGTTGCAGATGCCGATCACCGGCTTCCCGGCGTCCGCATGCCGCACCACCGCTTCCATCACCGGCGAGAACCGCGCGATCGCCCCCGTCCGCAGGTGGTCGCCGTACGAGAACCCTCCCGGGATCACCACGGCGTCGTATGACGACAGGTCGGACTCCCGGTGCCACACCAGGTCCGCCTCCTGCCCCAGCTCGTGCGCCAGCACGTACTGGCAGTCGCGCTCCGACCACGTCCCCGGAAACACCAGCACCGCAAACTTCATCGCGCCGTCAGTATATGAAACGGTCAGAGTGCACCCTAGCGGCGCGTGCGCAACCGCTCTCTAAGGGACCAGAGCAACTCGTCCCGATACCGCCACCACTTCCATCCGTTGGTCGCGCTCCCTTTGCGGACATAAGCACCAGCTGCGGAAGGACTTGAGAACAATCTACCGTCTACCTCAATCTGCCCCGACCGTAGGTGTCCCGTGTATCTGTTCCCCTTCCATGTCATCTCAAGCATCGCATCGGGCGGGAGGAGTCCGGCATCGACGAGGTCGCGCAAACCGCCTCGATCAGTGATCTGCTCGCCCTCCTTCTCACGATTCAAGCGGCGAGTGAGCGCGGCCTTCCGCCCGGGCGTCAACGGAGGGGCGTCACGCTGACCGCGGCGCTTCTCTCGGGGGAGCTGCGTACTATCCATCATCCTCGCCAACGCTGCGACCACACTCTCTGCGCTCACGCGATGGCCGACGCGGGACTTCACCGCCGACCGCAAAGCTGAAATCACAGCTGAATCGGGCCGCCGAAACTCCTGGGCAACGATCCGCTCAACAATGATTTCGGACAACGGCTCCGCGTCACGCAAGGCGTCAAGACGAAAGTCGGAAAGAACCCGCCATGCCTCACTGATTGCTTCGTCGTCGTTCTCCAGCGGGACGTCGACAACAAGCTTCTCTGACAAGCTCACGGGAGCGTACGCATCGTCAGATCGCCCACCTAACGCCATTGGTCACGAGGCACCACTGGACACCCAAGAGTGCGGCGTACTTGACGCACTGCGCCGCGTGCTGTTCGGTGACCTCATTGCGGATTGACTTGGCTTCAACAATCGCCCGCGGCTTGCCGTCAACGGCGAGTTCGTAGTCGACGAACTCGCCGGTGTTGGGCACCCTCACCTCGAGATGGAGCTCGTCCGGTGACTGAAATCCGAGGATTGCCAACAGCGGGTCGATCAGGTACTTCCGCGTCATTGCCTCGCTGAAGTCCTGCGTCCGGTACGCTTGAATCGTCGCAACGTGCTCGCGGAAGGCATCGAGAACTGGCGCATCGCTCATGCTGCGAGAATACTCTCCACATGCGGCGGTCGCTAGGCTCGCAGCCTCACAGACCGGGCGGAACACCCACCGGCTCTAGCACCGCGCGCAAACAGGCCGATCAGCCGACCCAGAGCCAGCTCCGCCATCGTGCGCCAGCATCCGCCGCCCCGACGACTACCCTGAACCCCTACGGCGTCGGTGTCCCCGTCGGCGTCGCCGTCACCACCGGCACGGGCGTATCCGTCGCCGTCGGCACCGGCGTCACCGTCGGCGTTGGCGTGATCGTTCGTGTCGGTGTCGCCGATGACGCCTCCGCCGTCTGCGTCCACCCTGCCACCGCCGTCCGCGCCGTCGCCGTCAGCGTCGCGACCAGCGCCGTCCCCGTCGGCGTCGGCGTTTGCGTCGCCTGCCCCCCGCACCCCGTCTCCCCCGTCGCCAGGTCCACGCTTATATCCGGCCCGTACGTGCTCTTCTGACCATCGGGGTGCATGCTGCGCCGATGGTGTAGGATCCATTGCCGGCGTCGCCGCCGTCCGGTGGGCCGACGTAAGCAGGTGGCTGGCGCACACCCGCTCGGCGCTTTCTCCACGCAACGTGAGCGCCGCCAGCACCCGCCGCCGTCGTTCCCTCCCTGGCCGAGGATCGTCGCATGCGAAGATGCCCCCGCTGCACCGTCCATCGTCCACCCCCACGGGCACGCAGAAACCGTCCGCCTGACAAAGCCGCCGTCAGCGCGTCCCCGGCCTGACCACTCAGTGATGCGTCAGCAGCGACGGGCAGCGTCACATGTACCCCGACCCACGTACGGATCCGGCGAACCCGACGTCAGGACCGGCACCGTCGAGCGTCGCCCGCGACAGCGATGGCGTCCCGAACGAGATCACCCTCCCCGCCAGTCGGATACGTCGACGGTGTCCGCGTCGGCGAGGCGCACGGCGGGCTCGTGTTCGGCGGCGTCGTCCCGTCCCAACACTGCGGCGCAGGCGTCGGCGTGTTCGTCGGACACGGCGGATACTCGGACGGTGGCGACGCCCCCGACGGATCGCACGGCGGCGGGCTCACCGGCCCCTGGTTCGAGTTCGGGAAGCAACGGATACGCACCCCCGTCTCCAGCGGCCCCGAGTCCACGATCACGTTCGGCCCGTATGTGAAGATGTCCGCGTAGAACCTGATCGACGTCGAGACCACACCATTGCGCGTCTGCGCCGCATACGGGTCCGCCGTGCCGTTGTACGCGTTGAAGTACACGTACGTCCCGTCCGGCACCGCCCGCCCTCTCGAGTCCGTTACCCGCACCGTCAGTCGGCTCTGCTCCGAACCGTCGCAGTGGATCGTCAACGGATCCGGCGTAAGCTGCATGCTCGCCGGCTGCCCGTCGCACGCCGAATCGTGCCCGTGCTCCGCGTCCGGCATGCAGGCCGGCGGCGAGATCGGCGTCTGCTGCGGCGCCGGCGTCGACGTCGGTACGCGAGTCGGCGTCTCGTCGCCGTCGGCGCGCACGCCGGGAACGGAAAGTGCCCGCACGTCGGCGCGTGCGTCACGTGCTGCGGCCGGTGCCACGGGAAGAACGCCGACGCCGTCCCTGCCCCCACCAGCCCGAACTCCACCGCCGCCACCATCAGCAGCGCACCCGTCACGAACCACACGCTCCGCTTCATCGCCCGCTCCTTCCGTCCAGCCTT
The DNA here is from genome assembly GCA_963843685.1 of uncultured Chloroflexia bacterium. Lineage (GTDB taxonomy): Bacteria > Chloroflexota > Dehalococcoidia > DSTF01 > JACRBR01 > DASQHL01. The sequence continues at coordinate 93,223 of CAWJLO010000011.1, forward strand.
ACCGACGCGTGCCACCCTACGCCCACCACCCCCACCCGAACCCGACGCCACCCCTACGCCCGCCCGCCGCCGCCCCTCCGTCGCCCGCCCGGACCATCGCCCGACCGCGGAAACGCGATTCGCCGCGCGACGAAACGCCAATCAGCCTCCAATATCGTGGAGGAGCAACGAAGCGAGCATGCGGGTGAATCTATTCTACGCCATGTTGTCAACGAGCCAGCCGAGCGTTTCGTCAACCACGTCGGAGCGGGAACGCACAGACGCACGCCGATCCCCAGTCTCCCCTCACGTCACCGACCCACAAACTTCGGCGGCCGGCTCTCCTGGAACGCCCGCGGCCCCTCCCGCGCGTCCTCCGTCGTCTGCGCGATCGCCATCGCCTGCGCCGCTTCCTCGAACGCCTCGTGCCAGCTCGCGTCCATCCCCCGGTACACCAGCCGCTTCGCCAGCTGCATCGCCACCGCCGGCCCCTCCGACAACCGACGCGCCAGCCCCACCGCCGTCGCCATCAGCTCCTCCCCCGGCACCACCTGCGACACGTACCCCACCCGCAGCGCCTCCGACGCGTCCATGAAGTCGCCCGTCCAGATCATCTCCAGCGCCTTCGCGATCCCCACGATCCGCGGCAGGAAGTAGCACCCCCCGTCCCCCGGCACCAACCCCACCTTCACGTACGACATCGCGAACTTCGCCTGCTCCGACGCGATCCTGATGTCCGCCATCGACGCCATATCCATGCCCGCGCCCACCGCCGCCCCGTTTACCGCCGCGATGTACGGCTTATCCAGCAGCTGCACCGCCCGAGGCACGTAGTGCACACCGTCCCGCAGCCAGTTCCGACGGTCCGCCGCCGTCGGTGGCGTCTCGGCGCGCGCCGTCTCCGCCACGCCCGACCCCGCCCGCAGGTCCGCCCCCGCGCAGAACCCCCGCCCGTTCCCCGTCACCACCACCGCACGCACCGAGCGGTCCACCCGCGCATCCTCCAGCGCCGATGCCCACTCCCGGATCATCACGTCCGTAAACGCATTCATCCGCTCCGGCCGGTTCAGCGTGATCGTCGCCACGCCCCCGTCCTTCACGTACAAGATCTGCTCGAACTCCATGCACCACCTCCGTTCGCCCAACCCTACCCCCTCCCCTTGCTAGACGACACACGCACCCATCACCAGGCGCCTGCAAGAAGACGGCGAGTCGAGCCCGCCGGCTAACCAGCGCGTTCCGTCCGATAAGCAAAGGGAACAGAGAGGAAATTCGTCCCGACATAACGCCGCTGCATCGCAAGCGACGCGCGGCGTAAAATCTGCGCCGTCTCCGTGTGGTGGCGTCTCAGCACGGACGCTCCCCGCCGCCACGCGGGGACGACCGCGCCCAAAGAAAAGAGCGGGTGAGCTGACCTCAGGCCCCGCCTCCATCAGTCAGCCCACCCAGCCACCCCTCCATCCTAGACCCACATGAGATCCCGTCAAGCGACATACCACGCATATGCTTGACTCTTCTCGCCCCTTGAACCCCATTCACCCCCGCCACCGCTGCCCACACGACACAGGGGCGGCCCCCACACGGCCGCCCCCCCTCATCACACCGGCCGTTCAGTGCGCAATGTTCGACTCAGACGCCGCCCCCGCCGCCGTCGACTCCGGCCCCACGTCGTTGTTCCCGCCGAAACTGTAGTCGAGCAACGAATTCCCCGTCGACACGTTCCGCCCGAGCACGTTTGCGTATGCGTTATTCGATTGCGCCAGCACGGTGATCCACGTATGCCGTGTTGCCGAACGCCACGTTGTCCCTCACCACACCGACACCGCCGTTCACGTTCAGGCCGTTCCCCGTGTTGTGCGCCGCCGTATTCCCCGTCACGGAGCAGTTGTCCGTGCACTCAATCCCGTCGCCCCCGTTCCATTCCGCGCTGTTGTCCTCGATCACTGCCGACGCGCCCACCGAGATCCCCTGACCGCTGTTGTTGTGCAAGTGGTTCCCCACGATCCGGTCGATCGTGCCGCCCTCGATGCCGAACGACGTGTTGCTGGCGACTTCGCTCCAGTCTTCCACCACGTTGCCCGCGCCGCACCAGTGTGATCCCCGGGCCCTTGTTGTAATCGACGTGACATCCGGAGATGCGGTTGTCCTCGCCCTCCGCTTCGATCCCCCCGATGATGAGCCCCCGTCATACTGCCCGTTCGCCGACACCGTCGAATCCGTGATCGCGCTCGTCGCCTGGATCACGATCCCGTAGCGGTAGTTGTACGTCACCACCATCTGGTCGATCTCCGCCACCGACGAGCCGAGCAGGTAGATCCCGTACAACCCCCACTGCTGCACCTGCCCGTTCTTGATCACCAGCTGCCCGTTCCCGCCGACGTTCTTAATCCCGTCGTACGAACCGCTCGAATACCCGCCCCCGCTCAGGATGTGCCCGTCGAGGTCCAGCGTCACGTTGCTCGTCGTGATGTCGATCCCGTCCGCCCCAGAACACCCCGTGATGTCACCCCCCAGCACGTACGACCCCGCCTGCGAGATCACGATCGGGAACCCGGAGCAATCCGCCGGCTGAAAGATCACGATTCCGGCCCGTGCTCGCCGGCGTCCCCGGCGGATCGAGCGGCCCCGCGCTCGCACGCGTCGCCAGGATGGCGATGATCGCCCCCGCCATCACCACCAGCATCACCAGCAGAAACGTATTGATTCGACCACCGATCGACGACATCACTCACGCACCTCCCATGAAATGACCTGCCGCGATCGTAACCACCACCACGCCGCCCGGAGATGAGAACCCTTCAACGAACCGCCGCCCGCCCCTCCCCACGTCAAGTTTGCGCCCTATCATCAGCGACAAGCCGCCACGTCACGCCGCATACGACACGGAGAAGCGGAGGAGCGCCATGTCTCGTTCGGTCGTCTGCATCTCTCGCGCTACCGGCGCCGGCGGCGAAGAGATCGCCCGCCTCGCGGCCGATCAGCTCGGGTTCCGTCTCGTAGACGACGAGGTCGTCGCCCGCGCAGCCGAGCTTGCAGGCCGTCTCCCCCGACGAGGTGGCGCAGATCGAGCACTCCAAGGCCCTCGTCGCCCGCGTCCTCGCCGCCATCGACGCCGCCACCTCGGTCCCGAAGTACACCGCGCCGTCCCCGGAGGTCCGCTACTCGCACCTCATCGTCCGGGCGCTCGGCCAGATCGCCGAGGCCGGCAACGTCGTCATCGTCGCCCACGGCGCCAGCCACGCCTTCGGCACACCGGACGTCCTGCGCGTGCTCGTGACGGCCTCGCCCCGCAACCGCGCCGCCCGCCTCTCGCGGGAGCCACCGCCATCGACGAGCGGTCCGCCGCGAAACAGGTCGCCGCCTCCGACAGGAGCGCGCCCGCTACCTCGATCGCATCTACGGCCTCAAGCACGAACTCCCCGTCCAGTACGACCTCACCCTCAACACCGACAACCTCACCCCCGCCACAGCCGCCGCCCTCATCGCCGCCGCCGCAAGGGCGTAGCCGCACACGCCCACCGTTTTCTTCGCCCACCGTCTATCCTCCACCACGCCGGAGGTACGCCCCCCACTACCGCCCATCTTCGCGCCCACACCCCCGCAAACTCCACCGCCGCCGCCTCTCCCCGCACAACACCCGACCCCCGGCCCTCGACCGCCCATCCCCAACCCAAACTTCCGCTCTCCATACCGATGGAGAGGAGCCGGGTGAGGTCACACCCGGACCACAAGCCCTCGTGCTTGACTCCACCTTCTCCAGCGCTGTTGACTGCCAACGACCTCACGAAAACGCGACCGGACGGTGAGACGATGACGGAGCTGCGACAGGACCCGAGCACACGGAACTGGGTGATCCTCTCGCCCGCCAGGGGCCGCCGCCCCCACGACGTACACGCCGGCGAGCACTCTGGCGATCCCTCGAATTGCCCCTTCTGCCCCGGCCGCGAAGCCGACACCCCGCCCGAGATCGAGCGCATCGGGACCGGATCCGCCTGGCGCGTCCGCACCATCCCCAACAAGTTCGCTGCACTCACCCCCGACGGCTCAACCCGCCGCCACATCAGCGACTACGGCTTCGTCGCCATGGAGGGCATCGGTCGCCACGAAGTCGTCGTCGAGTCACCGGATCACGGCTTCGACCTCGCGACCGCCAGCGACACGGATGTGGAGGAGGTGCTCCACATGTACCGGAGCCGCTACCTCGCCCTGCGCCGCGAACGTCCCGCCGTCATCGTCATCTTTCGCAACCACGGCGCCGGCGCCGGCACGTCGCTGGCCCACCCTCACTCGCAGATCGTCGCCGCGCCCGTCGTCCCGCCCCTCGTCCGCCAGCGCCTTGAAGTCGCCATGCAGCACTTCGACGATCTCGGCACCTGCCTCTACCACGACATTCTCGAGCGCGAGCGCTCCGACGGCCGCCGCATGCTGCTCGAAGGAGCCTCGTTCGCCGCGTTTCAGCCCTTCGCGTCCACAGTCCCCTTCGAGACCTGGATCATGCCGCGCGTGCTCCAATCATCATTCGGCGCTGTCACCGACGAGCAGCTGCGAGAACTCGCGCACACGCTGCGCCGCACGCTCGCCGCGCTGCGCGTCGCCCTCGGCGACCCCGACTACAACTACGTCATCCACAGCGCCCCGCCCGACGACGAGCAGCAGGAGTACTTCATCTGGCACCTCCAGATCGTCCCCCGCCTGTCCACCCCCGCCGGCTTCGAGCTCGGCTCCGGCATCGCCATCAACCCCACCCTCCCCGAGGAAACCGCCGCCTCCATGCGTGAGGCCCTGCAGACACAGTGAAAACGGCGGGGGTCGATCGACCCCCGCCGCATTCGTCACGCCCATCGCGTCAGGGCCGTAGACCACGGCCCCTTCGATGCGTGAGCCCTATTCCGTGACCTTGCGCCTCCGGATCTGCACTCCAGCCAGCACAGCGCTCAGCGGCGTACCCGCCAGCAGCAACAGTAGCATCGTCGCGTCCTCGCTTCGTCCTGAGGCGGTCTGCCCGCGCCCGGTGTTTGGCAGCGAAGCCACTGACCCTTGCGGCGGAACCGGCGACTGTACTGCCGGCAGCACCGCGCTCACGGACGTCCTCGTTGCCGTCGGCGCGACCCGCGTCGGGGACGGCGGCGCTGTCGTCGGGGTAGCCGTTGAGACATGAGTCACTGGGGTACCCGTCGCCGTGTCGGTCGCCGTCGGGGTGTCCGTCGGTGCCACGGTCGTGCTCGTCGCCGTCGGCGTGTCCGTCGGTGCCACAGTCGTGCTCGTCGCCGTCGGTGTGTCCGTCGGCGGCACAGTCGTGCTCGTCGCCGTCGGTGTGTCCGTCGGCGGCACCGTCGTGCTCGTAGACGTCGGCGTGTCCGTCGGCGGCACAGTCGTGCTCGTCGTCGTCGGCGTGTTCGTCGGCGTCGACGTAACCGTGTTGGTCGGTGTGTTAGTCGGCGTGTTGGTCGGCGTATCCGTCGGCACCGGCGTGCTCGTAGACGTCGCCGTCGCCGTGTTCGTCGGCGTGTTCGTCGGCGTCGACGTAGCCGTATTGGTCGGTGTGTTGGTCGGCGTGTCGGTCGGCGTATTCGTCGGCACCGGCGTGCTCGTCGCCGTCGGCGTCGACGTCTTCGTCGCCGTCTTGGTGGACGTGCGGCTTGGCGTCGCCGTCAGTTGCGGCAGCTCCGAACACAGGAAGCTGTTGCTCTTCGTCGATACGAGGCTGCTCTCGATTCGGATCGAGTTCGCGTTGTCCGGGACGTTAGCTGTGCTCAAGCTGAACGAGACCGCGCTCACAGACCCGCTCGGGTACGACTGACTCCCGCCCGAGACTGGCACGAAGTGGGAGTTGCCCGGCACGTGGTACGTCAGCAACACCGTGAACGACGTCGTGGACGGCGATGGCGCGAAGCTGAATGTGCCCACGATGTCGCCGCTGTCATTACAGGCATACGTATACGGGCCGTTGGTCACCTGACCGGTCGCCGCATCCGCCCTGAACGCACTGCCCGCGAAAACCGCGAGGGCGAGCGACACGACAACGGCTAGTGAAGCGCCCACGGCTGCTACGCCGATGGCGAGATGAGGGGTGCGGCGGGGGGGACTCATTGGGTGACTCCGTTCAACATTCTCCTGGCTTCTCACCAGTCAGAACGCCGGACACGTGCCACCGTTGCAAAGCACTGGCGCCGCCCCGATTGATTGCACGTCTGCGAGTGCCACCGTCGGATCCCGCCCCTGGGCCGCCCGCAGAGTCGCCGGAGGAGAAACCCCCGCCGCGGCGACTGCACCACCGCCCAACAGATCCGCCAACTCCACCGCCGCTACCTCAATCGCATCCACGGCCTGAAGCACGAACTCCCCGTCCAGTACGACCTCACCCTCAACACCGACAGCCTCACCACCGCCACAGCCGCCGCCCTCATCGCCGCCGCCGCCAGAGCCTGACCCCGCCTCCACCTTCCAGGCCACAGCGCCCGACCGCACCGTCAGCCCCTTTCGCGCCCGGCTCGCCCCTCCCGTCGAACACCCGCCGCACCAGAGCCCCCGGCACCGGCACCGCGACAAGAACCGCCCCGTCGACGCGTCGTAATACCGCGCCCGCAGATACTCCAGCCCCGTCGCATCGTGCTGCTCCCCATGAACGACCACTCGATCGGGCGCCGCTTGTCGGTGCCTAACCTAGTAGCCCCATCACGATCATTACCAACCCGAGTCCACCGGCGGTGAGCGCTAGGACGCAAGCCATAAGCATGGCCTGCAAGGGCGACGGGTTGGGCCGCCGTTCAAACCACCGGAGCTCAACATCGGCGGGCCGCTTGTAGAAACGCAAGACCGACTCGGCCGCCTCACGTCGCTTGAGCAAGACGGTCGCCGCCATAGACACAATGATCAGACCGATCACGAGGTTGGTCGCGCGGCCGACCACGCTCAACTGAGGCGCGAACACTTGAACTAGCGGCTCGATGCCCATGTATCTGCGCTCCCAGCAACGCAACCCCTAGGGCGGCCAAAGGCCCCGGCAATGGCCCGGCTTGCATGCCAGCCTTGAATCCCCGCGCGGCCCAGTCCGCGCACTGCGTACTCAAAGTATTCCCTCCGACTCTTCGACCAACAACGGCATCGGGTCCTGCGACAAGAACCACCCCGTCGACGCGTCGTAGTACCGCGCCCGCAGGTACTCCAGTCCCGTCGCGTCGTGCTGCTCCCCCGTGAACGACCACTCCGTCGTCGAACCGCAGCGTCTTACGGCGACGACGGGCCCTTCTGCGATGCCGAAAGCCGCGTTCCAAGCGCGCGAATTCCCCTCATGATGATCGCCCAGGTGCATGTGAGAACGAAGAACGCGATCCCGCTGGCGAGCGACGCAAAGATTAGCGTCCAGACCGATAGACACAGAAAGCCTGCCGTGCCCACCCATAGCACGATTGTCATTCGCTCCCGAACGGTTCGCCGCGTGAGCACGACGAACCCACCGACTACTGACATCGCGATAGCGATAGCCGCGAACCCCGTTAGCCAGACGGTGTCGTGCGAACCCATATCAGCGTCCTTCACAACCTGGAAGCGGATTCTTCTTCACGTCTTCGAATGGAGCACGACCAAGATCCCAGAACAAAGCGCCGCCGCTCGCGAACACGTCAGCGCCGGGGATCGCCGTTCCTATGCTGGTCCAAAAGCTAATCGCTGCGCCACTAGCGCTTATGGAGCAATTCTTGACCCCTTGCGTGTACTGGTAGTATGAAATGCCCGCCGCGATCGCGCCGCATGCTCCGAAGGCCACCGCGGCGGTCACCCCGAAAGTCGGCACTCCCAGAACGATGCCGAGTCCGCACGACAGGCCAAGCAGATCCGCACCAGTCACGCCCCAGTCCACACGGGAAGCATAAGACCGGATGGCGTCGAACGCGGCGCGATAAGCGGCAGCCCCGATGTCCGTTACAGCGTCCCACGTGCGCCGTACCACGGTCCCTACGACATTCGCTGCGGTCGTTACACCCTTCCAGATCAGTGCTGGATGTGGACAAAACGGATGAAGTAGCCAGCATGTATCGGACAAGATCTTCCTCGCCACGTCGTACACGTCAGACGCGCCGGGCAACATGCCGCTTGGGTCCGCGAGGTTCGCCGGATTGTCATTGACGTACGCGTACCGTTGCAGCAGCGGCATCGGATCCCGCGACAAGAACCGCCCCGTCGACGCGTCGTAGTACCGCGCCCGCAGATACTCCAGCCCCGTCGCGTCGTGCTGCTCCCCCGTGAACGACCACTCCGTCGTCGCCCCCGTCTGCGCCCGCACCGCCCCGAACGCGTCGTACTCGTACGTCCCCGTCACTGGCGCTCGCTGCGTCTATGCTTGGCCTGACGAGGTTCGCGGACGAGCCGATCGTAAATGAAGCCGAACATCGCTATGAATCCAACAATCCGAAAAAGCCAGTAGACGGTGGTCCTCTCGAACCCGACCGCCAATAGGAGCGTGAGGACGACGGCCGATATGAGGACAACCGGCCGGAGCCACCACGACGTGAGGTATCGCCAAGCAACACGGCGGTGGGTGTCTCCGGGTCGCTCCAGCGGCCACGCTGCGTCCAGTAGGCGGTTCGCCCATCCGCGGCGCTCCCGGTGGTGCCGATTCACCTGTCGATCCACCCGCGCACCGCTCCTGCAGCCCCGAACGCCCCGCTCGCCGCGGCTGTCGCTCGCTTCGGGCCGTGCCGGTCGTCGTAGCTACACGTCGTCGTACCGGAAGTATCGACCATGTGGCTCCGACTCCCCACGGCATCGAGCGTAGGGATGTAGGAGGAGATCGTCGTACCGCCGTCCCGGTTTACGACCGACGTCAGCCGGTTCGCGTCATCGTACGTGCGGTCGTTGAACTCCACACCGCCTCGGCGGCAAGGCCCGACTGACTGCTACTCTCCGCGTGGCAACACATTGGTTTCTTCGTTTGCCCGAGAACGGCGCCCGATAGTCGCGTGATCCTCGCCATCGGCGCGGTGCGCACTAGTCGTCGCCCGGGCTCGCCAGCAGCCCCTCCAGCTCGCCGAACGCGTCGATCACCTCTCGCGCCTCGAACGCCCTGTTACGCCGCCCCACCGTCATCTGCGACAGCACGCCCGCCTCCTGCAGACGTGCGATCGCCTCGTTGGTCGCCTGGAACGAACGTCCTGTTAGCCGGATCGCGCTCTCGGTCGTGATAATCGGCGCACCGGGCAGCGCAGCGATCAACCGTTCGGCGGCCGAGTTGCGCCGCGGGCGCCCGGCCCGCAACCGCCACGCTGCCTGCATCCTCCGCGCGCGCTCTTCGAACGACGTCGCATCCGCGACCGCCCGGCTGCAAGCCGAAGCGAACATCGCCACCCAGGCGTTCAGCCCCTCGTGTGCGGCGAGGGAGTCGGCGTCGCCCTCGTACCTTGTTCGGCTCAGCGCCCCAACGTACGCCTCCGCCCGCGTCGCGAGCACCAGCGACACGGGCGGCAGCACGCGCGGCGCCAGTCCTCGCTTCCGCAGCACCATCTGGATCAGCGCTCGCCCCACGCGCCCGTTTCCGTCGACGAACGGGTGGATCGTCTCGAACTGCGCGTGCGCGATCGCCGCCTGCGCCACCGCCGGCACAGAATCACCGTTGCAGAACGCGCACAGATCCTCCAGTAGCGGCAGCACCAACGCGTGCGGCGGTGGCACGAACGCCGCGCCGCACGGGTTGCGGTCGCTCCCGCCGATCCAGTTCTGCTCCGCGCGGATCTTCCCCGCGTGCGACGCCAGCCTCGTCCCCGCCAGCAGCCGCCGGTGCACTTCCAGCAACTGCTCGACCCCGAGCTCGTCCGTAGCCACCAGTTCGTTGATCGCCCAGTTCATCGCGTCGATGTTGCCCAGGACCTCCGCGGCCGTGACGTCGCGCGGCTCCTCACCCAGCTCGCGCGCCGCCTGCGCTCGCAACAGCCGGCGCGCTCCGATGTGCAGCCCTTCGATCTGAGACGACGCAACGCATTCGGCGCGCAGCAGCAGCCGCGCCAGCGCCTCGGTGTCGGTCAGCGTCACCGCCTCGGCGTTCAGCCGCGCGATCGCCGCCTCAGCGTCCGCAACGTCCGCCGCCACGTCTCCGTCCAGCACGATGCGGCGCTCGGAGAGTCCGTCGGGCACGTACGCCTCGTACTCACACGGCGCCCGCTCCCGGCGCGGGATCCCGGCATCCAGCGTCGCCTCCCAGCGCAGTCGGATAAACTTGCCCATGAGACCTCCATATTCAATGTTACTCTATAATCTTGAATATAGCCACCGTGTGTTCAAGGTTGGTCTATAAAATTGAATATGGTCGGCCCGTACTCAAGCTTGGGCCCGCGCCCTAATTTCCGCCCCAGCGCCCGCGGTCCGGCGGCCACTCACCCCCTCCCCCACTGCCACCCTCGGATCCCGCCCCTGGGCCGCCCGCAGAGTCGCCGGAGGAGAAACCCCCGCCGCGGCGACTGCACCACCGCCCAACAGATACACCAACTCCCCGCCCGCTACCTCAACGGCGGCCCCCGCAACACCCACCGCCGCCGCCTCTCCCGACCCACACGAGATCCCGTCAAGCGACATACCACGCATATGCTTGACTCCTCTCGCCCCCTTGACCCCCATTCACCCCACACCCCCGCCACCGCGCCCACACGACACAGGGGCGGCCCCACCCGGCCGCCCCCTCCGCAAGAACACCAACGCCCCAACCCCAACAACCCATCCCCACCCCAAACCTCCCCCTCGCCATAACGATGGAGAGGGGGCCGGGGGGTGAGGTCACCGCAGCCTCTGCAACTCCCCGCTGATCGTCGCCGGATCTGTCGCCCAGATGAACGCCCACGGGCCGAATCCCGCGTGGTGGTTGACCGCGCGGACCCAGCGGCCGAGCGCCGACTCCTTCGCGCGATCTTGCTCGCGTTCATAACCCTTCGTCTCGATCACCACGTTCAAATCGCTGCCGTCCTGCCGCGTCATCTTGACGATGTAGTCTGGCAGGAAATCATGGCTCTTCCCCTCGTATTCGTACGGGACCGTGAAGTCGAGGTGGTCGTTGCGGACGTACGCCTTCACGAACTCCAGCTGCTCGAACCGGTACGCGACGCTGCTCTCCCACTTGTTATCGAGCACCACATGCGAGACCTGGCTCTTGGCCGTCTCCTTCACCGCCCGTGTCGTCCGAAACATGACCTCGCGCGACGATCCCTCCGGCCGGTACCGCTCGATCCGCGGCAAGAGCGGCACTTCCCCGGCGTCCGTGTCCGGCTCGATTGCGTCGAACAAGCGCTCGACGATCACGTCGGAGTACTTCCTGAGCGCGACTTCCTCGGGCGGCGTGTCCTTGAAGATCACCCGGCGCTCGATGTACTGCCACGCCAGCGAGGCGACCTGCGGAAATATCTGAGCGCGGTTGTCCGCCTTCCCGTTCGCCGTCAGCGTGTCCGTGATCCGGCGAGCGATGTCGAACACCGTCGCCTGTAGCCGCTGGCGCTCGTAGAACGGATTGCGATCCTGGTACTCCTCGGCGCCGGGGCCGCCACGATCGGGCCGACCCACGCGATAGCCCACGCCCGCCTTCACGAGCACGCTCGTCGGCTCGCGGCTCGGATCAACGATGAGTTCCGGCATCGCGTCGATGTCCGCGCGGATGCGCTCCTTCACGTCGAACACGTATCCCTCGACCCGGGGGAAGCGAATCTCGAACTGCTCGCGCTCCTTGAATGCTTGCACCAGAAACGAAGGCTTGGGCGGCGCCCCGCCTCGCGTGCTCGTCTTCTTGACCGGGATCACCTCGAACGGGATGCCGTACACATCGACGTACTCGGGTTCGCTGAAATCGTCGTAGTTCGTGCGCCGCAGGCCACGTCCAACGACCTGTTCGCAGAGCAACTGCGAGCGGAACGGACGCAACCCGAGAATCTGCGTCACGTTCGACGCATCCCATCCCTCGGTCAACATGCTGACTGACACGACGCAGCGTATCTGCTCCCCCGGTTGACCGACCTTTCCGACCGTCGATACACGCTCGCGCAGCCGTTCGGCGAGGTCTTGCTTCGTCTGACCCTCGTCGCGCGACTCCGCTTCGGCGAGTAGCTTGGTGTCGATGCGGATCGTCTGCTCGCGGGTGTCGGTGTTCTTCAGCTCCTCGAAGCCGAGACCCGAGCGGGAGATCGTCGCGTGTATCTCCTTCGCCAGGTCGGTGTTGTCGCACACGACGATCATCGCGGGCGGCACAACGCTCCCCGCGTCCGTGAACGCCTCGAACCTTTCGTGCCACTCGCCGGCCAGCGTGATCGCCGCGCCCTCAGCCTGTCGCCAGACGGCCTCGGGCTTTGCCTTGCGCCGCGGGCCTTCGCGCTCGCTTGCTGGTAGCGCGGCCATGATCGTGTCCCACAGCCGGAAGTACTTGGGAATCGGGTTGCCCGAATCATCATCAACAGGCACGCGCGGAATCTTCACGATGCCGCACTCGATAGCATCAACGAGGCCGAAGTCCGACGTGATCCACGGCAAGCGGCATCCCCTCGTCGTATCCCGATCCGGCGATGTAGAACGGCGTGGCCGAGACGTCGAAACAGAAGTTGATGCCGCGCGCACGGTTGATCTTGTCCAGGCCCTGCACCCACACGCGCGCCTCTTGTCGCTCGTCCTCGGCCTGCTTCTTCTCGGCGGCGGTCAGTTTCGGCAACTCGAGCTGCTCGGCGTCGGCGTCTTTCGCAGGCGCTTCGCGGTAGGCATGGTGCGCCTCGTCGTTGAGCACGAGGATGTTCTTCTTCGGCCCCAGGTCGCGCCCGAGCACCCGTCGCGCGAACGCCTCGTCGCTCTCCTTGCCGCGCTGCACGACGCTGCGCGCCGGGTCCTTGTCCTCGGCGAGTGCGTGCCAGTTCGTAACGAGGAACTTGCCGCGATTCATCGCTTCCATGAGGCTGCCCGGCACGATGTCGAAAGCCTGGTAGTAGTTGTCCTCGCGCGATGGGATGAGCACGCCGATGCGCTGTTTGACCGTGAGGTTCGGACAAAGGATCAGCACCGCGTCGGAGAAGCGCGTGTCTTGCCGGTTCTGCACCTTGTTGAGCACCGACCACGCCGCGACCATCGCCATCACGATCGTCTTGCCGCTGCCCGTAGCCATCTTGCAGCAGAAGCGGCGCAGCGCGTCGTCGGGCGGAATGTCGATGCCGGCACGCGCCGCCTGTGGCGACTCTACGAGCCAGATCATCGTCTCGACGGCCTCGCGCTGGCAGAAGAACAGGCGCCGCTCGCGGCTGTCCCGCGTCCAGTAACGGAGCAACTGGCGCGTGATGCTGGTGACGCCGGGATAGTCGTTCTCCCGCCACTGTCCGACCCGGCGACGTATCTCGTTGACCGTTTCGAGCGGGACGAACTGCTCCTCGGCGACGGCGCCCATCACCACCCGCGTGCGAGGACGGAAGTAGTAGCCCGGCCGCCCGCCGCTGCGCCTTCAGCACGGGGCCGCCACCCTCGTACGCATAGTGTTGCGCCGGCTCGGAGAAGGGTTCGTTGATGATCGGGTTGTCGACGGCGAGCGCCATAGGTTGTCCTACCGCACGTCGTCGAGCCGCAGGATGCGGATCACTTCATTGCCGCGGAAGTCGATCACCTTGACGGCGATCGTACGGTATCGCCAGCCGGGAACGGGAGCGACACCGTGCCGCGCATCGCGTCGAACCGTTCTTCGTCGATCGAGCCTCGCAACGCCTTCTGCAGCTTTGACCAGGCGTCCTTGTCGCCGGGGAAGAACGCCTGGCAGATGCCGAACGTGCGCCCGTCGTAGTCTTGATCGAGGAACCATGCCGCCACGTCTGCGCCATCGGACGAATGCACTTCGCCCGTCGTAGGGTCGTAAACATCGACACCGCGAAGCTCAACTGTGTAGTTCCCGTCCTTGTGCTTCGTGGGCTTGATGTCGGGCTGGCCAAACACGCTGAATAGCTGGCTGTTCGCGGTGACTTTGAGCAGGTCTTCGAGCTGCACGTCAGGCCTGATGTGCGCGAGTTCCATGCGGAGCTTCGGGTCGGGGTTCTCCTGGATGAACGCCTGCGCCGCGCTGTCGAACGCGAAGCCGGCGAAGATCAGACAGGTCGTAGAGGCGCGCCGAACGCGCCGCCTGTTCGACCTGTTGCTGCGTCACGGGGCCGTACTGCGGGCCGAATGAGATCGCGACTCGTTGCTGCGTGCCTGGCACGTCGGGTCGCACATCTTCGTCGGCGTCGGCCTCGGCGTGGATGGCGCCGCCATGCGCGACGGGGCGCAGGTTCCGAGCGCCAGCTTCTTGCCGCCGGGGAACGTCACGCCGTCCTTCCGCAGCAGGCCGATCAACGTGTCGATGTAGTCCGCAGCACTGGTATCGAGCCGGCCTTCATGGTCGTCGCGCTCGGGATACGCCTCGATCATCGAATCCTCGGCTGCGGCCATCGCCGGCAGCGGGATCGCCTCGACCGTAAACGGGCCACTGACCCGTACTCGGCCACGATCGACGTGCGGCCTGTCGTAGAGGACTTCATGCTCGGCATCTTCGGCGATGATGCCGTCGATCTGTCTTGACTGTCACGCCGTCTAGTCGGGTGTTCTGCGCGATTGATTCAGGGTTATGTGCGGGATCGTCTCGTACTTGAAGCCGCCGGACACGCCGGCGTCGGGATAGGCGATCCGGTAATACGGGTAAGTCGCGGTGAGCAGGCGTTGGCGCGCGATACTCAGTGCGACGCGCGAGAGTCGCAAGTTATCCACCGACGCCCCCACATCTCGGCCACATAGGCGGTCGTGCCCGCTGCCGCATGTCGGATCCAAGACAAGGTCGCCAGGATCGGTCGTCATCAGAAGGCAACGCGCGATGACCTTCGGGTTCGTTTGCACGACGTATTTCTTCTTTTCGCCGAACCCGGCCACGCCTGTGTCTGTCCACAGGTTGCGTATATGGCTACACGGTGAAGTCGTAGTATAGCGCACATAGCGGGGGTGTTCCCGACGATATCTGATCCGCCCGCCCGCCAGCTTGAGTCTTTCGAGTCCTTCTGGTGTGGTCTTCCAGTGGAGGATTACGCCGGAATCTTGAAAACCCGACCCTCGAATTCAAGATTGAAGGGGGAGTTCGAACCGCCTTGAAGCGACGTTAGATGAGCTTAAGACGTCAGCCGCTCGGGCGGTTCGATATCTCTTCTCAGAACTCGCGCTGGTACATGCTGGAGCATCAGGAGATCAGTCCCGTGGCTTACCTAATCTGGCTCGGTAGAGCTGGTGGGTACTTCTTCGTTGCTTCGGCGCGATCCTTCGAGTACCACAAGAGGTAGTCGCCGACCGTATCTAGAAGACTGCCCCGCGAAGCCCGTCGTTTTCACGAACGAAATTTCACTGATCAAGTTCTGCGCGCCGAACACTTCGTCCATGAGTTCGCGGACGTGGTGAACATTCTCGTCGGAGATCTGGACGAAGACGGACCCGGAGTCCGCGAGCAATTCGCGGGCGAGCTTCAGCCGGTCGCGGAGGTAGGTGAGATAGCTGTGCACGCCAAGACGCCACGTGTCGCGGTACGCCTTAATCGTCTCCGGTTCACGCGTAAGGTGGGCATCATCACCGTGGTGTACGTCGCGGCGGTTGGTCGCGGGCTGGAAGTTTGAGTTGTAGAGACGCCGTAGGGCGGGTCGATGTAGATCATCTGCACCTTGCCGCCCATGCCCTCGCGCTCTAGCAGGGAGTTCATGACAAGCAGCGAGTCGCCGAGGACGAGGCGGTTCGACCAGTTCACATCGTGCTGGTAGTACTCGATCGCCCGATCGAAGGGGAGCTGCGGGTCGGCGAAGAGCCCAAGCTGCTTCGGTTCCTCCCGTCGTGCCTGGCGAATGATCTGCGGTGTTGAGACCCGCTCGTGGATATGCAGTGAGACGGTGTCGACCGTCAGGCCCGCTTCATCCCGTTCTTCCTTCCCCGCCCATACGAGCTGCGGGTCAAGGTGCGGGTCGTATTTGTACTGGGCCGTTTCGCGGACGGAAGTCTCGGGCCTCGCCATGAGGAGCCCGTACTCGGGGTTGTTCTTGCGTGTCGCCTCGTCCGTGCCGTACTGGTACGCCTCGACGACCTCTGCCGAGGCCGCCTTCTTCCGGGGTTTGCGCGGTGCTCGCGCCATGGCTCACTCGCTTCCGCTCGATCCTGAGCCGATCCTAAGTCGGCACCGGCTCTAGGGGAAGCCGGGGCGACACCACTGACACCAAACGCTAAGAGATCCGCCCCCGCGCGCCATACCATCGCCTCATGTTCCA
>CAWJLO010000012.1:0-78513 GCA_963843685.1 uncultured Chloroflexia bacterium
CGGCCGCCCCCTCCGCAAAAACACCAACGCCCCAACCCCAACAACCCATCCCCGCCCCAAACCTCCCCCTCGCCATAACGATGGAGAGGGGGCCGGGGGGTGAGGTCATCCCCGCTCCACCAGCCGCACCAGCTCCCCGAAATTGTGGACAGGGTATGCGCGAAACACCCCGTCGGGCACCTTGATGTAAGCCCACGGCGTCCCCGTGAGCGCAGTCGCGTCCGCGCACCAGCGTCGCGCCCGCTGGTCCTTCCGCGCCACCTCAAGATCCTCCTGACCCTTCGTCTCGACGATGTACGTCACGCCGTCACCGCAGCGCACAACAAAGTCCGGCACGTACCGCCGCAGTCCGCCCGCAACGCCCAAGTATTCGATGTCGAAGTGCACCGCCGTCTCATTCTTGAAGTAGGCCAGCACGTCCTCCGCGTCGCGGCCGTCCAGGAACGCGACAAAATCGCCCTCAAGGTGGTTCGCGTACGGCACGAGGTTGAACACCGTCTTGCCGCCCTCGGCGCACTGCCGCGTCGTCGCGAACGCGTTCGTCGCGGACGCCCTGATCCACGACGGCTCCAGCGCCACCGTCTGCTCTTCAATGCTAAGGTCGTTGATCGCCTTCACGAACGCCTCGAACAGCTCCTTCTTCACGTCCGGGCGGTTCAGCACGCGCATCACAATCTCGTCGTCCATCTCGACGTCGCGTCCAAACAGGCGATGCTCGATGCACGCTTTCATCAGCGGTGCCAGCCGCGCGAACTGTCCGGTGATGCGCGTCTCCCGCTCGATCAGCCGGATCAGCACGCTGAGATAGCCGCTCGGCTCGATCGGGAAGTCGCGCTCGAAGTCGGACTCCTCCACGACGACGCCCGTGAACATGTGGCGCCCCGTGTAGTGAATCTTGTCCTCGCCGAGCATCGATCGCTCCGGCAGCTTGAACTCCCCTACCTCGAGCGCCTCCACGGTCAGCATGTCCAGCCGTGCGACGCTGCGCACGAGTGCGGGCGACAGCACCGGGATTTCGACGTCGTACTCCAGCTTCGTCCGGTCCACCGCCACGGTGCGGCTGTTCGGCCGCACCTGCTCCACCGGCACCCACTCGATGTCGAGTCCTTCTTCCTTCAGCTCCCTCCGCCAGAACTCCTTGAACGCCGGCTGCTCGATTACCACCACGTCTTCGTTGATGTCCCCGGACGCTGGCGGCGTCATCCGCCGCAGACCGCGCCCGAGCGTCTGCTCGGGCAGGATCCGTGCTTTAGCTGAATAGGCCCGGAGCGGCACGATCACGACCACGTTCTTCACGTCCCAGCCCTCGCGCAGCATCAGCACGGACACGATCGCCGCGTACGGGTTGTCGTTACCATCGACCTCCCGCGCCGCTTTCCGGAGCACCTCGATCTCGTCCTTCTTCGCCTTGGACTTTCCCTCCACGATGTCGCCGCGCACGTTGGTGTGGATGTTGAGCACGCGCCCGGCGAAGCCGGGCAGCGTCTCCAGGTAGGCGGCGATCTGGTTCGAGGCCGTCGTGTTCTCCGCCATCACAAACATCACCGGCTTGTGGCCGCTCCCCGCGAGGGCCGCCTCGAACTCGCGCCACTTCGCCACACCGGCGTTGATCCGATCCCGATACACGACCGACGCGTCGTTCCCTGTGATCTCCGCCACGTTGCGCAGTTCGCCGATCAGCGGCCTCTTGACGATGCCGTCCTCCACGGCCTGCACGATCGGGTAATCGACGATGATCTCGCGGAACAACCGTCCATCCGTGTGCCGTGGCGTCGCCGTGAAGTCGAACTGCGCCGCTACCCGTCCCGTCCCGCGCGCCTTCAGCTCTTCGTCCATAGCAACGATCAACTCGGCCCACTTCAGATCGTCATCGTGCAGGTGGTGCCCTTCGTCGTTAAGGACCAGCACAGGCCCCCGCTCCAGGATGCGTTCCCGCATCTCCACACCGGGCGCCATCTCGCTTCGCGGCCGCGGCCCCAGCATTACGGCGATAGGATCCGGCTCGGGCGCGGCTCCTTCACCACGGCTCTCGTACAGCTGGTGCACGTTCGTCAGGAACAACGCCCCCGGCGTCGTCGGACGGCTCTGGTCCTCGCGCAGGATGACGCTGAATTGGAAGTCCGCGGCCCACTCCGGCGGGATCAGCGGATCGGTTCGGAAGACCTTCCCGTCCGCGAACTCGTCCGTTAGTCGCTGGTAGACGATCACGTTCGGGGCGATCAGCAGGAACGTCGCCGGCAGCCCGATTTCCGGATGGCGGCGCGCGTTGAAGTACGACCAGACCATCGCCAGGCTCATCACCTTCGTCTTGCCGGACCCGGTCGCCATCTTCAACACGTATCGCGCATATCGATCGTCGATCGGCCGCACGGCCATCGTCGGTGCGTACTCGCCCGCCATCTCCGACATGCGCCGAAGCCGCCGCACCTCGTACAGGTAGATCAGCGTCTCGATCGCCTCGCGCTGGCAGAAGTAGTAGTCCCAGGGCTGGCCTTTGATCTTGTGGTCCGTCTCGAACCAGAAGCGCAGCAGTTCCCGCGTCGTCTCGGACGCCCCCGCGTAACCGTCAGCACGCCAGCCGTCGACGTCCTTCCGGATCCCGTTTACGAACGCCGTCTGGCTCTCGCGGCGCTGCTCGGGATCCGGTACGGCGCGAGCAGCCGGCTCACACGAGCCTCCCAGAGAACAACTTCCTCTATTTGAGAATCCGCTGTCCGATGACGCCAGACCAACTGCTCTGCGCTGAGGACGAGCTTGGATTCTATCCACAGGTTTGGAAACGCTGACAGACCCTCCACAAGGAAGGGCTTCAGGAGCACCGCCAACATGGCGCCCGGCACCTCTGGTTCGCGACGCCCGCCCGCCCTGATCACTATTACTCCGGGACTCAGATGGAGGGGATACGCGCCGTCATCGAGAAAGTCGTTGTCCAGGGTGAGCAACAGCCGCTTGGCCTGTTTCGCGCGCGCGTAGTGCCAGCGGTCTTCCTGATGGCGCGCATCCTCGTGCTCTTGCGCCCACCACACGTCCAGACCCACGCCACGTAGTCCCTCCACAGATTCCCTCGGGAAGTTCGCGTCGGCATAGAAGCGCGGCTTCCGCCGAGCCTTGGGTAGCTTGTTCCACCACCGCTGGTCGTCTGCAGTCGGGGTTACCCTGACTCGTGTTCGTCGGGCCATCGCCCTCAAGCCTGTCCGCTACTCACTTCGACCAATGCCGTCGTGTCGTTCCCGAAGATGTCGCACGACCTTCACGAGCACGTTCCGCGTCCCCGCGTCCGCGTAGGTGTGCGCACCGCTGACCAGCTCGAGCTTCGGCTGCTTCCGCGTCCGGTAGCTCTGCCACTGGTTGTGGAACACGTCGCCGTTGTAGTCGAAGTCGACCGCCCAGTAGTCGATCCAGTCCGACCACTTCTTGACCTTGTCGCCCACCTTCTCGCGAATGTAGTCGTCCACCGCAACGAGAAAGTCCTTCAGCTCGATGCGGATCCCCGCCCCATCCGGCACTGCCGCCGCCTCGACGTACGCTGCCTCGTAGAAGTGCACGTCCCCCGCGTCCACCGCGCGCTTGTCCATCACCTCGTGCGGGATGTGGAACAGCCGCACCTCCACGCCGTACTCGCGCTGCAGGTCGCAGTAGCCCCTTGTTGTTCAGCCCCATCTCCCACTCCCACCCCAGCACGTCCAGCGCCTTCATCCCGTTCGCCTGGCACTCCTCTAGCGCAGCGCTCACCTCTGCGATCGTCACAGGCGCGTCTGTCGCCCCTACGTGCACCATCGCCGCGCCCTTTCGCCCGTGCAGGTGCGTGAACCCCACGACTGGCTCCGCGTGGTACAGCTCCACGATGAACCGGAAGTATTCGAACACGGCCTCGCCCGCATCACGCCCTGCCAGTACCGTCGCTGGTACCGCCCAAGATTCAGCACTTCGAATGGCCTGCATCCTTCGATGACGAGCAGCCGCTTACGCGCGTGTGAACGGCGAATCGGCCGAGGTCGCAGCCAATCCAGCGGCGTCCCAGTGCTTCTCCGCGACGGCAAGCGTAGTGCCCGAGCCGCAGAAGAAATCGGCCACCAAGCCGCTCTCGGGCGATGAGGCTTCCAATATCCGCTTCAATAGCCCCTCGGGCTTCTGCGTCTTGTACCCGGTGTCTTCGCTGCTGCCCGCGCGGCCACGTAGCGTATGTCGCTCCAGACGATCGTCAGCGGAACCCCACGCGATCTCGTCAGAAAGATCCGCACCGCTTGATCGCGGCATCGTCCGGACTGCTTGTCGGCCATGGCTCGGCCGTCCTCCGTCGTAGGCGTTCCATAGCTCCTCTATCTTCCAGGGCCTCGTCCGCAATGGGCAGTGGTGCCGTGAACATCGTATTCCTTCATCGAGTTTCGCGGGTCGAGCATGTTCTCGGCCTTGTAGTAGCGGCCGGATGGAAGTTACCGCCACTCGGCGGCGATGTACTCGGGCGAGTAGGGCGTGTACAGGAGCGCGAGTGGCGCATCCTTCGTGCACCCGTAGTAGAGAACGAGTCTTTGACACGCCCAAACTGGCCGGCCCCATCGTTGTGCGATCAGGCGCTGACCCAGACAATCTCGTTGCCGGAAACTGTCCGGACCAAAGACCTCGTCCATCAACGGCCGCATCGCAGCTGTTCAGCCTTCGGCGCCAACGTGGACGTAGATGCTGCCCGCGGACTCATTAGATTCGCATCAGCACCAGCCGTGTGTGCATCATCGATAGATACGACTCGGCCCCCTTGCCCCAGGTGTCGCGGTAAGCTGTCTCTTCGATGAACCGACGGCTCCTTGACGAACGTCCGCGTCGTCGTCACCCATGCGCGGTCGTGAACGAGAAGTCGAGATCCCGTCGCAAACGGTGGATCGATGTAGATTAGGTCGACCTTGCCGGCCAGCGGTGCAAGCCCCAGTCGAGGGGTCACCTTCGAGAAGCGATGCGAGCACGTATTTGTTATCGCCCCAGATCAGCTTGTTCCGCCACGCTGTCTCCTTGCCGGCCTGCTCCAGCAGAGGCCCTGGCAGCAGCGCGCCCGTCGCAAAGAGCGGCGCCCCTTCACGGGTGGCGCGGGACTCGTTGATGAGCTCCACGCGCTGGAACGGCAGCGCCACGCGCTCCACCTCGCGCCGCTTCCCCTCCCACACCAGCTCCACGCCGTTGCCGCTCATGCGCGCTCCTCACATACTGCGGATTCCGCGCCATCTTAGCGCGCCCCTCGCCGCCCACGCATCGTTCCATAACGGGCGCCCGCTCCCCAGCCCGCTGACGGGCTGACAAGCTGACCGGCTGACCCGCTCACGGCCGCCCGCGCTGCGCGGCGCCACCGCTCCCCGGTGACACCAAACGCTAGGACATCCGCCCCCGCCCGCCGTACCATCGCCTCATGTTCCACCACCGCGCCCCCGCCACCCCGCTATCACCTATCCCTTCAGGACATCCGCCCCCGCCCGCCATACCATCGCCTCATGTTCCACCACCGCGCCCGCCGCCCCGCCGCACCTCCTGTCCTCAAACCAGGCGCCCCGTCACGCACCTTCCCTCTCCCCCTGTGGGAGAGGGTGGCCGCCGTAGGCGGCCGGGAGAGGGGCGCCAAAGGCGCGCCCACCCCTCTAACCTGTCCCCTGTCACCCGTAACCTCCCCCGTTTGCCGCAAGCCGCCGTCAGAGCGCACAATTCCCGCGCACACACCCACCCGCGAAACGGAGGTCCCCCGTGGAATTCAAGGAAGTCATCGGCCGCCGACGCTCCATCAGGTTCTTCGATCCCGACCGCCCCGTGGAGCGCGAGAAGATCCAGAAGATGCTGGAGGCCGCCCGCCTCGCCTCCTGCGCCGTCAACGCCCACTGGGCCCGCGCCGTCGTCGGCTTCCGCGATGACCTCACCGAGGACCAGCTCAAGCGCCTCAAGACCCCCGTCGCCACCCTCAACGTGGAGCTCGCCCCCGTCCACATCCACTGGTTCAACGACCTCGGCATCGTCAACCGCATCCAGGGCAGCCGCCTCAAGGAGCTCGTGGACGTCGGCGCCCTCGCCCCCACACACGGCTGGAGCCACAAGTTCGTCGATGACTTCGTCTACCCCCAGATCCTCAAGCCCATGACCCAGGGCCCCGGCTACCCCATCGGCTCCACCATGGACGTCGGCGTCGCCATCTGCCAGGCCCTCCTCACCGGCGTCGATGAAGGCCTCGGCGTCGGCCTCGTCACCCTCAACGGCGCCGTCCTCAAGGAAGTCTTCCAGACCCCGGACGACTGGATCCCCCTCAGCACCCTCCTCGTCGGCTACCCGGCCGAATCATGGGACGCCGGCGGCCAGCGCCCTCGCCCCCCGTTCGAAGAGCTCTACTTCGAAGGCAAATACGGCACCCCCTTCCAGCGCGATGACAAGGTCGTCGAAGAACTCAAGCAGGCCAAAATGATCCAGGACCCCGCGAAGCCCAACGACCCCGCCCGCATCGCCGAAATCAAGCGCCTCGCCGAAAAGTACGGCCTCCCCATGTAGATTCGCCGGAGACATAACGCCCGCCGCCAGACACACCCAACCCGAAACGATAAGTGGGATCACGAACGCCGAACATTGTATGTCCGAACCTGACGCCCCCGCCCTCCACCTCCGCCCCCTCCTGGACTACGCCTCCGTCCAGACCTGGCTCGAAGGCCTCCGCCGGCACTGGGGTGGCGACCCCGCCGCCGACGACCCGGACCGCCTCCCCATGCTGGAGGCCTTCTGCCGCCACGTCGCCCGCACCCCGGACCAGATCATCGCCGAGACCACCATGCTCAAGGACGGAGAGCGCCGCATCCGCACCAAGGGCCGCGAGCGCTACGCCGCCCTCATCGATGACTGGCAGGCCCAACAGGAAGGCTCCCGCATCCGCAAGGCGAAGTGGGGCAACACCGTCCGCAGCTTCCTCATCCACAACGGCGTGCTGCTGCAGTCCGGCGTCCAGAACTGAATCGAAAGGGAAAGAGGTCAGGCGGCGCTGGCCCGTGAGAGCGCCAGCTCACGCCGCACCGTCTCGGCGATCTCCAGCGCGTTGAACGGCTTCACCAGCACACCATCGGCGCCGCAGGCGTCCACGCCCGCCGCCTCGGCGTTGCCCGTGATGAGCAGCACCCGCGGCGCTTCCGGGTTCGTCTTGAGCGCCCGGCACACGTCCAGCCCGTTCAACGTCGGAAGGCCAACGTCCAGCAGGACCAGGTCCGGCCGCTCTCGCCAGGCCGTATCCACGGCCTCGCCGCCGTCCGCGGCTTCCACAAGCCGCGAGCCCGTCGGCTCGAGCGCCGCTTTGAGCAGCGCCCGCACGACGGGCTCGTCATCCACAATCAGGACTGTGGCTTCCGGCACGGACCGCCTACCTCTTCCCCGCCCGCGACAGGGACAGCGTCAGCCGCACGTCCTTCAGCACGTCGCGCGCCGCGTCCGTCTGCCCGATGTCGATGCAGTCGCAGTAGGCCGCGAAGATCGACCGGTCCAGGAGCCGGAGTCCCTGCTCGTTCAGCTCATCGAAGTGGTCCCGGCGAAGTCGCAGCAGGCGGCGCAACCGGTTCAGATATCCGTCCCGAAGCTGATCCGGCTTCGCGTGCGCGATCTCCTGAATCTGCGAGCGCAGGTCCTTCGCGGGACGCTTGTCTCGAGACGTGTGTGCGTTCGCCATCTAACCCACAACCTGTTCTTCGCTTCCCAGGTCCGGGCCGCTCTCCAGGCCCACGATCCCCTTGCGGATCGCGTAGCGGATGAGGTCCGTCCGGTTCTGGGCGTGGAGCTTCGACATGATGTGCGCCTTGTGCGCCTCGACCGTCTTGACGCTGATGAAGAGCTCGCCGGCGATCCGCTGGTTGGAGTACCCCTCTGCGATAAGCTGCAGCACTTCGCGCTCGCGGCTCGTCAGCAGGTCGTACCCCGTCTTCGATTCCGGCTTCTTCGCTTGCCACAGGTAGTCCTGCACGGCGTCCCCGTCGCTGATCGCGGAGCTGAAATACGTGTTCCCGCGGTGCACAGACTGGATGCCCAGTAGCAGTTCCTGGACGTCGGACTTCTTCACGACGTAGCCGCTGGCGCCCGCTCGAAGCGCCGCCAGGATCTGCTCGTCCTCCATGTAGCCGGTGAGAATCAGCACCTTAGCCTTGGGAGCTCGGCGCCGGATCTGGCGGGTCGCTTCGAGGCCATTCAGGCCAGGCATCACCATGTCCATGAGCACGACGTCCGGGTGCAGCTTCTCGCACGCGTCGAGCGCCTCGCGGCCGTTGCCGGCATCACCCACGACCTCAACCTCCGGCTGGTTCTCCAGGAGCATGCGCAGCGCCTGCCGCAGGACCGCGTGGTCATCGACGATCAGTACTTTGATACGGCTTGCATGCTGCCGCGGCGCCATTCCGTTGGTCATGAGAACTGTCCTCCTTGCATCACGCCGGCGCGTTCGCGCCCGACGTGCTCATCTCGCTCCTGCGCTTCACTTACCGCGACCCCTAAGGGTATCCGGTACGGGCACCCCCGGAGTCGCAACGTCTACCATGGGCGATCCGTTCCTGGGAGCTTGGTCGCGGGGCCCACGTCCGGAAGGAGCGCCACCGTCTTGTTCAGCGACGCGGCTTCGTCATACACACCCTGGCGGCTGGCGCCGTCGACGCTGGCAGGGTAGTCGCGCATCGCGCCGCAGCGCTTGCACCGCCCCCTCACTACGTCTTCTTCCGGGAGGGACAGCACCCAGTGGTGTACGCAGGTGCCCGTAAGCATGTCGGCCATGTCCATGTCCTCCTGAACGCTGGCGATTATGCGGGCCGACGGAACGCCTTCCCATGAGGGATTACCCTGAGAAACCCTAGGGGCTAACCCCTAAAAGCCCTAAGAGAAGCGGCGTTCGACGCCAGACGCCAGTGGGCAGCCCTGCCCGGCGCGCGCGCGCCAACCGCGCTGCGATTCTTGATGCAGGTTCCTCAATCCCGGACGCCGGGAGCTGCCGCTCGACGTAGCGGCATGCGAAGAGTCTGCCGCGCGCCGAGCCCATGCTAGAATTACGCCCTCCAGGAGGGGTCGCATAGTGGCCTAGTGCGGGCGCCTGCTAAGCGCTTATCTCGGGAAACCGGGATCGAGGGTTCGAATCCCTCCCCCTCCGCCACACTCTGCGTTACCTCCCGCTTGACCCACACCCGAGCGCCAGACACGATTTGGGCGTGGACGCCGAAAGACTCGCCGCCTATCTGGCGCACCGCATGCCTTCCGCGCGAGACATCACGGTCTCGAACGTGAGCCGCATCCCCGGCGGCGCCTCGAGAGAAACATGGTCCTTCGATGCTCGGTGGCTTAGCGAGGGCGGGATCGCGTTCGACCGCGGGTTCATCGCTCGGCGCGACCCGACGGGGAGCCTTCTCGAAAGCAACGCTCGCCTCGAATTCGAGATTTACACAGCGCTTGCCAACACAGGTATCCCGGTTCCCGACGTCCTTTGGATCGAATCAGACGGATCCTGGCTGGAGCGGCCCTTCTTCATCATGGGGCGGTTGCCCGGCGCTTCTGATGGCCGGACGCTCGCCACCAGCGCGGAATGGGCCGATGTGCGTCCGACAATCGCGAAGCAGAAGGCGGAAATCCTTGCCCGGATTCACGACGTCGATATCGAGACGCTCCCATCGCTCGACCGGCCAGCTGCCGAGGAACGCTGCTCGCAGCACGAAATCGACCGGTGGGAGCGAACGATGCGGGAGGACTCTCTCGAGCCACAGCCGGTTCTTGAGGTCGCGCTCAGTTGGCTGAAGCGGCACTTGCCTCCCGAGCCAGCACGCCGCGTGTTGGTCCACGCGGACTATCGTACGGGCAACTTCCTGTATGACAGGAGCGGCGTCACCGGCATCCTCGACTGGGAGATGGCCCACGCCGGCGATCCGATTGAAGATCTGGGCTGGGTCGTCATGAAGTCGTGGCATTGGGGTACGACCAACGTCGGCGGTCTCTGCGCGCGAGACGAGTTCATCGCCATGTACGAAGAGGCGAGCGGCAGGGCGGTCGACAGAGATGCGCTCCTCTTCTGGGAGGTGTTTAGCAACTTCAAGTTCGCCGTGATCTTCATCACAGGCACGAAGGCGATCGTGCAAGGAAAGACGCCGGACCTGTTGCTTGCGCTTACGGCGTTCATCAATCCGGGGCTGGAGGTCGAGTTGTTGGAGTTGATCGGATGAGGCCGTACCCCGATGAGGTGCTGCGAGCGATCCAGTCCGGCATCATGGCGCACCTTGCGCCCGAGTTGACGTCCACCTACGCGAGCGCTCAGGTCGCGTTCGCAATGATGCTGTTCTCGATCGCGCTGCGAGATTACGACACCGCTGTGCCGAACCTGCTGGAAGCGAACGAGGCGTTACGCTCTCTCCTCCACGACGCGACAAGTGCGCTGTCCGGGATGGACAGCGATCACGCGCGGCGGGTGCAGCAGATCATCGCCGACCTCCCGCCATCCTCTTCGTCGCCGGCACTCTCGGCGCTCCGAGCCGAGCACGATGCTCTGCGGTCAGGCGTTGCCGCACTTGCTCCCCTGATCGAGCCGGCCAGCGACATCGACGCGCTCGCGACGCTCCGACCCGTACGCACAGCTATCTTCAGTTGGCTCAAGGCAGACGCTCAACGCCGGGTCGTGCCCATACTCTCGGCGTGAATCGTCGTCCGCGATCGCGCAAGCGTACAATGCGATCATGATGGGAGAGATCCGGGCGCGGCTTCGCGCATATACGCCAGCCCTCATCGAGAGTGAGCAACTGGCACGAGCGGCCGTATTGTTGCCGCTCTACGTCAACGACGACGACCCGTACGTACTCTTCACGCGGCGCTCCGAGCTCGTGGAGCATCACAAGGGTCAGATCTCCTTCCCCGGCGGCGCCAACGACGCCAACGACGTTGATCTCCGCCACACGGCGCTACGGGAAACCTGGGAAGAGATCGGAGTCGCCATGGATCATGTTGAACTCATCGGCCAGCTCGACGAGATGGTCACGGTCTCGAACTTCCTCGTGCGACCGTTCGTAGGTCGCATCACCGAGCCGGGGCCATACCCTTTCGTCCACAGCGAGCAAGAGGTCGCGGAGATCCTCGAAGTCCCGCTCGCACACCTGCAAGATCAGGCGAACGTGATTGCTGAGACGCGCCTCTACCAGGGACGGGAGATCCTCACGTATTCGTACATCTGGCAAGAGCACATCATCTGGGGCGCGACCGCACGCATCCTCAGGCAGTTCCTGGACATCGTCGGGTGAACGCTGCCGCGCACATTACGCGGGTCGCGGCAGCTCCTCCCAGAAGAGCCTGAGGTCGTTCGCTGTGCGAACTCTATTGCCGCCCTCACGCTTGCCCAAATACATTGCCTGATCCGCCACCTTTACCATCGTCGGGTAATCCGGCGCGTCGAACGGATACGTGGCGACCCCGACACTGAGACCAATCTGCAAGTCTTCCGGCAGCGCGCGATTCACCAAGGCGACCTGCGCTATGAGCTGCTCTCCTCGATCGTATGCGGTCTCGCGCGTGAGGCTCGGCAGGACGACCACGAACTCGTCGCCGCCATAACGGCCGACCAGGTCCTGGGAGCGCAGCCGTTGCTTCAGTGCGACTCCCACCTGCTTTAGGACTCGGTCGCCCACATCGTGGCCAAGCTCGTCGTTGATCCGCTTGAGTCGGTCGAGATCACAAAACAGAACGCTCAGGTAGCCGCCAGAGGAGCGCGCCTTGCGCACTTCCTTCAGCGCATCCCGCTCGAGTGATGCACGATTCAGCAGGCCCGTGAGCTTGTCGACGCGCGCGGCGCGCTCCTTTCGGTGCATAAGCTTCGCGTTCTCCGCGTGCAGCCGCTCGATCACCTCGACCTCTCGCGATCGGCTCTTCTCTTCACGGGCCAAATAGCCGACGCCGACGGCAGCGAACGTCATATAGGCGCAGCGCAGAGCGAGCTGGCCGAATTCATCGGCGGTGCCGGTCCAAGTGACGAAGAATGCGACGGCGTAGGTGAAGATGAAGATGGCACAGGCGATGAGCGCCTGCCGCAATTCGAATCGCATGGCGATAGAGACGGCGACGAGGAAGTAGATGGGAAAGAAGGGGCTGCGGGAACCCCCGGTCACCCCGATGAAGACGGCGGTCGTGATCGAGTCGATGAGCGTGGTCAGGATCGCCGTGCGAAAGATCCGCCAGCGCACATATGGGCGCACGGCTACGACGAACAATCCGTAGGCAAGCACGCCCGCGATCAACCACCAAGCCGACCGCTCATGCATCCTCGACGTGTCGAGAAGGAAGAACAAGAGAAAGGCGTTGAACCCGACCAACAGCAGACGTAGGTGCGCGATCAACGCCTCCATGCGGACAGTGCGATCCGACAGCGGCGGAAGCTCAACGAGCCACGCGAAGGGGCGAGGCTGGGAAGTTGGTTCGTGAGCCGTCTGGCGCTCGGGGCGCATGCTGCCGTCGCCGCGCGCGAGTGCGCGGCGCCCCCTCTGGCGTGATCATCGGCCCGAGGCTCACAACTCTGTGGGGGTTGCTACGGAACCAGCGTTGTCGGCGGCGTGGGTGTGCCCACAGGCGGAGGCGTAGGGCTCTCGGATGTGACCGTTAGAGTTGGCGAAGGCACACCGACGGGGCTCTTCGTCGGCGTTGCCTCCGGCTTCGTCGTTGGGGTCGCCGCCTCTGGGACCGGCGTGTCGGTGGCCGGAAGGGGCGTCGGGGTTTCCGTATCGGTCGGGGTTACGGACGGAGTCAGGTTCGGCGTCGCGGTGAGCACGGCCACGCCAGGAGTGATCGAGGCATCCGCGCGCGGGCGTGTCGGTCGCCGTGGCCGTCCGGGTAGATGAGTCCAGCACCTGCGTGGTTCCGCCATTGCCTCCAAGCGCCGTTGTCGCGACAAACCCGGCGAGAAACGCAAACGCGATCAGCCCGACCGCCGCACCGGCGAACCAGAACACCTGCCGACGATCCCAGCCTCCTGTCGCGACGCCAAGACCTCCGACGTCTCTCCCATCTCCTCCAACACCACTGAGCGACAGCCCGTCGCCGCTCGACTGCCCCGCGCTCTCGGGCGCTAGATCGGCGATGGGGTCCCGGCGAGCAGCCCAGCCGGCCGCGATCGCGCTCCAAATGTCACCCTTCGCTTCAAGCGGAGGCTCGCCCGCAGCGAGAGCGCCATACACTTCCAAAGGAGGCACGAGCCGCATGCGTGCGTCGCTGCACTCGGTGCAATCCTTGATGTGTGTGTCCACGGCCCGTCGCGCCGCGTCCGTGTATGGGGGCATGTCGAATGGTGCGAGCACCTCCTCCAACCGTCCGCAGGCGGTGCTACAGCGCCGCGCGATCACGTAGCTCAAGACGACGTCCGACGCCGCTCGCTTCATGCGGTCAACGAGATTGGCCGCGTCGCGCTTGTTAAGGCCCAGTACGGGCGCCATGGCAGCGCTGTCGAGACCCTGCCTGACGTGGAGGTCAAGAATGGCCCGATCGCGGGGAGTGAGTGACGTGAGCGCCTCCCACACCAGCACTGCCAATTCGTGGTCGTTGCCTATGAGCGCCGGATCGGTCACGCGGGCCGGATCCGGCACCTCAAACGAACCGAAGGCCTCTTCGTGAAGGGGTCCACCGACGGCCGCCCTCGCGGCAACTGATGAGACGACCGCGCCAAAAGCGAGCGAGAAGAGCCAGGCCCGGAAGGCCATACCTCCCGTTCTCTGGGGCAGTCGTCGCGCGGCTTGGAGAAAGATGTCGCGAGTGGCCTCGGCCGCAGCTACGGGGTCGCCCAGGGTCCGCCAGGCGAAGTCAAACACGCGCGGGTAGTACTGATCGAACAGCTGCCCGAAGCTCTCAAGGTCACCGGAAGTCGCGCGCCCGACGAGCAGCGCATCATCCATTGCTCCTCCGCGTCCGGCACTCTATCACAGCCCTGCGCCGATGGAGGCCGTTCCCATCTACGTCGTGCTTGACAAGAGCGCACATCCGTTCTACAGTACGCATGTTCGATTCAGGGAGCTCGACCATGTTCGCTCTAATTCTGTCCGTTCTGCTCGTCTCGTCGTCCGCGATGCTGCTTTATCAATTCTGGACACGCGCCTTGGTCGCCGACGGAGCCTCGGATTGCGAGCCGGCGGCCGGGATCGAAGATCTCTCGCCGGCGGCTGTCCTGCGTGTTGATACCGCCGCTTGAGCCCACCCCCTCCGCGCCCTCCTCTCACATGAACGGTCGTTCCCATGTCCTGCCGGGAGCGGCCGTTCGCCACGTGCGCCGACGCCGCCCGCGGGGGACTAAACTCAAGCGTGCGAATCCTGGCAGTCGACGTGGGCACGGGCACACAAGACATCCTGCTGTTCGACACCTCGAAGCGGGTGGAGAACAACGTGAAGATGGTGATGCCCAGCGCCACGGAGATCGCCGCCCGACGTGTCCGGCAGGCAACAAGAGAGCGGAGGCCTGTACTCCTGACGGGCGTGATGCAGGGTGGCGGGCCATGTGTGTGGGCGGTAGCCGATCACATTCGCGAAGGCGCAGCGGCCTTCGCCACGCCCGAGGCCGCCCGGACATTCGACGATGACCTCGATGAAGTCCGACGCATGGGCATCTACGTCGTCAGCGACGACGAGGCAGCGCACCTGGCAGACGTCGAGCGGGTAGAGTTGCAGGATCTCGATCTCGCAGCGATCCGCGCGGCGCTCGCGGCGTTCACCGTCCCTCCCATCTTCGACGGATTGGCACTCGCCTGCCTGGATCACGGCGCGGCACCGCCCGGTTATTCCGATCGGTTGTTTCGCTTCGACCATCTTCGACGGATTGTGGCGGAGCGGAACGATTTGACGACATTCGCCCTGCTTCCCGATGAGCTTCCCGACTATCTAACGCGCGCTCGTACGATGGTTGAAACCGCGCGACGGCAGAACGGCGATACGCCGACGGTTTTCCTCGACACCGGTCCCGCGGCCGCGCTGGGTGCCCTCCAGGATCCACGAGTGGGAGACGCGGCGTGCCAACTCATCCTGAACCTCGGGAACATGCACGCGCTCGCATTTCACCTTCGCGGGACACAGGTGATCAGCCTCTATGAACACCACACGGGCGAAATGACGCGCGAACAGATCGAGGATTTCACCGAGCGCCTTATGGATCGCAGGCTGACGCAAGACGAGGTGTTCAACACCAAGGGCCATGGAGTCTTCTACGCACCGGGACAGGATGGCGGGGCGGAGGCCATGCTCGTAGCGGTGACGGGCCCCCAGCGCGGCCGACTGCGCACGAGCAGGCTCAAGCCCTACTTCGCGGCGCCGTACGGAGACATGATGCTCAGCGGGTGCTTCGGTCTTCTGCGCGCGTTCGCCGAGAAGTACCCGGTGCACAAGGACGAGATCAGTGCGGCGCTCGCCCGCTGATGATCACGACGGGCGAGGCGTAACGGATAGCACGTCGTTGAGAGCCGCTTGCGTATGGCGAAGGTGCCGGCCGAGCGCCGACGCCGCGCGATCAACGCTCGGAAAGAGCGCGAGACGTGCGTCGGTTATGCGCCGGCGTCCGCCCTCCACAGCGCGCCACTTCGTTTCGTCTGGCGAGTCCGCGGGACCGAGGACGAATGCCATCGGCTTCGTTGCCACCTCCCCGATGGCGGCAAAACGATCCGCCAGGTGCGCCATGCGTTCGACAGCATCGGGCCGACCCAGCACCCAGTCCTCGCCCACGTTGGCGATGAGAGCGTCGAACTGCACGCTCGCCGACATCGCCTCAAGGATTCGCGCCCCGGATAGGCCGCTTCCGGCAAGGATCGACTGGTCGACGGGGTTGTCAACCCACTCCGCCAGTTGAGGCGCCTTTTCGCGAAGCATCGCGCGAATCCCGGCGGGGAGGCGCGGCACATCGAGCCCGGCCTCCTCACAGACGTCGGCGGACTGCACGGCTCGGCCGCCGCCCCCACCGACGACGCCCACGTTCGGCCGCCCCTCGTGCGCGATCTGCGCCGGCCGAAAGAACGCGAACGCCACCAGCATATCCAGGAGTTCGTCGAACGTGGCCACCTCCAGGGCGCCTGCCTGGCGGAGCATCCCGCTCCACACGCGACCTCGCCCGGCGAGCGCGGCGGTGTGGGATGCGGCCGTTCGGGAGCCAGCAATGGTGCGCCCTCCCTTGAGCACGACCACGGGCTTCTTCGAAGCGCATCGCCGGAGCGCCGCCAGTAGACGCGGGCCGTCCGCCGTACCCTCGATATATGCGCCAACGACCCGGGTATCTGCATCGTCGGCCAGCACGTCGAGGAAGTCCGCCTCCGTGAGATCGAGCGCGTTGCCGTAGCTCACGACCTTGCTGAATCGAAGGCCACGGGCGCTGCCATGGAGCATCAATTCGACAGAGTTGTTGCCGCTCTGCGAAATGAACGCCACGTCTCCGGGTCGGGTAGGTAGGTCCGGACGGAAAGACAAGCCGGATCTAGAATCGAACAGACCCATCCCGTTCGGTCCGATGAGGCGCAGGCCGGCCTCCCTCGCCCTGCGCTTCACCTCGCGCTCAAGGGCGGCCGCCTCCGGATCGCCCGTCTCGCTGAACCGACCCGTGAAGAGGTGGAGGGCGCTCGCGGACTTGGCTTGGCAATCCGCGATCAGCTCGAGCACAGCATCGGCCGGGATGCATGAGATCACGTAATCCACATCTTTTGGCACGGCGGAAAGAGATGGATACGCCTTCAGCCCCAGAATCTCCGGCGTTCGCGGATTGATGGGATAGATCGGCCCCTTGAAGCCTGCGGCGACGAGAGCCTTTACATAGTCGTGCCCCGGGCTGTCGATGTTAGACGACGCGCCGACAACCGCGATGCTGTTGGGACGAAAGAGACTCTCGGGAACGGTGCTGCTCATACGGTGCTGAGTCTACGAGAGGAGGACGTCGGAAAGAAACGCCCGCAGGCTAAGGGTTAGCCCTGACTGCATTCTTGAGGCAGCGGTGCCATGAAGATTGCCCCCAAGGGCACTTGGAGCCTGAGTCCATCGAGACTGAGGGGTGCGCGCACCTAAATCTCGCCGGGTGGCTGCCGACAAGAGATACGAGAGCCCAGCGAACGTCCGGGTTGCTGGGCGTGGGCACTCATCGGGACGCGCCCCGTGACTCGGGCGAGACGGAACGGAGGCCGGAAACGCATGGTGGCGACAGATCAGTCGGATGTCGAAGGCGGCCGTCGCGTCGTATCGACGGGCAGTTCGGAGATCGACAAGAAGCTTGGCGGAGGCATCCCGGAGGGCTCCCTCATACTCATCGAAGGTTCTTCAAATGCGGGCAAGAGCGTCGTCACGCAACAGCTCACGCACGGCGCGCTGAATAGCGGCTTCAAGTGCGTGATGTACACCACCGAGAACACCGCTCGAAGCCTGTTCCGCCAGATGTCGAGCTTGAGTCTGGACGTCACGGACTTCTACTTGTTGGGAGCCTTCAACGTATACCCGGTCCCAGCCGCCATGACGCCGGACGCAGCGAATAACGCCTTCCAAAAGCTGCTGACACATCTAGGTCAGCTCCGCGGTCGATTCGACGTGGTGTTCATCGACTCGATGACTTCGTTCGTATCGCAAGTACCCGAAAGCCAGACACTCTCGTTTCTGACGGCCGTGAAGGAGTACGTCGACCAGAACATGACCATCTTCTTCACACTCCACTCCCACGCGTTCGAGGAGGCGATGTTCATGCGGATCAGGTCCCTCTGCGACGCCCACCTCAAGCTGAGGACGGAGGAGATGCGCGACCAACTCATGAAGGTACTCGAGGTCGCGAAGGTCCGGGGTGCTGAGAAGACTACCGGCAACATCGTCAGCTTCGACGTCGAACCCGGCTTGGGTATGCGCATCATCCCCGTGTCGAGCGCGAAAGCGTAACGAGGAATGCCCCAGCGGCTGCCGTTCGACGTCCCGGATCAGATCGACGATCACCGCAGCGGTGGCGCCGCTCAGTGCCCGATCCACAACTTGCTCGCGCCCGAGCTGCGCGACGAGGCGGAACGCGCGCCGCATCTTATGGCGTATCTGCATAAGGTGCCGTTCGCAGAATTCGGCGTCCCGGAGTTCTATCCAGAGGTCAACCGGAAGATGGGCGATCTGAAGGACCCGAACTTGATCTATCCGGTTGGCGCGAACAGCTTCATTCACATCTTCCCGGACTCCGCGGAGGCGCGCAGCTTCTACATCGCAATCGAGCCGGGCACGGACACCATTACGGATCTTATCGAGCAGATCGAGTTCCGCCTCCTCGACTTCGTGGAGATTCTCGCCGAGGCGACGAGCGCTGAGGAGAAGACCGAGGTTCTGCTGAAGGCGATTGACGACTCGTGCGAGATCACGGACCGGACGGCGCAGCCTGTCGCCGCGGCAGCGACGAAGAAGGGTGAGGGTGGCTTCATCAAGCTGCCATTCGGGGGCTCGAAGTCCGGCGGCAAGGGCGGCAGGCTCAAGGTCACGGAGGCGGAATTCCAGAGCCTGAAATACATGGTGATCCGCGACAAGATCGGCATGGGTCCGCTCGAGCCTCTGGTGAGCGACTCCTGGATCGAAGACATTAGCTGCAGCGGAATTGGTCCGGTCTATATCGAGCACAAGGTGTTCGGCGCGCTCAAGAGCAGCATCAACTTCGACACGCACGAGGAGCTGGACGACTTCGTGCTGAAGCTCGCCGAGAAGATGAAGAAACCGGTGACGTTCCGGAACCCGATCGTCGACGCAACGTTGCCTGACGGCTCGCGTATCAACATCGTGTACGGCGGCGACGTCTCCAAGAACGGATCGAACTTTACGATCAGAAAATTCATGGGGATCCCGCTGAGCATCGTGGACATCTGCAACTCGGGGGCGCTGACCTGGCAGATGGCGGGGTATATGTCGCTGATCGTAGAAGAGGGGATGAACTTCTTCGTCTCAGGTGAGACCGCCTCGGGGAAGACGACGTTAATGAACGCGCTCATGACGTTCATCCGCCCAGACGCGAAAATCGTCAGCATCGAGGACACACCGGAAGTCCAGGTACCACACCCCAACTGGACGCGCGAGGTCGTCCGCGGCTCGATGAGCCAAGGGGGAGGTAGCGTCGACATGTTCAGCCTGCTCAAGGCAGCGCTGCGGCAGCGGCCCAACGAGATCATCATCGGTGAGATCCGCGGCGAGGAGGGGAACATCGCCTTCCAAGCGATGATGACCGGTCACGCCGTCTGCGCGACGTTCCACGCCGCCACCGTCGAGAAGCTGATTCAGCGTGTAACCGGAGCGCCGATCAGCGTGCCACGCACCTACGTGGAGAACCTGAACGTCGTGGTTATCTGTAGTGCGGTCCGCTTGCCCACCGGCAAGATAGGGCGCCGCATCCTCAGTATCTCGGAGATCATCGGATACGATCCAACCACCGGCTCGTTCTCGTTCGTGGAAGTGTTTCGATGGGACCCGGTGCGCGACGAGTTCGAGTTCGTGGGCCTCAACAACAGCTACCTGATGGAGCAGCGCATAGCGCCATCGCGTGGGCTCTCCGAGAAGAAGCGCCGGTTGATCTATAAGGAGATCGATCGCCGGGGAGCCCTGCTCCAGAAGCTGGCCGAGTCGGGCGTGACCAACTTCTACGAACTCTTCAAGCTACTTTCAAAGGCCCAGAAGCAGGGTTTGTTCTAGGTAGCGACGGCGGCTGGGCCGCTGGATCGCCGCGTCTCCTTTTCAATCCTCCTCATCTCTATCCCCTAAGGGTTTCCCCGAGGCCGGCCGATACTTCTGTGACGAACCGCGATCCCAGTTGTGTTGCGGACGAGCAGGAGTTGTTCGATGGCGTTCGGGAAAAAGGGTACTGACCAGGCGAGCCCGGCAGCCGTCACGCCGCCGGAGGCGCAGGATGCCGAGGAGGAACTGTCCGGTGCCATGTTCGCCGACGAGGCATCCGAGGAGGGAGCCGACGCGGTCACGGCTGGCCCAGCGGCCGAGACGGCTGACGCTCCGGCCGACCCACTGAGCAACGATCTCCTCAACATGTTCCAGACGACGCAGGTTGAGCAGGACGATCTGTCCGTCGTCCTGGATCTGGCAGGCGACGTCGATCTCGATGACTTGCTCGAGGATCTCCACACGGTCGCCGCAGCACTGGGCTGCAACGTCGGCGAAGAGGCCTACGCCGCCTGAGTAGCTGCCAGCTGGCCAAGCTTCCATTGTGCTAGACGTTTAGTCTTCCGCTAAACAATCGGCGTTGGCATACTTCCGCCGCGATGCCAAAGCGGCCACTTCCTCAAGCGACGCCGGAAACCGCCGAGTACTGGGCCGGAGCGAAACGCGGTGAGCTGCGCATCCAACGCTGCAAGCGTTGCCAGAAGGCTTACTTCTTCCCCCGGCCGTTTTGCCCGATATGCTCGTCGCGGGACGTGGAGTGGTTCACCGCCAGCGGGCGGGGGCGCTTGTACTCATACGTCATCGTCTACCGCGGCGCGCCCGGATTCCAGGACGCGGCACCTTACGTAATCGCTGTGGTCGAGCTGGAGGAGGGCCCGCGCATGATGACGAACATCATCGGCGTGGAGCCCATCCCGGCGCACCTGCCACTCGACCTCCCAGTCGAGGTGACGTGGGAGAAGGAGAGCGACGAGATCACGCTGCCCCTCTTCCGCCCGGCGGGAGGTGCGCCCTGAGCCTCCGTATGAAGGCGGCCATTGTCGGAGCTGCCGAGACTGACGTCGTCGGCGTCCAGCCGGACAAGTCGGCGCTGCAACTGCACGCGGAGGCGGCATTTAACGCACTCGCCGACGCCGGACTGACCAAAGATGACGTCGATGCGGTTCTGTGCGCCGGCCAGTCGCCCGTAGCCGTGGCCGAATACCTTGGGATCGTGCCGACGTACATCGACGGAACCGGGGTCGGCGGATGTTCGTTCATGATTCACGTCCGGCACGCGGCGGCGGCGATCGCGGCCGGCCTGTGTAAGACGGCCCTGATCACGCACGGCGAGAGCGGGCGCTCGCGCGTTGGCATGGGCGGCTGGGGGCGATCCCCGCAGATGCTGAGCGCGCAGTTCGAAGAGCCGTTCGGCGTCGCCGGCCCGCCGACGCGGTTCACGATCCCGATCCTGCGGCATATGCACGAGTACGGCACCACGCACGAACAGCTGGCCTCTGTGGCCGTTGCGACGAGGAAATGGGCAGAGAAGAACCCGCGCGCGATGATGCGCGATCCGATCACGATCGACGACGTGCTCAATTCGAGGATGATCGCGTACCCCGTCCATCTGTTGGAGTGCTGCCTGGTGACGGATGGGGGCGGGGCGCTCGTCGTTGTGTCCGAGGAGCGCGCCAAGGACTTCCCGAAGAAGCCGGTGTACGTGCTGGGCACCGGGGAGTCGTCGGAGCATTCGATGATCAGTCAGATGCACGACTTCACGGAGTCGCGCGCGTTCAAGGTGTCGGGGGAGCTGGCATTCGCCGAGGCGGGCATCACACGCGGTGACATCGACCACGCGATGTTCTACGACGCATTTGCGCACACGCCGATGTTCGCGCTCGAGGCGCTGGGGTTCGTCGGCAAGGGCGAAAGCGGGCCCTTCTTCGAGGCGATGCACACGGCGCCAGGCGGCGATTTCCCACTGAACACGAACGGCGGCGGCCTCAGCTATACGCACACCGGCATGTATGGCATGTTCGCCATCCAGGAGTCCGTTCGGCAACTCCGCGGGGAAGCGGCCGCACAGGTGGCCAACGTGCGCACGAGCATCGCCCACGGGGTGGGCGGCATGTTCCACGCCGCGGGCACGCTGATCCTGACCAACGACGAGCGAGCTTGACCGACGCTCTGTAACGGCGGGCCTCCAACCGATACCCTAGACCCAATCAAATGATGCGGCTCACTTCCCGGTGCCTGTTGTCGCTGGTGGCCATGACCCTCGTCGTGTCCGCGGTGGTACCGGTGCGAGCGCAAGACGCGCCGACTCTCACGATCGGCCAGCTTGACGCGTCGGCGTACCCGAAGATTCGCGCGTTCGCCACAGTGCTCGACCAAAACGGCGTGCCCGTGACCGGGCTGACGGCTAGCGACTTCCAGGCGTTCGACGGCGACACCGAGCTGAACATTTCGCAAGCGCAGGGCGTGCAGGACGCGAGCCTTCCTTTGGGCGTCGTCGTCGCCATGGACGTCTCTGGGAGCATGGCGGGCGACCCACTGAGCGAAGCCAAGCAGGCTGCCGCGGCGTTCGTGCGGCAGCTAGGGGCGAGCGACCAGGCGACGTTGATCGTATTCAACGACTCGGTCTCGACGGCGATCCCCTTCACGAACGACCCTGTGATTCTCACCAACGGCTTCGCGAACTTGCAGGCCGGCGGCGGTACGGCGCTGTACGAGGCGGTGCAGGCCAGCGCATTCGCGGCGCACACAACGACGTTGCCACGGCGGGCCGTGGTGCTGCTGACCGACGGCCAAAACGAGACGCAGCAGTCGGCGATAACGGGCGACGAGGCGCTCACCGCCGCTAAAGCCGCGGGCGTGCCGATGTTCACCGTCGGATTCGGGGACCAGCCGGACACGCAGTATCTGCAGTCGCTGTCGGGCGCCACGGGGGGCGCGTACATGCCTGCGACGGCCGCCAACGTTGGCGCAGTGTACGACCAGATCGCGGCGCTGTTGCGGAACCAGTACGTGATCGACGTAGAGGCGCAGGCACCGGCCGACGGGAGCTCGGCGCAACTGCGGTTGGTCGCGAACGTGGGCGACACCGAGGTGCAGACGAATGTGGCGTACGAGCGCGGCGCCGCGCCACCGACGGCCACGCCGGTACCCTCGCCGACGCCGTTCCCGACGCCGGTCCCAATCTCCCCGAATTCGGGCGGCGGGGGCACCTCTACCCCGCTCATCGTGTTCGGCGTGATCGTGGCTGTGCTGCTGGTGGGCGGCGGTGGGTTCGCTGGCTCCCGATGGCTGGCGCAGCGACGGGTGCTGCGGCACCAGACGGCGGTGATCGCGGCGAACCCGATGCAGGCGGCGGCGCAGCCGCTGCCGAGGCAAGAAGGGGCGCTCTCCGAACGTGGCGCGGTCGTGGAAGAGGGATCCGGCCGGTTGGTGGAGCGAAGGCCGGAGGGGGACCGCGTCCACCAGCTAGGCGCGGGGCCGGTGGTCATCGGGTCGTCACGGCAGGTGTGCACGATCATCTTGCCGAGCCAGCATGGATGTGGCGCCGGAGCACGCCCGCATCTGGCTGCGCGACGGGGGGTATCTGCTGCACCACGCGGGCGGGTTCCGGCGGCGGACGCTGGTGAACGGGCGGGAGTCCGAGTGGGTGCGGCTGGAGCACGGCGACGAGCTGCAGATCGGGCAGCACCGGTTCGTGTTC
This sequence comes from uncultured Chloroflexia bacterium, assembly GCA_963843685.1. GTDB lineage: Bacteria > Chloroflexota > Dehalococcoidia > DSTF01 > JACRBR01 > DASQHL01. The sequence continues at coordinate 23,327 of CAWJLO010000012.1, forward strand.
GAGGACCCGGAGGCGGAGGGGGTTTGATTGTTTCCGGGGCGTAAGGCGCTGAGGTTTGGGTCCGTTTCCCAAGTTGCGTTATGTCCGGTAGGCGGCCCGGAGTGGCCGCTCTCGCGCGACGCGGGCATCGGGCGACGGGCGGGCGGAAGGTCCTGGAACATGAGGCGATGGTACGACGGGCCGGGGGCGATCTCCGAGCGCTTCATGTCGCTCCCGGAAGAGGGCGACGAAGTTCTGTTAAGAGTAATGTGCAGATTCGGTCGAGCCGAAGCTGCGTTGATTGACGCGGGGAATTTATTGTCAACGGAAGTGCTTGACAGCCTTATGGGGCGGTGATAGCTTCCGATCACGTCGCTCCTCGCCAGCCAGGGCGAGTCCGGAGGTGGCACCGGACGGCCCGAGCTAGACGCTAGATCACAAGAGCATTCGAGTATCCGCGCGGTGGAGGGACCGCGGGGGTTGGCTGGCGTTGTCGCTACGAGGCTCGCGACCGGTGCGCCAGCTACAAACAACCGCCTCCCGAGCCGACCGCAACAGCGCGGTCGGTCTTGCGTTGTATGGAGAGGACGAGCGGGAAGCCGAAGCGAGCGACACGGCAGCGGCAGACTGCCGGCAGCGCAGCGTACGAGACGCGCGCCAGGGGAGCACCCGCGGACATCAAAGGGCGGGAGAGAGCTTCCCAGCGGTCGCCGGAACAGGAGGTGGCACGGGACCTTCGTTCGCAACACGGATACAGGAACTCCCCCGTGCGTGGCGGGGTGAACAAGAACACGTCAGGCAATTGAGGAGGGTTTAGAGACAGTGAACAACATCGTTCTTTCGACGTACACGTGGGCGCTGACCCTGCGAGACAGGGCGCCGAACGCGGTCCGCAGCGGGGTGGCAGGCGATCAGGGCCGAGGACGGACAGGACATCATGGAGTACGCGGTCCTCGTCGGCGGGATCGCCGTCGTGGCGGGTCTGGCGATCCTCGCGTTCATCGGCACCGACATGTTCACGAACTTTGCGACCGTGATCCAGGGGTGCATCCAGTTCGATGCGAGCACTTGCCAGCCGTAAGGGGCGCAACTCAGGGCGGGGTGCGGGGGTCGGCCGCACCCCGCCATCGGTCTATCCAAGGCAACCATGAACCTCCGAGGCATCCTCCGACAGCGCGGCCAAGGACTGGTGGAGTTCGCGGTGATCTTTCCGCTCTTCGCGCTTCTGATCTTCGCGGTTGATCGACGGCGGGTTGCTGATGGGGCGCTACAACCAGACGAACCACGCGGCGACGGTGGGCGCGCGCCTGGCGCGGTGCAGCAGCGCGAGCGCGCATTGCGGCCGACGCGGTCGCCACGCAGTTGTGGCGGACGCCGCCGACCACGCGGCCGGCGCCGCCGCCGACTACGTGCACAGCTGCCCAACTTCGAGCGACGCCGGACCGGACGCCGCCGTGTGCGTGCAGTGGCTCGCGGGTCCGAACGGCGAGGCGCCGGGCGAGATCGGCTCTCGATCCGAGTGGCGGTGAAGTACAAGTACAACCTGATCACGCCGTTGGTGAACCAGATCAGCGGACTGGAACATCAAGGCGTGCATGGTGGAGCGGCAGGAGCAGCCGATCAAGAACCTCTCGGCAGCGCTGATCGGCAGCGGCGACAGTTGCGCCGGCGCGGGCGACACAGCCGGGGACGCCGACCATCCCGGTACCGACGAACACACCGATCCCGACGAACACGCCGGTGCCGACGAACACGCCGGCATCCGCCGCCGACGAACACGCCGAAGCCGCCGACGGCGACGAACACGCCGAACGCCGACGCAACACGCCCACCAAGACGGCCGCGCCGACGCGGACGGCCAACGCCGAACGCGACCGCGACAGAACGGGCACGGCGAACCGCGACAGCGGAGGCGCATAGAACCGCAGACCTCGGTGGCGGCAACAGCGACAGCGGAGCGCCCGTGCCTAGCCGATGTTGCATCATCTTCGCCCTGGTGGCCGGGGTGCCCATAGGTGAGCACTGTACGTCGACCACCTGGGCAGGCAAGACGAGGCGAGCGGGGGCAGGTGCTGGTGCTGTTCGTGGCGATCTTCACCGTGATCCTGGCGATGGGGGCGTTCGCGCTGGACCAGGGGCTGGCGTACGGGAAGCACGGGCTGTCGCAGAGCAACGCGGACACGGCGAGCCGGGCGGGCGCGTACGGATGCGTGGTCTCGTTGTCGGAGGGCGACCCGTTTCCAACGCCTGCGGCTCGGACGCAGAGGACGCGGCGACCGAGAACGCGAGCGCGAACGACGTGGCCGCGGCCGATGTGACGCCGGACGGAGACAACGAGTGTCCCGGCGAAGGCAGCAACGACTTCCCGTCGATGACGGTAGAGGTGGACAAGACGTCGCCGAGCCTGTTCTCGAAGTTCTTGGCCTCGGCGACTTCACGGCGAAGTCGCAGGCCGTCACATGCCTGGGCGCAGTGCAGGAGGTGCGGGATGGCGGCGACTACGAGATGCTGCCGGCGTGGATGACGTCTGGCGACGCACAAGCGGGGGAGCCACGACCCGAACAAGCAGAACTGCGGCGACCCATCCGGCAGCGGATACCACGTTGCCGGAGAGGTGTGCACTATCTTCGCGACAGGCTCGACCGGGCATGACCTGGACTCAGCTGGGCTGTTCACGCAGGGATCAGGCAACACGACGTGTGGCGCGACGAACGACTCCGGGGTGCTGACGGCGATCAGCAGCGGACTGACGCCATTCACTGCTCAGGTGGGGCAGCGACTACGCAACGAGGGCGTCGAGCGACAACAGCGTCCTGGACGCGTTCCAGAACCGGCTGCACCGCGCAGCCGACGCGTGCAGCGGCAGCTCACAGTCCGGAGCGCGTTCAACGACACGGCGCAGCCGGTAGGGGATACCGGGAACGGCGGACCGGACTTCGTCTTCAGCAACAGCGCGAACGGGAGCGCGGACGAGGACTGGACGGTCTACCAGCAACAGGATGCCAGTCGCCGCGTTTGGTGCTGATACCGCTGGTGGACTCACGGGCAGCAGGCACAAGCGGATCGTCGGGTTCACGGCGGTGTACATCCTGGGGTGTTACCCGGACTCGGACAAGACCGGTCGACCGAAGCGCGACGACGACGATGAACGACTGCGAACAGCAACGACCGCGGATCCAACGATGATGGGCCGTGCCAGCACTACGACAACCACCACCCTCCTCACGACTGCACCGACGACACTCGACACGGAGGTCCGCGTGGGCGTGGTGCGGATGTACATGGCGGGAGACTCCGTCCAGGCGATCGGGCCGTTCACCCGCGAACGACGAAACGGCTGGACGGCGACATCGGCGCGATGGCGATGCAGACGGTGAAGTAGGGGAAGAGAGCTATGGCACGAACACTGGCAGGGGCAGGACCGGAGCGGACGAACCGCCTCATCCTCATCGGCGCGATCGCGCTGGCGGTGGTGGCGGCGGTGCTGGTGTTCGCCAGCCTGAGCAGCTTCGGCGGGAGCAGCGACACCAACTCCATCGGCGGGACGGTGAGCGTGGTGGTGGCGGCGCAGGACATCAAGGCAGGGACGACGATCACGGGCGACATGCTGACGACGGCGGTGATCCCGTCGAAGGTGCTGGTCGACGGGGCGGTGACGGACAAGCAGGCGGCGGTGGGGCTGGTGAACCTGTACCCCATCTACAAGAACGACCAGGTCAGCGCGCCGAAGCTGGGACAGGGAGACAAGAACTGCGGCTTCCGCTGCGCGATCCCGAACGGGATGGTGGCAGTTTCGGTGCCGATCAGCGAGACGACAAGCGTGGGCGGGCTGATCCAGCCGGGCGACTACATCGACATCACGGCGGTGTACAACAAGTCGAACGGGGACAACGCGACGGGGCTGCTGCAGAACGTGCTGGTGCTGGCGGTTGGGCAGAACGCGGCGAAGCCGACGGCGCAGCTGGACTCGAACGGGAACCCTTTGCCGGCGGACAGCGCGGCGGTGGCGGGGTCGGACAACACGGACCCGAACAACAAGGCGAAGACACTGACGGTGGCCGTGAACCCACAGGACGTGGGGACGCTGGCGCTGGCGACGACACAGGGGACGGTCTACCTTTCGTTGCGGCCTCCGGGGGACACGACGATCGTGCCGGCGGCGCCGGATGCGGGGGCGGCGGACGCGCCGACGCCATAGGGGCAGAGCCCGAGGGGGCTCAGCCGGCGGGGCAGAGCCCGAGGGGCTCAGCCGGGCGAAATTGACACAGTCGGCGGGGCCGACACGTTAGAGACAGAGAGACGGGACTTACAGAGCGAAGGCCGGAGGCCGCGTGGCGAAGACACCATCAACACTGATCGTCGACACTGACATCCAGGCACGATACGAGGCGAAGCAGGTCGTGAAAGCGTCCGGGCTGACGTTCGCCGGCGAGTGCGGGTTCGGCATGGAGGCGGTGACGACAGCGGGCGAGCTGAAGCCGGACGCCATCATCGTGGGCGTGACGGAGCCGATGGAGCGGTCGCTGCAGACGGTGGAATCGCTGCAGAGCCTGCTGCCGGAGACGCCCATCCTCGTGTATTCGGACTCGCAGGGACATCGAGACGATCCGGAAGGCGATGATGGCGGGGGCGCGGGACTTCCTGTCGCGGCCGATCAAGCCGGAGACGCTGCACGCATCTGTGATCGCGGCGCTGGAGTCCGAGGAGAAGAAGAAGCTCCGGCAGCTGGGGCAGATCCCGGCGGCGGCGACGGCCGGCACGGTGGTGACCATCTTCGGCGCGAAGGGCGGGATCGGCAAATCGACGATCAGCACGAACATCGCGGTGGCGCTGGCGCGGATGGAGCGCTCGTCGGTGTGCGTGGTGGACCTGGACAACGGGTTCGGGGACATCGCGGGGATGCTGGACGTGAAGCCGGAGCGGACGATGTTCGACATGATCCGGGACATGGACATGATCGAGCGGGACGACATCTCGCGCTACGTGACGAAGCACGAGCTGACGGACCTGGACATCCTGGCGGGGCCGACGGTGCTGGAGTGGCGGAAGATCACGCCTGACCAGGTGCGGCGCGTCATCGAGTTCCTGGCGAAGAACTACGACACGATCGTGCTGGACACTTCGGGCATGCTGAACGAGCTGGCGGAGATGGCCGTGGAAGTGGCGACGATCGTGCTGTGGGTGACGACGACGGAGTTCGCGAGCGTGAAGGATTCGCTGGAGGCGATGCGGGCGCTGAAGATGCTCTCGTACTCGCAGGAGCGGGTGCGGATCGTGATGAACGCGATCTCGCCGGACGACGGGGTGCGGCCGAGCGTGGTGCAGGACGCACTGCAGCGGGACGTGTTCTGGAACATCCCGTACGACAAGAAGGTGCGGCAGGGCACGCACCTGGGCCAGCCGATCGTGATCACGGCGCCGCAATCGATCGCGGCGAAGAGCCTGGTGGACCTGGCGACGCTGATCCAGGGCGGGCGCCTGGACAAGGGTCCGAAGATCCTGGGGAGCTTCAAGTGGCGGCCGGGCTCGGCGGCCGTGGCAGAGGGATAGGTCATGGCGATCGACATCGTCCGAGAGCGACGCTACGAGCTGGTGACGGACGACGGGGACGGCGAGTGGTTCGAGGCCGTCCACCAGATCCACCAGCGGATGCTGCAGGAGATGGACCTGTCATCGGTCGAGCGGCTGGACGCGGCACGTGCGCGCGAGGCGGTGACCGTGGCGGCGCGGCAGCTGGTGACGCAGTACTTCCCGTCGCTGCTGGGCGACGACCGGGAGCGGGTGATCAAGCGGGTGATCGATGAGGCGATCGGCTTCGGGCCGATCGAGCCGCTGCTCGACGACGACACAGTCTCTGAAGTGATGGTGAACGCGCCGGACGAGGTGTTCTTCGAGCGCGACGGGCAGCTGTTCCTGTCGGCGCTGCAGTTCAAGGACAACGCGCACATCATGCGCGTGGTGGAGCGCATCATCGCGCCGATTGGACGGCGTCATCGACGAGTCGTCGCCGTTCGTGGACGCGCGGCTGCCGGACGGCTCTCGTGTGAACGTAGTGATCCCGCCGCTGGTGCCGCGGAGTCCGACGATGACGATCCGGAAGTTCCGGCGCGAGAAGTACAAGATGCCGGACCTTGTGGGGAACGGGACGTTGACGCAGCCGATCGCGGAGTTCCTGCAGGCCTGCGTGAAGCAGCGGCTGAACATCGTGATCAGCGGCGGTACCGGCACCGGGAAGACGACGCTGCTGAACGCGCTTTCAGCGTACGTGCCGAACACCGAGCGCATCGTGTCGATCGAGGACCCGATCGAGATGAAGCTGCAGCAGTCGCACGTGGTGGCGATGGAGGCGCGGCCGCCGAACATCGAGGGGAAGAACGAGATCACGCAGCGGGACCTGGTGCGGAACGCGCTGCGCATGCGGCCGGACCGGATCATCGTCGGCGAGGTCCGCAGCGCCGAGGCGTTCGACATGCTCCAGGCGATGAACACGGGCCACGAGGGTTCGCTGACGACGGTGCACGCGAACTCGCCGCGAGACGCGCTGATCCGCATTGAGAACATGGTGATGATGGCCGGTTTCGACCTGCCAGTGCGGGCGATCCGGGAGCAGATCGTCTCAGCCGTGCACCTGGTGCTGCAGATCGCGCGGTCATCCGACGGGCGGCGGCGGTTGACGCACATCACGGAGGTGACGGGGCGGGAAGGCGACACGATCTCGATGCAGGACATCTTCGTGTTCCGGCAGGAGGGGATCGACGCGAAGGGGCACGTGCTGGGCGGGATGGAGTCGACGGGGATCGTGCCGACATTCGCCGAACAGTTCGCGCGCGCGGGGATCAACCTGGCGGACATGGGACTCGGGCTGGAACACGTAGGCGAGCGCAATGGGCGTTGAGTTGATCGCGGCTATTGCGGCCGGTGCTGCCATCATCATGTTCGCGACATACTACGCGCGGCAGACGGCGGTGCGGCCGGCGGACGCCCGGATCAGGCGACTGGCGGTGCGGCCCACGGCGGTGCGACGCGGCCTCTCGTGGGAGGAGATCCGCAGGCAGGGGCCATCGAGCTTGCCGCTGCTGCGCGAGGCATTGGAGCAGAGCGCCTGGGGCGAGCGGATGGGGAAGCAGCTGGAGCAGGCCGGGCTGAAGCTGCGCGTCGGAGAGTACGTGCTGATTCGCTTCGCGGCGGCGGTGGTGCCGTTCGCGGTCGGTGTGGATGCTGCTCGGGGGGACGCTAGGGTTCCTGCTGGGGCTGGTCGTCGGGGGGCGTGGGGTTCCTGCTGCCGGCGATGTGGGTTTCGTCGACGCGCGGCCGGCGGATGGCGCAGATTACGAAGCAGATGCCCGAGGCGGTGGTCCTGCTGGCGAACTCGCTGACGGGCGGGATTCGCGCTGCAGCACGGCATCGACATCGTATCGAAAGAGATGGAGCCGCCGGTCGCCGAGGAGTTCGCGCGGCTGATGGCGGATCTGAACGTCGGCGCGGCGGTGGAGGACGCGATGCAGGGGTTGCTGGAGCGCGCGGACGTCGAGGAAATGAACCTCATGGTGACCGCGATCCTGATCCAGCGCACCAGCGGCGGCAACCTGGCCGAAATCCTCGAGACGGTAGGGGAGGCGATGCGAGAGCGGGAGCGGCTGTCGGGCGAGGTCCGGACGATGACGGCGCAGCAGCGCTTCACGGGGACGGTGCTCACGTTCTGGCCGCTGGGGTTGTTGGGGTTGTTCTGCCTGATCAACTGGCACACGACGTCGTTGTTGTTCACGACGGGGATCGGACTGACGCTGCTGATTATCGGCGGCGTGTTCCAGTTCCTTGGCTACTACACGATCCGTCGGATCCTGGACATCGACATTTAGAGGCAACTCATGGTCTTCCATGGCATCGATTCTGGTCTTCGCCTGCCGTGCTGATGTTCGCGTTGTGGTTCACGCGGCGGCAGAACGTCATGCAGGACCGCGTGCGGACGCTGGCGGCGGAGCGCCGAACGGCGGCGCAGCAGGGCGACTCGTTCTGGCAACGGGTGATACTGCCGGCGATGCGGGGGATCGGCGGGCGCGTAATGATCGTGATGCCCACCACGCTCGTGAGCCGGGCGAGGAAGTGGCTGACCATCTCCAACAGCACCATGGGTCTGCCGACGTTCATGTCGCTTGTACTGGTGATGGCGACGGCGCCGGCACTGATCGTGTTCGCGTGGATGTACGCGGTCAGCGGCGGCTCCATGACGTCGCTCCAGTGGATCTTGGTGCTGCTGGTCGCGGTCGCGGGGATCGTGGGGCCGATGATGGTGTTGCGACGGGCGGCCAAGAATCGCCAGACGGCGTTCTGGAAGGCGCTGCCCGACAGCCTCGACCTGCTGACGACGTGCGTGGAGGCGGGACTGAGCCTCGACTTCGCCTTTCAGCGCGTAGCGGCGCGGCAGAAGGGCCCGGTCGGCGAGGAGATCGGCCGCATGCTCCGTGAGAAGGCGCTAGGACAGCCGCGCAAAGAGGCGCTGCAGACGATGGCGCAGCGGATCGATTTGCCGGACGTGAACGTGTTCGTGAACTCGGTGATCCAGGCGGAGACGCTCGGCACCAGCATCGGGCAGGTGCTGCGCATCCAGTCGCGCCAGCTGCGGATCCGTCGGCGGCAGCGCGCGGAGCAGCTCGCGCGGCAGGCTGCGCCGAAGATGGTGTTCCCACTCGTGTTCTTTGTGCTGCCCAGCCTGTTCATCGTGATCCTGGGGCCGATGATCATCAATGCGGTGCAGCAGCTAGGTTAGTCGTTGGGCGGAGGGCTGACATGCTCGAGTCGCAGGGATTGCGGCCGCTCGATCCGTACCGTAGCGTTACAGCTTCACCCGCGAGCACCGCGTCAGCTCGTCGTCGAGGCGTACTGGCACCTGGTATCGCGGCGGAAGCTGCGCGGCGATGCCGGGAGTGTCAGCGACCTGAACGCGGCGTACGGCCTGCTGATGGACGAAGCGCGCCGGGCCGAGTACGACGGGGAACATGGAGAGCGGGGCGTTGAGCACGGCACACTCGATCACTATGGTCAGCTCTGCGTGGATCCGGACGCCGACGCGGAGGTCATCGCGCTGGCGTACGAAGTGCTGGCCCGTACGAGCGTTGGTCAGGCGCGGGAGGCACTTGACGAAGCGTATCGGACGCTGGGCAACCCTCAGCTGCGGGCGCGGTACGACTCCGCGCGCGCGAGGAGCAGCGACGAACTCACACGCGTCCCGGTCGTCGCGCCTCCGCGAGTCGTCGCGCCGCCGCGAGCCTCCGCGCACGCAGAAGCAGTCCCGCCGATGTTCCGGCGAGAGGAGGCGCGCGTGAGCAACGGGTCCGGTGGAGAGCGCCCGGAGTCGCCTCGACCTCGTCCCGCGCGACCGACGCGGGAGACGCCGCCGCCTTCCGCGGTCGCGGTCTCCTCAGCCGTCTGGGGCTTGGGCGCGGCAGCAGCGCCGATCATGCGCCCCACGCACGGAGAGCCACGCCGTTTCGCCTCCGACCAGGCCCTCGACGCCGCCAAGGACGCGCGGCTGCTGACCCTGCACGGGGAGCCGCTGGAACGAGCAGGAAACGGAACCGGCCGCTGCACCACCGCGCCCGGGGAGCAGCGACGGTATCGCGGCGCTGGTGTTCATCGCAGGCCCGTTCTGCAGGGCTTCGCATTGGCCTGGGTCCCGACGTCGTGACGATTGGTTCGGCGGGCGACGCCGACGTGGTCCTGACGGATCCCGGCGGACCGGATCGCCGCGGAGCACGCGCGCATCTGGCAGCACGGCGAACACTTCGTGTTCCGGCAGTTCGAGGGGGCCCGAACCGTGATCGGCGGCCAGCGCCTCATGACGTCGATGGTGATCCTGGATGACGGGGACGAGATCCAGATCGGCCCACACCGGATCGCCTTTTCGCACCCGCCAGGCTGAATCAGCATAGGGGAACTGCCCGGGTTTCTCAGCCAATCCCCAGCTACCACAGCAAGTCCCACGTCCTAGCATGCCCATGACGCAGCCGCGCGTCGGCAGCGCCGGGCGGGATCCGGGATTGGGGTAGCATTGAGATTCGAGCGGGATTCGGCGTATCATCGGGTCGATGGTGAGTTGGTTATGCGCGTTGCGCCGGAACTGGGACGCCTTCTTGGCCAGCGCCCTGTTTTGGACGGTCGTCGCGATCTACCTCGGCCCCGGCTACTACTTCGCCTTCCTGTACATCTTCTTCTGCCTCCTCATAGCGCGTACGGCGCTGCGTCGCTGAACACCAGAGGTCACCGAAGGGATCGCCGCCATGGCCCAGGTCCGGGATGTCTTCTCCGTGCGCAACGCCGGCCGCGGCACGGTGCTTGACAGATTACGGATCATCCGCTAAAGCTTTTGCCAACTCGCTCGCAGGGAGGCACGATGGCCAGGACCGGCCCGCGGACTCGCGCCGGCAAAGCAACGGTGAGCCAGAATGCGGTCACCCACGGCCTCCGGTCGTCGTCCCCGGTGATCCCCGGCCGCGAACGGACCCAGGATTGGGAGGACCACCGCGCTGCCCTGGTGCGGGATCTGGCTCCCCTCGGGGCGTTGGAGGAACAACTCGTCGACCTCGTCGCCGGCCTTCTCTGGCGTCTCCGCCGTGTGCCCGGCTACGAAGCAGACCAGATCGCCGTCTCCGTCGAGCGCATCGACGACGCCGATCTCGCCCTACCCGGCCAGCCGGCCCCATCTGACCTCAGGCTCCGGATAGACAGCTCTCAGCGCGCCCGGAAGATCCTCGCCCAGCTCGCGGACCTGCCCGACAACGCCCGCCTCGCGGGCGATGACGCCGCATCCGTGCTCATCGTGGTCGCCGGCGACGACGCCTCGTCTCTCCCCGGGGTCGTGCCTGGCACCAACCCACCGTGCCGCACGGAGGACTTCGCGGACTGGGACGCCGGTATCCTTCGCGAATGTCTTCGCGCCCTCTGCGACAACCTCGGCGCCCCGGCTCGGCAGCTGATCCCGTGGGCTGTTGCTCGCGCTCGCCAGCAGTTGGACGCGGCCCGCGCCGCCCTCGACGACGCCCTTCGTTATGCGGACCACTACCGCCGCGAGCGGGCGTTGCCGGACGCCCGCTTCCTTGAGCGCGTCACCCGCTACGAGGCCCACCTCTACCGCCGCCTCTTCCAGGCCCTGCACGAGATTGAGGCGCTTCAGGCGCGCCGGCGGGGGGAGGCCGCGCCCCTCACCCGGCTGCAGGTTCATGGCCTGCCCGGCTCCTAGCGACGGAGAAAAAATTGCCAAACAAAATCGCGACCGAGGGCGCCTGACCTATGGCCACAAGCCGCAAGCTGTTCTCCGTGCGCAACGCCGACCGCGGCACTGTCCTCGCCACGCAATGCCGGCTGGCATCGTCGTTCGTGTCGCGCTTCTTCGGGCTGATGGGGCGGAAGGGCGTCGACGAAGGGGGCGGCCTGCTGCTGACACGCAGCTCTTCGATCCACTCGTTCTTCATGCGCTTCCGGTTCGACGCGGTCTTCATCAGCCGCGAGGACCGCGTGGTGAAGGTCGTGCCGGCGATGCGCCAGTGGTGGGTGGCGTTCGGGGGCAAAGGGGCGCGCGACGTGCTCGAACTGCCGGCAGGGGTCGCGGCCGCAACGGGGACCCAAGTGGGCGACCTGCTGGTGTACGAGGACCCGACCTAGGCGGGAGCGGGAACCGACTTCTCCGAGAGACACCCCGCGCGAGCGATCCTCGTCTCAAGTAACGACGGCGAAGGCCGAAGCTGATGAAGAGCGCCGCACCGCGCAGTGACGTCCGTGTCGCACGGCACACACCGTGCGTCACTTGTGCCGGGTCCTTGTGTTGGACGGGCTCCCGGACGCGTTAGTACAATGGAGTACCAAGGCGGGACTCCGGCTATGCCGCAGCAAGACTCCGACAAGATCCGGCGCGAAGTCGAGGAGCTCCTCGACAAGCTGGACAACTTCGTGCCCGAAGAGCGCCTCGTTTCCAAGATGCGCAGCCGCAAGAAGGCGGCGGCAGGGCCCAACATGCTCGAGCGGGCATGGCAGCGAGTCTCTCGTTTGTCGCTGGGCCACGCGATGCTGGCAGGGATCGCGCTGCTGCTGATCGGTACGCTGTTCCATCACACGCTGGGCGGCGCGGCGACACCACTGGTCGTGCTGGGGATCGTGCTCGTGGCAGGGGCGTTCGTACTTTCGGTGATCGGAGGCGACAGCCGGCGCACGCTGGCGGGCGGCCGCCCGGAGAAACGATGGCGCGGTCAAGTGATCGACTACTCCGAACCCACACCGACGAGCCGCATCCGCGAGTGGTTCCGCAGCAGGCGCCGTCACTGAGCCGCATCCCCGACCGTCGACAGGTCCACGCCTCGCGGCCCGGCGGACCGAGTCATCTCGCACTTCTCCTATGCATCCTCGTGGCGGCGCTCACCTGCGCGTGCTCAGGATCGAGCGCCAGTCCGACAGCCACGCCGACAACCGCGCCTTCGGCAGCGGCGGCCGTGGCGAGCGCCACCTCCGTCGAGACGGCGACGCCGGACCCGCTGGCATCGACGGAGGCGGATGGAGCGATGGCGCTGGCGCACATCCGCAAGCTCTCGGTCGAGATCGGCCCGCGGGTGGCGGGGACGCAGTCCGAGATCATGGCGCGGGATTACGTCGAGGCGACCTTACGCAGTTACGGGTACGACGTGACGGACGATCCGTTCCCGTTCGACGCGAGCGCCTACCTGCCGGCGCGGGTCGACGTGGGGATGACGGCGATTCCCGGGTTCGCGTTCAACGGCTCGGGAGCGGGGAGCGCGAGCGGACGGCTGGTCGTGTCGGCCATCGGCCGTCCGGAGGACTTTCCCGCAGATGGCGCGCAGGGCTGGATCGCACTCATCGAACGAGGCGATCTGACGTTCTCGGAGAAAGTGGGCAATGCGATTGCGGCGGGGGCGGCGGGCGTCATCATCTACAACAACGCAAGCGGCAGACTGCTGGCGGACCTTTCGGGCACGGTGACGATCCCGGTGGTCGGGATCAGCCAGGCGGCGGGCGAGGATCTCGCTTTGCGCGGCACCACCGGGACGGTGACAGCGACCGTCTCGGTGACGCCGCCGCGGGGAACGGCGCACAACGTGATCGCGAAACCGCCGGGCGTGACGCAGTGTGCGACGATCACGGGCGGGCACTACGACAGCGTCGCGGTGACCGGCGGAGCCGACGACAACGCCTCAGGATCGGCTGCGGTGCTGGAGACCGCGCGCGTGATCGCGGCGCGCAAGGAGCGGGGTGCGAACTGCTTCATGCTGTTCAGCGGGGAGGAGTTCGGACTGCTTGGCAGCAAGGCCTTCGTGGCGTCGCTCTCGGCGGAGGACGCGCGGGCGATCAAGGCGATGCTGAATCTCGACGTGGTAGGGCTGCCGGGCGAACTGACGCTGCTGGGGACGCCGGACATGGTCGACACAGCGCGGCTGGCGGGCAACGGGGTGGGCGTGACGGGGAGGGCGGGGGCGCTGCCGCCGGGTACGGCGAGCGACCACGTGAGCTTCATCAACGCGGACATTCCTGCCGTCATGTTCTATCGCGAGGACCCGGTGATCCACACACCGACGGACGAGATCAGCCGTATCGATACAGGTTCGTTGCGTGATGACGTACGCATCGCGGTCGCGACGCTGGAGCGGATCAGCGGCGAATGAGCGCGTTTGCCCGGCCCGGTGGCGTCCGCTACGATCGTGCGGCTCTCTACGCTCCCCGGAGGCATCCGTGAAGGCTCCCGTCGTGTACGTCCTCGCCGCGTGTTGCCTCGCCGCCGCGGTTGCGTGCGGAGGCGGAAGCTCGGGGAACGGGGCGACAGACAGCAGCAAGATACCGACGGCGACGCTGCCGGCGACGTTACCCGCGGCGCAGATCATCAGCGGGGCGGCTCACACGAGCGGCCAGACGAACTACACGATCCAGAGCGGTGATACGCTCGCGGGGATCGCGGACAACTTCGGTATCAGCCTGGACGACCTGCTGGCAGCAAACCCCGGGATCGACCCGCAAGCGCTGCGATCCGGGCAGACGATCAAGCTGCCGAGCTCGGCAAGCGCGGGCCTGGCAACGGAACCGCCTGCGCCAGCAACGGAGGCACCGGCCCCGGAGGCGACGGACACGCCGCTGCCCGCGGAGCCACCGGCAACGGATACGCCGGGGCCGACGAACACGCCGTCGTCGCTGGGATCGACGTACACGGTGCAGGCAGGCGACATCCCCGAGACGATTGCGGCGCAGTTCGGGATCACGGTGGAAGAACTGCTGGCGGCGAATCCGGACGTCGATCCCAACAACCTGCAGATCGGGCAGGTACTGATCATCCCGCCTGCGGCCACGCCTACGGGCTAGAGGTTGGATGCCGGACGGCAGACGTTGGAAGGGCGGACGCAGGTCCGCCCTCACGCGTCTTCACGTGGAGAGGCGTTCGCGCAGGAGCGCTTCGGCGATCACCAAGTCTTCGGCCGTCGTGATCTTGAAGTTCGAAGGGGCACCTTCGTACACGTAGACGTCGTGGCCGAGCGCTTCGACGAGGGCCGCGTCGTCGGTGGCCGCGGCGGTGGCAGCTTCGTGGGCGCGGAGCAGGAGGTCGCGGGCGAAGACCTGCGGCGTCTGTGCGAGCCACATGCGGGCGCGGTCGGGTGTGGCGCGGACGACGGGCGGGTCGCCGTCGACGTCCTTCACGGTGTCGCGCGAGGGGACGGCGCAGAGGGCGGCGCCGTGGGCCCGGGCGAGTTCGACGCCAGCGGCGATGAGCTCCGGGGTGACGAGGGGGCGGGCGGCGTCGTGGACAGCGACGATGGCAGCGCCGGACGCGGCGTCGATGCCGGCGCGGACGGAGTCCTGGCGTGTGAGGCCACCGGGCACGACCCGCGTGACGTTGGTGAAGCGCCACTCTTCGACAAGGGCCTGCATGCGGCCGACGGAGCCGGGCGCGGCGACGACGACGACGGCGTCGATGGCATCGCACTTCTTGAAGGCGGCGAGCGTCCAGGCGATGAGCGGGCGGCCGACGAGCGAGGCAAACACCTTGTCGGTGCCGCCCATGCGCTCGCTGCGGCCGGCTGCGACAACGATGCCGACGGCTGGGCCTTCCAAGGTGGAGGTCATGGCGGGCATGGTACGAGAAAGCGGTTGTACACTCACGGCCATGGGCGAAGTCGAGGGCACAGGCGAACCGTCGGCGGAGCAGCTGCTGTACCTCTCGAGCGCGGCGCGGCGGCTGGCCGACCTGATCGCGGCGGCGGAGGCGCCGGTGCGGTACGAGGTGCTGCGGCACCTGCTGCGGGTGAGCGAAGAGACGATGACCGAGGTGCTGGAGGAGGCGGTGGGGGCGCGGCTGGTGGCGCGGGCGGCGGACCCGTTCAGCTACGTGCCGTTCGACGAGCGGACGGGGGTGGCGGTGCGTGCGGGGATGGACAACGAGCGGCTGGCGCGGCTGCGGGGGCAGATCGAGACGGCGCGGCAGCGGGTGTTCGACTAAGCGTGAGGAGTGCGTGTCGCGGTGATGCAGTGTCCGCTGACGCGTACCCTGCATCACCTTAAGAGAGAGATTTCGTTTCCGGGGGGACACCCCCCGGGAGCCCCCCGGCAGAGGGCGCTGCGCTCTCTGCACTCCCGCTTCAGTTTTCATCTGGGCTGTAGAGCTGGGGACCGCGCTGCGGTGCGCCATTTCGCTTGATCACACGCGGCTCACTCACGCCGGCATGGCCAGCAAGCGGCGTTAGCGTCGGTCGCTACTTCGGGGGCGATGCGGCGTTGCGCTGGAGGTGGCGGCGGAGAGCTGCGTTGAAGAGATCGGGGCGCTCGTACTGGGGGGAGTGGCCGGCTTCAGGGATCACTTCGACAATGGCGCCCGGGATGGTCGAGCCGAGATACTTCGCACCTTCGATCAGGCCCGTGTCCAAGCTGCCATAGATGACCATCGTAGGTACGCCGATCGTTGAAGCGCGATCGGTGGTGCCGCGCCATTCCCTGAGAGCCTGCCAGGCGCCGATGAAGCCATCGGGTGACATGGCGGCGAGGCGGCGCTTTTCTTCTTCGCGGCGCTCGGGCGGCATGTGCGGGGGCGGCGGGAGGGGAGCGTCCATGTCGGCGACGGCGGCCATGCCCTGCTCTTCGGCGAGCTTGTGGCGACGGGCGGTCCAGGCGGCGATGGCTTCGCCGCGGCTGAAGTTGAAGGTGTGGCTGGTGTCGTGGAGGGTGAGGGATCGGAGGCGGGAGGGGGAGCGGAGGGCGACCTCCTGGACGACGGCGCCGCCCATGGAGTGGCCGACGAGGTGGTAGCGCTCGAAGCCGACGTAATCGGCGAGGGCTTCGACGTCGTCGGCCATGTTTTCGATGGTGTAGGCGGTGCGGTCGGCGGGGGCTTCGGAGCGGCCGTGGCCGCGGTGGTCGAAGGCGAGGACGCGGTGGGTGCGGGCGAACTCGGGGATCTGGAAGCGCCAGTCGGAGACGTCGCCGGTGTAGCCGTGGACGAGCACGAGGGGCTCGCCGGCTTCGCCGTGGAGTTCGTAGTAGAGGTTGATGCCGTTGATGCGCTCGTGGGGCATGGCGGTCTCCTTCGCTGCGTTCGGGTTCATCATACGGCGGAGGTGGGTTAGGGTCAGTGTTACATCACGGTGAAGCAACGAATTGTGAGGTCGGGCGATGGAGATTGGACTGCACATTCCGCAGGTGGGGCCGCCGGCGAATCGGGCGAATATCGAGGCGTTCGCGCGGGCGGCGGACGATGCGGGGTTCGACGGGCTGTGGGTGTTCGACCACGTGGTGCTGCAGCGGGAGCAGCAGTCGAAGTATCCGTATTCGCCGGACGGGAACATGCACGTGCCGCCGACGATGGACTTCCTGGAGCCGCTGATCTTGCTGACGTACCTGGCGGGGATCACGAAGCGCGTGCGGCTGGGGACGTCGGTGCTGGTGTTGCCGATGCGGCAGCCGGTGCTGCACGCGAAGATGATGGCGACGATCGACTTCCTTTCGGGCGGGCGGTTTGCGCTGGGGGCGGGCGTGGGGTGGTGGAAGCAGGAGTTCGAGGTGCTTTCGGTGCCGTTCGAGCGGCGGGGGAAGCGGATGGACGAGTGCCTGCAGCTGTTGCGGGCGCTGTGGTCGGAGGAGTTCGTGAACTTCAAGGGGGAGTTCTACGAGGCGGTGGACTGGTCGTGCAATCCGAAGCCCGTGCGGCCAGAAGGGATCCCGATCTGGCTCGGGGGTGAGAGCAAGGGGCAGCTGGGGCGGGTGGGGAAGTACGCGGACGGGTGGCAGGCGACGGCGAAGTCGCTGCCGACGCTGATGCAGGACTTCGAGGTGGCGAAGGAGGCGGCGGTCGCGGCGGGGCGGGACCCGTCGAAGCTGGTGATCACGCTGGAGGGGGCGGGGGTGCTGGCGCCGGACCGCCTGGAGCAGACGGCGGAGGGGCTGCACCGGCTGAAGGAGATGGGGGTGTTCCACGCGATCGTGGCGGTGCACCCGCGGCAGTTGTCGGACGCTGGGGCGGTGATCGAGGAGTTTGGGTCGAAGTATCTCAAGGGGTTGCAAGCGTAGGGGCGACGTCGCCGGCGGCCGTAGATAGCACGCGTGACGGGCCGCCGGGCGCAGACCGGCGCCAGCCAGTGCACGACGGCCGGCGATCTCACTTGTTGTACTTTCTCGATCCCACTTGACGGTGTGGAAAGGGTCAGTCTGAAACCGATCGTTATGACGAGTCGGAATGTGGGGCGCGGATGGGGGTGCTGCGGCGGCGCAGGCTTGGTCGTGGAACATGAGGCGATCGTACGCCGGGTTGGGGCGGATCTCTAAGCGTTTGGTGTCACCGCGCACGTCCGGGCTCCACACGATCATCGCGGTGCACGGGCGGCTGCTGACAGAGGCGGGGCGGTTATCGAGGAGTTTGCGGTGAAGCATCTCAAGGGGTTGCAGGCGTAGCGGCGCGAGATGACGCCACGCGCAACGAGCGCATTCATGTGAAGGCGGGGTGACATCGAGCACAGACGCAGGGTGCGGGACGTGGAACGGAAGCGGGCGATTCTCTGGGACAACGATGGGGTCCTGGTCGATACGGAAAAGTGGTTCTTCGAGGCGAACCGCCTGGAGTTGGCAGCAATCGGCGTGACGGCCAGCTGGGCGCAGTTTGAAGAGATCAATCAGACACATGGGGTGAGCCTGCTTTCGCTTTCCAAGCTGGAGGGCGAGGACCTGAGGGCGCTCCATGCACGGCGCGACGCGCGCTACAGCGAGCTGCTTCGAACAGAACAACTCGCGATCCCCGGGATGCTTGGGTTGCTCGAGCGTATGAAAGAGCACGTCTTCACCACGGGGATCGTGACGGCGTCACGCCGCGAGCATTTCGACATCATCCACGGGCTCTCGGGGATGCTCGCGCACGTTGATTTCGCGGTGGTGCGCGAGGATTACGCGCGGGCAAAGCCCCATCCTGACGGCTACCTCGCGGGTATCGAGCGCGCAGGGCTCGCCGCGAGTTGTTGCGTAGCCGTCGAGGACTCACCACGTGGCATCGCTGCGGCCCGGGCGGCAGGACTGGAGTGTGTGCTCTTCACGCCTGGCGGCGTTGGCGCCGATCGAGATGTCGGCGAGGTTTTCGGTCGGGCCGGGTCGGCAGAGGAACTCGAAGATGTGTTGTCGCGATGGATTCACACTTGAGCCCACGCGGCGAGCAAGGCGCTCGGTCGCGGTGATAGCCACCGGCGCAAATCAACACGACGAAGGTAGGCGGGGGAACGCACGGCTGACCCTGCATTGCAAAGCCGGGTGTAAAGCTTCGAAGTTGACAAGCGCCCGGGGTGTAATTGGGGGGCTGGGGGTTCGTTTGGATCTGTGACGGAAGCTCCGCCAGAGGGATGCGGAGGGAGGCGTCGCAGGTGAATACGAACGAGGGGCTCCAGAACGAGGACGAGGTGCAGGCGGAGGCGCCGGCGGAGGTGCGCTGCCCGATCTGCGGGCAGATGAACGCGTGGATGCGGTACTGCTCGCACGTGCGGTGGCAGTTCGACCAAGGGGGGCCCGTCGACTTCGCGCGGTTCGCCATCGAGACGAGCCCGTACGTACACGGGCGGGGGTTCGAGGCGCGCGACATTCCCGAGATGTGGTGGAAAGAGAAGGCGGACTGGCTCGTCGACCAGGTGCTGCTGCGGTTCGACGCGACGGACGGGTACGTGTTCGGATACCTGGGGGACCTGGACATCCTCTCGAAGGACATCTGGCAGGAGTTCCGTCCGGACCCGGCGCGTCGGGAGCTGACGCGCTTCTAGGGCCGACGGGGAACCACAGATTACGCAGATTTCAAAGATCGTTTGGACGAGGGCGGCCGCTGGGGCCGCTCTCTTGTTTGTGCGATTGCGTTGGTGCGGGGTGGCACGTCGCGCATGAGGGTGACGGTGACTTCGGGGAAGATCCCTCGCTGCGCTCGGAATGACCGTTTGATGAACGCGTGCGCTGGCCACGCCGCACTTCGCTTGTGCGGGGTTCAGGGGCGGCTGGCGCTCACCAGCAGGAATTTCAGGGAGAAGCGGTAGGCGCCGGCGGCTTCGGCCTCGCGGACGGCGGAGCTCCAGCTCGACACTTCTTCGCGGGTGAGTGCGCCGGAGCGGATGCCGGCGGCGATGACGTTGCGCATGCCGCCGCCGCCGCTGTCTCCTTCGTCGGAGCGTTCGGTGCGGACGTGGTCCGACTCCTCGACGGTGATCTCTTCGAAGCCCGATGCGCGCAGCATGTCGGGAAGGTCGCGCACGCCGCCGGGGTTGGCGATGCGGCCGACGTAGAGCGAGACGATCTTGCGCGTGACGTCCGGCACGCCGCCATCGATGGCCATGGTGTTGAAGTCCGGTTCGAAGAGGGCGACGCGGGCGCCGGGGCGGGCGACGCGGGTGAGTTCCTCGATGGCGCGGCGCGGTTCGGTGAGATGGATGAAGACGCGCTCGGCGGTGAGGGCGTCGAAGGAGGTGGGCGCGAAGGGGAGGCGGGTGGCGTCGGCGAGGCAGTAGTGCGGGAGGGTGGAGGCGTCGCGGGCGCGGGCAGTGTTGAGCATGACGGCGGAGAAGTCGAGGCCTACGACGGCGCCTGATGGTCCGACGGCGGATTGGAGGTCGCGGGTGAAGTCGCCGACGCCGCAGCCGACCTCGAGCACGCGGCTTTCGGGCGTGAGCCTGAGTCGGGCGAGGCGGGCGGCGCGGTTATCGATGAAGAAGGGGGTGGCGGAGCGCTGGTCGAGGAAGCGGACGAAGGCTTCGGGGGCTGCGCTGCTGTCGACGTCGCTGAAGCCGGAGCGTGGTGTGGTCATGGGGCATTGTGCGACGGCGCGTGTGGGGCGGCAAAGGGTCGTGCGGGGGATTTGCGCAGGTTGGGAGCGCCTCACCCCCGGCCCCTCTCCACAGGTGTGTGGAGAGGGGAGCTCCGGGACGGCGTGTGTCGATGGAGATGGACGTGCGTGGGCACGAGAAGGGGCGCCGCAGGCTGTGCGTGACCTCACCCCCGGCCCCTCTCCACCGTTGTGGAGAGGGGAGCTCCCGGACGGGTGTGTGTCGCTGGTGGCCAACGTGTGTGGTGCGGGCCGGCAGCCGGCCCATGGCGTCGGGCGCCGAGCGGAGGCGTTGCGTGTGAGCTAGGCTCTTTGTATGTGCGGGCGATTTACGTTGACGCGGCGGGATTTCGACAAGATGGCGCGGGAGGTGGACGCGGAGGTGCGGCCGGAGGATGCGGCGTTGTACCGGCCGCGGTACAACATCGCGCCGACGGACGCGCACTGGATCGTGCGGGAGAAGCGGGAGCGTCGGGAGCTGCTGCCGGCGAAGTGGGGGCTGGTGAACTCGTGGGCGAAGGACGCGAAGGGGGCGGCGCGGCAGATCAACGCGCGGTCGGAGAGCGCGTTGAAGCGGCCGGCGTTCCGGGACGCGTTCGTCGAGCGGCGGTGCGTGGTGCCGGCGGACGGGTTCTTCGAGTGGATGGGGGCGAAGGAGTCGCGGCGGCCGATCTGGTTTCACGCGCCGGACGGGGGGCTGCTGCTGTTCGCGGGGCTGTACGAGTCGTGGTTGAACCCCGAGACGACGGAGTGGATGCGGAGCTTCACGATCCTGACGACGGAGGCGAACGACGTGGTGGCGCCGGTGCACGACCGGATGCCGGTGATCGTGCCGAGGGAGCAGATCGAGGAGTGGATCTTCGTGCCGGCGGAGGGTCGGGAGGCGCACGCGGAGGGGTTGCGGCGGCTGCTCGTGCCGGCGGCGGGCGGGGTGCTGGTGGCGACGGAGGTGTCGCGTCGGGTGAACTCTGTGGCGAACGACGATGCGGGGTGTTTGGAGCCGGCGAATGACGTGCGAGGCGGCGGAGTCGCCGCGGCTGTTGTGAGGGTGGGGTGATCGTTCGTGGTTGGCGAGCGCTGGGGTGCGTCGTTGTTACGATGGCCTCGCTCGGTATGGCGTGCGGTAGCTCCACGAAACCCGAGGCTGCCTCGACTCCCGCTCAGTGCCCGACTGCGGTGGCGGTCAGCACAAGTACGCCGGACATTGATATCGTCGGGCAGTTCTCCGCGGAGTGCGTGCGCGGACTGGTTGGCTTTCAATTTCAGTTGCCGACTCTTCCCGGGTATCTCGCGCCCGTGTACCAGTGGAGCATTCAGGATCCAAGCCTGCTTCTCGTGCAGTACAACCCAGAAAAGTCAGGCGCCATGACATTCCACCTTCAGATCGTGGGACCCACTGGGGTGGTGGGCTTTCCGGGAACTGACGCGGCGACATCACCAAACGGGCATGATGTGGCGCTCGGTGACGCGCCGAGCCTCGGCGGCTTCACGGGTTCGTGGGAAGACGGCGACGTGACGTACATGCTGTCCGCACTCGGCGCTGAGGACAGCCCATCAGTCAGGCGACTGATCCTGGCGGTGGCTGACTCGGTGTTGGATGGCGGTGAAGTGCGAAGCGGAGGCGATTGAGGGAGGGCGGCCACGCGGGGCCGCCCCTACGGCGCGACGTTCGTCACCCGGCCGTGCATGTCCCATCGATCACAGCAGGGCGATGGGGTTTACGGGGGAGCCGGTGCCGCCGACCCAGGCGAGGGGGGCGACGGTGAGCATGAACTCGTAGCGGCCTTCCTCGGCGCAGGCGCGGGCGAGCGGTTCGACGAGGGCGTTGTCGACGAGGGCGACGCCGAAGACGGGGAGGGCGGGGTGGACGGAGAGCGGGAAGCCGTACTCGTCGGGCTGGGCGTCCATGAGGTCCCAGACGAGGACGGAGACGTCGTGCTCGCGGAGGAACGGGAGGCAGGAGGAGTGGAGGCCGGGGCTGGGCGGGCGGTAGCCGCTCCAGTCGGGGTGGGCTGACTGCCAGGCCTCGCGGCCGCTGTGGACGACGACGGCGTCGCCGGGCTCGATCTTCACGCCCTGCGATTCGGCGACGGCGTCCAACTCCCAGCCGTGGACGGGGCGCTCGAGCGTGACGGAGGGCTCGCCGCGGAACTTCGGGACGTCGAGGAGGACGCCGCGGGTGGTGATGCCGTCGCGCCACTTATCGATGCTGCCGAAGCGGGCGCCCTCGGTGGTGATCTCCTTCTTCGGATCGCGGCCGTTCCACATGCCGTCGGCGGGCCAGACGTGGCAGAGGGCGTCGACGTGGGTGGTGAGGTAGCCGTGGTAGGTGATGCCGTAGAAGTCGACGCAGCCGCCGTCGAAGATGCGCATGAAGTGCTGGGCGGGGACGGGGTTGTTGCGGCCGGGCATGGTGGGGACGTCGCGGCTGAGGGAGACGGCGCGGCCGGTCTTGACGAGCGAGGCGGCGTGGAGGCGCTTCTGCGGCGTGATGAGGTTGATGGCGCCGAGCTGGTCGTCGGGGCCCCAGCGGCCCCAGTTTCGCTTCTCGCTGGAGGTAGGCAAGGATCTCGTCTCGCGTGGGGACGTGCTGGTCGGGCATCGTGCGTCTCCTTCGTCGTCAGAGGTCTGGCGGCATGATGACGAATGACAGGGCGAGGGGGAACCGGGGGGTGCGGCACTGTCGCGGAAGCGGTGGCCGGCGTACGCTGCGCGCATGGCAGTGCGATACGAGAAGCGCGGGACGACGCGGGTCCTGACGATCGACCGGCCGGAGCGGCGGAACGCTGTGGACCGGGCGACGGCGGAGGCGCTGCGGGGGCATTACTACGAGTTCGTCGCGGACGAGGATGCTCGCGTGCTGGTGGTGACGGGGGCGGGCGGGCAGGCGTTCTGCGCGGGGGCTGACCTGAAGGCGATGGACAGCCCGGTGATGGCGCCGGAGGGCCCGATGGGGTTCACACGGCTGCTCTCGCCGAAGCCGACGATCGCGGCGATCGAGGGGTGGTGCGTGGCGGGCGGGCTGGAGATCGCGTGCTGGTGCGACATCCGGATCGCGAACGAGGGCGCACACCTGGGGTGCCTGGAGCGGCGGTGGGGCGTGCCGCTGATCGACGGCGGGACGCAGCGTCTGACGCACATCATCGGACTGGGGCGGGCGCTGGACATGATCCTCAGCGGGCGGATCGTCGAGGCGCGCGAGGCGCTGGACATGGGGCTGGTGAGCCGCGTCGTGCCGGACGGAACGGCGCTGGACGCGGCGCTGGCGCTGGCGAGCGAGATCGCGGCGTATCCGTGGGCGTGCGTGCTGGCCGACCGGCAGGCGGCGTACGAGGGGCTGGGCAAGCCGCTCGACGAGGGGTTGAAGATCGAGTTGGCGCTGGGACGGGCCGTGATCGGGGAGGCGCAGCAGGGGGCGGCGCGATTCGCGGGGGGCGAGGGGCGGCACGCGGGCGGGGCGCCTCGGTAGGGGCGATCAGGGCTTCCTGTCGGAAGCCTCGCGACGCTGGCGCAGCATGTAGCCGAGGAGCATCTGCTCGGGCTCGGCGGGGGAGCCGGCGGCGGGGACCATGAGCTGCGCGAGGGCGTTCGTCGTGGTCTTCGTCATCGATAGCGATGCGGGATCTTTCGAGAGCAGCTTCTCGGCGAGCTTGCGGGCCTCGGGGACGACATCGGCGTCGGGGTAGACCCGGTTGACGAAGCCCCAGCTCAGCGCCTCCTGCGCAGAGAAGCGATCGCAGGTCATCACGAGCTCCTTCGTACGGGCGGGGCCGAGCTCGCGCATGAGGCGGGGGAGGGCGCCCCACGTGAGCGGCAGCTCGACATCGACCTCCGGGATCGAGAACCAGGCGGACTCCGCGGCGATGCGGAGGTCGAGGGTGGTGGCGAGCACGACGCCGCCACCGATGGCGAGGCCGTTGATGGCGCCGATGGTGACCTGCTCGAGCGATTCGAGCATGGTGCAGGTGCGGTTGCCGACGCTGACGCGCCGCATGCGGTCGACGTCGTTGGCGGGGGGACCGGCGCGGCGGCTGCCGAGCTGGGCTCCGGAGGAGAAGGCGCGGCCGGCGCCGGTCATGATGACGACGCGCGTCTGCACGTCGTCCTGGAGCGCGCGGCAGACCTGCTGGAGCTCGTCGTGCATATCGACGTTGATGGCGTTGAGCTTTTCGGGGCGGTTGAGCGTGATGGTCGCCAGGCCGGGGAGTGCGGCGTCCTTCTCGAAGAGCACGGTCTCCATGTATGGCTCCGATCGCGTTATGGGATGAGCGTGCGGCCACTGTAGCGCTCACGCCGCGAGCGATCGAGACGCCTCCGAGACGAGGTCAGAGCCAGACCGGTTCGCCCTGACCAAGCGGGGTCGTG
Source organism: uncultured Chloroflexia bacterium (assembly GCA_963843685.1). GTDB lineage: Bacteria > Chloroflexota > Dehalococcoidia > DSTF01 > JACRBR01 > DASQHL01. The sequence continues at coordinate 47,985 of CAWJLO010000012.1, forward strand.
GGGATGGCCCAGTGCGGGTCGGTTTCGCGACATGCGGAGGGCGGGGCGGAGGTGCTTCATGCGGCCGAAGCCGGTGTCGTGTTCCTCGATGCATTCGGCGAGATCGCCGGTGCCGGTGGCGGCGGCGGGATCGAGATCCTGGCCGAGACTCTGGTACCACATGCTGGTGCGGGCCAGCGAGACCTGGACGAGCCACGAGCCGCCCTCGGTAGCGCGGCGGCGGAGGGCGATGATGGCGCCGAGGGCGGCGAAGTAGCCGGTGGTGTAGTCGTTCATGGCGGCGGGCGCGAGGACGGGACGGCCGCTGCCGCCCTGGGTGACAGTGACGCCGGTGGTGGCCTGGGCGAGCTGCTCCCAGCCGGGGCGATTTTGCCACGGCCCGTCGTGGCCAAAGGCGTTCTCCGAGACGTAGATGATGCCGGGGTTCAGTTCGGCGAGCTGCTGGGGGCCGAAGCCGCGGCGGTCGAGCGAACCGCGCTGGTAGCCCTGCGAGAAGACGTCGGCGCGGCGCGCGAGGTCGCGGAGGGTAGCGGCATCGGCGGCGACGTTGAGGTCAAGGTACGCCTGGCGCTTGCCGTGGCCGGTGTCCATCTCGAAGTGCTGGTACGTCGGGAGGCGGGGCGAGGCGACGTGCAGGACATCGGCGCCGTGCTCGGCGAGCGTGCGGGCGCAGGTGGGACCGGCGAGGACGCGGGTGAGGTCGAGCACGCGGACGCCGCTCAGCGGGCGCTCGCCTTCGCCGAGTGGGCGCGGCGGGGCGTCGCCGATGCGGGTGATCTCGATGACGGGTTTCGTGGCGAGCAGTTTGCCCTGCGGATGGATCGGACCACTCGTCCTGCGTGCGGCAGACAGCGGCGCAGAGTCCGCCGGCGGCGAGGACGTCCTCGAGTTCGAAGGCGTCCCAGGTGCGCGTGGCGGCCGCGACTGCTGTCGCATCGGCGGACTCTTCGAGGCCGAGCGTGCGGAGGATGCCGATGGTGTGGTCGAAGCTGCCGTGGAGGTGGATGAAGCGGCCGCCGTCGCACTCGAAGATGCCGGTGACGACGGGGAGCTTGCGCTCGAGGGCGGGCGAGGCGCCGTCGACGGTGAGATATGCGTAGCTGCGGAGTGAGGCGGCGGCGTGACGGACGTCGACGGTCAGCGACTGCGCGCGGCCGCTGCGCTGACGCCAGATGCGGGCGGCCTCCTGGCCGACGAGGGCGATGGCGGTAGCCGCGCCCTCGCCGAGATGGAACGGGGTGGGCAGGACGGGATCGTCGCCGGTGACGGTGACATCGGTATCGGGAGCGAGCTCTACGCCGGCGAGGGCGGCGGCGCGTTCGATGGCGGTTCGTTGCATCGGGCGATCCTGCGCGCTGGACGGATGCGCGTCGCGTCAGGATAACGCCCGAGCACCGATGGCGTGACGGGAGGACTCTGGGGTAAGCTCGAATCCGCCGACGCTACGGCGCGAAACGGACAAGCAACGTCGCGCAGGAGGTCTCATGCCGCTCGATCCACAGGTCAAGGCGCTCCTCGATCAGATGGCTGTGGCGCCGGGACTGGAGACGATGGTCCCGGCGGTGGCGCGCGAGATGTACGCCGCGATGTCGGCGATGACGTCGACGGGGCCGGAGTTGCCGCGCGTCGAGGACCGGACGATCGCGGGGCCGAACGGCGAGATCCCGGTGCGGATCTATACGCCGGAGGGAGCGGGGCCGCATCCAGTCACCGTGTTCTTCCACGGCGGCGGCTGGGTGATCGGCAGCATCGCGACGCACGACCCGATGTGCCGCCAACTGGCGCAGGGATCGTCATCGGTCGTCGTTTCGGTGGAGTACCGCCTGGCGCCGGAGCACAAGTTCCCGACGGCTACGGAGGACTGCTACGCGGCGGTGAAGTGGGTGGCCGAGCACGCGGGGGAGATCGGCGCGAACGCGGGCCACATGGCGGTGGCTGGTGACAGCGCCGGCGGGAACCTGGCGGCGGCGCTGTGCCTGATGGCGCGCGACCGCGGGGGACCGGCGATCGCGCACCAGACGCTGATCTGCCCGGTAACGAACTACTCGTTCGACACGGCGTCGTATCTCGACAACGGGGTGGGGTACTTCCTCTCGATGGAGGGGATGCGGTGGTTCTGGGGGCATTACCTGCGAGATGAGAACGACGGACGCAACCCATACGCGTCGCCGATGGCGGCGGAGAGCGTGCGGGGGCTGCCTCCGGCGCTGGTGATCACCGCGGAGTTCGACCCGCTGCGCGACGAAGGGGCGGCGTACGCGAAGCGCCTGGAGAGCGACGGCGTGGCGGTGACGTACCACTGCTACGACGGCATGATCCACGACTTCCCGACGATGACGAACCTGCTGGAGGCGGGACGGGCGGCTGTGGCGGAGGTGTGCGCTGCGCATCGGGCGGCCTTCGACAGCGTCCCGGCCTAAGGCCATCCTGGCCCGGGACTGACTAGCGGGTGATCTCAGCGCCCACGCGCTTCAGGGAATCCACGCACCACGCGTAGAGATTGGGATCGTCATCGCGATAGGGCGAGAAGCGGATGGCGTACCACGCACGGTAGGTGGTGATGGCGTCGAGTATTCCAACTCCGACGCGCTTGACGAGGCGCGCCGTCACGAGAGTCGTATCGGACGGTGTGTAGCCGGGACGCGCAACCTCCAGGAAGATGACGGCACTGGCGAGATCCATCCACGGATCGCCGATCACGGTGAGCGGGCCGAAGTCGATGACGCCGGCGACCCGCAGGTCATCGGAGATCAGCACGTTGCCGGGGAAGTAGTCGCCGTGGACGAGGGATCTGACAACGGGAGGATAGGCGACGATGCGCGTCGTGAGCGCGTCGACGAGAACGTCGAGCGCGGGCACGTCGGTGCGTAGCCAGGGCGATTCCTGGAGCGAGCGCCGCATTCGGGCGAGGAGGTATTCGTTCCAGGTGTCGGCGCGGATCGAGTCGTCGTCGCGGAGGAACTCGCCGTACTCTTCGCGCACCACTGGCAGGGCGGCGATCTCGAACGCGGCGTCGGTGTAGGAGGCGAGGGCTGTCGCACGCTCATCGCCGGCGAGATGCGGCATGAGTTCGTGCAAGGGGCGGCCGTCGATAAGACGATCAACGCTGTAGGCGACGCCGTGCTCCTCGCCCTGTTGCAGGATCTCCGGCAGCGCGAACGAGACGCCGGCACGAGCGATCGCGCGATAGAACGCGGCGATATCGGCAGCGCCGTGCGGTTCGTGGTGATAGACGCGGAGCGCGCGACCGCCGCTGAGTTCGTAGACGGTCGCCTCGCCACCGTGTCCGATGCGTCGGATGACGTCGGCGCGGAAGCTGTCGGGAATCCGATCTTCCACACGACCCTCGCTGTTCTTCCGACGGCGCTGCCGGCGCGGCAATCGCCCCGTGGCGAATCCTACCCTGATGCGGCGTCCCGGTATTGAGCTGGAGGCGAGAGGCAAACGGACGCGACTGTCGATTCCGTCAAGTTGCCGCAGGGCGCCGACGGAAGCGGAGGCGACGAGACGTGGCGCGTGTGACAATGGGGCGTGACTGACGAGCAAGCCGTATCGCCGATAGACCCCGGGCTTTCGCAGTGGATCGATGACGAGCGGCAGCGCACGGGCGTGCCGGGCGCGGCGGTGCTGCTGTTCGGGCGCGACGGGCCGCTGGGCGGAGCCGCGCTCGGGCACGCGGACGTCGCGCGGGGCGAGGCCGTGACAACGAGCACGCTGTTCCGCGCGGCGTCGATCTCGAAGCTGTTTACGACGCTGCTGGTGCTGCAAGAGATCGACGAGGGGAGATTCGCGCTCGACGAGCCGGTGAACCGGTATGCCACGGGGCGTTTCGTGCTGCGAGATCGACGCGGGGAGCGTGCGGATGACGTGACGGTGCGGCACCTGCTGTCGCATTCGGCCGGACTGCCGGTGTCGTGGCGGGGGACGGAGTTCGGCAACATCGTCATGCGCCACCTGCTCGCGGGCGGGCGCATTCCGCGCACGCTTGCGGACGTGGTCGCCGGGCAGCGGACGGTGCGGCCGCCGGGCGAGCGCGTGGTGTACGAGAACGGCGGGATGGGGCTGCTCGGATACATCATGGCGCAGCGGCACGGGGTGAGTTTCGGCGAGCTGGCGCGGGCGCGGCTGTTCGAGCCGCTAGGGATGGGGGCGTCTTCGTTCGTCGAGGACGTCACCGGCATGCGGGTGGCCACGCCGTACGGCGGCATGACGGCGCTGACGGCGGGAACCAAGCCGGCGCCGGTCACGCGGTACGTGGGGGCGCCGTCCGGGTCGCTGGTGACGAGTGCGATCGAGCTGGCGTCGTTTGGCTCGATGGTGCTGCGGGGGGGCGAGTGGGGCGGCCGGCGGCTGGCCCCGGGGCCTCTGCTGGACGAGGCGATGACGATCCAGGCGAAAAATCATTCCGACCTGGACGCCGGGTGGGGGCTGGGCTTTGCCGTCTCGCAGCTCCGGGGAAGGCGCCTGGCGGCGCACAACGGGGAACTGCCGGGGGTGGCGACCCGGCTGGCGCTGCTGCCGGACGACGGCGTGGGGATCGTGGTGCTGGCAAACGGCGGGAACATCGAGTTCGCGGAGGCGGCGGCGGGCCGGGCACTCGAAGCTGCGCTCGGGTTGGAGGCTGAAGCGCGGCCGGGAGCGCCGCTCGGGATACCCCCGGGGGGTGAATCTGAGTGGGCATCATTCACGGAAAGGGTGATTGGCCGCTATCGGGCGGTTGACGCGGCGCCGCCGGGCTTCTTGACAGTTTCGACAAACTTATTGCGCCATCCCATGATTTCCAGGCTTGACGGTGCGATAATTGCCTTCGATGGCGCGGGCGGGCGCGTCATCCTCTCTCCCGATGGAGTGGTCGGCCGATACCGCGCGGAGCATGCCGCGGGGAACGGCTGTCGCGCCGTCATCGAGGAGAGAGAGGGGCGGATCCACCTCTGGCGTCTTGCACTTCACTTCGAGCGGCTGAAATAGGCGGGGGCCAGTCGGCGTTCGGAAAGGTGGAGCGCGGTGCGATCCGCATCGACGACTGAGTCTGGATTGACCGGTCTCGGCGGGCTTCATGAGGATGAGGTCCTCCATCCCCGCACCGGCGCTGCCCGGCATGCACGCCAAACGAAACGCCTGGTAAAGGACGAGATGACTGCATCCGCACCGTCCCTGTCGCTGGTAATCCCTACCCGCAACGAAGCGGAGAACGTCGGTCCGTTGCTGGACGGGATCTGCGCGGCGATCCCGGGGCGCGACAAGGAGCTGATCTTCGTCGACGATTCGGTCGACGAGACGCCGCTGTTGCTCCAGCGACTGCTGGCGGACGTGGACTGCCCGGCGAGCGTAGTGCACCGCCCGCGGTTCGAACGCAGCGGCGGTCTTTCGACGGCGGTCGTCCGCGGCTGCGGTTTCGCCGAAGGCACATGGATCTGCATCATGGATGCCGACCTGCAGCATCCGGCTTCGGCCGTGCCGATGCTGCTCGAGACGGCGGGGTCCACGGGCGCGGACATCGTGGTGGGGAGCAGACACACGGCGAACCAGGACGCGCCGGACGGCTTTGACGGGCCGAGCCGGCGGCTGGTGTCGTCTTCGGCGCGGATCGTGGCGCAGGCGCTGATCCCTTCGGCACGGGCGACGACCGATCCGCTCAGCGGATTCTTTCTCTTTCGGCGCAGCGTGATCGCCGGAGTCGACCTGCGGCCGATCGGGTACAAGGTGTTGCTGGAGATCCTCGTGCGAGGTCACTGGGAGAAGGTGGTGGACGTGCCGTACGTGTTCCACTCGCGGAACGCGGGGGTGAGCAAGGCGACGCTGCGGCAGGGGATCCAGTTCGCACGGCATCTGCGACGGCTGTCGATCGCGAGCGAGCCGCGCAAGCGCAAGAGGGCGGAACGGCCCGAGCCCAGCACGATCCCGCCGCATTACTGGCGACACGCGCCATCAGACGAAGCTCTCAACACACCCACGGAACGCCCGGGAGCGGTGCATGCCGAACGCTAGCGCGCTCGTCCCCGCGTACAACGAGGAACAGAACATCGGCGCGCTGCTGTCGCGGATCGCGGGCGATTCCGGGCGGGACGGCTGGGTGATCGACGACATCATCGTGATCGCCAGCGGCTGCACCGACGGCACCGTCGAGCGCGCGCAGGCGGCGGCGGACGCGGGGTTGCCGGTAACGGTGGTCAAGCAGGCACGCCGCGAAGGGAAGGCTTCGGCGATCAACGTCGGGCTCAGCGCGGCGAAGCATGACGTGATCGTGCTGGCGAGCGCGGACGTGCTGCCGGAGCCGGGCGCGGTCGGGGCGTTGCTGCGGGCGATGGAGGCCGGGCACGTGGGCGTTGCGGGGGCGCGGCCGGTGCCGATGAACTCACCGGAGACGTTCACGGGGTTTGCGGCGAACCTGATGTGGGAGCTGCACCACCTGATCTCGCTGGGGGCGGAGGAGCCGAAGTGCGGCGAACTGATCGCGTTCCGGCGAGCGAAGGACGGGCGGCCGGTCGTGCCGGCAATCCCGAACGACAGTGCGGTGGACGAGGTCTCGATCCAGGCGCTCACGCACGCGGCGGGGCTACACAGCGTGTACGTGCCGGAGGCGGTGGTGCGGAACTGGGGGCCTGCCACGGTCGGGGACTGGTTTCGGCAGCGGCGCCGCATCAATGCGGGACATTTGCTCTCAGAGCGCGAAGGATACGCGCCGGCCACTATGAACGGACCAGCCGTCCTGTCGATACTTTGGAAGCACAAGCTTGGCTTCAGGCGCCCTCACTGGCTGGCAGCCGTGCTGGCGCTGGAGGCCGGGGCGAAGATACGCGGCCGCATCGACGTAGCGCGGGGACACGCGCACGCGGTGTGGGAGGTGGCGACATCGGCGAAGCGGCCGATTGAAGAGGAGGTCGCGCAATGATGGAGCTGCTGGCGCAGGTGCCGCGGTACTGGATGTTCCGTCGATTCGGATGGCCGAAGGTGATGCCGGTCAACGTGGCGGTCAGCATCATTTCGACGTGCAACTCCCGGTGCCAGACGTGCAACATCTGGCAGAACCACACGCCGGGCGAGGGGAAGGACCTGACGGTCGAAGAGTTCGACCGGGTGTTCCGGTCGCTTGGGAAGATGCCGTACTGGTTCACGGTGAGCGGCGGCGAGCCGTTCATGCGGAAGGACATCGTCGAAATCTGCAAGAGCCTGTACGACAACTGCCGGCCAGCGCAGATCAACATCCCGACGAACTCGCTGGTGTGGCGGCCGATCGCGGAGCGCGTGGCGGCGATCGCGGACTACTGCAAGGACAGCCAGCTGGTGATCAACCTGTCGCTGGACGGCGTGGGTGCGAAGCACGACGAGCTGCGGGGAATCCCGGGCAACTTCGACAAGGTGATGCTGGTGTACCGGCAGCTGCGCGAGCTGAACCGCCCGAACCTGACGATCGGCGTACACTCGGTGATCTCGAACTTCAACGTGGACCACTTCCCAGAGCTGCACGACTTCGTGGTGAACACGCTGCGGCCGGACTCGTTCATCTCCGAGATCGCGGAGGAGCGGGTGGAGCTGGGGACGGTGGGGACGGGGATCACGCCGACAGGGGCGGCGTACGCGCGCGCGGTGGACATCATGGCCGGATCGAGCGAGTACGAGGCGCACAAGGGGCAGTCGCGGTTCATCCAGGCGTTCCGGCGCAAGTACTACAAGCTGGTCAAGCGGATGCTGGAGACGCAGAAGCAGATGGTGCCGTGCTACGCCGGCTGGGCTTCGACGCACATCGCGCCGAACGGCGACGTGTGGTCGTGCGCGGTGCGGGCGGAGGCGATCGCCAACCTTCGAGATTACGACTTCGACTTCAAGCGCATCTGGCTGAGTAACCTGCCGAAGCCGTTGCGCAAGAGCATCCGCGCCGGGGAGTGCGCGTGTCCGCTGGCGAACGCCGCGTACACCAGCATCCTGATGGACCCGGGCTCGATGCTGGACGTCAGCGGCAACCTGTGGCAGGAAGTGAAGAAGGAACGTGCCCGTGAGCGTGTATCTCGCGAAGCAACCACAGTACGACGCGGCTGAGATCCGCGCCCTGCTGGAGGCGGGGCTGAGCGCGATCGGGGCTGAGCCGCGCGGCCGGACGGCGGTGATCAAGCCGAACCTGGTGAACCAGTTCGGGGCGAAGAGCGGGACGACGACGCATCCGGCGGTCGTCGAGGCGGTCTACGGGGCGCTGCGCGACCGCGGATTCAGCGAAATCACAATTGCGGACGGGCCATCGATCAACCGACCGGTGGATGAGGTGTTCGCGACGTCCGGCATGCGGGCGCTGGCGGCGCGGCTGGGGGCGCCGCTGGTGGATCTGAACCAGGCGCCGCGCCGGAACGTGCCGTGGAAATACGGCGAGCTGCCGCTCCCGGAGGTGATCCTGGACGCGGACTACTACGTTAACGTCCCGAAGATGAAGACGCACGTGCGCTGTGGCGTGACGCTGAGCCTCAAGAATCAGCAGGGGATCTGCGACTACGACGAGAAGCGCAACAACCACAAGCGCGGGGTGGACGAGCCACTGGGTGAGCTGGGCAAGATCCTGAAGCCGAACCTGATCGTGCTCGACGGAGTCGAGGGGATGGAGGGGAACGGCCCGACACACGGGAGCCGCAACGCGCCGGGCAGGTTCGCCGTTGGCACGGATCTGGTCGAGTTCGACACAGTCGTGGCACAGGTAATGGGCTTCGGCGTGGACGAGGTGCCGATGATCGCGCACGCGACGACGCAGCCCAGCGAGCCAGTGGTGCGCGGGCTTTCGATCGAGGAAGCGCGTGTGCCGTTCAAGCGGCCGAACGCGGGCGATTACGACAAGCTGTTCGGGCTGCGAGCGTGGGCGAACGTGCGGTCATGCAACGGCTGCGACCTGCACTGGAGCACGGCGAAGGAAATGATGATGTCGAGCCCGCGGGCGATGCTCAAGTACGGGCCCGGGCTGGCTTCGAAGATCCTGCTGGGCCATGTGGACGTGATGAAGGGCGAGCAGTCGCACGTACCGGATGACCACGGCAAGCTGATCTTCATGGGCGACTGCGCGGCGGACCTGATGCCAGAGTACGACGGGACGTTCGTGCCGGGCTGCCCGCCGGACCCGGAGGCGATCCTGGACGCGCTGGCACACGCGGGGGCGATGGAGCAGTCGTGAACGAGATCGAAGCCATGGCCGTCACCGCGGAGGGGGCGGCTCTGCCGCAGCGAAAGCGGGACCGCGTGCGTTCGCTGACGCAGCGGCTGTGGAAGAACCCCGAAGCGCAGCTGACGGCGCGCTATCTGCTGGTCGCGGCGGTGATCGGGCTACCGGCGTCGATCATTCAGCTGGCGATCATGGTGCACCTGTACTGGATGGTGATCGGCGGGTACAGCGCGTTGACGCTAAACGCGATGGTGGTGCTGAACTTCGAGATCAGCGTGCTCCGCAACTACGTCGGGCACTGCTCATTCACGTGGAGAATGAAGCCGACGTGGCGGAGATTCCGGCACCTGCACGTGGCGGCGATTGGCGCATTCCTGATTTCGCTCGTCATGTTCAACGTCACCTATCACGCCGCAACGTTCCTGGCAGACGATACGCACTGGCGAATCGCGTTCGCACAGTTCTGCGGGGCGTCGTCCGGGTTCATGCTGAACTTCGGTTACAACAAGTTCAAGACCTTCGTCAGGGAGGGCGTCATCGAAGAGGGGGGCCTTCCATGAGGGTGCTCGTAACCGGCGCGAGCGGGTTCGTCGGACAGCACGTCGCCCGCCGATTGAAGGGCGATGCCGACGTGGCCGTGCTGGCGCGCAACAGCGCGAAGGCACGGGCAGCATGCGGCGATGGGGTGGAGATACGCGACGGCGACTTCCGCGACGCGCGGGCGATGCGAGCGGCGCTGGAGGGGATCGACGTCCTCTATCACATTGGAGCGCGCCGGGACCACTGGGGGCTGCCGTACCGCGAATACTACACGTCGAATGTCGAGGGCACTGAGAACGTGATGGAAGCGGCGCGGGCGGCAGGTGTGTCCAAGATCGTGTACTGCAGCTCAGTCGGGGTGTACGGATATGACTTCGAGTACCGGCCAGTCGACGAAGCGCATCCCTTCGGGCGGCATCTGAGCTACTACCACAAGAGCAAGATGCTGGCGGAGCAGGTCGTCGACCGGTCGGGCTTGCCGGTGATCACGGTGCGCCCGGGCTGGATCTACGGACCGAACGACGACGGCGGTGGCGTGACGCAGATGCTGCTCAAGCTCTCCAAAGGGCAGTTCGCATTCGTGGGCTCCGCCCGCAACCGCGTGCACCCGGTGCACATCGACGACGTAAGCGAAGGCATCCTGGCTGCGGGCCGGTGCGAAGCGTTCGGCGAGAAGTTCCTGCTCGTTGGGCCGCAGGTCTTGACGTTCCATGAGTACGTGCTGGCGATGTGCCGCGCGCTCGGTGTGGAGCTGCCGAAGCTGCACGTGCCGTACGCGCTGGGGCTGCTGGCGTGCTACGGACTCGAGCCGGCGTGGCTGGTGAAGAACCGCCTCATCGGAAAGGGCCTGCTGGGAGACAAGCCACCGGTCACGCGCGATACGCTCCACGGCGTCGCGGAGGACTGTGTGTTTGATACGGCCAAGACGACCCGCATGCTGGGCCACACCCCGCGCGTCGGCGTGGACGAGGGGCTGGCACAGACGGTGCGCTGGCTCGCGGGGACGGGCCGGCTGCCGGGTCCGGTGGCGGCCCGGCTAGCCGGCGAGACGGCGGCCCGCTAGCACGCATGTCGAATACGTCGGTCGCCGCGTCTGTGAGCGCCTCCGATTCACAAACCCGAGCATGGACGCAGACGGCTTTGTTGGTGGCGCGCCGCCATGCGGCGGGCATCGCCGTGGCGCTGCTACTAGCGGCGGTCGTGGTGCTCCCGCGCTGGTGGATGTTGACTACGCCGGCGCCCGATGGCGTGCGCGTGCCGATCAGTTTCTGGGGTGGAAACGGCCAGATCAACGATGAGGTGCGCGAGTTCTCGGCGATCCGGCAGGCGTACGACGGCAAACTGCCGGTGCGGTCGCCCTTCCTCTCGAACCACGCCGACGCGTCGCTGCAGGCCGAGGCCGAATGGCAGGAGGTGATCGGCATCCTGGGGCACGTGACCGGCGGGCCATTCTGGGCGCTGGCGATCGTGACCACGGTGATGGCGGCGTCGGCACTGCTCCTCTTGTACACGCTGAGCCTGCGCCTCAGCGGATCACGGCTTGTTGCCGCCGCGATCCTCCCGATCGCGATCGCGGGGACGGAGGTATTCATCCGAGGCTCGGGGTTATGGGCGCTGCACGATCCGCACTTCATCAAACAGGTGATCACGGCGGACCCGCTGAGGGAATATCTCTACTGGTCGCGGTTCCTGTGGCCGGTGATGGTGATGGCGCCGTTCTTCGCGGTGGTGATAGCGCTGCCGCGTGCGGTCGACAAGGACGACTGGCGCTGGAGCGCGGTCGCGGCCGTCGGACTGGCGATGCTGGTGTACTCGTACGTGTACTTCTGGACGACGATGGCGCTGGGGGTCGGCGCGTGGGGAGCGTGGCTGCTCTACCGGCGCGAGTTCGAGTCGTTCCGCCGACTCGCCATCGTCTGCGGGGCCGCTACGCTCCTCGCCGCTCCGGAACTGGCGATCACGGTGAAGAAGGCCCTGTCCTCCACGGCCGACGTGCAGGCGCGGGTTGGGATTCAGTCCAAGGGAATCAGTTTACGACCGTACGCGCAGCGGCTCCTCCTCGGCGCTCCATTCTTCTACGGGATGTGGAAGGGCCGCGTGCGCCACGGCATGCTCTACTCCTGCCTCTTCGTCGCGCCGATCGTGTTGGCGAGCGTCCACGGAGTGATCCCGCAGGAGTGGCACTACACGTCGCAGGTGTTCTGCGGCTTCGCGATACCGGCGATCGTCGCGGGCGGAGCGGGACTGGTTAACGTGCTCCCGCCCGAGGGCGTCCGGAAGGCCGTCGCGGGAGTCGCCGCGCTTGCGGTGGTATCGACGGTATATATCGTCGCATTCCAGATCCGGGCGCTTCACGAGCTGAACCCCGTGTACGCCGTCAGTCAGAATGAGTACGACGCACTCATGTGGGTGCGCGCCAACGTGCGCGGGAACCAGACGGTCGTCAGCCCGAGCCTCACGACGACCTGGAACCTGGCGGCACTCACGCCCGCATCGGAGTACATCACAAGCGGCTACAATCCCGTCGCGGGCGACGACGAGCTCATCGACCGGTTTCTCCGCGTGTCGATCGCGTACGGATACTCGGAGAGCGCGATCTTTGATCGCCTGCAGGTGCATCACGCACCGTGGGACGGAGCCGACTACGAGCCGGACACGTTAATGCGTGAGACCGAGGACAGCGTGGTGTACTTTACGTTCTTTGAAGAGTGGAACTATCCGGACCAGCTGGCGCAGCGAGTTCCCGAGTGGCGCGAGCGCTACGAGGAGCTAAAGGATCGGTCGGACGTCATCGCGGCGTATCCCGCGGACTACCTGTACTGCGGCGAGCGGGAGCGGATGTGGCCGGTCGAAGATCCGCCGTCGGGGATCTACGTGACGGTGGCATTCCACGAGGGCACGGTCACGATCTACCGGCTGACGGACAAGTCAGATCCGAACGCGCAGCCCTTCAAGGGGTGCGAGTAGGCGCGCGACGGGGCGGGAGTCCTGCGTGGATCGCCTATTGACATAGACGGAAGCCGTCAGCGCACTCAGGCGCTTGAATGAACCGCAGCGACCGCACTGCGTCGATCCGGGTCGCGAGTCCGCGGCCAAAAGCGGAGGCGCGCAATCGGCGGGAGCGGGCCGCAGATCGGCCGTGGGGGACTGGAGGATGTCGAGGACTACCGAGTCGAAGGTCACGATGTTCCAGCCGGTGGTTGGCTTTCTGCGGCGACACGGGGTCGGGATAGGCGTTGCCCTCATCCTGGCGGGGGTGCTCGTGCTGCCCCGGTGGTGGATGCTGACGACGCCGGCGCCGGACGGCGTGCGGGTGCCGTTCACCCTGTGGGGGGGCAGCGGCCAGAGCGTCGACGAAGCACGCGAGTTCTCCACGATCCGACAGGCGTACGACGGCAAGCTGCCGGTGCGAGGGCCGTACCTGGCGAACCATCGCGACGCCGCGATGCAGACCGGCGCGGGGTGGTCGGAGGCCATCGGCATCCTCGGCCACGTGACCGGAGGGCCGTTCTGGGCGCTGGCGATCATCACGACGTTGATGGCGACGGCGGGGATGCTCCTCTTCTACTGGCTGGGGGTTCGGCTGACGGGATCACGCCTCGTCGCCATCGCGGCCATGCCGATCGCAATCGCCGGGGCACAGGTGTTCATCCGCGGCGACGGCCTAGCCGCCCTGCGGCACCCGTATTTCATCAGACAGATCCTGACGGCAGACCCGTTGCGGGAGTTCCTGTACTGGTCGCGGTTCCTGTGGCCCATCATGGTGATGGCCCCGTTCTTCGCGGTCGTGCTTGCGCTGCCGCGCGTCGTCGACAGGGGAGACTGGCGGTGGGGCACCGTCGCCACAGTGGGTCTGGCACTGCTGGTGTACTCCTACGTGTTCTTCTGGACGGCGATGGCGTTCGCGGTCGCGATGTGGGGGGCGTGGCTCCTCTACAGGCGCGAGTTCGAGTCGTTCAGGCGGCTGGCGATCGTGTGCGTAGCGGCGACGATCCTGGCGCTGCCGGAGCTGGCGATCACTTTGACCAAGTCGGTCACGTCCACGCCAGACATACAGGCGCGGGTGGGGCTGGAGCAGAAAGGCATCGATCTGCGGCCCTACTGGCAGCGGCTGCTGATCGGCATCCCGTTCTTCTACGGGTTGTGGAAGGGACGGGTGCAGCACGGGATGCTGTACGCTTGCATCTTCGTCGCGCCGGTGCTCCTCGCGGGCATCAAGGGCATCATGCCGCAGCAATGGCACTATCAATCGCAGGTGTTCACTGGCTTCGCGATACCGGCGGTGCTCGCCGGCGGCGCAGGTCTCCTGACGATGCTCCCCCCGCAAGGCAGCCGCGTGGCGATGGCGGGGCTCGGCGCGGCGGCGGTGGCCTGCACGGCGTACACCTTCGCGTTCCAAGCGCAGGCACTCCACCAACTCAACCCGGTGTACAGCGTCAGCCGGGACGAGTACGACGGGATGCGGTGGGTGCGGGCGCACGTGCACGGCGATGAGACGGTGGTCAGCCCGAGCATCGTCACGAACTGGAACCTGGCCGACCTCACTCCGGCGTCCGAGTACATCATGAGCGGCTACAACCCGGTCGCCGACGACAGCGAGCTGATGGACCGGTTCCTGCGCGTATCGATCGCCTACGGGTACTCGGAGGATGAGATCTTCAGCCGACTCAACCCCCGGCCTGCGCCCTGGGACAGAGACGACGACGACCCCGACGAGCTGATAGGGGACACAGAGAACAGCGTCGTGTACTTCACCTTCTACTCGGAGTGGGACCATCCGAACCGGGTGCGGCGGCGGATCAGCGGATGGCGCGAGCGCTACGAGCGGCTGGCGGACCGCTCTAACGTGCTCAGCGCGTATCCGGCGGAGTATCTCTACTGCGGCGAGCGGGAGCGGATGTGGCCGGTCGACGACCCGCCGTCAGGGATCTACGTGACGGTGGCGTTCCACCAGGGCACGGTGACGATCTACAAGCTAGTGAGTGCGAAGAGCCGGAACGCGGAGCCATTCGAAGGCTGCACGTGAGCCGCGGGCACGAGGGCACAATCACGACTCCAGGTCGGCGCGCGATCTGAGCGCGGACTGCCAACCGGCGCGCAGGTCGCGCACGACCGCGGCATCGATGTCGGCGAGGCCGTAGCGTGAGCGGACGAACGCGTCGCTGATGGCGGACGGCGCGCTCGAGGCGTACCGAGCGTCGAGCCCGGGTGCGAAACGGTGGGGCGTGGCGGCGGGCGAGCGACGCAAGCCGTCGTCCTCGGCGCGGGCGAGCATTTCGTGGTAGAGGCGGCGGATCTCGACGGAGGAGCGGGGCGGGCCGGGGCGCCGGAAGCGGCGGGCGATGCCGTCGAGCAGCGCGCCGATGTCTTCGGCGAGCATGCTATCCCGCTCGACTGCACGGCGCTGCTCCGCGACGCGGGGCGCGCGGCGCGCACGCCGGCGTATGGTGAACCAGATGAAGGCGACGAACGACAGGACTAGCACCGTGACGCCGCCGCCCGCCAGCAAGTAGCCAACGACGTGGATCCAGTACGGCGTGTCGCCCTGGGGCTTCGGCATAGGCGGCGCGGGCGGCGCCGCAGGCTGTTGCTGCTGGTGTGGCCGGTGCAGGGGAATGTGGCCGAAGAGGAAGCCGATGAGGGCGGCGACGGGGCCGAGCGTGTAGAGGAGCACGACTCCGAGCGCCTTAAGGACGGCCGTGGAGACGGGTGCAAGGAAGCCGAGCGTGTGCGGATCGAAGGCGGCGACGGCGAGCGTGAAGACGACGGAGGCAGCGATGACGGCGGCGAAGGCTGCGCTCCAGCGGGCGGCGAACGTCGCGACGGGCTCATCAGCGTCGGCCGTCTGATAGAGGGCGAGGGCGGCCCAGCCGAGCAGGAAGCACGCGAGGGCGATGAGACCGAACGGGTGCGGGCCGCGGGCGGCGGGATCAACGATGGCGGCCAGGGCGACAGCGGGGACGGCAATCGTGGCGATGGAGAGGACGTCCGAGAGCTCCAACGACCTCGACCAGAGGGCCACGCCACGCAGCCAGACGAGCGTCGCAGCGATTGCGCCGGCAACGACGTAGCGGCGATCGGCGAGGAGCTGATTCGGGTCAGTGACGAGACGCGCGATCCAGCCGAGGCGCCACGGCGGATCGGACGCCGCGTACTCGGTGTGGAGGATGAGGTACAGCGCGACGACGGTGAGGGCGATCACCGCGCCGCGTGCCTGTGTTTCGGTCGCGAGGCGGACGTCGACCAGGCGGGTGACGGCGAACGGACCCGAGTACGAGAGCGGCGACGGTGACCAGGGAGGGCGCCGAGACCGTCGCCGCCGCTGACGACACGAACGAAGACGGCGACCGCCGCGAACGACCACAAGATCTCCAGGGCAATGACTGCCGGCAGGCGCGCGTTGCGCACGGTCACGACGGCACCTCGCGCCACGGGACATCGAGTTGGGACACGTCGCGGACGGGAAGCTCGCCGAGCAGATCCGGCCACGATTGGCCGGCCACGGACAGGACGACGACGGGGTGGCCGCGGTGACGCAGACGGAGGAGCGTGGAGGCCAGTTCGTCCGTCATGAGGCTCGTGACGACGGCGACGGTGGTGCCGATGCGGAGTCGGTGCTCCTCGCGGTCGAGCATGGCGGCGAGGGGTTCGAGCACGAAGGGGGTGATGACGGCGAGCGCCTCCAGCATGCGGATGAACTGCTCCGGACGGCGGCCGGGGGCGATGCGGATCGAGCGGTCGGCGTCGGGCACGGTGCTGTTGGCGAGGAGGCCGACGGTGTAACGGCGCTCGTAGGCGTCGCGGGCGATCGACGCTGCGACGACGATCGCGTGTTCGAGATGGGCGGGAACGTGGCCGGACCATGCGGGCACGACGGTCTGCGTGTTGAGGCAGACGAGCACCTGCTGGGACGAGGTGGGGGCGTAGACGCGCGACTGCATCTTGCCGAGGCGCGCAGTGGCGCTCCAATCGATGCGGCGCAGGCTGTCGCCGGGCTGGTAGTCGCGGATGCCGGCGACGCGCGCCGGATCCTCGAACGCGGGCAGGCCGCGCGGCGCTTCGCCGAGCGGGCGGCGCCACGGCAGCAGCAGGTCGCCGAGATCGACGGTGCGCGGGTAGACGACGACGGACGTGGGGCGATCATCGGTGCGCTCCGATGGGAAGAGACCGAAGGGGTCGCCGGAGCGCAGGGTGACGGGGCCGAGCCGGAAGATGCCGCGAGCGGGACACTCGAGCGAGAGGTCGCGGCTGACGCGTTCGTAGGCACCGGCGGCGGTACGCCAGTCGAGGCTCACCGTGTCGACGCCGACGTGGCTCCGGCCGAAGTCTTCGCCGCCGGCGGCCATCGCCTCGGGGAAGTTATCGCGCGCTTCGACCCAGGGAAGCGGCAGCGGCTTTCGGTTCGTGATACGAAGGCTGACGGGGATGCGCTCCCCAGCGAAGGCGTGATCTTCCGGGACGTGGCGCTCGTAGACGAGGCGGCGGAGCGACCAGCGGGACCAGAGCGCGGCCGACGGCGCAGACGACGAGCAGCGCGACCCCCAAGACGGCCACAGTCGCGTTCCCGGCGATGAGGCCGGCGAGGACGATCGCGCCGCAGGCGTACGGCCAGACGTCGCGAATCACCTAGCCCTCGATCGGGACGGGGATCTCTTCGATCAGCTCGCGGACCAGGCTCTCGGCGTCCCGACCGCGGAGGCGGGACTGCGAGCTGAGCGTCAGGCGGTGGGCCAGCACGGCGACGGCCATGGTCTGGACGTCATCCGGGATGACGTAGTCTCGCCCGCGGATGGCGGCAAGGGCGCGAGCGGCGCGGAACAGGGCGAGGGAAGCGCGCGGGCTGGCGCCGAGCTCGACGGCGGCGTGGGCGCGCGTCGCCTGGACGATGGTGACGACGTACTGGCGGACCGACGGCTCGCAGTGGACGGACGGCAGGAGCGCGCTCATGCGGACGAGGTCGGAGGATTCGATGACGGGTTCGAGTGAGGAGAGGGGATCTCCGACCTCGAAGCGGGCGAGGATGGCGTCTTCGGCCGCGGCGTCAGGGTAGCCAAGACGGAGGCGCAGGAGGAATCGGTCGAGCTGGGCCTCCGGGAGGGGGAACGTGCCCTCGAGCTCGACGGGGTTCTGGGTGGCGAGCACGAGGAACGGGACGGGGAGCGGCATCGTGACGCCGTCGATGGTGACCTGGCGTTCTTCCATGGCTTCGAGGAGGGCGCTCTGGGTGCGGGGGGTGGCGCGGTTGATCTCGTCGGCGAGAACGATGTTGGCGATGACGGGGCCGGGGCGGAACTCGAACTCGCCGGACTTCTGGTTGTAGAAGTTGATGCCCGTGATGTCGGAGGGCATGAGGTCGGGGGTGAACTGGATGCGCTTGAAGGAGCAGCCGACGGAGCGGGCGAGCGACTTGGCCAGCACGGTCTTGCCGATCCCGGGCACGTCTTCGATGAGGATGTGGCCGGCGCAGAGCATGGCGACGAGCGCGAACTCGGTGACTTCATCGCGGGCGACGATCACGCGCTCGACGTTCTGACGGACGCGAGCGGCCGCGTCGGCGATGAGGGCGACCGCTCGGGGATCGCGTGCGGGCGTCCTGGAGGTGGGATCTGAGGTCATGAGCGCCCTTTCGCGGCGTGGTCAGAATAACACGGAGGTTCGGCGCCACGGCCTGATTTTCGACTCAGCACCTGTCACGGCCCTGCGGCGGGAGGCGAAATTGACGCGCCGCGCGTGATTGGGAGAGTCTCATCAAATGGTCACCGGGTGATGCTTTACGGTTGAGGACGGCCGTCGTATAAACACGACGGAGCGCGACTCTGAAGAGAGACGCTCCGTCTATTTGCATCGACCCCGTCCGACGTCATCGGGTTGGCGCCCACATGGGGGCCATCGAGACGGCATCACGGACCGGAGGGCACCGTGAGGTCCTTGCGCTTCCTCGCGCCCGCGGCGCTGGGTCTGGCGGCGGCGTTGTCGCTGGCGCTGACGACGTTCTTCGCGAGCGGACACGCGACGCCGGCGCACGCGGTCGACAATACGTACACCGTCGACTCGATGCTCGACACCAGCGATGCGAATCCGGGCGACTTCGTATGCGACGACGGTGCCGGGAACTGCACGTTCCGCGCCGCCATCGAGGAAGTCAACCAGAACTTCATCGATGTGCCTTTGCAGGTCGATGAGATCAAGTTCGCAACACCGGACATGACGATCGCGCCGGCGACAGAACTGCCGGCGCTCGCGGCAGACTATGCGTTCGTCGACGGGTTCTCCGGCGGCGGTCGCGTCGAACTCGACCTCGGAACGGGGAACGGAACGGCGCCGTTGAACAACTGGGAGATCGATGCGAACGGCGCCTCGATCTTCGGCTTCGACATCCACGGCGGGCAGTACGAGAGCCTCTTCATCAACGGCAACAACAACGTCATCCAGTCGAACTACATCGGGACCGACCGGAGCGGTTTGACGGCTGCTCCGTCTCCGGCGGCAACCGGCAACGGGTTCACGATCTTCGGGGACGGCAACATCATCGGCGGAGACTCGGCGGGAGAAGGCAATATCATCTCCGGCAACGCCTGGGCCGGCGTCTACACTCGCCGGCGGGAACAACCTGCTGGCCGGGAACTGGATCGGGCTCGCTGCGGACGGCACGACGCCGCTGGGCAACGGTGGACAGGGTGTCTTGCTCGATGGCCCGGACAACACCATCGGCGGTGGCGCGAACCAGGATCAAGGCAACGTCATCTCCGCCAACGGTGCTGACGGCATACTCATCGACGATCCTGGTGCGGACGGCAACGTCATCGACCAGAACTGGATCGGACTCGACTCGAGCGGCATCGTCGCGCAGCCGAACGGTGGTTCGGGTATCGACGTCTCGCAAGGCACAGGGACGCAGATCGGCGACCTGTCGCAGGGGAACACGATCGCGGCGAACGTGGGAGACGGCATCGACCTCTGGACCGACGACAACGCTGTGTTCGACAACTTCATCGGCACCGATACCACGGGTGACAAGGCGCTCGGCAACGGCGGCTTCGGCGTGTACGTTGCCGGCTCGTCCAACCAGATCGGCAACGACAACGCGTCGAACGGCGGGCACAACGTGATCTCGGCGAACGGGCTGGAGGGCGTGTTCATCGACGGGGGTTCGTCGAACAACGTGCGAGGCGGGTGCATCGGCCTCACCGCGACGGGGAACCAGAGCGGCAGCGACGCCATCGAGATGAACAACAACACGGCGGGCGATCCGTCGGTGCAGATCCGCCTCGTCGCCGGCGCCGCCGACAACATCATCGGCGTCGACCCGGCGACGTACGGGACGGATCCGGACTGGACGACGTACGAGAACTGCGGCGGCGGGCTTCAGCTGCGACGTGGACACCAACTGCCCGGCGTTGAACATGATCAACGGCCGGATCGTGCTGAACGACGACGCCGGCACCGGCAACATCATGTGGGACAACACGTACGAGGCGGGACCGGCGATCGACCTGGGGGACGACGGACCGGACGTGAACGACCCGGGTGATACCGATGTCGGGCCGAACGGGCACCAGAACTACCCGGTGTTCGACGGAAACGCGGTGCGGAACGTCGACGGGACGATCACGTGGTCGGCGGAGCTGCACAGCACGCCGAACACCGACTTCAGCATCGAGGTGGACTCCTCGGCGGGCTGCACGCCGATCCCGCGACGAAAGATCGACGGGGTGCACATCACGACGGACAACAACGGCGACGCGTTCGTGTCGGGGCGGACGTCGCGGGCGCTGGACTACTATCCGGACCACGTGGTCGCGCTGGCGACAGGGCCGGACGGCACGTCGGAGGTGTCGCCCTGCGTGGGCGTGGACTACACCCCGATGCTTGCTGAGGACTACCAGCCGTCGTTCTCGCTCGCTGACCTGGGGGCGCCGTCCGGGCTGCCGCAGAACTTCGGGCCGATCGTCGTGAAGGACGGCGATCCGAACACGCTGCTGGTGGGCGGCGAGGCGAACGGCAGCGGCGGCGCCATCTACGAGGTGCCGGTGACGCGCGACGTTGACAACCACATCACCGGCATCGGCGCAGCGACGAAGGTGCTGACAGCGCCCTGGAACGACGCGGGGCTCATCTACGCGCCGGGCGGCGTGCTGCTCTCGGCGGAGTACCCTGTCAACAAGCTGGCGGAGTGGAAGGCGAACCCGGCGCTCGACGCGTCCCCCGACAAGGAGGTCGACCTCAGCGGCGTCCTGGACGACGTGATCTCGGGGATCGCCCTCATCCCTGACGGGCCGAACGCGGGCAAGCTCCTGATCAACACCTACTACAGCGGGCGTGTGTTCGTCGCCGACCTGGCGCCGGACGGGAACGGCACGTTTGACGTGGACAACGTCGTCTTCGAGGGCCAGCTTCGCGCCGGCAGCGCCGGCATCGTCTACGACCAGCCGCCCTCCCCGGGCATCTCCGATCCGAGCATGCTCGTGACGAACTACGGTGAAAGCCGCGTGTGGGTGTCGGACGTCAACGGCAACGGCTTCCCCATCAACTCCGGCACCGTCTTCATCGAGAACCTGGTGCGTGCGCAGGGCATCGCGAAGGACGCGCTCTCGGGCGACCTGCTCTTCGACACGGCGGGCACGGACGAGGACCGCCTCTTCGTCGTGCGCTCGACGCCAGCGGTTCCGACGGAGACGCCGACCGCGACTGACACTGCCACGAGCACGCCGACGGCCACCGCCACGAGCACGCCGACCGACACGGCGACGCCCACGGCCACCGCCACGAGCACGCCGACCGACACGGCGACGCCAACGGACACCGCCACCAGCACGCCGACCGACACGGCGACGCCGACGGACACCGCCACGAGCACGCCGACCGACACGGCGACGCCGACAAACACCGCCACGAGCACACCGACCGACACGACGACGCCAACTGACACGGCCACCAGCACGCCGACCGACACAGCGACGCCGACAAACACCGCCACGAGCACACCGACCGACACGGCGACGCCGACAAACACCGCCACAAGCACACCGACCGACACGGCGACGCCGACGAACACGGCCACGAGCACGCAAACGGCAACGGCGACGCCAACGCCGACCGACACGCCGGCACCAACGGACACGGCAACGCAAACGGCAACGGAGACGGCGCCGAGCACGGCGACCGCCACGGCGACGGACACGCCGACGCCGACCAACACACCCGCGCCACGGACACGGCAACGCAAACGGCAACGGGAACGGCAACGCCGACGGACACGCCGTCGCCGACCAACACGGCCGCGCCGACGGACACGGCGACGAGCACGGCAACCGACACGGCGACGCCAACGCCGACGGACACCCCTACCGTGACGCCGACGCCAACCGCGGTCGACACAGCGACCAACACGCCGACCGACACAGCGACACCGACGGCCGTCGATACTGCGACGAATACGCCGACCAACACAGCGACGCCTACGCCCACCTCGACCATCGCGGCGGCGACGTCCACCTCGACGCCAACGCCGACGGACACGCCAGCGCCGTCGCCGACCAATACCGCCACACCGACGGACACGGCCACGAGCACGGCACGACACGGCGACGCCAACGTCGACGGACCGCACGGCAACGGACACGGCGACGCCAACGCCGACGGACACCCCTACCGTGACGCCTACGCCAACCGCGGTCGACACAGCGACCAACACGCCGACCGACACCGCGACGAGCACGGCAACGGACACGGCGACGCCGACGAACACCGCTATGAGCACGGCGACGGACACGGCGACGCCAACGTCGACGGACACGCCTACCGTGACGCCTACCCCTACCGCGGTCGACACAGCGACCAATACGCCGACCGACACAGCGACACCGACGGCCGTCGATACTGCGACGAATACGCCGACCAACACGGCGACGCCTACGCCCACCTCGACCATGGCGGCGGCAACGTCCACCTCGACGCCAACGGCGACATCGACCGCCACCTCGACGCGCGACGGCGACCAGCACGCCGACGCGGACGGCGACGGCCACCGGCACGCCGACGAAGACGCCGACGCGGACGGCGACGGCCACCGGCACACCAACGCGGACTGCGACCGTAACACCGCAGCCCCAGGTATGCGGTGACGTGACGGGCGACGGCTATGTCGGCGTGCTGGACGCGCTCGACGTGCTATTGCACCTTGGGTCGCACCAGCGGCGCTTTGACGTTAACGGCGATGGTATCGTGAACCTGAGGGATCTGCTGATCGTGCTGGATCAGCTCGGGACGCACTGCCACCGAATCGGCTAACCACGGACGGACGTGCGGGCGGCTCGACGCTCGCGCCGTGCGACGGACGCGGTTGCGCCAGCGTGTGTCCCCACCGAGATCGCCGGCCGAAGCACGCCGATTCGGATATGTGGCAATGTGGTCCCAGGGGGTGGATTCGAACCACCGATACACGGTTTTACAGACCGTTGCCTTAGGCCACTTGGCTACCCTGGGGCGAAGTATCTATAGCACGGGGGCCGGGCGACTCGCCACAGCGCGAGAACTTGACGGGGCTCTCGCCGTACACATTCGCGAGGCCGTAGCTCAGGGTGCAGCCGACTGACAGGGCGGGATGACGTCGGATAAGCTGCCTCCTGCATGAACCTGACGAACATCCGCAACCGCGTGATGATCTCGATGCTGCTGGGGATCGTCGTCCTCGCCGGACTGCTGGCGTACGGCGACTTCCGGCACGTGGGGCGCGACCTGCGGGACTTCCGCTGGGAGCTGATGCCGCTCATCCTGCTCGTAACGCTGGGCAACTACCTGCTCCGCTTCGTGAAGTGGGAGTACTACCTGCGCCAGATCGGGGTGGTGGGGCTGCGGCGAGTCGACAGCTTCCTCATCTACTTCTCGGGCCTGGGCATGACGGTGACGCCGGGCAAGGTGGGCGAGTGGCTGAAGAGCTACCTCCTGAAGGAGGTCCACGGAACTTCGGTCGTGAAATCCGCCCCGATCCTGCTGGCGGAGCGCCTCACGGACAGCCTGGGGCTGCTGATCATCGCGAGCGCTGGCGTCATCGTGTTCGGCTCGAGCACGTGGCCGGTCGTGGTGGTGATCGCGCTTGGCGCCGCCGTCGCGATCGGCGTGTCGCGCCACCGGCCGGCGTCGCACGCGCTGCTGCGCGCCGCGGGCCACGTCCCGTTCGTCCGGCGCTTCATCCCCCACTTCGAGGAGTTCTACGAGAGCACGTACGTCCTCATGAAGCCCAGCGGCATTGCGCTGATGACGGTGCTCAGCGTCGGCTCGTGGTTTTGCGAGGTGATGGCGTTCTACCTGACGGTCATCGGGCTGGGCGTGAGCGGAGGCGTGGATACGCTCTTCAAAGCGGCGTTCATCCTGCCGATCGCGACGCTGGCGGCGGCGCTGCTGCTGACTCCGGGCGGGCTCGGGGTCGCCGAGACGGGGATCACGTCGCTCTCCGAGAAGCTGCTTCACATGGGCAAGGGAGCGGCGACGGCGGGCACACTGATCGTCCGCGTCGCGACGCTGTGGTTCGCCGTCGTGCTGGGGCTGGCGATGTTTGCGGTGCTCGCCAGGAAGCTCGCGCGCGAAGGGCATTCGCTCGATACGACCGACGGGGGCGCGCTCGCCAGCACGGAGATCGCTGGTTAGCCGAGCGGCGTGACGTTTGGTAGGATGGCAAGCCGTCGGGGTGTAGCTCAGCCAGGCTAGAGTGCTCGGTTCGGGACCGAGAGGTCGGCAGTTCAAATCTGCCCACCCCGACCATCTTCCCCCTCTTCGAGAACCCAGAACCTGGAACCTAGAACCACAGGCCCGGACAGGAACTGCCGCCAGCCACGGTGATTGACCTCACTCGCGGCTCCCTGATCCCCCGTCTAACTCGACGCGCGTAGCCCTTGTAACCTACAGATATGGATCTCGAACCGCTGAAGGCACGCGCTGTCGCCACGGTCGACGCGTGCGGGGACGAACTGATCGAACTGAGCCTGCGCATCCACGCGCATCCGGAGATCGCGTTCGAGGAGTCGCAGGCGTGCGGATGGCTGACGACGTGGCTGGCGGGGCGAGGACTCAGCACCACGACGGGTATTGCGGGGCTGCCGACGGCGTTCCGCGCGTCGGCGGGCGCGGGGCGTCCGGCGGTGGCGATCGTCGCGGAGTACGACGCGCTGCCCGGCGTCGGCCACGGCTGCGGGCACAACATTATCGCGACGACGGCTGTGGGAGCGGGTGCGGCGGTACGCGACGTGATCGACGACCTGCCGGGGTCGGTGCATGTGATCGGGACGCCGGCGGAGGAAGTGTACGGCGGCAAGGCGATCATGATCCGCGCGGGGGCGTTCGAGGGGCTGGACGCGGCGATGATGACCCATCCCGGATCGCGGGACTCCGTGTTCGCGAAAGCGCTGGCGTGCGCGGAGGTGAAGGTGGAGTATTTCGGGCGCGAGGCGCACGCATCGGCGCAGCCGGAGCGGGGGATCAACGCGCTGGAGGCGCTGATCATCGCGTACAACTCCGTGAACTCGCTGCGGCAGCACATCCGGCGATCGGCACGGATCCACGGCGTGATCACGCACGGCGGCGACGCGCCGAACATCGTGCCGGGGCACACGGCGGCGAGCTTCATGGTGCGGGCGGAGGACGACGACTACCTGGAGGAGCTAAAGGGGCGGGTTGAGGACTGCTTCGCGGCGGGAGCGCGGGCGACGGGCGCACGGCTGGAACTGACCTGGAATGAGAATCAGTACTCGGCGATGCGGACGAACGGCGCGCTGGCGGAGGCGCACCGGCGCAACCTGGCCGTGATCGGGAGAGACGTACCGGCAGATGACGTGCCGCGCCCGCTCGGCAGCACCGATATGGGGAACGTGAGCAGGATCGTGCCATCGATCCATCCATCGATCGCGATCGCGCCGGTCGACGTCAACGGCCACTCGCCCGAATTCGCGAAGTACGCGGCATCGGACTCAGGGAAGCGCGCCGTGATCGATGGCGCGAAGGCGCTGGCGATGACGGCGATCGACGTGCTCGGTGACGCTGCGCTGCGCGAGGCGATGCGGCTGGAGTTCGAAGGGTCGACGCACGAGCGGGCGCCGTCGTGACGCCGTTGGAGGCGTACGCGGACGACGAGCTGGCAACGCTTTACGACCTGGTGTACGCGGACTATGACGAGGATCTCACGCTGTACGAGGAGTTCGCGCGACGGGGCGAACTGGCGTCGCTGGAGCTGGGAGTCGGCAGCGGGCGCGTGGCGCTGCACCTGGCGCGGCAGGGGCTTTCGGTCGTCGGGCTGGACTCTTCACTGCGGATGCTGGCGCGACTGGAGGCGGCGCTGGACCCGTCGATCGCGTCGCGGGTGCGGCTGGTGGAGGGCGACATGCGCGACTTCGACCTCGGGGGCGAGCGCTTCGACCTGATCTACTGCGCGCTGGAGACGTTCGAGCACCTGCTGACGACGGAGGACCAGGTGGCGGCGCTGCGGTGCGTGCGGCACCACCTGGCGAAGGGCGGGGCCTTCGTGACGGAGATGCGGGCACTGACGGCGGTCGACTGGAGCGCTGAGGCGTCGCCGCTGGCGGCGGAATGGACGCGAGTGGACCCTCGAACGGGAGAGCAGGTCACCAAGATGCGGAGCGCGCGGGCGGCGGCGTCCACACAGACGACGACCGACCTGCTGATCTTCGACCGCGTGACGGCGGAAGGCGCGATCCGACGGCGGACGTTCGAAGTGACGCTTCGCGCGACGGGGCGGTACGAGATGGAGCTGGCGCTGCGGGAGGCGGGGCTGCGCTTGAGCGCACTGTACGGCGACGCGGCGCTCTCGCCCTTCGACGATCACAGCGATAGGATGGTCGTCGTGGCCGAGGTGGAGGGAGCCTAACGGTGCTTATCGCCCTGGACGCCATGGGAGGCGACCACGCACCGGCCGAGATCGTGGCCGGTGCTCTTCTTGCCAGCCGGGAGCTGGGGATCAACGTGGCGCTGGTAGGGCCGCAGGACGTGCTCGAGGCGGAGCTGCGGCACCATGGTGAACTGCCGACCGGCATCGAGATCATCCACGCGAGCGAAGCGATCGCCATGGACGAGCACCCCGCACAGGCGGTGCGGGCGAAGCGGGACGCGTCGATCAACGTGGCGATGGGGATGGTAAAGCGCGGCGTCGCCGGCGGGTTCGTTTCCGCGGGGAATACGGGCGCCGTGATGGCGTCGGCGCTGATGACGTTGGGGCGCATCCAAGGGATCGAGCGGCCGGCGCTGGGGACGATCGCACCGTTCACCGAGACGGGCATCCTGGTGCTGGACGTCGGAGCGAACGCGGATGTAAAGCCGAACTACCTGGTGCAGTTCGCGCAGATGGGCGCCGTCTACGCCGAGCGTGTGATGGGGATCCAGAACCCACGCGTCGCGTTGCTGAATATCGGCGGCGAGGAGACGAAGGGCAGCGAGCTGATGCAGGAGGTGCACGGCCGTCTGCAGAGGGCCGGCGTCAACTTCGTGGGCAATATCGAGGGCGGCGAGGTGCACCGCGGCAAGGCGGACGTGATCGTGACGGACGGGTTCACGGGGAACGTCGCGGTGAAGCTGACGGAGGGCGTCGCCGACTTCATCTTCCGCGAGCTGCGGAGCACGTTGACGGCGAAGCTGCGATACAAGCTGGCGGCGATGGTGCTACGGCCGGCGCTGCTGAAGATGCGGGACCGGATGGACCCTGCGACGTACGGCGGCGTGCCGCTGATCGGCGTCAACGGGTTCGTGATGATCGCGCACGGGGCATCGGACGCCCGGGCGATCAGAAATGCGCTCCACGCGGCGAGCGAGGGCGCGTCGTCCGGAATGCTCGACGCAATACGCACGACGCTGCAGCGTCACTCCTGAGGCACACAAGACCGGAAGGATCCTGGGCCGCTAGATGGCGCCTGTGTCGCGCAGGCGGCCGATGTCGTCCCACGAGTAGCCGAGCGACAGGAGGATCTCCTCCGTGTGCTGGCCGAGCTCCGGGGCGGCCGGCGCGGCGCGGGCGGGGGTCTCGCTGAACTTCCACGGGAAACCGACGATCTGCGTCGGACCGTTGGAGGGGTGCTCGACCGTGAGCAGGTATTCGTTGTCGAGCGCCTGCGGGTCGGCCGAGAGATCCTCGTAGCTCGCGACGGGCGCGCAGATCATGTCGTGCGACTCGAGGACAGCGATCCACTCGGCCGTGGTGCGCGCGAGGAACTTGTCGTCGAGCAGGACGTAGAGCGACTCCAGGTTGTCCTTGCGCGCGCCGGCGTTGGCGAAGCGCTGATCGTGCTGGAGCTCCGGCATGCCGACGGCGGCACAGAACGCGGGCCAGCGGTCGTCGCCGACGCCGCCGACGACGGCCCAGCCGTCCTTCGTGCGGAACGTGCGCCAGATCGTCGGCAGGTAGGCGTGGCCGCGGCCGCTGCGCTTCGCGCGACGGCTGAGGAGGTAGTACTGCAGCTCCCACGCCTGCGCGGCGATGGCAGAGCCAAAGAGGGACGTCTCCACCTTCTGGCCGACGCCGGTGGTCTGCCGCACGTAGAGCGCGGCGATCACGGCGAGCGCGAGATTCATCGCACCGACATAGTCAGCGATGGCGACGCCGGCGGGAAGGGGGCCGCCGTCCTGCTCGCCGGTCATGGACATGAGGCCGGAGCGCGCCTGGGCGGCGATGTCGAAAGCAGGGTGGTTGGCCTTCGGGCCGCGGTCGCCCCAGCCGGACGCGTGGGCGTAGATGATGCGCTCGTTGAGGGCGCGAACGTCGTCGTAGCCGAGGCCGAGTTTCTCCATGGCGCCGGGACGGAAGTTATGGACGAAGACGTCGACTTCGGGCACGAGCCGACGGACGATCTCCTTCCCCTCGTCGGTCTTGAGGTTGGCGGTGATGCTGCGCTTGCCGCGGCTGTGGGCGAGGTGGTAGGCGCTGAGGCGGTTCTCGCCGTACATGGCGAGCACGCGGCCGAGGTCGCCGAACATGGGGGGCTCGACCTTGATGACGTCGGCGCCCATATCGGCCATGACGAGCGTGGCCTGCGGTCCCTGCTGGAAGACGGTGAAATCGAGCACGCGGACGCCGTCGAGCGGACGGGGCATTGTTACGCCACCTCCTCGCGGCAAGCGTACCGCGAGACTTCCGGCGAATCCACGGACTGCGACGTCAAGGATCGGCGCCGCGAGACGATATGGCGATTTGAAGGTACTCTAGCTGCATGCCAGAGATACCGGACCTGGAGGCGATCCGCGGGTTCCTCAACCAGCGGATCATCGGCGTGGAGATCACGGAGGCGGAGACGCTGATCCCGCACGTGGTGCGGACGGGGGCGGCCGACTTCGTCGCGACGATGACGGGGAACCGCTTCGGGACGATCCTCCGGCGGGGCAAGTTCATGCTCTGTCCGATGGCCGACGAGTCGTTGCTGGTGATCAACCCGATGCTGACGGGGCGATTCCAGTACGTGGAGCCGAAGCAGAAGAAGCGCTCGAAGACGTGCTGGATTCTCTCGTTCGCGAACGGGATGCAGCTTCGGTACGCCGACCGGATGCTGATGGGCAAGATCTACGTCGTGCCAGCGGACCAGCTCATGACGGTGCCGATGTTCGCGGAGATGGGGCCGGACGCGCTGGAGGTGAGCGAGGAGGAGTTCCGGGCGCGCATCCGAAAGCACTCGGGGCAGATCAAGAACATCCTGACGAACCACAAGTTCATCGCCGGCATCGGGAACGCGTACTCGGACGAGATCCTGTGGGAGGCGCGCATCGACCCGTTCCGGAAGCGGACGACGATGTCGGACGACGATATCGGCGCGCTGTACGAGGCGCTGCACAAGGTGATGGGCCGGTCGATCCCGATCCTGCTCGAGCATTTCAAGGACGAGCTGGACTACGACGAGTGGCGGGAGCACCTGAAGGTGCACCGGAAGGGGGCGGACAGCGCGAAGAAGAACGAGGGGCGCTGTCCACGCTGCGGGACGCACATCACGGAGATCTCGCCGAACCAGCGCGTGACGAGTTGGTGCCGGACGTGCCAGAAATAGGGCGTTGGTCGTCGGTCGTCGGTCGTCAGTCGTCGGGGGTCCCATGACCACGGCTTTCACCAACGCTCGACTGATCCTCCGCACCGGCAAACGCAGCGGCGGGCTCGTCATCGAGGATGGGCGTGTCGACGACGTGCTCCGGGCGGAGCAGCGGCCACCCGGCGGTGCGAACGTCGTCGATTGCGGCGGACGCATGCTCGCGCCGGGGCTGATCGACATCCACGTGCACGGGGGCGGCGGGTTCGGGCTGATGACGGACGACCCGGCGCAGGTGCGGGGGTACGCGCGATGGGCGGTATCGCACGGGGTGACGTCGTTCCTGATCAGTACGTCGGGGCGCGACCACGCGGAGATCGTGCACCGGCTGAAGGCGCTGGCGCCTGTCATCGGCAAGCCGGGGGCGGGGGAGGCGCGTGGGCTGGGGTTCCACCTAGAGGGGCCGTACATCAACCCGGTTCGGAAGGGCGCGTTCGACCCGCGCTGGCTACGCGCGCCGAACGTGCGCGAGTGGGAGGAGCTGTTCGAGGCATCGGGCGGGACGATCCGGCAGATGACGCTGGCGCCGGAGCTGGCGGGCGCCGAGGAGCTGATCCGCGCGGTCGTGGCGTCCGGCGCGGTTGCGGCGATGGGGCATACGGACGCGACGTACGGGCAGGCGATGCGGGCGATCGAGCTGGGGGTGTCGCACGTGACGCACTGTTTCAACGCGATGCGGCCGTTCGCGCATCGTGATCCGGGTGTTCTGGCGGCGGTGATGACGTCGGACGCTGTCACGGCGGAACTGATCGGCGACGGCGCACACGTAGACTACGCGGCCGCGCGG
>CAWJLO010000013.1:0-30147 GCA_963843685.1 uncultured Chloroflexia bacterium
AACGTCGGGTTCTGGCTACCGATCGGCGCGTGGTTCGAAGACAGCAGATAGCTTCTTGCGGGTGCCAGAATTTAGGGCGGTGTCGCTCGCCCCGGCTGGGCCTTCACTGGCTTGCTAGACTCAGCGGCATGACCGTGTTGGACTGGCTGCTCGACTCGGATCCCGCGATCCGCTGGCAAGTCCTGCGCGATCTTGTCGGGGCGCCGGCTGACGTCGTGGCGGAGGAACGCGCGCGTGTGGCCATCGAGGGCTGGGGCGGCCGGCTGCTGGCGTTGCAGGGTGAAGACGGCCAGTGGGCGGGCGGCGCGTGCTTCCCGGCCCGGAGCTTCAACTGGCGCGCCGAGAACAAGGGCCAGCCCTGGACCGCCACGCTGCCGACGCTCCAACTCCTGTATGACTTCGGGGTCGACCCAGGCGCCAACGCGGTGCGCAGCGCCGTGTCACGGGTCAGGGCGGGCTGTCGTTGGGAGCACGCCGGGCAGCCGTTCTTCAGCGGCGAGGTGGAGCCTTGCATCAACGGCAGGACAGTTACATTGGGCACCTACTTTGGCCAGGACGTCAGCGGAGTTGTAGTGCGCCTACTCGGTGAACAGCTCGAGGACGGGGGATGGAACTGCGAGGCGGAGAACGGCTCCGTCCGCTCGTCTTTCGCGACCACGATCAACGTCCTCGAAGGGCTATTGGCGCACGAACGCGCCACAGGCGGCACCGCCGAATCCATCGCGGCTCGACGTCGGGGTGAGGAGTACCTCCTCGAACGCAATCTGTTCCGGCGGAAGAGCACTCGCGACGTCGTCGACCCGACCTGGTTGCAGTTCTCGTTTCCAACCCACTGGCACTACGACGTGTTGCGCGCGCTCGAGTACTTCCGCCTGGCCGGGGATACGCCCGACCCGCGGCTGGACGAAGCCATCGACCTGGTCCGGACCAAGCAGCAGTCCAATGGGACCTGGCTGCTGGAAAACACGCATCCCGGCAAGGTCCACTTCGCGCTCGAGGATGGCGACGGTCGGCCCAGCCGCTGGAACACGCTGCGGGCGCTGCGCGTTCTCAGCTGGTACGACCACCCGGCCGCCTGAACCGCGCTCTTCAGCCGATCGCACGATGCCGCGCCGCGCATCGTCCTTACGGAGTCCCCTACGGCATCGCGAGGAACGTGAGATAGTCGAGGTCGCCGGGCGAATGGCCCCAGCCCGACAGCAGGACGGCGATCTCCGATCGGTGCTGAACCCCGTGATAGAAGACCTGCGTGATGCTCTCCCCGAGTGGCAGCGTCGCATCGACGCCCCATCGCTTCCACCATGCCTCGGTCCGATGCCACTCCTCTTCCGTCAGACCGTCCGCGAACGCGCGCAGCGCCTCGTGCGATGCGGCGTAGTCGCGGCGTGCCGCCGCGAGCGAATCAAGCTTTGGCTCGACGAGGTCGCCGCCAGTCCAGTTCGCGTACCAGTAGCGCTGCGTGCCCAGCATGTGACTGAACTGGCCGGCGATGCTGGCGTACTGCGCGTCGTCGATCCCGTCCGCTGCCGCCAACAAGCGATCGTCGGCCCAGATCGTGTACGCCAGCATCGACCGCGCGTGCTCATGCAATGCCGTCATGGGTGCGCCTCCTCTGCGTCAACTTCTGTACGGAGCAGAGCCTATACCGTTCTCGCGGCCTCGGAGAAGCGCATCCTGACACTCTGCATCAGGAGAGACGCGGGTGTCCGAGACGAAGCCCACCGGCGGCCCGGGCGCCATCAGCCGCGGCCCGATCGCCCCGGGCGACTCGGCTGCGGTTCAACACGGGGCCCGATGCCAGCCGTCTGAAGCTCCGCGCGGAGCGCCTCCAGGAGCTGCGCGATCTCCGGCCCGTGCGGCACGTCGCGACGTAGCAGTGCGCCGATGGGATTCGGCGGACCGGGCAGCTCGATGGGCAGCACCGCGAGGCGCCCCAAACCGACCGCGATCATCGCCACGTCACGCGGCAGTATCGTCACGAAGTCTGACGTGCCGACGATCGTCGTCGTGAGCGGGACGTCGCGCGTGATCACAGCCGGACGCGGTGGTTCCAACTCCGCATCGCGAAACAGCGCCCGGATCCTCTCGCTCGCCGGATCGC
Source organism: uncultured Chloroflexia bacterium (assembly GCA_963843685.1). GTDB lineage: Bacteria > Chloroflexota > Dehalococcoidia > DSTF01 > JACRBR01 > DASQHL01. The sequence continues at coordinate 2,102 of CAWJLO010000013.1, forward strand.
TCGGCGGCGGCGTCACCCACGGATAGCTGCACAGCGCGGCGAGGTCGTCATCGCCAGGGCCACGCAACAGCGGATGGTCGAAGCGCGTCGCCAGCACCGGACGGTCATCGAACAGCGGCGTGGCGATGAGCTGTGGGTCGGCGGGTGGCAACGGGCCGATGAACAGGTCCAGAGCGCCCGCGCGCAGCTCCCGGATGAGCGCGGCGGCGGTCCCCACCCTCGCGTCGACCTGCACCCCACGCTGAAACCGATGCAGAGCCGCGATCGCACGAGAGAGCGGCAAGACGGAGAGGTGCGGGACGATGCCAACCACAAGCTCGATCGTCTGCGTCGTCTGGTGCGCCACCAACTGGCGAAGCGCACGCTCGGTCACGGCCTGCACCGCCTGGCCGTGGAGGAGCAAGCTCTCGCCGGCCGCCGTCGGCGTCATCCCGCGTGGCTGCCTGTCGAACAGCCGCGCGCCGACGCGCCGCTCGAGCGCGTTCAGCGCTCTGCTCACAGCAGGCTGCGAAGTCGACAACCGATCCGCTGCGGCGGTCACCGATCCGGCCTCCGAAATCGCCACGACCAGCAGCAGATCTTCGGGCGTTAGCATGCTCGAAGCATAACCTCCGGATATGCCTCCATACCAGATTGCCTCTTCCTGGATATGTCTCCACGGGCGATACTCGCCGAATGAAATTTGGACTGTGGTACGCCTCCGTCGGCCCGTTTTCCTTCCCGGACGCCGCCGTCACCGTCGCGACGGCCGCCGAAGCCGCGGGCTTCGAGTCGCTTTGGACCGGCGAGCACGTAGCCGTGCCCGTCGGCTATCAGTCGGAGTACCCCTACAGCGAATCGGGGCGGATGGCTGGCGAAGGCGCGATCCCAATGGCCGAGCCGTTCGTCTGGTACGCCTACATCGCGGCGAAGACCGAACGCATCCGGCTGGTCACGGGCATCCTTGTGTTGGCCCAGCGCGAACCCGTGCTCGTCGCCAAGCAGGCGGCCACGCTGGCGGTGCTCTCGCGCGACCGCTTCGCCCTCGGCGTGGGCGGCGGCTGGCTGCGTGAGGAGTTCGAAGCGCTCGGAGCGGATTTCCCCACGCGCACACGACGGTTGGAGGAGTACGTCGCCGCCATGCGCGCGCTCTGGGCGTCCGATAAGGCCGATTTCCACGGCGAGTTCGTCTCGTTCGATCAGCTTCAGATGAGCCCGCGTCCGCCATCCGGCAGCGTCCCCGTCATCATCGGCGGCCACACCGAAGCGGCCGCGCGGCGCGCCGGTCGGATCGGTGATGGTTTCTTCCCTGCCAAGGGAAGCCTCGAAGAACTGCCACGGTTATTCGATCTGGCGCGTAACGCTGCGGCTGCCGCGGGACGCGATCCCTCCGCGCTTGAGTTGAGCGTTCACGATCCATCCGTCGTCGATCCAACGACCGCCGCCGAGAAGATCGAACAGTGGAGAAAGATCGGCGTTCACCGGATCATCATCAGCCCGACGTCGTTCGACGCAAACCAGCTCGCCGAGAAGATGGGCCGCTTCGGAGAGGAGGTCATACGCCATGCCGGCAACTGACACAGTCGAGAGCAGGGTGACCGTAGCGGATCTGCTACGGCGAGTCGCTACCATCGCCCCGATCCTCGAGCGAAGTGCTCGCGAGTCGGAGGACGCGCAGAGGCTCGCCGACGCATCGGTCGCCGCGCTGCGCGAGCAGGGGTTCTTCAAACTCTGGTGGCCGGAGACGTTGGGCGGCGTCGGCGCCGATCTCGTTGGTGGCATCGCGATCGTCGAAGCACTCGCTGACGTGGACACGGCCTCCGCCTGGAACGTCGGCGTCGGCGCATCGAGCATCGGATTCGCCGCCGCGTACCTCTCCGACGATGCCGTCAACACGATCTTCGCCGACGATCGTCTGGTCATCGCGGGTCAAATGGCGCCCATGGGCAAGGCCACGCGCGTCGATGGCGGCTTGCGGGTGTCCGGCCGCTGGGCCTTCGGAAGCGGAATTCGTCAGGCCACCTGGGTGCTGGGCGGTGCGACGTTGCAGGACGGAGAGCGCTCCGAACCGATCGACGTCGTGGCGCCGCTCGCGCAGGTCACGGTCGATGAGCAGTCCTGGCAAGTGATGGGCCTCTCCGGGACGGGATCCTGCGACTACTCAATGAACGACGTGTTCATTCCAGAGGGCTACTGGTTCTCGTTTCCCGCCCCCCGGAACCTCCGCGGCTGCGCGCTGTACGACCTCCCCGTACCGGCACAGGTCATGGAACTCCACGCGGGCTTCGCCTTGGGCGCCGCGCGAAGGAGCCTCCGCGAGATCACGGAGCTCGCACGGACGAAGGTCCGCGCGTTCACCAAGAACTCAGTCGCCCAGAATCCGACGTTCCAGCGGGAGCTCGCCGAGGCGCATGCGCGCGTCGCCTCAACGCGGCTGTACGTCTACGACGTTGCGCGCCGCTTGCAGGACGCCGCGGGGCAAGAAGAGATGACCGGGCTGATGCTCGAGGGACGCGCCGCGTCGCGTTACGCCACCGACGTCGCACTCGACGTCGCCACGTGGGCCTACCGGCGCGGCGGCGGCACGACCCTGCGTCTCGACAATCCGCTTCAACGCATCATGCGCGACCTCCTCGCCGCGACCCAGCACGTCTACGTAGAAGAGATGGCGTACGTCACGATGGGCGCAGTCGCTAATCGGAGTGCAGCCGTGACCGGACCCGAACGCTACCGCGAGTTCAGCGCCTTCAAGGCGGACCGTCCCCAACCCGGCGTGCTCCGGCTGTGGATCGACACGGGCGCGCCGAACAACGGTGTCACGCACGAGAACCACCGCGAGTTCGGCGACGTCTGGCGGTCGATCGCCGCCGAGGACGACATCCGCGCCGTGCTCGTCCGCGGCACGGGCGGCATCTTCTGCGCCGGCGGCGACATGAGCTTCCTGCCGCCACTGGTCGACTCGCACCCGACACGCGCCAACGTCTACGAGGACATCCGGGCGCTCGTGCTGAACATGCTCGACTGTCCCAAACCGATCGTGAGCGCGATTGAAGGCGTCTGCAGCGGCGCCGGCCTCGCGGTCGGCATCATGGCCGACGTCTCGATAGCGGCACGCAGCGCGACGCTCATCGATACGCACACTATCGTCGGGCTGGCGTGCGGCGACCACGCGGCGTTCGCGTGGCCGCTGCTGATGGGCATGGCGAAGGCGAAGTATCACCTGTTGACCGCCAGCCCCCTGAAGGGTGACGAGGCTGAGCGCCACGGACTGGTCGCGCTCAGCGTCGATGACGATCAGCTGCACACCCGCGCGCTCGAAGTCGCCGCCCGCCTCGCAACGCTGCCGCCCGAGGCCGTCGCGCTCACCAAGCGATCGCTCAACGGTTGGTACCGGATGGCCCAGCCGATCTTCGAGCAAGCGGCAGCGCTCGAAGCGATGGGCTTCGCCGGCGACACGATGCGTTCGTTGGCCAAAGGTCAGGGGCAGCCCGCGCGCCCCGCGTAGCGTCTCGCCGATTCCATCGCGACGCCAGGAAAGGAGCCGAACAATGGCATACATCGAACCGCTGGAGCGAGAACAGCTGACCGAGTTCGAACCGTACTTTAAGGTCGTCGAAGGCGCGATCGGTTTTGTGCCGAGCACATACTTCACCATGGGTCACCGCCCGGAAATCTTGCGTGCCTTCACCGCGCTCGTCATGTCCGTGCTCGGCCCGGGCAAGGTGGACATGGGCCTCAAGCAACTCGTGGCGCTGATGGCCAGCACCTCGGCCGGCTGCCGTTACTGCCAGGCGCACACCGCCGCGTCAGCGGAGAGTTTCGGCATCGCCACGCCGAAGATAGCGGCGGTGTACGAATTCGAGACGAGCGAGCTGTTCACCGATGCGGATCGCGCTGCCCTCCGCCTGGCGCGGGACGCCGGGGTGCTCCCCAACGCCGTGACACCCGCGCACTTCGGCGACCTTCACGCGCACTTTTCGGACGAGCAGATCGTGGAGATCATGGCCGCCATCAGCCTCTTTGGCTGGCTGAACCGCTGGAACGACACGATGGCGACCGAGCTCGAGGATCAGCCGCTGGCGTTCGCGTCAGCGACCCTCGGCGGTGCGGGCTGGGAACCCGGAAAGCACGCGCACGCCGCGGCCGGCGCTCAGGCCGGGCGATGAGTACAGGAGCAGCCGTGACGATCCAGTTGACGGACGAGATGAAGGAAGCGCTGAGCACGGCGATTCCGGATCGCATGCCCTGTCTCGTAGCGAGCGCATCGAAGGACGGCCAGCCTGACCTCTCGTTCCGGGGCAGCATGATGGTCTTCGACGAAGAGCACCTGGCGTTCTGGGAGCGCGCACGCGGTGAGACGCTGCGCAACCTCGAAGAGAACCCGTACGTCGCCGTCCTCTACCGAAACCCGCAGACCCGCGTCGGCTGGCGGTTCTACGGCGAGGCGCAGGTCCTAAAGGACGGCGACCTCCGCCAGGCCATCATGGACCGCACACACGCCTTCGAGCTCATGCAGGATCCCGAGCGCAAAGGGTACGCCGTCCTCATCCGTGTCGACCGCGTGAGGGCAGGCAACGACGTCATCATGGAGCGATAAGGAGCACACCGACATGGACATCTTCTTCTGGACCCTGCAAGCGCTGCTCGCCCTCATCTTCGCCGGAGCCGGCGCCAGGAAACTGAGAATGTCTCGCGACGAATTCGTCGCTCGGCAGCCGTGGGCGGCCGACATTCCGCATGGCGGGCTCCGAGCAATCGGCGTGCTGGAACTCCTCGGCGCGGCCGGGCTCATATTGCCGGCCGCGACCGGGATCGCGCCGCTGCTCACGCCGCTCGCCGCCGCGGGTCTGGCGCTGACCATGATCGGCGCGACGACCCTGCATCTTCGGCGTCACGCCTACCGCAACACCGGGCCGACGTTGGTACTGCTTGCCATCGCCGTGACGCTCGTGGCGGCGCTGATCTGAAGGATTGAGCCCGGAATCGGGAACACGCGACCGAACAGGCTTCGTCGCGGCGCGACCATCGACGGGTTGCTCATCCGGGGTTCCATCTCGTCTCCTTGTCACATCCAGAGCGTCTCGTCCGTCACCAATACGATGGAGGGCGACGGAGGAATGTGACATGACGGACAGCGAATTGCTCGCCCAGCGCTTCGAGGAGAACCGCTCGCACCTGCGGGCGGTGGCGTACCGGATGCTCGGTTCCTCCGGCGACGCGGACGACGCGGTGCAGGAGGCGTGGCTGCGGTTGGGGCGCTCCGAAGCGGGCGGCATCGAGAACCTGCGCGGATGGCTCACGACAGTCGTCGCCCGCGTGTGCCTGGACATGCTGCGCTCCCGAACGTCACGGCGCGAAGAGCCACTGGGGCCGCACGTGCCTGAACCGGTCGAAAGCCGATCGGGCTCCATCGATCCGGAGCGCGAGGCGATGGTGGCGGACTCGGTGGGACCGGCGCTGCTGGTCGTGCTGGAGACCCTGGCGCCGGCCGAGCGCCTCGCGTTCGTGCTCCACGACATGTTCGGCGTCTCGTTCGACGAGATCGCCCCGATCGTCGGCCGCACGCCCACGGCAGCGAGGCAACTCGCGAGCCGCGCACGCCGACGGGTGCGCGGCGTCCCGCCCGCTTCTTCGGCCGATGTTTCACGCCAGAGAGAGGTAGTCGCCGCTTTCCTCGCCGCGTCGCGCAACGGCGACTTCGGCCGGCTGCTCGCACTGCTCGATCCCGACGTTGTCCTTCGCGCCGACGAGGCGGCCGTCGCGGCGAGCCAGGCCCGGCAGGGCCGTGGCGCGCCAAAGCTGGCGCCGGAGATCCGCGGCGCGGCGGCGGTCGCGGACGCGCTCGCGGGGACCGCCCGGGCCGCGCAACTCGCCCTCATCGATGGCGCGGCGGGGGCCGTCTGGGCGCCGGGCGGCAAGCCGCGCGCCGCGTTCCTGTTCGGCGTCGAGAACGGCACCGTCGTCCGCATCGACATCATCTCGGACGCGGAGCACGTGGGCCGCCTGGACGTGACGCTCCTCGCCGAGTGAAGGGCGCGTTGGAGAAGCGTGCGGAGTGCCGCAGCGTTACCAGCGCGCCTCGTGATCCTCGATCCAGCCGAAGAGGTCGCGCACGTCGATCGGGGCGAGATCATCCGGCGCGATGCGGCCCGTGTAGCGGCCGAACATCTGGTGGGCGCTCGTGAAGAAGCCGTCGCGGCGGCCGGTTTCTGAGACGCGCTCGAACTCCGGCTCAAACACGAGGTCGATGCGGTCGGTCGCAGCGGTGCGCACGCGCCACGGCTGCATGCGCGCGGCGGTGTCGTACTCGAAACTCAGGTCCTCGCTGATCTTCGTCAACCGCCCGTCGATGCAGAGGCCGTTCTCGGTCATGCCGGTGCCGTCGGTCCACTGCCCGCCGAGATTCAGCCCGACGACGCGGCCGTCCTGCACGCCGGACGCCGCTCCCCAGTTCCAGATCGTGTGCTCCGGCCACACGCCGCGCCCGTAATCCAGGCAGCCGTACGACGACGGCGCCGAGAACTCCCAGCGTTCATCGCCCATGCGCACGTAGCCGCTGGCGGGCAGCGTGTTCTGCTTCGACGTGTACTGGAATTGCACGTCCGTCCACGGGATGACGACGTTCAGCGTCTCGTGCCCGGGCGGCCGCTCGACGACGATGTCCGCTTCGAGCGGCACACCGCCGAAGTCATCAGCGAAGACGCGGATACGCGTACCGGCGCCATGGTCGGTCAGGGCGACGCGCATGGCGGGATGCTCCAGCACGATGTCGCCGGCCACCGTCTCCGGCATCGTGATCGTGCCAGGGGCCCGCACAATACCCTTGTCGATGTGCCGTAGTGTCCGTCGATCGAACAGGTAGGCGCCGCCGACCTGCGCACGATCGACATCGGCGATGGTCGCCGAGAAGAGGACATCGTCGCTGGTGACGGCCCAGTAGTTCCATTTCTTCTTGCGCGCCAGCGACGCCGGCAGGTTACACCGGTGTAGCGGGTGCCGAGACCAGGCGACCGCGGCGCGATTCAGCAATCCGTCCGCGCCGCAGAGCGCAACGGGGATCGTGATCTCGGGCTCATTCAGCATCTGCGTCGTTACACTCACGGTCGCAGCATACGGCGGGGGCTACGTTAGGAATAGAAGGCGCGCCCTTCCTTAGCGCGCGGTGACGCCGATGGCGCGAGTGGACGCCACAGGTGGACTGGCGTAATCTCGACACCTGAGCCGCAACCGGGAGGGTTCATTGGCGACGACCTTGAGCGAACGACAAATCCGCTTCGTAGAGAAGCCACGCATCGGGCGGCTGGGGACGACGCGCAGGGACGGATCGCCGCACATCGCGCCCGTCTGGTACCGGTACGAGGACGGCGACTTCCTGATGCTGACGGACCGCGGCTCGCAGAAGCACAGCAACGTCCAGCACGACGACCGCGTCGTCTTCTGCATCGACGACGAGCGCCCGCCGTACCACACCGTGCTCATCCGCGGCCGGGCGCACGTCGAGCCGGAACCTGGGCCGGCGTGGCGGCTGGCGCTGGCCGTGCACTACCTCGGGGAGGACGGCGGCCGGCGCTACATCGAGCAGAGCGGCAACTCAGACGGCGTGTTGCTGCGGATCGTCGTGGAGTCAGTCGCCGGCTGGTAACCCCGCGCTACGCTCTTCCCAGGCACGGACGTCCTCCGGCGAGTTGAGGTCCAGCACGGCGATCGGATCGTCGATCTCGACGACGTTCACATCGTCGGCGTGGCGCAGCATCACGGCACGCACGCCCTGCGTCGACTCGTCGATCTGGGCGAGCTCTTCGAAGAGGCGGCGGCCGAAGATGGGCGGGTGGCCCCTCCGCCCCTCATACGCCGGCAGCGTAATCAGGGCGCGCGACGCCTCGTGCTGGCGCGCGAGCATGTCGAGCAGGCGCGGCCGGCCGCGGCTGATCGACGCCGAGCAGCAGCACGCCATCGCTCTTCGGCGACACTGCGCGCAGCCCAGCCGTGATGGAGCTCACCTTGCCGGTGCGATAGTCCGGATTGCGGACGGCGCGAGCCTTCGGGGCGTCCGCGACCAACGCCTCCACCGCCTCGGGCTGGTGGCCCGTGACGACGATGATCTCGTCGATCGACTCGACCGCGGCGAGCTGCTGGAGCTGGTAGGAGATGAGCGCCGTGCCCTGCCACTGCAGGAGGGCCTTCTGCCGGCCCATGCGCGACGACTCGCCGGCGGCCAGCAGGATGGCGGAGAGCGTCACTCAGGCGACCGTCTTCGGCCGCGCACGGTCGACCGTCGCGTCTTCGCGCATCGGGCCGCCCTTGCCGCCCAGCCGGTCCATCGTGATCTCCGCCATGATCGAGACGGCGATCTCTTCCGGGGACACGGCGCCGATGTCGAGGCCGATCGGCGCGTGGATGTCGCGGAGACGCGACTCCGGCACGCCGTCGGCCATGAGCTGGCGGTAGATGAGGGTCACCTTGCGGCGGCTGCCCATGAGGCCGATGTAGCCGGCACGCGAGCGGGCCGCGGCGGCGAGCGCCTGATAGTCGTACTTGTGTCCGCGCGTCACGATGACGATGGCGCTGTTGCGTGAGACGGGATACTCGTCAATGCAGCGCTCGATGTCGCCCGCGATCACCTCGTCGGCGTCCGGGAATCGCGTCCGGTTTGCGAAGTCGCCCCGGTCGTCGATGACGGCGAGGCGGTAGCCCATCAGCTTCGCCACGTTCGCCACGGCGCGGCCGACGTGGCCGCCGCCGATCACCATCACCTCCGGCGGCTCCGCGAAGACGTCGGCGAACACCTCCGTGCCGTCGCCGAGCGTCACCAGCGCAGGCTTGGGGCGGGGAGCGCGGAGCAGCCGCGTCGCCACCTGGGTCGCTTCCTCACTGGCGGGCGAGAGATCGCCGCTCGCGCTTCCGTCCTCCCAAACCGCCAGCTTCGCCGCCGGGGCAAGCCCGTTGCTCGCGGCAACGACGTGTACCACGACGCCACGTCCCTCGCCGCTCGCCGCGGCCAGCATCTTCCGGGCCAGCTCGCCGTCACGCTCGGCCTGCATCGTCGGATCGACGAGAATCCGCTCGGTGCCACCACATGCCAGACCGTAATCGACAGCGATATCCTCGTTGAGAGTGAAGTCGAGCACCTGCGGATTGCCTGTCTGAAGCGCCTTGCCGGCGACCTCGACGACCTCCGCCTCGATGCAGCCGCCGCCGAGCGTGCCGACGGTCGAGCCGTCACGCCGGAGCAGCAGCCGAGCGCCGACGCGCTGCGGAGTGGACCCGTGTGCATCGACCAGCGTGGCGACCACGAAGGGCTCGCCCGCCTTGAGCAGCTTCACGACTTCCCGCGTCACCTCAAGTTGCATGCGCCTGGCCACCAGTTCTGCCGTCGCGGCCCCTAATAGTGATTGGAGGAGCTTGAATCTAAGCCACCTGTCCGTTATGCCATACCCAGCATAGCGACGGGAGCCGCCCGGCTCCAATAACGTCCGTTTCGAAGGGAGCCTGTCTTGCAGACGATGGAATACGCGGCGCCGGCATCCCTCGATGCGGCCGTGAAGTTGTTGTCCGAAAAGGGCGACGAAGCACGGGTGCTGGCCGGCGGCACCGACATCATCATCCAGCAGCGAGAGGGACGCCGTCACGTCGGCCTGATGGTGGACGTCAAGGCGATCCCGGAGACCACCGAGCTGGCGCATCTGCCCGGCGGCGGGCTTCGCATTGGTGCGGCGACCCCGTGCGCGCGCATCTACGGCGACGCCGAGGTGGCGAAGCGGTTTCCGGCGCTGATTGACTCGGCGTCACTGATCGGCGGCATCCAGATCCAGTCGCGGGCCAGCCTCGGGGGCAATCTCTGCAACAGCTCGCCCGCTGCGGACTCGATCCCCACGCTGATCGCGCTCGGGGCAACGTGCCAGATCGCGGGGCCGAGAGGTAAGCGCGATCTGCCCGTCGAGCAGTTCTGCACCGGGCCCGGCCAGAACGCGCTGCAAGCGGGCGAGTTGCTCGTCTCGCTGACCTTTCCGGCGCCGGCCGCGCACAGCGGCGCGGCGTTCGAGCGCTTCATCCCGCGGAACGAGATGGACATCGCGGTGTGCAACGCCGCCGCAAGCGTCGTGCTGTCGGCGGACGGGTCGAAGTTCGAGTCGGCGCGCATCGCGGTCGGAGCGGTCGCGCCGACTCCGCTGTTCGTGAAGGCCGCGGGCGACGCGCTGGCCGGCCAGCCGGTCTCCGACGAGAGCATCGAGAAAGCGGCCACCGCGGCGGCCGCAGCGGCGAAACCCATCACCGACATGCGCGGATCTGCCGCACAACGCACACATCTGGCGAAGGTGCTCACACGCCGGGTGCTTCACACCGCCGTCGCCCGAGCGAAGGGAGCATAGCGACCATGGAACACCGGACGTACGTACAGGCAACCATCAACGGCGAACCGACAGATTTCCTCTGCGAGCCGCAGCAGAGTCTCCTGGAGGTCCTCCGCGACGACCTCGGCCTCACCGGCAGCAAGGAAGGGTGCAACAACGGCAACTGCGGCGGCTGTAACGTGATCCTCAACGGATCGCTGGTGAACTCGTGCTGCGTGCTCGGCGTCGAGTGCCAGAACGCGGCGATCACCACGATCGAGGGCGTCGCGGACGGCGAGAACCTGCACCCGCTGCAGCGCAGCTTCCTCGAGAACGCCGCACTCCAGTGCGGCATCTGCACGCCGGGCTTCATCGTGGCGGCGAAGGCACTGCTGGACCGGGAGCCGAACGCCGATGAGGCGCGGATCCGGCACTGGCTCGCGGGCAATCTCTGCCGCTGCACGGGGTACGACAAGATCGTCCGGGCGGTGCTGGACGCCGCCGAAGAGATGCGCGCAACGCCGGCGACGGCGTAACAGGACAAGGAGCGAGACCATGGTGACAACGACCAAACCGGACTACAAGGTCATCGGGACGCGGCCGGTCCGGCCTGACGGCATCGACAAGGTGACGGGCCGCGCGCAGTACGGCGCCGATGTCCACCTGCCCGGGATGCTCTGGGGCCACATCGTGCGCAGCCCGCACGCGCACGCCATCATCAAGCGCATCGATGTGTCGAAGGCACTGGCGCTGCCCGGCGTAAAGGCCGTCGTCACGGGAGCCGACCTGTGCGCACCCGGACAAACCGTCGACAAGCTGCCCGACGCGGCCGCCAACGTCCTGGCCGGTGCCAAGGCGCTTTACCGCGGCCACGCCATCGCCGCTGTCGCCGCGCACGACGACCACACCGCGCGCCAGGCCGCGGAGTTGATCGAGGTCGAGTACGAGGTCCTGCCGCCCGTGCTCGACGTTCGTGAGGCGATGCTTCCGAACGCGCCGATCTTGCACGAAGCCATGCGCACACGCACGCCGAGCGGCCCGAGCGAGTCGGCCTCGAACGTCGTTGCCCAGACGCACGTGGCCTGGGGAGATGCCGAGAAGGGCCTCGCCGAGTCCGACGTCGTCGTCGAGAACGAGTTCTCGACCAGGATGGTGCACCAGGGGTACATCGAGCCGCAGGCGGCGACGGCGACCTGGAATTCCGATGGCCAGGTGACGATCTGGACGTGCACGCAGGGGTCGTTCCCGGCGCGCGAGGCGACGTCACAGATCCTGGGTCACCCCATCTCGAAGATCAAAGTCATTCCGACGGAGATTGGGGGCGGGTTCGGCGGCAAGATCGGCGTGTACCTGGAGCCGGTGGCCGCGTTGCTGGCGAAGCACACGGGGAAGCCCGTACACCTGCAAATGGATCGCGTGGACGTGTTCGAGGCGACGGGGCCGACACCGGGCACGTCGATCCGGGCGAAGATCGGCGCGACGAAGGACGGCAAGATCCAGGCCATCGTCGCCGACCTGGCGTACGAGAACGGCGCGTTCGCCGGCTCCGCGGCGATGTATGCGACGATGGTCGTGACGGCGTCGTACGACGTGCCGAACGCGACGCTCGATGCGTACGACGTCGTCGTCAACAAGCCGCGCACGCAGGACTACCGGGCGCCGAGCGCGCCGGCGGCCGCCTTCGCCATCGAGCAGCTGATGGACGAAATATCGGAGAAGCTCGGCATCGACCCGCTCAAGCTACGGTTGATGAACGCCGCCCACGAAGGCACGCGCGGCCCGATGGGCATGCCGTTCAAGCAGATCGGCCACGAGCAGTGCCTGGAGGCGGCGCTCAACTCGCCGCACTACAACACGCCGCTGGAGGGGCCGAACCGTGGTCGCGGAGTGGCATCGGGCTTCTGGTTCAATGTGGGCCTCCGCTCCAGCGTCAACGTCAGCATCCAGCCCGACGGCACGGTGAACCTCATCGAGGGGAACACCGACATCGGCGGGACGCGCGCGTCGCTGGCCATGCAGCTCGCCGAGACGCTGGGAGTGGCGTTTGAGGACGTGAAGCCCACCGTCGTCGACACCGACTCCGTCGGCACGAACGACGTCACGGCCGGCAGCCGCGTCACCTTCGCGTCGGGCATGGCCGTGCACGAGGCCGGCAAGAACCTGATCAAGGAGATGACGGCTCGGCTGGCGCCGCAGTGGCAGGTGACGCCCGACGACATCGAGTTCGACTCCGGGACGTTCAAGACGAAGGACGGCGCGAAGACCGGAGCGTTCAAGGAGATCGCCGCGCAGGTCGCCGGTCGTGGCATCGCGCTCACGGTGAGCGGCTCGGTGAACGCCGGGTTCCTCGCGGGAGGAGCGTTCGCGCACCACATCGTGGATGTGGAAGTGGACCCTGACACGGGCAAGGTCACGATTCTGCGCTACACCGCGATCCAGGATGCCGGTACGGCCGTCCACCCGGCGTACGTCGAGGGGCAGATGCAGGGCGGCGCGGTGCAGGGCATCGGCTGGGCGCTGAACGAGGAGTACTACTACGACGAGAACGGCCGCATGGCCAATTCCAGCTTCCTCGACTACCGCCTGCCGACGACGCTGGACGTGCCCATGATCGACACCATCATCGTCGAAGTGCCGAACCCACTGCACCCGTTCGGCGTGCGGGGCGTCGGCGAGCCGCCGATCGTGCCGCCGCTGGCCGCCATCGCGAACGCCGTATTCCGCGCGACGGGCGTGCGTCAGACGAAGCTGCCGATGTCACCGCGCCGTATCCTCGAGACGACGCAGGGCATCGAATAGCGCGCGTGGCAACCGTCTTCCTGCCGTCCACGCTGCGGCCGCTGGCGGGCGGGGCATCGACGACGCCGGCGGCCGGCGCCACGCTGCGCGACGTGATCGACGATCTGGAGCGCCAACATCCGGGGATTCGAGAGCGCGTCGTCGACGCTGCCGGGATCAGGCCGGACGTGATGATCGCCGTGGGCTCGGACGAGGTTCGAGACTTGAACGCGCCGGTCGGCGATGACAGCGAAGTGCACATCCTGCCCGCGATCTCCGGAGGCTCGCGGGCCGAGCTGCGAAGCTAACTCCGCGCGGTGGTCAGGAGTCAATCATGCCCGACATGTTCGTCGCATCCCTGCGGAACCGCATCCGCGCCCTGAACACGATCTGGGAGCGGGCCGTCTCCGACATGACGCTGGAGCACGTGAACCACCAGGAGCGCGCGGGCGTGCTGCCCATCGCGTTCAGCCTGAGCCACTACATGCGCGCGCAGGACCAGTCGATCAGCGGCCCGTTCCTGCGTCAGCCGACGCTGTGGCAGAGCGGCGGCTGGGCCGAGAAGATCGGCGTCACTGTCGACCGCCTCGGCCGCGAAGAGAGCGTCGCCGAGATGGAGGTGATCCGCTTCGCCGACTTCGACGCGTGGCGCGCATACCAGTCGGCCGTCATCGCACGAACCCACGACGTGCTGGACACGATCAACGCCGAGATGCTGGCCGAGGTGCTCCTCAAGGAGCTGCCGCCGAACATGCAGCAGATCTTCTGCGCGATCGTCATCGGCCCGGGCGCGCCGCTCCGCAAGCTCGAAGTCCTCGAATGCTTCGTCTACCAGCACGGACTGCGACACATGGGCGAGATCGAGCACGGCCGCGCCCTCGTCGGCTTGACGGGCATGACGAGCTGACGTCGCGGCGCGGTACGATGGCCGCAGGGCCGCGCTAATGCCGGCGGGAGGCGGGTCAGGCATGAGGCCGCGGAACATCCGACCATGACCATCAAGAGCGTGCTCGTCGCGAATCGCGGCGAGATCGCCGTCCGGATCATTCGCGCCGCCGCCGACGTCGGCATCCGGTCGGTGGCCGTGTACTCGGAGGACGACGCACGCGCACTCCACGTCCGCCGGGCGGATGAGGCCCGGGCACTGTCTGGCCGTGGCCCGGCGGCGTATCTCGACGCAGAGCAGATCATCGCGGCCGCGAAGGACTGCGGCTGCGACGCGATCCACCCCGGCTACGGCTTCCTCAGCGAGTCGGCCGCGTTCGCGCAACGCTGCGCCGACGCCGGGCTGATCTTCGTCGGCCCACGCCCGGACGTCCTTGAGCTGCTCGGCAACAAGGCCCGGGCGCGCGCCTTCGCCGCGGGCCTCGGCGTGCCGGTGCTCGCCGGTACGGACGCCGGACTGACGCCCGACGATGCTCGCGCGTTTCTCTCCTCGCTCGGCGGTGCGCCCATCGCGCTCAAGGCCGTCGCGGGCGGCGGCGGCCGCGGCATGCGCATCGTCCGTAACGCCGATGAGTTGGACGAAGCGTACGAGCGCTGCCGATCGGAGGCGCGCGCGGCGTTCGGCAACGGCGACCTGTACGCAGAGCGGGCGATTGCACGCGCGCGTCACATCGAAGTACAGATCATCGGCGACGGCAAGGGCGGCGTGACCCACCTCGGCGAGCGCGACTGTACGATCCAGCGCCGCCACCAGAAGCTGATCGAGATTACGCCCGCCTTCGGGCTCGAGTCTTCGGTGCGCGACCGCATCATCGCCGCCGCCGTATCCATGGCGGAGGCCATTCGCTACGACAACGCCGGCACCTTCGAGTTCCTCGTCGACGCCGAGTCTACCGACACGCCGTTCGTCTTCATCGAGGCCAACGCGCGACTGCAGGTGGAGCACACGGTGACGGAGGAGGTCGACGGGGATCGATCTCGTCGCCGCTCAGCTCCGCATCGCCGGAGGCGCCACGCTCGCCGACCTGCGGCTGCGCCAGGAGGACTCTCGAGCCGCCGCGTGGGTCGGCGATCCAGCTCCGCATCAACACCGAGACGTACGACGCGACGGGCATGCCGCGCCCCGCCGGCGGCCACATCGCCATCTTCGAGCCGCCGTCGGGCGCAGGCGTGCGCGTCGACTCGGCCGGCTACGCCGGAACTGAGACGAACCCCGCGTTCGACCCGCTGCTCGCGAAGCTCATCGTGCGGGCCCCGGAGGCTGACCTGCCTGATCTGCTTTCGCGCGCGTACCGAGCGCTATGCGAGTTCCGGATCGAGGGCGTACAGACGAACATCCCCGTACTGCAAGCGCTCGTCCGTCATGCCGACGTCCAGGCCGGGCGTATCTCCACGCGCTTCTTCGAGGAGCACATCGCAGAGTTGACGGGGCAGACGTCACGCACCCCCAGCTCTTCTTCGGCACATCCCTCGACGGCGACCGCGCGGAGACACTGGCCGGCGCCCGGGTCGACCCCAACGATCCGCTGGCAGTGCTGCGCCACGGCAAGTCCTTCGCCCCGCCCCCCCAGGCACAGCTCGCCACCGACGTCACACTGCCCCGTGGCGCAATCGCGGTGCGCGCGCCGATCCAGGGCACGATCATTGCCATCGGTGCCGAGGAGGGCGACCTCGTGCGCGAGCGGGCAGACGTTGTTCGTCATGGAAGCGCTCAAGATGGAGCACGTCGTCGCCGCCGAGACAGGTGGGCGTCTGTGCGCGCTCGCCGTCGCCCTCGGCGACACCGTCTTCGCGGGTCATGTGCTTGCCGCGATTGAGCCGGCAGACGTTGACGTTGCGACGGAAGGCGCCCAGGCTGGGAGCGAGTCCGACGCGATCCGCCCGGATCTCGCGGAAGTGCTGCAGCGGCACGAGATCGGGCTCGACCAGGCGCGCCCGGACGCCGTGGAGCGGCGCCGCAAGACGGGACAGCGCACGGCGCGGGAGAACATCGAGGATCTGTGCGACGAAGGCAGCTTCGTCGAGTACGGGCCGCTCGTCATCGCCGCGCAGCGCCGACGCCGGCCTGTGCAGGAGCTGATCGAGCGCACGCCGGCCGACGGCCTGGTCGCCGGCATCGGCTCCGTGAACGGCGACCTGTTCGACGAGGCGCACGCTCGCTGCATCGCGATGTCGTACGACTACACCGTGCTGGCCGGCACACAGGGCCAGCAGAACCACCGCAAGAAGGACCGCATGTTCGAGCTGGCCGAGAAGTGGCGGCTGCCCATCGTCTTCTTCACGGAGGGCGGCGGCGGCCGGCCCGGCGACACGGACGGCGTGGGCGTGGCCGGGCTCGACTGCATGGCGTTCAACTACTTCGGCAAGCTGAGCGGCCTCGTGCCACTGGTCGGCGTCGTGTCGGGCCGCTGCTTCGCGGGCAACGCCGCGCTGCTCGGTTGCTGCGACGTCGTTATCGCGACGAAGGACGCGAACATCGGCATGGGCGGCCCCGCCATGATCGAGGGAGGCGGCCTCGGCGTCTTCCGGCCGGAGGAAGTCGGCCCGGCGGACGTACAGTCGCCCAACGGCGTCATCGACGTGCTGGTGGAGGACGAACGCGAAGCCGCGCGCGTCGCGAAGCAGTACCTGTCGTACTTCCAGGGCACGCGCGGCGACTGGTCGTGCGCCGACCAGCTGGCGCTCCGCCGCGCCATCCCTGAAAACCGCCGCCGCGTCTACGACGTCCGCAGCGTCATCGAGACGCTCGCCGACACCGGCTCGGTGCTCGAGCTGCGCCGCCACTTCGGCCTCGGGATGGTCACCGCGCTCGCGCGGATCGAGGGGCGGCCGCTCGGCATCATCGCCAACAACCCGATGCACCTCTCCGGCGCGATCGACAGCGACGGCGCCGACAAGGCCGCGCGCTTCATGCAGCTCTGCGACGCGTTCGACCTGCCGATCCTCAACCTCTGCGACACGCCCGGCATCATGGTCGGCCCGGAGGTGGAGAAGACGGCGCTGGTGCGGCACGCGGCGCGCATGTTCGTGACCGGCGCCAGCGTCGGCGTGCCGGTCTTCACCATCATCCTCCGCAAGGCGTACGGTCTCGGCGCGCAGGCGATGGCCGGCGGCAGCTTCAAGGCGCCGTTCTTCACCGTCTCCTGGCCGACGGGCGAGTTCGGCGGCATGGGCCTCGAGGGCGCGGTCAAGCTCGGCTACCGCAACGAGCTGGCGGCCATCGACGATCCGGCGAAGCGAAAAGCGACCTTCGAAGAGATGGTCGAGCGCATGTACCAGCACGGAAAGGCCGTGAACACGGCGTCGCACTTCGAGATCGACGACGTCATCGACCCGGTCGACTCGCGGCGCTGGGTGACATCGGCGCTGAAGTCACTGCCCCCGCCCGCACCCCGCACCGGCAAGAAGCGCCCCTCCATCGACCCCTGGTAGGCCACCAGGCCGAATCAGGCGCAAGCGAAACGGATCCGCAACACCTCGCCTTCACGCGGCCGACTCGGCCCTCATCACTTTGAAACAGGTCGCACCTCCACTCCGGCGACAATGAGGAAGAACGGAGGCAGTACCCTCATGCTCGAGATGAAGAAGAACACCAGGGCCAAGATCGCCACGATCGTCGCCAGCATCGCAGCGCTGGGCACGATCTTCGGCGTCGTCCACAAGAACTCAGGCGTCTCGAACGCCAGCGCGCAGCAGGCGTCCGTCGCATCGGCGCCGGTCGTCGCTCAACCCGGCGCGTCGGCTCAGACGCAGACGCAGCCGTCGACGCAGCAACAGACATCCACACAGACGCAGCCCCAGGTGCAGACCAGGCACACCAGGACACGCGCGTCCTGAACCAGCGTCCTCGTCAGGCGTCCACCAACCGGCGCTTGAGAGACGTGATCCGGCCGTACGCCTCGTCGATGCGCGCAGGGTTGATGCGCCCCGCCTGGACCGCCTGCGCAATGACGTTAAACGCGCGCTCGTGCACGTCGGCCTCGTAGACCGTGGTGTTGGCGATCGAGACGATGTCCGCCCCGGCGTTCACCGCCAGCTCGACGGCCTGCTCGAAGCCGTACTGCTGGCGGATCGCGCCCATCTGCATGTCGTCCGTCACCACCACACCGTCGTAGCCCAGCTCGCCGCGCAGAATACCGTCGATCGTCTTCTTCGATAACGTCGCCGGGTAATCGGGGTCCAGCGTCGCGTTGAAGATATGCGCGGTCATGACGACGTCGGCCTTGCCCGCGGCGATGATACGGCGGAAGGGCTCCAGCTCGGTGCGGCTCCACGTGTTGGTGACGTCGACGAAACCGATGTGGGAGTCAGCCGTTGAACTGCCGTGCCCGGGAAAGTGCTTGAGCGTGCACAGGACGTGCTCCAGGTGAAACGCGTCGATGAAGGCCGTCGCCTGCCGGGTGACGACGTCCGGGTCAGCCGAGAAGCTGCGGCCGAGCGAGCCAATGACGGGGTTGTCGGGGTTGACGTTCAGGTCGACGACGGGCGCGAGGTTCAGGTTCACTCCCGAGGTCGCCAGCGCCATCGCCATGCTGCCCGCGTAGCGCGCCGTCAGGTCGACGTCGTCCTGCTGGCCCAGGTACTGCTCGGAGACCGTCGCCGGGAAGCCGTGCCGCTGATCGAGCCGCGCGACGAGCCCCCCTTCCTCGTCCACGGCGATGAGCATGAGCGACGGTCCGAGCGTCTGGAGTTGCGCCGTGAGCGCGGTGAGTTGCGCCGGGTCCTGGATGTTGCGCACGTCCGAGCCCAAAAGCCCATCAGCGTCGAACAACACAACGTGGCCAACGCGGCCAGCCGCTATCGCCGCGCCGAACGGCGTGGAGGAATCGATCGTCAGACCGCGAAAGCCGACCATGAGCATCTGGCCGATCTTGGTCTCGATGGAGGTGGCGGGCGTGGGTGTGGCCGCCGGGGTCGCGCTCGGGGCGGCAGCGGGCGTGATCTCGGGTGTGGGTGAGCTCGCTGCGGGCGTGAACGTCGACTGGCCCCGCTCGGCCTCGGTGCACGCGACGAGCGCCGCCGCAGCAGCGCCAGCGCCAAGCGCGAAGAATCGGCGCCGGGAAAAAGGTGGCAGGGGCATGCCTCAGTGTAATCGAGCGAGCGACACGGGAAGACAGTCCCGGCGCCCTGTACTGTGTAAGATGGTACGAAGGCGTCTCGGCGCCTGCCGCGACCGCGAGTGATGCCGGGAGCGACATCCAGTGCTAGACTCCCGACATGAGCGACCAGACGGATCCGATTCTCGTAGCCGCGCGTGCGATCTTCGACGAGGCACTGGAAGCACTCGGCGGGTCACTCACGGACGCGCGGTCCGAGGCGTTGAACTGGCGGCCCGCGGGCGAGGACACCAACTCACTCGCCGTTCTCGGCGTGCACGCGATGCATAGCACGCGGTCGTGGCTGAGCGTCGCGATGGGCGCCGAGCTTCCCGCCCGCGACCGCGACTCGGAGTTCCTGGCGAAGGCCGATGACGCGGCCGCGTTGCGGGAGGTGATCGATCAGATCGGCGGCGAGTGCCGCGCGCTGCTCGAGCTGCCGGCTCCCGCCGATTGGGGCGTCATGCGAAAGACGCACGCCCGCCCGTCGCCCGATTGGCCAACCGAGGTGAGCGCCGCATGGGCGCTGCTCCACGCGCTGGAGCACCTGCGCGAGCACGCTGGCCAGATGCTGCTGACCCGCCAGCTGTTCGAAGCACGCGACGCCTGAATCGCCCTGGCACGGCTCGCGACTCAGGGCCATTCGGCGCCCAGGGCACTCCCGATCGGCCCTCTCGCGTCCACGGGACGCGGCGTAGTCTGTGTTTGACCTCAGTGAGTTGTGCTGCGCCGACCCGCACGAGCACAACAGGCACAACCCGAGTGTGACGGTGAACTCGGCCCGCCGCCACGCAACGGGCAGACAGACGCCGCGACCCCGCCGTCGCGGCGTCTAGCATTTCGGCGCGGCATCCGGGGCCAGTCGAGTACGCGGGCGATCGACAGGAGCGCCGCTCCCATCAGCGCCGGCGCGTGGGCCGTCTGCGCGCGCGGGGGAACGTCCATCGCGTCGCCGTCGCGGCGAACACACTCTCCGGCAGGCCGACGCTGGGGCAGAGCCAGGCGAATGCCACGCGCGGCCGCAGGACCCACCACGGTGGCGGCACCGCTTCGTTCCACACGTACTTCTGGCGATACAGCCGGCTCAGCATGCCGACGAGCGCGCGCTCGGACGTCCGTTCGACCGCGCCCTCGATGATCACGACGTCCTCACCGCTCTCCAGATGCACCGAAACCTCCGGATGCGCGGCCAGCGCCCGGCCCGTGCGCGTCGTCGGGCCGTTGCTGAAATAGAGCGCGTCGTCGTGCCACACGCCCCATACAGGCACGGCGTGCGGACGCCCGTCCGGTGCGATCGTGGCGACCCAGTACACGTGGGAACTGCGCAGGCGCTCAGCGGCGCGGTCCCACGGCAGCAGGCCGGCGCCCTCCCCGGGCGCGCGCAGGCCATATGGGATATTCGGTCGGTCGACTCTGGGTTTCGGCATGGTGCGTCACCTCACGTTGCGGCGGTCCGTATCACGTACATCGTCGCACGCGGCGCAATGCCCGTCATCGCTGGAGCACCCCTCGTGCTGCCACATTGCGTCAGGAGAAGCGGCGACGCGACTGGGCCGACGACGCCTGCGGCAGGTTGCCGGTGTGCGGGCCTGTGTTACGATCCGCGTCAAGAGGGCCAGCCGGCTGCGAACGGAGGTACGACGATATGGCGATCGCAACGATCGAGCCCACGCAGCTCAAGGCGGAGCAAGCCGCCGAAGCGGGCGCCGTGCTGGCACGAGCGTTCCACACCAATCCGATCATGGAGTACATCTTCCCGGACGAAGATCGTCGCCGCCGCGCGCTGCCCTGGTTCATGGGCCTCGGCGCGAAGTACGGATTGCGCTGGGGCGAGGTGCACGTAACGCCCGGTGCGATCGGCGGCGCCGCCGTCTGGCTGCCGCCCGGCGAAACGATCATGACGCCGATGCGCATGCTGCAGAGCGGCCTGCTCGCCGCCCCATTCAAGGTGGGCATGAGCGCGACAATGAAGTTCGTGCGCGTCACGAACTACGTCGAGCCGCTGCACAAGAAGGACGTCGACCCCAAGCACTGGTACCTGTTCATCCTCGGGGTCGACCCGCCGCGCCAGCGGCAGGGCATAGGCAGCGCGTTGCTCCAGCCGATCCTCCACCGCGCCGACGCCTCCGGGCTCCCCTGCTACCTGGAGACCGATAAGCCGGACGACGTGATCTTCTACGAGCGAAACGGATTCGCCGTCCTGCGCGAAGTCACGATCCCCAACGGCGGCCCGCGCATGTGGACGATGCTCCGGAAGCCGCAGGGCTGACGGCGGCCGCTGGCTCAGCGACTACCAGCCCGGAACGCGTCAACGTGACGAGCCTCATTGCCCGCCCGCCGCATGCTTCCCGCCTCCCAGCCCGCCCCGCAAAGTGCGCCGAAGCGAACGCCATCGGCTCGTCCTCCAGGTCCGTCGCCATCGTGTCGTTCCACCGGTTCAGCCACCCGAGACTTCACCGCCGACCACAATCAGAACATTAGGGCTACCAGTGTAATTCGGCTGTCCCCGTCGTACGCTGGATCACAGCTATGCCCACACGCGGACGACCGCCGTATCCCGACA
The DNA here is from genome assembly GCA_963843685.1 of uncultured Chloroflexia bacterium. Classification (GTDB taxonomy): domain Bacteria; phylum Chloroflexota; class Dehalococcoidia; order DSTF01; family JACRBR01; genus DASQHL01. Next base: position 23,794 of record CAWJLO010000013.1, read on the forward strand.
TCCTTACCCCACGCGAATGGGAGGTGCTCGCGCTTCTCCGCGACGGCCTCACCAACGACGAGATCGCCGCGCGCCTCAACGTCGCGCCCTCCACCGCGCGCTTCCATGTCTCCGAGATCCTCGGCAAGCTCGGCGTCTCCTCCCGCGACGAAGCGGCGCGCTGGCAGCCCGAGCCTCGCCCTCGCCGCGCGTGGCTGGCCACTCCAGCCGCCCTGCTCCGTCGCACCGCAGCGCTCGGCACCGGAGCGCGCCTCGCCACGGCCGGCATCCTCGTCGTTGTCGCCGCGGGCATCGCGCTGCTGGCCTGGGGCGTGATGACGGAGAGCGGCCATGGCGGTGGCGGGTCACCGGCGCTTCTCGCGCCGGCAACGCCACCCGCGTGCGCCACACCGGCCGTGCCCACACCCGGGCTCGAGCTCGGCTCGGCGCCGATCTTCTGGCGCTTCGGTCTCACCGAGGAGGATCTGACCTCCGGCCACCTCTGCGTCCACAACCTCAAGATCGTCCTCCGCGTCACCAACGGCGCGGCCTGCGGCTCCGGTGAGGCACAGAGCCCGGATGTCGTGCAAGCCGGCAACGTGGCAACGGGCGAGCACCTTTCGTTCCCCGCTTCGTGCACAACTTGCCCGGGAGCGGCCTGTCCCGGCGTTGATCTGCCGGGTGCGTACTTCGTCGCGGGACCTGACCTGCCGAGCGCCGGAGAGTGGCGTCTCCAGGTGAGGTTCGGAGCCGACCTCTCCAGCCAGACGGTCCGCATCGGCGGCGCCGACGTCCCGACGGCCGATCTCGGACCGCAGCCGCCGTGCGCTCCCCCGCAACAGTCCGGCGGCGAGCCAGCGATGGCCGTTGTCCTTGTTGAGCGGGCGACGGGCCAATGCAAGGTCATCCCGACCGCGGATCGCCTGATGCAGGCGAAGTGGGTTGAGGACGGCAAGACGTTCGTTGCGTACGACGTCGACGGGAGGGCGTTCGTGATCTACGACGTCGACGGGACACCGCTCGAGGCGATCGACCTCAAGATCGACAACCCGCCCCCGCCGAGCAGTCCAATCTACGGCACGATCTCCCCTGCCCCGGACGGAAAGACGCTGCTCGTTGAGCGCACGGTGCCCGGGCTCAACGCGCCGCTGGTGATTCGCGATGTCGCGAGCGGTCAGGACGAGGAGTTCCCGCAGCCGGACGGACTCGGCCGCCAGGCGTCGTTCTCGCCGGACGGGCGGCATGCGGCGTACATCAACACCAACGCGGGACAGCAGTCCCTCGTAATAGCCGACGCTGCCTCTGCCGACGGCCACTTCTCCATCGTCCGGTCCGTCGACGCCGAGCACGGACTACATCACGCCGCTCGGCTGGTCGCCCGACGGCAAGTACCTGCTTGTTGCATGACGGGGAAGCGTGGCCCGGCCGGCCAGGGGGCCAGCACGCAAGTCGTGCGAGGCGGTGTCGGCGCGATGGCGGCGCGCACCGTCTGGTCCTCCGGCGACACGTACGATCCGACACGGCTCGTCTTCGCGGAGTGGGCGGGCGCCGGCCGTTTGTTGATCCGTGAGCCGTCAGTCAGGGCGAGCGACGGCACACCACTCGCGGCTCAGGCGCAATTCGTATCAGTTCCGGACGGCCAGAGAACGGACGCGGACCCGGCCTACGCGGCTCTGGACTCTGTTTCGCCAGACGGAGCCGCCGGCATCAGCGACGGCAGCTTGATCGAATTGCCGTCGCTGAGTACGACGCGGATGGCCGAGTCCGGACGCGACGTATCAAGCGATTGGACTGCCGACAGTTCTGAAGCGCTGCTCTCGTTCCCCGGCGTCTAGGCTTTCCAAGGTGCTGAGATGCATCGCGTTTTCCACCGCGCTAACCCTCACCCGTGCTTCCCCGCCTCCCACCCCGCCCCCGCAAGGTGCGCCGACGCGAACGCCATCGGCTCGTCCTCCAGGTCCGTCGCCATCGTGTCGTTCCACCGGTTCAGCCAACCGAACAGCGCGATCACGCTGACGATCTCCGCGATCTGCTCGTCGGTGTAGTGCTTCCGCATCTCCTCGAAGTGCTCCGGCGTCGTCGCGTTCGGCACGATCCCCGCATCGCGTCCCAGCCGCAGCGCCGCCCGCTCGCCGTCGCTGAACAGCGCGCTCGTCTCGAACTCGTACACCGCCGCCGTCTTCTCCGCCGCCACCCCGAACTTCGCCGCCGACGTCGACGTGTGCGCCTGGCAGTACCGGCACCCCGCCGACACGCTCGCCACCATCGCCACCAGCTGCTTCAGCCCCGGGTCCACCTTCCCCGGCCCCAGCACCGTCACGCTCAGCCCCGCGAACGCCCGCAGGATGTCCGGCCGCCTCCCCATCGTGTACAGGCTGCGCGGCACGAACCCCATCGCCCGCTCGACGAGCTGGAACGTCTGCTCGAACTCGGCGAGGTCTTCCCGTGCCAGCGGTTGTACGTTCGCCATCGCCTACGCCTTCGCCGGGTGCATGCCCGCCATCAGCTCCGTCAGGTCGTCCGGCCGCAGGAACGACGCCGGCGGCGGCGGCCCCCACGAGTACAGCGACCGCACCCCCTCCCACACCCGCGGCTCCCACACCTGGTCCGTCGGGATGCAGTCCATGTCCGAGAAGTACTCCGCGAAGTTCCCCGCCGGGTCCCGGAAGTACCAGAAGAAGTTCGAACCGACGTGATGCCGCCCGAACCCCCACACGTGCCGCGTCGGGTCCTTCTTCAGCAGCGACTGCGCCCCCAGCCCGATCTCGTCCACGTCCTCCACCTGCCACGACGTGTGGTGCAGGAACTGGATCGGCGCCGCCTGCAGCAGCAGGTTGTGATGGTCCTCCGAGCACCGCAGGAAGAACGCCGCCTTCCCCACCGAGTCGCTCAGCTTGAAGCCGATCCCCTCCATGAAGAACTTCTGGCTCGGCTCCAGCGTCGTCGTCCCCACCACCACGTGCCCCAGCCGCCGCGGCCGCGCCTGCACCGTCTCCCCCGCACCCTGCGGCAGCTCCTCCGACCGCAGCCCCACCCGCTCGATGCGCCCCGGCCCGTTGTAGTGCGTCGCCGGCCCCGCCTCCTGCTGCAGCCGCGCCGCCACCCCGATCGATACCTTCACGCCCGTCCCCGGGTCCGTCGCCGAGATCCCGCCGTCCGTGCGCGTCGCCTCCACGTCGATCCCCCGCAGCTGCGTCGCCACCCGATCGACGTCGTCCGGGTCGTCCGCCGCCAGCGCGATCTCCATCAGCCGCCGCACCGGCGAGTGCACCAGCCGCAGCTGCTCGCCGCCGTCCGCCGTCGCGAACACGCCCGGCGCCCCCTCCGTCATCCCGAAGTCGCGGTAGAACTCCGACGTCTTCGCCACGTCCGGCACGCCGATCGTGATGTTGTCGATCCGATGCAGAGTCACGCTGCGTCCTCCTTGCTCGTCATCCGTCTCAGGCCGGGTCCGCCGCGTCCCACGCCACGCTCCCCGACGTCCAGTGCGTCAGCCACGCGCCGTCTTCGTTCCGCGCCAGGTGCCGCGGCGGCGTCGCGAACGTCGCGTACGGCCGGCACCGGATCACCACCCGCCCCTCCTCCACCGCCTTCTTCTCCACCGCCGGCCGCACCGCTTCCGGCAGCGGCGTCCCCGACATCCGTCCCCGCCACCGCCATCATCACGTCCACCACCAGCCGCGGGTCCGCGGTCGACCACCGCGTCCGCGTACACCTGCAGGAACGCGAACGGCCACCGCTCGTCCAGCACGCACAGGCTCACCTTTTCGCTCCGCCCGACCGCCCGCGCCTTCCCCCGCCCCGCCATCGTCGAGACCAGCAGCTCGTCCTCGTCCGTCGGGATGAAGTACACCACCGACATCGCCGGCCCGTCCTTCGCCCGCCCGTACCCGAACACGCACGTCCGGTGCGTCCGCACGAACTCCCGCCGCTCCGACGGCAGCATGTCCCGCTCCGTCGGCGCCACGAACGGCTCCTTCGACAACGGCAGCAGCATCACGACCCCGTTCTCCTTCGTCGGTCGGCCACCCCCCGCCAGCTCCTTCGCCGCACCGAGGATCGCCGTCCCCATCAGCTCGAACGCCGCCTCCAGCTCACCCTCCCCCGCCTCCTGCGCGATGAAGAACCCGTCCGCCAGCGCGATCGTCAGCCCCACCAGCGCCCCCACCCCCGCCTCGTCCAGCTCCGGAAAGTCGATCCGGTACGCCTGCCGCAGCCGGTCCTGCGTCGCCCGCCGCACCTCCATGAACTTCCGCCGCGCCGTCGCCTCCTGCGGCCGCCGCTCCAGCAGCAGCATCAGCCCCAGCCGCACGAAATCCGGGAAGCGCGCCAGCGCCCGCCGGTTCGCCGCGAACTGCTCCCGCGCGGCCTCGTCCGCCACCGCCGCGTCCGGCGAGCCACCGCCCCGCACCGGCGGCGCCTTGTCCAGCGCCCGCACCCACCGCTCGAAGCCACGCTCGATCACCGCCGCGATCAACTCGTCCTTGTCCTTGAAGTGCCAGTAGATCGAGCTCGCCGGCAGCCCCGACCGCTGGCTCACGAGGTTGATGCTCGTCCCCTCGTACCCGCGCTCCCCCGCGACCTCCGCCGCCGCGTCCAGGATGCGCTCTCGCGACGCCTCTCCACGTGCGTTCGTCCGTCTTGGCTCAGCAGCGCTTGACACTCCCATAACTCGGCCGCTATTGTAGCGATCACTACAGAACTCGCGCAAGCCCTCGGCCCGACGATGCCGCTGGTTCCACCAGGAGACGCACGATGACGACAACCACCGCCGCCACGCCAACGATCGACTTCCTCGCCACCGCCCGCTCCATCGCCCCCACGCTACGCGAGGCCAGCGACGAGGCCGAGCGCCTCCGCCGTTGCCCGCCGGCCATCGTCGATCTCCTCCACCAGACCCGGCTCTTCGACATGATGCTCCCCCGCGCCTACGGCGGCCTCGAGGAGTCGATCCCCACGATGGTCCGCGTGCTCGAGGAGCTCGCTGTCGCCGACGCCTCGATCGCCTGGGTCGTCGGCATCGCCAACGGCACCGGCATCATCTCCGCCCAGATGGAAGAAGCCACGGCGCGCTCGCTCTTCGTGCCCCGGGCCGTCGCCGGTGGCGCACAGGCGCCCTGGGGCCGCGCCGTCCGCACCGACGGCGGCTACCGCGTTACCGGTCGCTGGCCCTTCGCCAGTGGCTGCAATCACTGCACCATGCTCGTCGGCGGTTGCCTCACCACCCCGGCGGACGGAAGCGCAGCGCCGCCCGAGTACCGCATGGCCGTCTTTCCCATCGACCAGGTCAACATCATCGACACGTGGAACGTCGTCGGCATGCGCGGCACGGGCAGCCACGACATGGAGGTGAAGGACGTCTTCGTCCCCGACGACCGAATGCTCGCGCTCAACACCGCGCCGCTCGTCGATGGCCCGACGTACCGCTACCCCGTGCTCGGCTTCCTCGCCCTCACCATCTCGCCCATCCCCCTCGGCATCGCCCGCCGCGCCATCGACGAGCTCATCGCTCTCGCCGTGAACAAGACCCCCATGAACATCGGATCAAAGCTCGCCGAGCGGCCCTACACCCACACCGAGATCGCGCGCGCCGAGGCTATCCTGCGCTCAGCCCGCGCCTGGATGTACGAGATCATGGACGAGATCTGGGCAAGGCCGTCGCCGGCCGCGAGATCACCGCCGCCGACCGCGCCATGGTCCGCGCCGCCTGCGCCCACGCCGCCCTGGAATCAGTGCGCGCTGTCGAGATCGCCTACTCCCTCGGCGGCGGCTCCTCCATCTACGAGGGCAACGTCCTGCAGCGCTGTCTCCGCGACGTGCACACCACCACCCAGCACGTCATGCTCGCCCCGACGAACTACGAGCCGGCCGGCCGCGCGCTGCTCGGGCTCGATCTCCCACCCATGGTCTAGCCCGGAGACACTCCGCCCCCCGTTGACGTCCCTTCAGCGGTTCCGAGAGGACGCTCGACGTGTTGCACCCTCCGCTCCGGACTTACCGATTGAGCACGCGCTCGGCGCGATCCAGCTGCCGGGAGATGTCCTCCGGCCGGTGGCGGATCGCCCAGTCCGTGCGACGGAGCGCCATGTGTGCGACGTACGCCCGCAGCACGTGCCGCTCGACGAGCGCCTCGACCCGGTCCCAGATCTGCTGGCCGTGACCGTCGAGGTCGAACGCGAACGCCACCAGGTCATAGCGGTGATCGCCCGCGCACGCATTCTCCCAGTCGACGATCCCGGTGAGCGTGCCGTCATCGAGCGCGAGCACGTTGTCCGTGTGCAGGTCGAAGTGGACGAGCTCGCTCGTCGGGAACCATGACGGCTCGGCACCGCTACCGATCGCCTCGATCAAGTCGATGATGCGAGCAGCGTAGAC